>CAYJGZ010000001.1:0-342796 GCA_964370045.1 uncultured Oscillospiraceae bacterium
CATCTGCTATTGATGCAACAAACCACACGGTGGCGCTCACCATGCCCTACGGCACGGATGTAACGGCACTCGCCCCGAGCATAACGCTAAGCGGCGGCGCAAGCATAAGCCCCACTACGGCGCAAGACTTTACAGGTAATGTCACATACACCGTCACGGCACAGGACGGCGCTACCACGCAGGACTGGACAGTGACTGTATCGATTGAACCACCAAGTGTTGAAACCGACATAACAGGCTTTACTGTTCCAAACCAGGTGGGCACATCTGCTATTGATGCAACAAACCACACGGTGGCGCTCACCATGCCCTACGGCACAAACTTAACGGCACTTGCCCCGAGCATAACGCTAAGCGACGGCGCAACTATAAGCCCCACGACGGCGCAAGACTTTACAGGTAATGTCACATACACCGTCACGGCGCAGGACGGCACTACAAGCCAAGTGTGGACGGTGGCGGTGGTGCTTGAAGCTGCGCCGCCATCTGCCCCCACCATGACAGGCGGTACAGGCCAAAGCGTAACACAGGGGCAAAGCGCAAGCTTTACCTCAAGTGCTGACTTTGACAGATATACACAGACGCTCATCACCCTAAGCGGCGGAGCGTCCCACACAGTGCACACCGCAGGTGCGGACAATGTGAATGCAAGCGCAGTAAACGGCAGTATTACAGTAACCCTAAGCGGCGCATACACCGCTACCTTGCCGCTGGGCACGCACAGCATTTCCATCAACAGCGAACAGGGTAATGCGACGGCAAGCTTCACGGTGGTAGCGCCTACTTCGACCCCAACCCCTGCGCCCACCACGGCGCTAAGCCCACAGACAGGGGTGTACGAGTAGTAGCATCTTTTTACAGCAACTACACAAACAGTGCATTATGAAAAAAAGTGCTTCCCTTGTGGGGAGGCACTTTTTTGTGTGGTAAAGGTGGCGGGTAGGTGCTTTTGCTACTTTACAGCGGCTTTACAAAGCGCCGCTTTATTTCCCACAGCGCCTGTGCGTCTGCGCCTGCTTGCAAAAGATAGCTCTCTGCATCGCCGTATTTTTCCTGCAAGTGGCGCAGTGTGCGGCGCATACTTTCGGGCTTACTGCGCAGGACATACTCCTGCATGGGCGCTCCCGTGAAGGTGTTGTGCGTGGTGTTCAGCGGCTCGTTTTTGTATATGTCGGTAATGGCGTAGTCGGCTGTCACGTCCTCGTCCGAGACACCTGCGAGCTTTAAGAGAAGCATGGCTATCACGCCTGTGCGGTCCTTTCCTGCGGCGCAGTGGAACAAAATGCCGCCGTCCTCCTGCGCAAAAAACTTGAAAATATCCGCAATGGCCGCACCGCTGTGCTCCAAAAGAAAAATGTACAGCCCCGACATGGAGCCTTTCACATCTCCCTCAAAGTCGATGCTATCTATATTGTCGTTTATGGATAGCTCGTGTAGCATAAAGCCCTCTGTACCACACAGCGCACAGGGCTGTGCGGTGCGCTCGCTGTGACGGCGCAGGTCCAGCACAGAGCGAACACCATACTCACGCAAAAGAGAAACATCCCCCTCGCTGAGGTTTTCGGGCAGGTCACTGCGCAGGAACACACCCCACTCGGTGTGCCCACCACAGCAGGGATAGCCGCCAAGCTCCCGTGTGTTGGAGGTGCCGCAAAGCGGCAGGCGGCGCAGATGTGTGTGATTTGTCATGGTTTTAAGCTCATCTTTCTTGGGGTGTTTTTTTGAGTGGGCGCACAAGAAGTGATTTAGAGGTAAAATAGTATACATTAAGCGGGAGCGGTATACCCTCGGACAACCCTTGCGGTTTGTCCACTCCCCACAAAAGCTACCAGCCGAAATCCCTCAAAACAGCGCCGAGAGCATTCGGCAAGTCCTCGGGCGAGAGGGCGGCAAAGCCGCAGGTGGTTGCGAGCGTATCGGCGGCGGTGGCGTGCAAAAAAACACCTATCGCCGCCGCATTTTGCAAGGGTAAGCCCTGCGCAATAAGCGAGGATATTATGCCTGCCAGCACATCCCCACTGCCGCCCTTGGCAAGGCCGACGTTGCCTGCGGTCTCGTTTACAAAAAGATGTCCGTCGGGGGTGGCTACCGCTGTGTGATGGCTTTTAAGCACCACAATACAGCCCTGCGATGCGGCGTACTCAAGCGCAACATCGCCCATAGCAAGGCGCACTTCCTCGGTGCTTTTTTCGCACAGACGTGCCATTTCGCCCACGTGTGGTGTAAGCACGGGCGGGTGTGCGGCGTTTTTTAGTAGGTGTGGGTGCTGGCGCAGTAGCTCGGGTAGCACATTCAGTGCGTCCGCATCCAGCACAAGCGGACAGGTGGCACGCTGTAGGCTTTCCGCCACTATGCGTCGGGTGGAGCTGAAAGCACCCATGCCGCTTCCCACTAACATTGCGGTGGGCCATGCGCCGTCTATATCCTGCCACGCATCGGGTGTGATGCCGCCCTGCGGTGTTTCGCTTAGCGAGAGCAGTGTACAGCAGGGCAGGCGCACCGCCGCCGCCGCACACACGCACTCTATCGAGGCGAGCTGTACAATGCCTGCGCCGCTACGTAGCGCCCCCTGCGCCGCAAGCAGTGCCGCGCCACGGTAGCGGCTGCTTCCTGCAAGCACTAAAAGGCGGCCAAATACTCCCTTGTGCGAGTGTGCACCTCGGGCAGGCAGAGCACTGTGGACAAATGCGCTGTCTATAGGCGTGTAGGCGTTTTTTTGCGCTGTTGACATAAAGGCCTCCCTTCGGTGGCATCTGCGTATAAAGTGTCACAAATATCAAAATGTTGCACAATTTTTTATAAATTTATTATAGCACATTTAACAGCTGTTTTGCGCAAATGTAGTCAACCCATTCTGAAATTCATGCAAAGGAGGCGTAGGTAGAAATTTGTTTAGCAAGGCGGAGGATTGAGCAATACTTTGTGTATTGCACCCCTCGAGAGCGCAGCTAAACGAAATTCTAATAGCCGAATTGTATGGATTTTGAAATGGCTTGAGGTATATCACACAAACAACAAAAACAGGGTGTATAATAAACACATAACGGCCTTAAATAAGTGCTGTGCTGAGAAATGCGGAGGGAACAAATGGGATTGTTTGATGGCTTTCCGTTTAGGAGCAGGGAAGATTTGCGGCGGCAGGCGGAGGATTTCGAGCAAAGGGTGCTTCCGTTTGGTGATGCGCAAAAGGGCATGGCGCTGAGTGTTTTGCAAAGGCTAATCAAGGGCAAAAAGCTGAATGATGCGGACAGGCTTTTTGCTTTTTTGAACGCAAAGGACGCATACACAAAGCAAAAAGAGCAGAGCGATGCGCTAAACAGCGCACGGCAGGAGCTGAAAAAGCAGGAGCGATTTATGACACCAGAGGAAATAAACCTGGTGCTTGCTCTGGTGGTGTTGGACTCGGCGCTCTTATCGCTCGATGAGTACCCGACAGAGGAGCAGGTTGTAAAACTTGCAAAGGAAACGTAGCGTGGGCGGCAGGAGCTGCCCAAAAGAAAAGTGACAGCTTGCACAAGAAAGTGGAAAACTACTGTGGATTCCCACACATTACACATAAAAACACTTGTGGGGAACTTATCGATTGTGCAAGATGCTGCTTTATTCCGCCGATACAGAATAACTTTCTGCAAAATGCCGCTGTTATTTCGTGTCAAAATAGGATATACTTTAATAACGTGACATTAGGCAGATGGTCAAACTTTTAGGAGAGATTGCATAGAATGTGGAAAGCTAAAAACCGCGCACAGTTCGAGAGTATCATTGGTGAGCTGGTGGGGAATGAGGATTTACAGTCGCTAAAGCAGCAGGAACAACACAGCAAGCATTCCAGCAGATATACACATTCCATCTTTGTGGCCTACATTAGTTTTTTGGCGTGTAAGCGCCTGAATTTGGACTATGAGGCGGCGGCACGAGGCGGAATGTTGCACGACTTTTTCTTTGGTGGCGCAGAGCAGGGCGTAAAGCGCCTGTGGAAGCACCCAAAGGATGCGCTTGAAAATGCAACACAGCGGTATGAGCTGAACGAGATGGAGCAGGACATAATTGTGAAGCATATGTGGCCGCTCACCCGTGCATTGCCAAAGCACAAAGAGAGCTTTGTGGTGAGCATGGCGGACAAGGTGTGTTGCGTTGCGGAGGTGCTACATCTGGATAGGCTTCTGGGCGTGAAAAAGAACTTAACACCAGAGGATATGCCACCCGAAAAGCTACTGCCGCACTCGGCGTAGCAAGAAAAATGCGAATAAAAAAAGAGCCTTCCTTAAAGGGAAGGTTCTTTTTTGTGGTGAATTTATGCAAGGTGTGTTAAACATACCGCTCAAACCACTCGCCTATCTCGCGCAGGCGGCGCAGGCGGTTTTGCGGCTTTCCGCCGCCGCTTAGCCCGTGGCCTTCACCCCTGAAAAGGCACAGCTTTGTATCCACACCAAAGTGTGCAAGCGCCGAGTACATTTGCAGGCCTTGCTCCGCAGGGCAGCGGTAGTCCTCCTCCCCGTGGAGGAACAGCGTGGGTGTCTTTGCGTTTTGGGCATGGCGCAAGGGGGATTGCTCCCACAGCTTTTCGCAGTTTTCCCACGGTGTTGCGCCGATTTGGTCTGCGACAAATCGCTCGCCTATGTCCGAAAGAGTAAACATGCTAATCCAGTTTGAAATACCACGCTCGGACACCGCCGCCCTAAAGCGATGGGTGCGGCATATGAGCAGGTTTACCATGAATCCGCCGTAGCTCCCTCCGATGATGCCCACTCTGTCGCCGTTTAGCAGGGGATAATGTGCAAGAGCGGCATCTAAAAAGGCGAGTATGCCATCGCAGTCCACACCGCCGTAGTGCCCCCTGATGTCTGCAAAGTTATCTCCTTTACCGTCACTGCCGGGTGGGTTGCAAAAAACTATGGCGTAGCCGCACGCACACAGATACTGCATCTCGTGCGACAGCACACTGCCCAAGGTGCATTTAGGGCCGCCGTGGATATATAAAATCACGGGCAAGCGTATATTTTCTGTGATGTGAGTGGGAAGCATCACAAAGCCGTGTATGCTCTGCGAGGGTGAAACTTTTACCGAAAATGGCAGGGGAGTGGCAAATGAGTATTCGCCTTTCAGTGGGGAGTTAAGGGCGGAAATTGGCCGCTCCTCTCCACTTTGTGAGACAAAATACAGCTCGGGTCCTGCGCTTTGGCGCATAGCAACGGTGCAAAAGCCATTTGGGAGCGGCACGGCCTCGTATATTGCCCCCTGCTCTTTGGAAATGTGGGTGATGCCTCCTGCGTCGGTGTCAAGGCGCACAAGGTGAGCGTCCTGCCCTATGGTGGACACCCAGCAAGCGTCATTATGCTGCGCAAAGGGGGGGCACTCTGCGGTGGGGGCAAGGTCGGTGAGTACACTGCAATATAGGCTGTGCGCCCCGCTGTCCTCCAAGACGGTGGGGGTGTAATTCGGTGGGTGCAGTGTGTAAAAAACAGGGTTTTGGTTCAGCCCCGCGCGGCGCATGTCACAGCCGCACACCACAATTTTACCCTCTGCAAAGGGGACAACAGCATCGTGGCGAAAGGTGTCGCCGAGTGAAATATCCTGCGGTGCGTCGCCGTGGATGCTCAAAACTAAAAGGCGGTTGTAGGGCGAAAGCCGCCGCTTGAAATCCCGCAGGATGCAGTAAACAGTATCGCTTTGCCCTACGTAAAAGTACTCTACTTCGCTGTTTTTATCCGTGAGCGGAGAAAGTACACCGTCCTTATACAAAAAAAGCCGACGACGCTTTTGTCCGTATAGACCGCCGCCGTTTTCCCAAAAGGGAAGCGTGCACATCACCTCACAGTTCTCGTCCTGCGAAAAAATTTGTTCTGCTTTTTTTGTGTCACCTTGCGCACGTGTCAGTGCGTCCTCCACTGCGCCGTCCCAGCGCAAAAGAAGCAGTAGCGAGCCGTCCGAAAGGCACTGCATTTTTTCTATCTCGTGGTGAAGATGCAAAAGTGTTTTTACGGGTGCGGCCGTATTTTGCACGGGCATCTGCAATATGTGCGTGGTGGGGATGCGATTTTGCGGCTTTTCCTCGGAGTCTTTCGGCATAGCGCTTGCGAGCAAAACATGCCGCTCATCCTGCCAGCAGTAGCACTGCAAGTCCTCTGCGTCGCAAAGCTCTGTTAGCGTGTTTTTGCGCATTAGCCACAGCGTTTTTTTGTAGCTGTTTTGCTCAAGGCAGGCTCTTTTTGTGGCAAAAAGCACCTCGCCTAAGCTGCTTGCGCAAAGCCCGTGGGGTATTGTGTACTGCGTGAAATGCTCGATGTCAATATGTTTCATCGGGGGTGTTCCTCTTTTTTGTGGGTGGAGTACTGTGGCAAAATCCACACAAAATGATAGGCGGTGTGTTTGTGCCGTGAGAGCGAATATGGTATAATAAAGGGGTAAAACTGCTTGTTTGTTCAAAGTATGTGCAAGCTGAAATTTTGTTTCATATGCGCTAAATATATATAGTACAACATGAGTTGTGTTATGTAATTCTAACACAAAATTAAGAAAAGCATGAAGTTGGTTATAAATAAATAACATAAAATGAAAATTGCACACGTTTTTCTTCGTGTGTGCAAAGCACCACAGTGATTGCAAGGTGTATCAAAGGCGGAATATTTTCTACGTAGCCGCAAAAATCAGGCGATTTTTGCGAACCACACAAGATAAGATTAGCAAACATTGGGGGAAGATTCAAGATGGATGGCAGGCTTTTTGTTTTGCGTGAGGTGACAGACTTTGTGCCGGGATATTTTGACCACACGGCGATGGAAGAGGAGTGTGTCCAGCTTTCGAGGGATGGCACAGGCTATGCACCTGCCGGAATGTACACAAGCCTTCCATTTCAGGCGGAGCCTTTTTTTGGGCTTGTGCCCAGCTGGAATGTTCAGACACCGCCCGGCACAAGCGCAGAGATGTTTGTGCGGGTGTCTTCGGGCGGCAGGTGGAGCAGGTGGTTTGGCTTTGGTGCGTGGGGCGTGTACATGGACAGAGGCTCACGCGAGCCTGAAAGGGACGAGATAGCCTCGGTAGAGGGGGCGTTTCTTGCGGTGGCAGACGGCAGGGCCGCCGCAGATATGGTGCAAATTCGCATACAGCTTTTTAGTAATGAGGAGCAGACAAAGTCGCCGGCGGTGCGGCTTTTGGCGGTGTCCACAAATGCCACGCAAAAAGTGCCGGGCGAGGAGCACATGGTGGAGCGTGTGCTGAAGTTTCCCACATATTCCTGCCTTGTGAGAGACCCTGCCATAGCGGGGCGCATTGCGAGCGTGAGCACGCTGTGCATGATGATAAACCGCTGGGGGAGGGATGTACTGCCGGAGGAGATGGCGCGCATCAGCTATGACACGGCGGCAGGCAGGTACAGCAACCTTGCATTTTTGTGTGCGGCAGTGAGTGTATACGGCTTTGACAGCTATATCAAGTACTCGGGTATAGGGGCGCTACGCAACGAGATTTGGCGTGGACGTGCGGTGGCGGCAAGGGTGAGCTACCGTGCGCCGGCGGTGGATGGACAGATTCAACAGGGCGAGCATAATCCGCTACCACCTGTTTTAGAGGGAGCGGTGGCAGACAGCGTGGGGCACCTGGTGCTTGTATGTGGCTTTGTGCGCAAGGAGGGCAGGGAGCATGTGTGCCTGCATGACCCGCTGGCCTCGAGTGATGAGCAGGTGTTTAGGCAGGTATCGCTTGCGCAGTTTTCTAAAATGTACACCGGTATAGCCATGTTTATGGGAAATGACAAGCATTACTCGGGGCGCTACCGTCCAAGGAGAAAACTTGCAAAGCTTGAGGTGAGTGGGGATACACTGCGTCTTTTGTATGATGAAAAGGAGCTTGCGCCGGCACTTTTGTCGGGGCAGGAGCTGACACCCTGCACGCTATGCTATACGCTTTCGGACGGCATAGCCTACGCAAGCAGTGCGCAAAAGAGGTTTTATTACCCCACAATGGATGAGGCGGGAAACATGCGCTTTGACAGAAAGCTTGCGGCAGGGCGCAAGCTTACCTGCTATCTCATAGCCATGCGGGGCAAGGCATGGGTGGCGGAAAAGATGTTTGAAAAAAGCGAGGAGCAGCAGGAAGAAAGTGTGTAGGGGCGATATGTACCTGATGCTGAAAATGCTACTTCGTAAAAAATATGACAAAAAAACACCGCAGTGCTATCGGCAACAAAGTGCCGTATCACACATGCGGTGTTTTTGTTTTGTGGCAGGTTGTGTGCAACAAAGCCGCCTTTTCACCCGAGAAGATTAACTGCTCAGAGTGGTGCGACTATATGCACCGCCCTTGGCGCATTAAGCAGGCTGTACGTTGATAGCACGCAGCTTGTCTGCATTCTTGGGGTCCTGCTCCACGTCGTAAGTAACGTGCTGACCCTCCTGCAGAGTCTTGAAGCCATCAATCATAATGCTGGAGAAATGCACAAAGACGTCGTCGCCGCCCTCATCGTTGGAGATGAAGCCGTAGCCTTTGCTTTCGTTAAACCACTTTACAGTACCTTTGTTCATGAGTAGAGCCTCCACATAAAATATTGTATTTCTCCTGCCGCGCCGAAAAAAAAATCACATCGTGCAGTAAGTCATGAAACGGACTCATGATTTACAACTACGTGTGAAATCAGGTCGTACATTCAAAACACTATGGCGATTATATCACCCGCAACTGCAAAAGTAAACCCTTTTTCGGTTTTTTTTTAATGGGTGTGAAAATATAATTGCAGGCATGAGCAAGTGTTGTGTGAAATCGGTATTTTTTGGCAATGTTCGAGTGGGTTTGCAAGGGGAAATGAGACGTTTTGCACAGGAAACAGGGTGGTGAAACGGAGTATTTTCTACACGGGTAAAAGCGTGAAATTTTGCCCAAAAATAAGCAGTACCCTACACAAAGCCAAAAAAACGGGCGTGGGAAGTGGCGCAGACATATACCCCTCGCCGTAGGCGAGGGGTATAGCTTGATAATTCCTTTTGAGCTTACAGTAAGAGCTTTTGCGCAGGGGATTTTTTGTGGTGTAAATGGCTACACTCCGAAAATTTCTGCAAAGTCCGTAGCGATGGTGTGCAGGGTCTTGTCCGAGTGTACGGGATGCAGGCCTACCTCTTCTAAGAGCGAAGTGAACGGCTGGTTTTGCTCGGTGTGAATCATGGCAAGGTAGGTGTCCACTGCGGCGGCATAGTCCTCGCGGCTTTGTGACCATATTTGCAGGGCGGCCACTGCACTTGTCACGTAGCTTATGGTGTAAAAGGGTGCGTCAAACAGGTGTGTCACCCTGTACCAGCTGTTGTCCGCACCGTTTTCGTCGGGGCTGGACCAAAGGCCGTACTCATCCAAGAGGTCTGCGTATATTCTGCCTATGCTGATGCTGTCGGGAGCTTCAAGCGCATACACACGATGCTGAAATTCCTCAAGCAGGCTTTGATAAATGAAAATGCTTAGCACAAAATCCTGCATCATCTGCATGGTGGCATCCTGCACATTTTCCTTGCCTATGAAGTCGCCGTAAAAGGGTATCATCAAAAGCTCCAGCGCCTGCGAATATGTCTCGGCAATATCAAGGTTGAACACAATGCTATCGTCGTAGTGCAGCCAATATTCATAAAAATGCCCAAATTCATGCGTGAGAGTTGAGAGGGAATAAAAATCATCCTCCCAGTAGGAGTATAAAAATCCGGTATCGTAGGCGGACAGCTCGGTGGAAAAGGCAATGCCGCTTTGCTTGTTCGGGTCGGCGGCACAATCATAAAGGCCGTACTTCAGCATAAAGTCGAACGATTCGCTTAGCTGGGGGTGTATCTTTTCGAGCGTTATGGGCATTTGTTCAAGCGCACTGCTTAGCGATACAGGCGCTGACACATACCCTCCCGAGGCCGCCACAGGCACTAAGGGTGTGAAGTATCGTTTACTGCTTTCGCACAGCGCAAGGCCCTCCTCGGGCGTGTAGTCGCGGTTGTAGGAGGTATAGTACATGTGCGCAGGGGAGGAAAAGCCGAGTGTTTGGGCGGTTAGCTTGTCCAGCTCTATCATGCGAACGTACAAGTCGGCAAATACATCAACATTGGCGTCGTAGTCTCCCTCGCCAAGTGAGGTGATAAGGTCGTTGTAGTCGGCGTTTAGCTCATTGCGCTCCTTTTGGTACTGCTCTACCTCGGGTGAGTTTAGCAGCAGCATATCCTCAATGGCGGCGTACTCGTACTCGCCTATCTCATCTCGGAATTCCTGTGCATAAGGGCCACCTAACAAGACCTCGTAAAAATCATTCAGCTGTAAGGAGAAATCTACCGACTTTTCTTCCAGTAGGCGATACTCTTCTTCGTAGTAGGTGTCCGAAGAATCTGTGTATGTGACGAGCATGGCAAGCGTGTACATAGTGTTGAAGTTTTCAAACAAAACGTCCAGCTCTTCCGAAATGGCGGAAACCTCCTCGTAGCTACCTGCCTTTTGCAACGACGTAGTGAGAGCGGAAATTTCCGCGGACATAGCATCAAAGTCGGGGCGGACATACTGCATGTCGCTGTAGGGAATGGTGCGGCGCTCTGCTTCGGGCGGTCCCCATGTCGCAGAGGTGGAGCCTGAGGGCTGGGGGGTGAAGGACGAGCCACCGTATAAGTTGGAGGGGCTGAACATATCAAGGGGAAGCTGACAGGCACTGAGCAATAAAGCACAGCATAAAAAGAACGAGATAAGGGGCATGGTGCGGCGCAGTTTCATGTAAATCCTCCGAGTGTGGGTGAACATAAGCGGCGAAAAGGTAAAATAAGCTTAGGGATTACGCTTTTTTGTAAAATTTTGAAGCAGGCTGTTTTGTGCGCAGGGTGAAACTTGCCCTAAATGTGTGGCATTAGCTCCTTTTGTAGTGCGATGTACTGCTCTAAAGAAAGTGTCTCCGCCCGAGCGGTGGGTAAAATATCAATCGCACCCATGGCGCTTTGTATGACGGGCTTTGAAAGGCTTAGCCCTGCGGCAAGCGCATTTGGCAGTGTTTTTCTGCGCTGGGAAAATGCGGCACGAATGATTTTGAACAGCTGCTTCTCACGCTGTGGCTCGGCCGAAAGCGCAAGCGTTTTGCGCAGTGAAAGCTTTATGACGGCGCTTTTTACTTTTGGCGGCGGGGAAAAGCTGCCCGGCTCCACCGTGAAGGCGAGCGAGGGCTGGGCATAGTACCACACAGCATAGCTGATAGCGCCTGCCCCACGTGTGCCCGGCTGTGCAGTGATACGCACCGCCGCCTCTTTTTGCACCATCACGGTGATGTCGCTGATGTTTAGGCGGCTTTCCAAAAGCCGCATGATGATGGGCGTGGTGATGTAGTAGGGCAGGTTTGCGCACACCTGCGCAGGATTTTGCCCGAAGTGCTCCGCCAAAAGCGGCGCAAGCTCCGTCTGCATCACGTCCCCTTGCACAAGGCGTAGGTTGTCATAGCCGTGCAGTGTCTCCGAAAGCACGGGAAAAAGCCGCTCGTCCACCTCCAGCGCAAGCACCTGCGCCGCACGCTCGCAAAGCTCCTGCGTAAGCGTGCCAAAGCCCGGGCCTATCTCCAAAACACGGCTGTGCTGCCCAATGTCCGCAAGCTCGCATATTTTGGGGCAGATGCCCGCATTCACAAGAAAGTGTTGCCCAAGGCCTTTGGAGAGGGAAAAGCCGTACTTTTGGCACAGTGCGGCAATGGTGGAGCGGTCGGTCAGACGGTTCATGCGCATATCCTTTTTGAGAGTGTTTTTTGTGTAATGTGTGCGAGGCTTGAAGCATAGAAACGCACATAAAAAAGTGTAGCATATTTCTTGTGGAATTAACAGTGCCAAAATGGTGAAATATTAGACAGATAGGCGCATAAGGGGTATAATATATAGTGCCGACAGTAGTTGAAACGAACAGATTTTGAGGAATTTTTTGTTTTACAAGGAGGAAAAATGATTTGGTGGAATGTGAATTTTGAGGACAACGTAGAACGGAAAAATTGCCAAAATATGACGTCTGAACACTATTGTGGGCACTATACACTACGTAACAGCAATGATACATTATTTTGGTGAAAAATTTGTGGGAAGAATAAGGTCGTTTTGCAAATGAGGCGTTAGCCTTAAATGAAGGGGGGTGTGTGCCGTGAAGTGGGAGGACGACATTCAGTACCTAAAGGGTGTTGGGCCAAAGCGTGCGGGGCAGTTTGCGAGGCTTTCGGTGGGCACGATGGGCCGGCTTTTGGAGCTTTTTCCACGCAGTTACATAGATTATTCAAGCCCTGTTCCGCTGGAAAAAGCCCCCTACGACATCCCCTGTACCGTGCGGGTACAGCTGCTGCAAAAAGAGCCTATGCGGCGCATATCCGGCGGAAGAACGCTATTTAGGGCGCTGTGTGCGGACGATACGGCGAGCCTTGCGCTCACGTTTTTTAACAACCCCTACGTGATGGACAAGCTGAAAGTGGGGGATATGTACCTACTTTACGGCAGGGTGGGGGGCAACTTTTCGGCGAGGGAGATGGTGTCGCCCACGTTTGTGCAGGCGGATACCAAGGTGGCGCTGTCGCCTATTTATCCGCTGACAGAGGGCTTGAGCAATGCGGCGGTGACAAAGTGTGTGGCGGCGGCGCTGAGCGAAGTGGAGCGGCCTGCGGAGGTGCTACCCGAGGAGCTTTTGCAAAAGCACGAGCTTGTGACAAAATGGCAAGCGCTGTGCATGATTCATGCGCCGAGCAGCTGGGAGCAGGTGGAAACGGCACGTCGTCGCCTCATTTTTGAGGAGCTGTTTGTGCTACAGCTGGGTATGTTGCTGGTGCGTGGGCGCAAAAGCGGCCTTGTTGCGCCTGCCATGCAAAGGGTGACGCTTGCCCCGTTTGAAAAGGCGCTACCGTTTGAGCTGACAGGTGCGCAAAAGCGTGCGGCGCAAACAATAGCGGAGGATATAAGCAAAAATATTCCGATGAACCGTCTTTTGCAGGGGGATGTGGGAAGCGGCAAGACGATGGTGGCGGCGGCAGGTGTGTACATAGCGGCGAAAAGCGGCTACCAGAGCGTGGTGATGGCACCCACCGAAATATTAGCGAGGCAACATGCGAAAACGCTCGGTGAGACGCTCGAAAAATTCAAAATTCGCACAGAGCTACTTACAGGGTCGGTGAAGGGAAAGGCACGCACACAGCTTTTAGAGGATATTGCAAGCGGTGAGGTACAGCTGATAGTGGGCACGCACGCCGTGCTAAGCGAGCCGGTGAATTTTTGCAAGCTTGGCTTTGCGGTGACGGACGAGCAGCACCGCTTTGGCGTGCGCCAGCGTGCACAGCTTACCGCCAAAATAGGTGAAAACGAAGAGTACAGCTGCCCTCACACGCTGGTGATGAGCGCAACGCCCATTCCCCGCACGCTTGCCCTTTTGATGTTTGGGGACTTGGATGTGAGTGTTTTGGACGAGCTGCCGCCGGGAAGAAAGCCTGTAAAAACACGGGTAGTTCCGCATGAAAAGCGGCGGGATATGTTTGGCTTTTTGCATAGGCAGGTGAAAAACGGCAGGCAGGTGTACATAGTGTGCCCACTTATCGAGGAGGGCGCAAACGAGATGAAAGCCGCCGCCGCATACATAGACGAGGTGGCACGTCCGCTTTTGCCGGGGGTGTCGGTGGGGCTGATGCACGGCAGGCTGAAAGCGGCGGAAAAACAGCAGGTGATGCAAAGCTTCAAAGAGGGGCAAACAGACGTGCTGGTGTCCACCACCGTGATAGAGGTGGGCGTGGACGTGCCAAACGCAACCGTGATGGTGATAGAAAACGCCGAGCGCTACGGGCTTTCGGCGCTGCACCAGCTGAGGGGGCGAGTGGGAAGAGGCAGTGAGGAAAGCTGGTGCTTTTTGCTCACCGAGCACATGGGCGAGGCGGTGCAAAAGCGTCTGCACTTTTTGTGCGACACGCAGGATGGCTTTGAGGTGGCAAAGTACGACCTGCAAACACGAGGCCCCGGGGACTTTTTCGGCAGCCGCCAGCACGGCCTGCCTACGCTGCGCATAGCAAACCTTGCAAGCGACATTGCGCTGATGGAGCTTGCCAAAAGCGAGGCGGCAGGGCTACTGCAAAGCGACCCCGAGCTTTCGGAGCATCTGCCGCTTCATGGCGCTGTTAGGCAAATGTTTGAGCAGGAATATGTGCCAAACTGATTAGTGACGGTTGGAAGTGTGTTATAAAAATATAACATGAAAGTCGAGTTGTGCTCTGAAAATGCTAAAAAATGTGTGGTGAAAAGCAGGTGAAGTTATATATACCACACATGACATGCCTTAAAGTTTGCGTTAAGTTATAAATAATTCACTTGGTGAAGGTGTTCACTTTTGGGAGGATAAAACAATGAAAAAACTTTTCAAGCTGATAAAGCGTTGCAAAAGCCCTATTGGGCTTGCGATGGGGGCGATTACGCTACTTAAATTTCTTGGTCTGCGTCGTGTGCTCATGTTGGGGCTGGGTGCTTCGCTGGGGTATTATCTGGGCGCAAAGAAGGCGAAGGACAGGTAAAGCCGTGGAGTGTTGCCGCTGCTATAAAAAATAGAATATATAGCTGATAAAACTGTAGGAATAAACAAAGTTGTGCCCTGTGAACCTGCGTAAAAGCGATGATTTATGTGATATATTACAAAAAATATGTATTGTGCGGCGGAAAGTGTGGCGTGCATTAAAAGCCACGTGCAAAAAAAGCTTGAAATTTACGTATAGTAATGTAAAAATAGACATAAGCATCACGTGTTGCGGTGTGGTGTGCCGTAAAATTAACAACAGTTTTTTAGGAGGGTATTATGCAAAACGAAGTGGTTCTTTTGAGCATCATGGTGAAGGATTTTGAGTCTACCCCCGCGATAAACGAGATTTTGCACAAGGGGCGGGAGATGATAACGGGCAGAATGGGCCTGCCCAACGTGAAGGAAGGCATTTCGGTAATTTGCATTGTGATGGACGCAACAAGCGAAGCCGCCAAAAAAATGACAGATGAGCTGAGTAAGCTAAACGGTGTGTGTGTGAACTGCATCTGTTCGGGCTAAGTGGATAAAATACGTAAAATAGTGAAAATTTCGCTGAAAGCCTGCGGTGGTGGCCGTGGGCTTTTTTGTTTGGAAGTTTTGATTGGGTGCAAAAGCTTGAGGTAAGAGCAAACAAGCACAAGCATGAAAAGCCGGCGCTTGAAGATGGCGAAAAAGCAAAACCCAAGCTTGCAAAATGTAGTGGAATGAGGTAACATAAATACAATATGTGGTGGAAAATGGCCGCGGATGAGATGGGTTTTCAGCGGTGTTGTAAGGGGGGTGTGCCAAGGCGTGGAGTATATCATGGGGCTGTCCTGTACAGACAGCATAACAAATGTAAACATAGCGATGATTTCCGGCGTGGTTTTGCAGCGCTTTACGGTGGGCTCTATTGCCGCCTTTTTTGCGCAGGAGGAAGAAATTCGGCATAACCTTGCGGAGGCTTTTGTCACGGCGCAGATGGCAGGCTATCCTGTGAGCAACCTTGTGCAGGTGTGCGCGGGCGTTGCGGGTATTCAGGGGCATGGCCTTAGCGCAAAGACGGAGTTTGCCATGCGGGATGTGATGCGCTGCTGTGGCTATACGGGCGATGCACTGCTGTGCGGCGACGAGCAGATTGCACTTGTGGGTGCGCTGGACGGAAAAAAGGGCGCAATTTTGTTTGCGGATAAGACATCCATGTGCTACGGGAAAACTGCCGTTGGTGCATCTCATCGTACAGGTGGCATGGGTATTTTGGCGGACGATGATGGCTCGGCATATGCGATAGGCAGGGAGATTTTGCGTGCTGTTGCGCGGGCGGGCGACGGCAGGGGAAAGCCCACCCAGCTGACCGGGCACGTATATAGAAAATTCGGGCTTGCGGGGCAGGGGGATTTAACTCGATTTATGCGTAGCTGTGCACCAACGCAGGAGCAGATATGTGAGCTTGCGGATTGCCTTGCACCTGCTTGTCAGGTGAAGGATAAGGTGGCGCTGGGCATGGTGGATAGCGTGGTGGACCAGCTTGCTTCGCTGGTAGAGCCTGTTGTGAAGCGCCTGTTTATGCAAAAAGGTACGCTTGCGGTGGCGGGAAAAGTGCTGCTTAACGATGCTTTTGTGGGGTTGGCATTCAAAAAGCGCATGGCGGAGATGTTTCCCGGCCTATGCTGTGTGCCGCCCCGTCATGATGAGGTTATGGGGGCGGTACTGCTGGCAAAGGAGCGGCTGGCGCTGAGGGGATATGTGCGGGGTTAGCCGGATAGCGTAATATGAAATATGAACAAGGTATGCAGGAAAAGCACCTGTATGAAATAGTGAGCAAAATTCCGCCGGGGTGCGTTGCAAGTTACGGACAGCTCGGGGTTTTTGTGTCTATGGGCGCACGCAGTGTGGGCAGGGCGATGGCTTATGCGCCAAAGGGAATACCCTGCCACAGGGTGGTAAACAGCGTGGGCAGACTTGTGCCGAAATGGACAGAACAGCGTGAATTGCTTGAGCGTGAGGGCGTGGTGTTTCGCCCAAGTGGCAACGTGGATATGAAACGATGCCGATGGCAGCCACTGTAAGTGGTTGAAATTCGGCGTTTTTTTTGAGAGGTATAAATGAGCTTGATAGAAAAATATGGGTTTTCGGAATATTTCAAAAGCCTTGCTTTGATGTACCCGAATTTAAGTGTTGCAAGGGTGATTCGCCAGCACAAAGGCTTGTATGAAATTGTCGTGCAGGACAAGGAGCTTACGGCCGAAATTTCGGGGAAGCTTAGGTATGAAACGGATGAGCTTGCAATGTTTCCCACTGTGGGTGATTTTGTTATGGTGGCAGAGAGCGAGGAGCAAAGCAATGCCATTATTCATCATGTGCTGGCGAGAAAAAGCCTTTTTGTGAGAACGGCGGTGGGAATGAAAGGACAAGCACAACCCATCGCTTCAAACATAGACGTTGTTTTTATTTGTATGTCGCTAAACGAAAATTTTAATCTTAGCAGGATGGAGCGCTATTTGAGCATAGCGTGGGATAGTGGAGCAACGCCTGTTATTATTCTGACGAAAGCTGACTTGTGCAAAGATTTACAAAAGCATGTAGATGAAGTGGAGCAGGTTTCCTCATTTGCGGACATTATAACCTTGTCGAAATATGATGTGAACGTGCAAGAGAAGCTGGCAAAGTATACGAAAGAGGGAAGCACGATTGCGCTGATAGGCTCATCCGGAGTGGGAAAGTCAACTTTGATTAACAAGCTTTTGGGTGAGGAGAATAAGCTTATGACCGCCGATATAGGCAAAGGCGGAAAGGGCAGGCACACAACAACGGGAAGAGAGATGCTTTTGTCGGAGAGTGGGGTTGTTTTGGTGGACACGCCGGGGATGCGTGAGCTGGGAGCGCAGAGCGTCGATTTGTCCAAAAGCTTTGATGATGTGGAGAAGCTGGCCGCAGATTGTAAATATGATGACTGCTCCCATTCAACCGAAAAAGGGTGTGCTGTACTGAGTGCGATAGAGGATGGAATATTAGACCAAAGGCGGCTTGACAGCTATATGAAGCTGAAAAAAGAAGTTTCATATGAAGGATTGAGCAGTAGAGAAATCGAGGAAAAAAAGTGGGAGCGATTTGGCGGAGTGAAAAATCTGCGTAAAATCGGGCGAGAAATCAGAAACAACAAATATAGGAAGTAGCAAATACGCTGTGAAATCCTATCATAATGCGACAAATTAAAAACTCCCGATGGGCGCAGCTGTTTGCGCTTTTCGGGAGGTTTTAATTTGCGTATATTATGATGGTCGGGCAGGGGCATGAGAGCTGTATGCGAAATGGAACTTCACAAAATCCTACATTTCACAAAGCGGCTTATCAATGGGATAGCTTGCGCAGGCGTTTAAGTCCCAGCTCGCCGACACACCTGCGCACAGCTCGTGGTAGCCTTGGGCGGCTATCATGGCGGCGTTGTCGCCGCACAGGTGAAGCGGTGCTACCATAAAGCTAACCCCTGCGCTTTTTGCACGCTCCTGCGCTATATCACGCAAAAGGCTGTTTGCGGCAACACCCCCCGCAAGCGCAAGCGTTTTGCTTCCTGTGTGCTGTGCGGCGGCGAAAAGCTTGTCCAGCAAAATGTCCGCAACCTTGCGCTGAAAGCTCGCCGCAAGCCCTGCTACATCAAGCGCCTCCCCACGCATGGCGGCATTGTTTATGATGTTGAGCGCCGCCGTCTTAAGCCCCGAAAAGCTCACGTCGTATGCGCCCTGCACCTTTGGGGTGGGCAGTGTGTACGCAAAGGGGTCTGCACCCTGCGCCGCCTTTGCTATGGCAGGCCCTCCCGGGTAGCCCAGCTTTAGCGCACGTGCCACCTTGTCGAACGCCTCGCCCGCAGCATCGTCCACCGTGCGCCCCAACACCCTAAACTCGGTGTAGCCCCTCACCAGCACATAGTGGCAGTGGCCACCCGAGGCGACAAGGCACAAAAATGGCGGTGCAAGCTGTGGATAAGCAAGATAGAGCGAGGCGATGTGCCCACGCAGGTGGTGCACCGGCACAAGCGGCTTTTGCGTGGCGAAGGCAAGCCCCTTTGCGAAGTTAAGCCCCACCAAAAGCGCCCCGATAAGCCCGGGTGCGGCGGTGACGGCCACTGCGTGCAAGGTTTGTGCGCAGTGGCCGGCCTCGCACAGCGCCCTTTGTGCCACGTCGCTGATGCTCTCTATGTGGCGGCGGCTGGCTATCTCGGGCACGACACCGCCGTACAGCGCCTGCTCCTCCACGCTGGAGGCGATGACATTTGACAGAATGATGCGCCCGTCCTGCACTACGGCGGCGGCGGTTTCGTCACAGCTGCTCTCGATGCCTAAAACGTAAACGGGGCTGTTTGGGGGGCATGGTGTCATAAGTGCTCCTTGTGTGTGAAAATATTGCGTGTAAACGTAAAAAACATATATTGTGCATCATGATAGCGCCGAAAGGTTCAGCGCCATCAAAAGGCCGTCCTCGGTGGGGTGTGCGTACATCTTGGGGCGGCGTGCGAGCGTTTTGAAGCCCAGCTTTTCGTAAAGCGAAATGGCGGCGGCGTTGCTTATGCGCACCTCCAAAAGACAGCGTGATACGCCCTGCTCTCGCAAAAAAGACAGCGCACTGCGCAAAAGTACCTGCGCAATTCCCCTGCCCCTGAAATCGGGTGCGGTGACGAGCTGGCACAGGTCCGCAGTGTCCGAAACGGGCAAAAACACAGCGCAGGCCACGGGGGCGTTTTCGGACACCGCCGCAAAGCAGCTGTACCGCTCGCCGTGCACAGCATCTGTGATGGCGGCAGGCGTCCACGGGTCGGGTGCGTTTTGCATGAGCGCACAGCACTCGGCAAGGTATGTGTCTGTTATGGCTTGTACGGTGACGGACTGCATGGGATAACCTCTTTTTGTGGGATTTTATGTCGTGGGATTGTTAAAAACAGGTGCACCTAAGACTTCGCCTGTAGCCAATCCTCGCCGCTGTGCACATCCGCTGACAAAGGCACCGAAAGCTGTGCCGCACCCTCCATCTCCTCCTTTAGGATGTCGCACACTCGGCTTAGCTCCTCCTGTGGCCCTTCCACAATAAGCTCATCGTGCACCTGCAGAATAAGGCGGCTTTGCAGGTTTTCACTGCGCAAGCGCCGCCACACACGTATCATGGCAAGCTTTATTATGTCGGCGGCAGTGCCCTGTATGGGCGTGTTCATCGCAATGCGCTCGCCCAGCGCGCGCACGTTGCGGTTACTGCTCGCAAGCTCCGAAAGCGCACGACGTCGGCCGTACAGCGTTTTCACATAGCCGTGCTCCGTGCCGAAACTCACCGTGTCCGTCATATACTGCTTTACGCCGGGGAAGCTGGCAAGGTAGCTTTTTATGAACTCATCAGCCTCCTTTACGGACATGCCTATGTCCTTTGAAAGGCTAAAAGCGCCTATGCCGTACACTATGCCGAAGTTCACCGCCTTTGCGGCGGAGCGCATTTGAGGGGTCACCATGATTTGGGGCAGGCCGTTCACACGGGCGGCGGTAGCCTTGTGAATATCCTGTCCTGCGCAAAACGCCTCTTTCATGGCGGCATCCTGCGAAATGTCCGCAAGTATGCGCAATTCAATCTGGCTGTAGTCCGCATCGGCAAAGACACAGCCCTTTTTTGCTACGAAATACTTTCGCAGGCGGCTGCCGAGCTCTGTGCGCACGGGTATGTTTTGCAGGTTTGGCTCGCCCGACGAAAGCCGCCCGGTGCGGGCCTCCGTTTGATTAAAGGTGGAGCGTATGCGCCCGTCTGCGTCTATTACTTTTAGTAGCCCCTCTGCGTAGGTGGAGTTCAGCTTTTGGTAAAGGCGGTAGGTGAGGATGTTTTGTATCACGGGGTGCTTGTTTCGCAAAAATTCCAGCGTCTCGGCATCGGTGCTGTAGCCGCTTTTTGTCTTGCGCCCGTGGGGTAGCCCCAGCTTTTCAAACAGTGCCTCGCCCAGCTGCTTTGGGCTGTTGAGGTTGAACTCATACCCCACCGCTTCATGCACTGCGGCAAGCTGAAGCTTTATTTCCGCCTGAAGCTCCTGCCCGAACTCTCGCAAGCCCTCGGCATCCACCGCAACACCCAAAAGCTCCATGTCCGCCAGCACCTCTGCCAGCGGCTGTTCTATTTCGGTGAGTAGCTTTTTCATTTCGCTCTGCTCGCACAGCTGGGAAAGCTTTCTGAAAAGCGGCTCCAAAAGCGGTGCGGTGGGGTGCTCGTCGCAGGTGAATTCTGGCTCTATGTCGTATTCGGTGGCAAGCTTTTCCACCTCGTAGCTTGCGGCGGCAGGGTTCAAAAGATATGCCGCAAGCTTTGCATCAAAGGTGATAGAGCAGGCGCTTTTTGCGCCGTTTTGAGCTGTGGCACAAAGCGCAATCTTGTAAAGCTCCTTTGAGTCGAAAACACGCTTGTATGCGGCATCCGAGCAAAGCAGGTCGAGAAAATTTTCCTCCTGCTCCTGCGCAAAGTAAACGGTGTCCTGCCCTGCCGGCACGACCAGCCATCCCTCCTGCGAGCGTGCCATGAACACCATGCCGCTCACATCCTTTGGCAGTGGCAGGACGCTGATGCTTTTCAGCTGCTTTGCAGGTGCGCCACTCTCCTCGCACGCAATCGCATTAAGGTTGAGCCGCTGAAGCGTTGAGTACATTTCAAGCCGGGACAAAAGCTTTTGTGCGCCCTCTGTGTCGCAGGGGGCTTTTTTGTAGGCGCCCTGCTCGGTATTCAGCGGCACATCGCACTTAATAGTGGCAAGTGTGTAGCTGAGATGCGCCATGTCTTTGCCGTTTTGAAGCTTTGTGCGAGCGCCCGGCTTTATGGAGGCATCCTCTATATTTTCGTAAACGGCCGAAAGACTGCCGAACTTTTGTATCAGCGCAAGCGCTGTCTTTTCGCCTATGCCCAAAACGCCGGGGATGTTGTCCGAGGCATCGCCCATCAGCGCCTTTACGTCGATAAGCTGTTTTGGAGTGATGCCGTATTTTTCAAACACCGCCTTTTCGTCCATGCACACGGTGGCGCTTTTTCCCATTTTTGTGGTGGTCAAAAGCACGTTTACATCGGGGGAGACCAGCTGGAGGGTGTCACGGTCGCCGCTGGCCAAAAGGCACTGCTGCCCCCTTTGTGTACACGCGGCGGCAAGCGTGCCCAAAATGTCGTCTGCTTCGTACCCTTCTATGCTTATCTGCGCATAGCCCAAAAGGCTCAAAAGCTCCTTCAAGACGGGCATCTGCTGTGCAAGCTCGGGCGGCATACCCTTGCGGTTTGCCTTGTAGCCGTCGTACATTTTGTGCCTGAATGTGGGCGCTTTTAGGTCAAAGGCCACGACAATTTCGTCCGGCCTTTCGCTCTCCTGCAAGCGCAGTAAAACATTCATAAAGCCGTAAATGCCGTTTGTGAAGTGGCCGTCCTTTGTGGTGAGCAGCTTTATGCCGTAAAACGCACGATTTACGATGCTGTTGCCGTCCAGTACGAGAAGTTTCATAATAATGCTCCATTCCGCCGCTTCGCATCGGCACAAAGTTTAATGCAATATGTAATTCTTATCATGCGAAGCACAAGGAATGATAAGAGCATTATTGATTTTAGGGTAATACCGCACAATTATTGTACTTAGATTGCGCCGAGAAAATTTTTGTCAGATAAAACAAAAACCACAGGCAATACTTTGTGTATTAACGAGGATTTTTGTAAAATGTGACGGAAATTTTCGGCGCAAGATGAGTGCAAAGGCGTTCGCCGCTAATTGTGCGGGATTGCCTTAGATTGGTTAGTTTGAAACTTGTTTCAAACTATGTACGTCCTTTGTGATTTTAGAGTTTACACAAAATAATAATACCACAAAAGTGGCTTGTGTGGTATAATATCGTAGATTGGTGCGTGGAGAAAAACGTTGATTTGTTTTTGGTATACCCCCCGCCGCAGGCGGGGGGTATACCGGCTTCTTTTGTGCTTGCAGTATGGTATTCTTACCGCTAAATTAACTCTATTTTGCCACTCATGTGGCCCGAAAATGTTTGCGCTTTGCGGTGGAAGTGGAGGAGCTTTTTTTGCGAATAGGGGATATTTGTGTGCCAAATGGTGCGGCGCTTGCGCCCATGGCAGGCATTACGGATACGGCCATGCGCTGCCTTTGTGCAGAGTTTGGGGCATCCTTCACGGTGAGCGAGATGGTGAGCGCAAAGGCGCTTAGCATGGGGGATGCAAAGAGCCGCACGCTTTTGCGAGGTGGCGGCGGCGAGGGTGTATACGGCGTACAGCTTTTTGGCAGTGAGCCGCAGGCCTTTTACGAGGCAGTGCGCAGTATTTCGGGCGAGCAGTACGATTTTTTGGACATAAACATGGGATGCCCTGCGCCCAAAATAGTGGGCGGCGGCGCAGGAAGTGCGCTGCTTAAAGACCCACCGCTTGCGGCGGAAATAGCAAAGGTGGCGGTGAGTGTAAGCGAAAAGCCTGTGAGCGTAAAGCTGCGCATAGGCTGGGATGAGGACACCATGACGGGCAAAGAGGTGGCAAAGCGGTGCGAGGACGCAGGGGTGTGTATGCTGATGGTGCACGCGCGCACACGCAAGCAGCAGTATGCCCCGGGGGTGAACTTGCAGGCGGTGGCGGACATAAAAGGCGTCGTGGGCATACCCGTGATTTACAACGGCGATATACAAAGCGCCGAGGATGCGCTGAACGCACTGCAAATCACGGGGTGCGACGGCGTTGCGGTGGGGCGTGCGGCAGTGGGCAATCCGTTTTTGTTTGCGCAGATAGCCGCCGTGATGAGCGGGCAGCAAATGCCGCCTGCGGTGAGCTTGCGCCTTCGCCTTGAGGTGATGGAGCGCCAGCTGAGGGGCATGTGTGAAGAAAAGGGCGAGGAGCGTGCCATGCGTGAAGCACGCAAGGTGGCGGCAGGGTACATGCGAGGGCTACGTGGTGCGGCGGCACTGCGCAGTACCGCACACGGCCTTACCTACTACGAGGACGTGGCAAGGCTGTGCGAGCTTGCATATGAGTATAATGGGTGATTTTTGAATAGCTGTTAGGAAGCAATCCGAACACTTATGTCAGCACCATCTAAGGCGTATCCATCATGCTAAGCTCGTCCAAGTTTTTTTCATAGCAGGGAAGTATGTGCGCTATAAAATAGTCTGCGGCGGGGCAGCTCATGCCCTTTAGTGCGGCAAGCTGCTGTGCCTTTGCGCCGCTGAACTCGGTGCCTCCGCTTAGTGTTTCCTCAATGCACTTTATGAGGGCGGACAGCTTGTCCGCCGCCTTTAGCAGTGTGCGTTCTTGCTCGTTTAGCACATCGCCCGTGAGGTAGCACAGCAGCTCCTTTTGTAAAAAGGGCGGCGCAAAGTGTGAAAGCCGCTCGGCGCTTTGCCGCTCCAGCTCTTTGTAGGCGGTTTTCAGCGCCTCGTTTTTGTACTTTACGGGGGTGGGCATGTCGCCCGTGAGTATCTCGGAGGCATCGTGGTACAGCGCCGCCACCGCCACCCTTTCGGCGCTTATGCCCGCATTTGGCTCAAGCTGTAGGGTGATAAGCGCTAAAATATGTGCTATAATAGATGTTTCGGCGGTGTGCTCGCTGAGCGTCTCACTGCGGCAGGTGCGCATCAGCCCCCAGCGTGTGATGTACTTCATGCGTGAGAGCATTGCACACAGTGCGTATTGCTGGATGTTTTGCATTTTTCGTAAAGCCTTTCTTGTGTAATTATTTAAGCCGAAATATTCGTTCGGCATAAATTTCTTGCGGAGTTCCTGATAAGATAGTGTTGACATAAGTTTAAGCGAGCAGATTTTGAGGGATTTTTTTGTTTTAATAGTCACTCAACTTAAAAACCAACACATCTTGCCGATATAAATTCTGTATATCTGCGTTGGCGTCAATCGCAATGCACAAAGCATTGCTCAATCCTTCGCCTTGTTAAACAAAATTTCTACTCGGCAATCTTGTGCTGTTTTTCAAATCAAGTGACTATACGCGGCGAAAAAACGATACACTCCTTTGTGGAATGTGAGTTTTGACAACGCCGTAGAACGGAAAAATAGCCAAAATATGCCGTCTGAACACTTGTGTCGACGCTATCATAGTATAACATATTGGAGAAGTATAATGTTGCGTTTTTTAAGAGGTGGGGTGCCGCTGTTTTCGCGCATCCCAAATGTACCAAAGCGGCTTGAAGAGCAGGGCGGGCTGAACGGCATCCTGCTAAGCTTTTTGCTGGGGCTTGCGGTGTCGGGGGCAATTTACCTGCCGTTTTTGGTGGTGGATGAGGGGTTTTTCCAGTATTGCGGAGACTTTAACTCGCAGCAGATTCCCTTTTACACATACGTTCAGCAGTTTATAAAAGAGGGTGGCGGAAGCTGGAGCTGGGCGACGGACCTTGGCTCTTCTTTTGTGAACTCATATTCGTTTTATAATTTAGGCTCGCCGTTTTTGTGGATAACACTGCCCTTTCCCACCTCCTGGATGCCCTACTTGATGGTGCCGCTTTTCATGCTGAAGTTTGCGTGTATTGCGGCGGCGGCCTGCCTGTGGCTGCGCCGCTACTCAAAAGGGCGCAACATGGCGGTGATAGTGAGCCTTGTGTATGCGTTTTGCGGCTTTAATGTTTACAACACGTTTTTCAACCACATGCTCGACCCGGTGGTGTTCTTTCCGCTGATGCTGTGGGCGCTGGACGGCTTTGTGTACAACGGCAAGCGTGGGTGGTTTGCGCTGTTTGTGGGGCTTGCCCTCCTAAACAGCTACTTCTTCTTTATAGGCAACGTGGTGTTTATTCTTTTGTACTTTGTGGTGAAGCTGCTCACAAAGGAATACCGCATAAACCTTTCGCAGTTTGGCTTTTTGGCGCTGGAGGCGCTCATTGGTGTGGGCATAGGCATGGTGCTTGCGTTGCCGGCGTTTTTCAACATGCTGAACAACCCTCGTGTGGACAACTTCGCAAACGGGTTTGGCCTTGTGATGTACGGCAACGTACAGCAGTATTTTGCGATACTGTCCTCCATGTTTCTGCCGCCCGACCCCTCGTACCTGCCCAATATATTCCCGGATGCCGTCATAAAGTGGACGAGCATGAGCGCATTTTTGCCGGTGGTGGGCATGGGTGGTGTGATAGCTTACTGCCGTGCGAGGCGCAGGGGTAGCACAAAGGTGCTTTTGTACATAAGCCTTGTCATGGCGCTTGTGCCTATTTTGAACTCTGCGTTTTATGCCTTCAACGCAAGCTACTACTCACGATGGTTTTACATGCCTATACTAATAATGTGCCTTGCAACGATGCAAAGCCTTGAGGATGTTAAAATACCGCTCAAAAACGGCGCAAGGGCGGTGCTGATTATAACAGCGGTCATTGCGGTGTTTGGCCTGCTGCCTACCGAGGATGAAAACGGCATATGGAGCCTTGGGGTGGAGCAGGACACCGCAAGGTTTTGGCTCACAATGGCAACAGCCGTTTTGGGTGCGCTCGCCTTTTATCTGATAGTGAAATTTTTCAGGAACAAGAGAAAATTTGCGCCGCTACTTCTTGCGGCGGTGATGGCGTTTTCGGTGCTGTACTCCATAATACACATTTCGCTGGGGAAATTCCCACAGTGGGAGCGAGACCAAGACTATGTCGCAGAGCAGTACGAGGGCGGTGCGCTACTTGCGCAGCAGATGCCAAGCGACGAATTTTATCGAATGGACCTTTATTACAGCGAAAATGCGTACGACAACCTCGCCCTGTGGGCAGGCAAGAGCAACCTTTACACCTTTAACTCGACGGTGACACCCTCCATAATGGAGTTTTACCCGCTAGTGGATGTAAAAAGGGATGTTTCCAGCAAGCCCGAGACGGACAACTACGCACTGCGTGGCCTGCTTAACGCAAAGTATGTGGTGATGCGAGCGGAGGACGTAAGCTCCTATTTTAGCGAGGACTATACGTTTGACTGGGTGTATTACGACAGCATAGGGCCGTTTGAAGTATACCAAAACCCACACGCAGTGCCCATGGGCTTTACGTATGATAATTACATTTCGATGGACATATACGAGGGCATAGCGGATACCGACAGGGCGGCAATGCTTATGCGTGCCATTGTGCTAAATGATGAGCAGATAGCGCAGTACGGCCACTTGTTTGAGGGCATGGCAGTGGATGAGGAGATGCAGGACGGCGACATGGGCGTGGCAGACGGCGAGGAGTATTATTGGTACGAGGGCCTAAACTACGACACCTACGTGCAGGATGCCGCCGAAAGAAAGGCGACAGCGGCGTATGAGTTCAGCGCCGACTCCTACGGCTTTAAGGCGAATATAGAGCTTGAAAAGGACAACCTTGTGTTCTTTTCGGTGCCGTACGATGCAGGCTTTACCGCCACTGTAAACGGCGAAAAGGCCGAGGTGCTGAACGTGAGCGGCGGCATGATGGCAGTGCAGGCGCCTGCAGGGGATGTAGAGATAGTGTTCAGCTACCAGACACCCGGCTTTGTGGCAGGCACAGTGATAACCATTTGCTCGCTTGTGGCGCTGGCGCTGTACATGCTACTGTGCGTGATGATACCCATAAAGCGTTACAGGCGCAAAACTCTCCCGGTGGATGAGGTGGAGCAGGATGGTGAGGGTGCACAAGAAGCTTCCCTTTTGTCCACACCGGATGAACAGTGTGAGCCGACAGAAACAGCAAACAAGCAGAAAGAGGAATAGCTGATGGATTTTGCAAATACGCTGGCGATGGAATTTAAGCTACACCCACAGCATGTGGCGGCGGCGGTGTCGCTTGTGGACGAGGGGAACACCATCCCCTTTATCGCACGATACCGCAAGGAAGCGACGGGTAGCATGGACGACCAAGTCCTGCGTGAAATGTGCGAAAGATTGTCCTATTTGCGTGCGCTGAGCGAGCGCAAGGGCGAGGTGAGCCGCTCCATAGAGGAGCAGGAAAAGATGACGCCCGAAATAGAAAGCGCCCTGCAAGCGGCAACAACGCTTGCGCAGGTGGAGGATATTTACCGCCCCTACAAGCCAAAGCGCAAAACACGGGGAAGCATCGCACGTGCGAGGGGCCTTGAGGGGCTTGCGGCCGCACTGCTGGCGCAAAATACGGGCGATGAGCCGGAGCGCCTTGCCGAGGAATATGTGAGCGAGGAAAAGGAAGTGCCGGATGTAGAGGCGGCGCTGTGCGGCGCACGGGATATTTTAGCGGAGGACTTTTCGGACGATGCGACGATAAGAGGGGAGCTACGCACCCTTTACACCGAGCAGGCAGTACTGCAAAGCATCGCCGCAAAAAAAGAGGACAGCGTGTACGCAGGCTACTACGAATTTAGCGAGCCTGTGAAAAAAATAGCCGACCATCGTATTTTGGCGCTGAACCGAGGGGAAAAAGAGGGCTTTTTGAAGGTGTCGGTGACAGCGGAGGAAAAGCGTGCTGTGGCTGTTATCACAAAGGCGGTGGTGAAAAACGACAGCCTTTGCGCCATGCAGGTAAGGCAGGCGGCGGAGGATGCGTACAGCCGCCTTATACACCCCAGCATGGAGCGTGAGGTGCGCACGACGCTGAGCGAGCGAGCAAGCGAGGGCGCCATAAAGGTGTTTGGGCAAAACCTGCGTCAGCTGCTTTTACAGCCGCCCATAAGGGGTAAGGTGGCCATGGGAATGGACCCCGGCTACCGCATGGGCTGCAAGGTGGCTGTGGTGGATGCGACGGGGCGTGTTTTGGACACGACGGTGGTGTACCCCGTGGCGGCGAGTGACGCCAAGGTGGCCGAGGCCGCTAAGACTATAGGACAGATGGTGCAAAAGCAGGGCGTTCAGGTGATAGCTATAGGCAACGGCACCGCAGGCAGAGAGACGGAAATGTTTGTGGTGGAGGTGCTGAAAACGCTTTCGAGCAAGGGCGTGCAGGTGGAGTACATGGTGGTGAACGAGGCGGGGGCGTCGGTGTATTCCGCAAGCAAGCTTGCGGCGGCGGAGTTTCCGCAGTTTGACGTGAACCTGCGAAGCGCCGTGTCCATAGCACGTCGTATGCAGGACCCGCTGGCGGAGCTTGTGAAAATAGACCCAAAGGCGGTGGGCGTGGGGCAGTATCAGCACGACATGCCGCCGGCACAGCTGGCGAGCGAGCTGAACGGTGTGGTGGAAAACTGCGTGAACACGGTGGGCGTGGAGCTAAACACCGCCTCCGCACCACTACTTGAACGTGTGGCAGGGCTTTCGGCCGCCACCGCCAAAAACATCGTGGCAAAGCGGGAGGCGGACGGGCCGTTTAAGACACGCAAGGAGCTTTTGAAGGTGACAAAGCTGGGCCCGAAAGCATACGAGCAGTGCGCAGGATTTTTGCGCCTGCCAAACGCAAAAAACCGCCTTGATGCAACGGCGGTGCACCCCGAAAGCTACAAGGCGGCCGAGGGGCTTTTGCAGCTGTGCGGCTACGAGGTGCAGGACATCGGCACGGGGGAAATCTCCGAGCTTAGAGAGCGTGCGAACAAGCAGGGGCTAAATTCTCTTGCGGAAAAACTGGGCATAGGAAAGCCGACACTGCTTGACATTATCGAGGAGCTTTTGCGCCCGGGGCGGGATATTCGTGACAGCCTGCCGCCACCGCTTTTGCGCAGTGATGTCCTGGAGATGAAGGACCTAAAGGCAGGCATGGAGCTGGTGGGCACGGTGCGCAACGTGATAGATTTTGGAGCGTTTGTGGACATAGGGGTGCACCAGGACGGCCTTGTGCACATAAGCCAGATTGCAAACCGCTACATAAAGCATCCGGCGGAGGTGCTGAGCGTGGGCGATGTGGTAACAGTGTGGGTGATAAGCGTGGACGAAGCAAAAAAGCGCATATCTCTGACCATGAAAAAGCCGCCCGAGCAGGAGCTGAGCGGAGCTGTGCATTAGTGAAAATATTTCGATGTGGAGATAAATTTCGAGTTTTATTTTGGTGAGTGCCCATGCCTGAAGGCATCTGCTCACGCAAAGCCGCCCCGAGGAAAAAGGCTTTAGAGGGGCCTTTTTCCTCGGGGCGTTCTGCATATCCTTCAACTTAAAGAACTACAACTAAAAATAGCTGACTATCGACGTTGTACCATGTCATATGAGTGACAACACATCACACACATAAGACATCATACGATGGGATAAGTGCCTTGATTTTGTGCGACTAATCGTAAAATTAGGTGTAAAGAAAAGCGGCGGTTTAGTTTTTTGGTATATCCCCCCGCCTACGGCGGGGGGATATACCGTTTTTTTGTACTTAACGTATGGCGCTGTACTGCTAAATTGTCTCTATGTATCCACTTTGGTAAACTTAATTCTCCAAATCAATGTTTGGGCGGTCTTGGTCGCCGTCCGCCTTGAAAATGGCAAAGCCTTTTGGGTTGCTCGTGAAATAGTAATACTCGGTGTTTTGGATGAGAGGTGGGGAGAGGTAGTTTGGTATAATATCTTCACTGTGCTCACAGCGCAGGGCAAAACCTGCGCTGTGTAGTGTATTTTCGGGTATGCCGTCGCAGTAAAGGTCTGCGTATTCGGCACCGCTTTCGCCGAGCAGACGGCGTATTGCCACCCCGAGCTGTGCGAAGCTTTCGGGCGGGCCTATGTAGTCGGCAATGCGCAAAACAGCACTGCCCAGCGCAGGAATAAGGCGTGTGCACAAAAGGGCGAATGGTGTTTCCTTGCCCGGCAGAAATGCCGCATACACATCATAAGACTGACGTGGGAACGCAAAATATCGTTGTGAAATGTACGCTAAATCTTTGTATGGGTTTGCATCTTTGGGGGGGCAAAAGCCGCAAGCATTCAGTTCTGCAGGGCTACTCAAAAGCGAAAGAGTGGCACTGCCACTTACAGGCAAAACGACGGGCTGTGCAATGTGTGCAATGCGGTAGCTTTCGGACGGCGCAAGGTGATAAAAATGCCCCATGCGTGCGGTGGTAAAGCCCAAAAAATGATAGAACGCACGTGTTTTTGGGCGGATATTGTTGCAGGAAAGCGTGCGGCATTTCGTCAGCGCAGGCATTTCCGCCATGAGTGCAAGCCCCGCGCCGCTTGCTTCGGGGTCAGCTACCCACAGCGAAACCCACACATCGCACCCGACGGCATCGCTTTTGGGCGAGGAGCAGGGCGCATCCTCGGTGGTGTCGGCGGCAGGGGTATGCCCTGTATCGGGAAAGCTTGAGGGGATATATCCCGCTATGGCGCAAATTTCACCCTGTGAAAGCGCAAGGCAAAAGCGCAGTGCACCGTCCTGCCTGCGGTAGTAATACTTAAAAAAATCTCTCACCTCTATGAGCGGGTGGGGGGAGTCCCAGTGATTGTGCATAAAGTTGCGGATTGCCGCTTCGTCCTGTGCGCAGGCAAGGCGAAAGGTGTAGTTGTCCATGAGTGGGTGCTCCAATTGCAGTTATGGCGATGTTAAAAATAAATAACTTAAATAGTAAAATCGGTGAAAAAAGTTATAAATAAATAACTAAAAAGTCAAATGAGAGAGAAATATATTATAAATAAATAACTTTTTCTTAAAGGTGAAACAGCTCGAATTCACCACAAGGGGAGAGGATTAAGCGCTGCCACCCGTGATGGGAAGCGTGACACCTGTGATGAAAGCGGCATCATCCGACAGAAGAAACTGCATGGCTGGCACTACGTCCTGTGCGGTGGCGTTGCGCCCCATGGGGTTGCTCTCGGCGGCCGCCTGCACGATGAGTGATGGGGTGTCCGCCAAAAATTTTGTTTCCATCATGCTGGGAGCGACGCAATTCACCGTTACACCAAAGGAGGCGTACTCTGCGGCAAGGCTTTTTGCAAGAGCCTGCAAAGCTTGCTTTGCCATGACATATGCGGCGGTATTTTTCGGTGGAACGCCCAAAATATAGCTTGTGAGCATGAACAGCACACGCCCGAACTTGCTTTTTGCCATCAGCGGCACAAAGCACTTGCACACCTCTATAGCGCTCATTACCTGCACCTGCATGTCCTGTTCAAACCTCGCCATATCGAAGTTTTTGAACTTTGTGTTTACCACCCTCAGCGCAGGAAGATGCACGAAATGGGTGGGCACTGCCCCCATGCGACTGAGCGTTTGCAAAAACATGCCACGTGCGCTCGCACAGCTTAAATCCACATCGAAGGTCTGTATGCGGCCGGGGTGCTCTGCGCTGATTTGCGCAAGCTGGGAGATGTGCCCATGCCCCTGCGCAAGGATGGTGCACTGTGGGTCGGCGGCGAGCAGGCGTGAAATTAGCAGTACGCCCACGTCACTGCTTGCGCCTGTGATGAGGTATTTGTAAGGCATGGCAAACAGCCCCCTTCTGCATAGTATATGGGAAAATTAACGTGATGACACGTGAAATATTTGCGCCGGCTATGGCTGTGAGGCCTGCTCCACCCCTGCCTGAATGACACCCTTAGTCACCTTTTCGCCCGCTTGGTTTGTGATGTGCGCTTTTATGGTGATGGCCGAAAATGTGGTGTTTATCTCCTGCACGGTGCCGGTAACGGTGAGCACATCCCCCACGTAAACAGGCTTTGCAAACTTTGTGTTTACGCTGTGCAAAAGGCAGGTTTCGCCCGGAAGATGCACGCCTGCAAGCGTGGAAAAAAGTCCTGCGCACAGCATACCGTACACAACACGTCCCTTGTGGCCACGTGCGGCGGCGGCGGCATCACTCATGTGAATGGGCGATACATCGCCGGTTGCGGCGCAAAATGCATCCATCATATCCTGTGTGAGCGTGAGCGTGAAGCTCTCGGTGTGCCCCACGCTCAAATCGCAAAGGCGGTAGCGGTTCATTAGTAAACACCCAGTCGCTGTAAGAGGTCCAAAAGGTCGCCTACGTTTTTTAGCCCCCGCACATCGGAAAGATTGAACTTTAAGCCGTACTTTTTTTCAATTGCAGTCAGCAGGTTTATCTGCTCAAGGCTGTCCCAGTCCTCGATGTCGGCGGCGTTTGTGGCATCGCTCAAAACGATGCTGTCGTCGTCGAAATTGTCCCTGAAAATTTCCTGAAGGTCTGCCATGACAGTAGCTCTATCCATAATTTAATCCACCTTTATCACAGTGTTTTTTTGCGTGTAAGAGGACGGAACATCGTAGGAAAACCGCCGAGTGCCCTCCTCTTCGCCTGTAAGCTTAAAGCCCATTGTAGCATAAAAATCGCTCACCAACAAGTTTTTAGCGGTGGGGAGGTAGCACCCCGTAATGGTGTGCACACTCGCCTGCTGTGCGGCCGCAACAAGTGCGTCGAACATGGCGTGCTCCAAGTGCCGCTTAAACACCCGACAGCTCATGACCCAAAGCTCTATGTCCAAAACACCCCCGTTGATGTGCCCGATAATCGACGTTGTGATGCCATTATCTCCGAATTTGTCCACCAGCCGCCCCGAAAGCGTGATGTAGCTTTTGTCCTGCACACGTGCGGCAACCTCCTCGGCGGTGTAGCGGCGTGTGGTGAGGTTGAACTGGTTTGTTTTGTTTATCAGCTGGGTTATACGCTCGAGATGCTCCGCTGAAAATGGGGAGATGTGTGCGCTCATCTCAAGGCTTTTGAGGTATGCGTCGTAGTCCTCGAAATTCTGAATTTCAGCGTTTCGTTGTGCATTTTGGCGGTACATGTCCCCGCGCTTTACATCGTCGGCAGACAGTGCCGCTATCTCAAAATACCCTGCCCTGTCCACAAGGCAAACGCTCTCTTCCGGCTGGCACACGCAAGGCGCACACACCTCGGGCATCGCACGTGTTACCTCCTGGCGCTCGGCTGGGTTGTCATCCAAAAATACGAGCGAGTCGGTGCCGATGTTCAGTGTTTTTGCAATGTGCGCAACACTGCGGGACTTTGGCTCCCAGCTCGCCTCAAAGCACAAAAAGTCGCTTCTTTTTAGCGGGCTGTCGCTCCGCTCAAAGCCTGAAAGCGCCGCCGCAGGCTCGTTTTTGGACGCCACGCTCAAAAGGATGCCCCGCTGTGAGAGCATGTGCAGGTAGCGCTGAAAGTCGGCATAGGCCATGCCGGCCGGGCTTTCGTCGCCAAGCTCGACCCCCTCGGCTGACACCTCCCCTATCACGCCGCCCCACAGCGTGTTGTCAAGGTCGCACACGGCGGCCTTTTTTGTGCGGCCGAAAAGGCAGGACATGAGCCCTGCAAGGCTGTGACAAAAGCTGGGTATAAACGCAGGCGCAAGCGTGTACTTGTATGCGTACCACGAGGAGGCATCGCACCATGCGTCTGTGCCGTGGCAGGCAGAAAGGTACGATAAATCGTGAATATAAAGCCCTGAACTTTCCTGGGCGTACTGCGCAAACATCTCGTTTAGGCAGCGCACATAGCGCACCCTTCCGCGCGCATCCCACGCATCCATGTTGCCAAAATGCCGAAAAGAAGGCATCTCGAAATTGTTTTGCACCACCGCACAGCCAAGGCGCTTTGCCGCTGCCCACACTGCCTTGAAATGGGCAAACTCCCCCTGCAACTTTTGCTGTACATCCTCGTCTTTATCGGCGCAGTGCGGCCAGTGGCGAATGTTGCGGTTGCTCGTGTGTATGTACAAAATATCCGGCGCAAATTCCTTTAGCGAGCCGTCGTCAAAGCAAACATTCTCATAAAAAAGCCCATACTCGCCCTCCCAAAATGTGGGGCGAATACCGAGGTTCAGCAGGAAAATTTCCAAAACAGTTTTTATGTCGCCTATGGTACTGCCGCTGACAAGCGCGATTTTTTTGTCGATAAGCCCCTCTTTTGTGAGCAGCTGCTTTTTTATCGCACGCTTTTTTTGAAGTATATGTGCACCGTCAAAGGGATATTGCAAAGCGTCCATGTTCTACCTCCGAAAGAGATTGCCCCGTGGGGAGTGGACACATAGAGGTGATTAAGTTTTTTTGCTATGTCCTCCCCGCCCACGGCGGGGAGGACATAGCGCCTTCTTCTCGCACTTAACGTATTCTAAATCACCGCATTTATCCACACCCGCCCCGTGTGATAACACACGCAGTGAGCTACTTGGTATTATAATGAAATGTCACACAAATTTCAAATGGATTGTGTAAACTTAAATGTGAGCGCAAAGCGCTGAAAAATGTGACAGCTGAATTACAAAATTGTAATCACACGCTTGCGCAATGTGTGGTATAATGTGTAGGAGTGTAATTGCGGATATTGTCGCAATTACACCTGTATGCTGTCGAAAACAAAGTAATACACGCTGAGATGTGTGTGAAGCATCTATGGCTTTCTCGGAAAAGGAGTAGGAACTTTTGAGCAATTTTAGAGGTGAAAATAACGGGCGACAGCGCCCTGATGCAGGAATGGTGGACGACAAAACACGTATACGCCCCGCAAACGGAGCGTCACCACAGAATGGCGATTCGCCGCCACCGCTGAAAAAGAAGAAAAAGCCCAAGCTCTTGGCAGGTACTGTAGTGGGCATGATATTTTTGAACCTACTGAAGGCGTTTTTTGTGGTAATGTGCCTTGGGCTCATAGTGGGCAGTGTGGTGGCGGTGCAGGCGGTGCAGTACGTGGTGGAAGCCACAAGCAACGATGAAAACATCCTGGACCTTGAGACGTACTCCACAAACCAAACGAGCTTTTTTTATGCGATGAACCCGGACAACCCAAACGCCGAGGCGGAGGAGGACTACATAGCTTATCAGGAGCTTGTGGGCGCTGAAAATCGCATATGGGTGTCCTATACTGAATTTCCGGAAGACTTGATAAATGCCGTAATAGCCACCGAGGACAGGCAGTTTTATGAGCATCACGGTGTTGACTTTAGGCGCACTATCGGTGCTTTGGCGAACGAGGTTTTGGGCTTTCAGGACCAGTTTGGCGCATCCACCATCACTCAGCAGCTTGTGAAGAACATTACGCAGGAGGACGAGGTGGAGGTGGACGGCGACATGAGCGCCGGCTACCTGCGAAAATTGCGTGAAATATTCCGTGCGTGGGGCCTTGAAAACCGCTATTCCAAAGAGCAAATCATGGAGGCGTACCTGAACACGATAGGCCTTTCGGAGCGTATTGCAGGCGTGGAGGCAGGCGCACAAAACTACTTTAACAAAAGCGTGAGCGAGCTTACACTGGCGGAGTGCGCCACCATTGCGGGCATTACGCAAGCGCCCACATACTTTAGCCCATTCCAAAACCCCGACAACGCACTTGAACGTAGAAATGACGTTATTGCGTTCATGCTGGACAGCGGCTTCATCACCGAAGCGGAAGCACAAGAGGTGTGGGACATGCCCGACCTTGGGCTGGCATCCGCAGAAGAGGTGGCGCAAAACGAGGCAGGCATAAGCACGACGGGCGTGTTCTCCTGGGCGTCGGACAAGGCGTTTAACGACGTTATAGCCGACCTTATGGAGCAAAAGGGTATGTCGTATGAAGCCGCACGTGATTATCTTTACAATGGCGGCCTGCGTGTGTACCTGACGGTGGACCTAAACGTACAGCAGGCGCTGGACGACATTATGATAAACGGATATGAAGAGGACGGCTTCTTCATGGACGAGGAGCGCTTCCCCGGCTACACCGAGCGGCTTACGCAGGTGGAGGACCTACTGAACGGCAACGGACAAAAGGTGGGCGAGCGTGAGGTGCTGCCGCAGGCGGCCGTGGCGGTGGTGAACTACCAGGGCGAGCTTATAGCCACAAGCGGCGGCATAGGTGAAAAGACGGGCAGCCTTGAGTTCAACCGCTCCATAGACGGCGCGCGGCAAAACGGCTCTACCATGAAGCCGGTGGCGGCGTATGCGCTGGGCATAGACTATGGCCTTATCACCTACTCAAGGGGAATTATGGAGACGGGTGTTCAGCCCAGAGACCCCTACAACCCAAGTGTGGACGAGGACGGCAATGTTGTAAACGACTGGCCCAGCAACGCATACAGAGACGGATACCGCAATGTGCTTATGCCCATAGTGTCGGCAGTGGCGGAGTCCACCAACACAGTGGCCGCAAGGGTGGGCATGATGGTAGGCGTGGAGCAGATGTATGAGTTCATGGTGGACACGCTGGAAATATCCACCCTGGTAGAGCCGAATGACGTGGCGCTGGGGCCGCTGGTTTTGGGAAGCCTTACGGAAGGCATTTCGCCGTACGAGCTGGCGGGTGCATTTGCGATGTTTGGCGGAGATGAGGAGTACGGCTATGGGACCTTTGTGAGCCTTCACAGCTACACAAAGGTTACGGACAGCAAGGGCAACATTATCCTTCAGCCTCAAATTACGCCAAAGCAGGCGATAAAGCCGGAGAGCGGATATATCATGAACCGCCTGCTATCCACCGTGCTACACCAGCAGAGCTTGCCGCTGGGCGTTGCGGCTACCGCCTCGGGGCTTGCGCCGGAGGGTGAAATGCCCAGTGTTGCAAAGACGGGTACCACCAGTGATGACCTCGACCGCTGGTTCGTGGGGCTTACGCCATATTACGTGACCGCAGTGTGGTGGGGCTACGACAACAACGGAAACGTAAAGCATGACTTTTTGGAGGGCGGAGGCAAAGGCTGGAGCCCCGCCTCAAGGACAAACATACCGGGCAACCTGTGGAAAACCCTGATGGAAAACGTGCAGGCGGATCTGCCATACAGGGATTTCCCGGAGCAACCAGAGGGGATACAGGAGCTGCAGTTCTGCACCGCCACGGGAGACCTTTACCAGGCTGGGTGCCCCGGCTCTATGACGGGATACTACGCAGACTTTGCACTGCCTTCCGCCTGCCAAGGTCACAGCGATGAGGATGATTCCTCCACGCCTGCATAAGGTGTGTGCAGGCTACTATCGGCAGTGGTGCACACGAAACTGAGTAGCTAACAATTAAAAGCCGACAGAGGGTAAAGTTTTACCTTTGTCGGTTTTTTTGTTCATAATTTGAGAGTATAGTTAATGTAAGAGTGTGTAAGTAAAGGCACGGAGCATTGTGTGCAGCAGTACAATTTTCTAAGGAGCGTAGCGTATGCGCATTACCCTACAAAGTAAAATAAAAGATGCGTGGAGGCATCCTTGCGGCAGGAACATGCTTTGCTTGATGTTGCGTAAAACAGGTAGAAAAGAGGCATGGATAGAAAGAGGCATGATAGCGAACATGCCTCTACGTGCGCTGAACAGGATGATAAGCGAGGGATTTGCTGAGATGATAGTGGAAGTGTGCGCGCAAAGCGAGTGGCAAAATGCGAGCTACATGGATGAAATCGGCAATGAGCAAAAAGACGAAGCAGTGTCGAGGATGAGCGGGGAGCAGGCTTATCACTCGATAGATGCCACCGACACTTCCCATGAGGACGAGAGGGCATGGTGGAAAGAGGGCGTGATTTATCAGGTTTTCCTGCCCTCGTTTATGGACTCAAACCACGACGGCATAGGTGATGTGGGTGGTGTTGTAAGGCGGCTACCATATCTTGAAAAGCTGGGTGTGGATGCGCTGTGGCTATGGCAAATTTTGGACAGTGATATATGCAAAAACTCGGGTGTGCGCAGCTATGAGCAGCCGAGCAAAGATGTTGGAAATGCGCAGGAGGTAAAACGGCTTATTCGTCGTGCGCACGAGCGAGGAATGCGGGTGATGATGGGGCTGGACATTGCGGCGACATCGGACGAACATCCGTGGTTTGCGGATGCGATGAACAGGGGAAAAGAGGGTTACTACATCCTTAAAAAAGGCACTGCCGCCTTTCCACCAAACAACTGGGGGCACAGCGGCGGCATATCTATGTGGACGTGGTGCGAGGGTGCGTGCGCATGGGCGCTACATGTAGAGGGGCGCCATCAAATGGACCTTGACTGGGACAACGAGAAGCTTCGTGAAAAGATGGCACAGGTGTTGAATTTTTGGGTGGATATGGGCGTGGATGGCTTTTATCTTGGATATGTGGACACGCTAAGCAAAAGAGACTATGGCAACGCAAGCCCCGCAGGGGAAGTTTTGGGAGTGTGTGGGTACGAGAAGTTTGTGTACGGGCCGAACTTGCGCCGTTATCTTGGTCAGCTGCGCCGTGCGATAAAGGGAAAGCGGCCGCTATTGTGCGCAGGTGTGCATAATATACAGCCTGAAATAGCAAAGCAGCTGTGTGCGCCACATGGTGGTGGGGTGGATATGCTGTTTGAGCGGGGCATTACGGCAGGCTGGCAAAGCAGGAAAATTTGGCCAAGCAGCTTTAGCCTATCCGAGATGAAACAGGCATACATACGCCGCGTGCAAAACCATGATGACGACTGCCACCTTCCGCTGGCGATGGAGGCAGCGTGCACCCCTCGTATGCTCAGCCGCCTTAATATAAGCCCTGTTTACCAAAAGGTGGCGGCAAAGCTTTTGGCTACCATGCTACTTAGCCTTAGGGGAACGCCTGTAATATATCAAGGGCAGGAGCTGGGGCTGTTTAGCCTTCATGGAGGAGGTGCTGTGAGCAAAGATGCAAAGCCTACTGTACATGCCGATACACCTACGCAGGAGCAGGCGAGTTGTGCGTTTTACCTTATGCCGTGGAACAGCGGCGCTCATGCGGGATTTTCGGGCGCACAGCCGTGGATACGTCCGCTGAAAAGCACCCAATACCTAAACGCCGCCATGCAAATGGAGGATACATCCTCTGTTTGGCATCACTACTACAACCTTATTTCTTTGCGCAAAAAAAACTCTTGCCTTGTGCAGGGTAGCTTTCAACCTGTGTTTGAGCGCAACAAAAAGCTGTTTTGCTACTTTAGGATTTTGGGCAGCCAAAAGTGGTATATTGAAATAAACCTCACCGAGAGCCAAGTGCCCCGCCCTATTCGCATCCTGCCCACCCAAAAGCTGATGCAGAGCAACTACGACATGCAAAGCCCCTCCTTGCGCCCGTATGAGGCTAATATGTACCGTTGCGAGTGAGCAACTTGAAAAGTATGTGGTGTGTTGTGAAATTGCAAGTATATACCGCATAAAATTTGTGTATGCGTAAAACCTCGGCGATACTGGATGTATAGGCCGAGGTTTTTGTACGTGATGAGGCAAACTGCTGGGTGCAAAAAGCATGTGTGTGAGCAAAAGGGTATTGCCATATGAGAGCAGTTTGTGCAAAATAAAAGAAAGGCGCAAGTGGCGCTGTGAAATAGTGAACATGGTAAAGGGGCGATGCAAGCGTGCAGGCGGAGTTTGAGCGTGCGGCAATGATTATCGGGCAAGAAGGCGTACAGCTTTTGGCGCAAAAACATGTGGCGGTATTTGGCGTTGGGGGTGTTGGGGGCGCTGTGTGCGAGGCGCTGGCACGTGCCGGCATAGGCACGCTCAGCCTGTTTGACAGCGATGTGGTGAGTATTAGCAATATAAACCGCCAGATTATCGCACTGCACTCCACAATTGGCAAGCACAAAACGCAGGTGATGGCGCAGCGCATTAAGGATATAAACCCTCGATGTATCGTAAATACATACGAAGTATTTTACCTGCCTGAAAATGCGGACAGCTATCCGCTGAACGCCTACGATTATGTGGTGGATGCGGTGGATACGGTAAGCGCAAAGCTGGAAATTATTCGCAGAGCCGCCGCTGAAAAAATTCGTGTGGTAAGCGCAATGGGTGCAGGAAATAAGCTTTACCCCGAGCGCTTTGAGGTGGCTCGCATAGAAAAGACGGAAGGGTGCCCCCTTGCCCGTGTGATGCGCAGGGAGCTGAAAAAGCTAAACATAAGCGGAGTGAAGGTGGTGTACTCGCAGGAAACACCGCATGAGTATACACAGCGGCAAGAGACAGCCCCACAAGGCAGCAGGGCATCCGCACCCGGCAGTGTAAGCTTTGTGCCGCCGACAGCAGGGTATATGCTGGCAGGGGTAGTGGTAAGGGACTTGCTGGGCATAGAGTAGCAGGATGCCAAAAGCGCAGGGCAGTACCTTGTGAAACCTAAAACTTTACATATCTGTCGGCTGTTTTTGCCCAAAACTACGTTGTCGTCAATCGAAATACACACAGTATTCCTCATTCCTCCGCCTTGTTTTGAACAAAAACATCTCGACATCTATTGTAAACTTTTAGATTACACAAGGTAGTAGGGCTCACACAACAATAATCTCAAAGGAGGGTGCGATGCTACAGCTTGTATTAGGGCTTGCGGGCAGGGGCAAAACAAGCCATCTCATAAAGCGGATGAACGAGCGTGCAAAAAAAGAGGAGCAGAGCATTTTGCTGGTGCCGGAGCAGTTTTCCTCGGCGGCGGAGGGGCTGATATACGACGAGCTTGGGGAAAAAGGCAGTGCCTTTGTGCAGGTGCTAAGCTTTCGCACCCTGGCAGAGCGCATACTAAAAAACAGCGGTGGCATGAGCCTTCCTGTGATGACGGACGCAGGCAGGGTGGTGTTTGTGAAAAGGGCGCTGAATGAGATATCGCAGGAGCTGCGCAGATTTTCAAGGCAAAGACGAAGCACCGCATTTTGCAACCTGTGCGCACAAACCATAAACGAGCTTAAAACAGCAGGGGCAAGCCCCGAGGTGTTGCGAAGCGTTGCGGCCGAGGCAAAAGACGAAAAGCTCGCCGAAATAGCGCTGATTTTTGAGGCGTACGAGGCCGTCATTGCGGGGGTGTGCACCGACGCACAGGACCGTTTGCACCTTGCATCCTTGCGTGCGGACGGCGGTTTCCTGCACGCAAAGCACTGCTTTGTGGACAGCTTCGACGGCTTTACCTCCCCCGAGTATGAGATGCTGGGTAAGCTGTTGCAGTTTTGCGAGGGGGTGACGGTGGCGCTGTGCTGTGAGGGTATAGCCGAAAACCTGTCCGCACCCGACCGATTTTCACCTGTGAGGAGCACGGCAAATCGCCTGATACAAATATCGACACATGTCGGTATACATATATTGACACCGCAAATATTGCAAAAAACACTTGGTGTAAAGTCTGATAAATTGTTAATAATGCATGATTTACTAAATGGAGAGATAGATGCGGATGAAGTGGCTGAAAAAATGGCTGCGGAGGAAAACGCTGACTTTGCACAGCAGCTTACGCTGACAAAAGCGCAGGATGAGTGGGATGAGGTGCGGCGGGTTGCGGCAAAGATGTACGAGCTTGCGCTAAAGGGCGTGCCCTACAGCCGCATGGCGGTGGTGTGCCGGGATGTGGCGGTGTACGAAAGCGAGATGCGACGCAGGTGCTCGCTTTTGGAGATTCCGCTGTTTGTGGATGCGGTGAGCGACATTCAATATAGCGCACCTGTGTGTTTTATTCGGGCGGCGCTGGCGCTATTGAGCAACGGTGTGAACAGCAAGGATTTGCTGGGGCTGCTAAAAAGCGGCCTGTGCGGATACAGCGAGGAGAGCATATACTCGCTTGAAAACTATGTGTTTACATGGCGGCCTTTGGCACAGCAGTGGCGCACTTCATTTGAGAACAACCCCGATGGCCTGCTCGCCGCTCAAAGTGCGCAGTCGGAGCATCAGCTTGCGATGGCGGAGGATTTGCGTGCGGAGCTTGTGTCGATTGTTGAGGATTTTATAACAAAATCAAGGGATGGTACAGCTGAAAATTTGTCAAAACAGCTGTATTTGCTTTTGGAGCGTTTTGGGGCGGCACAGCATTTGACACAGGGTGCACAGCGGCTGAGCGAGGGGGAATACCCTGCATTCAGAGATGATGCGCTCAGGGCGTGGGACCTTTGCATGGAGCTTTTGGATGAGATGGTGCGGCTTGTGGGGCAGGAAAAGCTGAGTGCCACCGAGTACGACGAGCTTTTTTTACTGCTGGTGCGCAGTACCGACTTTGGCAAAATTCCAAGGACGCTGGAGTGCGCCCTGCTCACCGGGGCGGACCGTATGCGTCTTTCACAGCCGGACTACTGCTTTGTGCTGGGGCTGTGCGAGGGCGAGTTCCCCATGCAGGTGGGCTACAGCGGCCTGCTGACGCATCTGGACAGGGAGCTTTTGGTGCAAAGTGGGCTGGAAATGCCGGGAAGCTTTGAAAACAGGGTGCTTTTGGAGGAGATGTTTTTTTACAAGGCGCTCACCATGCCAAAAAAGGGTCTGCACCTAAGTTGGCCGCAAAACCGTGCAGGGGAGGCGAAAACACGCACGGCCGCACTGCAAAGCCTGTGCGAGGCGATACAAATGCCACAGCTGTGCCCCTCGCCCGAGCAAATAGCCGCAACACCTGCCGCCGCATACGAGCTTTTGGGCGAGGAGTACAGGGACAACACCCCCCTTGCGGCATCGCTTTATGAGGCGCTGAAGCGTCAAAACGGCGAGGAGGTGCATCGGCTCTTGGGCTTTTTGCAGGCGGTGCAGGCAAAATCAAGCTGGGAAATTGCGGACAAAAGCCTTGTGAGCGGCATACTCGGGGAGGAAATATACCTCTCTGCAACAACGGTAGAGCGTTATTATTCCTGCGCATTTGCCTACTACATGGAGCGCATACTGAAGGCAAAACCTCTGCCGATTGCCAAAGTGTCGCCGCTTGAAGGGGGCACGTTTGTTCATCATATTTTGGAGAGCGTGATGCGCAAGGCAAAGCAAAACTTGGCCGAGTGGACGGATGAGGAGCTTAGCAAAGAAGCACAAATTTGCGCCGATGAATTTGTGCAAAAGCACTCGTTACAGCGGATGCGCAGGGATGCCTGCCGTCTTGTGCGCATACAGCAGGCGGCGGTGAAAACCCTGCTGTTTTTGCGCGATGCGGCGAAAGAAAGCGACTTTGTGACGGACGAAGTGGAGCTGACGATAGGAAGTACGGGCGAGGTGGAGCCACTGCGCATACAGCTTTCGGATGGGCGGCGCGCGGTGCTGAGCGGTAAGGTGGACAGGGTAGATGTTTTGCACAAAGATGGCGCAAGCTGGCTGTGCATTATGGACTATAAAACCTCCGACAAAAGGTTTGAGCTAAGCGATGTGCATTACGGCAAGAACATGCAGATGCTCATTTATTTGGATGTGCTGTGCGAAAACGCAAATGGGCGATATATCGAGCCAAAGCCGGTGGGCGTTTTGTACTTGTGTGCAGATAGCAGCCCCAAAAGCGGAACACGCACCGGCGCAGAGGGTGCTGTTTTGCGCACGGACGGCATTTTGGCCTCCGTGCCGGGGGTACTGCAAAGCATGGAAAAAAGCGGTGCGGGCGTGTACATCCCCGTCAAGTACAAAAAGGACGGCGACTTCACCGCCACCTCGGGGGTGACCGAGGAGCAGACACTGCAAAAAGTACTGCGGCATGTGAGGGAAAAAGTGCGCATCATGGCAGAAAATGTGTACGGCGGACGCTTTTGTGCACAGCCGCTTGTGAAAAAAGGACAAAGGCCGTGCACCTACTGCTCCTACCGTGCGGCGTGCAGGCACGAGGATGGCGTGAACGAGCTTGAAATACAGAGCAAGGTGCAGAATGCATGGGATGGGCAGGTGAAGCAAGATGGGTGAAGTGAAGTGGACAAATGAGCAAAATGCGGCGATACATCACCGAAAAGGCGCACTGCTGGTGAGCGCTGCGGCGGGTAGCGGCAAGACGGCGGTGCTGGTGCAACACGCCGTGTGGATGATTACACGCAAGGACGCACCGATTAGTGCGGATGGCCTTTTGATACTTACCTTTACAAATGCGGCGGCGCAGGAGCTGCGTGCACGCATTGCCACCGAGGTGGAAAAAAAGCTTGCGAAAAACCCGACGGACCTGCAGCTGCGAAAGCAAAAGTTGCTGTTGGGGCGTGCGTTTATAGGCACGATGGATGCGTTTTGCCAGCAGCTGGTGAGAGAACACTTCGACATGTTGCAGCTTTCGCCAGACGTACAGCTGGGGCAAAATGCAAAGCTTGCACAGCTGGCGCAGATTGCGATGGAAGAGACCATGGAAGAGATGTATGCGCAGGAGGATTTTGCGCAGTTTACCTCGCTCTATGGGCGAGCACGCAGCGACGAGGAAGCGGAAAAGACGATACTGGCGATATACGGCCAGATGCGCACACTGCCTGCACCCATGCAGAGGCTACAGGATTTTGAGCGCATGTACGATGAAAAAATTCCCATTGAGCAGACGGCATGGGGGAAAGAGCTGCTGGGCGTAGCGGCCGAGACGGCCCAGGCGGCGCAAAAGCTGACATTGCAGTGCATACAAAGGGCGGAGCAGGACGATGTGCTGTGTGTGTATGCGCAGGTGCTGAGCGGCGAGCGCGAGGGTATTTTGCGGCTGTGTGGGGCGCTAAAGCAGGGCGGCTGGGATGAGGCGGTGGAATGTGCGGAGCGTGTAAGCTTTGGCAGGTTGCCCCCAGCAAAAGGTGCGGATGAGGCGGAGAAAAAAGCCCTAAAAAACATGCGTGATACCGTGAAAAAGCTGATAGATGACATAAAAAAATACATGCTGATATGCACAGAGGAGCAGTTTTGGGAAGATGTGCGAGACGCACGCCCTTTGGTGAGGGTGCTGGCGGCGGCGGTGCGCATGTATGACGAGCGGTTTAGTGAGCTGAAAAATGCGGAAAACGTGCTGGAATTTTCAGACTATGGGCACCTGACACTGCGCCTGCTTTTGGATGATGAGGGCAAAAAAACACAGGTGGCAAATGCGCTGTCAAAGCGATACGCCGCCGTGATGGTGGACGAATATCAGGATACAAACGAGCTGCAAGATGCGATATATCGTGCACTTGCGCAGGAGGACGGGAGCAATCTCTTTTGCGTTGGGGATGTAAAGCAGAGCATATACCGCTTTCGCAACGCAAACCCGGACATTTTTTTGCGAAAGATGGAAAAATGGGCGGAGTATGACTTTGAAAAAGAAGAACAGCAAGGCCCTGCAACACTCTGCCTTGGGCACAATTTCAGAAGCGCAAGGGCGGTGATAGATGGGGTAAACTTTTTGTTCGAGCGGCTGATGAGCCCTGCGGTGGGGGAGATGAGCTACGGCGATAGGCAGCGGCTGATTGCCGCAGCGTCTGCCGAGCAGGAGGGAAGCTTTGAAGTGTGTGTGCTGACGGGAAATGAGGAGGACGAGGCGGCACATGTGGCACAGCGCATACAGCGTATGCTAAGCGAAAAAACTCCCGTGTGGGAGGGCGGCCAAATGCGAGAGTGCAAGGAAGAGGACTTTTGCATTTTACTGCGAGGCAAAAAACATATGCCGCTTTTTGTGCGTGCGCTGGCAGAAAGAGGTATTTCGGCAGTGGCGGAGCTTGGGGGCGAAGTGATGAAATCGCCCGAGGTGCTTCCATTGATTGCGGTGCTCGCCGCCATTGACAACCCCGGCGATGACGTACAGCTTGCCTCGGCGCTTTTGGGGCCTATATTCGGCTTTACGCTGGATGAAGTTAGCAAAATCCGTGCAGGCTCGCAGGGGGTAAAGCTGTGGGCGGCGCTTTTGGCCGACGAAAGCCAAAAGGCACAACAGATGGTGAGCAGCATACGCATGTACAGGGTGCTGTCCGCACAGCTTAGCCCTCAGCGGCTGTGCGAGGAGATTGTACAGCGCACAGGCTACCTAAGTGCGGTGGCCGCCATGGAGAAGGGCGGCGCAAAAAGGGACAACCTACTGCGGTTTATACGCTGGGTGGGGCAGGTGAGCGACAAGGGCGGCCAGGGGCTTTTTGGGGTGGTGCGCCTTGCTGTGGAGGGCGCACGGCTGGAAGTACCCGCCGCAAAAAGCATCCCGGGGCATGTGAGCATTTTAACAATACACAAAAGCAAGGGGCTTGAGTTTCCGTTTTGCTTTGTGGCGGACACATCGCACGGCTTTAACATGCAGGACCTCTCGCAGAGGGTGCAGGTGCACGAGGAGCTGGGCATAGGCCTTACGCTTAGGTGCGGCGGTGCGCTTTACCCGACGCTGGCGAAGCTTGCCATTCGCAAGCGGATGCTGAAAAATATGCTAAGCGAGGAGCTTCGCACGCTGTATGTGGCGCTAACACGTGCAAAACAGCATTTGGTAGTGTGCTACACCTGCGAAAATGCACAAGTACCCATCGAAAAATGGGCGCTGGCACAGCAGGACGGCGAACCCGATACGGCGCTACTCAGCAGAGCGAAAAGCCTTGGGGACTTTGTGCTGGCAGGGGTGATGTCCCACCGTAGCGCAAAGGTGCTGTGGGAGATGTGCGAGCTGCCCATGCAGAGCCGAGTGATGGCGCAGGAAGAAATAATTGTCACGGCAGAGGACATAAGCTGCGGCGAGGAGGAAAACTGCAGTGAAAATACAGCAGAAGAGCGGTACGAGCTTACAGCTGTGGCGGATGCGCAAATTGCGCAGAGCCTGTGTGATGCTTTTGAAAAAAAGCCGCCCCGCATGGCGCTTAGCGGTGTGAGGGCAAAGTGGAGCGTGTCCGAGCTGACAAAACAGCACCATGAAGATATTCGCAAGCGCCCCTCCTTTATGTATGAGCAGGGGCTGAATGCGGCGGAAAAGGGAAGTGCGCAACATGCGTTCATGCAGTTTGCGGATTTTGCCGCCGCAGGGCAGGACGCACAAAAGGAGATTGCACGCCTTGTGCAGGAGGGATACATGCTACCTGCCGTTGCGAAAGCGGTGGACATAAAGGGCGTGCGCACGTTTTTGGCCTCCCCCTTGGCAGGGCGCATTGCGGCGGCAAAGCAGGTACTGCGTGAGTACGACTTTATCACGACGATACCAGCAGGGCAGGTAAGCTGTGGCCTGCCACCCGAGCTTGCGAGCGAGAGAGTGATGGTGCAGGGCATTGCGGACCTTGTGCTGGTGAGCGATGAGCAAATAGAGCTGGTAGACTACAAGACAGACAGGGTGAAGAGCACGAGCGAGCTGGTGGTGCGCTATCAAAAACAGCTGCAAATGTACGCAGGTGCGATTAGCAAAAGGTGGGAGAACAAGCGGATAAAATGCACCGTGTGGTCCTTTGCGTTGGCAAAAGAGGCGGATGTGCCATTGGAAGAGGTATTGTGAAGAACAGTATGCTCACGCCTTGCCATGACACTACGGGGTGCGATGCCATTTTGCGTGTGACTAATTCCAACAATTATTATTAGAGCGACCACACAGGGTAAAGGGCGACCACACAGGGTCGCCCCTACCGGATATAATTCACGGTTATGGGTGCATATCGTCACAAAATACGAACCGTTTTGCGTGTGACATCGGCATCAAAGCACCTGAAAATTGATTTCTGTAAAAATCACACTGAACACTTGACAAATGCCTGATTTAATGGTATATTAACCGCTGTAAACAAAGTAGCTTTGGCTTTTGCCACGCTCACCTTGTGCGCCCCCAGTTGGCGTCGGGTATATATTGCAGTGTAACGTGCGGTGCTTTGTGCCCTGCATGGGTCGTTGTGATTGTGAGCATGGCAGAGGTGTCGTGCTTTTTTGTTTGTCCGCTTTGGCGAAGAGCCATGGGGCGGAGACTATTTTGTTAGCTACATTTGGGATTAGCTATTTTGGGAGGTGCTGTGCCATAGCAGCGAACGGCAAGCGTGAGCGCGAGATTGAAATGAACGGGCAAATTCGCGACAAAGAGGTGCGAGTAATAGGAGCAGACGGTAGCCAGCTGGGTGTTATGCAAACACGTGACGCAATGCGTCTTGCTGAAAATGCCGAGCTGGACCTTGTGAAAATCGCCCCGCAGGCAAACCCGCCCGTGGTTAAAATTTTGGACTACGGTAAGTATCGCTTTGAGCAGCAAAAGAAGGAAAAAGAAGCGAGAAAGAACCAAAAAGTCGTGGAAATCAAGGAAATACGCCTGTCGTTGCACATTGATGTGGGAGATTTCAACACAAAGCTGGGGCACGCCAAAAAGTTTTTGGCAAACGGTGATAAGGTGAAAGTTTCCATACGTTTCCGTGGGCGTGAGATGGCGCACCAAAGCCAAGGCCTGGACGTGCACAGGCGCTTTGCGCAGGCACTGCCCGAGGCGACGGTGGAGCGTCCGCCCAAGGTGGAGGGACGGCAGATGATTATGTTCCTTGCGCCCGAAAAGGACAAGGACGCCGCAAAGCCGCCCAAAAAGAAAGAGCCTGCACAGCCTATATAGTGCCGTCATAAGTTGAACCGAGCAGATTTTGAGCGATTTTTTCGCAAAACAAGGCGGAAAAATTGTCAAAGTCGGACGGCTGAACACTTGTGATGACACTATAATAAGAGCGAAGCGCCCAAAGAGAACGAAGATAGTGAAAAGCTAATTGCGGCAAAGCCATGCGCTACGGCTGCATGTATGCCGACAGCAGTTAAAGGGAGGAACAATATGCCAAAGATTAAAAGTCATTCCGGCGCAAAAAAGCGCTTTAAGATGACAAAAAACGGCAAGGTGAAGCGTGGCAGTGCGTTTGCCAGCCACATCCTGAACAAAAAGTCCAGCAAAGTAAAGCGCAACAACCGTCATCCGCAGTACGTGGACAAGACAAACACCGCATCCGTCAAGGAGATGCTGCCCTATTCATAGGTGCGCCATCGGCACTTATCGGTTAATTTCAACATGTAAAGGAGATGTGTCAAGATGGCTCGTGTAAAAGGCGCCACAATGACCCGTAAAAGAAGGAAGAAGACACTAAAGCTTGCTAAAGGATATTACGGTAGCAAGTCGAAGCATTTTAAGATGGCCAAACAGCAGGTGATGAAGAGCGGCAACTACGCTTTCATCGGCCGCAAACAGCGCAAGAGAGATTTCCGCAACCTGTGGATTACTCGCATCAATGCAGCTTGCCGTGCACAGGGCATGAACTACTCTACGTTCATGAATGGGCTGAAAAAGTCGGGCGTTGAGCTGAACCGCAAGATGCTGAGCGAGATGGCTATTCACGACCCCGCAAGCTTCGCCACACTTGTGGAGACAGCAAAGAAAGCTGTTGCATAATTGAAAAAACACTTACCCGTACACGCACACACGTGTGTGCGGGTTTCGTGCTATTTTGAGCTATTTTTAGATAACAGCAAAACAAAGTAGCCAAACAGCATGAGGGCATTGCCCCGAAAAAATAAAGGAGGCGGCAGAGGTGGAGCAAATTCGCAGCAGGGACAACGCAAGGGTGAAGCACGCTTGCCGCCTTGCATCTTCGGCGGAGCAAAGAACGCAGGAGGGGATGTTTTTTGCGGAGGGTGTGCGGCTGTGCCTGGATTTATGCGCCACGCTGAAAGTAGAATACGCCTTTTTTACCCAAAAAGCGCTGGACAAGCACCCCGAAATTGGAAGCCTTTGCGAGCAGGCGTTTTTAATCAGCGAGCCTGTGGCGCAAAAGCTGAGCGAGACGAAAATGTCGCAGGGCTTGTTTTGTGTTTTTCACACGCCGCAGTACACGGCGCAGAGCCTTGTGGCGCAAAACGGCATTCTTTTGTGCGAGGCGGTGAGCGATGCCACAAATGTGGGTGCGCTGATACGCACCGCCGCAGGCCTTGGGCTTGGGGGTGTGGTGCTGTGCCAAAACAGCGCCGACGCATACAGCCCACGGGCACTACGGGCAGGCATGGGCGGTGTGTCGCATGTGCCTGTTTTGGACGGTATGTCGCTTGAAACTGCCGTGGAAACGCTAAGAGAGCTTGGCGCTGTGTTTTATGCGGCCACGTTGCAGAATGCAAAGCCCATAGGGGAGCTTGAGCCTAAATCCCCCTTTGTGCTCATGCTGGGCAACGAGGGCGCAGGGCTTTCGGAGCAAGCGATAAAATATGCGCAGGAGCGTGTGTACATCCCCATGCACGGGGGTGTGGAGAGCCTTAATGTCAGCGCCGCTGGCACAGTGCTTATGTATCATTTCAGGCATTTTAAGGGCAGGTAAAGGCGGTTTGTTTTTTGTGAAATGCGGTTTACTGTTTGAAAAATCATTTGTAGTCGTGTAATATAATAAGGTATGTGATATGTGTTTGTTGCGGGGTTGGCATGTGTGAGTAAGATAAGGTCACACATGCGTATTTTGCGTGGAAAACAGATGAAAACATAGCGGATGACAGCCGTGTAAAAGGGTGGTGATGTGCTTGACGGAATACTGGATGTGGCTGGCGGAGGGCCTTGGGTACGGTGCGGTGAACTCGGGTGAGGTGCTAAAAGCCTACCCCGACGGACCTGTGGCGGTACAGCAGGACCTTGGCGGCCCAAGGCTGGACGAGATACTGACGCAAAAGCAGGCAAACGCGCTGGCACAAAGCCGCCCTGAAGATTTTGCGCTACGTATACGCCATGCACAAACCATGGGTGTGCAGGTGCTCGGGTATGACGAGCCGTCCTATCCCGGTATGCTGAGAACTATACACAACCCACCACCCGTTGTGTTTGTGAAGGGAAATATGGCGCTACTAAACGGGCAGCTCGCCATTGCCATGGTGGGCGCGCGCCGCCCCTCCGCATACGGCGTGGAAGTGATGAAAACAATGGGGCGTGGCATCGCCATGGGTGGAGCTATTATTGTGTCGGGGCTGGCGGCAGGGCTGGACTCACATGCGCACAAGGCGGCGCTGGCGGTGAACGGCCCCACCATTGCGTGCATTGCGTTTGGGCACGATATATGCTACCCTGCCGCAAACCAAAAGCTGATGGACATAATCGAGCGCTACGGTGCTATCATCAGCGAGTATCCTCCCGGAACAGAGCCTAAAAAGCCCTATTTTTTGCACCGCAACCGCATTATTGCGGGCTTTTCGCATGGGCTTGTGGTGGTGGAGGCGCGCAGTCATTCGGGAACTATGAGCACCGTGAACTTTGCCGCAGACTACGGCAGGGATGTTTTTGCGGTGCCGGGCAGCGTGTTTTCGCCGCTCTCAAGCGGCACAAACGCCACCATACGTGAGGGTGCATACCTTGCGGCGAGTGCGGCGGATGTGCTGGGGGTGTACGGCATAGAGCTGAAAGAGGAGGACCCCGTTGTTGCGGCATCACGGCTTTCCTCCGACGGAATGCCGCTGGATTCCGAGCAGGCGGCGTGGCAACAAAGTGCCTCGATACCGATAGAAAAGGCGCAGGGTGCGCAAAATCAAGCGTCAAGTGGTGCGATGCCGAACATTGCGGACAAAAACCAGTCATTGGGGGAGGTACTGCGCAGCCAGCTGAACACGACAGACGGCCGTGTAAGTGCCGCACAGGCGGTGCAGGCATTTCAGAATATTCAGCAGCAGATGCCTGCGGCAGAGCGCACGGGTAGCATGAGCCTGCATTTGGATGCACATTCGATAACTTTGCAAGAGCGTGCGTCGGCCGTGAGCGACAGCGTGCAGATAACAAAGCGCAGTGCCGAAAAACCAAAAGGCAATCCGAAAAAAGCAGAGGCAAAAAAAGAGAGTGTCTCGCTTTATCCGTGGCACCAGGTGGAGCGACTGGACAGAAAATCGGTGAAGGATTTATCCTCGCCCGTGCAGGAAAAGCCGCAAAAACAAAAGAGCAAAGCGCCCTCGCTGGGTGCGCAAATCTTTGGGCTTAGCGGCAGGGAAAATGCCTCGGAAGAGGACTACACAATGCGCAATATGGCGGAATATTCATCCTTGCAGGATGACTTTGTTGAGGATGTCCCGTCGAGTAGGATGAGCGGTGATAAGCCACAAAGGGTTGTTCGAGATACGGCACAGCAGGATGCGCCCTTGCATGTGCAGCGTGAAGTGCGAAGTGCGCCGCAGGATGACTTTGTTGAGGATGTTCTGCCGAGCAGGGTGAGCGGTGACAAGCCGCAAAGGGTTATTCGGACCACTGCACAGCATGAGGAGCAAAGAGCACCACGAGAAGTTGTGCGCCCTATGCGCCCACAGCAAAGCGGCAGTGCACACGAAAGAGCGCAGGAGCAGGTGCAACACGTACCCTCCCAAGCACAAAGGCAGGTGCGAAGCACACCGCAGGATGCTGTTGTCCCTGTTTACTCACGGCGAAGTGAGAATTTTGGAGCTGAGCTGAGCGGAAATGAACGCACACAGGAACATGCACAGAGCGAAGCACAAAGCACCGCATTGCCCGAGCTTGATGTTAAAGCTACCGTTTTGCGCCCGCTTGGCAGGGGCACGCCGCTTGCGGCAAAGGCGGCGTATGCCGCCGGCGGAAATATCCCAAGAGCACAGCAGGGTAGGCAGGGCATAGAGCTTTCGGGCAGGCTGAACACGCTGGGCAGGGATGCGCATGTGCCACAGCAGGATGCCACAAGGCTGAGCATAAGACCGCAAAGCGACAAGGATATTTCGGATGAAAAGGATACGCAAGCATCCGCACTTAGCGATATTGCACAGCGTGCGCTAAAACAGCTTAGTGCCGTGCCCATGAGCCTTGCGGATATATGCGAGCGCAGTGGGCTGTCCGGAGCAGAGGCGATGGCGGCACTCACCGAGCTGGAGCTTTCGGGGCTTTCACGCCAGCTTGCGGGAAGGCAGTTTGTGGCGGGTGGAATATAGACATTGCCGGCAGTATCCATAACGCAGGGCAAGATGTCCCCTTGCCGCATACGGGGCAAGCCCTTGATTTGAGTTCAGACACTAAACACGTAGGAGGTTAGTTTGAAACTTGTTTCAAACTAACCCATCTAAAATAAATAATGCTCTTATCATTCCTTGCGCTTCGCATGATAAGAGTCGCATATTTCATTGAATTTTGTGCCGATGCGAAGCGGCGGAATGGAGCATTTCCATGCAAACACTTGTTATTGTTGAGTCTCCGGCCAAGGCGAAAACTATTCGTAAATATTTAGGCAAAGGCTACGACGTTGTGGCGTCGATGGGGCATATCCGTGACCTGCCCAAAAACAAGCTGGGAATAGATGTTGATAATGATTTTGCGCCTACCTACATCAATATTAGGGGCAAGGAAAAGACGATAAAAGAGCTGAAGGACAAGGCTAAAAAGAGCGACAGGGTACTGCTTGCCACCGACCCGGACCGTGAGGGTGAGGCGATAAGCTGGCACTTGGCGAACCTTTTGGGCCTTGATGTACAGCAGGAGAACCGTGTTGCGTTTGGCGAGATTACAAAAAAGGGTGTAAAAGAGGGCATGGAGCACCCCCGCAAGATAAACTTGCAGCTTTTTGACGCACAGCAGGCACGTCGCATTTTGGACAGGCTGGTGGGCTACAAGCTCTCGCCGTTTTTGTGGCGCAAGGTGCGGCGCAGGCTGTCCGCAGGTAGGGTGCAGAGCGTTACTGTGCGCCTTATTGTGGACAGGGAGCGGGAGATAGAGGCGTTTAAGCCGCAAGAATATTGGAACTTAGATGCGAACTTGGTGGCGGATGAGCGGGAGTTCACCGCACGGCTTTTTGCGGAGAAAGACGGCAAAAAGCTGGAGGTAAAAACAGAGGAGCAGGCAAATGCGATTACCTCGGCGCTGAAAGGTGCGCCCTACAGCGTGAAGTCGGTAACAAAGGGAACACGAAAGCGCAGCCCCGCCCCGCCATTTATCACGAGTACACTACAGCAGGAGGCCAGTCGTCGCTTTGGCTTTACGGGCACACGCACCATGCGTGCGGCGCAAAATCTTTACGAGGGCGTGGAGATTGAGGGGCAGGGTGTCACCGGCCTTATCACCTATATGCGTACCGACTCGCTTCGCCTTTCGGATGAGGCAGTGGCAGGCGCACAGCAGTTTATCACACAGCAGTGGGGCGAAAAGTACGTGTATGGCAAAAGCCGCGTGTACAAAAGAAAAAGCGCCACCCAAGCGCAGGATGCCCACGAGGCAATACGCCCCACAATCCCCTCGCTCACACCCGAGCAGGCGGAAAAAAACATATCCGGCGATGAGGCAAAGCTGTACCGCCTTATTTGGAGCAGGTTTATAGCAAGCCAGATGAGCGACTGCAAAATGGACACGGTATCTGCGGACATTGCGGCGGGAGAGTGGCTGTTTCGTGCCTCCGGCTTTACGGTGACATTCGACGGCTTTACGCTGCTTTATGAGGAGGCGGCGGACGAGGCCGCCAAAAAAGAAACGGCACTGCCCCCCCTTGATGAGGGCATGGAGCTGAAGCTTAAAAAGCTGAATGCGGACCAAAAATTCACCCAGCCACCCGCTCGCTACTCGGAGGCGTCGCTCATACGTGCGCTGGAGGAAAACGGCATCGGGCGGCCGTCCACCTATGCGCCCATCATCACAACGGTGGTGGACAGAGGCTATGTGGAGCGCAATCAAAAGCGCCTACACCCAACGGCGCTGGGCATTGTGGTGAACGACCTGCTCATGGAGCGCTTTTCGGACATTGTGGACGTGAAGTTCTCGGCGGACATGGAGGCAAACCTCGACAAGGTGGAGGACGGTGCGGCAAACTGGGTAAAGACGGTGAGCACCTTTCACGAGGGGCTGAGCAGTAGCCTTGAAAAGGCGGAGGCCGCCATGGAGGGGCAAAAGGTGGTAGTGCCGGAGGAGGAAACGGACGAGGAATGTGAGCTGTGCGGGCGTAACATGGTGATAAAAACAGGTCGCTACGGCAAGTTTTTGGCCTGTCCCGGCTTTCCAGAGTGCAAAAACACAAAACAGCTGATAAAGCAGATGCCGGGTAGCTGTCCGAAGGATGGCGGCGCTGTGATAAAGCGCACCTCGGCCAAGGGCAGGATTTTTTACGGATGTAAAAACTACCCGAACTGCGACTTTATTACTTGGGATGAGCCCACGGCGGAAAACTGTCCCTCCTGTGGTAGCACATTGTTCAAAAAGGGCGGCAAGAGCGGCTCGCTTAACTGCCTGAAAGAGGGATGCGGATTTTCAAAGCCGATAGAGAAATAGGAAGTGTCCAAATGCGGTGATTTATTTGCGATATTCCCCGCCGCAGGCGGGGGATATAACGTAAGGCAAAATGACCCTCGCCTCCACAGGCGACGGGGGACATCTTGAATATTTAGTGGGCGATTGTACGCCCACTAAATATTCGGCGGCTTGAAAGCCGCTGTTGCCATGTTGAATACGGGGCAAGCCCCTTAATTGAGCGCCTTCTTCTTGCGCTTAAGATATTCTAAATCACCTCTATGTGTCCACTTCCGAAAAATAGCGTAAAATCGTGTGGTTTTGTATGTGGAGCACCACGTCATATTGGCGAAGGATGAATGTCTTATTAAAAGGGGTAAAAAACAGCGGTGTCTTTTTCGGAAGTGATAGTAATAGGTGCAGGGCTTGCGGGGTGTGAGGCGGCGCTGTGGCTGGCGGACAAGGGCGTAAAAGTGCGCCTGTGCGAGCAAAAGCCGACACATTACACACCTGCACACACGATGGAGGGCTTTGCGGAGCTTGTGTGCTCAAACTCGCTCAAGGCACAGCGTCTTGCCTCGGCAGGGGGACTGCTGAAGGCGGAGATGCGCCTTTTGGGCAGTGCGCTTTTGCAGGTGGCAGAGCGGTGTAAAGTGCCTGCCGGCGGTGCGCTTGCGGTGGACAGGGATGACTTTAGCCGCATGGCAACACAGCTTGTGTGCGAACACCCGAATATTACCATAGAGCACCGCAGGGTACAGAGCCTGCGTGCCGACGTGCCGACGATTGTGGCGAGCGGCCCTTTGACAGATGGGGAGCTTGCGCAGGAAATACAGCGCCTAAGCGGACAGGAGCAGCTTAGCTTTTACGATGCGGCGGCGCCCATAGTGCTACGTGAGTCGCTGAACTTTGAGCGGATATTCGCCGCCAGCCGCTACGACAGAGGGGACGACGACTACCTCAACTGCCCGTTTGACAAAGAGGGGTACGAGGAGTTTTGGCGGCAGCTGGTGACGGCACAGCCTGCGCCACAGCACACAGCAGACGATGATACGCCGAAAAAAGTGTACGAGGGCTGTATGCCCATAGAGATAATGGCAAAGCGGGGTGACCAAACACTGCGCTTTGGGCCGCTAAAGCCTGTTGGACTGCGTGACCCACGCACGGGGCACAGGCCGTGGGCGTGTGTTCAGCTACGCAGGGAGGACGCAGAGGGCAGGATGTACAACCTTGTCGGCTTTCAGACGAACCTGCGCTTTGAGGAGCAAAAAAGAGTGTTCGGCATGATACCGGGGCTGGAAAACGCCGAATTTGTGCGGTATGGCGTGATGCACCGCAACACGTTCTTGAACAGCCCCAAGGTGCTGGCCGGCGACTTTTCGCTTAAAAATGAGCGCTCGGTGTTTTTCGCAGGGCAGATTACGGGTACGGAGGGCTACATGGAGAGCGCCGCCTGTGGGCTTTTGGCGGCGAGGGCGGTGTACGCAAGGCTCTTGGGAAAAGAGTTTTGTGCGCCACCGCAGGATACGATGTGCGGTGCGCTGTGTGCATACCTTGCGAGCGAAAACAAGGATTTCCAGCCCATGGGCGCAAACATGGGCATTCTGCCGCCGCTGAGCGAGCACATAAAGGGCAAGCAGGAGCGGTACGAGGCGCTGAGCGCTCGTGCGCTTGAGAGCATGAAAGAGTGGATAAAAATTTAGGCAGTGTCAACTCGTGTAGACACTACCCGGTTTCACAATAAAAACATATAACAACATATCCGAAAACCACAGGACAAAAAAGCACGCAAGCGATGAAACGGAGGATGCAATGAACATAATTATTGATGCCATGGGTGGCGATAATGCGCCGCTGGCCGCAATCGAGGGTGCGGTGCAGGCGGTGGCGGAGCTTGGCGTGTCTGTCATTGCGGTGGGGGATGAGCAAAAAATAAAGCAGGCGGCGCTTGCCGGCGGCATAGACATGAGCGGCATTACGGTGGAGCACGCAAGCGATGTGATAGGCATGGACGAGGAGGCCACCGACGTTGTGCGCAAAAGGCCCGACTCCTCCATTGCGGTGGCGTTTAGGCTGCTGAAAGAGGGTAGGGGAGATGCGCTGGTATCTGCCGGAAGCACGGGGGCGCTTTTGGTGGGCGCAACCATGCTGGTGGGCAGAATTAAGGGAATAAAGCGTGCGGCGCTGGGGACGGTTATCCCCGGAAGTCAAAAGCCGTGGATGCTACTCGACTGCGGCGCAAACGTGGAGTGCCGTGCGGAGCAGCTTTTGCAGTTTGCGGTGATGGGCAGTGCCTACATGGAAAACGTGATGGGTATAAAAAGCCCCACCGTCGGCCTTGCAAACAACGGCACGGAGGAGAGCAAGGGCACACAGCTACAGCTGGATGCGTATGAGCTGCTAAAGGACAGTAGCCTTAACTTTGTTGGCAACGCAGAGGCAAGGGACCTGCCCAGCGGCGCAGTGGACGTGGTGGTGTGCGACGGCTTTACGGGAAACATCATACTAAAGCTTACAGAGGGGCTTGCGAAGATGTTTTCGGGCATGATGAAAAAGATGTTCCTCAAAAGCACAAAGACAAAGATTGCCGCGCTGATGCTAAAGGGCGGCATAGCGGACTTCAAAAAAAGCTTTGACTACAGCGAGTACGGCGGCGCACCGCTTTTGGGCATAAAAAAAGCGGTGATAAAGGCACACGGCTCCTCCGATGCAAAGGCGATGAAAAACGCCATAAGGCAGGCGGAAATATGCGCAAGGACGGACGTTTCGGGAAATATCGAGCGCTGGGTGGCAGGGCATAAGCAGGGAAGTGAGACGAATGAAAACTCTTGAGGAACGCATAGGATACAGCTTTAAGAACCCGCTATTGCTAAAGGCGGCAATGAGCCACACATCTTATGCAAACGAGGCGAAAGAGAGAACACAAAGTAACGAGCGGCTGGAGTTTTTGGGCGACTCGGTGCTTAGCTTTGTGGTGGCGGAGCACCTGTTTTCGCAGGCAAAGCGCCTGCCGGAGGGCGAGCTTACCCGAAGGCGTGCGGCTGTTGTGTGCGAGGCGGCACTGGCTCGCTTTGCGCAGAGCATAGGCCTTGGGGAGCACCTGCTTCTTGGCCACGGCGAGGAGATGAGCGGCGGGCGGCGCCGCCCCTCTATTTTGGCGGATGCGTTTGAGGCGCTTATTGCGGCACTGTACCTCGACGGCGGCATAGCGGCGGCAAGCGCATTTATACTGCCGTTTGTGCAGATGCCTGCGGGCGAGGGCGGCAAAAACGACTACAAAACACGCCTGCAAGAGGTGGTACAGCAAAACCCGGAGGAGCGTGTTCACTACATGGTGGTGGGCGAAAGTGGCCCCGACCACGACAAGTGCTTTAACGTGGAGGTGCACCTTAACTCCAACTGCATAGGTAGTGGTAGCGGACACAGCAAAAAGGCGGCGGAACAGGCGGCCGCACGCCAGGCGCTAATGCTTATGGGGCTGGAAAAAGAGGGTTAGATAGTGCCGTCACGAGTGTTCAGCCGTCATATTTTGGCAATTTTCCGCCATACGGTGTTGTCAAAACTCGCATTCCACAAAGGAGTGCATCGTTTCTCCGCCTTGTATAGTCACTTGATTTGAAAAACAGCGCAAGATTGCCGAGTAGAAATTTTGTTTAACAAGGCGAAGGATTGAGCAATGCTTTGTGCATTGCGATTGACGCCAACGCAGATATACGGAATTTATATCGGCAAGATGTGTTGCTTTTTAAGTTGAGTGACTATTAAAACAAAAAAATTGCTCAAAATCTGCTCGGTTCAACCCATGACGACACTATCCAGCGCAGTGTCGATATGCAAAAAACTGCTCTTTTGTCTGCGCTCGGCACTTTTGCAAGTAAAATGAAAAAGGGGGGCTTTCATGTACCTGAAGGCATTGGAAATACAGGGCTTTAAGTCCTTTCCCGACAAGATAAAAATCACCGTTGATTCGGGAATTACGGCGGTGGTGGGGCCGAACGGCAGCGGCAAAAGCAACATCTCGGACGCCATACGCTGGGTGATGGGCGAGACCAGCGTAAAGCAGCTTCGCGGCGGAAGCAAGATGGAGGATGTAATATTTGACGGCACAATAGGCAAGACAAAGCGGGGCGCTATGGGATACGCCTCGGTGCGCCTTATTGTGGACAATAGCGACCACCGCATACAGGTGGATGCGGATGAGGTGGCAATAGGCCGCAAGTACTATCGTAGCGGCGAGAGCGAATATAGCATAAACGGCCAAAGCGTGCGCCTAAAAGATGTGTACGAGCTACTTTTGGACACGGGGCTGGGCAGGGACGGCTACTCGGTGATAGGCCAAGGGCGCATTGACGAGATTGTCGCCAGCAAAAGCGCCGAGCGCAGGGAAATTTTTGAGGAGGCGAGCGGCATTGCACGCTTTCGCTACCGCAAAAACGAGGCGGAGCGTCGCCTTGCGGCCACCGAGGACAACCTTGTGCGCCTTAGGGACATTGAGGGAGAGCTGCAAGCCCGTGTGGGGCCGCTGAAAAAGGAGAGCGAAAGAGCGCAAAAGTTTTTGGAGTATGCCGCCGAGCGAAAGACGCTGGACGTTACGCTTTTGGTGGATGCAATGCACTCCTGCCGTGAGCAGTTACGCACACAACAGCGTAAAATAGAGGCGGCGCAGGCCGACTGCGACGCAAAAGAGCGAGAGCTGAATGATATTTACGGCAAAACAGAGGGCGTAAGGGACGAGATAAACCGCTTAGCGGCGGATATTGATATACGCAACGAGGACATACGCACCCTGCAGGAGGATGTGGCGAGCAGGGATGCCCGTGTGGCGGTGCTTCACAACAACATCCAGCACAACGAGCGCAGTATAAGAGAGCTGGAGGAAGAAATAGCCCAAAGTACGCAGGCAGAGCAGCAGATAAAACAGCAGATAAGCGAAAACATAAGCCAGAGCACCCGTGCGCAGGACCTGCTCAAAAAAACGCAGGAGAGCATTGAAAAGCTGGAGACAGAGCTTTGGGAGATAAAGGAAAAAAGCGCCCAAAGCGGCACGCATCGGGGAAAGCTGAGCGCACATCTTGCCGAGGCGAGCGAGCGCATAACAGAGCTGAAGGTGAGCATGGCAGGCGCGCAGTCTACCTCCGAGAGTGTTGCGCACCGCCTTGAGGGCGAAAGGGCATCGCTTGCCGTGATAGATGCGGATATTGAAAAGCTGCAAGAGCAAGAGGCGGGCACGCAGGAATATTTACAGCAGACAAATATGACGCTGACACGCCTTGCCAACATGAAAGAGGGTATGCAGCTAAAGCTGAATGCCCGCACAAAGGCGCTGACAGCGGCACAACAGCAACAGGCGGATGTGGTGCGAAAGGAAGAGAATGCCGCCCAGCGCATAACAATGCTTCAGGAGCTGGAGCGTAGCCTTGACGGCTTTCAGCACAGCGTCAAAAGCGTGGTGAAGGCGGCGAGAAGCTCCCGACTGCGTGGTGTTATAGGGCCTGTGTCCACTATTATGAGCGTGCGGCAGGGATACGAGGTGGCGGTGGAGACGGCGCTGGGGTACGCACTGCAAAATGTGGTGGTGGAGAGCGAGGAGGATGCAAAGGCGGCCATGGCGTGGCTAAAGCAAAACAATGCCGGCCGTGCGACGTTTTTGCCGCTGAACACGGTGAAGCCACAGCGCATGGATACCTCCCGTCTGCCCGAGGGTGCGCTTAGCGCAAAGGGGCTTGTGGAGTACGATGTAAGGTATGAAAATATAGTGTCCTCCTTGCTTGAGCGCATAGTGGTGGTGGATAACATAAACGATGCCTCCCGTGTAGCAAGGGCGCTGGACTTTCGCAACCGTGTGGTGACACGTGACGGCCAGCTGATAAATGCGGGTGGCTCGTTCACGGGCGGCTCGGTATCACGCACAACTGGGCTGTTTAGCCGAAAGCAGGAGCTTGCGGAGCTTGAAGCTTCATTACACAGCCTTGCGCAAAAAAAGAGAGAGTACACCGAGCAAGCGCAAACAATAAACGCAGAGGTCACAAAGCTGAATGCCGAGATAACGGCGCTGGGCAGTGAAGAAATAAACGCAGGCGGCGATAAAATACGCTGTGAGACGGAGCTTTCACGCATAGAGGAGAGCATAAGAACAGCGCAAAAAAATCGCATGAGAATAAGCGAAGAGTGCGAGAGCCTTGCGGAGCAAACAGCAAGGGCAAAGACAGAGCACACGCTTGCCCAAACAGAGCAAGCACGACTTTTGGGCGAGGTGCAAAAGCTGAGCACAGAGCTTGAGCGTGTGGCAGGCAACGACGACGGGCTTTTGCAAAAAAGGCAGGTGCTGAACGAGGAGATACAGACACTGCGCCTTTCGGCGCTGACGCACGAGCGGGATGTTGCGCTGTGCACCCAGCGTATGGAGGTGCTGAACAGCCAGACGAGTGAGCGGCAGGTGCGTGCGCAGATGCTTTTGGCGAGCGCCGAGCGAATGCGCGAGCAAAACACCCAAAGCCGCAGTGACATCGAGGCGGTGTGTGCGCAGGCGCAAAGCGCAAAGGAGCGTGCGGCCGCAATAAAGGCGGAGATAGAGGAAAAAATTCGCCTGCGCCTTGAAAAAGAGGGCTCCATCACCGAGCACACGGCTAAGGAGAGGACCGTCACGGGCGAGCGTGAGGCGCTGAGAGGGGAAATCATACGCCTTTCGGAGCAAAAAGCCGCATTCGAGGCGAGGCACGAGGAGGCTGTGGCAAAGCTGTGGGAGGAGTACGAGCTTACTCCCGGCAGTGCAGGGGAGGTGTGCATAGAGTTTAGCTCCGCCTCCGAGCTGCGAGGCCGCCTTGCGCAGGTGAAGAACAAAATAAGAAGCCTTGGCAACGTGAACGTGGGCGCGATAGAGGAGTACGCCGAGGTGAGCGAGCGGTATGAGTTCCTCTCGGCGCAAATGAGGGATGTGGAAAAAAGCAAGGCGGAGCTGGAGCGCATGATTGCGGAAATATCCGCCGAAATGTCGGCGATGTTCGCGCAGAGCTTTGAGGATATTAACAACAACTTTAAGCGCATATTTACGGAGCTTTTCGGGGGAGGAAGCGGCTCGCTTTCGCTCACCGACCCACAGAATCTGCTGGAGAGCGGCATAGAAATAGACGTAGCACCCCCCGGCAAAATCATAAAAAACCTCTCGGCGCTCTCGGGCGGCGAAAAGGCGCTGGTGGCAATATGTATCTACTTTTCCATCTTGGCGGTGAACCCTGCGCCGTTTTGCGTCTTGGACGAGATAGAGGCGTCGCTGGATGATGCGAACGTCACAAGATTTGCGCAGTATCTGCGCCGCATTTCGGGCAGAACGCAGTTTGTCATCATCACCCACCGCAGGGGCACGATGGAGGAGGCGGATGTTTTGTACGGCGTGACCATGCAGGAGGACGGCGTGTCCAAGCTGCTTCGCCTAAACGCAAACGAGGTGGACGCAAGCCTTGTGAGGTAAAAAGTGTGCTGGGCGCAAGGCGATTTTGCACAAATCGTCACAAATAAATTTTGTGGACACTATTTAATGTGGTATAATGATAGAAGTAGGGCAAATCATGTGCTAAAAGGGGTGCGTAATGGGCTTTTTTGAAAAGCTGGGCAAGGGGCTTAAAAAAACAAGGGATACTATCTTCGGCTCTATCAGCCAGATGCTAAATGCGGGCGAGATTACGCCCGAGCTGTACGAAGACCTGGAGGAGCAGCTGATTTTGGCGGATACGGGCGCAGACGTGGCGAGTGAGCTTGTGGAAAAGCTGCGCATAAAGGTGCGGGATGAGCGCCTTAAAACGGGCGATGAGGCCCTTTTGGCACTGAAAGAGCTTTTGCGTGAGATGCTACGCCCCGAGAGCGAGCTGGACATATCCGGCATGCCCACCGTTATCCTTGTGATAGGCGTGAACGGCGTGGGCAAAACCACCAGCATAGCAAAGCTTGCGCACCTGTACACAGAGCAGGGCAAAAAGGTGATGCTCGCCGCAGGGGATACGTTCAGGGCGGCCGCAGTGGAGCAGCTGGACGTGTGGGCACAGCGTGTGGGCGTGCCCATAATACGGCACAACGACGGCGCAGACCCAGCCGCAGTGGTGTTTGATGCGGTGCAAAGCGCCACCGCAAGGGGCAGTGATATTCTTTTATGCGACACGGCGGGCAGGCTGCACAATAAGAAAAACCTCATGGAGGAGCTGTCCAAAATAGGGCGTGTAATACGCAAGGCGAACGAAAACGCAGTGGCGGAGACACTGCTGGTGCTGGACAGCGTGACAGGGCAGAATGCCATATCCCAGGCGAGGGAGTTTGTGCAGGCGGCAGGCGCAACGGGAATTATTCTGACAAAGCTGGACGGCACCGCAAAGGGCGGCGCTGTTGTGAGCATAAAGCAAAAGCTGGGCCTGCCCGTGCGCTTTGTGGGCGTGGGCGAGGGCATAGACGACCTAATGGAGTTTGACCCGGATGCGTTTGTGGATGCGCTGTTTTTGCAGGAGCAATAGCGGCAAAGTGTGTGTGCTAAGTTAGAGCGGCAGACGGCCGCAGGGCGATGTATACAGGAGGAAAAGCAGATGGAATTTGTGGCGGCGACAAACAACGCAAACAAGCTGAACGAGCTGACACGTATGCTCGCAAAGTATGGACATTCGGTGGTGAGCATGGCATCGGTGGGCATTCCCGGCCTTTCGCCCGAGGTGGGCAAGACGTTTATGGAGAATGCCCGTGCAAAGGCAAAAGAGGTGTACAAGCTGTGCGAGATGCCCTGCATTGCGGATGACTCGGGGCTGGAAGTGGACGTTTTGGACGGTGCGCCGGGCGTTATGTCCGCACGCTTTGCGGGGCGCCATGGGGACGATGAGGGCAACAACAAGCATCTGATGAAGCTTTTGGACCGCACGCCCTACGCAAAAAGGGGTGCGCACTTTACGTGTGCACTTGTGGTTATCCTGAAGGATGGGAGCCTATTTGAGGCACAGGGGCAGTGTGAGGGGCAGATAGGCTTTACGCAAAGCGGCGAAAACGGCTTTGGGTATGACTCGCTGTTTTACACAAACAACGCAAGCTTTGCGGACATGACAGATGCGCAAAAGGATGAGATTAGCCACCGTGCAAAGGCGCTGAAAAGCGTGATGGCGATGCTACCGGCGGACCTGCCAAAGGATGCGCCGAAAGAGGATACGGCAGAGTAAAAAACCGGCTGATATGCACAGGTGCAAGCAGAGTAAAGTGAACGCAAACAGCGATGGAATGAGGAAATAGTTTGAAACAAGTTTCAAACTAACCCATCTAAAATAAATAATGCTCTTATCATTCCTTGCGCTTCGCATGATAAGAGCCGCATATTTCATTGAATTTTGTGCCGATGCGAAGCGGCGGAATGGAGCATTATTATGCTAAGCAGTAAGCAGAGAGCGGCACTAAGAAGCTGTGGCAATGGACTGCCCGCAGTGTTTCAGGTGGGCAAGGGCGGTGTGGACAGCGCACTTATACAGGGGATGGCCGAGTGCCTGGCAAAAAGGGAGCTGGTGAAGCTACGCCTTTTGGAAAATTGCCCACTTGCGCCCAAGGATGTGGCGCAGGAGATTGCGCAGGAGACAGGCGCAGACGTGGTGCAGGTAATTGGCCGTGTGGTGCTGTTGTTTCTTAAAAAGAAAAAGGATTCGGAGTTTAAGCACATCGTTTAATTTGGAAGTGGATATATAAAGGTGATTTAGAGCACGTTAAGTGAGAGAAGAAGGCGCTATATCTTTCCCCCGCCGCAGGCGGGGGAAAGATATAGCAAAAAACCAAATCACCGCATTTGCCCACATCGTTTGATTTTGTGCTGAATGTAGAAAAAGTTATGTTTTTATAACTTTGAACGAATATATTTTGTGTACATGAGCTAAAATGTGATGTTTTTATAACACTAAAGTGCGAAATATGCAACAAATCTGCCCACATAGGAATGAATATTTTTTCGGAGGTGTGCGTTTAGGTGGCTTCACACGAAGAGGTTTGCAAAAGCACACCCGTAAAAAATGAGAACATTCTTTTGTTCGGCGGGGCATTTGACCCGCCGCACATCGGGCACATGGAGCTTTTGCGCTGTGCAGTGAGGGCGGTGCGGCCGAGCAGTGTGCTGGTGATGCCGTCGGGCAACCCCCCACACAAGGGGCAAAGCACCGAATCCGCCCTTGACAGGCTGAAAATGTGCGCCTGCTTTGAGGAGGTATTTTCTCCGCTTAGGGTGAGCGATGAGGAGATAGCAAAGGCGGAGAAAAGCTACACAGTAAACACGCTTAATGCGCTGCATAAAAGTAGCCCCGATGCGAGGCTATACCTGTGTATGGGCGGCGATATGTTTCGTAGCTTTACAGCGTGGCATCGCTATGAGGACATACTGCGCCTTGCACAGCTGGTGGTGGCGGGGCGAGAGGAAAAGGCAGAGGATGCACGAATGGCGAGGGATTTGCGAAAAATGGGAGGCAGTGTACTTTTTGCGCCGGGAAATGTGCCGCTTTTTTCTTCCAGTGATATACGGGAGCGAATACAAAAAGGCATGGATGTGCGTGAATTCTTGCCGCCGCTTGTGTACGGATACATACTAAAACAAGGACTGTACGGTATCACACAAAGTACATGATATTGCTGTATACTTTTTGAGATACTACCTGAAGGAGCGTGCCCCCATGACACTAAAGCAGGCGGATGCTCTTGCAAGAAAAAATCTTTCCCCAAAGCGATACCTGCACACAAAAAACGTGGCAAAAGAGGCGAGGGTTCTGGCGCTGCGTTTTGGAGCGGACGAACACAAGGCACAGCTTGCGGCGTGGCTACACGACGTTGTGAAAGAGTACAGCCGTGAAGAGCTGTTGCAGTTGGCAGGGCAAGATGATATAATAAAAAAGTCTATAATAAATCGCCCGCAGCCTATTTGGCACGGGCCGTGCGGCGCAGTGTATGCACGGCAGATGGGCGTGAATGACCAAGATGTGCTAAACGCTATTGTGTGCCACACCACCGGTAGCGAGAACATGTCGCTTTTGGACAAGGTGGTTTTTTTGGCGGACGCTATATGCGAGGAGCGAGACTTTGAGGGCGTGGAGCATATTCGTACACTGGCTCAGGCAGACCTTGACGCGGCGGTGGCGGCCACTATGTGGGAGAACATCGCCCATCTGCGCAGAAAGGGAAAGCCGCTGGACGAGCAGACACTTGCGGCGCTGAATGCGCTGGACGGTGCGTGTGATATATCCGCACAAATATCGCAGGACATGGGGGAAAAAGTTTGAACGAACAAAAACCCGAAAAGGACACATCACGCCCACAGGCACAAAACGAGGGTGTGGGCAAGCGGCCTGCGTCGTCTGATTTTGGCCAAAAAAAGGCTCACATGAGCGACTTTGGTGCAGGCAAGGTGGTGCATACGGGTGCAAATAAGAAGGATGATACCGCAGCGCCCACAAGGCAAAGCCGTGAAAAAAAGACAAAGGCAGAGCTGACAGAGGAACAAAAACATAAAAAAGAAATAAGGCGAAAGCGCAGAAGAATACGCATAGCGACAACTGCGCTTAGCCTTATTGCGCTTTTGCTGGTGGGTGCATATGCGGGATATACCACTGTGTTTGACCATATTAGGGGCGAGGACACCCAGGCGGGCACCTTGCCTGCCGAGATAAGCACCGAGACCATCCCCGAGTACACGGGCGAAAACATTGTGGCGGGGCTTATCTGTGGCATAGATTACGACCTTGACGAGCTGGGCAAGCCGGTGGAGGAGCAGGTGGGAAGAACAGACCTAATCCTTTACCTAATGTATGACACCGAAAACAACAAGGCGAACATACTGCAAATACCAAGAGATGTGTATGTTGGCATGGACCTGCCCACAGGTGGCGAGGGCAAAATAAACGGCCTTTACTACAACTCCCCCGATGAGGACAACCGCATGAGCGCGCTCGCGGATGTGATTTACGACCAGTTTAAGCTGCCGGTGGATTTTTACATGTCGCTGGATATGTACGCCGTGCAGGAGATGGTGTACTGCCTTGGGAAACCACTGCGTGTGTATGTTCCGCAGGATATTGTGGACGACCCCTTAAATCCGCAGTCGGTGCTGGAGCAGGGCTGGCGAGACCTTGATAAAAGCAACATAGAGTTCTTTTTGCGCAGCAGAGATTACAATGATGCGGACATAGGCCGCCTTGCGGCGCAGCAATATTTTTATGCGGCGCTGTTCCGAGAGCTGCAGACGCTTGCGCCGATGGATATGGTAAAGTGGATGACTATTATCATCTACTACGGCAACATCGGCGGCCTTGGGCCTACGGATATAATGGGGCTTGGGCAGGAGGCGCTGGCGCTCGAGAGCGAGGATATTTTGTTTGTGCGCCCCTCTGTGACGGGGGCGGATGCGACAAACAGCATTACAGGAGCTCCCGTGAGCCTTGTCAGCCTTGTGCCCGAAGAGATGGCAGAGCTATTAAACGAATACTTCCGCCCCGAGGGGCATGTGGTTCCTGTGGAGGAGCTAAACATACAGACACTGCCCGTAAACTATATCGGCAAGGCAGAGGCGAGCGTTACGACCATAGCGGGTATAGAGGAGACGGAGGGCGAGCAATAAAATGCCCTGCGCCGCACAGCAAAAATGAAAGGGAATAAAGTTTTGCCCAAAAAATATCACAATAAAAAGCAAGTTTACCGTCAAAGCCTGCAACGCCCGATGTACAACTGGGAGCAGGATGAGTATGTGCCCACGCCACAGCCTACGGTGCGGGTACGCAGAAAAAGCCGCCTGCCGCACCTGCTTTTAAGCCTTGCGCTGGTGGCACTGATGATAGTGACGGGGCTTTATGCGGCGTACGATATGCTTGGTGGATACTTCCAGACAGGCGAGTTTGGCACGCTGGACACGGATGAAGAATATGTGCCCAAGCCTTACGGGGATGAGGTGGTGCACATTCTCATGCTGGGAATAGACTACGAGGAAGGGCGCAACTATCAAGACGGCCTTGGCCTTACCGACCTTGTGCTGTACGCAAGGTATGACCTTGTGAACAACAGCCTGAACCTTTTGCAAATTCCAAGAGACAGCTACATAGGGGATGAGGCATCAAACGGCGGAACGGGAAAGATAAACGAGCTGCTAATGCACGGCCCGGATAAGGAAAACCCCATAAACAACGTTGCGTCAGAAATAGAGCGGCAGTTTCAGCTGCCTGTGGACCACTACATTACGCTGGATATGGATGCGCTGAAAACCATTATAGATACGCTCGGCGGCATAGAGGTGTACGTGCCGCAGGAAATGTACTACAACGGCAGCTACCTTGCGCAAGGATGGCAGTGGATGGGTGGCGATGCGGCGGAGTTCTTCGTGAGAAACCGTAGCGGCGAGGGCTTTGAGCGTGCGGATATTGACAGGCTGGACAACCAGCGGCACTTTTACTCGGCGCTGTTCCGCCGCCTTTTGGACATGGCACCGCAGGATATTGTGAATCTCATGCCTGTGTTTGCACATTATTGCAACACCAGCCTTCAGCTTAACGACCTTATAGACCTTGCGTACTCGGCGCTTAACCTTACGCCCGAAAACGTGATGTTCTGCAAGGCACCGGGCGCAACAGGCCCTGCGCTGGACCCAACAGGGCAAAATCGCTCCAACTACTATATAGACCTATATGGCAGAGGCACCGAGGAAGACCCGGGGCTTGCGGCACTCTTAAACGAATATTTCCGAGACCCCGATGCCCCCGTATCCGCAGAGGAGCTACTGCTACCGCAGATACGAATACCCGAAAGCTACACGCTTTATCCGCCCAATGTGCAGAGCATGGGTGCGGTGCAAGCGCCCGAGGATGGGGTTGTAGCGAGCGAAGCGAGCCAAGCGGCATAGCACGTGTAATAGCACACAATCGTAAATTTTCGACATTTTTAGGGCGGGATATTTTCGCCTAATATATACATGAAATGAGGATATACATGGAAGCATTTGAGCTGGCGAAAAAGATTGCGCAGGTGCTGGACTCTAAAAAAGCGCAGGACCTAAAGGTGCTAAAGGTGCGTGAGATTACCGTACTCACCGACTATTTTGTGATTGCCTCGGGCACATCCACCACGCAGGTGGGTGCGCTTAGCGGCGAGGTGGAGTTTCAGCTGAAACAGCTGGACATTCAGCCGCTACGTGTGGAGGGTGAGTCCACCCGAAACTGGATTTTGCTGGATTACGGCAGCGTGGTGGTGCACATTTTCTACCCCGAAACACGAGACTTTTATGCGCTGGAGCACATGTGGGCGGATGCCGACCCCATGGAGCTGGACTTTTTGCAGTAGCGTTTTTTGATGATTTCAGCCGAAAAATTTTACGCCTTTTTGGCGATGCCACAGGCAAAAGTGCGCTGTTTTTTGTGCAGTATAAAAAACAGGTGCAGTGCCCTGCGGCGGTGTTGCGTAGTTATGTAAAAGGGTGCGGATAGCGCCCATATGAAAGTGGTGTAAAACATGGATAGGTATGAGCCTAAAAAGATAGAGCCAAAGTGGCAAAAGCACTGGCTGGAAAACAAGACGTTTGCGGCGGTGACAGGGGACAAAAGGCCGAAGTTTTTTGCGCTGGTGGAGTTTCCCTACCCCAGCGCACAGGGCCTGCATGTGGGGCATCCTCGCCCTTATACGGCCATAGATGTGGTCTCGCGCAAGCGCCGCTTGCAGGGGCAAAACGTGCTGTTTCCCATCGGGTGGGATGCGTTTGGCCTGCCCACCGAAAACTTTGCGATTAAAAACCACATACACCCGGCCATCGTCACCAAAAACAATATAGAGCGCTTTCGTGCGCAAATACAGGCGCTGGGCATAAGCTTTGACTGGGACAGGCAGGTGGACACCACCGACCCCTCCTACTACAAATGGACGCAGTGGATTTTTCTGCAGCTTTTCAAAAAAGGGCTTGCGTACAAAAAAGAGATGAGCGTGAACTGGTGCACCTCGTGCAAGGTGGTGCTGGCGAACGAAGAGGTGGTAAACGGCGAGTGCGAGCGCTGTAAGGGCGCTGTTATCCGCAAGGAAAAAAGCCAGTGGATGCTGAAAATCACCGAGTATGCCGGCCGACTGATTGATGACCTTGAGGGGCTGGACTATGTGGAGAGGGTCTCCAGCGGACAAAAGCACTGGATTGGCCGCAGCCACGGCGCAGATATTACGTTCGGCACTACCGCAGGGGATGAGATGGTGGTGTACACCACCCGCCCCGATACGGTGTTCGGCGCAACATACATGGTAATGAGCCCCGAGCACGCCTACCTTAAAAAGTGGGCGGATGTTTTGACCAACAAGGAAGAGATAGCCGAGTATCAGGCACAGGCTGCCCGAAAGAGCGACTTTGAGCGCACAGAGCTTGCGGCGGACCGTGAAAAAACGGGCGTGCAGCTACAGGGCGTACAGGCGATAAACCCAGCCACTGCGGAGCGAATTCCTATTTATATTTCGGACTATGTGCTGGCAAGCTACGGCACGGGAGCCATCATGGCGGTGCCGGGGCACGACACCCGAGATTGGGCGTTTGCACGTAAGTTTAACCTGCCTATCATAGAGGTGGTGGCAGGCGGAGATGTGCAAAACGAGGCATTTGTGGACATCGAGACGGGTAGCATGGTGAACAGCGGCTTTTTGAATGGCCTTTGCGTAGAGGAGGCAAAAAAAGCGATTGTGGACTGGCTGATGCGCCAAAACAAGGGCAAGGCGCGCATAAACTACAAGCTGAGGGACTGGGTGTTCAGCCGCCAGCGTTACTGGGGCGAGCCCATACCCATGGTGTGGTGCGAAAAGTGTGGCTGGGTGCCTATTCCCGAGGAAGAGTTGCCGCTGAAACTGCCTTATATCGAAGATTTTGAGCCTACGGAGGAGGGAGACTCCCCCCTTGCCCGCCACGATGAATGGGTGCAGACCACCTGCCCTGCGTGTGGCGGTGCGGCACGCCGTGAGACGGACACCATGCCCCAGTGGGCAGGCTCGTCCTGGTACTTCCTGCGCTACTGCGACCCCGACAACGACAAAGAGCTTGCATCGAGCGAGGCGCTGGAGTACTGGATGATGGTAGACTGGTACAACGGCGGCATGGAGCATACGACGCTGCACATGCTGTACAGCCGTTTTTGGCACAAGTTTTTGTATGATATCGGCGTGGTAAACACAAAAGAGCCGTACCAAAAACGCACGGCACACGGTATGATTTTGGGCGAGGACGGCCAAAAGATGAGCAAGAGCCGTGGCAATGTGGTAAACCCCGATGACGTTATAAATGAGTTTGGTGCGGACACCATGCGTGTGTATGAAATGTTCATCGGCGATTTTGAAAAGACCGCACCGTGGAACACCGCCTCCATAAAGGGAAGCCGCCGCTTTTTGGACAGGGTGTGGGGAGCATCCGCCCAGCTGCTGGCAGGCGATAGCTACCGTCCCGAGATGGAAGCCGTGATGCACCGCACCATAAAAAAAGTGGGGCAGGACATCGAAAACCTAAAGCACAACACCGCCATTGCCGCAATGATGAGCCTTTTGAATGAATTTGCGGCGAAGGGTGCAAACCGCGCCGAGTACAAAACACTGCTGATACTGCTAAACCCATTTGCGCCGCACATCACGGAAGAGCTGTGGGAAAAGCTGAGCTTTAAGGGCGAGATTGCACTGCAAAGCTGGCCGCAGTACGACGATGCGAAGATGCAGGAAAATGAGATTGAGATTGCGGTGCAGATAAACGGCAAGCTTCGCACACGCATAACAGTGGCGGCAGATGCCACACAAGAGCAAGCTGTGGCGGCCGCCAAGGCGGAAGAAGCGGTGGCATCAGGCCTTGAGGGCAAGGAAATCAAAAAAGAAATCTGGGTTCCCGGCCGTCTTTTGAACTTTGCGGTGAAGTAGAGGTTAAAGAGCAGTAAAGTATTAAAATATAATGTATAATGCAATATATTGCGAAAACTGCTATAAAACTAAAGCTGTTTGACACGAAAGCAGAAGATAGCTAAGCAAAAAGAATAAGGAAAACACCCTGTGAGGGCATGTGCGTATGCCTTTGCAGGGTGTTTTTTGTGTAAGTTTGTATGTGGCTATATTATGTATCGACACATATATTGACACATAGCTATAACCATACATACACGTATAGTTGATTGAAAAAACGCAAATGAAAAATACAGCACAATTAGCAAGCAAACATGCCTAAAGTCATTGAATGCACCCGAGGGAGTGCTATAAAAACAGCTCTATGAGCTCTTTGTTCAGCGTGTTTTTGAGAAAAACAAAATTGAACTCCCTAAGAATGTCATTACCGCTTAACTCGAATACGCCTAAACTTGGGTCGCTATTCGGAATCGACTCATATACGAATGAAATACCACAATTTTCTTTTATAAGATGACGAATAGTGTTAAAACTGCTTATGGTAGTGCTTCGCTCAAAGCTGTTTAAGCTGAGATTGTTCTCGTGCAGCACCTGCTCGAAAATAGCGCGTGTGCCCGAGCCTGCCTCACGCAGGATGAGATTTTCTGAAAGAATATTTTCAAAAGAAATGGACTTGCCACAAAAGTGATGCTGCTTGCCGCAGATGCCGACAAATCTTTCACTTTTGTACAAAGCGTAGTCAAAGCTGTTTTTGTCAAAAAAGCCCTCTATAATGGCGCAGTCGATTTCAAAGTGGTTTAGCATACCAAGGAGCATTTGGGTGTTACCTATGGTGAGTGAAAGGCGAACATCTTCTTTTTTTACAAGCTCGGTGATTCTGTGTGGAATGACATACTCGCCGATTGTTTTGGTGGCGCCAAGGCGTATGCTTTTGGTGCTTGTGGAGGAAATTGTTTTGCACAGCGTGTTATTTAAGGACATGGCGGTTCTTGTGTATTGCTCCAGCGAAAGGCAGGCCTTTGTTTTGGAAAGTTTTCTTGCTGAGTATTCAAAAAGCTTTGCACAGTATTGGGCTTCCAAAAACTTGATGTGCTGTGTCACAGCGGGCTGGGTGATGTTTAGCTTTTGGGCGGTGAGGCGATAGTTCATAATTTCGCAGAGCGTCAAAAATGTTGTCATGCGATAGTCAAGCATTTTGTACCTCCATAATAAATATTTATCGATAAATAAAATATAATAATTTGATTTTACACTTAAAATAGTGTATAAACAAGTATGGAAATTCTCTTGGAAGAAGGAAAAAGCATGATTAAAAAGTCTGTTTCTATTTTGCCCGGAGTGGGCGTTGCGGTGGGCATTGCGGGGATTGCAACGCTCATAGAGTACTTTTTGCCGATACATTTAATAGGGGCATCTATTATAGCGCTGTTTATCGGTATGGCGGTGAATAATTTTATAAAAGCACCTGTGCTTAAAGATGGCTTGAAGTTTACCTCTAAGAAAATTTTGCGAATCGCCATTATACTGATGGGTGCATCGCTTAGCATACAGACGGTGATTGAGGTGGGAAGGCTCTCACTTATTGTGATGGTTTTTACGCTGTTTGCCTGCTTTGGAGTGGGCTACTTTGTCGGAAAAGCACTGAAGCTAAATTGGAAGGTTTCCAACCTAATCTCGGCAGGAACGGGAATTTGCGGTGCATCCGCCATTGCTGCCATATCGCCCGTCATTGATGCCGAGGATAAGGATGTCGCATACGCCATGTCCGCTACATTTATATTTGATATGGCGATGGTGGTGCTGTTTCCCATCATGGGGGCGGCGCTTGGAATGAGCGACATGGCGTACGGACTGTGGGCGGGCACAGCCGTGAACGACACCTCCAGCGTGGTGGCCGCAGGCTTTGCGTACAGCGAGGGTGCGGGCGATTTTGCAACGATGGTGAAGCTGACGAGAACGCTCTCTATAATTCCCGTTGTGCTGATATTTGCGGCGATAAACATACATATTAAGCGCAAAGAGAGAATGAACGCCGCCGCAAGCGCAGGTGGCGAGGGCACAGTGGCGAAAAATAAAGTTTCTATTTTATCACTTTTTCCATGGTTTATCGTGGGTTTTTTGGCGCTGGCAGCGCTGAACAGCGCAGGAGTGATTCCGGCACAGGCATCGGTGCTAAGCAAGGAAGCGAGCAAGTTTTTAATGGTGTGTGCGCTCGCCGCAATAGGAATGAACACAAACTTTGGCGAGCTGCGAAAGTCCGGAAAAAGGCCGATGATACACGGATTTACAATATCACTACTGGTTGTACTTGTTGCGCTGGGCGTTGAGATGGCGATGGGGCTTGTGTGATTTAGCGCAGGCGGTGAAATAAGTTTTGTCGCTTGCACTGTGCGACAAATTTTATGGCAAGCTTAATGCTATACTTTTAGCGTAGTACCTTGTGAAACCTAAACCTCTACATATCTGTCGGCTGTTTTTGCCCAAAACTACGTTGTCGTCAATCGGAATACACACAGTATTCCTCATTCCTCCGCCTTGTTTTGAACAAAAATATCTCGACATCTATTGTAAACTTTTAGATTACACAAGGTAGTAGTGGTAGCGCTGTGAGCAGAGTGGATGTGACTGTGTGCAAAATTATTTGTGTGCAGGGAGCATTATTCGTTACAGGCATTTGGTGAAATTGTGGGCGTTTTTTTTGACAATTACCCATAAATCACTTTGTATCATTATATTTGCACGTAAGAGCCTTACAATAATTATGTTTTTGACGGGCAGTATTTTGTGCGATTTTTACCTTGACAGTGCAAAAGATGACGTGTATAATCTAAATATTGTTTAGTGGCGCGACTGCATATATGTGGATGGGCTACTTGACATAACTCCTGCCGATTGGCATTAGGGAGGGACAATGATGTCGGAAATCCGAGTTAAAGACAACGAATCGCTGGACAGCGCACTGCGCCGGTTCAAGCGTTCGTGCGCAAAATCGGGCGTTCTGGCCGAGGTTCGCAAGCGCGAAGCTTACGAAAAACCATCGGTAAAACGCAAGAAAAAGTCTGAAGCCGCCCGCAAACGCAAGTTCAAGTAAGTTGTGTGGGTATGTTTGACAGGCATGGCGAGCTCTCGTAAAAGGGCTCGCTTTTTTGCATATTTTCGCATGGGTGGCTTTGCCGTGCGCTGATAAGGGGAGAATGTAATGGCGATTTTTACACCGAGCTGTGTATTTCGTAACATAACACACATAGACCTTGATTTTTTACGTAGCAAGGGGATAAAGGCGCTGGTGCTGGACGTGGACAACACGCTGACGGCACATGGCAGCCAAACATTGAACAAGGACATTGCCCAGTGGCTGGACATGGTGCGTGCCGCCGGCATAAAGCTGATGCTGGCGAGCAACAACACCGAGGCGAGGGTAGCGCCGTTTGCAAAGCGCATAGGGGTGGAGCACGCAAGCTTTTGCTGCAAGCCCGGGCCTAAGTGGCTGCTGTGCGCAAAGCGCAAGTGGCGCTTGCCCAACAGCGCAATAGCGCTGATAGGCGACCAAATTTTCACCGACCAGCTGGCGGGTGGACTGTACGGCGTGAAGGTATTTCTTGTGCGCCCGATGTACCGTGACACAAAGCCCACCATACGGCTGAAACGCTTTCTTGAAAGCCCATTTTTGGTGAGATACTACAAAAATGGTGGGCGCTTATTGTGAGTGGTGTGAGTATAACTGGGCCACGCTTTGGCACGGCAGGCCTGAGCGAATCCTTCAAGGCGCAGGGCTACAAAGGCCTTGCGCAGGTGCCGCCGTATATTGCGAGCTTTGGGCTGAATGCGTTTGAGGTGCAGTTTGGCAGAGGGGTGCGCATGGCGGATGCGGTGGCGGACAGCCTGCGGCAGGAGAGTGCCGATAAAGGCATACAGCTCAGCGTGCACGCACCTTACTATATAAGTATGAGCAGCATGGAGGAGGAAAAGCGCCTTGGTAGCCTGCGGTATATCCTGCAAAGCGCTGTGGCGGTGCGTAGGCTGGGCGGCAAAAGGGTGATATTTCACAGCGGCAGTGCGGGCAAGCAGTCACGTGAGGCGGCTATGGAAAAGGCGAGCGACACGCTGGCGAAGGCTCGCAAAATGCTGGACGATGAGGGCTTTGAGGACATACTGCTCTGCCCCGAGACGATGGGCAAGGTGGGCCAGCTGGGCACGCTGAGCGAGGTGCTTGCACTTTGCAAGGGGGATGCACGCCACATCCCCTGCATAGACTTTGGCCACCTGAACGCCCGAACGCAGGGTGCGATAAAAACAAAGCAGGACTATGCGGACATATTGGATGAAATAGCGGCGGAGCTGGGCGAGGACAGGGCACGCTGTTTTCATGTGCACTTTTCCAAGATTGAGTACTCGGCCGGGGGTGAAAAGCGCCACCTGACATTTGCGGACACGCAGTACGGGCCATGCTTTGAGCCGTTTGTGGAGCTGTGCGCACAGCGTGCGCTTGCGCCGGTGATAATATGCGAGAGTGACGGCACGCAGGCGGAGGACGCACAGAGCATGATGAAATATTACAAAACGTATAAAATAGGGCTTGATATATAAAACGTAAAGCGACTGAGGGCGGATAGTGCGTGTGGTGGTTATACATAAAGCATTAAACATCTGTAAATATACAATTTGGATTAGTAACCGAGGTTTAGTATGCAAAATAAACGTGTGCAAAAGCTGCTCGCAAGCCTGCCCAAAGATTTTGAGGCGGCAATAATAGGCACTGCCGTAAATCGCTTTTACCTGCTGGATTTTGATGCGCACGATGCCGGAACGCTTTTGGTGCTGCCCGACAGGCTAATTTACATAATAGATTCAAGGTACATCGAGCAGGCAAGGCGCAGGGTGAGCGGCGCACAGGTGGTGCTACAGGAAAATGTGATGAGCCAGCTGACGGATTTTTTGGCAGAGGCAGGGGCGAAGCGTGTTTATCTCGAGGATGGCATAACGCTAACGGAGCACAGGCGGCTGAAAAAAGAAATACCAAATGTAGATTTTGTTGTCGATGATACTTTAAGTAGCACTATTTTGGCACTGCGCAGCATAAAAGACAGCGAAGAAATCGGGCGCATACGACATGCACAGCGCATCACGGATGAGGGCTTTAAGCACATTCTTCCATACATAAAAGAGGGTGTGCGTGAGATTGACATAGCGCTGGAGCTGGAGCACTTCATGCGCAAAAACGGTGCGGAGCAGATGGCGTTTCCCACAATTTGCGTGGCCGGTGCAAACAGTAGCCTGCCGCACGGCGTGCCGGGGGAGTATCGCCTGAAGCGTGGGGACTTCATCACGATGGATTTCGGCGCAAAGTATATGGGCTATGCCGCCGACATGACACGCACGGTGGCGCTGGGACAGCCGAGCGAAGCACAGCGCAGGGTGTACGACACGGTACTGCGTGCGCACCTTGCAGGTATTGAGGCGGCGGCGCAGGGAGCAAAATGTGCCGAGGTGGATGCGCGCGCACGTGGGATTATATACAAGGCAGGCTATGAGGGAAAGTTTGGCCATGGGCTGGGCCATGCGGTGGGCGTTGAGGTGCACGAAGCACCCCGCCTTTCGCCCAAAAGCAGTGAAACCCTGCAAAGCGGCATGGTGGTGACGATAGAGCCGGGCATATACCTTGAGGGGGAGTTTGGCTGTCGCATAGAGGACATGGTGCTCATCACGCAGGAGGGGTGCGAGCCGCTGGCAACATCGCCCAAGGAGCTGATTGTTTTGTAGGGTATGGCGGGGTGAAAATGACACTGAAATGTGATGTGCGAAAAATACAAACAGTAATTAAAGTTTGTAATAATACAGTGTGAGGGTTTAGCAGTGTCAAATATAAATGTTTCAAATCTCACCTTTGCCCATGACGGAAGCCATGAAAATATATTTGAAAACGCAAGCTTTAATATTGATACGTCGTGGAAGCTTGGTTTAATCGGAAGAAATGGAAGAGGAAAGACAACACTGCTAAATCTTTTTATGGGAAAATATGAATTTGGCGGAAGGATTTTAAGCAAAGCTATATTTTCGTATTTTCCGTATAAAGTTTCTGATGGCGAAAAAAACGTAGCTGATATTATTGGTGATGACTGGCAAATATACAGAGAACTATCCCTGCTTAATATACCCGAAGAAATACTTTTCAGACCTTTTAAGACACTTTCCGAGGGAGAAAAAACAAAGATACTGCTTGCATCAATGTTTACAAAAGAAAATAATTTCCTGCTCATAGATGAGCCCACCAATCACCTGGATGCCTTTGGCAGAAAAACGCTTAGCGATTACCTCAAAAAGAAACAAGGGTTTATTTTGGTGTCGCACGACAGATATTTTTTGGACAACTGTATTGACCATGTTATGTCAATAAATAAGTCGAATATTGAAATAGTTTGCGGCAACTTTTCGTCCTGGAATGAAAACAAGCGCCTGAGGGATAACTTTGAGATAGAGCAAAATGCGAAAATAAAGCAGGAGATTAGAAGGCTGTCCGAAACCGCTAAGGAAAAGTCCATATGGTCAGATAGGGTGGAGGCCACAAAGTCACGAAGAATAAACCCCGAGGCGGTGGACAGGGGATATATCGGGCACAAAGCAGCAAAAATGATGAAACGTTCTAAAGCTATTGAAAAGCGTGTCCAAAGCCAAATCTCTGAAAAAGAGACACTGCTCAAAAATATTGAAACTGCGGATGAGCTAAAAATTGCCCCGCTCACATTTCACTCAAAGCGACTTTTTCAGGGAGAGAAAATCTCTGTTTTCTATGATGATGTCGTCCTTGAAAACTTAAACTTTCAAATCACGCAGGGGCAAAAAGTAAATATCAGCGGAAAAAACGGTAGCGGAAAATCAAGCTTAATCAAAATGATTTTAGGTGAGAATATAAAATACACCGGTAATTTTTTCAAAGCTCAGGGGCTGGTAATATCATATGTTTCACAGGATACGTCATTTTTGAGCGGTAAATTGACCAAGTTTGAAAGTAAGGCAGGGCTTGATGTCAGCTTGTTTCGAGCGATTTTAAGGAAGCTTGATTTTTCTCGGGATAGCTTTGAAAGGCCTATTGAAAGCTATAGCGATGGCCAAAAGAAAAAAGTGCTTATAGCGGCATCTCTCTCTCGAAAGGCACATGTGTATATTTGGGATGAGCCGCTAAACTATATTGATGTTTTGTCTCGAATACAGATTGAAAACCTAATCAAAGCCAGTGACATGACTTTGATTTTTGTGGAGCACGATAAAATATTCTGCGATAATATAGCAGACACTACCATACAGCTCGATGCTTAAATTAAAACACGCAAATCCTGATGTGTAGAGTGTAAAGAGTATCGCTTTACAATGAGTGAGGGGCGTAATTGTCTACCGAAAAAGAGTGTCGGTGCTTGAAAAAAACGCTCAAATGGGATAGAATATAAAGGCAAGGGCACGCTTTGTCCGGATTTGCGAATACAATGAGGACGATGTATGCCAATATAAACTAAATGTAAAAACAGAGGCTTTTATGCAGTTTCAACTCATGTAGACACTGCCTAAGCCCGATATGGAGGAATACGATGATTTCAGCAGGAGATTTCCGAAACGGTGTCACCTTTGAGCAGGACGGACAGGTACTTCAGGTGGTGGAGTTTCAGCATGTGAAGCCGGGCAAGGGCAGTGCCTTTGTGCGCACAAAGACGAAAAACGTTATGACGGGGGCGGTGACAGAGTGCACCTACAACCCCTCTGATAAGTTCCCCGCGGCGCAGATAGACCGCAGGGAGATGCAGTACCTGTATGAGGATGACGGGCTGTACTACTTTATGGACACCGAGACATACGAGCAGATTCCACTGAACGAGAAGGACCTTACGGACAGCTTTAAGTTCGTAAAGGAAAACGAAGTGGTGAAGGTGCTTAGCTACAAGGGCAATGTGTTTGGGGTAGAGCCGCCCAACTTTGTGGTGCTGAAAATCACCGAAACAGAGCCGGGAATGAAGGGCAACACCGCTACAAACACCCTAAAGCCCGCTACGCTGGAGACAGGCGCTGAAGTGAGAGTGCCGTTGTTCATCAATGAGGGTGAGGAAATACGTGTGGACACCCGTACGGGCGAGTATATGGAGCGTGCATAGATAGGTGCATGAACGATTGTAATGGAATTGTAAAGGCAGTGTTTGGTTTACAAAAAGTATTAAACACATATAAGTATCCTGAGAGGAAAACAACATGACACTTTCTGAGAGAGCGGCCTACATCAAGGGGCTTGCCGAAGGCCTTGAGCTAAGCAGCGACAAAAAGGAAATTCGAGTAATCAAAGAGATGATGGAGCTTATGAGCGAGATGGCAAGCGACGTTGAGGACCTTGGCATGGGCGTGAAGGAGCTTTACGATGCAGTAGAGCAGCTGGATGAGGACCTTGACATTGTGGAGGGTGAAGTGTTTGGCGAGGTGCAGGAGGACTATGTGGAGGAGATGTACGAAATCACCTGCCCCCACTGCGACCAAACTGTCCAGCTGGATGAAGAGGTGCTGCTGGGTGGAGATGTGATTTGCTGCATGTGTGGCGAAAAGATAGAGATAGAGATAGACGAATGTGAGCCTGTGGATGAGGCAGAAAAGGATGACAAGGGCTAAAATATTGCATTAACGATGTTTTTGGCTGTAAAGGTGAATAGGTTTACACGTAAAACACCGAGTGTAAGCACCACACAGCCGTGTAGAAACATGTAGCGTGGTGGTGCGGCGTGGATGTGATACAGGACAAGCCACTTGGCTGAAATACAAAAAGTATAAGTCGCCACAAATTGTACATTGAGTACAGTTTGTGGCGGCTTTTTGCGTGTAAAAATAGATAGTGCGGACACAAGCGTCCACACTATCTATTTTTGGTTGCTACTATTTTTTGCGCAGTAGCCTTTTAAGCCAGCCCTCTTTTTTCGTGGGGGTGTGCGTAGCGCTTTGGGCGGCGGATGCGGCGGCCATCTTCTTTGGGGAGACGCTCCCTGTGCCATGCTCGCTTTTTTCCCTCGCCATATCCTCTGCCCTAAACTGCTCAAGCTGCCACTCGTCCAAATCTTCAAGGTCTCGCACATTCGCCAGCGACTCCACATGATGCGTAAGCTCGTGGTGGAGCACCTCGCGCAGTGCCTGCTGTTGTAGCTCGGGCGCTTCGCCTCCACTCACTCGCACAAAAGAGCCGTAGTAAATGGTGATGTATCGCCCAAGGCCATAGGGGTCTACGTTGTACTCGCCCATGGTGTAAAGGCCGTCGCCGTGTGAAGAGCGCAGGGTGCGAGGCGAGAGGATAATGCCGCCGTTGAGGTGGGCAAACATCTCCTCAGGCAGCTTCTCCGCCTCGGCATCGAGGTATTCCTGCGCCTGTGCAAAGCTTAGGGTTGGGTGTCGCATTGGTACCTCCCGTTATACAAGGGGTGGTGGATAAGATACTATACGTATAAAATATATAAAATTATACGCACAGCAGGTAAAACTGCAATGAAACAACAGGCTAAAATCAGAATATATGTCAGGTAAAGCCTGTGCAAATTGAGGTGGCATAGCGCTGTGCTATCAGGATAAAGTGCGCTTACTTGCCGAACAAGTTTACCGCCTTGCTCATGTTTTTTATTACGGAAACGCCGAACGGACATCGCTTTTCACATCCGCCGCAGGGCAGGCAGTGAATGCCCGAGCGGGGCATTGCCTTGTAGTGTGAAACGATGGAGGGCGGTATGTTGTCCTCATCCAAAAGCGCAATGTCCAAGTAACGGTGCACGGCGGCTATGTCTATCTGTGCAGGGCAGGGCTGGCAGTGTCCGCAGTACACGCAGTGCCCCGCAAAGTCCTTTTTCATGTTTTGCAAAGCGGAAGTGTAGTCACGCTCGGCGGCGCTTGTGTCGAGGTAGGACACCGCCTGTGCTATCTCCTGCGGAGTTTGTGCGCCCAAAAGCACACTGCTTACAGCAGGGCGGCTAAGCGCATAGTGTGTGCACTGCGGCACGGTGAGCGGTGGGCTGAAGGGGCTGTGCTCCGCCGAAATCAGCTTGCCCGAGCCGAGAGCCTTCATGACGGTGATGCCTATATTGCGCTGTTCACACAGGCGGTACAGCGCCGCACGCTCGGGCTGGATGCTTCCGATGTGCTCCTTGCTAAAGCCGTTGTCCAGCATGTCCAGCGTGTAGTCAGAAGGGGGCTGTGCGTCAAACGCCATGTTGATGCTGAACATCATCATCTCGGGCACGCCTGTCTCTATCGCCTTTTGTGCATACTGGGGGCTGTGGGAGGAAAAGCCGATGTGCCCTATGTACCCATTTTTCTTCAGGTCCTGGACATACTCTGCAAAGCCTGTTTCAAACACACCCTTGTAGTCTTTTTCGGAGTCGATGAAAAACAGCATACCAAAGTCGATATATCCGCCGAAAATGCGTAGCATATCCTCAAAGTATTTCTTTACAGTGGGTAAATCACGGGTAATATCATACTGCTGGGATACATCCGTAGAGCCTATGTGCCCCTGAATCATCACATCCTTGCGGCGTGTGCCCAGCGCCTTTGCGATGTTTTCACGAACCTCTTTGCCCGGCATGAACACATCCATAATGTTTATGCCTGCATCGAGGGCGGCGTCTATGGTGGGCTTTACAACCTCGTAGGGCTTTTTGTCCAGCTGCTCTGCGCCAAGGCCGATGATGCTCACCTCTTTTTGTGTAGCGCCCAGCTGCCTGTATTGCATTTGTGGATACATGTGTGTTCCTCCTTGTGTTGTATAGTACGTGCTATTTTAGCGTGTATTTTGTTGGATAAGTGGGCATAGCAACATACCTGTGTGAGTTAATGAAAACGGGTAGCCGCGTAAAGTAATTTCGATATTGAAACTACTTGACAGGGATTGCTTGAGTATGATAATATAGTTTCAATGTTGAAACTATATTAGGGGTGGAAATATGAGAGAAGCATTCCATATGTTCATGAGTGCTGTTGACATTGACTGCTTTAGGTCGCTTAGGGATAGCCACATCGGAAAAAATTTATCCTATGCGGACTTGTTGCAATTATTCATCATTAACCATAAAGAGAATATGACCGTCAGTGAGCTTGCTCAAAGGCTTAACTTGTCAAGGCCGGCCACAACGCAAAAGGTAAACGAGCTTGTAAAGCTGGGGCTTGTTGTGAAAACCGCCTCTAAAGAGGACAAGCGAGTAGTTTTTTTGTCGCTGTCTGAAAAAGTTAAATATATACCGGGAACGGCCAAGGCGGAAACAGTGTTGGATAAGGTGGAGGAGCATTTTTCTGAGGAAGAAAAACAGGTGTTCACTAAAATTTTGTACTTTATGGCAGAGTACATGCTGGATGAGTAACAAGCCTTAGCGTGTGCAAAGCCGCTGTTAGCTTTGGCGTAAAAATATAAATATTGGGTGTGTTCAAATACGGTGATTTATTTGCTATATCCCCGCCGCAGGCGGAGGATATAACGTAAGGCAAAATGACCCTCGCCTCCACAGGCGACGGGGGACATCTTGAATATTTAGTGGGCGATTGTACGCCCACTAAATATTCGGCGGCTTGAAAGCCGCTGTTGCCATGTTGAATACGGGGCAAGCCCCTTAATTGAGCGCCTTCTTCTTGCGCCCAGCGTATTCTAAATCACCTCTATGTGTTCATTCCCTAAATATTATAAAAGGAGGATTATAGCATGAGAAAGGTAAAACTTAGCATTGCAATGAGCCTGGACGGGTATATTGCAGACAAAAACGCAGGTGTGGGGTTTCTTTCGGGAGATGGCACCGACCCCACAAACTGGGGAAGCTTTGGGCAATTTTTCGAGTCGGTAGGGGATGTGGTGATGGGGTACTCCACATATCATCAAGTTACAACAGAGCTGGCCCCGGACAACTACCCCTATACGGGGAAAAAGAGCTATGTGTTCACCTCGAAAAAATTGGAAGACATTGATGGGGTGAACTTCACAAACAAGGATGTAAGTGTACTTATAAATGAACTGAAGTCAAACGGAGACGAGGGTATCATTTGGATTAACGGCGGGGCGTCAATAGTAAACCAAGTTCTTGATGCAGGGCTAATGGACGAAATTTGCATTTCGGTAATCCCTACAATCTTGGGCGGCGGGATAAGGCTGTTCAAAGAGCGTGACTGCGAAATGAAGCTTGAATTGGTATCAACAATGTCGTATAACGGCATTACGGACCTGAGCTACATATTCCGCAAGTAAAAAGCATTCAAATAATCACATAAGGTGCAAACAGCCGACGGTCTATGAAAATAGAGTCGGCTGTTTGTGCGTAATTATGTAGGAATAAAGCTTGCTCTTAAAAAGGGTGCTGTGAATACATACAATTTGTATAAAATAGCAAAAATATACCTAATGGAATGCAAAAACTGTTGCATAAATAGTGACTTTAATCCCGTCTAAACTTTCAGCTCCTCCGAGGCGGCAATGTCCCCCTCGTGTGCGGCGAGCAGTGGGTGGATTACCTCTGCCAAAAACTCCTCCACCTGCTGTGGCGCACGGCCGACGTAGTCGCTTGGGTTGAGCGTTTGCTGCAATTCCTCAAGGCTTATGCCAAAGGCACTGTCGTTTGCGATGCGCTGTAAGAGGTCGTTTGCCAGCCCCTCCTGCTTTACCACGGCCGCCGCCGCAAGGCTGTGCTCACGCAGGCGCTCGTGCAGCTCCTGACGGTCGCCGCCCTTTTTGACCGCACGCATCATGATGTTTTCGGTGGCCATGAACGGAAGCTCCGCCAAAATGCGCGCGTGCACCACCTTTGGGTACACCACAAGGCCATCGCACACGTTCAAAAGCAGGTTGAGTATGGCATCCGCCGCCAAAAATGCCTCCGCTACCGCAATGCGCTTGTTTGCGGAGTCGTCCAGCGTGCGCTCAAACCATTGGTTCGCCGCCGTCATGGCAGGGTTTAGGCAGTTGAGTATTAAATGACGTGACAGCGCGCAAATGCGCTCACTGCGCATGGGGTTGCGCTTGTAGGGCATGGCGGAAGAGCCTATCTGGTTTTTCTCAAACGGCTCCTCCATCTCCTTGAAGTTTTGCAGTATGCGCATATCGCTTGCAAATTTAGAGGCACTCTGCGCCATGGAGGAAAGCGCCGTTACCACGAGGTAGTCCGTCTTGCGTGAGTAGGTCTGCCCGCTGACAGGCACGACATTTTGCACGCCAACCTCGGCGGCAATATGCGCCTCCACACGCTTTATTTTTTCGCCGTCGCCCGCAAAAAGCTCCGCAAAGCTCGCCTGCGTGCCCGTAGTGCCCTTGCTGCCCAGCAGTGCCAGCGAGTTAAGGCGGTTTTCCACCTCCAAAAAGTCCATGTAAAACTCATTCAGCCACAGGCACGCACGCTTGCCCACCGTTGTGAGCTGTGCCGGCTGAAGGTGTGTGTACGCAAGCGCAGGCAGGTCCTTGTACTGCTGTGAAAAATCCGAAAGTAGCTTTATTACACCCAGCAGTTTTTTGCGCACAAGACAAAGCGCCTGCTTCATGACGAGAATATCCGTGTTGTCGCCTACGTAGCAGCTGGTAGCGCCAAGGTGTATTATGCCCTTTGCGGTGGGGCATTGCAGGCCGTACGCCCACACGTGCGCCATTACGTCGTGGCGCACCTCACGCTCCCTTTTTTCCGCCTCGTCGTAGTTTATGTTGTTTACATTTGCTTGCAGCTCGGCTATCTGCTCGTCTGTGATGTTAAGGCCCTCCGCCTTTTCGGCACGGGCCAGCGCCACCCACAGCTTGCGCCATGTGCGGAATTTATTGTCGGGCGAAAAGATGTACTGCATCTCCTGCGAGGTGTAGCGTGTCTCAAAGGGTGAAATATAATGTTCGTTGCGGCTGTTTGACATAATAGGTGTGTCCTTTCGGTTGTGCGGCGCACAGCGCCGATTTTGTCGCAAAATAAAAGTTTTGGTGAAAAAGCAAATACTTGAAGTATATATATGCTAAAAATATACTAAAATTAAATGTTGAAATAATCCACGCCGCCCTCAAACAGCTTTTGGTGCGTGTTGCCGGGCACGTTTATGTAAAGGCTGTTGCCACTGCGCTCCGAGTGCCCCATCTTACCGAGGATGCGCCCGTCTGCGCTTGTGATGCCCTCTATCGCCATCATGCTACCGTTGGGGTTGTGCGGTAGGGCGAGCGTGGGCACACCTGCGTAGTCCACATACTGCGTGGCTATCTGTCCGTTTTGGGCGAGCTGTTTCAAAAGCTCCTCGCTCGCAACAAAGCGTCCCTCGCCGTGGCTCATGGGCACAAGGTGCACGTTTCCGAGCGTCTCTTTGGATAGCCAAGGGGAGAGGTTTGAGCATATTTTTGTGCGGCTCAGCGTGCTGACATGCCGCCCGAGTGTGTTAAAGGTGAGCGTGGGAAATCTTTCGTTTGCATCGCAAATTTCGCCAAAGGGCAAAAGACCTAACTTTATCAGCGCCTGAAAGCCGTTGCATATGCCCAGCATAAGGCCGTCGTTTTTGTGCAGAAGATTGCCCACCGCCTGCTTCACACGCTCGCCACGGAAAAAGGCGCATATCAGCTTTGCGCTTCCCTCCGGCTCGTCGCCGCCCGAAAAGCCGCCGGGTAGCACCACCATTTGGCTTTGCTCTATCTTTTGCGCAAGTGCCTGTGCGCTCTGTTCCACCTCTTTGGGGCTTAGGTTGCACAGCACAAATATTTCGGGCTCAGCGCCCGCCCTGCGCAGTGCACGGGCGGTGTCGTACTCGCAGTTTGTGCCGGGGAACACGGGGATAAGCACCCTCGGCTTTGCGGTGCCTATTTTGGGCGATACGGGCTTTTTAGGTGATATATCATGCTTGATTTCCGGCACGGGCGAATCGTCCACACCGCTTGCCACAGTGGGGAACACAGGCTCTAAAACGCTCTGCCACACGTTTTGCACCTTGGCAAGGTCCACACTTTCAGCCCCAAGGCGCAGTGTGTAGGCGGCGGTGGTTTCGCCTATCTCAAGCCCCGAGGCGATGGGCTCCTCCACCTCCAAAAGAAAGCTGCCAAATGCAGGCGCAAAAAGCTGCTGCTCGGTGAGGGTATCATTCAGCTGTGCGCCCACATGGTTGCCCACGCACATTTTTTGGAGTGCGGCGGCAAGGCCACCTGCGCCCACAGCGCAGACGGACAGCAGCTTTTTTTCCTTTACAAGCTTGTGCAGTTGTGCGAGCAAAAGCTTGAAGCTCACTGCGTTTGGCACAAGGCTGTTTTCATTTTCGGGGGCGGCCATTGGGCGCAGCCACACAAGGCGGCTGAAGGGCAGCTGAAACTCGCTGGGCAGGACATTTTGCGTACTGCCGTGCGCCACCGCAAAGCTGACGAGCGTGGGGGGAACATCCATATCCTCAAAGCTGCCTGACATGGAGTCCTTGCCGCCGATAGCTCCAACACCGAGGTTCAGCTGTGCCTCAAGCGCACCGAGCAGTGCGGAAAATGGCTTGCCCCAGCGCAAAGGCTCCTTGTGCAGACGCTCGAAATATTCCTGAAAGCTTAGGCGAATGTCCGAAAGCGCAAAGCCCTTTGCGCACAGCTTTGCCACGCTGTGCAAAACAGCAAGGTATGCGCCGCTGTATGGGTTTTGCTCCGAGATGTAGGGGTCAAAGCCGAAGGCCATGCCTGCACAGGTGGTGCTCTCGCCCTCGGTGGGCAGCTTCATCACAAGTGCATCCGCAGGGCTTAGCTGTGTGCGTCCGCCAAAGGGCATCAGCACACTGCCTGCGCCGATGGTGGAGTCAAAGCGTTCGCCCAGCCCCTTTTGGCTACAACGGTTCAGCTCGCTTACCATCGAAGTAAAGCGTTCTTCAAGTGTGTTTCCGCTTGGCAAGGGTAAAACCGGCTCGGGCAGTGGAGGCACGCTTACGTCTGTCTTTTTTTGTGCACCTGCCGAGTTCAAAAATTCCCGCGAAATGTCCGCAATTACTTTGCCTCTCCAGCGCATGACAAGGCGGGGGCTTTCGGTAACCACCGCTACTTTGGTGGCCTTTACGTTTTCGGCGCTCGCAAGCTGGATAAAGCGCTGTGCGTCCTTTTCGTTCACCACGACAGCCATGCGCTCCTGGCTTTCGCTTATGGCAAGCTCTGTGCCGCTTAGCCCCTCGTATTTTTTTGGTACGGCATCAAGGTCTATGCAAAGCCCGTCTGCAAGCTCACCCACAGCCACCGCAACACCGCCTGCGCCAAAGTCGTTACAGCGCACAATAAGGCGGGAGGCCTCTGCGTTTCGGAAAAGGCGCTGAAGCTTTCGCTCCATGGGTGGGTTGCCCTTTTGCACCTCTGCGCCACAGCTCTCAAGGCTTTGTGTGCCGTGCGCCTTGGAAGAGCCTGTTGCGCCGCCGCATCCGTCACGGCCTGTGTCGCCGCCTACGAGTAGCACCACATCCCCTGCAATAGGGGTCTCTCTGCGCACGTTTTCAAGCGGAACCGCACCCAAAACAGCGCCTATCTCCATGCGCTTTGCCACATAGCCCGGGTGGTAAATTTCGGTGACTTCGGAGGTGGCAAGGCCTATTTGGTTTCCGTAGGAAGAATACCCTTCTGCCGCTGTAACGCATATTTTGCGCTGAGGCAGCTTGCCCGGCAGGGTGTCCTTTATGGGGGCGAGGGGGTTTGCCGCACCCGTAACACGCATAGCGCCAAACACATACCCACGCCCCGCAAGCGGGTCTCTTATTGCGCCGCCTATGCAGGTGGCCGCACCGCCAAACGGCTCTATCTCGGTGGGGTGGTTGTGCGTTTCGTTTTTGAAGAGAAGCAGCCAGTCCTCTTCTTTGCCCTCATTATCCACGCTGATACGCACACTACATGCGTTTATCTCTTCGCTCTCATCTAAGTTTTCAAGGCCGCCCGCCGCCTTTATGGCCTTTGCGCCTATCGTGCCGATGTCCATAAGCGTCTGCGGCTTGTCCTTGCTTTTGTGAAGGGATTTGCGCAGGTCCAAATACTTATTGTAGGTTTTTAGCGTTTGTTCGTCCTCGATGAGGACATGCTCAAGCAGGGTGCTGAACGTGGTGTGGCGGCAGTGGTCGCTCCAGTAGGTGTCCAGCATACGAAGCTCGGTGAGCGTGGGCCGGCGGCCCTCGCCCTTAAAATAATCCCTGCAAAAGGAAAGGTCGCCCTCGTCCATCGCAAGCGAATACTGCTTAATAAAGCCGCAAAGCTCTTCCTCTTTAAGCTCGGTGAAGCCCTCGAGAATGGGCACATCGGAGGGCACAGGGTGGGATATTTCAAGGCCTTTTGGCATTTCAAGGCTTGCGGCCTGCGCTTCCACGGGGTTTATCACATAGCGCATGATGCGCTGTAAGTCATTTTCGCTCAAATCCCCACTTAAAAGATACACCCGTGCACTGCGCACTGTGGGGCGCTCGCCCATATTTATCAGCTGGATGCACTCGGCGGCGGAGTCCGCACGCTGGTCGAACTGCCCCGGCAGGTACTCTGCTGCAAAAAGCGCATCCGCCTGTGGCAGAGCATCATACACATCATCCAGCGGTGGCTCGCTGAAAACAGTGTGCACACAGCGGCGAAACAAATCCTCCTCGATGCCCTGCACGTCGTAGCGGTTGAGAATGCGAACACCCTTTAGTGCGGTGATGCCAAGGATAGAAGAAAGCTCCTCAAAAAGTGCCTTTGCCTGTACGGCGTAGGGTGGCTTTTTTTCTACATAAATGCGGTAAACCATAATTTCCTCCGCTGTAGTGTATTTTTTGCATGGGGAATATTATCTAAAGCAGCTCCAAAGCGCCCCTGCCTATATCTCTTCGGCAGTAAGCACCCTCAAAGTTTATGCTGTCAACTCCCTCGTATGCGAGGTCTATCGCATCCGAGAGCGTGCTTGCGGTGGCGGTGATGCCCAGCACCCTGCCGCCTGCCGTGAGGAACTTTCCCTCCTCAAGGCGTGTGCCTGCGTGGTACACCTGCGTGCCCTTTGAGGCCGCATTGTCCATGCCTGTGATTTCAAAGCCTGTTTTGTATTTTAGCGGGTAGCCACTGCTGGACATGACAACACATGCGGCGTACTCCTGCGAAAAGTTCACATCCGCCGGCGAGAGAGTTCCGTTTGTGCAGGAGAGCATAATCTCCAAAAGGTCGCCCTGCAAGAGTGGCAAAATCACCTGCGTTTCGGGGTCGCCAAAGCGGCAGTTGAACTCTATTACCTTAGGGCCGTCGCTTGTGAGCATTAGCCCAAAGTAAAGGCATCCCTTAAATGGTGTGCCTGCCTGCGCAAGGGCATTTAGCGTAGGCATGAATATTTCATCATAGCAACGCTGTGCAATGTCGGGCGTATAGTAGGGGTTTGGCGCAACAGTGCCCATGCCGCCCGTGTTTAGGCCAAGGTCGCCGTCCCACGCACGCTTGTGGTCCATACTGCTTACCATGGGCACGAGCGTCTCGCCGTCGCAAAAGGCCAAAACGCTCACCTCGGGCCCACGCAAAAACTCCTCCACCACCACCGTCGCGCCCGCATCGCCGAACACCTTCGCTTGCATTATTTCGGCAAGGGCGCTCTCCGCCGCCGCCTCATTTTGGCAGATGTACACGCCCTTGCCCAGCGCAAGGCCGTCCGCCTTTATGACAACGGGGTAACGGTTTATATCACGGATGTACGCAAGCGCCGCCTCCTGTGCATCAAAGCAGGCGTACGCCGCCGTGGGTATGTCGTGCTGTTGCATAAGCTGCTTTGCAAACGCCTTGCTCGCCTCAATGCGTGCGGCCGCCGCCACAGGCCCAAAGGCGGCGATGCCCTTTTCGCTCAGCGCATCCACCATGCCCAGCGCCAAAGGGTCGTCGGGGGTGACCACCACATAGTCGATATTATTTTCACAGCACCAATTAACGCACGCATCAACGTCGGTGGCCTTTATGGGCACACACTGCGCATTCTGCGATATACCGCCGTTTCCGGGCAGTGCAAATATCTGTGTGCACTTAGGGCTTTGCTGTAATTTTTTTATAATGGCGTGCTCCCTGCCGCCGCTACCTATAACTGCAATTTTCAAATTATGCCTCCATAGCCGTTAGGGTGTAATACGAACTCGTTTTTTATTTAGCCAAAATCTCAAAAATTGCGGCAGTGCACCTCGTAAGGCGAAAGCATTACATCGGCACACTTTCTTATTTTAGAACTTTTGGCGGTATAAAAAATTCTGCGAACCTATTTCGTGCAAATTTTGTGATAGACAAGGCAGACGAACGAGTAATACTTTGTGTATTGTGAGCGAGGATAACACAGTATAGCGCATAAATTTGCCGTAATAGGCGTGTTCGGATTTCTCCCTAACGGCTAAGTGTGTGGTGTGGACAAAAGAGTAGGTTTGATTTTTTTTGTTATATCCCCCGCCGCAGGCGGGGGATATAACGCCTGCTTCTTGTGTCTAATGTATTCTAAAATTAGCTCTATGTGTCCACTTCTAAAAAAGTAGCTTAATGGTGGAAAAGGCGCAGGCCTGTAAATGCCATTGCTATGTCGTATTTATCGCAGGTGGAGATGACGTTATCGTCACGGATGGAGCCGCCCGGCTGTGCAATGCACACAACGCCACTGCGCTTTGCACGCTCGATATTGTCCCCAAAGGGGAAGAAGGCGTCACTGCCCAGCGCAACGCCGCTTACCGTTTTCAAAAATTCCGCACGCTCCTGCCGTGTGAGCGGCTGTGGCTTTTGGGTGAAAATATTCTGCCATACGCCCTCTGCCAGCACATCCTCGGCATCGTCGCTGATGTAAAGGTCGATGGTATTGTCCCTGTCGGCCCTGCCGATGGTGGGCACAAAGCTTAGTGCAAGCGTCTTTGGGTGCTGGCGCAGGTGCCAGTTGTCCGCCTTGTTGCCCGCAAGGCGTGTGCAGTGTATGCGGCTTTGCTGGCCTGCACCCACGCCGATGGCTTGGCCGTCTTTTACGTAGCACACCGAGTTGGACTGGGTGTACTTCAGCGTGATGAGCGCTATGAGAAGGTCTCTTTTTTGTGCATCGCTAAGCGTTTTATTTTTGGTGGGCATCTCACTTAGCATCGCCTCGTCTATCAGCACCTCGTTGCGTCCCTGCTCAAAGGTGATGCCGAAAACGTCCTTGCGCTCTATTTCGGCAGGGCGGTAGGACGCATCCATCTTCACGACATTGTAGCCGCCCTTGCGCTTTGTCCTTAGTATTGCCAGTGCCTCCTGTGTGTAAGCAGGGGCTATCACGCCGTCGCTCACCTCATACTGCAAAAGGCGGGCGGTGGCGGCGTCGCACTCATCGCTCAGCGCCACCCAGTCGCCGTAGCTGGACATGCGGTCCGCACCTCGTGCACGTGCGTATGCGCAGGCGATGGGCGAGAGCTCTATGTTCTCATCCACAAAGTAAATTTGACGTAGCACGGGCGAAAGCGGCAGACCCACAGCCGCACCGGCAGGGGAGACATGCTTAAAGGATGCGGCGGCGGCAAGCCCCGTGGCCGCCTTCAGCTCGCACGCAAGCTGCCATGCGTTGAGCGCATCCAAAAGGTTTATAAAGCCGGGCTTTCCGTTCAGCACCTCGATGGGAAGCGTGCCCTCCTGCATAAACACACGGGCAGGCTTTTGGTTTGGGTTGCATCCGTATTTCAGTTGTAGCTCATTCATAATTAAAACACCCCACTAAAAAGAGTTTTACGGTAAATTCATCGGCAGGTATCGCTGTGCTAAACAGCGGTATATTTGTTGTAGATACGTGTGTTTTCTTCGCCGCTCGGCGAGATGGTGCGCACAAAGAGCGACACCTTGTTGTCCTTGTTCAGCGCATTCCACAGCCCCTCGCCAAACGCATCAATGTCCCCGTTTATGCACACGGGCACAGGCTCTGTGCAAAAGGAGGGCAGCGGCTCGCCGTCGCCTGCGTAGGTGTGGATGAAATGCCCCTGCCCCTTAATCGGCTGTGGGTACTCGTAAAAGAAACGCTGTGCCGAGCTTGCGTCGCCACCTGCGGACTTTAGAATGGACAGCTTGTAGCAAAAGCCGCCCTCTATGGGGCGTAAAACACCCGAAATGCGAGGAGTGTAGTTGGGCGCATCCGGCTCGAATGTGCGGCTGCGCAGTGCGTCCTCAAAGCTTTTGCCGGCTGAGCAGTACTCGAAAATTGTGTCCGTTTGGTCGCCGTTTGTCACGATGGTGCATTCATTTAGCGTGCGCACCGCCGTGTATATCACAAGGCTTGGGTCGGTGAGCTTTGCAGGGTCGGCCGCGCGGGTCTTGATACAGCCCTCGGTATCCTCGAAAATTCTGTTGCGGGAGTTTTCACTGCGCCCCATGATGAAGTATGCCATGTACGCACAGCCGTTTTCCCCTGTGCCCATCACGATGCCCCTGCCGGGATAGTTGTTTTGCTCGAGTAGGTTTTTAATTTGTGCAGATGCCATGTGTTTCAGCCCCTTACCTTAGATGATATGTATTTTGTGTAATGTTATTCGGGCGAGCATACAGGCTCGCCCCTACTAAAAAATCACCTTGTGACGCATTGAAAAGGGGAGTGGACACATAGAGGTGATTAAGTTTTTTGCTATATCCTCCCCGCCGCAGGCGGGGAGGATATAGCGCCTTCTTCTTGCACTTAACGTACTCTAAATCACCGAATTTGCCCACACCCTTGAAAAGTGCAGTATAACGCTAAATATCGCCCGACATATCACAGCACAGACGCTCCAAAGCCAGCGGAAGCAGCTCCCACTCGGCGTTTTCCATTATGCGCTTTTGCAGGCTGCTCGGGGTGTCGCCGGGCAGGACGTCCACCGCTTTTTGCATCAAAATGGCGCCGCCGTCCACCTCGTCGTTCACAAGGTGTACTGTGGCACCGCTTACCTTTACCCCGCGGGCAAGAGCCGCCTCGTGCACCGCAAGGCCGTAAAACCCTACGCCCCCAAAAGAGGGTAAAAGCGACGGATGTACGTTTATTATGCGCTGTGGAAACGCCGCCAAAAGCGCAGGGCCCACCACCGACAAAAAGCCTGCCAGCACCACCACCTCTATGCGATGTTTTTGCAAAACGGCCAAAAGCGCCGCATCAAAGTCGCAGGGGTTTTCAAAGTTTTTGCGGGCGACGACAAGCGCAGGTATGCCTGCGCACTCGGCACGCCTGAGCGCCTGTACATCAGGCTTTGAGGAGACCACCAGCACAAGCTTTGCGTGGGGCATTTTTTCGGTGGATTTTGCGTCGATGAGCGCCTGCAAGTTCGTTCCGCCGCCGCTTACGAGCACAGCTACACGTCTCACATTAAAACGCCCCCCTCGCCCTTTACCACCTCGCCCAGCACGTATGCGTCGCACCCTGCTGCCGAAAGCGCACTAAGCGCCGCATCCACCTGGCTCTTCGGAAGCATAACACACATGCCAACGCCCATATTAAAGGTGTTGAACATGTCCCGCTCGGGGATTTTGCCAAGCTTTGCGATAAGGCCGAATATGGGCGGAGGCTTTACGGCGGACTTGTCTATTTTTGCGCAAAGGCCGCTCGGCAGACAACGTGGAATATTTTCGTGAAAGCCGCCGCCCGTGATGTGCGAAATTCCGCTTGGGCGAGTGGCCGCCAAAAGTGCCGACACAGCCTTTACGTAAATTGTGGTGGGTGTCAAAAGCACTCGGCCAAGCGGAGCGCCTAACTCCTCCTCGTATTTGTGCAGTACATCGGGGTTTTCATCAATGCCGAAAACACGGCGCACAAGCGAAAAGCCGTTGGAGTGCACGCCCGAGGAGGGCAGTGCCAAAATAACGTCCCCCTCGCAGATGGCATCGCCGCTGATGAGGGCCTTTTTGTCCGCCATGCCCACCGCAAAGCCGGCAAGGTCGTACTCATCGGGGTGCATAACGCCGGGGTGCTCCGCAGTCTCGCCCCCTATGAGCGCACAGCCTGCCTGCACACAGCCCTCCGAAATGCCTGCCACGATAGCCTCTATTCGGGAGGGCTCGTTTTTGCCACATGCGATGTAGTCCAAAAAAAACAGCGGCTTTGCACCTGCGCACACAATGTCGTTTACGCACATTGCCACGCAGTCTATGCCGATGGTGTCGTGCTTGCCCAAAAGCTTTGCTATTTGCAGTTTTGTGCCCACGCCGTCTGTGCCGCTTATGAGCACAGGCTCTTCCATGCCCGAAAAGTCGGGCGCAAAAAGGCCGCCAAACCCACCAAGGCCGCTTAGCACCCCCGGGGTAATTGTGCGCTGTACATGCTTTGTCATGCGCTGTACCGCCTCGTAGCCGGCGGTGATGTCCACCCCTGCGGCGGCGTAGCTTTCGCTGTGGCTTTTTTGCATAGTGGCCTCCTTAGATAAGAGCGTAGAGTATTTAGGGTATGCGGATACTATTCAAATAGTGTCACTACATTTTGGTCATAGGGTGCAGGCAAAAGAGATGGCTTGTTTTTTTCGGTATATCCCCCGCCGTAGGCGGGGGATATACCGCTTTGTTTTTACGTTTAAGGTTACGTCTAAAATAATGATACATGTCCACACCTTAGTCGTTGCCTGTTGAGAGCGCCTCGTCCGCAAGCTTTTGCTCAAACTTGCTTTTCTGCTGTTGTGCGGGCGGCGCAACGGGGTAGTTGCCGCTGAAGCACCCGTCGCAAAAGCCCAAGGGACATTCCGGCGCAAGCGTGTTCAGCGTTTCAATGGAGAGATAGCCCAGCGTATCAGCGCCTATAATCTGCCGAATTTCCTCGATGCTGTGATTATAAGCGATGAGGTTTTCGCTGGAGTCTATGTCTGTGCCGAAGTAGCAGGGGTAAAGAAACGGCGGACATGAAAGGCGCATGTGCACCTCTTTTGCGCCTGCTTCACGCAGTAGCTTTATAATTTTTAGGCTGGTGGTGCCACGCACTATGGAGTCGTCCACCATGACAACACGCTTGCCCGCAACGGTGGAGGCAATGGGGTTAAGCTTAATGCGCACGCTGTTTTCACGCTGGCTTTGTGTGGGCGCAATAAACGTGCGGCCGATGTATTTGTTCTTCAAAAAGCCTATGCCGTAGGGTATGCCGCTCTTTTGGGAAAAGCCTATGGCGGCATCTATGCCAGAGTCCGGCACGCCGATGACAACATCCGCATCCACCGGGTGCTCCATGGCAAGGTGCTCGCCTGCACGTATGCGTGCCTTGTGCACCGAAGCGCCCTCTATCACAGAGTCGGGTCGGGCGAAATAAACGTATTCAAACACACACATGGAGGACTTTGCGCCGCAGTGGGTGCGTATGCTCTGCACACCATCTTTTGTGACGCACACAATTTCGCCCGGCTCTATATCCCGAACAAACGTTGCGCCCACCGCATTCAGCGCACACGACTCGCTGGCGAACACGATGCTTTCCCCTATTTTGCCCATGCACAGCGGACGAAATCCGTTGGGGTCACGTGCGGCGATGAGCTTGCGAGGGCTCATCACCAAAAGGGAATATGCGCCCTTTAGCTTGTGCATCGCCTTTTCCACAGCACACTCTATGCTCTTTTCGCTAAGGCGTGCCGCTGTGATGGTGTAGGCGATGACCTCCGTGTCCGAGCTTGTGTGGAACATACAGCCCTGCATTTCCTTTTCCATGCGCAGCTCGGTCGCATTGGTGAGGTTGCCGTTGTGCGAGATGGCCATTGTGCCCTTCACATGGGTGGAGATTAGCGGCTGGGCGTTTGAGCGGCGTCGTGCGCCGGTGGTGGCGTAGCGCACATGCCCCAGCGCAAGCTGTCCCTGCCCCAGCGCACTTAGCGTGTCTTCGTTGAATACCTCGTTTACAAGCCCCAAATCGCGGTGGGCGGTGGCAACACCACGGTCGTTCACCACAATGCCACAGCTCTCCTGCCCACGGTGCTGTAGGGCGTAAAGGCCGTAGTAGCACAGCGTCGCCACGTTTTCCACATCGCCCCTGTCGTACACGCCAAATACGCCGCACTCCTCGTGCGGCTTATCCAGCGGCAAACAATTCAAACTCATGCCTATTCCCCCAAAAGACGCTTCAGTACCTCTTGATACGCATCCTCAACGCCGCCCATGTCTCTGCGGAAACGGTCCTTGTCCAGCTTTTCGCCCGTCTTTGTGTCCCAAAAACGGCAGGTGTCGGGGGAGATTTCGTCCGAAAGCACAATGTCGCCGTTTGGCAGGCGGCCAAACTCGAGCTTAAAGTCGATAAGCTCGATGCCTGCGTCTTTAAGATAAGCGGTCAAAATGTCGTTTACCTTAAAGGACATCTCCGCCAAAATATCCAGCTCTTTTTGGCTGGCCCAGCCCATGGCGAGAATGTGGTAGTCGTTCACCATGGGGTCGTGCAGGGCATCGTCCTTGTAGCAAAACTCCAGCACCGTCTTGCCCATGCGCATTCCCTCCTCAAGGCCGAGGCGCTTTGCAAGGCTACCCGCCGCAATGTTGCGCACGATAACCTCCAGCGGCACAATCTCCACCTTTTTTACCACCGTCTCACGCTCGCTTAGCTCTTTCACGTAGTGGGTGGGCACGCCCTTTTGCTCCAGCAGCTGCATAAGGTGGTTTGTCACCCTATTGTTTATAGCGCCCTTGCCTACAATAGTGCCCTTTTTTGCGCCGTCGCCTGCTGTGGCATCGTCCTTATAGGATACAATCACAAGGCTGTCGTCCTCCGTGAGGTATACTTTTTTTGCCTTGCCTTCGTACATTTGCTCTTTTTTCTGCATAATAATGCTCCATTCCGCCGCTTCGCATCGGCACAAAATTTAATGAAATATGCGGCTCTTATCATGCGAAGCACAAGGAATGATAAGAGCATTATTGATTTTAGATGGGAAATAGTTTGAAACTTGTTTCAAACTAAGCTCCATTCCGCCGCTTCGCATCGGCACAAAATTTAGTAAATTTCCTTTTGAAGCTGTGCGTCCTTTGCCATTATGGTGCTTTCCATCTTTTGCTTGCGCTCTTGTAGTTTTTCAGCGAGCACCTCATCGCTCAGCGCAAGTATCTGCGCCGCCAAAAGCGCCGCATTTGCGCCGCCGTTCAGCGCTACTGTTGCCACGGGAACGCCCGAGGGCATTTGCACCGTTGCCAAAAGCGCATCCAGCCCGTCCATAGCGCCGCCCTTGCAGGGAATGCCGATGACGGGTAGTGTGGTGTGCGCCGCCAAAACACCCGCAAGGTGCGCTGCCATGCCTGCCGCCGCTATTATCACGCCAAAGCCTGCACTGCGAGCGTTTTTAGAAAACTCCGCCGCCGCATCGGGAGTGCGGTGTGCGCTCATTACGTGCGCCTCGTACGAAATACCCAAATCCTTTAGTTCGTTCACAGCCTTTTGTACGATGGGCAAGTCGCTGTCACTACCCATTAAAATTGCTACTTTCAAAGCCATATTCGTTTTACCTCCGTGATACAGTTAATGATGTGGTAATATGCCAAAACACCTCTTAAAGTGGCGAAAAAATACGCCGCAAAACACACGATGAATTGAGGGTTTACGGCAAGAATAAAGGAGCAGAAACCGCTAAAGTGCACAGGAGCGAAAATTCCCATGCGTGATAGCACATAAAGTTTTTCTCACACTTTTATAGTACCCTTTTGGGCGGTGAAAAGCAAGGGGAACACCCCTGTTTTCCGCTTTGTCCACACCTGTTAAATAAAACGTGGAATATTTTATCATTTTTCACAGTTTGGAAGGGGAGTTTTGGGGCAAGAGTAATACTTTTGTGCAGCAGATGAAGCGATAAAATGGCTTGTGGAGGATGATGTGAAAAAAATGTGGATGACAGGGCAGTTTGCTTGACAATCGGGCATGTGTACATTATACTTCACTGTGGAAAATGCCGACTGCATATTTGGTGCGTGGACGAAAGGATACCTATAATATGATTATCATTTTTAAGCCGACAGCCACACAAAACGAGCGTGAAATGCTGTGCAATAGCTTTGTTGCGCAGGGGCTGGCTATTCACGCTTCGGAGGGTGAGCACACAAACTTGATAGGCCTTGTGGGCGACACCTCGGGTGTGGACATAGACCTTATCCGTGCGAACACCGCCGTTGCGGATGTGAAGCGGGTGAGCGAGCCGTACAAAAAGGCGAACCGCAAGTTCCACCCAAACGACACGGTGGTGGAAGTGGCGGGCGTGAAGATAGGCGGCGCAAACTTCGCCGTGATGGCAGGGCCGTGCAGTGTGGAGAGCGAAGAGCAGATATTGGAAGTGGCCAGGAGAGTGAAAGCTGCCGGAGCACACTTTTTGAGGGGCGGCGCATTCAAGCCGAGAACATCGCCTTATGCTTTTCAGGGCCTTCGTGCGGAGGGCTTGCAGCTTTTGCGCCACGCAAGAGATGTGGTGGGCATTCCGTTCATCAGCGAGGTGATGGACGCCTCCCACATAGAGCTGTTTTTGAATGCGGATGTGGACATACTGCAGGTGGGCGCACGCAACATGCAGAACTTTGAGCTTTTGCGGGAGCTGGGCAAGACAAGGAAGCCGATACTTCTAAAAAGAGGGCTTTCCAGCACGCTGGAGGAGCTTTTGATGAGCGCAGAGTACATTATGGCAGGGGGCAACAACGAGGTGATACTGTGCGAGCGAGGCATTCGCACGTTTGAGACCTCCATGCGCAACACGCTGGATATTTCCGCCATACCCATGCTGAAAAGGCACAGCCACCTGCCCGTAATTGTGGACCCCAGCCACGCAGGAGGCATGAGCTACCTTGTGCCGCCGCTGGCGCTTTCCGCTGTGGCGGCGGGTGCAAGCGGGCTGATGATAGAGGTGCACAACGACCCACCAAATGCGCTTAGTGATGGCGCACAGAGCCTTACGCCGGATGAGTTTGACACGCTGATGGGAAAAGTTCAGGGAATGCGCAGGATGTTTGAGCAGTAGATTTTAGGCTTTTTGGTGAATAGGGGAGCGCTACAAATATACACAAAGTATATTTGGGTGCGAAAAATACCCGAATTGTGCGCTAAAAGACAAGCATTTGTGCACATTTTGAGAAAAAATACTTTTGCCGCTGTACTGCCGTGCAATTCTGGTGTATAATGATGTTCTGTCAAATGGCACGCACAGGATTTGCATAAAAGGATTATAACTATCGGGGCAAAACATCGTTGTGCCCTTTAGGAGGAAAAGCATGTCAAGAATCAGAAGGTATATTTTGCTGGCTATCAGCATAGTGCTGATGGTGGGTATCGCAACAGGGGTGGCGTTTTACACCGCAAGCTACGACCCCAACAACCCCGACCCCGGCGTGTACAACGGCGGCGAGCAGCTGCTTAGCATGGACGACACCGTCATGACAATAGGCGAGTATGATGTTTCGCTGGCGGAGTATCGCTACTATTACTACGGTACTATCGACTACACCGAGCAGCAGGCGGCGGCAAACGGCTCCGCTGCGCCCGACTGGGAGAATGACCCCGACGGGGAGCTTGCGTATCAGCTGCAAAGCGTGGTGGAACAGGACCTTTTGAACCTGTATACCTGGCTTGCCATTGCGGACGAGCGTGGCATTGAGCTAAATGAGGAAGAGCTAACAGAGATAGAGGATACCATCACACAGTACAAAGAAGACATGGGTGTGGATGGATTTTTAGCGCAGGTAAATGATATTTTCATAGAGGATGAAGAGGCTTTCAGACAGCTTGTGCAAAAGCAAAACCGTGCCCAAAAGGCTCAAGAAGAGGTGTACACAGAGCTTGAAGAGCAAGAGGGCGAGGCCATAGGCGATGAGGCACAGGCGGAGTACGTAGCGGAAAACATCACCGCAAAGCACATACTGTTTATGCTACAAACCGATGAGGACTATGCCGCTGCACAGGCCGCCGCCCAAGCGGCGGAGGATGCCTCCGCTGTTAGCTCGGATGCCTCTGTACCTACGTCTGAAGCAGTGCCGGATACATCCGAGGTAGCACCTGATTCTTCGGCTGTAACCTCGGATGCCTCAAGCGTGCCCACTGCAGAGCAAATAGACCCAGAGCTTGCGGCACGGCTGCCACAGGAGCAGACACTCGCACGTGCGCAGGCGCTGTACGAGCAGATTATTGCAAGCGAGGACCCCATTGCCACCTTTGACGAGCTGATGCCGATTTACACAGAGGACGGCGGCCTTGAGAGCAACCCCAACGGATACACATTTGTGCCGGATGAGACAAGCGGCCTTGTGGAGATTTTCTACACAACGGCGGGTGCGCTTGAGGAGGGCGAGATAGCGGCCCCTGTCCTGCACGACGGTGCAGACATGGGCGGGTACAGCGGCTACCACATCATCATGCGCACACCGCTGGACGAAAGCGCAATAGAGGCTGTGCGTGAGCAGGCGATAAGCATGGCGATAAGCGAGATGCTCACAGCGGTATATGACGAGGAGCTGGCAAGCATTCCCGTGGAGTACAGCGAGTATTATGAGGACATCAGCCCAAGCTCGCTTGTGTAGGTGTAGCCTTGAATTTAAGGGGTGCGGACAAAAGCACCGGTTTGGTTTTTTCGGTATATCTTCCCCCGCCTTTGGCGGGGGAAGATATACCATTTTCTTTTTGTACTTAACGTAGAGCATTTAATCGCTAAATCAATGCGACAGGCCACTCATTATTTAAGTGGATTTAAGCGAGAACCGACGGCGTTTGCCGTCGGTTCTTTTGTGTTTGTGACATTATGAAAAATGAATGTGGTGTGCCAAGAATAATTCAGGAGCACAATAATTTTATAAGCAAAACACCCATGCCCTCTTGCGGTTAGGCACATAAAATACTATACTTAATGTATGGTATTATGTGGGTTTGGCAAAACATGCTGAAGACCGCTTTACTTGTTGTTTGGTTGAACACAATAATTATACGGTGTTTCCGTAAGCATATGCCGCAAAGGAGAAATGCCCGCCATGGTCTTGACGATTGATGTGGGAAACAGCAACATCGTGTTTGGGGGATACAAAGAAGGGCGCATATGTTTTTTGTCGAGGGTATCCACCGGCAGAAGCATGGAGGCGGACGAGCTGGCGGTGCAGTTTAGTGCGCTGTTGCGTCTGCATAACCTGCAAGGTACGGCGATAAGCGGCGTGGCAATAGCAAGCGTAGTGCCCTCGCTGACGCCGAATTTGGTGCGTGCGCTCGCCTATTTTACGGACGCAGTGCCGCACATATTGACCCTTGAAGATGCGGCGGGCCTTCGGGTAAATATAGATAACCCCAAAGAGCTTGGCATGGATATTTTGGCAAGCGCTATTGCGGTGCAAAGCACACGTTCCTTGCCTGCGGTGATAATAGATATGGGCACAGCCACAAAGCTAACGGCGATAAACGCAGAGGGAAACCTTGAGGGCGTTGCCATTGCACCGGGGCTGTATGTATCGCTGCAGGCACTGGTGAATAATGCCGCAATGCTTGGGAATATTCCGCTGGAAGCGCCCAAAAACGCAGTGGGGCGCAACACAGCCGAGAGCATGAAAAGCGGTGTGGTGCTGGGAAGTGCCGGTATGCTGGACGGTATGATTGACCGCTTTGAGCGGGAGATAGGGCCGCTGGCCACGGTGGTGGCAACAGGCGGTGCGGCGCAGGTGGTTGTGCCGCATTGCAGGCGAGATATAGAGATATGCGAGACGCTTCTTTTGGATGGGCTTTTCCATGTGCTGAGTCGTCCTTAAGTTCAGCGTTTGGAGTGAACATGTAGCGCCATTTTAGAAGTAAAGTTAAACGTGAGAAGAATGCGGTATAGCCCCACGCTTGCAGTGAGGGGTATGCCAAAAAACCAAACCACCGCTTTTGTTCACACCCAACTATTTACAATGATTAACATACTACTGCCCCAGGAGGTAACAGCACGGGATGACGAAAAATAGCCGCACAAAAAGAGCCTTGGTGGCGATGCTGGCAGCACTTGTGATGTTTGTGTCTGCCCTGCCTGTCTTTGCGAGCGATGTACAGACAGAGGAAGTTCTGGACCAACTGAACACACTGCTAAATGCGAATATAGACTACGAGTGGCTGCCCGATATACAGGCGAATGAGGCCGTGGTGGAGCGCCTTTTGGACGCATACATGGAGTGTAGCGATGCGCAAAAGGAAAGCTTCACACGCCAGCAAAACGAGGACTTGCACGCATATTTTACGGCACTGTACACCGTGCAGGACAGGGATGTGGAGGATGTGGATGCGCTGTTTGAAACAGGGCAGGATGCCTCATCTTCGCAGGGTACATCCTCCTCGGAGGACGAGGAGGACTCACAGCCTGCCGTATCTTCTGAAATTTCATCCTCGCAGGTGTCCGGCACATCGGACGAGAGCGCGCCGTCCTCCGATACGTCGGATGTCTCTGCCGTGGCAGCTGTCAGCGAAGAGTCGCAATCGAGCGAAGCGAGACTGCCCGGTTCGGTTGCACAGCCGGCGGCCTCCGAGGACGTCACTGTTATACCGCAGGTGGCAAACTCGCCGCAGTCGCCCGAAAGCGGGGGCTGGGCGGCGTTTTTTGGGAATAATAGGATAGGCACAATAGTGTTGTTTACGCTTTTGGGGCTTGCGCTGATATTTATTTTGCGCTTTTTGGCTTCGCTACGAAAGGCGGGAAAAGTGCCCCAAAATTTGAAGGATGAGGATGCACGGGCGCAGGAACTTTTTGGCGAAAATTACGACCCTCAATTTGAGGATGCACGCATGGGAGGGCTAAGCGAGGATATAGCATCTGCGCCTGTAAAGAGCCGAGCGGCGAAAAACGTACAGGTAAAAAAGAAAAAGAGCAAGCTTGCATCGCTACTGCTGGAGGACGTACAGGAAGATATGCAGCCGCAGGGAGCGCTCGTTGCACCGAGTGAGGGTGTACGGCGTGCGGATATGGCAAACGCTCGTGCGGAGGAATCCGCCTCTGCGGTGAGGGATGCCGAAAATGCGCTGTCACAGATTAAGGCGAAAGGCGCTAAGAATATTCCCCCCACATCACCGAGCGTGCAGGATGCTAAAAGCGAGGGAACGCCGCTGAGCGCAAACGTCCTGAAAACCGTGGCAGAGGACAGTGACGCAAAGCCTACAAGTAAAATTTCAACGCCGCCGCTTGTAGGACCTGATGCGCCAAACGGCATATCGCTGAGGGGGTTTAGCGCACCCAAGCGCACCGGTCGCCCCCGAAAAATGCCCTTTAGGCAGGGCTCGCCCGATGACATAGACGGCGTGGACGAGTAGCGGCTAAAGGCGTGCGGAGATAGCTATGAAGGCACTTTGCGGTGTGAAATCCAAAATTGTGAAGCCTGAGTGTAACTGCATTTTAAGCTAAGCCAAACATATGTAAAACACAAAAAAGGAACACCGCACATGGTATGCGGCGTTCCTTTTTTGTGTGAAAGTTATTCGGTGTCGGCGATGCTTGCAGGTGCAGGCTCTTTGAACGCCCACAGCCGCTGGCCGATGTAGTTCAGCATGGTGAACACCACCTGAATGCCCAAAAGGCGAATGAGCGTGTACCAAACTTCGCTTATATCGGGGAACAGGTAAATGCGCATCTGCGGCACTATCCAGTTGTTCAGCAGGAAAGACAGGTGAAAGCAGACCACAATTATCACGGTAAAGCGTATGATACTGCCCAGTAGCGGCGCTTTACTTTGGAAACTGAATCGCCTGTTAAAGTAAAAGCTGGGCACGCTGAGCACGGCGTAGGGTATAGCCGTGGCAACATAAAGCCCGCTGCCTGCATACTGCACCAGCAAAAAGCTGAACAGGTAGGAAAGTATGGTGTTCAGCCCGCCTATAATTAAAAATATAAATAGGCTGCGGCTGAAAAAAAAGCCGAATAGACGTTTTAACGCTCCCACAAGGCTACGCGTCCACTATGGTGATGGTTTCGATAACCTGCTGTGTCTTGGGTGTAGAGCCGCTCACCGGGGTGGTGGCGATGGCATCCACCACGTCCATGCCCTCCACCACACGGCCAAAGGCGGCGTAGCTTCCGTCAAGGCCCGGGTTGTCCTCGTGCATGATGAAGAACTGGCTTCCGGCGGAGTCGTAGAAGGGGTCGCCCTGGCGTGCCATGCTGATGACACCACGCTCGTGAGAGATGGGGTTTTCCCAGCCGTTGATGGCAAATTCACCCTTGATGTTGTGCCCGGGGCCGCCTGTGCCCGTGCCGTCGGGGCAGCCGCCCTGTATCATGAAGCCCTCGATAACACGATGGAAAATAAGCCCGTCGTAAAAGTTGTCCTCCACAAGGTCCACAAAGTTTTGCACGCTGATGGGAGCCGCCTCGCTATCCAGCTCCAGCTTTATTATTCCGCCGTCCTGCATTTTAATCTCTACCATGACAAATCGCTCCTCTTCATTTGTATTTTGGGCGGATGCACCCATGCTTTGTGATGGCGATGCCTCGGAAGATGCCGCCACAGAGGCAGAGCCTTGCGAGCATCCTGCAAAAATAAACAGCATTACCAATGACAAAGAAAGTAGTGTCCACCATTTTTTGCGTAAAATATTCATTCTGTTATCTAAAGTCCTCTCATACTATTATGCAAATCCACCATGACAGTATACCACACATACGGTGGGTTGAATAGCACTAAAAATGAAAATTTAGTCGTCGTCATCGTCGGAATCATTGAGGTCGTCGGTATCATCGTCATCGTCGGAATCATCGAGGTCGTCGGTATCATCGTCATCGTCCGAATCATCGCTGTCATCCGAATCGTCGAGGTCGTCCGAATCGTCGAGGTCGTCCGAATCATCGAGGTCGTCCGAATCGTCGAGGTCGTCCGAATCGTCGAGGTCGTCCGAATCATCGCTGTCATCCGAATCATCGGAGTCGTCCGAATCATCGGAGTCGTCCGAATCATCATCGTTATCATTCATTGAGGGAACGTTGGAAGCTTGGCCGCTTGCGGCATCGGGCGTGGCAATGGGGGCTGAACATGCGGCAAGGGCAAACATCATCAAAAGTGCCAGCATAATCACAAGAATTTTTTTCATATTATAAGAGGTCTCCTTTTTTGTGGGTGTGGGCAAAAGAGATGGTTTAATTATTTTGGTATATCCCTCGCCGCAGGCGGGGGATATACCGCTTTTTTTACGTTTAACTTTATTTCTAAAATGGCGCTACATGGTTACTCCCATGTGTTATGGTGCTGATATTGTATGGCAAACTGAAAATCCCCGACAAAAGGCTTGCCCCTTGCCGGAGATAGTTTGATAAATATACGGCTAAAATTTATGCCATTTCGTTCATGCGTTCCTCATAGCGGTGTGCCTGCTCCAGCATCATGTCCTTCACCTTCATCAGGCGAGTTTGGGTGCTGCGCTCGTTTTCGTCCAGCTTCATGGTGATGTACTTGATGCTCTCCTGAAGCTGGGGAATCATAACATACTCCAGCGCATTAACCCTGCGGCGTGTTTTTTCAATCTCCGCCGCCATTAGCTGACAACCCTTTTCGATTTCGGCAAGCTTCAGCATTTCGGGAAGCACGTCCGCAAGGCTCTTAACAGCCATATCCAAATCGCCCGAGGTGAAAGCAAGACCGTAGGAATAAATGTTGCTCTCGTCCGCACTGCGGGTGGTGATTTGAAACTGGGGAACAATTACGCTCATCACATTTTTTTCGCTCGCCTGTACGCCCACCTCTTGGCTTGGCGCCAAAAGTGCGGTGTCCAGCACTGCGTCCTGCGTGACAGAGCGTGCCAGCGCAAAATTTTGGGCGGCGCTGTTCAGCCCTTCCTCCACCTTTTCACGAAGCGCACGGTTTTGCCGCACCAGCTCTAAAAACTGGCGCATCAGCTCGTCCCGCTTGTCCTTCAAAAGCTTGTAGCCACGCTTTGCGGTGACAAGCTTGCGCTTTAGGCGGGTCAATTCCATGCGGGTGGGGTTTACCTGCTTTTTTGCCATGAAACGCTCCTTCTAAAAAGCCACACGAGGGGTGGGCTTTATTCTTCGGATTTGGAAGCTGTGCCCTCGGGTGCGTAGTAGGTATCCAAAAATTCGTCCTTAATACGCTTTAGCTCCGAGCGAGGCAGGATGCGCAAAAGCTCCCAGCCGATGGAGAGGGTCTCCTCGATGTCACGGTTTGTGGTGTAGCCTTGGCTGACGTACTTTGCCTCGAACTCATCCGCAAACTTTGCGTACAAAAGGTCGATTTCCGTAAGAGCGGCCTCGCCCAGCACCGTCATAAGCTCCTTTGCGTTTTTGCCACGGGAATACGCCGCAAAAAGCTGGTTCATGGTGTTTGCGTGGTCCGCACGTGTTTTGCCATCGCCGATACCCTTATCCTTCAGGCGGGACAGGCTGGGCAGAACATCAATGGGAGGCTGAAGCCCCTTGCGGTAAAGGTCACGTGCAAGGATAATCTGACCCTCGGTGATGTAGCCGGTAAGGTCGGGGATGGGGTGGGTTTTGTCGTCCTCGGGCATGGACAGGATGGGAAGCATGGTGATGGAGCCTGCGCTTCCCTCAAGGCGTCCTGCGCGTTCGTACAGTGTTGCAAGGTCGGTGTAGAGGTAGCCCGGGTAGCCACGGCGGCCGGGAACTTCCTTACGTGCGGCCGAAACCTCACGCAGTGCATCAGCGTAGTTTGTAATGTCGGTGAGCACCACCAAAACGTGCATACCTTTGTCGAAAGCGAGGTACTCCGCTGCGGCAAGACCCATACGTGGCGTTGCGATACGCTCAACGGCGGGGTCGTTCGCAAGGTTAATAAACATAACGGTACGGTCGATAGCGCCCGACTCCTTAAAGGAGTTGATGAAGAAGTTGGACTCCTCGAACGTGATACCCATCGCAACGAAAACCACAGCGAAGGGGTCGGATGTGCCACGCACTTTAGCCTGGCGTGCAATTTGCGCCGCAAGCTGTGCGTGGGGCAGGCCGCTACCCGAGAAGATGGGTAGCTTCTGGCCACGAACCAGCGTGTTAAGGCCGTCAATGGCGGAAACGCCCGTCTGGATGAACTCCTGTGGGTAGGTGCGTGCGGAGGGGTTCATGGGCAGGCCGTTTATGTCCCTGCGAAACTCTGGCAGGATGTCCGGGCCGCCGTCGATGGGACGGCCGAGGCCGTCAAAAACACGGGATAGCATGTCCTCCGACACTCCCAGCTCCATGCTGCGCCCCAAAAAGCGCACCTTGGAGTTTTCAAGGTTAATGCCGGTGGAGCTCTCAAAAAGCTGAACAAGTGCGTTGCCGCCGTCAATCTCCAGCACCTTGCAACGGCGACGCTCGCCGCTAGTGAGCTCTATTTCGCCCAGCTCGTCATAGGTTACGTCGGTTACACCACGTACCATCATCAGAGGGCCTGCTACCTCTTGTATTGTTCTATACTCTTTAGGCATCAGATGTCCTCCTCTTCCAGCTTTTTCGTAAGCTCGCCAATTTCGTTGTTCATGCGGTCTACGATGCCTTCGTACTCAAGGCGCACTCTGTCCGCCTCCACATACTTAATACGGCCGATTGCCTCACGTGAGGCAAGCTTCACAAGCTCGTTTATAGAAACGCCCTTGCCGAGTGCTTTTAGCGCTGCATCGTAGTAATCCAGCACAAGTGTCATCATGATATACTGCTTTTCAAGCGGGGTGTAGGTGTCCACCTCGTGGAAGCTGTCCTGATGCAAAAAGTCTTCGCGGATGCTGCGTGCAGCCTCCAGCTTTAGGCGGTCGGGGGGGCTGAGGGCGTCCATGCCCACCAGCTGTACAATCTCCTCAAGCTCGCTCTCTTCCTGCAGAAGAAGCATCATACGGCCGCGCTTTTCCATCCAGTCACGCTTAATGCTCGCATCAAACCACTTGCCCACATCATCGAGGTAGAGCGAGTAGCTCGTGAGCCAGTTGATAGCGGGGAAGTGACGTGCGTACGCAAGCTGTGCATCAAGGCTCCAGAACACCTTAACAATACGCAGTGTCGCCTGCGTAACAGGCTCCGAAATATCACCGCCGGAGGGGGATACAGCGCCGATAACCGACAGTGCACCCTCACGAGCCTCTGCGCCAAGCGTTGCCACACGGCCTGCACGCTCGTAGAACTGTGCAAGGCGGCTACCGAGGTACGCAGGGTAACCTTCCTCACCGGGCATTTCCTCAAGGCGTCCGCTCATCTCACGCATAGCCTCAGCCCAGCGGGAGGTGGAGTCGGCCATGAGCGCCACCGAGTAGCCCATGTCACGGAAGTATTCCGCAATGGTGATGCCTGTGTAAACAGACGCTTCACGTGCCGCCACGGGCATGTCGGAGGTGTTGGCGATAAGCACCGTGCGCTCCATGAGGCTCTTGCCCGTTTTGGGGTCTTTCAGCTCGGGGAACTCACGAAGCACGTCGGTCATCTCGTTGCCACGCTCGCCACAGCCGATGTACACAACTATCTCGGCATCCGCCCACTTTGCCAGCTGGTGCTGTGTAACGGTTTTACCGCTACCAAAGGGCCCCGGGATAGCGGCTGTGCCGCCCTTTGCGATGGGGAACAAAAGGTCGATAACACGCTGGCCTGTGACAAGCGGCACATCGGGGGAGAGCTTTTGCTTGTAAGGACGGCCACGGCGCACCGGCCAGCGCTGCATCAGCATCACCGGCACTTCGCCCTTTTCTGTCTTTACGGTGGCTACGGTCTCCTCCACCGTGTAGTCGCCCTCGGCTATTGTGGCAAGTGTGCCCTCAACGCCGAAAGGAATCATAATTTTGTGCGAGATAACGTCTGTTTCCTGCACAGTACCGATAATGTCGCCCGCCACAACGGCACTGCCTGCCGCCATGGAGGGTGTGAAGTGCCACTTTTTCTCACGGTCGAGGCTGGGCACTTCCACGCCACGCTCAAGGCGCGCGCCTGTCTTTGCCTTGATGACCTCCAGCGGACGCTGGATGCCGTCGTAGATACTCTGGATAAGGCCGGGCCCAAGCTCCACGCTCATGGGCATACCTGTGGACTCCACAGGTGCGCCGGGGCCAAGGCCGCTCGTCTCCTCGTATACCTGAATGGAGGCCTCATCACCGTGCATCTCGATAATTTCGCCAATCAGACGGGAGTCGGCAACACGCACCACGTCAAACATGTTTGCATCACGCATACCGTTTGCGATAACAAGGGGGCCTGCCACCTTTTTGATTATGCCTTTACTGCTCATTCTTATGAATCAGTCCTTCCTAAAGGGTTATCGCCACAGCCCTGCATAAATATGCACACCGTGCGCAACAACCGCCTGATACTTGCCGCAAAGCGTGGGCACAGCTTTTGTGCTACACAGGGCAAGCGTGTGGTTTTGGTTGTGCAGAGCGGCGGGAAAAGCAAAAGCCATCCCCCAAGCCGCCTGTGAGACAAACGAATAAAATACTGGGCACTGCCTAATTGTCGCCGAAAATAATGTCCGAGCCAACAGCTTTTTCAACGCTCTTTTTAACACGCCGAATGCCTATGCCCGTGTTGCCCGACACGCCCGGAATGGGAATGATGGCGGGCAGTGGCTGTGCGTTGAACTGGGCGAGGTCATCCCCCAGCTGCTCGAACAGCGCTTCTGTCATGTAGATGATGGCATAGTTTGCCTCCACAAGCGTGCGGATTTTGCGTATCACCGAGGTTTCAGCGTCCACAGGGTAGATGTCCAGCCCTACCGAGGCAAAGCCGTAAATGCTGTCCCTGTCGCCCATAACTGCAATTTTATACATAGGTGTCACGCAACCTTTCCCGCAGAGCGTCGGCAGGCAAGCCGTTTATCTTGGCGGACAAGATAAGACGCACCATCGCGATTTCGTTCTCCCGCCCTACAACATAGGCGGCCAGCGGCTCTATGGTGAAATAGTTGTACCGCTGGGGCTTGATAAGCTCGATAAGTTGGTTGTCGCACCAGCGCTCAAACGCAGATAGGGACTGCTTCAGCTCGTCCACAGCACCTGCGTAGTCGCCACGTGAAAGCAGTGTGTAAATAGCTTCCATACCATCGGCGGCGGCATTTATGAGCGAGTCTGCGTCAACAGTGCCCGCAGGTGCAACAACACGCTCCAAAAACTCACGAGACTTGCCCATTAGGCACGCACGTACCGCCGCTTTGATGTTGGCGGAGTCCACCTTTAGCTGGGCATAGCGAGAAAGTAGCTCGCTGTCGGTATTTTGTGCGGCATCATAAATGGAGATGAGCGAGGCACGGTCTATTACAATATCACACGCCTGGCCGTTGCCCGTGTGGGCAAGCGCCTCGTACGCCTGCTTTCCTGCCAGCGCAAGCGCCTCGGGAAGCATGGAAAAATTGTGCTCATCCGCCGCCTTGATGATGGTCTCAAGCTCCACGGTGCCATACTTCAAAAAGTACTTATCTTGGTCCTTTTCTTCGTTGGCACTGTAGGCGAGCTTTATGGCAGCCTTTAGGTTGTGAAAATCGTTTGCAAGGCGGAATACATTAAAATGCTCCACATCGCCCACAAGCTCGTTCATAAGAGCCCATGTTCTTTCGGTCTCGTACGCAATCAGCGCATCCGTATCGTCCTGCGCAAGCTCGGGAGCACCCCAGCCTTTATCGCTGAGTAGACGGAACGCTTCGGGCACGGTAGACGCGGCAATCAGCTGCTGCAGGTCCTGTTCACTTAGAAGCCCCTGCTCGTGATTGTGCACGCGTGTAACCGCATAAATATACTCTTCCGGCAAAGTGGCCGCCTCCTTTCAGGGGATTTTGTGTAGGGCGAGGGTAGATACGGGCAGTGGCCTGCGGCGTGCCTGTGCATTTCAGCGCAAAACACTAAAGTCCCAGCGGCCGCAGTCACCCCACCGCACTACTTGGATAGCATCATCACGAGTGTTCAGCCGTCATATTTTGGCGATTTTTCCGCCATACGGTGTTGTCAAAACTCGCATTCCACAAAGGAGTGCATCGTTTTTTCGCCTTGTCTTGCGAAAAAATCCCTCAAAATTTGCTCATTTCAACTCATGATGATACTATCTAGGCAAAAAGTACATCACGCACAAGGTCGGAAAATTCATCCGCACGTGCGTTGAATATTGCCTCAAAAGAACAGTTTTGTTCCACATCGCCGTATTTCAGCACAAAGCCTCCGTCTATGGGGCGGGTGTCGGTGGCAATGGAAAGTGTAGCACCCTTAGCAAGCGCTGCAGAGAGGTTTACCTCAAAGTCTGCTGGCATCCTTTTAAGGTCATCCGCATTGAGGAACAAAATGCCCTCGCCGCTTTGTGCCGCACCCTTGGCAAGCCGAACCAAAAGATTAAAGTACTCGTTTACGGGCAACTCATACAGGCTGCTTTGTGCCTTTTGCAGTGTTTCGCTTAGCAAAACCTGCTTTTTGGCAAGCATCTGCTGGCGGCGCTGAAGAGCCACCGCACTCTGACGGCTAAGCTCAATATCCTTTACCTCCTGCTGTGCGGCGGCAAGGATGCGCTCCGCCTTGGCGGCGCTTTCCGCCTTGGCTTCATCCAGCACTTTTTGTGCGGCGGCATCGGCCTTGTCGGTCAGCGCTTTGCCTTCCTGTGCGGCCTCGTCCTGTATCTCTGCAATGATTTTTTCAAGACCGGTCATTATCAGCCCCCCTTAAATGGGCATCGCGGGGATGCTAAATAGGGCAAGCAAGCTGATAAGCAGAGCCAAGATGGCATACGTTTCCACCATTGCGGGGAAAATGAGAGATTTACCGAACTGGTCGGGGCGCTTTGAGAAGAGATTGAGCGAGCCAACCGAAACCTTCGCCTGGTGGATAGCGGAAACGAGACCCACAAAAGCGATGGGCAGGCAAGCTGCGAAGTACGCAAGACCCTTTGCAAGGCTCATTTCGGGGCTGCCGCCGAGAAGGCCGATTTGTGTCATGGCGATGAAGGCGATAAGCAGACCGTAAATGCCCTGTGTACCGGGCAGCAGCTGAAGAACAAGTGCTTTACCGAACTTTGTGGGGTCGTCTGTAACAACGCCTGCCGCAGAGCGACCGGCTATGCCAACGCCGATAGCGGAGCCCACACCGGGCAGAAGGGACGCAAGTGCCATACCGAGTATTGCGAAAAAGATACCAAGCTCAGACCATAGTTCCATTTTGAGGTTCCTCCTGAATTTTATAATACTTTGTATGAATTCCAAAGGGGTTGAACTTGCGTCCGCCACCCTCATAGAATTTGCCGAAAAGTTCCACGAACTCAAGACGGTTCGAGTGAACGTATGCGCCCAGCACGTTTATGCCAAAGTTGAGCGCCTGACCAAGTGCGAAGATGATTAAAAATGCGATGAAGCCCACAACGCCGCCGCCGACCATAACACCCATGGAGTTGATAACCGTGGCGATAACGCCCGTGGCAAGACCCAGCGCCAAAAGGCGAGAGTAGGACAGAATGTCGCCCAGCCAGCCTGCGAGCACGTTGTAAAGTGCGTACGCACCCTTTAGGATGCGCTTGAACCAGTTTTTGCTCTCGCGGCCGCCTGTCAAAAGCACGCCAAACACGCCGATACCGCTAAATGCGAAGCAAAGAGTGGTCACGATTTCGGGCAGGGGCAGACGGAAGCCGGACATGCCCTCGAAGATTTCGCTGCCCATGAGCGCAAGAATGAGCGGATAGACTGCAAGCAGTGGGAACACCACATCCATTACGATGGTGCTAAACTGCTTTAGCCTTGCGAGCGAGATGGCCTTTAGCACCATGCCCATGCTCAGGTGTATGATGCCAAGCCCAAGGCAGAACATCAGCAGTGTCATCGGGTTTTCCATGGGGTTCAGCCAAAGGGGACGAATGAACACCGCACCGCCGAAGAAGCTCTCGGTGACAACGGGTATGGCATCGCCAAAGTAACTGCCGAACATGACACCCCAGAACACCGTTGAAACACCACACCAAAAGAACAATCCGATGTTTCTGCGCCAGTTTGGCTCCATGTTTTTCTTTACGAGTAGCAAAATCCCGCACACGGCGGCCATGATGAGGCCGTAGCCCGCATCCGAAAACATGAGGCCGAACATGAAGTAGTAGAAAATACTCATGACGAAGGTTGGGTCGATGTCCTCCTTGCCGGGCAGGCTGTAGTTTTCCAGCACTGTTTCGCCCGGGCTTACGAAGGAGCTGTTTTGCAAAAGCACCGGCACATCGTCCGAACGCTCCACAGGCTGGGTGCTCACCGAGCAGGTGAACGTCTTGTCCAGCTCTGTCGAAAGCGTCTGCGCATACTTTGCGGGAACGTATCCGCTTAGCGCAAACACATGCTTAGACTGCGCAAGGTGCTCGATGACATCGTACTTTTCGGCACGCATTGTCATGTGGTCCTGCAGGTAGCGGATGTCCGATACCCGACTTAGATAGTCCTTGATTTCGGTCTTAGCGCCCTCGATGGCATCGTTAGCCTTCTTGATGCGCTGTGTAAGTTGCGCCTCCTTGTCGGAGGGAAGCTTTGAGGACATAAACGACGGACGGCTAAAGCCCATCGAGCGAAGCGCCTCCTCCGCAATTTCAGCATCGCTTTTCAGGCACAAAAGCGTGAAGCAGGTTTGCTCTTTACTGCTGTGAATAAGCTGTAAATGAGACTTTTCAAGGCCCGGGGCTGCGGCGGCCAGCTGCTGAATCAGGCTGTCCTGCGTGTGCTCGTCCTCGATGCTTCCCACGAAGAAAGCGGTTTTTTTGGTGCCCTTCCATATGAGCGGTACCGAAAGGCTCATCCAGGGCTTTAGCGCCTCGATTTGCGCATCATAGCGCAAAATGTCCGCCTTACCCTCGCTTATCTCCCTGTCCAGCTGAACAACGCGTTGAGCGGCTCTCAGCACCTCTTCACGCTGCTTTGCAAACTCGGCGTCTTTTTTTACATCCACGCCGGTGCGCCCATCCAAGAAGGATAGAAACGATGACTTTTCGCTTGAGTACTCCGCTAAAATTTCAAGTGCTCTTTGGGCGGTTTCGGCGTTTTTTTCAAGCAATGTTCGGGCGGAGGATGTGTCCATTGTTTTGAACACGTCGTCCTGCTGTTCAGCATCGCTCACTTCTACTATTCCGCGTCGTTGCAGCAGCTCTAATATTGCCTTTCTGTCCCGCTTCATCGCAAGCAGATGAATACGTTCCATTTGAAGCACAGCCATAGCTTGGTAAATCCCACCTTTCCTAAGGTATTTTCAGCGCATTTAGATAGTGTCGTTATGGGCCTGAACCGAGCAGATTTTGAGTAATTTTTTCGCAAGACAAGGTGGAAAAATTGCCAAAATATGCCGGCCGAACACTCGTGACGGCACTATCTATGCCAGCGCCTGCAGAATCATCTGTACTGCCTTGTCCTGTGAGGCATGAGCCTTTTGCTCAAGCTGTGTAAGCTCGCCCGAAAGCTCTGCCAAAGCATCTTTCAGAATGCCTTGGTTTTGCTCCTGCGCCGCAGCCACCTGCTCGGCCGCCTTGGCCTGTGCCCCATCCTGTGCATCTTGGGAAAGTTGTGCCGCCTTACTTTGAGCGTCCTCTGCGATTTCTCCGGCTTTTTGCGCCGCACTGCGTAGCAGCTGCTCTGCGGTGGTTTCGGCCGTGCGGACTCTTTCGATAGAATTGTCTGCCAAATTATCACCTCGATTCAGATGTGCGAAGATAGTGAGAGCTTTTTTGGAAAATTTGGAACAAAATGGCGGTACAAATTAAACTCACTTTGGGCGCTACAAACCGTAGCAGGCAAACCCTATCGCAAAAATAAATGCGAAGCGTTCGAGCAATGCAGTAAACCTTCGTGGGTAAGCAATTTTAATGCTTTACCAGCACGTTGAAATACACCGCCTAAACACACGGAGTTGCTTGTGTATTTTCGCCCGATTGTGACAAGTTTATTTTAACAAATAAGATGTAGATAAACAATACTTAATGTGTGTATTTTGTGAAAACAAATTAGTGTTTGTGAAAAACCGCACAAAACTTATAACAATTGTGGTGAAAAAACGACATTTTATCGTAAAGCAACTTTGAAGAAGTGATTGAATGATACCATAAAAAATAGCGGTGTGTCAAAATTCAGTAGAAGTAATTTACCTCAAATGACCAAAATTAGTATTTGAGGAGGGCGTGATTTTGCGTAGAGGGGCGATTCGTACAAGGGGTAACTGCTGATTTTGTGAATATGCAAGGTTTTTCCTTCAAAATGATGGTGAATTTAGCGTAATAAGCAAAAATTTCTTTTGGGTGGCGAATGGGGATAAAATGAGTGGGCTTTTTGCGCCGAGAATGTTTGCAAGGTGAGCAAACAGATGTTATACTATTAGGGCAAAAGCGTCGCAAAAAGTGGCCAAAGGCTGGGAGTGTACTTGCGGCGTACAGAGTATTTGAGGAAACCGGGGGATGCGAATTGACACAACAGAAAAAGCAAGAACTACAGCGTACCGCATGTAAGGTGCGCAGGGGTATTGTGGATGCAATCCATGCCGCAAAGTCGGGGCATCCGGGGGGCAGCCTTGGGGCGGCCGAGATATTTACGTACTTGTACTTTGAGGAGATGAACATTGACCCAAAACAGCCCAAAAAGGCGGATAGGGACAGGTTTGTGCTGTCCAAGGGGCACACGGCGCCGGGGCTGTATGCGGCGCTTGCGCACCGTGGCTTTTTTGAGCCGTCGGAGCTTTTGACACTGCGCAAAATAGGCAGCCGCCTGCAAGGTCACCCGAATATGGAGCTGACCCCGGGTGTGGACATGAGCACCGGCAGCCTTGGGCAGGGTGTTTCTGCGGCGTGCGGCATGGCGCTGGCAGGGCGTGTGACGGGCGATGACTACCGTGTGTACACGCTGTTGGGCGACGGCGAAATAGAGGAGGGCGAGTGCTGGGAGGCGTTTATGTATGCCGCCCACCACAAGCTGGACAACCTGTGCGTCATAATAGACGTAAATGGCCTGCAAATAGACGGCGCCACCGCCGATGTGATGAGCGCACAGCCCATTGATGCGAAGATGGCGGCGTTTGGCTTTGAGGTGTTTTGTGTGGATGGCAACGACTTTGAGGCGTTGGCAACTGCATTTGATGCCGCAAAAAAGGTCAAGGGCAAGCCGAGCGTCTTGGTGGCGAGCACGGTGAAGGGCAAGGGCGTGAGCTTTATGGAAAATGAGGCGGGCTGGCACGGCAAGGGGCCAAGCGACGAAGAGCACGCAAAGGCCTGCGAAGAAATAGCGATGGTATGTAAAGAACTTGGGGGTGAGTGTGATGGCTAGTACGACAAAAGGCGCAACACGTGAGGGATACGGCAGGGCGCTTGCGGCACTTGGCTCACAGCACAAAAACGTGGTGGTGCTGGATGCGGACCTGTCCGAGTCCACAAAAACCGCCTACTTTGAAAAGGAACACCCCGAGCGTTTTTTTAACACTGGCATTGCGGAGGCGAACATGATGTGCGTGGCCGCAGGCATGGCCTCCTGTGGGCTTGTTCCGTTTGTGTCCAGCTTTGCGATGTTTGCCGCAGGCCGTGCGTTTGAGCAGGTGCGCAACTCCATAGGTTACACACGGCTGAATGTGAAAATAGGCGCAAGCCATGGCGGCATCAGCGTGGGCGAGGATGGAGCCTCCCACCAGTGCTGTGAAGATTTTGCGCTGATGCGCAGTATTCCGGGCATGGTGGTGCTGAGCCCTGCTGACGATGCAGAGGTGAAAGCGATGGTGAAAGCCGCATATCACCACAACGGGCCTGTGTACATGCGCCTTGGTAGAATGCCCGTGCCGGCCGTGCATGAGAGCGAAGACTATGGCTTTGAGATAGGTAAAGGTGAGGTGCTGTGCGAGGGCAAGGACATTGCCATCATCGCAACGGGCATCATGGTAGCACCTGCGCTTGAGGCGGCACAGCGCCTGGCACAGCAGAATATCAGCGCACGAGTGATAAACATAGCCACCATAAAGCCGCTGGACGAGGAGCTGGTGCTGAAAGCTGCGAGGGAGTGCGGGTGTATCCTCACGGTGGAGGAGCACAGCATCATAGGCGGCCTTGGGGAGGCGGTGTGCTCGCTGACGGCACAGCACCACCCTGCAAGGGTGCAAAGGCTGGGCGTGAAGGATGTGTTTGGGCACTCGGGCCCTGCGGCGGAATTGCTGAAGGAGTTTGGCCTTACCGCAGAGGGGATTTGCGACGAAGCTACGGCGCTTGTGAAGGGTGTGTAGCAAAGGCTGTGCCCACAGGTGTGTGGCATAAGTTGAACAATAAAATAAAAACGGCGGACTTCCCAAAAAGCATTGGGCGGCTCGCCGTTTTATTTTTGTGTTTGTTAAAAATGGGAGTGGACACATAGAGGTGATTTGATGGCAAAGGGGTCAAAAAACTTTGCCCAGCAAAAATCACACGCCGTGCAAATGCGTGCCGTTTTTGTCGGAGAGTGCGTGTATAAGTGGCGGTACATTCGGCTTTTCCTGTGTGATGTGCACAGCGTTCAGCAGTGCCGCCTCGCCCTCGGCCGCACGCTGTTTGTCGCAGGTGTACAGCCGTGCTATGGCATCCCCCTCGCTTAGCGCATCGCCCGTCTTTTTCAGCAGGACGATGCCCGCCGAGTGGTCTATGACATCCTCCTTTGTGCGCCTGCCTGCGCCCAGCAAAAGAGCGCAAGTGCCCACAAGCCCTGTGTCCATACCGCCGATGTATCCCGAGCTTTTTGCATACACGGTGTGGCACACGGCTGGCTTTTTGAATAGCGAGGGGTCTTTTAGCACAGCGGCATCTCCGCCCTGCGCCGTGACCATTTGGCACAGCTTTTCAAATGCACTGCCGCTGAAAAGTGCCTGCTTTGCGAGCGCAAGGCAGGTGTCATAGTCGCCCTTGTCGCACAAAATCAGCATGTTGGCGGCAAGCTCAAGGCAAAGCTGTGTCAAGTCCGCAGGGCCGTTGCCCCTTAGCGTTTGCACTGCTTCGCTCACCTCAAGGCTGTTGCCCACGCAAAAGCCGAGCGGCACGTCCATGCTTGTGATAAGCGCCGCCGTCCTGCGGCCGTTATGTTCGCCTATGGCTACCATTGCACTTGCAAGCTTTATGGCGTCCTGAGCTGTGTGCATGAAAGCGCCACTGCCGTACTTTACGTCCAAGAGAATACTGCGGCTGCCTGCCGCAAGCTTTTTGCTCATGATGCTGGAGGCAATGAGCGGAAGGCTTTCCACCGTTGCGGTGACATCACGCAGTGCGTATATTTTTTTGTCGGCGGGGGCGAGGTTGCCGCTTTGGCCCACCACCGCAATGCCGATGCTCTTTACCTGCTCAAAAAATTCACGCTCGCTAAGCTCGGTGCGAAGGCCGGGGATGGACTCAAGCTTGTCCACCGTGCCGCCCGTGTGGCCAAGGCCTCTGCCGCTCATCTTGGCGATATTCACCCCGCACGCTGCCACGATGGGAGCGCATATCAGCGTGGTTTTATCCCCCACGCCGCCTGTGGAATGCTTGTCCGCTGTAAGCCCACCGATGGGCGAGAGGTCCACCACATCGCCGCTGTGCGCCATGCAGTGGGTGAGCGCCGCAGTCTCTGCATCGTTCATGCCACGCAGGTACACCGCCATCAAAAATGCCGCCATCTGGTAGTCGGGCACATCGCCCTTTGTGAAGCCATCCACCAAAAAGGCAATCTCTTCGGCACTTAGCGAGCCGCCATCACGTTTTTTTGCGATAATATCGTAGGTAAGCATATTTTTCTCCTTTGGGAAATAAAAGCCTCTTTGGGTGTGGACAAAAACGTAGGTTTGATTTCTTTAGTATATCCCCTCGCCTGCGGCGGGGGGATATACTGCATTCTTCTCGCACTTAACGTACAAATTACTTTTATAGTTACTATCTAAAAGTGATAAAGCTTCTCCTCCGTTAAAATCATCGGCAGGGGCACATCCATCTCATCAAAGGGGAGCTGCTCGTACATCAGCGCCTCTCGGCAGATGCACACGAGCGGCGCTTTTGTTTTTTTCAAAAAGCGGTCGTAGTAGCCGCCGCCCCTGCCAAGGCGCATACCCTTTTTGTCGGTGGCAACGCAGGGCGCTACGATAAAATCTATCTCGTTTAGGGGGACTATCGGCGCATCCTGCGCAGGCTCTAAAAGACCCATGGAGGTTTTTTGCAGGGCGTTTAGCGAAAAAATCTCCCTCGCCTGCATTATGCCATCGCCAAGGCACAGCGGCACGCACACACGCTTGCCCTTTTGCAGTGCGGTTTCTATCATGGTGTGGGTGTGCGGCTCTCTGCCCACGCTTATGTAAATAAACATCATCGTAGCGGCGGAAAACTCGGGCATGGCAAGCAGGCTGTTTGTTATCTGCTCATCCGATGAGCTTAGATATTCGGGCGTGAAATTTTTCACTTTTTGCTTTACTTCACGGCGCAGGTTTGCTTTGAGTGTTTGCATGGGATTCCTTTCGTGTGTAGGTTCTTTAGGTGGATAATGTACTATAAAATTATTATAGCATAATTTGAGGAGAATGGAGAATGGAGAATGGAGAATTGGGAATTGAGAATTAGGAATTGAGAATTAGGAATTGGGAATTAAGAATTGAGAATTGAGAATTAAGAATTGAGAATTAGGAATTGGGAATTAGGAATTAGGAATGGGGAAGCTTTATCGGAAAATAAAAAAGCCCTGCCCGATTTTGCACGGGCAGAGCTTTCAGTAAAGCGCATGTGCGCTTTGTAAGTAAGGGGATTAGTCGCGAGCAACGCCGCTCTTGCGGGCAGCATCTGCAACAGCCTTTGCAACAGCATCCTTAACACGGGGGTCGAATGCCTTGGGGATGATGTACTCTGCGGAAAGCTCCTCGTCCGACACAAGCTCTGCAATAGCGTAAGCCGCAGCAATCTTCATGTCGTCGTTGATGTCCGAAGCGTTAGCATCAAAAGTGCCACGGAACACGCCGGGGAAAGCCAGCACGTTGTTGATTTGGTTGGGGAAGTCGCTACGGCCGGTAGCCATAACAGCTGCGCCCGCTGCCTTTGCCTCATCCGGGAAGATTTCGGGAGTGGGGTTTGCGCAAGCAAACACGATAGCCTTGTCGGCCATGCTCGAAACCATCTCGGGGGTGATTGTGCCGGGGCCGGAAACACCGATGAACACGTCTGCACCCTTGATAACGTCCTGGATGCTGCCCTTCTTCATCAGCTTGTTGGAGATTCTTGCCATCTCCTCCTTCTCAGGGTTAAGGTTGTCACGTCCCTCGTAGATAGCGCCTGTACGGTCGCACATAACAACGTCCTTGAGGCCCAAAGCCATGAGCAGCTTGATGATAGCGATACCCGAAGCGCCTGCGCCTGTGGTAACAACGCTGATTTCGTCCAGCTTTTTGCCCGTAACTTTAAGTGCGTTAATCATGCCTGCAAGTGTTACGATAGCTGTGCCGTGCTGGTCGTCGTGGAAGATGGGGATATCAACATCTTCACGTGCCTTCAGCTTGCGCTCGATTTCAAAGCAACGGGGAGCTGCGATGTCCTCGAGGTTGATGCCGCCGAAGCTACCTGCCAAAAGGGCGATGGTCTCAACGATGGTGTCAACGTCGGTGCTGCGAATGCACAAGGGGAATGCGTCCACGCCGCCGAACTCCTTGAACAAAACGCACTTGCCTTCCATAACGGGCATACCTGCCTCGGGGCCGATGTCGCCAAGGCCGAGAACAGCGGTGCCGTCTGTGATAACAGCCACCATGTTGCCACGGCGGGTGAGTGTAAAGCTCTTGGAGTAGTCCTTGTTGATTTCAATGCAAGGCTGTGCAACACCGGGGGTGTAAGCAAGGGAGAGGGCCTCTGTGGTGTCTACCGGTGCACGGGAAACAACCTCAATTTTGCCCATCAGTTTTTCGTGCATTTTGAGTGATTCTGCTGCGTAATCCATGTTAATTAGTCCTTTCTTCATCATAATGATGTTTGTTGATAAGATGATATGTTCATGCGATGGGAATGGTACTTTTTGCATGAACGGCAGAGACCGATAAAAAATTCACAAAACATGCGATAGTACGCCGTAATGGCATACTATGTGCAAGCTATTTGACAGAGGGCAGCGTAGAGCCGCCGTAAGGAATGACAAGCACCTTTGCGTCCTCGCCCAGCTTTGCCAGCGCATCGCTCAGTGCTGTTTGTGCCGAGGTGTAGGGGTGCATAAACATTCCCTTTACAGTCTCCTCGCTCATGCTTGAAACAAGGTAGATGTCCGCACGCTCTATAACCATAGCGATGGCGGCCGCCTTGTGTCCGCCCAGCTCAAAGTCCGCCTCCACACGCTCGATAAGGCTACGGGGGCTTTTGGCCTCCTCCATCCAGCGCTCAAACGTCTCTTCGCCCAGGCCCTCGCCGCACTCGCCCACCAGCACTATAATGCCGCCGTCACGCACCGCAAACTTTGCGTTGTCCAGCGCCTTTTGTGTCTGGTAGAGGTTCAAATCTTTGGGTGCGCCCGCCTGGCTGACAATTACGATGTCCGCAGGTGCGTCGATACCCACACGGTAGAGTGTGTCCAAAAAGCGGCAACCCTCACGGTGCGCATTAACAGGATGCCCTGCAACAGCGTACACGATTTTCTTGTGTTCGTCAAGCACGACGTTCAGGATAAAGTCCACCGGGCACATAAGGCCTGCCTGCTCGATGTCCTCACGAACGGGGTTGCCCTCGATGATGCCCACGCTCGCCTTTGGGTTTGTCATCATGCTGTGGTTGGACTTTATGGCCTCTTTGGTGGAAACGCCGGGCATAATGGCCTTAACGCCGCCCGAGTATCCCGCAAAGTAGTGGTACTCAATGTTGCCAAGAGCTATGCGACGGTCCGCCTCGGCCACACGCTTTGAGACATCCACAGGCGTGCCACGGGGGGTCTTGCCCATGGGCACAAAGCCCTCCTCGTCGCTGTCGATGCAGTCGATAAGGCCGAAAGCTTCCTCACCCACCAGCTTTTTCTTCTCTTCAACCGTGTGCTGGCGATGGTTGCCAAGGCCGAACACAAGGCTCACGTCCTTCATGTCCACGCCTGCGGCACGCAGCTCCTCCAAGATGGCGGGCATTACGGTGGCGGTGGGCATGGGGCGTGTTACATCGCTTGTGATAAGCGCGATTTTCTCGCCCGGCTTTACTATGTCACGCAGACGGGGGGAGTCGATGGGATTTTGCAGTGCGTACTCGGCGGCTTCAGCGCCCCTGCGAGCTATCTCTACCTCGTTTGGGACAAGCACCCCTTGCAGGTTTTTGTCCGCAATCTCGACGCTCTGCACGCCCTTGCCGTAACCTATGTCAATTTTCATTGTAATGCTCCATTCCGCCGCTTTGCATCGGCACAAAATTCAATGAAATATGCGGCTCTTATCATGCAAAGCACAAGGGATGATAAGAGCATTATTGATTTTAGATTTGGTTTAGTTTGAAACTTGTTTCAAACTATTCACCTACAAAGGAAATTTTTTGGCGGCGTGGCGCAGTGCCTTCACAACCGGAAGCTCCTCACCCGTAAGGAAGCGGATAAGTGCGCCGCCACCTGTGCAGATGTAGCCGATTTTGTCCTTCTTGTCGTACTTTTCGGTGGCGGTAATGCTGTCGCCGCCGCCCAAAACGGTGTACGCCTCGGTGTCGCCCAGCGCGTCCCAAATAACCTTTGTACCAAGCTCTGTTTCTGCCATTTCAAACACACCCACAGGGCCGTTTACAAACACGGTTTTGCTGTTCATGATGAACTCGGCGTACTTCTTAGCAGTGTTTGCGCCTATGTCAAGGCCGTCGAAGTCTGCGGGAACTTCGCCCACTATCGCTTCCACACGCTTGCCATCCACAATGCTTGCAAGGTCTTCGGGTATTTTGATTTTGTCGCCGTACTTTGCAAGCACAGCCTTGCTCTTCTCGATGTACTCGGTGTAGCCTGTCTTCTCGATGAAGCCACGGCTGGCGCTGCCTATCTCCTTGCCCTGAGCCGCAAGCAGGATTTGACCCACAAGGCCGCCTGTGAGCACGGTGTCCGCAGTGCCGTTGCTGAGCACTGTCTCCATCATGAGGAACGCATCGCTCACCTTGGAGCCGCCGAGCACGAAGGTGCAGGGGCGAGCGGGGTTTTCCATCAGCTCGCTGATAACGCAAAACTCTTTTTCAAACAAAAGACCCATTGCGCTGGGCATCAGCTGCTCAAAGCCGCAAAGGCTGGGCTGGTCACGGTGGGAGGCGGCAAACGCATCGCACACGTAAAGGTCGCCGAGGGGCGCAAGCTTTTGGGGCATAAGTGTCTTTGCCTGATCCTCGTGGCTGAGCTGAAGCTTCATCTCAAACAATGTCTGCTCCTCGCTCACAAAGCGCACGTTGTCCAGCATCAAGATTTCGCCATCCTTCAGAGCCTTGATGGCGTCACGCGCAGCAGGGCCGCACACGTCGTCTATAAACTTCACCTCTTTGCCCATAAGCTCGCTAAGTACCTTTGCGTGGGGGGCTGTGGTGAAAAAGTTTTTGTACTCGATGTCGCTGCCCTGGTGCGCCATGAGCACCAGCTTTGCGCCGGCATCGGAGATTTTTTGCAGGGTGGGCAGGCAGGCTGTGATGCGGGTGATGCTTTTCAGCGTGCCCTTCTCTCTGTCCACAGGCTGGTTCATGTCTACACGACAAAGAACTGTTTTGCCGGACAGGTTGTAGTCGTCCAGTGTATGGATACCAAACCGCATTGGGTTTCCTCCTAAAAATAGAAAATTGGGGTGTGGATAAAAGCGGTGGTGTAGCTTTTGTGCTGTATATCCACCGCTGAAAAATGCCGGGACCGGCTTTTCCGGGCCCGGCATTAAGCACAAACATAAATCTACCCTTCATATAGTGTCGTTACAAGTGTTCAGCCGTCATATTTTGGCAATTTTTCCGCCATACTACGTAGTCAAAACTCGCATTCCACAAAGGAGTGCATCGTTTTTCCGCCTTGTCTGACAAAAAAATTGCTCAAAATCTGCTTGCTTCAACTTATGACGACACTATATAGGGACTATGCACAGCAAATTAAGCCTTCCACTTGCCGATGCCGAGGTTCTTGTTTGTCTCGCCTGTAGCTTCCTCGCAGGTGGGCTGCATGTTCATAACAGCACGCACGCCATCGAGGGTCTCGGGGATGGTAACAGCTTCCTGAGGAATGTTGATGGCAAACATGATGTCGTTGCCGCTCTCCACAACGCTGTCTTCCCACAGAGCAATTTCGTACATATCGCCACGCATATTGCCAAGGTCACGAGCATAACGGAACAGCGAAGCGTTGCCCTTGAAGCCGTCGTCGATGCGCACTATGCGGATACGGGGGTGCTTGCTGAAAGCCTCGAGTGCCTGCTCTTTTGTGATTTTCTTGCCGTCCTTGCCGCTGGCCAAAACAGTGATGATGTGGCCGTGGGTAACGGGTGTGTGCACGAGGATGCCTGTAGCCTCCACGTGGGGCATGATGGTCATAAGGTCCACAGCCTGGTGGGAGGGAGCTTTGTCCATCTGCAGTGCGTTGGTCAGGCCACGATGGTAATCGCCGGGGTCGGCCACGCGGCGGATGATGGTGATAGCAACCTTGGAAACGCCACAAGCGCGGTCCAGGCAGTCAACAGCACGGATAAGGCCTGTGGTGTTGCAGCTGGTGAGCTTGAGGTAGTCTTTGCCAAGACCCTGCTCAAAGTTAGCATAGCCGTGGAAGAAAACGTCTGCAACGCTGTTCTTCTCGCCGCCCTGGAAGATAGCCTTAACGCCTGCCTTCTCGTACAGCTCCTTGTTCTTTGCGCCAACGCCGCCGGGGGAAGAGTCCAGCATAACGTCAACCTTGGAGATAAGGTCTGCGAAAGAACCCTTTACGGGGATGCCCAGTGCGTCGAAATCTGCTTTGTTTGCACCATCTACAAGGTACAAATCATAAGGCATTCCACGCTCTTTGAGTGCACGGATAGAAAGGGTGGGTGCCAAATCTGCAATACCTACCAGCTCCATGCAAGGCTGAAGAGCAACGCCGTCGGCCAAACGCTGACCGATAACGCCATAACCTGCTACGCCTACTTTTACTTTTTCCATTGTTGTCCCTCCAATAATATATATAATATTGTGGTATACATAAGTTTTACGGCATTAAAGCCGCCTGTCAGTGCCGAAAAGCAGGGATGTGCCGCTAAATCAATGCTGCACATGTCCACTTTCAAAAAAATTACAGCTTGAGGAAATCCTTAATCTGCTCAACGCCTGTCTCAAGGCTGGTGAGCACGGGCACTGTGATGTGGCTGAGCATGGGAACAAGGCGGTCCATGCTGCCCTGTGCAAGCACGATTACATCGTGGGTCTTTGCAGCTTCCTCAATCTTTGCGATAACCATTCTGTCGTGTGCGTCACGGTCGCCTGCTTTGAGAAGCATTTCGTATGCGCCATCTACATAGCAGCGAGAAACGGTGACATCTTTGCCCATCGCCTTTGCCTTTGCCTCTACAAGGCGGCTGGAGGGTCCCATGGTGGAAATATCTGTTGCGATAACAGCAATATTGTTGCCCAGCTCTGCAGCTTTTTTAGCCATAGGACCGTCGATTTTAAGGATGGGCATGGTGCACATTTCAGCGGCAACATCCGCAGACTCGCCCACAGAAGAGCACTGGTTCAGCGCAACGGAACAGCCAAGGTCCTGTAGATTTTGGAAGTAGTCGCTCATGCGGCTGATGATGCCGGGGGTGGGCCCCCTGTTCTGCAAAGTCTCTTCCAAAAGGCTGTCGTCGACGATGTTAATTATCTCAACATCAGGAAGATATTTTTTGAACTGCTCCTTGATGCTCTCTACGGAGTAAAGGAATGTGTGTACAATGCCAACGCGCGGTTTCATACGTTCCTCTCCTTATCGCACTTGATAATGTATGCGCTGATGTGTTATCGAAATAATAGAGCATACTAAAATTAGATGTGGACAAAAGAGATGCTTGTTTTTTGTATATCCCACTGCCACAGACGAGGGGATATACCGCTAAACCAATGCTGCACATGTCCACTTTCAAAAAAATTACAGCTTGAGGAAATCCTTAATCTGCTCAACGCCTGTCTCAAGGCTGGTGAGCACGGGCACTGTGATGTGGCTGAGCATGGGAACAAGGCGATACATGCTGCCCTGTGCAAGCACGATTACATCGTGGGTCTTTGCAGCTTCCTCAACCTTTGCGATAACCATCTTGTTGTGTGCGTCACGGTCGCCTGTTTTAAGCAGCATCTCGTATGCGCCCTCTACATAGCAGCGGGAAACGGTGACGTCCTTGCCCATCTCCTTTGCCTTTGCCTCTACAAGGCGGCTGGAGGGCTCTACTGTGGAGATGGCTGTTGCGATAACAGCAACCTTGCTGCCCAGCTCTGCGGCTTTTTTAGCCATAGGGCCGTCGATTTTAAGGATAGGCATGGTGCACATTTCAGCGGCAACATCCGCAGACTCGCCCACGGAAGAGCACTGGTTCAGCGCAACGGCACAGCCCAGGTCCTGTAGGTTTTGGTAGTAGTCGCTCATACGGCTGATGATGCCGGGGGTGAGGCCTTTGTTCTGCAAAGCTTCCTCCAAAAGGCTGTCGTCGATGATGTTAATCATCTCAACATCAGGAAGATATTTTTTGAACTGCTCCTTGATGTCCTCTACCGAGTAAAGGAATGTGTGTACAATGCCAACACGTGTTTTCATGCGTTTCTCTCCTCGTCTTCGTTTTACAGTGTCTATGTAAGTGTTCGGATAGCTTATCTTGGAGGTTTTCGCTTATTACAGGGCGAAAATCGCTCAAAACACGCTTTCCTAAACCTACACAGGCACTATTTAGTGAGCTGTATTGCTTGCCCAAAAACCCAATCACACTTGCGAAACAAATGTAGTCGGGTTTTTGTGACAAGCCGCCTATGTGTGCGGCACCTCAAAAGATGCCGCACACAAGCGGATTGTGTTAAAACTTCATGCCGCATGTCTTTTAACATGCGCAGGGCGTAAGACTACCAGTACTTGGGGTAGCCCTTGTCGGTGTGGTCTGCATCGTACTCGATGATGTCCGCACCGGTGTAGCCCAGGGGATTGCGGAAGCCCAGGGGATTCTTGCCGATGGGGTGGTTCTTCATGATGTCGTTGATAAGGTCGGTGTACAGGTCGGATACACGGTCAACCAGCTTGTCGCCCTTTTCCTTTGTTGCCAAGGTGGGGTCGCCGATAACGCCTGTGGGCATGTCGTCCTTCTCGGGAAGGCCGAATGTGCCCTCGAAGTGGTAGAGCATACCCTCTTCAGCAGCCTGGCCGGGAGCGATTTTCCACTTTGCGGGGATTGTTGCGGTAACTGTGCCGGGAACGGCCAGCTCCATGTGTACCCACTGGGGATACTGGCTAAGAGCAACGGAGGTCTCTGCCTCGTCTGCGTGCCACATGTATGTGTCAAGAGTTTTCTTGTTGTCACGCAGGAAGTCGTACCATGTGCTACCGATGGTGTAGAAGCCCTCGATACCAGCCTTGTGGATAGCTGTGAACATGGACATTGTCTGGCCGTGAGCGGAGATAATCAGGAACTTGTTAAAGCCCGAGATAGCTGCGCCACGGATGATGTCGATAATCATGCCGATGTGTGTCTCGAAAGACAGGGGGATTGTGCCGGGCATGCCCCAGTGGTGGTGGGGGTGTGCGCCGTACATGGGGCAGGGCAGAATCATAGCGCCGCTCTTCTTTGCAACAGCCTCGGCAATGCCGATAGCGTTGAAAGTGTCACTGCCGCAGGGGCAGTGGGGGCCGTGCTGCTCGATAGCGCCGAGGGGCAGGATAGCAAGGTCACATACCTCTTTTGTGTATGCAACGTTTACTGCTGCGGAGTTGTCCTGAAACCAGATGGAATCGCGATTGCCAAGCTTGAGTTCTACTTTGCTCATTTTTTGTACTTCCTTTCTTTTATAAGAGAATATATATAGAACAACAAAGTTTAGTGGGGCACTGCGGCGGTGATTGCAATGCGCAATGCTCGCCGCAGGCCGCAGGGCGACAGGCTATACCTTGCCGCCGTTTTTGTAGAACACGTCCGCATACTCGTTGATAGCATCATAGAAAGCAACGATATTTTCGGGCGGAACGTTCTTTTGCAGGTTGTGGATAGAGCCGAGAATCATGCCACCATTGGGAGCAAGGTCGTTGATACGACGGCGAACTTCCGCACGGATAACATCGGGCTTTTCGTTTGCGATAACCTGCTGGCTGTCGCAGCCTGCGCCCCAAAATGCAATCTTGTCGCCGAACTCTGCCTTGATAGCGGCTGTGTCGTCGATGCCTGCGGCGGTAACCTGCACGGGGTTCCATGCGTCCATGCCAATCTCCACCATGTCGGGCAGGAACTGCATGATAGCACCGTCGCAGTGGTAAACAATCTTCACGTCCGGCTTGCGGCTGTGGATGTAGTCTGTCACCTGCTTTTGGTAGGGCTTTATCATCTCACGGTACACCTTGGGACGCATGAGGGGAGCTTTTTGGCTGCCGAGGTCATCGCTCATGCGGCAAACGCTGATGTAATCGCCCATCTTGTCGAAAATCTGACGCCATTGGCCGATTTGGAAGTCCACGATTTTTTGCATCATCTTGTGCATAAGCTCTTTTTCCATCATGAGCTTGACAAAATATGCCTCGTAGCCGAGCAGCTGCTGGCCTACGCAGTAGGTTGCGCCGTCCAAAGGACCGTTTACAACCAAAGCGTAGTCAGTATCATTATACATCTGCTTTGCCTTTTCGGCAAGTGCATCGTAGCCATAGTCGTAGTCGGGGCTGAGCCAGTTTTGGCTGTCGAAGTTATCCAGTGTGATGTCCTTCATGGGGTGACCCTGAGCGTCAAAGTAGATTGCGCTCTCGCTCTTGCGCCACATAACACCCCACTCGTCAACGTAAGTAAGGCTGCCGTCCTCCTGCGGTACGGGGTTTTTCTCCCACTCGGGCAGGGCGGGGAACAGCGGATAGCAGTCAGAGTGGAAGCGGGTGAGCAGCTCCTCTGTGGGCAGGATAGCCTGGCTACGTGTGGATGCAATGGTGGCATCCTCCTTTAGGCCAAGGTAAGCCTTGAGGTTTGCGTAGCAGTCACGGTGCATTGTGGTGAGGTTGTGCATACCACCGATGTCGGTGGGAATGCGGTCGGGAATCTGATGGTTCAGTGCTGTCATAACACGTTCACGTCTTGTCATAAGATGATACCCCTTGTGTCAATTATTGAGTTACTTTTTGATACTTTGGTACATCCGACGGCTTTGCCGCCGACAAATCATGGGCAAAAGCCCTTTTTTTGCAATGTGAATTTCACCCTACACTCTTAATAGTGATGCACTCGCCCTGACGCATGTAAGCGGGAGTGCACTCGGGGGCAATTTCATTCAGCTTTGGCGCAAACAGCCACGGCTCGCCCCTGTGCTTCATGAATGTCCAAAAGTGGCAGGGCACAGCAATGCGAGCACCCACGGCCCCTGCCGCCATAGCGCCCTCTTCGGCGGTAAGATTGCCGAACGCACCGTTTACGGGCAGTACTGCGACATCCGGCTTTTGGGTGGCAACCTCGCTAAAAACATCCTCTCGGTAGCAGGTATCCCCCGCAAACCACACCTTCACGCCGTCCACCTGCACAATAGCGCCTATTGCATCGGGTGCCATCTCGCCGTGGTCGGCAAGCGTTGCGCTAACCTCAATGCCTTTATAAGAGGTGCTCATACCTCTGTCCAGCACAATGCGACGCTCTGCGGGAACACCGTCCTTTTCCAAAAACGATTGCACACCCGAAGGCCCGCAGAACACTACGTTTTCACGCTTTGCCACTGTGGGCACTGTGTCGAAATCGTAGTGGTCGAAGTGGTGATGCGAGATAAGGTACAGGTCCACATCAAGCTCGGAGGGGTCAATGAGCACGGGGGAGATGCGCTTGAATTCGGCGTCGTAATCTTTCATGCGGTAGCCGCAGTCGCTAAGGTAGGGGTCAACGGCGATGGTAACACCGCTGGAGCCTTTGATTAAAAAGCCCGCCTGACCCAGCCAAAACAGCGCAATTTCGCCTTTATTTAGCGCGGTGTCCTTAATTGTCTGTGCAAGATTCATATATTGTCCCCGGTAGTGTTTGAGTATTGTGCTTGCCACTGTGGCAAGCTAAAGCGTGCTCTTGCCGCAAAAGTTGCTACACAATTTTTGCGGCAGAGCGTATAGTTATGTAGGGTTTGTTGGCACTACCTGATTTAGTACAGGCAGTCTTCCAGCCAGCTGTAGCGCTCGTCGAACTGCACAATGTACTTCTTGTCCTCTTTGTTGCATCCTGCAAGACCCCAGAACAGGTAGCCCTCGCTGCCGGGAAGCGCAACGGTGGTGTGGAAGCCGGTGGGCAGTGCAACTGCGGTGTCGCTCGACTCGATTACGCTGACTTCATCCCACAGCTTTGTCTTGCCATCCTTGTCAAGGTCAAAGCCGTGAACAAGCAGGCCGCCGTGGCCGTCGGGAGCGTCGCTGCGCACCTGGAAGGAGAAGATTTCGTCCAGGATGCACTCCTTGTCGGTGACATAGTCATGACGGTGTGCGGGGAAGCCAATCCAGCCGCCCGCAACGGACACAGACTCGCCCACGATGAGGTGGCGTGTGATTTTGTCGTTGGGCTTGCCGGGTGCGCCGAAGATAAAGCGGTACTTGCGCTTGTAGATGTATGTGCCGGGCTGGCCCTCTTCCACTTCCTCGGGGGGGCAGAAGTAGGGTGCGTTTGCTTCCTCACATGCGGCGGTGAACACACGAGCTTCCATGCCGTTCTTGCTGCTGAGTGTTACCACTGCGGTGGGGGGAACGTAAAGTGCTGTGGGCAGGTCATCAAAAACGTTGCCACGAGTGCCGCCCTTGTTGTCGATAACCTTCTCGCCCTTGTACTCAACGCTTGCGGTGAAATCGCCCGACTGAAGCACGATAGCCTGCTCCTCGCCCTCAACGGTGTAGGTGAGTGTCTGGCCGGCATCCAAAAGAATGCGCTTAAAGCCCATAAAGTTCATGTCCGAAGTTTGCTGGTCGATGACATTCTCAACGCCATTTTCGTTTTTGAAATGGTAAACGGTGGTATAAGACATTAAAGTTCCTCCATGAATTAAAATTTGTTTTTGGATAATGTGAAACATTAAGGAGTGTTTTTTGAAACGCTCCGTTTTTTAGCTAAAAATTACCTATGTGCTTAAAAAGAAATCTTCTCAAGAACATCCCTGTTTACGAGGTTTTCGGGGCACTTGCCCTCCAAAACGTCCGCAATGCCCACTGCGCTGTCCCATGCCATCGCATACAGTGCGGCATCGGTGAGAGCGGCGTTGTGGGGGGAGACGACTACGTTTTCAAGGCTGAACAGCTTGTTGTCGGCAGTGGGGGGCTCGGGGTCGAACACGTCAAGCCCTGCGCCTGCGAGCTGGCCGCTTGTGAGTGCGTCGTACAGCGCATCCTCGTCCAAAACAGGGCCACGGGAGGCGTTTACGATGTAGGAGCCTTTTTTCATCTTGGCAAAGGTCTCCTTGCCAAACAGCTTGTTTGTCTCGTCGGTGAGCGGCACGTGCACGCTGAGGAAGTCGGAGCAGGCGAGAACCTCATCAAGGCTCATCATGGTGACGCCAAGGTCCTTTACGTCCTCCTGCTTCACGTATGGGTCGTATGCCACAAGCTTTACGCCAAAGCCGCTGAGCATCTTGCCCACAAGGCGTGCGATGCGGCCAAAGCCGGCAAGGCCGACAGTCTTGCCCAAAAGCTCGGTGTTTGTGTATGCACTGCGCTTTGCAAAGCCCTCTTTGCGGGTGGAGTTGTCCAAAACCACAAGGTTTTTGGTCATGGCGATGATGAGAGCCACCGTGTGCTCCGCCACTGCGTTTATGTTGCTGGTGGGTGCGTTTACCACGCACACGCCCTTTTGGGTGGCGGTGGCAACGTCGATGTTGTCCACACCGATGCCGTGCTTGCCCACAGCCTTTAGCTCGGGCAGTGCCTCTATTACAGCGGCGGGGATTTTGGCAACACGCACAAGAATACCACCTGCGCCCGCACCCTCACGGATGATGGTGTCTGCGTCGGTGCCTGTGCCCTGCACAACCTCGAATTTACTTTTCAGCATTTCCACCGCTGCGGGATGGATAGGCTCTGTGATAAGTACTTTTTGCATGAATATGCCTCTTTTCCAAAACGATTTTAAGTGATGCCGCACGGGCGGTGCTGTGCGTAAATAGCATCGCAAAGCCGTGCGGCTTTAGGGCAGGTGGGCAAAAGCGGTGAGTTAGTTTCTGGTATATCCCCCGCCGCAGGGGGGATATACAGCCTATTTTACGTTTAAGCTTACTTGCAAATCACACCACATGTCCACTCTCGGTTTCATGGGTGCGATTATTACTCGCCGCGAAGCTCCTTGAGGAACGCTTTGGAGGAGCTCATTATCATGCCCTGGTCGCTGGAAAGCACGATGTACTGCACGCCACGCTCTGCCAATGCCTTTGCGGCGGCGGCGCTACCTGCGATGGTGCCAAGAGCCTTGTCGCTCTTCTTTGTCTTGTCGATGATGGTGTCGATAGCCTCTTTTACGGTGGGATGGCTTGTCTGGGAGGTCAGGCCGTAGGACTGGGAAAGATCCATGGGGCCTATGAAGATAACGTCGATGCCCTCAACCTTCAGCACTTCGTCAAGGCAGTCCACACATGTCTTTGTCTCACAGTGGGAGATAATCATGGTGTTTTCGTTTGCGTATTTGATGTAGTCGGTAACAGAACCCGCTGCGTAGTTTGCGGCACGTACGCTGGGGGAAAGGCCACGTGTACCGATGGGCTCGTACTTCACGCTTTGCACAAGGCGCTTTGCATCTTCGGGTGTGTCTACGTTGGGTACCTGCACGCCTGCGTAGCCGATGTCAAGGTTTTGCAGAACCTCAACCTTGTTGTTCTCTTTTACGCGAACAAAGGCGGTGATGCCGTAGGCCTCTGCCGCACGCAGAATGTTTGTAAGCTGCTCTCTGTCCATGGATACATGCTCGTTGTCAAGCACAAAAAAGTCGAAGCCTGCAAGAGCTACAACCTCTACAATAGATGGGTCGTTTGACTTGATAAAAGTGCCGTATACAACTTCACCGTTCTTGATTCTCTTTTTTACTGTGTTTTCACGCATGTTCTTTCCCCTCCAAGCAGTTTATATGGTATTTTCATCACATGGTACTTATGCTATAATACAAGACATAAAACCATAAAAAAGTCCGCTACGTCTAAGTATAGCCGTCTTGGCGCACCAAGGGTAGAATAAAACGGACACATTGGCGCACTAATGGGTCAAATGCGTTTTCTGTTTGATGCTTACTTTGGCATGTTGCGGTGAAGTCGTGGTGAAGTGTGTGTGCCAAAAGTGTGATTTATGCATAGTATTTTTTAGTGTATATGTAGCGTATTTTCGACATATCGACTGTTTTTGTGAGGGAAAAACCATGCCAAACAGCTACCACGTCATAGACAAGGAAAGCAAAAAAAATGTAAATATGCAGGCCATTCCTTTTTGTGTGGAGCGCATGACAGTGCCGCAGACGGACAAAATGCATGTGCACGACTATGCACAGATTTCGGTGGTTATAGCGGGCAGGGCTATTTTGTCGGTGAACGGCAGCGAGGTGACAGTGCGCGAGGGGGATGTGTACTTTGTGGAGAGTTATGCCCCTCACGCCCTGCGTAGCCCTCAAAAGCTTGAGGTGATAAACCTTTTATTTTATATGGATGACCTGCTAAAGCAGTCAAAGGGACTTCGTGAGCACCCGGGGTTTCGGGAGCTGTTTATGCCGGTGGGCGGTGGCGTAGGGCAGGAGAGCACACTGCGCAAGGTACATTTTCAGTATGAGACGCTGATGTTTGTGCTGCCGATTATCCAGCAGATGCTGTACGAGACGGAGCACGGCCACATAGGCGCTGAAACGATGATACAAAGCTGTTTTTTGGTGCTGATAACCCAGCTGGTGCGGGAGCGCGAAAAGAGCGAGGAACACAGAGACCGTGAGGGAAACAAGCTGTATCGTGCGGTGTTTTATATGGAACAACACTTCACGGAGGCAATATCCCTCACCGAGCTTGCCAAGATGTCCTATTTGTCCGAGAGGCAGTTTAGGCGTCTTTTCACCCAGCACTACGGCATATCTCCCACACGTCATCTTCAGCAACTGCGCATAAATAAAGCGAGATACCTTTTGCGCAACACCGAGCTGAACATAAACGAGATAGCCCAGAGCACCGGCTTTGTGGACAGTAATTACTTTACAAGGCTATTCAAGAGCGAGACGGGTATTCCGCCCAAGCAGTACCGTAGCGACCGACAGGACTTTGCCGAGGGGGAGTAGGCGCACCTCGCAAAAGCAAAACACATAAAAAAGAAGTGTGTCCAAATGCGGTGATTTATTTGCTATATCCCCCGCCGCATGCGGGGGATATAGCGCCTTCTTCTTGCGCCCAGCGTATTCTAAATCACCTCTATATGCCCACTCCCAAAAAAAAGCAAGCAAGCCGTTTTTTGGCTCGCTTGCTTTTTTGTGTCAGTAAGAAAGTTGGCATGAACATGTAGCGATACTTTAGAAGGAAAATTAAACTTGAAAAGAGGGCAGTATTATCCCCGCCTTCGGCAGGGGATAATACTAAAAAACTAAACTATCGCTCTTGTCTGTGCCGAAAAAAGTCCGAATAATGCTATATACAAAATGCGGATTTTAGGGCGATGCCCTGCATAGTGGCAGCAAAGTTACTCGCAGCAGCAAGGCTCCTCGATGAACACTTCCTCACAGCAGTACTCGTCGCTGGGGGGGAGTGCATCTACCTGCGCAGGTGCGCAGCAGGCAGGTGCATCGCTTGTCATCACTTCGCGCATCCAGTCCTGGCTGTCGCTGTTTTGCTCAAAGGTGATTTTCCACTTGCCATCAATCTTTTTGATGTAAATAATGCTCATGTTCATGCACTTGTTAAGCAGGGACTTGTAGGTGGGAGGGCCGTACTTGCTGGCGCCGTTGTTGTTGCCCCAGTAGTGTAGGCGGCGGCTTGCCTTGTAGAAGTTGTCATCCACCTTGTACACAATAATGCTCTCGATGTGTGTGCGAAGGTTTGGGAATGCGGCGCATAGCTCGGCAATATTTGCAATGATGTCCATAAGGCCGTTAAAGACGGTTTTGTCCTGTTTGTGGTACTCGCAGTCCTCTGCGTAGTAGTCTAAAACAAGGCCGTACATCTTATAGTCATATATAAGCTTTGTCATATTTGTGATGTAAGTACGCACATCGTCGTTGGTGTTGAACTCAATGGCGTCAAGGTCTTTATGTAGCTGCTTTATCTCAAGCTCGTGAAGTTTTTCTACTGTCATGGCTGAATTATCCTCCTTTAATTTGCGGTTGGAAATGCTTTTGGTGAGATTAACTTTGAGGTAAAAGAGTGAAAGCCATCCCACGAAAAGCGGGCAGAACACCTGCGATGTTAATGATTAAGCGGTGGGTGCGTTGTCCGGCGCACGAACAAGCCATTCCTCGACAATCATCCAACGGCCGTTAATTTTGCGCACATCGCACTCGCACAGGTTCGCACGGCCTATCTGCACGTCGGGCAGAACCTTGCCCTCCTGCGCGGGGTAAGGGCCTTTGTCTGCGTCGTAGTAGGTTACCATCTGGATAAAACGGTAGCCGTCCTCTGCGTTGCCCTCGCAAAAGATTTCCACAAACATCATCATCTCGCCCGGACGCTCACGCAGGCGAATGGCAAGGCTGCCCAGTGTGTCCGCAAATACTTTGGGGATGCCCTGAATGAAGTGGCCACCTGCGTGGTTCATCACGGCATCCTCATCGTAAAAATCGTATATCTTGCCCACGAAGAAGTCGTTCCAGATAAGGTAGGTATACTCCTTAAATAGGCGCATTACCTCCTCCGGGCTTTCAAGCTTGCAGTTGTCTACGTACATTTCCATGGACTTGCGTTCGTCGATGCGGGTACTTACCTTCATTTACACAACCACCTAACAATACATAGATTATGGGAGCAGTATCTTCGATACCCACCTTTAAGGCACGGTAGATAGTAAAAAATAAAGCCTGCCACGCGCTTATCATATCGCTGTAAACATTTTGTGTCAAGAGCAAAAGTACTAAAAAATTAAATTATAATATTTTTTTATGCTCAACAAGTCGATTGTGAAACATTTAAGCTACAAAACGTACAAAAAAGCATAAGTAAAGCATGTAAATGTGCAATGAGTATAAATAAACACCGCCCTCATCGCTGTGGATGAAGGCGGTGCGTGTGAATGTGGCTACAATGTTTTTTGGAAGGCTCTGGGCGTCAGCTTTGTGTAGTGCTTAAAGTGCTTGTAAAAAGCAGAGTAGCTGTTATACCCCACGCTAAAGGCTGCCTCGGTACTGCTGACGCCGTTTGAAAGCAGTATCTTTGCCTTTTCTATACGCTTTAGAGCGATGTATCCCATCAGTGTGTGCCCTGTTTGCTTTTTGAACTGGTGGCATAGATAGTACTTGCTGATGTTAAAGCGCTCGGAAAGCGAGTCCACACTGTGATGTAAGGAATAGTGTTCATTTATATATCTAATCAATGCGTTTATTTTTCCCTGCATGGGCGTTGTGGCCACAGGTAAATTTGCGATAATAGTTCCCCCTTGTTTTTAGTGTGAATGGAAAGCACATTCCTAAAATTCGGAAACAGGGATTTTGCGAATGCCTGATATATTTTAAGCGAAAAAAAATGTGTATAAATAAGAGTGACAAAATTTGCAAAAATATTATACATAGATGCACGGGGTATGTCAAGTAAAAAAACAAATTGACAAAATTTGTGTACAATTTGACAATGATTTGTACACAAATTTGTCGTGGGGCGGCGAATAAAAGCAATAATAAGGAGGTTTTTTGAAAAAAAAGTGGGATATAATAATATCCGTTGCAAGGAGTATGAATGGGCTTTGTCGATGAAAATGCAGCAAAAACTGTGACGCATGACAAAATCGAGTATACTCCAAGGCGAGAAAGTGTGAAATATATGTAGGACATTTTGCACAAAGTCATGGAGGAATGTGGATTTCTGAAGCTTCCTCTAAAAGTGCCGATGACCACAGCCGGATGTGCCACAGTGGTACACATTGTGTGGTTTTAAGGCAAAAGAACACTGCATGATAGGGTATATCGTGAACGAAATGCATGTAGTGTCAACGTGTTGTTTCCAATAAATCGGATGAGAGGGGCAAAGAGCAACTACTTACTGTTTATCTGGTTGGATGCTTTTGGGGAGACGAAAGCATTATTGTATGGTGGTTGATATATTGCTTTTTAAGTTCGATTGAGGGTGCTTTTGTCACGCTTTAGGTTAGGTTCTTAAAAAAACATCAAGTAAGGAGAACAAAAGTATGAAGAAGATTTTTGCACTTGCACTGGTTCTTTCACTGGCGCTTTCACTGGCAGCTTGTGGCGGTGGCGACGCAAGCAGCACACCTGCTTCCACAGCGGCACCTGCCGCATCCACAGCAGCATCCGGCACAGAGGCCGGCGGCGACGACGCAGAGCAACTGGCTTTGTATGGTAACCTCATGGCAGGCAAGCCCTACGACGGCACAACGCTCAACTACCTGGCAAACTCCCCCGGCAACGACATGTTTGAAATGCAGATGAAGTTTACACGTGAAATCTTTACTCCTCTCACCGGCATCGAAGTGGTTTGGGACCAAGGTCCTTGGAATGCGGTTTTGGAGAAGATGGTTGCTGACGCAGTAGGCGGCACAGGTTCTTTCGACCTTTACATGATAATGGACGCATGGGGCCCTAGCGTTGTGAACTACCTCATGCCCATCAATGACTACATCGAGCGTGATGGCATTGACATCAGCGACTTCCCCCCCGGATTCATGGATTTCGGCAAGATGGGCGATGACAGCGGCAACATCTACGGCCTGCCCACACGTGGCCACTTCCAGACAGTGTACTACCGCACAGACATTTACGAGGAGCTCGGTCTTGAGGTTCCCGTAACGATGGATGAGTTCTATGCTAACATGGACGCTGTTAAAGAAGCGTACCCCGATATGGGCGCTATCACAGTTCCTTACGGCATGAATGCTCAGCAGAACCTGATGCCCTGGTACAACTTCTTCTACAGCCTGGGCGGTGAGTTCTTTGATGAGGACATGATGCCCATCTTCAACAGCGAAGCCGGTATTGAGGCAACTCAGATGTACGTAGACCTTCTCCTTGATGGATACGCACTTCCGGCCGACCTTGCATACGCAGAGAATGATGCTCGTGACGCTTTTGGCCGTGGCGAAGCTGCTCACTTCATCAACTGGAGCTGGGCACGTGGCAACTACGACAACGCCGAGCTGACAAGTGAAGCAGTTTTGGGCAACGTTTCTAACTTTGCTGTTCCTCAGTTCGTAGAGGGCACACCCGCAACAACACCCACAAACGGCTTTGCAACAGCTATCCCCCAGGCTTCTAAAAACCAAGATGCCGCTTGGGAATATGTGAAATTCCTTTCCTCTGAGCAGCTTCAGCTTGATGTTTGCCTGGACCTTTCCGAGTACAGCGTAAACAGCATGACACGTACTTCTGTTATGACAAACCCCGACATCAACGCTCTTGAAGGCCGTGAGGGCATGTGGGAAGCCGGCGCTCAGGTGCTGGAAACATCCCGTGGAATCCCCTTGCTGCCCGAGTACGCACAGGTTTCCGCACTTTTGGAAATTGCTGTGAACAACGCAGCCAGCGGTGCTGACGTTAAGACAGAGCTTGACAATGCGGCAGCACAGGCTACCCCCATTATGGAGGCAGCTTACGGCTAACCGTAGCGGACAATGCGTGAAACAAAAAAGCGTTTTTTGACAAAAGTAATTTAGTGTAATTATGTGCGTGCCGCAGGCACACGCCTGTGGCACGCACAAGCTTTGAAAAATATCACACCTTGGATATTTATACAACGGCGGGCAAAGAGCTTTGTTCGTCGTTGTGTGAATATCGGATGTGGAGGCATCAATGAGAACAAAAAGTAAAGCGGCACTGGGCTTGCTTGCGCCCGCACTGATAGTTCTTTTTATAATGACCTTTGTGCCCATGATATACACGGCTGTAATAAGCTTGTTTGAGTATGACCTTAAAGCAGGCCCTGAACCGACGGCGTTTTTGGGGTTTGAGCAGTACATAAGTGCGTTTACCAATCCAACGTTCTGGCTTCGTGTGTGGACAACCGTTTCTTATACTGTAATATCAGTGAGCATTACAATAGTTTTGGGCATTGCGCTGGCTATGCTGCTACAAAAGACTAGCCGTATGCACACTATTATGAAGATGGTGCTGATATTCCCCTATGCGATAAGCCCTGCAGTTAAGGGCTACCTGTGGCGCTTTATGCTTCAGGACGGCGGTATGCTGGACAGTGCGCTGGATTTCCTGTTCCCCTTTGCGGAAGAGTTCATATGGCTTGCGGACGGAAACTCGGCGCTGTTCTTCCTTGCAACCACCGAAATTTGGGGCTGGACACCGCTTGTTGCGCTGATGTTTGTGGGTGCGCTGGGGCAGATTAGCCCCTCCATCTTTGAGGCGGCGGCGCTGGACGGCGTTAAGAACAGCCAGATGTTCCGCTACATCACATTCCCCTTGCTACGTCCTGTGCTTGCGTCCACCACAGTGCTAAAGACAATCTTCTCGCTGAAGATGTACGACACTGTTGTGACCATGACAGGCGGCGGCCCGGGCGAGGCGACACAGACAATCAACTTCTATATTTACCAGTCGGCCTTTAGGTTCCTAAACATGGGCTATGCAAGTGCGCTTGCGATTATAGTGGTGGCAATAGTGCTTGTTTTGGTATGGGTGTATGTGCGCACTAAAAAGAGAGAGGAGGCGAGATAGTATGACAAAATCTCTTACAAAGCGCAGCCCTATAATGGTAGTGCTTGAAAAAATTATAGACGTAATTGTTCTTATAATGATTGTTGCACCTATCTTGCTGATAATTTGGACGGCGTTTAAGCCGAATATTGACTCCTTCACACTGGGTGCGCCAAACGGCCTGACGCTTGAAAACTACACCGACATTATGAGTGTGCAGTACAATGCAGGCGGTGCGTTCCTTAACTCGCTTATCATTGCATCCTTTACTACTGTTATTGTAGTGCCCATTGCGGTTATGTCCTCCTTTGCGTTTTCACGTATTAAGTTTAAGGCGAGTAATTTGGTGCTGACATACGTGCTGGCGTGTCAGTTCCTGCCGCCCGTTGTGTACGCTATTCCTTATTTTAGCGTTATGCGTACCATGGGTCTTGTGGATACACACCTCGGCCTTATAATCATAAACCTTGCAACATGTGTGCCCTACTGCATATGGATTTTGCTGGGCTATGTGGACGCACTGCCCGCCGACATTGAGGAAGCGGCGTACGTGGACGGATGTAATCGAATGCAAGCGATGGTGAGAGTTACAGTGCCGCTGGTTATGCCCGGTATCCTTACCTCTACCGTTATGACATTTATCATGTCCTGGAACGAGTTCCTGTTTGCGTCGGTTATGACCAGTGTGCGTGCACGTACGTTGCCCATTGCGCTCATGACCTCCTACACGAACGAGGGCCTAAAGTGGGGCTGGATGTGTGCGTTTGCAACACTGATTATCATCCCCGTGTTCTGTCTTGCGATGCCTATAAGAAAGCACTTTGTAAACGGCATCACGATGGGCTCGGACAAGTAAACCGGCGGCATGAAGCTTTGCGTCGTTTTGCTCTGCTAAAAAGTATAGTCAAAATCCGTGCATACCATGATGTGTGTACGGATTTTTTTGCGTTTTTGAAAAAAAGTGTATACTAAAGCGAGATTTTATGATAAAATGTGCACATGTGTACGAAATGTGTTAAATGACTCGAAGCTCAAATGCGGCAAGTGTACATGAGGAGGTAAGAAAATGCGGGATGGATTTTACAGCAGGGGTAACTGTAGGCCGCTGTCCGAAAATGGACAGGAGTACAAGGGAAAGCCGAGTGTGCTGAAACATGCTTGGTGGACGGTAAGCATGGCTGCTTGTATGGGTGCGATGCTTATTGCGGGTGCTATGCGCTTTGGTAGGATGCGCACAGACTAAAGGCGAGCGCACCTGTAAAATAGTGGTAGTGTATCACCTACGTTGCAGGACAGTATACTAATGTAATATGCCTGTGTGTCACTTTTGGCACACGGGTTTTTTGTGTGAAAATACTGTACAAATAGCGAAAAAAATGGTATCGTATATGTACTAATAAGCAAATGTAGTTGTTTGCAGATTATTCTAAATATTTACGTATGACTGAAGTGGAGAAGTATAATGGACTTCAAAATGCGGGGGGAAGCTCTCGCTAAGATAGGCATATACCTTATAAGTAGCACGATGCTGTTTATTGCGCTGTTTGTGTGGCAGGATGCGCAGGTGTTTGAACAAAGCTATGTGCAGGCAACCGAGGTGTCCTTGGATGATATGCAGGTGAGTACCCCTGCAGAGGCCTTGCCATCGTCCTCTGTACAGCAGCAGCCACAAAGCTCTGCGCCCGCTGTACAGGATGCACAGGATTTGCCCGTGGAAGAGTTTATCACAGCGCCTTCGGTGAAGGATGCGCTCGTTCTTCAGGCGGAGAATAGGCCGAATATGCTGCCGAATTATATGCAGTTGCCACCCATAGAGGAGCAGCTTGTGCTACCTGCGGAAGAGTACTTGCAGGCGGAGGTTGCACGCCTTGAGGGGATGGGCGTGGGCTTTCCAAGCGAAATATCGCCCGAGTTTGTGGGGGATTTTCATGCGACTGCCTACTGCTGTGAGGTGTATCCGCACATATGTGGAGGCAACGGCGTAACAGCCAGCGGCACCGTGCCCACGCCGGGGCTAACCTGTGCGACAGACTGGGGGGTGCTGCCACCCGGCACATGGCTATTTATAGAGGATGTGGGCATAAGGCGTGTGGAGGACAGCGGAAGCGCTATTTTGGGCGCACGGCTGGACATTGCGGTGGACACCCATGTGAATGCGCTGGCGTGGCCGGGATTTGGCAGCCATAGGGTGTGGGTGCTCAGCTGGTCGGAGTGGTAAAGTAGCCGATTTAGGCTGTGGGAGATTACAAAAGCATTACAAAACATGATTTTTATGCTTTGCGATTCAAAAAGTACTACTTTTGGTGCTGTTATACGATGAAAAACCATTAAAATTATTCCATAAGTCAGTGTGTCGGATGAAGTGAGTGTGCAAAAAAAGTGCTTTGGCGAACGCCTCGCCTACCCGAGAGAACACGCTTTATGGACAAAAAACTACATATCTAAGAGTGTTATTTGCAGTTGCAGAATGTGGTGGAGGTGGAATGTGAAAAAGCATATCATCTTACGGCGGGCTCACAGGAAAAAAGGGCAGTGTTACCAATCTGTGACTGTGCGGTGGTATAGTTGGAACATGATTAGTGCTTGGTAAGTGTGCGTTTTTCTAAATATTGCGGTTGCTTTGCCGCAGTAGGGCGAAAATCGTGCATTTTATGCCTTGAAGAAAAGGGTACAGATATTTGAGTTGCGGCCAAATGCTCAACCTTAGCCGATAGTGAGGAAGTGAATACTTATGAAGAAAATGAAAAATTTGTACAGGGGTATTGCGGTGGTGGCGCTGACCATGGTGATGTTGGTGTCGCTTTTGCCCACTACGACCTTTGCAAATAACGTCTGGAGGGCTACCTTCATGGTGGACGGTGCGGAGTATACCTCTGCGAGTGCCACAGAGGTGCCATCCGGGGAGGAAGGGGGCGCGAGCAGCTGGCAGTACGATGCTCCTACACAGCCTGCCGCCGGCGCAGGCCTGCCTGCGGGTATGCTGTTCAGCGGCTGGCTGGATGCGTCTGGCGCACCGGTGACGTTCCCCGTTGCGGCAACAGGGAGCGCTACTTTTAGCGCAGAGCTTGCAATAGACCCTGCATACACTCCTCCCAGTGCACCCACACAGCCTGCTGTTACGGCTACGTTCAAGCTTGCGGACGGCAGTGTGTTTGAGGGGCTTGAGAATGTTGCGCCCGCGCTGAATGCGGCAGGGGATGCGTATGTGTTTAATGCGCCCGCAAATGTTCCTGCCACAACCTTGTTTGCTGACGGACAGCAGTTTGCAAGCTGGGTAAATGCGGCAGATAATAGCGACGCAGTGTGGCCTTATGATGCAAATGCGGCCGAGGTAAGCGGCATAACACATGTGGAGTTTGTGGCGACTACAAGCGCATACAGCCCCACACTTTCCTACAGCCAAAATGATGGTGGAACTGTTACTGCCGTGGGAAGCGCACAGGTTGAGGCAGGTGCAGTACTAAATACGCTTTTGCCCGACGCAGCAGCGTTTGGCGTAAGCGAGATAGACTACTGGACGGATGCAAACGGCCTGAAAATAGAGGACACCTCTGCAGTGGTGATGCCCAATGCGGATACAACCTACATCGCCGTGTTAAATGCGCAGAGCCTGCCCCAGCTGGGAGCGGCTGCGCCATCTCCTGTGAATACCTCGGCAGGCAAGCTTGAGCCAACAAGGGAGATTTTGACACAGCTGTTTCCGCAAATCGTGCTGGATGTTTCCGAGACGACAAGCGGCGGCAGTGGATACGGCTATATCCGCGGTAGCTTTACGCTGGAAAACAGCGGCTATGTAGAGGATGTCACCTTTAGGGTGCAAGCCACATCCAACGACCCCACAAACCCGAACTTGCACGTAAACCTTGCGGATGGCATGGGTGGCGGCAATGCGAGCTACAACGTGAGCAATGATGCGACAAACGGCAACTTTATCGACATTACAGTTGGCAAAATCGAGAGCCTTTCGGGTGTTTCGGGCGCTAACGACTATGCGACGTTTGGCTTTAACATCGACAACTACACAACCCCGATAGGCACTACCGCAACGTTTGAGATAGTTAGCGTAAGTGCGACGGACAGCAGCGGCAATGTTGTGACGCTGACACGTGGCGACTGGAAAGCCCCCGTGCAGTATCCCAGCGAAGCGAACATGGATGTCGGCCTTTTGGTGACCACCGACAACTCGTGGAGGTTTGTGCCCATGGGCGGCACCGAAACCCCCGTGCAAAATCCGCTTACCACCGTAACACGCACAGAGGGCGACGGCCTTGGCGGAACAAGAATTTACACCCCTGCGGTGGACGCTTTGCCCAGTGTTACACTGCGCGTAGAGACAGCACCACAGACAACAAACTATGTTGATGCGACAGCCCTGCGCTTTGAGCTAATGCTCGAAGCTACCGGCGATGTGGCTATTCCGCAGGCGATAGAAACATTGCTTGCCGGTGCAAATAGCAGTAGCCCTAAAGTGCTGTATGATGGCAGTAGCCTTGTGGCAGGAATGGAGGACTTCCTCGATTACTTCCACATGGACTTCACAGGTACTCTGTACGAAGGCTGGAAAATAGAGCTGTGGATGGACGGCGGTGTGCTGAATTTCCGCTTTACACGTAGCGACATGAATGCAGGTGCGGCGGCCGCTGTGCGCCTTATCACACCTGTGATTACGGTAAAGCAGTTTGAGTTTGAGAATGTTATAGCAAACGATGCACGCAGTGGCGGCTACACGATTAGCTATGTGAGCGATGCAACTAAGAGCTTCTTTGAGGTTCCAGGCGTGAGCTTGGACGCAAGCGGCGTGCCTGTGAGCATCAACAGCGTCAGCCGTGCTATTGCCGAGGGTGGCAATGCGAGCGTGAATATTGAGCTGACGGAGATTGCAGACCCCACAAAGCAGGTAGAAGAGCTGCTAACCAACGTGCAGAAAAACTATGTGCCGTGGGAATACCTTTCCACAGGCTACAATGCCACCACCCCTCAGTACGGCACCGAGGCTGGCGACGGCCACCCCATGCGCAACACAATATCCAACTATGATGTTGTGAGCACACAAGACCCAAATCTGAGCACAGACGCAGGCCGCATATGGTTTGTGTGGAACTGGCAGGTGGGCGCGGACGGTGTTGTACTGCCGAGCGCTGTGACCGAGCTTGAAATACGTGAGACAAACAGCGGCGCAACAACCCCCTCCAACGATATAGACAACCCCAACGATAAAGCTGGATGGAACCCGTCTGAAATCACACCGCTGGCCTTTAAGCTTCCTGTGGTTGATGCAAACACCGAGTGGGAGCTGGTGCTGACATTCGATGACAAGAGCACCGAGACTATTACAAAGGCGGATGCGGCCACAGCGGCATACCCCACAGATGCGGACGGCAGGCAGATTGTAATGCTTGCGGCAGGCAAGAATCTGACGAATTTTTCGCTGAAGTATACAAAGAGCGCAGGCAGTACCGATGCCATCACCATAACAAACGAGATGCAGGTGATGTTTGAGCTTCTTGATACACACACAGCTACAGGCCCCATTTACAACAACTCGTTTATAAGCGTTGCATACGAGCAAAGCGGCGGTGGCACCAATACCCAAAATGTGGAGCGTGCCGGGCTGGTAAACGTAGTGGGTCAGGGCTCCGGCGTGCTGATATACGGCGACGTGAGGCTGGAAACACAGTTCCGCCGATACACCGGCGTGGACGGATGGACAGGCTCTCAGTACACGGGCAACTACTCCACATTTTTCTGGAACGAGCCGCTGTCCATAGAGGTGGCGGGAGGTCTGTTCGGCTCGATGGACGACCTGCACAACCCCACGTATATTGTGGAGCTGCCGGATAATGTGGCGCTGGACCCCGTGGCGCTGACAGGATACCCAAATGCGGGCGATACGGTGTATTCCTCTACCTCGTGGAATGCGGCAAACGGTAGTGTTGAAAACGGAGTAGTGTACAATGTACAGCAGTATACAGCCGATACAAGCGGCGGTGTGCGTGATATGACCATGTCCGCATTCAGCGGAAACGTCAAGATAGAGCTGTACAATGAGTTTGGCACTCCCGACGGTAAAATTGTGAGCGACCTCTCGCTTGCAAGATATGTTGCGGTTACTTTTGAGGGTGAGACATTAGATGCAAGCACAAACGAAGGATTTATCTTTAATATTCCGGTAAGGGTTACCGAAAGCGTTAAATCCGAGCACTACTACCCCACGTACGCCGCACTTACCGGATATGCGAATGCAGGGGATACCACGCGTACACACATTGCGCTGAATCGTCAGTATCAGGCAGGCGGTGACTGGAACAGCACCACCTCCACCGACAACCAGCTGACCATAGGTGGCACTCACGATAGTTACGAGTTTCCAAATGCGGTGAACGGTGGTAAAGGTCACCCGGATACCCAGTACGATACTGTAAACGGAAACCCCGTGAACTTTGTGGTGGACAAGACAAGCCTTAGGACTGTTGGGTTCTCTCGAGAGCTGGAGCTTACCAAAAGCGTCACCATGCCCGCAGGTGCAACAACGTTGTACGAGGGCGATACGGTGGATTATACCATCGATGTGAGAATGTCCGACGTAGGTGGGCTGATACCCTCCTTAGCGGGCAATGAAGCGTCCATATTCGACATACCCGACTACACACTGTATCAGATGACGGATATGTTGCCTGCCGGACAGAGCGTGCAGGATGCAAGCATTGTTGTGGAGCTATCCGGGGTGACGGTGGATTCCTCGAAGTACAGCGTGCTAAAGAGAAATGTGACAAACGAAAACGGCGATACAGTGCAGATGATTGCGCTGGAGTTTAGCGGCGGCCTTGTGATAGAGTATGGCAAGCATGTCACAGTGAGCTACAAAGCAACACAGGATAGTGTGGACTTTTTGCAGGCTTCGGGCAAGTTTACCTCTATCGAGTACAACACAGTCTCCATTTTCTACAATGCGGCGGATACAGGCATTGAGAGTGGCAAGGGTGATGTGAAGGGCACATATGCAAGCGAAAGCAGCAATGCCGTGCTGGCAGAGTGGTGGAACGGATACACCTTTAATGCAGGCACAAGCGTACAGGGCACACCGCTGACACGTGCGGATATGACCCGACTTGAGGCTCGTGTTCAGGTACAGGTAAGCGATAAGCGCATTGCGCCCGGCATAAACAAGATTGCTGTTGGCACTAACGACTACAACATGCAAAATTCAGGCGTTGACGTGACGTGGAGCCTCACTGCGTACAACGGTGCCGAGGCAGACCTTGACATGGGCAGCTACTATGTGGTGGATGTGTTGCCGTATGGCGTGAGCTACACGGGCGTGCCCGCAGGATACGAAGCACCCACAACAATATACACAAACACAAACCAGCAGCAGGTGCTGGTGTGGGAGATGAGCGCCCTTAAAAAGGGTGAAAGCGTAGAGCTGCGCATTAACACCCATATCGACTCCGTCGTGTTTGGCAGTGCGACCAACTACTCCTATATCGTTCCTACAGAGTATTTCTCACCCGATAGTGTAGCACTTGTGGCTGCAGGCTCTACGGAGACACATGGCACACACCTGTACGGAAATGATGCGGTGCTGCTGCGTAGCCTGCCCACAACCGATGCGAACGCCGCCGCCACAGTGAATGCTATAAGCGGACGTGCTGCCGTGCAGGAAATTGAGACGGTGAACCTTCTTAACAGCATGAGGGCACGTGCGTACAAAGAGGTGGTAAACGAGGCGGGCACAGACAGCCGCACAAGCGCAACGCCGCTGGACACCATGCTGGTGAGCCGTGGCGAGGTGGTGACGTTTAACTACTACCTGTCCAACGAGGGCACAAACCAAAACATGCCCTACTACGATGTTGAGTTTTATGATGTACTGCCTTGGGTGAACGACTCCTACCTCACAAACGACCGCGACCGTAACTCCGGCTGGAATCTCTTTATGGAGTTTCCGAGTGACCTCGGCAATGTGGTGACGGTGCAAAGGCAAAAGATAGACGGCACGCTGATTGATACCTTAGAGTACGGCGTTGACTACAATGTGATGCTGTCAGACAGCGAGCCGGGCATTGGATATGATGCGCTGAAAAATCACCCTGCGTGGGTGGACTTGGCAAACTGGGATGTGCAAAACCGCACCCCGAGAGCCTTCGGCGTGGACCTGAGCGATAGCTACACGCTGGGAGCAGGCGAAAGGCTTGTTATCACATGGAAGATGGAAGTGCCCAACCTGCCTGCGGTGTACGTTACCTCCCAGGCGTACAACTCCGCTTCCTTTGGCTTCAAACAGCGTCAGGGCACTACCGCAAGAACAAGCGACGCATGGTTTAGCGGCGAGCCTGAAAAGGTTGGCATACATGTGACCGACGCAGTGCCCGAGGGACTTTCGCTGACTGTGCAAAAGACGCTGACAGACTCCCGTGTGACAGGCTCTGCGGAGTTTGACTTTAGGCTGGAGCGCTTTGAATCGGGCAACTGGAATGCGTTTGAGCTGAACCGTGGCCAATACAGTAATATTGCGCTGAGCGGTGCACTGGATGACAGTGAATACCGCGCCGATACGCTGAATACCCAGCTTCATGGTATGTTTAGCATTGAGCTGGAAAGCGGCGTAGGCGCTGTGGGCGGTACTATTTCCGGCCTGCCCGAAGGACGATACCGTGTGCTGGAGATAGGCGCGGATGCGGAATATGTAGTGAGCTACACCGCAGAGGCTGTGGACATTGGGTATACGTTGGATGGCAACTTAGTGACGCAGGGTACGATAGGCGTAAGCAACGTGTATACAGAGCCTAACGACCCGCCCGAGCCTCCGGACCCGCCCGACCCACCGGTACCTCCCGTACCGCCCGACCCGCCGACACCTCCGATAGACACACCGCCCGACCCGCCGGCACCCCCCATAATTCCGCCGGCAGACCCGCCCGACCCGCCGACACCTCCAGGGGTGTTTGAGCCGACACCGACACCTGAGCTTGACCCCTTGCTGGACCCCGAAGCACCTTTAGCACCTGCGCCAGAGGGTGACGGCAGGCACTGGTCACTGCTTAACCTGATGTGTGCTCTGTTTGCAGGCATTACCAGCATTATCATGATACTGATGATGGTGGCACGCAGGCTGACAAAGCGTAGCGATGAGGAAGCCATGGCAGAGGCTATGGAGCGTGGAGAAAGCTATACGGACGAGTACGAAGAGCAAAGACGCAAGGGTGGCTTTGTATGGCGTGCAGTTTCCGCAGTAGTTGCGGTGGCCGCTATTGTAGCCTTCCTCATCACGGAAGACATTCGCAACCCGATGGTTTGGGCGTGTGAGTGGAGCCCCTTGATGGTGACGTTTGCCATCAGCCAGGTGCTCGTGATGCTTGGCCTGCGCCATTCGATGCGTAACCCGGATGATGCAGAGGATACGGAGACAGCAGAGCTGTAAAAAGTAACGCTGCCTAAAAAGTATTCGGAGTTTTTGTGCGACAATAATAAAGAGAGTGACCTCACAAATTTATGTGGGGTCATTCTTTTTTTATTCACAGGATGGTGGTATACTGTAACCGAAGAACACCGTAAGCGGTGGACGCCTTGTACATTTGTGCCAAAGAGGAAATATATATGAAGGCTCGCACGAAAATAATTATAGCGGTAGCGGCGGTGCTATTGGGTGCGGTGGTGGTAGCGGCGTTTTTTTTGATGCGCAATTTTTCGGTGGAGGATGTCCTGCGCATACTTCCGAGCAGCGTGCCCATCGCTATTTTGGCGTTAATATGTATATATTGCCTTAAAAATCTGCTGATGTTTATCCCCGTGGTGGCGCTGTACCTTGCGGCAGGAATTATGTTTACACCTGGCGTTGCCATTGGGGTGACATACCTGTGCCTATTTTGTGAATTTAGCCTTGGGTACCTCGTCGGGTGGGTGCTGGGCAGGGGAAAAGTGCGTGCGCTTGTGGAAAAACGGCCAAAATCGAGCGCTGTGCTACACATAGTGGATGAGCACCAGACGACGGCCTGCTTTCTTACTCGAATTATCCCACTGCCCGTGCCGCTGGACCTTATGAGCATGTTTTACGGCTCTGTGGGTGTGCCGTACTTGAAATATATTGTCTCCTCACTGCTTGGTGTGAGTGCGTTTATGCTCCCGTGTGTTTTGGCGGGGGATGCTGTTCTAAATCCGCTGTCGGCGGAGTTTATACTGCCGTTTAGCATTGCGGTGGCAAGCTCGGTGGGGGCGTTTCTTATATATACTTTTGCGCAAAGACGCAAAAAAATGCGTGAAAATGGCGTAGAGGGGCAAGAACTAAGCGAAGATGAAAAAAGGGGTGAAGAGGGATGAATGAGGAACAGCTTTTGCAAAAAATAGAGGAGTTCATCGAGCGCAATGAGCGAAATATTGTAAGTGACATCGCAAAGCTGGTGAGTATAAAGAGCGTGAGTGGAGAAACACCGCCGAAAGAGGGTGCGCCCTACGGTGAAGGCCCTCGCCGTGCGCTGAATGCCGCTCTTGATATTGCAGGGGGCTTTGGGCTTTGTGTTAGCGACGGCGAGGGGCACATGGGCTGGGCAGAGCTTGCAGGTGAAAGTAAAGAGTACATTGCTACCGTGACACACCTTGATGTGGTGCCTGCGGGCGACGGCTGGAGCGGCGATGCGTTTGAGCTAAGAAAAAAAGACGGCTGGCTGATAGGTAGAGGGGTGCTGGACGACAAGGCGGCGAGCGTGTTGTGCCTGTATGCGGCGAAGTTTTTTGCGCAGCAGGGCCTGCCACTGCGCTACACACTGCGCATACTGCTGGGCTGTAGCGAGGAGACGGGCATGGCGGATGCCGAGTATTATGTGAAAACCCAAAAACAGCCGCTGTTTTGCTTTTCGCCCGATGCAAAGTTTCCGCTGTGCAACGGCGAAAAGGGGATACTTCAGGGGCGGTTTATTTCGCCTTTGATAAAGGGGAACGTGGTAGAATTCAGCGCAGGGCAAGCGCCGAATGTGATTGCGGGCAGAGCCTCCTGCACGGTGAAGGCACAGGATAAAAAGCTCGGAGATGCGCCGAATATTTCCTGTGAGGTGCTAAAGGACGGCCTTGTGAAAATAACGGCGCAGGGCAGGCAGGGACATGCGGCAAGCCCCAAAGGCTGTGTGAATGCTATAGGTTTGCTTGTGGAGTATCTGCTACGGCAGGAGCTTTGCAGTGCTGAGGAGAGAGAATTTTTTGCGCTGACACAAAAAATGCACGCAAACTTTAGCGGCGAAGGCCTTGGCATTGCGTGTGAGGATGAGATGTTTGGCGCACTTAGCATAAACGGCGGAGTGATAAAAAAGCGAGGGGATGTGTTCACCCAAAGTGTTGATATTCGCTACCCCACCTGCACAAGCGCTCAAAAGCTAAGCGAGGCTTTGGGCAGGGCGGCGAGGGAGCACGGCTGCGAGTACGAGCGGATAACATACGATGAGCCGTATTATATATCCGCAGACACACCGCAGGTGAAAGCATTGCTAAGCGCATACACAAAGGTGAGCGGACAAAAGGGTGAGACGTTTACCATGGGCGGCGGCACATACGCAAGGCACTTTGAAAATGCGGTAAGCTTTGGGCCTGCTCCCGCAAGCGAGCAGGCACTGCCCGACTTCGTAGGTATGGAGCACTGCGCAAACGAGGGCGCTTTGCTAAAGGACCTTTTGCAGGCGCTGAAGATTTACATGCTGGGCATATGGAGACTGCAACAGACGGAGTTTTAGGGTTGTGGACAGGGGCAAAGCTATCCGCTTAAAACAAAAAAGCTATCCGCTTTTCGGCAAGGTGCCTGCCGAGAGCGGATAGCTTTTTTGTTGTTGATTAGTGCAGGTACAAAGCAGTATTAGTTATGCATCCTGCTTTGTGTCTGCTATTTGTATTTCACGTAAGTTTACACCCTGTGGCATCTCGTACGCAAAGCGGATAGTCTTTGCCACATCCTCCGATGTGATGCTGCCCACGCCCAGCGCTTTTTTCCACTCGGCGTAGCCTGCTTTTATTTCATTGCTGGTGGTGTGGCTCAAAAGCTCGGTGTCCACAGCGCCGGGGCACACACGCATGACACGCACGTTGTAAGGAGCCATCTCGCCGCGTGCTACCTCCGAAAGCCCCACAACACCGTACTTGGACGCACAGTATGCCGCATGGTTGCCAAACGGCTTCACGCCCGCAATGGAGGAAATGTTGATGATAGTGCCACATTGGCGCTCTTTCATGTCGTTCATGACAACCTGCATACCGTTCATGACACCCATCACGTTTACGTTTAGCATCTGTTGCCACTCGGCAGAATCCTGTGTTTGAATATTGCCCAAAAGCATCACGCCTGCGTTGTTTATAAGAAGGTCCGCCTTGCCGTAAACCTCCTCTGCCTTGCGCACGGCGGCCTCGAGTGCGGATTTATCGGTCACGTCTACCTGCTCGCAGAGGGTGTTTGAAAGGTTTAGCTCTTTCAGCAGCTCAACTCTGCGAGCTAAGAGCAAAAGGGGGTAGCCCTGCTTGTTAAACTCAATAGCAAGTGCCTTTCCAAAGCCGGAGCTTGCGCCTGTGATGACAACTAACTTTTTCATGTGTAAAATCCTTTCTAACGACTAAATGTTATTTTTGGGTGTGTCCAAGTGCGACGATTTATTTGCTATATCCCCTGCCGCAGGCGGGGGATATAGCGCCTTCTTCTTGTGCCCAGCGTATTCTAAAGCACCTCTATGTGTCCATTCCCTTATTTTTGATAAAAGCAAAAGACTAATCCCAAGAAATCAATCTGGTAGTGGGGAAGTAATGCTCCAAAATTTGCTCGTAAGTCTGTTCTTGCTGTGCGTACACAAGCGCACCCTGCAAGCTAAGCCCCACGCCGTGCCCCTGCCCATAGCTTATGAACACAAAGCCTGCGCCGTCGTACTCTATCTCAAAGGCGGGGCTTTGCAAAACAGGCTCTTGCATCTGCGTCAAAACGTGCTGCCAAAATGTGTAGCCGCTTATCTCCTCATCGCCTACGAGCAGGCTCTCCACATAGCCGCTTTCGTCTTTGGAAAGCACCGACAGCCATGTGTCCGCAGTGCCGTATGCGTAAAGGTTTATGCCCAGCGCATCGCCCACAGCGTCTGCAAGCTCCTCCTCCGACAGGGAGGATATTTGCCGCCAGCCTTCTAAAGTTTGGTCGTAAGGGGAGGGTGTCTGCGCAAGGTAGCTACGTGTGTCGCCCCAGATATTTTCGGGGGAGTTTGTGCCGAAAGCGGCCATGTTGTAAAAGGGGGTGAATGCGGGGGAAGCCCCGTCCTCGCTCAAAATAAAGCTTTCCACCTCCAAGACAGCGTTTAAGATTTCCTCCGAGGGCGGCTTGCCCACCACCTGCGGCGCATCTATCGAAGCACCCTGCATGTTCAGTATCCAGCTGTGTGCTGAAATAGCCAGCGCCTGAATGGCGGCTCTGTCGAGGTTGGGGGCTTCGTTTTGGCATATCATCGCTAAAATGTCCGCAGTGGGGGCTGTCATTACCTCGCCGTTCATCGTGACGGTAAGGTAGTTTGGGTTGGGCCTTTGGGGCAGTGGTGTCACTGCCGCAGGGGGCGCAGTCACCTCAGGCAGAGAGGACACAGGGGGTAGCGAGGAGGCAATGTCGCTTGTATCGCTTGTGGCACTTGTGTCGATTGCATCGGAGCTTGAGCTACTGCTTTGCGCACTGCCGCTTTGGGAGGTGTTACTGCTCGAAGCAGAGGTGTCCGAAGTAGTGCTGCTGCTCGCCGAAGAGGAGCTTTGGGCAGAGCTGTACAGGGCGGTGAAAGAGGCGCTATTTTGCGACGAAGAAAAGGTGATTTCTCCGCTAAGCGGTAGGGTGGCGGCAGAGGAAAATACATCATCCTGCGAAACCGTGGGGGCGTTGTCCTCAGCGGGCATACCTGCGCTGAGCTGCAGCTGGCTGTTGGTGACATCGCCCACAAGATACCTGCGCAGCCATGTGCTGTAAAGCAGCTCTTCATTCGGCGCATCCTCGTTCATGCGCTCGTAGTAGGCGGTGGGCATTAGTGGAGAGCCTGCGATAACACTACCCGAAACCTCCCCTGCAAGCTCGTCCTCGTGTGCAAGACGGCCGCACAAGTAGAGTGTTTCACCCTCGTTTTGGGTGGGCAGTGCAAGGCTCATGAAGCTATCGCCTGGGGAAATATTTAGCGATATATCATACAAGCTGCGCACCTTTGCGCCTATCATGAAATCCATAAAAGCATCGTAGGAGGATACATCAAAAACTGTCGGCTCAAAGCTGTTTTGTGCATCATCTAAAAACACCGCAAAAACAAGGTAGGTGCGCACATCCTTGTCCGTAAACCAGGTGAAGCTTTCGGGTAGCGGCTCGTTTTGGACATCGAGATAGCTTGTAATAGGCTCAAATTCCGCATCCGCCGCAATCAGGATGTTTTGGGAGGCCTGCCCCGGTGTGGCGGTTTCGCTGATTATGGGCATTCCGTCGACATCAGCCTGTGTGCTCAGCTGTAAAATTTCCTCCTGCACCGCACCCTCGGGGCGCAGCACCAGCGTCTCCGCACTGCCATCGCTGAGCGCTACCATGCCGCCTATCTGTGCATCTTGGGATGCGGCATAGTCCACCAGCGCACAGGCGGCGGTGTTGTACTCCGCAGTGCCGTAGCGAAGGCCCTGTGCGGAGGGGTAGTTTATGTCGGAGGTGGGGCTTGCAATATCAGGCTGTGAAGAGCCGCTGTTTAGCCCCAGCATCAGCAGTGCAAGCAGTAGGAGCACCGCAATTATCGCAAGCATTGCACGGGCAAAGCCGCCGCCCCTGCGCTTTGGCCTGCCTGCGCGCTCAAAGTCCGCAAGTTGACCTTTTGTGAAGTGCTTTGTATCGGGGATAACAAGCCCCATGCTCGCCCTGCGCACCATGTCCAGCGCATGATTTGTGGCGGAGGTGCGGACGTAGTCTCTTTTGGACATGTAGATGTAAGGCTTTCGCACATACACATGCCTGCCGTGCGCCAGCGCAATGTACACAAGGCCCACCGGCTTTTGAGCACTGCCGCCGCCGGGGCCTGCAATACCTGTGATTCCGATGCCGTAGGTAGCACCTGCACGAGCGGCCGCACCAAATGCCATCTCCGCCGCCACCTGCCCCGACACAGCGCCGTACTTGCGCAGGGTGGAGTTGCGCACGTTTAGCATTTCGTGCTTTGCCTCGTTTGCGTAGGTGACAGCGCCATAGCCAAACACACCGCTTGAGCCGGGCACGCTTGTGATACGCTCGCTGAGCAGGCCGCCGGTGCAGCTTTCTGCGGTGGCAAGCGCCTGCCCCTGTGCTAAAAGACGATGCACCACCGCCATTTCAAGGCTGTCGCCGTTGTCTGAGTATATAACTTCCCCCAAAACCGTGTGAAACTGCGCCGCAAGCTCATCGCACATCACGTCCGCCTGCTCGGCTGTGGGGGCGCTTGCTGTGATGCGAATGTGCACCTCGCCCGTTTTTGCATATAGCGCGGCGGTGGGGTTTGCCCCTGCCAAAAGTGGGCGAATCATCTCCTCAAGCTCGCTCTCGCCTATGCCGAAGGTGCGCAGGGTGACGGAGCGAATAGAGGAGTCTTGCAGTGCCTCCAAAAGCGGCACTACCTGATTTTCAAACATGGGCATCATCTCACGGGGAGGCCCGGGCAAAAGCACCGCATATTTCGTTCCCTGCCTAAACCATGCGCCGGGCGCTGTGCCGTTAGGGTTGTCCAGCTTTATGCCCTTTGTGGGCACCATGGCCTGCTTTGCGTTTGAGGGGGACATCGTCTTGCCCCGCTTTTTGAAAAAATCCTCCAGCTTAATCAGCTCGTCCTCGTCCGGCGTGAGCACATCCCCGAAAAGCTCCGCTATTGTTTCCTTGGTGAGGTCGTCGTCGGTGGGGCCAAGCCCGCCCGTAAACACCAAAAGGTCGCTGCGAGATTTTGCCTCGGAGGCAAGGCGGCGCAGGCGCAGGGCATTATCGCCCACCACCGTTTGGTAGTAGACGGAAAAGCCGAGTGAGGCAAGCTTTTGTGAAAGGTACTGGGCGTTTGTGTTTAGGATGTCGCCAAGCAAAAGCTCGGTACCCACCGAGATAATCTCTGCACGCACGGCAAATCCTCCTTGGAATGGCGTTATAGGCAAATCTTGTGAAAAAGTGCCGGTTTGTTTTTAGCATAGCTCCACACCCTTTGCGGGGGAGCTATACTGCCCTCTGCTTGTGATTAACTCCGAAATCATTTCTATGTGTCCACTGCCCTGTAAATAGTAGCCTATTCGGGCATAATAAGCCTAAACTCGGTGGCCTGTGCAGTCTCCTGTTCAAGCTGTGCAAGCTGTGGCATGGCCGCCTCAAAGCGCAGTATATCCTCAAGGCGTGGCTTTGTTTTGGGGTGGGCCGGGGTGAATATGGTACAGCAGTCCTCGTAGGGCAGGATGCTTGTCTCAAACGTATCTATGCGCCGTGCGATGCTTGTTATCTCTATTTTGTCCATGCCTATGCAGGGGCGCAGGATGGGCAGCGGCACGGCGGCGTTTGTGCAGGCTATGGCCGCCATGGTTTGGCTGGCCACCTGCGCAAGGCTCTCGCCCGTGATAATGGCTTCACAGCGTTCTTTTTCGCATATCATGGCGGCTATGCGCAGCATACTGCGCCGCATGAGCACGGTGAAATACTCCTGCCGTGGCAGCGTGTCCCTTATGTACTCCTGCACCTTTGTGTAAAGCACATGGTGGTAGGGCAGCGGGCCGCACCAGCCTGATAGAATTTCCGCAAGACGCTCCACCTTAGCAGAAGCACGGGGGCTTGTGTAGGGGGGGCTGGCAAAGTGTATGGGCACAAGCGCAAGCCCTCTTTTTGCCATGAGCCATGCGGCGACGGGGCTGTCTATGCCGCCGCTTAAAAGCAGTGCCGCACGCCCACTGCTGGGAATGGGCAGGCCACCTGCGCCCTGCTGTTTTGCGCTGTGCACATATGCGCCCTGCTCGCGCACCTCCACCATTATTGTCAGCTGTGGGGTGTGCACATCCACTTTAAGATGGGGGCTTTGCCCAAGCACAAAAGCACCCACCTCACGGCTTAGCTCCATGCTGTTCAGCTCAAAAGTCTTGTCCGCACGCTTTGCCTTTACCTTGAAAGTTGCGGCGCTTTTAATGTCCTGCGCAAGGTAGGCGCTTACCGTGTCGGATATATCCTTCAGCGACTTTTCACAGCAGGCGGCACGGGAGAGCGTCGCGATGCCAAACACCCTTTTACAGCGCTCGTACACTCTTTGGGTGCAGGATACTGCCGCATCGTCCTTTGGCTCAAGGTATATGGTGCTTTGGGAGGCGTGCACCCTCCATTCGCCTAAGTCAGCGGTGCGCTTTCGCAGGTTTTTGAGCAGTGTTGCCTCAAATGATTTGCGGTTTTGCCCTTTTAGGGATAGTTCGCCCATAAAGGCCATGATGATTTCTTTCAATTGTAAAACTCCTTATGGGAATGTCAGGTTACATAAACTTAATTATCTAAAGCCGTGCTGTATGGAGGGCTTGCGAAGGCAGTTTGCCTTGCGTGCAAGGTTTCGTGCGGCATCGTTTAGCGCTAAAAGTAGCTCGTCTATGTCCGCTTCGGTGGTTTGGGCGCATATGCTCACACGCAGGGCGGTGTCTATCTGCCCTATGGGCACGCCCATTGCGCCGAGCGTGTGGCTGGAGTGCTCGCCGTTGCAAGCAGAGCCTGCGGACACGCACACGCCGAACTGTGCGTCCAAATGGTTTAGCACGATTTGGCTTTTTAGGCCTGCCGGCATGGAGAAAAACACGATGTAGGGGCTTGCATCGGAGGGTGAGTGTATAATCAGCTCGTCGATGTCCCAAAGGCTCTGCACAAGGCGCTTGTGCAAAGCGGCTATGTGTGTGGTGGTGTGTTCTTTTTTCTCGCACACAAGCTGAACCGCTTTTGCGTATGCCGCCGCAAGGGCAGGTGCCTCTGTGCCGGGGCGAAGGCCCTGCTGCTGGCCGCCACCAAAGCAGAGGGGCTGTATATTTGCGCCGGAGCGCACATAAAGCGCGCCAACACCCTTTGGTGCGTGCAGTTTATGGCCGCTGGTGGAGTAGCTGTCTATTTTTGTCTCGGATAGCACAAGGGGCACTTTGCAAAAGCCCTGCACACCATCCACATGCACAAAGGTGCGTGGGTTTTTCGCCTTTACGGCAGCGCACAGCGCCGCAACATCCAAAACAGCGCCGCTCTCGTTGTTTACGTGCATGGCGCACACGAGGGCGGTCTTTGGCCCTACGGCGCTCACCATTTCATCTATATTCACCCTGCCGTCTCTTTTGGGCATCACCTTTGTGAGCGAAAATCCCTCCTCGCTTGCAAGGTGGGACACCGCCCCCAAAACACTGGGGTGCTCATACCCCGTGCACACAATGTGCTCCGCCCAAGCCTTGCGTGCACGTGCCGCACCCAAAACGGCGATGTTGTTTGCCTCGGTGCCGCCCGAGGTGAAGTACACCTCCTTGGCAAGACAGCCAAGCGCAACTGAAAGCGTTTTGCGTGCGTCGGTGAGCGTGTCCTCTGCGGCAAGGCCTGCATGATAAAGGGAGGCGGGGTTTGCCCACACATCACACAGCGTCTCTGACAAAAGCTGTGCAACCTGCGGAAATACCTGCGTGGTGGAGGCGTTGTCGAGATAGTGCACGGAGGATGTGGGTGACATAGCTATCAATCCTTATCATAATAAAAATATACGTACAAGATGTGTGCGAGATAGGTGTGTGGATAAAAGTGTTCGCTTGGTTATTCAGCATATAGTTTTGCAGCTGCTGTGTGGAGGGATAACGGCGAAAACATGCGAACATACGATGCAAATCAGCCTTGCACACGCTTTTCTGACTTTGTGCGCTTTATGAGCTTTAGGCGAGAAAACGCCTCACGCTCCTGCTCTTCCAGCGTTGCGCTTATGGTGTGCACATAGCCTTGATAGCGTGGCACTACCACGTACTCAAGCGTGTTTGCCCGACGCTGGTTCTTTTTGATGGCCTGCGCCAAGCGGTATATGCTGTTTTCAATGCCGGCAAGCCGTGCGCAAAGCTCCTTTACCTGCGTGAACTGGGTGTAGGTGGCATCCATGTAGTGGTTAGTGGAGGAGAAGCCGTAAAAGGGGCGGGGTGGGCTTTGCTCGTGCGAGGTGCTCGGAAGCTCCACGCCCATGACGTTTCGTCGGCTCACCCTAAATCCGCTTTCCTCGGGCGTGTGGCTTTTAAGCGTTGTGGAAATGCCCATTGTCACATTGGCCATTTGCAGGTTGCTGTAAGCGCTTGAAAACGTGCCGCCAATATCATTTTGCAGCTCTGCGGCCTGCTCGATAAGCAGCATCATCTCACGCATGAGAACAGTGTGCTTGCGCCGCAGGACATCAAAGCCCTTTTTCGCCAGCGAGAGGTTTCTCTTGGCGGAAATTAGGTTTGCTTTTGTGGGAAGTGCAGCATTTGGCATGGCGTTCACAGTCCTTTTTTGCAGGGTGTAAGCGAGGGGGTGTTTATGTGTCGGATATGCTTAGCTTTTCTTTTAGCAGTTCCTTGTCCACACGGTCAAGCTCGCCCAAGGGCAGTAGCCCTAAAAGCTTCCAGCCTATATCAAGGCTTTGCTCGAGTGTGCGGTTTTCGCCGAAACCTTGGCTTAAAAATTCTGCCTCAAAGCTACGTGCAAACTCAAGGTATTGTTTGTCCAGCTCGAGCAGCTCGCTCTCGCCCACAACACCTGCAAGAGCCCGTGACTCCACAGCCTTTGCGTAGCTGGCAAAAAGCTGGTTTGCCAAAGCCTGATGGTCCCCTCGGGTGTAGCCCTCGCCTATGCCGTCCTTTGCAAGACGTGAAAGGCTGGGAAGCACATCCACAGGCGGATACACACCGCTTTGCTCAAGAAAGCGGCTTAGCACTATCTGCCCCTCGGTGATGTAGCCGGTGAGGTCGGGCACGGGGTGGGTGATGTCGTCGTTTGGCATGGTGAGTATGGGTATTTGCGTAAGGCTACCCGAGTTGCCGTTTAGCGTGCCCGCACGCTCGAAAAGGCTTGCCAAATCCGAATAAAGGTAGCCGGGGTAGCCCTTGCGGCCGGGTATTTCGCCACGGGAGGAGGAAAACTCACGCAGTGCCTCTGCGTAGCTTGTCATGTCGCTCATCACCACCAGCACGTGCATACCCTTGTCAAAGGCGAGGTACTCTGCGGCGGTGAGCGCACAGCGTGGCGCAAGCGTGCGCTCCACAATGGGGTCGGACAGAAGGTTCAAAAACATGCACACTCTGTTTATAGCGCCCGTTTCTTCAAAGCTCTGGCGGAAAAAATTTGCCACATCACGGCTGATGCCCATGGCGCAAAACACCACGCAAAAGTTATCCGCATCCCCCTCTTTGGAGGCTATCTGCGCTTGGCGCACAATTTGCGCCGCAAGCTTGTTGTGGCTCATGCCGCTACCCGAAAAAATGGGCAGCTTTTGCCCACGTATCAGCGTGAAAAGTGTATCTATGGAGGATATGCCCGTGTGTATATAGTTGCGTGGGTAGCTGCGTGATACGGGATTTATGGGCTTTGCGTTTATATCCCTTTCAAGCTCCGAGTACACAGGGCCAAGGCCATCGGTAGGGCTTCCCTTGCCATCAAATGTGCGCCCCAGCATCTCTTTTGCCAAAGGTATGTGCAGGCCTTTGCCTGTGAAGCGGGTGTTTACATTTTGTGGGGACATTCCTGCGGTGGAGCGAAACACCTCCATAACAGCATACTCGCCCTGTAGCATTATCACCCTGCCAAGGCAACTGCCGCTTGGGGTGGTGAATTGCACCATCTCCTCGTTTGAAACTCCCGTAACCCCCGAAAGCCCCACAAGCGGCCCGTTTATTTCATCAAGGCCTATATATTCCATAGCCACGGGTAAATGCCCCCCTTTTGGTGTGTGAAGTAGGTGCGTAATACAAAATTAAGTGGATTGCTCGGATGTGAGCTGATGCTTTGTGGAAATATTCGGCGGAACAAGACTTAAGAGTGTGTTCGCCATTTTATCTATCTCTGCGCAGTACTCGCTGAAAATATGCAAATCATCGTTAGAGGTGTCGTACTTTATTTGTATGATGCGCTCGAAAATACCTGTTTTGCGAATGTCGTCGGTGAAACCCCCCTCGTTTAGGAGCTTTGTGCAGGTGTTTTTTAGGTACACAATCACTTGCATCATGGCAAGCTGTTTTTCGAGGGGGACGAAGGTGTCCACCTTGTGGTAGGCGTTTTGCTGTAAAAAGCCACTGCGCACAACACGAGCTAAGTTCAGCGTGAGCTTTTGCTCGTCCGGCAGTACATCCGGCCCGATAAGCCGCACTATCTCCTGCAGGCGACTCTCTTCGCTTAATAAAGACAGTATTTCCCCTCGCATTTTTTGCCAGTCCGCTCCCACGTTCAGTGCGTAGTATTTGTCAAGTGCGTCGCTGTATTCGCTGTAGCTTAGGTTCCAGTCTATGGCAGGGTAGTGGCGTGCGTAGGCGAGCGAGCGGTCCAGCGCCAAAAATGCACGCACAAAGCGCTTTGTGTTTTGGGTGACAGGCTCCGAAAAGTCCGCCCCTTGGGGGCTTACGGCGCCTATTATGGAGATACTGCCGCTTGTACCGTTTAGGTTGAGTGTACAGCCTGCACGCTCGTAAAACCCTGCAAGGCGGGAGGGCAGGTAGGATGGAAAGCCCTCCTCGGCAGGCATCTCCTCAAGGCGGGCGGAAACCTCACGCAGTGCCTCCGCCCAGCGGGAGGTGGAGTCTGCCATGAGTGCAACGTCATAGCCCATGTCACGGTAGTACTCCGCAAGAGTGATGCCTGTGTATATGGAGGCCTCCCGCGCCGCTACGGGCATGTTGGAGGTGTTCGCTATGAGTATTGTGCGCTCGGACATGGGGCGGCCGTTTTTTGGGTCCACAAGCTCGCCAAATTCCTCAAGCACCTGTGTCATCTCGTTGCCCCGCTCGCCGCACCCCACATACACCACAATGTGCGCATCGCTCCACTTTGCCAGCTGGTGCTGTGTCATGGTTTTGCCCGTGCCAAAGCCGCCCGGCAAAGCGGCCGTGCCGCCCTTTGCAATGGGAAAAAGCGTGTCAATAACACGCTGTCCGGTGATGAGCGGCCGCTCTATGGGGGTGTATCGTGTGATGGGACGGGGTGTCTTAATGGGCCAGCTTTGCGCCAAAAACAGGGTGTGTTCTTTTTTTTGTGCGTCCTCAATGCGCAGGATGGGCTGTGTGACGGTGTACTGCCCGTCCTGCGCTGTCCACACCACCCTGCCGCTGAGCAGGGGCGGCACCATGCTTTTGTGCAGGATGCCTGCCGTTTCGGGGCAGGTGGCTATTATGTCGCCACCACGCAACTCATCACCTACGCTTACAGTGATGCTCACATCCCACAAAGTTTCCTCATCCAGGTTTGCGGGGTGCAAGCCGGGCAGTATGAATGCGCCGCTTTGTGCCTCGATAGCCTTTAGCGGACGCTGGATGCCGTCGAAAACAGCGCTTAAGATGCCGGGGCCAAGCTGTACCGAAAGAGGTGCGCCACTGCCGCGAACCTCTTCGCCCACCTGCAAGCCTGCTGTATCCTCGTACACCTGTATTACGGTGGAGTCATCGTTTATGGCGATGACCTCACCCACAAAGCCTGCTTTTCCCACATAAACCATCTCAAGTAGCGCAAAGCTACGAGTGTTTTTGGTGGTGATGACAGGCCCGCTGATGGAAAAAATAACATCCTGTGCCATAGCTCTCTCCTAATATAGTGTTGACACTATCTAAGCTCGATGCTGTGTGATGCTGAAGTAGGGTAGGGCGAGCTGCAAGCAAATGCCCTGCGCCTACAGCTGCTGAGTTAAGGGGGAGCACTGCGTAAAGGCGAGCCGCTCATTCAGCAGTGCTGCATCAAGGCTCTCGTCGTACAGGCGGTTGCCACTGCGCATCTTCAGCCCTCCGATGCGTATGCCCTCATCCTGCTCAATAAGCACACTCGGTAGCGCTGAGAGTATATCCTGCGTAAAGCACATGTCCTCCTTGCGCAAGAATATTGTGGGTGCATGTGTTGTGCCTGCGTGCTTTGCGCAGTGCACTGCGCGCCGCACAAGCCATGCACCGTACGCATCGCCGGATGAAAAAGCGCAAAGCCTCTCTTGCACCTCGGCAAACATCTCCTCCACAAGCTGTGTGCGATACGCAAAAAGCTCCTCTTTTGCACTTTGTATAGCGACTGCACAGGACTGCGCATAATCTGTGCTAAGCTGCTGTTTGAGTAAATATGCGTCGGCGGCCGTATCACATTTGTGGTGTGTTTCGGCCAGTAGCTCATCGGCGGCTTCTTGCGCCTTGTGCACAATATCGTCGCTCTTCACCTTGGCGGAGTTCACCACAAGGTTTGTGAACAGCGCATCCCGCATAATGTCCTTTAGGCTAAGTTTCACTGTGTGTACCTCTGTGTGTTGTTTTGCAAAGGAAAACATGTTGGCAAACTGAAAAAATGAGTAAAAACAAGCATATTGCGCACACCACTACGGGCAGTGCGTCCGCTTAGAGCTTTATGCCCAGCACGCCTAAAAGGTACTGCTTTATGCTGTCGGATACGTCATCGCCACCGTGCCTGTCGGGCATTTCCACTATTAGGGGGGTGCGCCACTTTTCCTTGTAGCTGAAAACAAGGCTGTCGTGCTCTCGAATAAGCTTGCTTGTGATGAGCACAAGGCCTATTTGTTCGTCCTGCCCGGCTTTGTCCAGCGCCTGCGTCAGCTCCTGCTGTGAGTGAGCTACCACACCGCTTACCCCCACCATTTGTAGGCCTGCGAGTGTATCTACATTATCGCTTATCAAAAAGTATTTCATGTGTTTTCACCGTAAGAAAAGAAATTCCTATCCGTTCAGAATAAGAATGGAAATAAGCATACCGTACAGCGCAATACCCTCGCCCAAAGCCACAAATATAAGCGACTTGCCAAAGCTTTTGGGGTCCTCTGTAAGCGCACCGATGGCGGCGGGAGCGCCCGCACCCACGGCGATACCTCCGCCGATGGCGGCTATGCCGGTGGACAATGCGGCACCTATGTAAGCCATGCCCCTGCTAAACTCGCCCGAGAGTATTATCTCCTCCTCACCTGCGGCAAACACGGACGGCGTGAACACACAGGCGAGTGCCGCCAAAATGCCCACCATAAAAATTGTTTGTCCGAACTTTCTTCTCTTTTTCATGCGTAGAGCCTCCCTAAAGTTTTGGTAAATGCACCCTTGTGAGTGGGGTGTGTTTTGTGCGAGATATGTGGGCTATTCCCCTGTGTCCGAGCACAGGCACAGCGGCTGAAATGCCTTGCCATCGGCGACGTAAAAGCGGCTGAACACCTCGTAGTAGTTTAGGCGTAGCGACTGAATGCCCACGATAAGCCCCTCAAGGCATATGACGAAAATATTGCCAACTATGATAACCGCTATGCTTGCCACACCGCCTGTCATACCCGCAAGGGTCATGACAACGGTCATCATACCTGCGTGCGCAAGCAAAGAGCCGCCCACACGCAAAAAGCTGACCGTGTTGCTCAAAAATTCCAGCATGGCGACAAACAGCTCGAAAAATCCGCCCACAAAAACATCAAATAAACTTTCAACATGCAGCTTGCCTGTATCCAAAAGCTCGCTGAGCGGCTCGTGGAAATAGATAAGCAATAGCGGCAGGATTATCAGAAAAATGATGTATAGCGTGCCGCCGGCAGTGCCCGTGCGCAGGAGCATACCGTCCAGTATTAAAAACACAAGCGAGAGGTAAAGCACAAGCCCTGCAAGGCCGTTTGCGCCGGTGAGCGCTGTGCCGAACTTGCGCTTGCGCAGGTTTAGCACTATGTTGATGATGATGCAAAAGCTCACGGTGAAAATACCTATAAAAACAGATATGAGCAAAAGGTTGAGGATGCTTGAAGAGCGCAAAACCTCAAATGGTTTTTCGGCAAAGCCAAAGGCGTTGAACATGGGGTCGAGCAGATGCTCGTGGCCGAACACACTGCCGAACAATGTGCCGAACAAGCAGGAGAATATCCCTGCCCTTGCAAGTATTTGCCCGATAATTAGCCCACGCTTTCGGTACATGTAAAAGTGACCGAAAAGGGCGAGCACAAGCCCCTGCCCAAGGTCCGCAAACATAAAGCCGAACAGCACGCTGTAAATACAAGAGACGATAAATGTGGGATCCAGCCCCTTGTAGGAGGGCAGGCCGTACATCTCCGTAAACATCTCGTACGGGCGAGAGAACCGGCCATTTTTTAGCTTGACGGGAGGCTGTGTGGGGATGTCCTGCTTTTTTGTCACTTCGTCTATGCGCACAACATCCAGCTCCGAAAGGCTTTCCTTAAAACTTTTGTAGCTTTCCTGCGGAACAAAGCCGCTGATGTAGAATGTTTGGTTAAATACAAGAGCATAGCGCTTCATGTCATGCAACTGGTCCATTTGGTGCAGCCACGCGGTCATATTTTGTATGCTCAAAAGCTCTTCCTCGGTGACGATACCTGCAGAGGTGGTGATGCCGGCAAGCTCATCTCGTAGGCTTTGCTCCTTTTGGCGGATTGCACGCAGTGCGTCATCCGGTTTGCCATGCACAAAATCGGGTACTCTCACACGCTCGAAGTATAGCGAAGTGAAAATATCGTCCACATCTTTTGCGTTGCTCCAGGGTGCGAAGTACATGCCCCAGTAGTATTCACCGTCAAAATCATACACGATAAAGTTGAAAAAGGAGGTGAAGTTGAAGCCCTTATCCGCATAGTAAGAAAGGCGTGTGTAGCTTGTTTTGGGAAGCCGCCCGATGCGCACCTTTAGCGTTTTCACCTGAAAAAGCTCGTCTATGTTTAGGTCAAGGTTGGACATGTGCGAGAGGATTTCCTCCGTTTTCACCTGAAGCTCCAGCTTTGCCTCTATGTCCGCCTTTCGCTGTGAGCGTTCGGACACCTCCGCTGCGAAATTCTCAAGAAACTGTGATACTTCCTGCGTGTTGTACGCATCCTGTGCACCTATATAGTCCCCTGCAATGTCGCTGTGGCCAAGGTCCTCCAAAAGTCCCTTTGCCTTTGCGAGCATGGAGGTGTAGGGGTTGTGCCCGTAGCGAATGGCCGAGTGAATCGCCTCGTCCCCCTCGGGGGAAAAGCAGGCGCACCTGGCAATGTGGTACAGCGTTTTTTGCAACGCACCCTCAGGGCCGTAAACATTTAGATACTTCATTTTGGAAACGCCCATCGAAAGAAGCCTCCTAAAAAGCGATGCTGTGTACAAGATGTGAGCAAGAGCGACGAGGATAATGAAAAATATTCCTAAAAGCGGAGCATCTTGCGCATTTTTTCGGGCGCAAGGCCGTAGCGCACGCCCTCCACTATGTTCACCACGTTTTCACGCTCAAGCTTTGCCAGTGTGACAAACGCCGCAAGCACCGTCATGGGGCAGGGGGAGAGGTGCAAAAGCTGTTTTGCGTGGTGGTATATATTTTTTCCCATCTCGGCTGAAAAAATATCCGCATCGGCCGGCCCTGTGTACTTTACAGAGCGAAAGTTTTTATACATGGACAAAAGAGCATCCGATGTTTTTGCAAAAATCATGGCGTTCAGTTGGTTTGCGCTTAGGCGATAGCGGTAGGGGAGCATCAAAAGGCGCAGCTTTTCGGGGGGATACACCGAAGCGTAGTACATCTTCACACGCAAAAAAAGCTCGAGGTTGTATATTTCTGCCTGGTGCGCAAAAAAGGCGTGCGCTTGCTTTTGGCCGCCCGAGCCGAGCGTCTCGCTGATGTGGTGAAACAGACGTGCGTAGTTTCCCCTTAGCAGGGCGGCTTCGGTGAGCGGAAAGTCCGAAAGCGTGGGGTCTTTGGCATATTGTTCCCGCAGTGTCTTGTAGTAGGGTGCGCCGTGGCACACGCTGAGCAACTCCTTAAAGCTTTGCGCCTTGCCAAGCTCGAAAAGGTCGATGTGTGTTTTGTCCGCAAGATATGGGGGCACTTGCGTAAGGTAAGCACCCTGCAAGCCTATGCTGAGCAGCTGTAGTGCTTTCAGCACCTCACGCAGCTCGCACTCCTCCAAGTAGTAGTCCGAAAAGCCGCCCGAGTGACGGGCATAACGGCACAGTGTCCCGTATTTCAAAAAGACATCCATGCTTAAAAGCTCTTCTATCTGGCCACGGCGGGGCTGTGCTACGGAGAGAGTGGCAAGGCTGTTTCCGAAATAAGCATGCTTTTTTAGCCTAAGGGCAAGCTCGGGCACGCTGCGCCTGCGTAGCATCTCCTCGTACTCATTTGGGGAGATGTGCCTTGCATACATGCCACGTGCTTTTGCCGACACGGCACCGCTTGAGTTTGCCTGCATGTATTTGCCTCCCTGAGAAGTGTGGCGTAAAGCCGCCCATAGGTAATGCCTACTGAATAAACCTATACAGAGTTTATTCAGCCGCACCGCAATCGCGGTGACCATAAAAGTGCTGTTTTAAGCACCTTTATGGGGCATATCCTGATGCCATTCACTGTGTTTTCGCCACCTAAATTAAAAGGCGAAAACAAAAGTGCAAGGGTTTTGTGTGAAAACGGGAAAACCGTGCACTTTACCAAACAAAAACCGATATTTTATAACATGTATATGTCGTTTTTTGTTTATTCAGTGGGCATTAGGTATAAGCTGTGAAACACGAACAAAAGCTTCCGCAACGCCTTAAATAACACGTGGCGAAAGCTTTGGGAATGTGTACAAATACTTTGCGTGATTTTTGCGGCAGAATAAATATAGGCACTGCCTATTGGTTCTCCTCGGGCACAGCGGCCGTAATGCGAGCGACAATGTTCTGAACCCAGCGCTCGCGGTTTTGCTCCATCAGCTCTTTCATCGCCGCCCGGTGCCTGCCAAACCGGCGGTGCAATTCCTCGCGATGCAGCTCAATTTCACGCCGGTGATTTTCTTGCATTTCCGTTTCGGCCTTTTGTGTGGCGAGGGCGGCATCCTGCAAAATGTTGTTGTGTTCTTCTTTGGCTTTTAGGGAGATGTCCTGCGCCTTTTCTTCGGCAGTGCGTATAATATCGATGGCTTTACGGTCAGCTTTTATTATCTGCTGTAGCTCCAGCGCAACCACGTTCTTATCATGCACCATTTGCCGCACACTCCCTTTTTTGTAAAGCAATTAACCGTGAAAGTCACCTTGTGCAATGAGCCAAAAAATATCCCGCCTTGCCGTCTGCGCCCAAGTTATAACCCACTCTTTCAAGTAGGGTGGAGCTCTATCGGCGAAATTCCACTCCCTTCGTCCTGCAAAGCAGGGAGGTCTGCGGTCCTACGGCGAACCCGAGCTCCTTTTTCATAACCAGTAGGATAAATGTGAGCGCATCAAATCGAACAAGGCAGGCATATGACAAATACTAAAGAGCAACACAGGACAAGCTAAAAGGAAAAGCCTGTGCAGCTTTGAGGATGAAAGGGAAAATGAAAAGTGAAAAAGCAGAAAATGTTATTCGTCCGCTTCAAGGCTTAAATCATCCAAATCTATGTTGTAAACTTCGTCCATTCTTTGGAGGAAAACCCCGACAACACGCTGCAATTCTTCGTTGTCCTCCACGATGTCGAGGTACTCCTCCCCGTTGTCCTCGCCCACACGCATGATGAGCATCTCCGCGTCCTGCGCAAGGTTTTCGGCAGGCACATCGCTGTACGGAACCACCGCAAAATAGCGCTGCTCGCCTATGTCTGCGACATCAAGTACCTCGAAAGTGTGCTCCTCGCCGTTTTCGTCCTCAAGCGTTATGAGGTCCGCTTCGTACTCGTCGTCCGCAAGTGGGGTGTCCTGTATGTGCTCGCTCATATGGTATGCTCCTTAATTGAGGGGTGTTTTTTTGTGAAGAGCGATTTTAGCATCGCCAAAAAAAGGCGTCTCGCTCAAACTTCTTTACAACTATATGATACCCTATTTTGCCCCTTTGCGTCAACTGCGAAAGTATTGCAAAGGCTGCAAATAAGCACAACATATGTAGGATTTGCAAGCGTAATGCGCTCTGTATTAAAGAGCGCCACACACTAAAGCTGTAAAAGTACCTATTTAGCATTGTAAGCTTTGACAAGATGCTGTAAAATAGTGTGTGTGAAGTTATATTTTGAGTGTAATTGCACATAATACGAAAGCTTATACCTTTAGGATGATAAGTGATTTGCGGGCAGGAGGAGCTTGCGCTTGAAAAGAATGATATGCAGTTTTTTTGCAGTGATGCTGCTGTTTTGCGCCTGTGCACAGCCCGAGCCACAGGGAGCGGGTGGTAGCAGGGTGCGCAGTGCCGTGCAAAGCGGTGAGCTACAGTTTCAGCCGCCATCATCGGAGGATGTGGTGGCGAATATACATACGAGCGAGGGGGATATTCGGGTGGTGCTATATCCGGAATATGCGCCCTTAGCTGTGGAGAATTTTTGCACGCTGGCACAGCAGGGCGAATACGATGGAAGTAGCTTTCACCGTGTTGTGAAGGACTTTGTGGTGCAAGCGGGGGATGTGAGCGAGGACGAAACGCCGGGCAGGAGCATATGGGGCAGCCCGCTGCTTACGGAGCATACGGACAAGCTGCATCATTACTCGGGGGCGCTGTGTATGGCGGCGCACGGTGGACAGGACACCCATCTCAGCCAATTTTACATAGTGGCCACACCACAGGACAACCTGCAAAGCGAGCAGGCACTGGATAGCCTTAGGCAGGCAGGGCTTCGTGAAGAGGTGGTGCAGGCTTACGAGCAGGCGGGCGGCGCACCCTACCTTGACAACACAGCCACAATATTTGGGCAGGTGTATAGCGGAATGGATGTGGTGGACGAGATTGCGAGTGCTTCGGTAAACGAGCAAAGCACCCCCGAGCAGGACATAATAATACACAGCATCACGATAGAGCAGTATGATGAGGTGGGCGAGGGATAGTAGCCGGCCACAGCGCTTGGTGAGGATATGAGTGCATAGACAGTGTTGACACTATCTGAATGTAAAACCGAAATATTACCCAAAGCCGAAAGGAATTGCCTTTAATGAAAGCATTGAACAGGATAATGAGAGTTATCTGGAGTAAAAAATTTGCTGTTGCAGTGCTGATAATCTTGCAGCTTGCATTGATGTTTGCGCTTGTAGGCATGTTTGCCTATGCAGGAGCTATTGCGTATGTGAGCAGTAGTATCATAGCAATTTTTGTGATTATGATTTTGCTTGGAAAAGACGATATAAACCCTGCGTACAAGCTGATATGGGTTGTCGTTATGATTTTGATGCCTGTATTTGGGGTGTTTTTGTATATACTCTGGGGGCATCGCACGGTGCCGAGAGGTGTGTGCAGAACCATGCAAAAAATCGAGGACCGTGCTAAGGAACAGATGGTGCAGGATGACAAAGTGATGAATGCGTTGAGGGTGCAAGCCCCTGCGCTGTGTCAAAATGCGCAATATCTTTTGAACCGTGCGGAGGCACCGCTGTACGAGCAGGACGGACAGAGCGAGTTTTACCCCGTGGGGGAGGATTTTTTGCCGCGGCTTTTGGAGGAGCTTGAAAAGGCAGAGCGGTATATATTTATGGAGTACTACATACTGGAAGAGGGAGTGATGCTAAACGGCATTGTGGATGTTTTGCGGCGCAAGGCGGAGCAGGGTGTGGACGTGCGCTTTATTTGGGATGGCTTTGGTTGTCTTATGACATTGCCGAAAGGTTATGCCGAAAGATTGCGCAGCTATGGCATAAAGTGCCATGTGTTCAGCCCGCTGAAGCTAAGCTTGCGGGTGACGCACTACGCAATGCTCAACCACCGTGACCACCGCAAAATCACCGTGATTGACGGCAAAGTGGGCTTTTCGGGTGGGCTGAACCTTGCGGATGAGTACATAAATGTGAAGAAGCGGTTTGGGCAGTGGAAGGATACCGCCGTTATGATACAAGGTAGGTCTGTGGCCTCGCTTGCTTCAATATTCCTGCGTACATGGGATTATTTGGAGGGAGGCCTCAGCGATGTGTGCGACTATCTGCCCGAGTACCCAAAGAGCACTGCGCCCCCAAGCCTTGAAAAGGGGTATGTGCAACCTTACTGCGACTCGCCACTCGATGCGGAGGCTGTGAGCGAGAGTGCATATCTGAATGTAATACGCCATGCAACAAAGTACGTGTATATATCCACGCCATATCTGATACTTGACTACGAGACCATTACAAACCTGACGCTTGCCGCAAAAAGCGGGGTGGATGTGCGTATTTTAACGCCGGGCATCCCGGACAAGCGCATTGTGTTCATGGTGACCCAAAGCTACTATCCCGCATTGCTTAAAGAGGGTGTGCGCATTTATGAGTATACCCCCGGCTTTAACCACGCAAAGATGTACGTGAGCGACGATGCCACCGCCATTGTGGGCAGTGCCAACATGGACTACCGCAGCTTGTACCTGCATTTTGAGAGCTGTGCGGTGTTCTACGGGGGAGATATAGTGCCAAGGGCAAAGCAGGATATGCTAAGAAGCTTTGAGCTGGCACGTGAAATAACATTAAGCGATACACAAAACACACCCTTTTTCAAAAAGATAATACAGGTGATAGCAAAGTTTTTTTCGCCGCTAATGTAACCTTTTGCGGCAAAGTTAAACACAAGTGTGAGCTTAGGAGGAAAAAGAATGGACATAACCGAGCACGGAGGTCCGGGAGTATTTTTTAACATAATGGCGAAAAGAATTGGCGTTCCGATGGAGCAGATGGAGCAGATTATGGCGGAGTATACCAACATGCGTGTGCTGTATAAAAGCGCCATTCGGGAGGTGAGCACGCGGCTTGAAATTTTGGATGATGAGTTTCAGTTTAAGCACAAGCGAAACCCCATTCACAGCATCCAAACACGCATGAAAAGCCCCAAAAGCATAGTGGAAAAATTGGAGCGCAAAAATATTTCGCCCAGTGTTGATGCAATGCGCAGTAGCCTTACGGACATTGCGGGAATAAGGGTTATATGTTGTTATGTAGATGATATTTATATGCTGTCAAAGCTCTTGTGCGAGCAGGAGGGCGTGGAGCTTGTGCGCATAAACGACTATATAAAGTATCCAAAGCCGAACGGATACCGTAGCCTACATGTAGTGGTGCGTGTGCCGGTGCACTTTTCGGACGGGCAGCAAAAAGTGCCGGTGGAGATACAAATACGCACCATAGCTATGGACTTTTGGGCGAGCCTTGAGCACGAGCTGCGCTACAAAGCGGCGGCGAACATACCTGTGGACATAGTGCAGGAGCTAAGCGACTGTGCGGACGACATTGCACAGCTGGACGCAAGAATGCAGCTGGTGTATCATCAGCTGGAGGAGATAGAGAACGAGGAAGGCCTGTTTGCGCCACAAGAGGGGCAGGATGTGCACGAGCCTGCGTGAGTGGTGAATAGGGTACAAAACAAAAAGATGCCTCCGATTGGGGGCATCTTTTTGTTTTGTTTTTTGTGAGATTATAGAAAAGTCAAACTTTGCCTTGTGGTTTTGCATACGCTTAAAGCCGTACGATATACAAACAATTCGAGCGCATCATTAAGGCTTTACCGCAACTACCTTGCGGTGTTTTTTGTTGCTTTTTTTAAGCTCATACATTCGAGTATCCGCAATAGCTACAAGCGCAGATGCGGAAATTGCCTCATTTGGGTGCTTGAACGCCACGCCGTAGCTTATAGAGGTTGCATATTTCTTTTCATAAAGTTTTGGAATGTTCAAAACAGCTTTGTAGCATTGGATTAGCTTTTTTGTCACCTCGTCCTCAGCGTGGTAGCGCCCCACCACTACCATTTCGTCTCCGCCATACCTGCAAACAGTATGCTCGCTAAAGTAGTCGCCCAAAATTTCAGCCACCGTGCGAATGTAAAAATCGCCGTGAGCATGTCCGTAATCGTCGTTCACTATCTTCAAGCCGTCCAGGTCGATAAACGCAACAAACATTTTGTTTTGCTCGTTTATTAGCTTTTGTATGGTGTTGTCGGCATATTCCCTTGTGTATAGGCCGGTCAGTGTGTCCTTTGTGGCTTCCTGTTCAAGGCCCTTTAGGTTTTCTAAATCTTCGGTGTTTTTTTTGCTAAGCCGCTTGTATGTTTCGGTTGAAACTCTAAGCTCGGCCAAGTGAAACGCGAACATGATGAAAACAGCAAAAGCGCCTATGACGATAGTGCCCAAAACTGCATAATGGTACAATAGGTCCTTGCCACCGTCGGTGCTGATGGTAAGCTGGAAAGAGAACAGCGTTAAAAATAATATGGAAAATGCAGCCGTCAAAAAAGCAAGGTTTTTGTTGTCGGCAAGGATGGTGTCAAGGGATATTCGGGGTATCATCCGCTTTGAAAAGCTGATTGTTGAGATGGAAAGGGCAAAACCTGCAATGCTCACAAGCGCAGAAAGGTGCACATCGCTCATGACATCCACTATAGTCCCGTGGTTAAACAACGCCATAACAGATAGAAGAACCAGCCGCTTTGCAAACAAATTTATGGTGAAGGTTACGGCTATAAACAGCACTTGTATCAGGCCTGTTTTGAACACTATCTTGGTCTCGAAAAATAGCGTAACAATACATAAAAAAATAGCAAGAGGCTCGTGGTTTATGGGTAAAAAAAGTATGTATATCAACCAAAAGCCAAGGTTGAGCACTCCACAGATGATGCCGGCAATTAAGGGGATTTTGTTCACGTTGAAAATATAAGCGCAATATGAGAAAAAAACCATGTGATAGCCGACAAATGATAGCACAACTAAGCCACACAACAACGCTGTCATACAGAGCCCTCCTTCATGGCTTTGTAAAAAAGCTCCTTATTTTTTCTCATATTTTCATCCGATACAGTGAAAATATAGCTTGCACCCTGCTTTTTTGCATATTCATCCACAAAGATAGAGCCAATACTTGCAGAGACCAAAAACTCCTCGGTTCTATTTTGTGTCTCAATGTTTTGCTTTATTCTGTCTACGATGTTTGTGCAATCATCGTCCTGCAAATCGGTGAGAATAATTAAGAACTCATCTCCGCCTATTCTCGCCACAATGTCATTTTCACGGACTGAACTTAAAATAGCGTGTGCAATTTTTGTTATCAGCCTATCTCCTGCGCTGTGCCCATACACATCGTTTGTGTGTTTTAGGGCATTTATATCTACAAAAAGAACATAAAATGAGTTTTCGTTTTCTTCATCATTACATAGCGATTCAAGTGCGGACATGATATATCGGCGGTTGAATACACCTGTAAGTTCGTCCCTTTCGATTTTTGCCATTAGATTTTCTTTTTGTGCATTTATTTTTCTTTGGTCGTTTAGCACCTGGTCGGAGAACCTTTTGTACAGGCTTGCATCAATGAGGTTCATAGAATAAATGAAGAATAGGTAGAAAATCAGCAGTGAGGCTAAAGAAACGGTGACCGAAAGCAGCACCTGACCATCGTAAAGAGAGTGTGTTACCACTGCGGCAATGTGGTCAACTTGCAGTATGAGTATGAGGATGATAGAGACAAGCAGTATGACAGAGTGCTTGCTTTTTACGGTTACTCGCTGTATGGAAGTGTTGTCGATGTACTTTTTGACAAGCTCATGTGCCAAAGACAGAGTAATACAAGTGATGATGACAATGATACTGTCGTAAACGGTGTTGTCAATAAGTTCGGTAGGGGGGATTTTGAGCACGGTGCTGAAGATGACAATCAAAGGAGTGGTAAATGCGGATAAATGTAAAGTGAATATTGCTGCTCCGCAAAACACCTGCACAAAATCAGTCTTTGAAATCAGCTTAAACTCAAGGGTGAGAATAAGTAAAAAAGAGGGTATTACAAAATGAAACGGGATGTTGATAAATTGAGCGACGCCAAATATAGATGTGTTTACAAAAGATAGTGCGACAAAGACCAACTTGTTTGTAGAGCTGCCAACCAACAAGCCGGATGCGTAGGAAAAGCTGGAAAATTGATAGAAAAACATCGCCAGTAGAGAGGTAGCAAACAGCACAGTGTTCAAATCTAATACCATCGGTGTGGCACCTCCTTGTTGTTAAAGTGCGGACAAAGGCTGTGGCCTGCTGTGAAGATAGCCTTGCGAGTAGTCCACGCCGTATTGCATAAGCACCTTTTGCGTTTCCTCGTTTTCCACAAACTCAGCTATTGTCTGTGCGTTTATAAGCTGAGCCATAAAGCAGATGGAGCGCAGGATAATCACGTTCTTTTCGGAGGTGGCTATGTCCTTGATAATAGTGCCGTCAATCTTGATGAATGCGGGAGAGAGGGAAATAATTGTTGTGTATGTGGCGTATCCGGAGCCGAAGTCGTCCACCGAAACACGGCAGCCGTAGCTTCTTACTTCGGCAATAAAGTCGAAAATTGTATCATTTTGGTAGTTTTCCGTCTCTACAAACTCTATGACCAAGTTTTTGCAGTTGGGGTAATTTGCAAGCTGGGTGAAAAACCATTTTTTGAAGGATTCGCTGGAAATATCATACGCCGAAATATTTATTGAAAGCTGCTCTGTGCGCCCGCTAAACTCATGCAGCACCCTGGCTATCATCATTTGGCTTAGGCGGTTGTAAATTTTGTACTTTTTGGCAACATCCAAAAAAGCCCCCGGGGGGTAGATTTTTCCCTGCTCATCGGATATGCGCATAAGCGCTTCGTACTTTTCGATTTTGCCGGATTTGTTGTTGTGAATTCCCTGATAATATGGGATGATGCGGCCGGCTTCCATGGCAAAGTTTATTAAATCCAAAACCTCGGCATCCTTCTTAATTGTGTCGGTTATATCCAAGGTGTCAGGTGTTATGTTGAAGTTTTCGTGCGAGTCTCGTGCGAGTAAAAGGGAATGTAGCGCTCGTTCAATAAGCTTATCTTCCTGCAAAACCACCGCAAAGCGGGACACGCCGCTAATCTCTACCTGCGATGAGGAAGCTGCCTCGAACTGGGCGTAAAATTGCTTCATCACCGAAAGGAAGTCTTCTTTGGAAATGTTATCCCCTGCGGCTAAAACAAACCTGTTGTAGGCATAGGAATAAAGAAAAATAGCAGAATCTAAGCCGAACTGTATCAGCGCTTGCTGAACACTGTTCAGTACACTCACGCACCCTGCGTAATAGGTTTCCTCGCCATAAGCCGCTATGGATAAATCGGCGTTGATAACCTCGGTCATGCAAAGCTTGTTAAGCTTTAATTCCTCCATGTCCTTGCGCAGTTTTATAACATTTGCTACGCCTAAATTGTCGTCGAGGTAAGAAATGCTCATTTGTGGTTTTTGCTCCTTTGTCGGTGGAAAAGCGAGCTTTGGGTATTTGCAACGCTTTATGTGGTAGATGTGCGAAGGTTTTTTGTAAAGCACAAAAGTACGCTTTGGGGTGATGAGGGGCATGGAAATAAGGCTCTGCGAAACAAGACTATTCGAGTATATTTATAGCAAAATTTGTAGAAAAAGTCAATGATTGCAGAGTGGTGTTTGTGCAAAATGGCGTAGCTACTTTGAAAAATAAAATAGGCTTAAATTGCGATGTTTATGGGTGAGGGGTTGAAGAAAAATAGCTGCGAAACAAAAGTGTATAAAGTGTGAAAAAGATGTTGTTACAAACGAAGTAAAAAAGGTGTCACTTTGTTTGCTTTTCACTCAAAGGGAGTGGACACATAGAGGTGATTTAGAATACGCTGGGCGCAAGAAGAAGGCGCTATATCCCCCGCCTGCGGCGGGGGATATAGCAAATAAATCACCGCATTTGGACACACCCTACCCAAAATAGCAGTTGACACAATGCGCCTACATTGATATAATAAATCGCTGTGTCTTTGCGAGAGAGCTATGGCAAAGGGCAGTTTTATAACCGAAGAACGTTTATCCTTGCCCCGAAAGGGGCCATACGTCCAAAAGGAGGTGCAGAAAAAATGCCGATGTACGAAACAATGCTGGTAAGCAGTGCGAAGCTTGATGAAGAGGCTACCACTGCGCTGGTGGGAAAGTTCAAAAGCCTTATCGAGGCGAACGGCACCATTGATGCCGTGGAGGAGTGGGGCAAACGCCGCCTGGCATACCCCATCAAAAAGCAGGATGACGGTGTGTACACGCTTATTCACTTTACAAGCGACGCCGCATTCCCCGCAGAGCTGGACCGTGTGTACAAAATTACCGACGGTGTGCTGCGTAGCCAAATCATCGCAAAGGATGAGGTGATGGAGAAGGCACGTGTGGACTCCATTGCGAAAGCCGCCGCCGCAAAGGCCGCTGCTGCTAAAGCCGCCGAGATGAAGGCGCAAGCGGAAGCAAAACGCCGTGAGGAAGCAGCCGCAAAAGAGCAGGCCGCCGGACAGGAGGAAGCCGCAGAACAGCAGAGCGATGCTGTAGCGAGCGAAGCGAAGGCGGGTGAGTAAAACATGCTGAACGTGATTTGTGTGATGGGACGCCTTGTGGCGGACCCCGAACTCAGAAAAACCACGACGGGCATCAGCACTACCACCATAAGGGTTGCGTGTGAGCGCAATTTTGTTAAGGCGGGCGAGCAGCGGCAGACGGACTTTTTTGATATTGTCGCATGGCGCACAACGGCGGAATTTGCGTGCAAGTACTTCCGCAAAGGCCAGCTGATAGCTGTGAACGGCTCGTTGCAAACGCGCTCGTATGAGGACAGAGAGGGCAAAAAGCGCACCGTCTACGAAATAGTGGCGGACAACCTGCATTTTGCCGACTCCAAGAGCTCGCCTATGGGACAAGGACAAGCGCCTGCGTCTCGTGCCCTGCCTCAAGAGCAGGAGTCCTACGCTTCGGGTGCGCCGGACGATTTTGAGCTTATAGATGACAGCGAGGACCTGCCGTTTTAGGACGGCAAGGGGCAGGCTGTGCGTGTGATAAGCACAAATATGCGGTGTACCTTGGATTTTCAAAAAGAAACTTACTGCACACAGCAGTGACTCTCAAAGGAGGTTTTTTCCCATGGCTTATGAAAGAAACGAGCGCGGAGGCAGAGGGGGCTCTCGTGGCCGCCGTAAGGTTTGCAGCTTTTGTGTGGACCGTATACCTTACATCGACTACAAGGATATTGGCCGCCTGCGCAAATATACAACAGAGCGTTCCAAAATCATTCCCCGCCGTGTGACCGGCACCTGCGCAAAGCACCAGCGTGAGCTTACTATCGCAATCAAGCGTGCACGCCACTTGGCGCTTATGCCCTACATCAGCGACTAAGTTGCAGATGTGATTTTGCTATTTCACCCTTTTGCCAAGGCTTTAGAAGTTTTGGTAGGAGGGTGTTTTTTTGTGGCGGTGCTTGTGCGATGTGAAGTTATTGGGTATAATTAAATGTATAAGTGGAAATGTGGAGTGTTTGCGCTTGTGTGCAAACAACATTAAGCAAAACAATAGCTTTAGGAGGGTAAGCTTTATGGAGGCGAAAAAGCGTCGTGAAGAGCTTTTGAAGCTGTTGCAAATGGATATTAAGCCGATGAGCGCAAGCAATATCGCAGAGCGTTTTGGCGTGTCAAGGCAGATTATTGTGGGGGACGTTGCGCTACTGCGTGCCGCAGGGCAGGATATAGTGGCGACCCAAAGCGGCTATATCCTGAATAGGCCAAAGGGTGAGGGTGCCGATGTGGACAGCGATACCTATATTTTGGCGTGCAAGCACGACAAGGCTTTTCTGGAGGAGGAGCTATACGCCATTGTGGACAATGGGGGCGTTTTGCTTAATGTATCGGTAGACCATGTTTTGTATGGCAGCATCACAAAGCAGCTGAACATCAGTAGCCGATTTGAGGCGGATGAGTTTGTAAAGCGTGTGGTGGTGACGGGTGCATCGCTTTTGTGTAGCATGACAGACGGCGCCCACCTGCACACCATTCGCTGTGCAGACCCCGAGGCGTACCGTAGGATATTGACACGCTTGAAAGACAAGGGGATTTTGTACATGAAGTAAGCGGTGGTGCACAGCGGGTGTCCTCTGTCCCGAATGTACCCCGAGTGTGCCGGATATGTCCTATGAAATACACAAAAAAGTAAAAAACACACGCTTTTGCCCTTGGGTTTTAGCGTGTTTTTTTGTTTGTGCAATGTGCAAAAATACGCAAAGCGCAAAAAAGCCGCCCAAAGCGGGCGGCCTTGAAAAACGAGCTTACATCGCAGATTCTTCCTTCATCTGTGCAAAGCACTCGCTACAATAGACCGGGCGGTCCTCACGAGGCTTGAAGGGAACCTTTGCGTCCTGTCCGCACTGTGCGCACTGCGCAACGTGCATCTCCCTTGCACTGCGGGCAGACTTGCGAGAGTCACGGCAGGTCTTGCAACGTTGAGGTTCGTTTTCAAAACCTCTGCTCGCATAGAACTCCTGCTCACCTGAGGTGAACACAAAGTCCTGACTGCAATCTTTGCATACAAGTGTCTTGTCTTCGTACATAATTTTGCTCCTCACCCAATAAGTTTTTGCCCGCGGAGGGATTTCCACCATCACCTTTGGTATAGCCAAACCTATTTAATCTGAGAGATGTGTTCGGATTACATGGGTTTGGCTAACCAACGCTCTTGTTAAGCTACAAGGGCATATATGTTTGTGCTATCGTGGAGTAGCATAAAGGATAGTGTTGCACTATCCCTTACAGTACACTGCGAATTTTCTACATTGTACAAAGTATGAAATTAAAAGTCAACTACAAAAATATGACAAAAAATACAAAAATAGCAATTAGCAACAAATTAAAATAGCAATTTTAGACAAGAAAATGTGAAATCATCGGCGCAAAAAAGAACAAATGCGAGGAAAGTGTTGCTTTATGGGAGCGCCTACAGTGAAAAAATATGCTTCAAAATAACACAAAATCGTTATTTTTTTATGGTGTAATTGACGAGACTGTTCCTTGGATACCACTAAACAAAATAGCGGCATATATACAGATGTGCGGGATATATGCACACACATGTTTTGCGCACATTTTCCTTATTTTTTTGTGTGTGGGGTAGCGCTGTTGCTAAAAAAGTGAGCAAACAACACTATCCAAGCACTTGAGATTATGTATTAGGATGTGGTAAAATGGCAAATAGTATTGTCAGTAGGCGACTCTTGAAAACACACTCGGAGCTACACTGCGGGTGTAGCTTTGAATGTTGTGCGAAAAACACCTTGGAGGCGAAAAAATGGCAGATATCAGTGTGTGTATGATTGTGAAAAACGAGGAAAAAAACCTTGCGAAATGCCTAAACAGCCTTGGCGACATTCCGGATGAAATTATTATTGTGGACACCGGCTCTACGGATGCCACAAAGCAGATAGCGCAAAAATATACGGACAAGGTGTACGACTTTGCGTGGGTGGACGACTTTGCCGCCGCACGCAACTTTTCGCTTTCCAAGGCAAAGTGCGAGTACATTTACGTGGCGGATGCGGACGAGGAGATAGACGAGGACAACCTAAAGCTTTTTCGTCAGCTGAAGCAGGCGCTGCTGCCCGAGGTGGAGGTGGTGGAGATGGCGTATGTGAACCCCTCGCCGCTTAGTGAAGAGAGCACCACCGAAAACTTTGGTGTGGAGTATAGGCCCAAGCTGTTTCGCCGACTTAGGGAATTTCAGTTTGCGGACCCCATACACGAAACACTGCGTACAGACCCCGTTGTTTATCGTAGCAACGTGATGATAAATCACCTGCCACACGGAAATCACGCCGCAAGAGACCTTGCGCAGCTTGCACGGCTTGTGAAGAGCGGGCAGGTGTTTTCCTCAAGGCTTGAGATGATGTATGCGCGTGAGCTGATGTTTGCAGGCGATGTGAGCGACTTTTTGAGTGCAAAGCCGTACTTTGAGGCGGTGTACGATGACCCCTCCAACGCTCCCGAGCGCCTTAGGCGAGCGGCGTGTGTCTTGGTGCGCTGTGCGATGCTTCAAAGGGATGCCGAGCTGCTTTTGCAGGTGGCCGCACCCGAGCTTGTGGGCACGCCGCCCAGCGAAATATGCTGTGCGCTGGCGGACTATCACCTTGCAATGGGAAGCCACCGCCAGGCGGCGGAATGGTACACTGCGGCGCTTTCCGGCGCAGAGCCGGAGCTTGTGGCGGCGAGCGTGGGCAGCCTGCCGCTTAAAGGCCTTGCCGCCTGCCACGAGGCAATAGGCGACGCCGAGACGGCCGAAAAATACCTTGAGCAGGCAAGGCTTTGGGGTGAAGAGCACCTGCGCATGAGCGGCGTGTGATGCGAGCGAGATTTTTTTTGATAGCAGTTGGTGTGCTGGTGGCAATATGCGTAGGGCTGTGGTTTTTGCACCCGATTGCGCCGCTACTCATTGTGCTGTCTCTGGCTGTACAGCTGCCTGTGGCGTATGCACTGATGCGAAAGCGGCTGACGAGCGGCTACCTTAAGCGCACCGAGGGCTACAGAAAAGAGCTCTTGCAAAGTGGTGACGCAAATGCGTGGCTGTGCGCAGAGCAGGGCGAAACGCTCGCAAAGGAGTATTCCCTTTGGCATAAAAAACTGCGCCTGCTCAATCTTTTGAACCGTGCCGAGGCGCTGGCGATGCTGGGGCAAAAGGATGAGGTGCGGCGGCTTTTGCAGGAGATAGCCGGAGCGAGCCTGCCAAAAACACAGGCGGAGCAGCGAAGCCGAGTGCGCAGTATGGCAGGTATTGAAAACGACGAATAACAGCGTGAATTTTTGCGAAAAAGTATGAGGAGTATATATGGATTACAAACAGCTTGCGGATATTTTGTTCCCCGATGTGACACAAACTATGGAGGACCTGGAAAAGCGATACCCACAGCGAAGCCTCGCCGAGGGGGCAAAGGTGTGCCGTATGGCGCCCAGCCCCACCGGCTTTATGCACCTTGGCAACCTTTACGGAGCCATAGCGGACGAGCGCCTTGCCCACCAAAGCGGCGGCGTGTTTTACCTGCGCATTGAGGACACCGACCAAAAGCGAAGCGTTGAAAACGGCGTTGAGACGATTTTGGATGTGTTTAAGGAGTATGAGCTTTCGTTTGACGAGGGGGCTGTGCTAAGCGGTGATATGGGCGAGTACGGGCCTTATCGCCAAAGACAGCGTGCGGATATTTACCATGTGTGCGCAAAACAGCTTGTTGAGCAGGGAAAGGCATACCCCTGCTTTTTGACCGAGCAGCAGCTGGCCGACATGCGAGACAAGCAGGTGGAGCAAAAGCTGAGCTATGGGTGCTACGGGGAGTTTGCGCTGTATAGAGACGCACAGCTAAAGGAGATAAAACAGCGCATAAATGAGGGGCAAAGCTACGTCATACGCTACCGCAGTGAGGGAAGCGAGCAAAACAGAGTAAAGCTGACCGACCTTGCAAGGGGCACGCTGGAGCTACCCGAAAACCAGCAGGACGTTGTGATACTAAAAGCGGACGGCATTCCAACCTACCATTTTGCGCATGTGGTGGACGATTACTTTATGCGCACAAACCTTGTGATACGTGGCGAGGAATGGCTGGCGACGCTGCCCATACACCTGCAGTTGTTTGCCGCTATGGGATGGCGTGCGCCAAAGTACCTGCACACCGCCCACCTGATGAAGCAGGAGGGCGAGGGCAAGCGCAAGCTTTCCAAGCGTAAAGACCCCGAGCTTGCGCTAAGCTATTACAGCGAAAAGGGCTACACGGTGGCGGCGGTGAAGGAATACCTCATGAGCCTGCTAAACTCAAACTTTGAGGACTGGCGCGGCGCAAACCCCGACCTGCCGCTTTCGGATTTTCCCTTCAGCGTGAAAAAGATGGGAACGTCGGGTGCGCTGTTTGACATTGAAAAGCTGAACGATGTCTCCCGCAATGTGATTAGCCGTATGTCCGCAGAGAGGGTGTACGAGCTGCTATGTGCCTGGGCAGGGCAGTACGATGAGCAATTTGCACAGCTGCTTTGCAGGGATAAAGAGTACACGCTGGCGATGCTCGCCATAGGCAGGGGCGGCAAAAAGCCCCGCAAGGACCTGTGCGTGTGGCAGGATGCAAAGCCGTACCTCTCCTTCTTCTTTGAGGAGCTTTTTGGGCCAGAGTACACACTGCCGCAGAGCATACCGGCTGCAAAAGCGGCGGAGATGCTGAGCTTTTACAAGGGGATATACGACGAAAAAGACGAGGCGGACGTGTGGTTTGATAAAGTAAAACAGCTCGCACGCACCTTTGGCTATGCGGACGACATGAAAGCGTACAAAAAAGACCCACAGCAGTGGCCGGGCACTGTGGCGGACGTGAGCACCGTTTTGCGCCTTGCGGTGTGCGGCCGCCCCCAAAGCCCGGACTTAGCGCAGGTGATGCGCATAATGGGCACAACGGCGGTGCACGCACGCATGGACAAAATGATAGCAGCGCTGGGGTAATGGACACATTGCCATAAGGTATACGTTAAAGACGAGGAGAAAGCGGTATACCCTCTCCTGCCTGTGGCGGGGGGAGGGTATACCAAAAAACTTCTCTTTTGTCCATGCACGGGTAGATGTATTCAAAAAATCGGAGGTTCATTATGCAGAATAAGACAGAGTGGCGGCAGGATATGCAGCTGCCACAAAACTTTATATATGATGTGGTGGATGGGGACATTGCAGAGGGCTTTAAGGATGTGGTGCACACACGCTTTCCCCCCGAGCCAAACGGCTACCTGCACATAGGCAGTGCTAAGGCCATCTGGATAAATTACAGCACCGCCATGAAGTACGGCGGACTTTTCAACCTGCGCTTTGACGACACAAACCCCGAGCGTGAGGACGAGGAATACGTGAAGTCTATCGAGGAGGATTTGCTGTGGCTGGGCGCTGTGCCAAACGGCGGTATTTTTTACGGTAGTGACTACTTTGAAAAATGCTACGAGCTTGCGGTGAAGCTGATTTCGGATGGCAAGGCGTATGTGGATGACCTAAGCGCAGAGGAGATGCGTGAGTATCGTGGCACGCTGACACAGCCAGGCAGGGAAAGCCCCTTCCGAGGCCGTAGCGTGCAGGAGAATTTACAGCTGTTTGCGCAGATGAGAGAGGGCAAGTTCCCCGAGGGGGCACGCACGCTACGTGCAAAAATAGACATGGCTTCCTCCAACATGAACATGCGAGACCCTGCGCTGTATCGCATAAAATACGCACACCACCACAGGCAGGGGGATGCGTGGTGCATCTATCCTCTGTACGACTTTGCCCACCCCATTCAGGATGCGCTGGAGGGTGTTACCCACTCGCTGTGCTCCATAGAGTTTGAAAATCATCGCCCACTTTACGACTGGGTGATAGACAATATCGACATACCCAAAAAGCCACGCCAGTATGAGTTCGCACGGCTGAACCTAACGCACACCGTCATGAGCAAGCGCTACCTGCGGGAGCTGGTGCAGACGGGCGCCGTGGACGGCTGGGACGACCCACGTATGCCCACGCTTGCGGCGCTTCGTCGCAGGGGGTATACGCCCTCCTCCATCGTGAGCTTTGTGCAAAAGTCGGGCGTGGCAAAGGCGTACAGCACGGTGGACATCCGCCTTTTGGAGTACTGTATACGGGAAGAGCTGAACCAAAGCGCCACCAGGCGCATAGCTGTGCTGGACCCCATAAAGGTGACGATAACCAACTATCCGCAGGACCTGCAGGAGAGTTTTGAAATCTCGAACAATCCGCTTGACGAGGATGCAGGCGTGCGGAGTGTTGCGTTTTCGGGGGAAGTGTACATAGAGCGTGAGGACTTCGCCGAGGTGCCGCCGCCCAAGTGGCAACGGCTGCGCCCCGAGGGTGAAGTGCGGCTGATGGGTGCGTATATTATCCGCTGCAACGAGGTTATAAAGGATGAAAACGGAAACGTGACACAGCTTTTGTGCACGGCGGACCTTGAAACACGCAACCAAAAGCCGCTGGACGGCCGTAAGGTGAAGGGCACTATCCACTGGGTGAGCGCATCCCATGCGGTGGATGCAAAGGTAAACCTTTACGACAACCTATTCACGGTGGAGAACGTTGCGGACATACCCGAGGACGAGGACTATTTGCAGTATGTAAACCGGGACTCGCTGACCTGCTTTTCGCACTGCAAGCTGGAGCAGGCGCTGGCAGACACACAGCCGGGCGAGCGCTTTCAGTTTGTGCGCATGGGCTACTTCTGCGCAGACAGCCGCAATGAAAACACGTTCAACCGTATCGTCAAGCTGAAGGATAGCTTTAAGCTGGAATAGTGCACACTTTTTGCATATTTTCAGGCACGCTTGTATTTTATATAGTGTCGACAATAGTGTTCAGACGGCATACTTTGGTTATTTTTCCGTTCTACTGTGTCCTCAAAACTTACATTCCACAAAGGAGTGTATCGTTTTTCCTCCTTGTAGAACAAAAAAATTCCTCAAAATCTGCTCGTTTCAACTACTGTCGACACTATATTTGCGTGCTTTTTTTGTGCTCTTAAACGACTATAAATGTGATGTACAATATGCACAAAAAGGCAATTATGGCGCAAACGGTACACATCTTGGCGAAAAAATCATGTACCACAGGATATTTTAGTGATATACTTATCCGTGAAGTATATATATAGGAGCGTGACTTATCATGAATGAGTACGTACTGGCAGTGGACAGAGGATGCACAAACACAAAGGCGGTCATCTTTGACAGCAAGGGAAACGAGGTGGCGGTGTACAGGCACAACAATCAAAAGCCGCAGTTTGGTGCGAATGGCAGCGCCGAAGTGGACATGCAGGTGATGATTGAGGAAGTGTACAGCGTAATAAGGCAGGCCACTGATGCGTTTGACCCTGCGCAGATAAAGGGCATAGGCGTTGTGGGGCAGGGCAGTGGGCTGTATGTTGTGGGCAAGGACGCAAAGCCACTGCGCAAGGGTATACTCTCGCTGGACACACGCATGGAAAGCGAAATGCAGGCCATACGGGAGCAGGGCATTGCGCAAAAGTACAAGGAGGATGCCGTGGCAACGCTGATGCCCGACAAGCCGCTTGTGCTACTGCGCTGGATTAAGCAAAATGAGCCTGATGTTTATGCCAAAATTGACAAAATATTCTTTTCTAAGGACTGGATTAACCTTAATCTCTGTGGCAAAAGCTATACCGACATCACCGACGCAAGCTCGGCAGGCTTTTTGCGCAAAAGCGACCTAAGCCTTTACAGGGAAGGCTTTGAGATGCTGGGTGTCTGCGAGGTGGGGGACAAGGTGCCCGAGATAATGCCCTCGCACAGCATAATAGGCGCAATAACAAAAGAGGCAGCTGCGGCAACCGGCCTTGCCGAGGGAACGCAGGTGGTGTGCGGCGCACACGACTTGCAAACATTCCCTTACGGCACGGGCACGCTGAGCTCACAGACGCTCGTGTCCATAATGGGTACATGGGGCACAAATATACTGCCTGTAAAAAAGCAGGATGCCGCAGGTGTAAGCGGCTTTGAGCACATAGTGCCGGGGTACGACGTGTACGCAAAGTTTGACGGAAGCTCGGGCGCTGTGCTGGACAAAATGCGCGAGCTGATGTACCCCGAAGTTTCATACGAGGAAATAGAAAAGATGCTGAAGGATGTGCCCGAAACTTCGGTGTGCTTTGTGCCGCATGTGTTTGGCAGGCCGCAAAACGAGCAAGCCAGCGCTAAATTTTTCGGCCTGCGTGCACAACACGGCAGGGCGGATATTATAAGGGCGGTGTACGAGGGCGTAGCGTTTGCACACTACGACAACATACAAAACCTCTTTGGGCAGGAAAACACACGTGAAGTATGGCTGGTGGGCGGCGGCGCAAAGAGCGAGGGCATGTGCAGGATATTTGCGGATGTCACGGGGCTTACGCTGTACACCTCCTCTGTGCAAGAAATTACGGCAAGGGGCATGGCGCTGAACACGCTTGTGGGTATTGGCATGTATAAAAATCACGAGGAAGCGTGCATAAAAGCGCCTGTTGAAAATACATTTGAGCCAAACACGGCCAAAAAGGCGTATTACGACAAAAAATACGAAATGTACAAAAAGCTGTGCGATTTTGTGGGATAGATTTTGCCCATGTAATATTGTTTACGATAAATTCACATAGAGACATTGTTAAGTTTATGTAGGCTAAGCCGTGTTTCCTCCCCACCTGCGGTGGGGAGGAAACACAAAATCTCTTGTGCTACAAGGGAGGATAATGCTTTGTCAGCATTAACAGTACAGTGTCAACACAGACAAAAGGAGTAGAGAAATGGCTGTTGTAAACTTGAAAGAAATGCTAAAGGACGCACAAAAGGGCAACTATGCGGTGCCTGCTATCAATATCACATGCTGGGAGACACTTAAAGCGCTATCGCAGGTGATGGAGGAGGAGAACTCGCCTGTAATTATGTCGCTGACCCCAAAGTTTTTGAACTTTTTGGGCGGAGACTACATCTGCCCCTCCATTCTGAAGGTGGCTTCCAAAATGCGTGTGCCGGTGGCGCTTCACCTCGACCACGGCAAGAGCATGGAGGAGGTAGTGCAGGCAATTCAAAACGGCTTTACCTCGGTAATGATTGACGGCTCACACCTGCCGTTTGAGGAGAATGTGCAAATCTCTGCACAGGTTGCGAAGGTTGCGCACTCGGTGGGTGTCTCGGTGGAGGCGGAGCTGGGCAGCATCAAGTGGGACTTTAAGCGGAGCGATGCAGATGAGGACGACGGGCTGACAAACCCCGACAGCGCAGCGGAGTTTGTGCAGAGAACGCAGGTGGATTTGCTGGCGGTGAGCGTGGGCAATGCGCACGGCATGTACAGAAAAGACCCCGAAATAAAGCACGAACTTTTGGCGGAAATATGGGAAAAGGCTAAAACACCGCTGGCACTGCACGGTGGCTCGGGCATAAAGGACGTGGGCAAATCAATAGACCTCGGTGTGCGCAAGATAAACGTAAACTCCCACCTGCAGGTGGCAAACAGAGAGGCGATAAAGAAGGTGGCGGCAGAGGAGAAAGCACTGGGTGCTTTTTGCGACGATTTCACGAGTGCCTCCGTTGCCGCAATGAAGGAGATTGCGAGGGAGTATATCCGCAGATTTAGGGCAAACGGCACAGTGTAGCAGCGATAGTTATTTAAGTCGTTCTTGTTACGCCGCTTAATTAAAAAACAAAAGAACCCCCGATGAAAGGCGATGAACAGCCTTGTATCGGGGGTTCTCTTTGTGTGTCGACTGAATAGTTCCGGATAGGCTAACGCTAAAAGCTAAACGACCTTAGGAATGGTTATCGCCTTTACAGGGCAGGTGTTCATGCACGCTCTGCATCCTGTGCACTTTTCAGCGTCGATGTGCGCAACATTTTCCTTTACCACAATGGCCTTGTCGGGGCAGATTTTTTCGCACTTTTTGCACCCGATGCACCCTGCGGTGCACTCCTTGCGTGTGAGCGCACCGCGGTGGTGGTTTGCACACATAACAACAGGCTTTTCGCTCACTTCACGTACCCAGATGATGTGCTTTGGGCAGGCCGCCTCGCACATGCCGCACCCTGTGCATTTTTCGGGGAAAATACGTGCAAGCCCGTTTTGCACCTCGATGGCGTCAAACTTGCAGGCGGCGACACAGTCCCCATAGCCCACACAGCCATAGATACACGCAGAAGAGCCACCGTGTAGCACTGCGCTTGCCGCACAGCTGTCAATGCCCTGATAGGTGTACTTGGTGGTGGTGTGCTCAAAAGAGCCTTGGCAGGCGACAATCGCCTTTTGCGCAATCACACTGCCCGCACCAACACCTGCGATGGCCGCAATCTCGGCCGCCGTGTCACTGCCACCCGGCAGACATAGCGTTGCGGGTGCGTCGCTCTCGATGATGGCATTTGCGTAGTCGGCACAGCCGGCATAGCCGCACGCACCGCAGTTTGCACTGGGGAGTGCATCAATAATTTTAGTGATACGTTCGTCCACATGAACCTTCATAAACTGGCTGGCAACAGCCAAAATAGCCGCACCGAAGAGCCCCATAAGGGCAACGATGACAACCGCCGCAACCACACTCATACGCTCTCTCCTTTTCACACCGCAAGAAGGGTGTGCTTAGCAATAAATACAAATAGTACAGTTTGTGTAAAACGAGCCTTGCGGATATACAACTTTATGGAGTGATGCCGAAAAGTCCCTCCAGAAGGCCGCCAAAGCCCATGAAGGACAGGCTGGTAATGCTGGCGGCAATGAGCGTGAGCGGTAGCCCCTCAAAGCTCTTGGGCGGCTTTGCACGGTCCAGCGTGCGGCGCACACCCGTGAATAGTACCATCGCAAGCCCAAAGCCCACGCCTGCACCCGCCGCACACACCAGCGCCTCTATGTAGGTGTAGTAGGGGGCAGAGGGGTCCAAAAGGCTGGGGTTTTCGATGTTGAGAATGGTAACGCCCAAAACGGCGCAGTTGGTGGTGATAAGCGGCAGGTAAATACCCAGCGACTTGTACAAGGGGGGCACATACTTGCGCAGGACAATCTCCACCAGCTGAACAAGCACCGCTATTACCAAGATAAAGCAGATGTTATTCAGGTAGCCAATACCGTTTGGCACAAGCAGGAAGGTGTAAATGGGCCAGGTGGCGGCTGTGGCCATGAGCATAACAAACACAACGGCGGCGCTCATGCCCACCGAGGAGGACAGCTTGCCCGAAACGCCCAAAAACGGGCAGATGCCAAGGAACTTTACGAGCACGTAGTTGTTTACGAGAATCATCGAAAAGAAGATGAAGGCAAGTTGCATTATCATTCTTCACCCACCCCTTTCGCAGGGCAAAACTCCGCCGAGGGACAAGCGCCGCAGGCGGCGGTCTTGGAGGGTTTGTTGCCCATCTTGGTCTCTATGAAAATTGCGATTGCCATGAAAATGCCAAAGACGAAAAATCCGCCGGGGGGCAAAATCATGATGCTCATGGGCTGTACCGTTTCCGCCCAGGGAAGAGCCATGCCGAAAAATGCGCCCGCACCGATAACTTCACGCACGGCGCTCATCAAAAACAGCGTGATGGTAAAGCCGATGCCCATGCCAAGGCCGTCAATGGCGGAGGGCAGTATCTTGTTTTTGGAGGCGAACATTTCCGCCCTGCCCAAAATCATGCAGTTTACGGTGATTAGCGGCAGAAACACGCCGAGTGAAGCGTCCAGCGCCGGAACAAACGCACGGATGAGCATGTGTATCAGCGTAACAAAGCTTGCGATAATAACGATAAAGCAGGGCAGGCGCACCTGCGAGGGGATTAGCTTGCGCAGTGCGGAGACAACTATGTTTGAGCACACAAGCACAAACGTGGCGGCAAGCCCCATGCCTATGCCGTTAAAGGCGGCGGTGGTGATGGCGAGAGCCGGGCAGGTGCCCAAAACAAGCCGCAAAACGGGGTTTTCCTTTAGAAAGCCGTTTGTGAAGATGGTCATGTAGGATTTTTTAGCTTTCACTTATGCCACCTCCTTTGCTTGCGCCAGTGTGTCAAGCGCAGTACTTATAGCCTGCTTAATTGCGCCGGATGTTGCGGACATGCCCGCAATGGTATCCACCTGCATAGGCTCGCTAATGCCGATAAACTGCGAGATGAACGCATCGTCCGCCCCGAGTGTTGCGGCGCCTGCCTCGCCCGATGTGTCGGCGTAAATGTTTAGCACGACACCCTCGGCGTCCATCGCCACATACACAGTGACGTCCGACTGATAACCGCTCGACTTTGCGGCTATGATGTAGTTGCCGCTGTCTGTTACGTAGCCTTGCGGCAGAATGTCCTCGCCGCTCAGTGTGATTTCGGTGAGCGCCTCGCCAGGCAGTAGCATTTCTGCAGGGTTTTCGGGCGCTGCACTGTCAAGAACAGTCTCATTAAACAGCTCTATGGCGGAGTTTATTGCCACAAGCGCCGCGTTTGAGGAGATGGTGGCGCTGGCCAGCGTGTCTATGTCCGAAGAAGAGACCACCTCGGCGGGACCGCCTATAAACTGCTGGGCAAACCACGGCTCGGTAACAAGCTTTGTGCCAAGGCCGGGCGTTTCGTTGTTGGCAAGGAATGTTATGCCCAAAATAGTGCCGTCGTTGTCAAAAGCTATCATTACGGGAACTTGGCCGCCGTATCCTTGCCCGTATGCCTCGATGACATAGCCGGTGCCGTTGTCCGCCACATACATGGAGGTGGCGTTCTTGTGCCCCTCGGGCACTTCCATCTCGGTAAAGCTGTCCGCCGCAGTTATCAGCTCGCTACGTGCAAGGTCGGCGGTGCGCTTTGTGTTTTCGTCAATTATGGGCTGTGTGAACATGTTCGTAAGCCCCAAAAGCAGGCTGGTGGCGATACAGATGGACATAAGCACGACAACGGGGCGTAGCCACGGCTCCCAAAACTTTTGCTTGAAGTCGCTGTTTGAGGGCTTTTGCGGTGCGGCTGCATCGCCGTCTTGTGCGGTGCTCTCCTTTGAAGAAACGCTTTTGTCGGGTGCGTCTTTGCTCTTGGCAGGAGCATCCGAAGCTTGCTCTTCGGGTGCGCTTTTTTGCGCTGTGTCCTCTGTGGTGCTTTGCACACTTTCGGTCACATCCGTCTGCACAGCGCTTTCGGGTGGGGAAGCCTCGGGAAGAACAGAGGGGGTTTCCTGCGGTAAAGTTTTGTTTTCGTCCACGCTACTTCGCCCCCTTTCCTGCGCTTAAAGCGGCCTTTTCGGGCTTTGCCTTTTTGCGCTTTACGCCCAGTGGACGCTGGCGGCAGATGCTGTTGAGGTAGGGCACGAGCAGGTTCATAAACAGTAGTGTGAAGGACACGCCCTCCAGCATGTTGCTCCATTCACGGATGGCCGCTGTGATGACCGCTAACAATAGGGCATATATCACCCTGCCAAGCCGTGTGTAGGGGCTTGTGGTATAGTCGGTAGCCATGAAGAAAGCACCCAGCAGAAGGCCACCGCTGAGGATGTAAATAAGGCCGTCCCACGCCGCAACGCCAAGGGCAGCGCCACCGCCGATTTCCAAAAGGAACTTAAAGGCATACATGCCGCCGATGTACACAAGCGGAATGATGGGGCTGATGATTTTGGTGAAAATGAGAAACAGGCCGCCCAAAATAAGCGTGAGGGCGCATGTTTCGCCCAGGACACCGCCGTGTGTGCCGAGCAGAAGGTCCATTATGGGCACTGCCTCGGTTTGAATGGTAAGCAGAGGTGTTGCGCTTGCAATGGCATCGGGGCCGCCGTACATGACGGGCTCGGTGTAGTTTATCATTTGGCTTGTGAAGGACAGCTGGAGCACTATGCGACCCACAAGCGCAGGGTTTGCAAAGTTAAAGCCAAGGCCGCCGAAAAGCTGCTTTGTGATGACGATAGCCACAAACGCACCAAGGCACGCCATCCAAAGCGGAAAGGAGGGCGGAAGGTTGAACGCGAGAATGAGCCCTGTCACTACTGCTGAAAAGTCGCCTATGGGGATGGGACGCTTCATGACAAGGCAGTACAGTGCCTCAAAGCCGACACACGCCGCCACCGTGACACCCGTAAGCAGAAGTACACGAATGCCGAAGATAAAGGAGGCGGCTATGAGCGTGGGAAGCAGTGCCACACACACGCCCAGCATTATGGTGCGAGTGCTGATGCCACCCACCATGTGCGGCGAGGGGCTGACGAGCAATTTGCCGTTTTCTTCCATTACTTTTTCGCCCCTTTCTTTAGGTAGTCAAGATACAAAACACGCGCAAGCGTGGTGGAGGGACACAGCAGGCGACGTGCCGGACATACATAGCTACACACGCCGCATCCCATGCACACATCCGCCGAAAGCTTGCCCAGTGTCTCCATGTCCTTTATCTCGTACGCCTCGCTTATCTCAACGGGCGAGAGGCTTACGGGACAGCTGAGCACGCATTTGCCACAGCGAATGCAGGGGGTGGGTGGTGGAATATACGCCTGCCTTTGGGTGAGCGCCAAAATGGCGTTGTCCGCCTTTAGTACGGGAAAGGAGGTGTCGGTCATCGCCCTGCCCATCATGGGGCCGCCCATGATGATTTTTGCAGGAGGCGTTTTGAAACCGCCGCAAAATTCCAGCACGTCCGCAATAGGCGTGCCGATGACGACCTCTACGTTTTTTGGCTCTACAACCGCATCGCCCTCTATTGTGAGGCGCTTGGTGGTAAGCGGCAGGCCGCTGGCAAGATATTTTCCTATGGTGGACACGGTGGTGACGTTCAGCACCAAAACACCAATGTCCGCAGGCAAGCCCCCTGCGGGCACTTCCCTGCCTGTGACACGCTCTATAAGCACCTTTTCAGCGCCCTGTGGGTATATGGTGGCGAGTGGCGCAACCTCAAGGCGAGAGTCGCCCTTTGTGAGGCTGAACATCAGGTCTATTGCCTCCGGCTTGTTGCGCTCGATAGCTATGATGACCCGTGGGATATTAAGATGTGTTTGCACCGCCATGATGCCCGAAATCACCGTGTCGCCGTTTTCCAGCATCTCACGGCAGTCGGCGGTAATAAACGGCTCGCACTCGGCGGCGTTTATTATGAGCGTGTCTATTGCGTCGGGATTTTTGGGCGAAAGCTTTACGTCGGTGGGAAAGCCCGCGCCGCCAAGCCCCACAAGCCCGCACGCACGCACTGCCTCCAAAAAACTCTCCCTGTCTCGCACTACGGGCGGCGCTACGGATGGGTCTATGCTCTGCTGGCCGTCGGTAAGGATGACCACAGCATCCACCATATTTCCGTTTGAAGCGATAAGTTGTTCTATGCCTTGCACCGTGCCCGAGACACCCGAGTGGATGTTTGTGCCGACAAAGCCGCCTGCCTGCCCTACAAGTGTGCCCACATGAACAATATCCCCTTTGGCCACTACGGGCTTACATGGGGCACCGATATGCTGCTGCATAGGAAGGTAAATTTTTTCAGGCAACGGCATAGTCACGGTTTCAAGCTCGGCTGTGTGCTTGTGGTGGGGCGGGTGAGTGCCCCTGCCGATATTTTTGAGCTTTTTCACCAGACAATCTCCTCCTGTTAAACGCATATGTTGTGTGAATACCAAAGAATGATACGCACAGTACCTATTGTACGCAATTTGGCGGGGAAGGTCAATAAAAACTTGCGGTAAAACAGTGGGATGTGATATACTTAGCTGTAATAAAGGGGCGGTGCGAGCGCAAACTATGTGCGTCGGCAACACCCCATAGGTGAGCTTGTTTTGATATACGCAGGCTTTGCGTGCGCTGATGGATATTCTTAGCTAAGGGTGGTGGAATAAACACATGGCATACACCGTGTTTTGTGGAAACGAGCTGCGTGTGTTTGACACTCTGCCTGCGCTTAACGCACGCTTTGCCGCAGAGGACGCAAACGAAAAACAAATCTATACCACCGCTCGTCTTTACTTTGAGGGTGAGAAGCTGCATGTATGTCTAATTGCCTTTGAGCGAGAGCCGACGCCGCAAAGCGGTGTGGTGTTTGTGCTGGCAGGTGGCGATGAGCGGATGCTTTACTGTACAGTAAACCCTGATAAGGCGAGCGCAACGCTGATAAGTGCGCAGCCCGACATGGGCGCACACCTGCCGCAGGGGGAGGAAATCGCCCTTGCTACGGCAGGGTACTTTGCGGGGCAGGACGAGCAGGGCTGGTACTGGGGAGCGCAGATTGAGCTATCCCCCGATGTGCTTTGCAAAATAAATGTGAAGGCGCAAAAGGGCGAAAGCTTTCGTGCGGCGCTGTTGAAAAAAGAGAGAGAACGCCTGCAGGCCGCCTCCCACAAAGGTGGGCAGCTAAACGCAGAGCTGTTTGAAAAGTGCCTGATTGCGGAAATTTAGAGCTTTTCCGCAGTGGTATAAAAGTCGTTTTAGCCGAGATGGTTTAGGCTGTATATATGTGTAAAAGTAAAGGAGTGTGTAAAATGTTTAAGGTGCTTATGAAGGTTTTGGTGATATTCGGTATGTTGTTTGCGGCGCTTGCGGCGTTTCAGTACTTCACAAAAAAACAGGAAGAGGACTATATCGAAATATACAACGACGATAGCTTAGACGGGGAGTATTTCTAAAATGGCAAGCAAAGAAAATGTTGTGCGAATAAACGGAAACGGCCGTAGCAGTAGCTGTGTGATATATGGTGGGCTTGTTCATGTGGGCGCTGTGACAAGCGTGGACATACAAGCGGATGTAAAGGGGCAGGCTAAGAGCATTTTTGGCCAGATAGACCGTCTTTTGGAGCTTCACGCAAGCGGCAAGGGAAGTGTGCTGTCTGCTACGGTGTATCTTGCGTGCATGGACGACTATGCCGACTTTCACTCCGCATGGGATGAATGGGTGGTAGGCGGCAATGAGCCTACATACAGCGTAGTGGCAGCGGGGCTGTCCCTGCCCGAGTACCGTGTGGCCATTTCACTTGTGGCGGCGCAGGATATTTAGGCAGTGCCTGCTCATGTAGACACTGCATAGCGTAGCGCTTGCAAGTATGTGTGAGACATATGATGTTTGTATGGGTGATGTGGCTCGTAGAGCATCGCTTGATATTTGATTATGCCTTTTACATTTGTGTGAAAGCGTATCGTGCATTGTGTGGGAAATATCTGAAAAATAAAAAACGCTGTTTTGTGTGAAGTGCCATAGAAGGCACATGCAACAAACAGCGTTTTTTTGATTGTTTTGATTGTGATGTAAAGAGTGAAAGGTGCGCTCTGCCGTAAGCTTTGCTTATGCTACAGCTTCGGCGGCGGGCGCTTCCTCGGTGGGGGTGGGTAGCTGCTGGTAGTAGTGGCTTCCCTCGAGGTAGGGGTTGCGTGGGTGGTACGCCGTGTGGGTGAGTAGATACTCAAGCCACGCATCGCACCCTGCGGCCGTCATGTGATACCCGTCCGACTGCGAGCCGTACTCGGGGCGCATGTCGCCGTTTTCATCTGCGAGCGCCTCGTGCAGGTCCAAAAAGTAAAGCCCCTTTTCCCACGCCATTTTTGCGAGCTGGTCATTTAGGCTTCGGATGCGGTCCATATCAAAGCGGGGGTCTATGCCCGCCACAACCGGCGTTATGGACTGCACATATATTCCCACGCCCGGCAGGCGCTCGATAAAAGCATCCAGCATGTTGCTGTAATATGCCAAAAGGTCCTCGTCGCTGTAGCTCATCATGGTGTTTGTGCCCAAAAGCACATAGATATTGTCCGGCTGGCTTGCCACCACGGCATCTATGGGCACTTCCTCTTCGCCGTTCATGTTGGTTTGGATGGTGCCGTTGTAAATTTCACGAGGGTTAATGCTTCTGTATGCGGAAAAGTGAGCGTTCGGAATGGTTTTCCAAAGCTGCAAGCCCTGTGTGATGGAGTCTCCCACAAATGTTACAGTGTCGAAATAGCTCATGTCCACCCTGCCGTTTTCGGGTAGCGCAATCATGCGATAATCGGGTGCAACCATCTGCATTTGCTCGGTGCTCTGCTCCACAGGGCCTATAAAATTCCACGATTCAGCATCACCCGAGCCCTCCGCACCGATTGAGGGCAAAGAGACGGAGGTATCGGCGAGGGTGGGGGTGGATGTGGAGGCGGGCAGTAGCACAGAGGAGGTGGAACTGCCGCCGAAGCCTTGAATGATGCTCGTAAGCCCAAAGGACAGGCCGAGCATGAGCACCACCGACACAAACATAATTAAAAAGCGTCGCACGGAGCGCTTTAGGCGGCGGCGAGGCCTGCGCCTTTGAGGGGGACGTGTAGCAGGCGGCTGCTCAACTCCGCGCCTGCCGGCGGCGAAATGTTGGCTATTATAGTGGTGATTATTATAGTTATTGTTGTGACTGTTGTTCATGTTGTTTCTCCCAAGTGGATGCGTGCCACTGTGTAAGATTTCTTTGAGGTGCTTTGGATGTAAAAAAAAGTGGTATCCTGCCATTGTGCACAAGCTGTATTAAAAAAGCAGGGAAAAGGCTATGCGTATACATATTTAAGTATAGCGGTAAATTCATAAAAGTGCAAGCAGACAGGGTGTTTTTTCACACAGTCTGCGTATTGTGTGACATGGGTGCTACAACGGTGATGCTTGGGAAAATATCAGTGAATGGCAGCAAGCGCAGTGCAGCGGCAAAAGTGATGTTTCAATTGTGCATAATGCGAGCTGGTTTGTGTCGAATATTGTCGAATTATGGGGAATAAATCTTGATATAGCCATAGATTTTGCAGCTTACAAGCAAAAAACAAGCACAGCAACGCAAACGTTTATTGTATACAAATAAGACACATTTAGTTTATTGATTAGTAGGGCTTTTGTGTGGTATTATGTGCTTAGTGAGAGAGGTGAACTTTGAATACAAAAAGCACCTCCTGCGAATGTTTCGCAAGAGGTGCAGAGTGTGAAAGGTTTGTGTTATTTCACGCTATCCATGTAGGTGATGAGGTCCAGCACTTTGGAGGAATAGCCCCACTCGTTGTCGTACCAGCTCACAAGCTTTACGAATGTGTCGGTGAGTGCGATGCCTGCGGTGGCATCAAACACGGAGGTGCACGCCTCACCAATGAAGTCGCAGGAGACAACAGCCTCGTCGGTGTAGCCCATGATGCCCTTCAGCTCGCCCTCGCTTGCACGCTTAACAGCGGCACAAATCTCTTCGTAGCTTGCGGGCTTTTTGAGGTTTACGGTGAGGTCTACCACCGAGACATCCACTGTGGGAACACGGAAAGCCATGCCGGTAAGCTTGCCGTTCAGCTCGGGAATAACCTTGCCCACTGCTTTTGCAGCGCCGGTGGAGGAGGGGATGATGTTTTGTGAAGCTGCACGGCCGCCGCGCCAGTCTTTCTTAGAGGGGCCGTCCACCGTCATCTGGGTGGCTGTGGTGGCGTGCACGGTGGTCATAAGGCCGTCCGCAATGCCAAAGTTGTCGTTGATGATTTTGGCAAGCGGCGCAAGGCAGTTTGTGGTGCAGGAGGCGTTGGAGACAAAGTTCATGTCGGGAGTGTACTTGTCAAGGTTTACGCCGCACACAAACATGGGTGTGTCATCCTTGGAAGGGCCTGTGTAGACTACCTTCTTCGCACCTGCGTCAATGTGGCCCTGTGCCTTTTCCTTTGTGTGGAATATGCCGGTGGCATCCACTACATAGTCTGCGCCTACATCGCCCCAAGGGATGTCAGAGGGGGACTTTTCAGCAAAAAACTTTATGCTCTTTCCGTCTACGACGACGGCATTGTCCGTGTAGCTCACTTCACCCTTGTAACGTCCGTGCACACTGTCATACTTTAGCATGTATGCGCAGTAGTCGGGCGACATGAACGGGTCGTTGATTCCCACGAACTCGATGTTGGGGTTATTCAGCCCGGCGCGTAAAACAAGGCGTCCGATACGGCCAAATCCGTTGATACCTACTTTGATGCCCATTGCAAACAACCTCCAGTCTAATTTGAGGGAAAAATCATGCGAAAGCAATTTTTTTCCTCTCTCCGATAAATACTTACGATAACTATTCTATACCAAAAACATGCGGACTACAATAGGAAGTGCAATATTTGACCGAGTTGTTTTGATTTTTTGAAACATTTTTTGGGCGGAAACGATGAAATTGTCGAAGCGTAAGCTTGAATAGTTTCAAATTTTATGTTACAACAAATAAAAATGGAAAAATTACCATGTACGCCATTTTTCTTTGTTTCGTGATGATATAGTAGTGTAGAGCAGTCACCGAAAACGTGAGTGTGCGCAAAAGATTTTGTGTGGGAAGAGCGAACGGTGTGGGCTTGCTATAACGAATGAATAGGGAAGAGTGGCGCATTATGAATAATTCTTTTTTTGAATCGTTTATTTCGGTTTCGTACCCATGCTATCTTTTGGATAATGATGGGGTGCTTATGCTGAATGATGCGGCTAAAAATGCACCTTTGCCACTTTCGGATGAGCAAAGCATGGCAAAGCTTTTGTGTAGCGCAAAAAAGGAGATGACACAGCAAAAGGGTGAAGAAATACGAACTGTGCCGCTGTTGACAGAGTTTATAAGCATGGAAACACTTACACTTATGATGGTGCCACAGGGAGTTTTTGCGGCGGTGAAGGAGGAGAGGGAGACCTCTGTAAGGGCGTTTAGCACAGCGGTGAGAGAGCCGCTAAGCAATATTTTTGCAACGTTGCCGCTTTTGTGTTCTCGCTTGGACGACAAGGAGTTTTACCTGACGGAGGATATTCAGCAGAGTTGTTATAGTATATTGCGCCTTGTGAGCAACATGGAAAATGTGGGGAGCGTGGAAAAGCAAAAGTACAATATACAGGTGGTGGACATTGCTTCGCTTGTGGAGGCGATATGCTTTGCAAGCGATTCGGTGTGCAAGGCGCAGGGCATTCCCATAAGCTGGGATGTGCCGAGCGAGCCGATGCCTGTGAATATTGACCTGCATATATTTAATGAAATAGTGATGAATCTTTTGCGCAATAGCTTGCAGTATACGCGTGATGGCAACAGCATAGAGGTGCACCTTGTAAAGGCGGGAAACAAGGCACTGCTGACAGTGAGAGACAAGGGGCTTGGCATAAAGCCGGAGCATATGGCGCACATTTTTGAGCCGTATTTTTCAAAAGACCCGTATGGGGATGATGAGGCAGGGTATAATAATAGCATAGGGCTTGGGCTTGCGGTGGTGAGGCGGGCTGTTTTGTCCTTTGGGGGTACGGTGACAGCCGAGAGCAAATTTGGCGAAGGGACGGCTGTTCACGTTGCACTACCGCTGGATTTGGGCACGGACAAAATGTTGAGCAGCACAACGGCAGACTACCTGCTAAACAAGTATTCCTCCGTGTATGTGCACCTGTGCGGCTACTGCCGTATGCCGGGACTTTAGCGGATGTGGGAATATATTGAGAAGGGCAAAAAGTGATGGACACAAAAGGTGAGGGTGGATTAGAATGAACAAATATTTTGATTATAAGGGCAGGCGCAGGAGTGCATCTGATAAATGGGGTAAAAAGGGAACGCTTGAACAGCTTTTGCGGGATGCGGAAAACATAAAGCGCAAAGACCCGGCAAACCCCTCTATGGCGGAGGTTGTGCTTTTGTACCCCGGCTTTCATGCGCTGGCGCTTTTTCGTGCGAGCAGCTGGTTTTATAAAAATAAAAAGAAGTTTGTCGCAAGGCTGATAAGCCAGTGCGGCAGGGGCTTTACCAATATAGAAATTCACCCGGGGGCAACAATAGGCAAAAGCTTATTTATAGACCACGGCGCGGGTGTTGTGATAGGTGAGACGGCCGAGGTGGGGGACAATGTGACCATCTACCACGGTGTGACGCTGGGCGGCACGGGCAAGCACCGAGGAAAGCGCCACCCTACTGTGCAAAACAACGTGCTTTTGGGTGCGGGGGTTAAGGTGCTGGGGCCTGTGATTGTGGGCGAGGGCAGCCGTGTGGGCGCAAACAGTACGGTGCTGTGTGATATTCCTCCCGACTCCACCGCAGTGGGCACGCCCGCCGTTATCGTGCGCAAAAACGGAGAGAAGTGCCACGCCAGCGAGGACCTTGAGCAGCGAGATTACCCCAATGTGTACGAGAGCCGCATGAAGGAGATGGAAGCTCGCCTTGTGGAAATTGAGGCGAAGATGCGGGAAAATGAGGGTGAATGAGCCTGTAAACAATATTTGAATATAGCAAAAATCCCCGCAGAATACAAAGTGTATTCTGCGGGGATTTTTAAGGCGCGATGGCTATGAATTGTTGCTATCGGGTTCGCTATTTGCTGTGTCGGCGTCCTTGTTCTTGCTAAAAAAGCGCCGATATACCAAAATTCCTGCGCCGCTTACGAGTAGCGTGACAGCGAATACAATGATGGCGCTTAGGTACTGGCGCGAGCCGAGCGCATTGCCGCCCATGGTGGAGGTGACCACCGAGGGTATGCGTGCGACGAAGGTGATGGCCATCCATGTTCTGAACTTAATGGGTGTAAGCCCCACTACGTATGCCAAAAGGTCCTTTGGTGTACCGGGAATGAAGAACACGATAAAGACGATAGTGTTTAGTCTGCGTGTGTTTTGAATCCACTTTAAGCTGTGGATTTTTTCTATTGGGAAGAACGCCTCCACCAGCTTTGAGCCGAACTTTCGCACAAGCCCAAACACAAGCGCACTGCCGATGGTAGCGCCCAAAAGGCATAAAAACGTGCCCTGCCAAAACCCAAAGGCGTACCCTGCGCCTATTTCGACAACCTCGCCCGGAATGAGAGCGATGACCACCTGTAAAACCATAATGCCCAAAAAGGCTATGTGACCAAGGATTCCCATCTCGGACACCCACTGGCGAAACTGCTCCGGCTCGGACAAAAAGCGAACGAGAGGCACGCCCACAAAGTACATCATAGCGGCGGAAAATAGCACAAATATCACAAGTGCCGATATGCCTATTATCTTTTTTGTGCGCTCGCTTATGCCGTCTTTTTCCTCGGGAGATGGGGAGGGCTGTGCGGCTGAAGTATCTTTCTTGTCGGAGGGGTTTTCTTTGCACATAAAAAATGCTCCTGTTTGTGTTTTGTGAAGAACGTGGGATGGTGTGAGATGCACATAATTTGCTGAAATAGTGTCGAAATGTGCCCACAAAAGTATAACAGACTGATGCAGGATTTGACAAGCGGTGAAATGGAATGGTAATATGTCTTGGGTGAGATGTGGCTGCCTTTTTAGGTGGCAGGGTTATCCAACGAAATGCAGGGGGAATTTATGCAGACAAACAAAGTAGTGGACTGGATTTTACGATTTATCAAGGGAATGTTTATCGGCTCGGGCTTTATCCTGCCGGGGGTATCGGGCGGTGCGCTCTCCGCCGTTTTTGGTATTTATGAGCGGCTTATCGGCTTTTTGGCGCACATCACACGCAACTTTAAGCAAAACCTGTTGTTTTTTATCCCTGTGGGGCTTGGCAGCGTGACGGGCATTTTTCTTTTGTCCTTTGCGGTTGCCTACTTCTTGGAGGCGTATGAGGTGCAAATTTTATGGTTCTTCATAGGCTGTATTGTGGGCACGGTGCCTGCGCTGTGGAGAGAGGCAGGCAAAAAAGGACGTAGCTCAAAGCATGTCATTATTATGGTGGTGGCGTTTGCGGCAGGCGTGGCGTTTTTGATTTTCGGCGAAAATGCGACCAGCGGCAACGTGCCGCAAAACTTCGGCACGTGGATTATTGCGGGAATGCTAATAAGCCTTGGGCTTATTATTCCGGGGCTTAGCCCCTCCAACTTCCTGCTTTACATGGGCATGTACGGCGACATGGCCGACGGCATAAGCAGGCTGGACATGATGATTATTCTGCCCATAGCAATAGGCGCTGTTGCGTGTGTTTTGCTCTTTTCAAAGCTGATGGACTATGTATTCCAAAGGGCGTATGCAGGGCTGTTTCATGTGATTTTGGGCGTGGTGTTTGCGTCCACGGTGATGATTGTGCCCACCGACTTTAACTACCTCAGCGTCGGCACGCTGGTGTGCGTGGGCACGTTTGTGGCGGGCGGTGCGCTCGGCTGGTGGATGAGCCGCCTTGAGGACAAGTACAAGCCCTCGGAGATTTAGCAAGCATTTAATAAGTGAAATAACGTATAAAAACACAGCCTTCGATTTTACTGAAGGCTGTGTTTTTGTTTTGAAAAAAGTTAATAGCTATGCCTCTATTAGACAGGTCCAACTCGTGCAGACACTGCTTAGTCGCTAAGCCCTGCCTTTTTCTTGTAATACGCCGCCATGCTTTGGCCCTCCTCGTGGGTTAGCTCCCTGCCTAAATATTCGGGAGGCTCAAAGGCGTTTGCCGCCTCTTCGCTGTCGAACTCCACCTCCGCGTAGTAAAACTGCGTGGGCTCGCCCTCGTCCACAAGGCTACATTCCAGCACGTGTCCGCCGGCTATATTGTAGTAGCGCATGTTTTTGCGCACGGGTGGAATGGGAGCGAGCGGCAAAAGCGCCTCGTATTCCTCACGGCTCATCTTAAACTCCACCTCTGTGCGGCTCAAAAGCCCGTGGCTTTTTATGGTGAGCTTGTATATTGTGCCCTCTTCTCGCACACGCTTACTAAGGCGCACGGCGGGCGCAAAGGAAATGTACGACTGCTCCACCATCACGTGTGCAGACGGCTTAAGCGACGGAAAGCCTTCGATAAGCCACTTGCGTTCGATTTCTATAGTTGCCATTGGCAGAACCTCCCCCTTGTTATGTTGTGTGTAAATTATAGCATAAATACGCTTGCTTGTTTAGGGGGGGCGCAGGTGCGCTTTAGGAGTAAATCCGTGAAAGGCGGCTGCGCAGGCTGCGTGCGAGTAGTAGCGCAAAAATTGACTTTAGTATGTCTAAAAGGGCAAAGGGGACAACGCATATCATCAGCGCAGAGATAAAGGAGGAGGATGTCACGTGCATGAACCATAGTGTGCCGAGCAAGTAGCAGATGCAAAGCCCCAGCATAGAGCACAAAAAGTGCAAGCCCATGTGCTTTAGGTGGCGAATGCCGAGCGAGGTGGCAAGAGCTATGAACACATAGCCTGCGATAAAGCCGCCTGTCGGCCCTGCCAAAACCTGCACACCTGCGCCAAATGCTGAAAATACGGGCAAGCCCACTGCCCCCAAAACGATATAAACCCCAACGGCGGCGCAGGCGGACAAAGGGGGAAGTAAAGCCCCTGCCAAAAAGATGGCGAATATGGCAAGGGTGAACGGAACAGGCCCAAGCGGAAGGGTGAAGGGGGCAACCACCGCCAAAAGTGCGGACATAACGGCGGTGAGAACGAGCGTTTTTGTTTTGGAGGAAGAGTGCATGGTGTGCTCCTTTTGAGGTGTGATGATTTTGGTGGGGCTTTTTGTGCAAGTGTGGGTCAACATCGGTGGTTTGTTTTTTTTGTATATACTCTGCCGCAGGTGTGGGATATACCGCCTTCTTTTCACAGTTGGCTTTACTGCTAAATCAATGTCACATGTCGCTCCTTAAAGCAGTATGCTTATTTCGCCCGAAGAAAGCGCTGTGGTACTGCCGTCCTGCTTTTGCACAACGAGACGTGCGGCGCTGTCGATATCAAGGGCGAGTGCATCGTAAGGCGGGCTTGCCATCACACGCACGGTGCGCCCTATGGCGAGGCTGCGCTCTTTATACTCCGCCAAGAAGGCTGTGCCGGGAAGCAGGGCGCACAAGCTTAACAGCTGTGTGTACACCCCTGCGATAAGCTGGGAGGGCGAGGCGGGTGGCGCTTTGCCCGGGTAGAGCGAGGTGGCGATGTCGCGGTGCTCGGGCGCAAAGCTTTCGGGGATGGTGGTGTAGTTTATGCCTATGCCCACCACCACGTGCTGGGCGAAGCTGTTTTCAAGGCTGCTTTCCGCCTCGGTGAGAATGCCGCAACACTTTTTGCCGCCGAGGTATACGTCGTTTACCCACTTTATGCCCAGCGAAAGCCCGCAAAGCTGTGATGCTGTGCGGCACACGGCCACCGCCGCCGCGCAGGTGAGCAGCGATGCGTCCGCAAGCGAAAGCTCAGGGCGCAGGATGATGCTGAAATAAAGGCCGCCCTTTGGGGAGGAAAACTGCCTGCCCATGCGCCCCCTGCCGCCGCTTTGCGACTTTGCCACAAGCAGTGAAGCGTGCGGTGCGCCTTCTTGCGCCCACTGCTTTGCGGTGGTGTTTGTGGAGGGGAGCGTGTCGAATATTTTTATGGGGGCGCAGTGGCCCGGCAGGTGGCGCAGTATGCTTTGCTCGCTCAAAAATTCAGCATCGCCTGTTATGCGGTAGCCGCACCCTGCGAGCGAGTCTACACCCAGCCCCTGTGCCCGCAGCTGTGCAACAGCCTTGGAAACAGCCGCACGTGAAATGCCCAGCTTTTGTGCGAGCGCCTCGCCCGAAACAAACTCCCCATCTGGGCGAAAGCTTTCGAGCAGGTGCAGTAGCTTTTCTTTTGTGGAAAGATTTTGCATGTGTGGCCTCCGAAAGTGTGTGAAAGTGTAGATGTGTTGAGTGCATCCTGTAAACCGTCGTGTTGTGTTAGGGTTTGCAAATAAAACGCAATATGGCGGCAGATATGCCTGAAAAATGGGGAGTGCCCAAATGCGGTGATTTATTTGCTATATCCCCCGGCGTATTCTAAATCACCTCTATGTATCCACTTCCGAAAAGTGGACTATTGTCAGTGATTACATAGTTTGATTATAAGCATTTGAATTTGTACTGTCAACCTAAAAAGTATAAATAGGTTGACAATGTGGGCGGAGAATGCCCCTGCCGCTTGGAAGGAGGCTTGCGGCAGGGGTGAGCGGTTTAGCCTATACCAAAAAAGCGCTTTCCGTTTGCAAGGCTCAGTTGTAAAATACTCTCGGGTGAGGCGGTACGTGCGCCTGCAACGGCGGCGGCGGTGTGCTGTATCATGCCGCTGTCGCACCGCTTGCCCCGAAAGGGGACGGGTGCCATGTAGGGGCAGTCTGTCTCCAAAAGAAGGTATTCGCTCGGCACGGCGGCGGCCGCCTCAAGCGGCTTTTGGGCATTTTTGAAGGTGGCCACCCCCGTAAAGCTGATGTAAATGCCCTGCTTACACAGCCACTTTACATCCTCGGCAGAGCCTGAAAAGGCGTGTAGCACGGCCTTGGGCTTGTACTTTTTCAGCAGTGCGTAGGTGTCGGCGTGCGCCTCCCTGTCGTGAATGGAGAGCGGCAGGTTTAGCTCCAGCGAAAGGCGAATGTGCGCTTCAAACATTTCAAGCTGTGCGTCCTTTGGCACGGGCCAGTGGTTGTCCAGGCCCACTTCGCCCACCGCCACAACCTTTGGGTGCTCGTACAAATGTGCCATCGCTTTCATTTCACTGCGCCAGTCGCCGCCAAATTCGAGCGTTGTGGAGGAGTCTTCCTCTATTAGATTTTGCGGATGAATGCCCACTGCGGCGTATATCCACGGGTAGCTCTCGGCGAGTGCCACCGCTTCTTTCGAGGAGACGAAGTCGGTGCCGCACTCGCATATTAGTGCAACACCCTGCTGTGGCAAGCTGTCCAAGAGCTGTGTTCTGTCTGCGTCAAAGTGGGCAGAGGTGTAGTGTGCGTGTGTGTCGAAGATGAGTTTTTGCATGTGGGGTCCTTTCTGTGCGAAGAGCAGGGTGATATAACTGCGTTTAGTATAGCACCCTTTGAGAGCGGATGCAAAAAAAACGAAAGCCCGCCCCGATGAAGGGCAGGCTCTCGCAGGTTGTAAACTGTGTAGATACTGAATTAGTTCATGACAGCCTCTTCGGTGTCGAAATCGAACAGGTGCAGCTTGCGTGTGTCAAGGCTGACACGGATGGTATCGCCTGTGCGGGAGGTGGTGGTGGGAGCAACACGGGCTGTCAGGCGAGAGCCCTTGTAGTCGAGGTAGAGGTAAACTTCGCTACCCATAAGCTCCGAAACATCCACAGTGGCGGTGATAACGCTGTTGGCGTTTGCGGCGAGGGAAGCCTCGTCGTCGCGGATGTCCTCGGGGCGGATGCCTACCTTGACTTGCTTATCCACATAGTTTGCCATTGTAGCATTTACCTTGGAGGGGTCGATGGCGAGGTTGTCGCCGTTTACCACCACGTAGTAGGCATCGCCGTTCTTTTTGAGCGTGCCATCCACAAAGTTCATCTGGGGGCTGCCGATAAAGCCCGCAACAAACAGGTTGCAAGGGGAGTCGTACAGGTTCTGAGGGGTGTCCACCTGCTGGATGAAGCCGTCCTTCATAACAACAATGCGGTCGCCCATCGTCATAGCCTCGGTCTGGTCGTGGGTAACGTACACGAAGGTGGTGCCAAGGCGCTGGTGCAGCTTGATAAGCTCGGTGCGCATGGAGGCACGCAGCTTTGCGTCGAGGTTGGAAAGAGGCTCGTCCAAAAGGAACACGGCAGGGTTACGCACCATAGCACGGCCAAGAGCAACACGCTGACGCTGACCACCCGAAAGAGCCTTGGGCTTGCGGTCGAGCAGGTGCTCGATGTCGAGGATGCGAGCTGCCTCACGCACACGATTTTCGATTTCGGCCTTGGGTGTCTTGCGAAGCTCAAGACCGAAAGCCATGTTCTTGTAAACTGTCATGTGGGGGTACAGTGCATAGTTCTGGAACACCATGGCGATGTCACGGTCTTTAGGAGCAACGTCGTTCACAAGGCGCTCACCAATGTAAAGCTCGCCCTTGGAGATTTCCTCAAGGCCTGCGAGCATACGCAGTGTGGTGGACTTACCACAGCCGGAAGGGCCAACCAAAACGATAAACTCTTTGTCGGCGATTTCGAGGTTAAAGTCGTTTACGGCGTAAACGTCCTCTGCATAGATTTTGAAAATGTGACGAAAGCTAATACCAGCCATAATATCCTCCTGAAAATGTAAATTATTGACAATGTTCAAAAAGCTCTGTTACAATCTTAACACGGCATTTATTAAAGTAAATAGCAAAATATTGATGGGGTGTTCCAAATGTTGACATTACAATATGAGAGATACTGCTACCCCGACGAGATAATACAAAAAACACTTTCGCAAAATCAGGTGCTTGGCTGTGCGGGCAAAGTGTACATAATAAGCGTACAGCAGGGTAGCGCACAGCTCGAAGCGCAACAAGTGGTGAAAGCGGGGGAAATTTTGGTGGTGGGTGCGCCCTGCACCCTGCACCCGATTGAGCGTTGCGTGATACAGGGTGTGCGCCTTGCAGGGGATTGCGCACAGGAGCTTTTTGCACAGCTTGCAGTGCCTGTGGTGGTTTCGCAGAGTGACTGCCTTGAGATGCGGCCGCTTTTGGAGCGCATGGTGGAAGACGAAAAGGCGATGAGTGATGCGCAAAAAAGTGCGCTTGCGTACACCATGCTGTGCCATTTGACACAAAAAAAAGGGCAGGAGATGCCCGATATTGTGATGCAGGCTATGGCAGAAATGCGTGAAAACTATGCGCAGATGTACGGCATAGAGGAGATTGCGCAGGAGCTGGGTGTGAGCAAAAACCACCTGATACGGACATTTACCGCCACTGTGGGCATCTCCCCCGGCAAGTACCTTACGGGTGTGCGCATAGAGGCGGCAAAGCGTTTTTTGCTGAAAGATGGGTACACGCTGGACACGGTGGCAAACCTGTGCGGATTTTCCTGCGCAAACTACCTGTGCAAGGTGTTTAAGAGCGCTGTGGGGCAAACGCCAAACGCATGGCGGCGCAGGATGGCATCGCAGGCGCTTGTTTTGCAGGAGGACGAAAACGAACAGCAGGTGTATTTGTAGCCTGCGCAGGAATATGGAGCTAATTTTGAGGTGGAAATACCATAGCTGAAAGTGGACACTGAATAGGGAAAAAAACGGTATACCCCGCCGTGGGCAGGGGTATACCGAAAAATAAAACAACATTCTTGCGTACATCTTTAGATAGTGTCGACACTCCCTACGAGGAATACTCCTTACCCTTTGTGATGCGGCCGCCTATCACCCTTGCCAAAAGGCGAGGGAGTGAGAGCTTTGTGAATGGGTTGTGCAGTTTTCCGCCGAGGTAGGTGGCGATGATGTGCAGGTTTTTCAGCTTTTGGGTGGGCATGTCCAGCGGGTCGCCGCTGAGCACCACAAAGTCCGCCACTTTGCCCACCTCAAGGCTGCCACGCTCCTTTTCGTCAAAGGCGCTCTTTGCCGCCCACAGCGTGTGCATTTTCAGCGCCTGCTCGGGTGTTAGGCTTTGGGCAGAGGCAGGGTGGTTGCAGGCGTTGTATATTGACATTATGGGGCTTGGTAGTGTGCAGGGGGCATCACTGCCGGCGCTTATCAAAACACCTGCATCTACAAGCGAGCGAAGCGGTAGCATCTGGGCCGCACGCTCGCCTAATATTTCCTCGAGGTACTCGGGTGGCTCCTGTGGCCAGCGCAAAAAGTTTGGCTGGAGTGCGATGTAAATTCCCATTTCCGCCGCGCGTGCAATCATATGGGGCGGTATGAGGTCTGCGTGGATTATTATGTGGCGGTGGTCCTCTCTTGGGAAGTCGGCAAGGGCGGCGGCGTAGGCGTTCAGCGCCTGCTGTACCGCCACGTCCCCTATGGCGTGCAGTGCTATTTGTAGCTTTTTGCGGTTTGCCCTTATGCAAAAGTCGTTTATCTCCTCCTGGGTGTACAAAAGAAAGCCCTCGTTTTGTGGCTCGTCTGCGTATCCGCCCGACACCGCCGCATCCTTTGAGCCGAGACATCCGTCCAGCGCAAGCTTGAAACAGCCGCCAATCTGCTTTAGCTTGCGCCTTGTCACCTGCTCTACATCGGTGGTTTGAAAGAAAATTTTCATGTGCTGGGCAAGGCCGTAGCGCACCGCACGCAGTGTGTCTATGTCGAGGTCGTTTTTGTAGCCCACGCCCTCGGTGGTGTGCACGTAGCTGATGCCCTTTGATGCCAAAGCGTGGGAGGCCTTTTGCATACTTGCAAGCAGGCTGTGCGGCGGCACTTTTGCGGTGATGAAGTTTACTCCCTTGTAAAATGCGTTTTGGTACAGCCAGCCGCTGTCGGCATCAAAGCCCTCGTCCTGCACTACCTCATCGGGAAACTGACGTATCAAAGCGGAATTTGCCACGGCGGCGTGCCCGTCGTACTTCACGAGGAGCAGGGGAGTTGTCAGCATTTCGTCAAGCTCTTTTTTTGTGGGCAGGCGCTTTTCCTTTACCGTGTGCGCACTGCACCCGTAGGCGAGCACGAACTTACGCGCGGACTTGGTTTTTGCGTAGGCACAAAGCTTTTGCCGCATTTGCTCAAAGCTTTGCACCTCTCGCACATCCACCGTGCCAAGGAAGGTAGCATAGCTTTCAAAGTGCATGTGTGTGTCCGCAAATGCAGGGATGACGGTGCGCCCCTTTAGGTCTATATGGCGTGCAAGCGAGTATTTTTTGGGTAGGGTGTCGCCTGTGTAGGCTATGCGCCCCTTGTGCTCCACCATCACGGAAAACGTGCGGTTTTCCTCCTCGCACGAGTGAAAAACGGCGTTTTTGTAAATTTTCATAATGCACCTCCAAAGGGTAGCGGTGGCTTCGTTAAGTTAATAATGTTTTGCGGTACTCCTGCTTTTCAACTAATGTCCACGCTGTATAATGGGATTTAGGGGTATGGACAAAAGGGGAGGATATACGGTTTAGCTGTTAATTATGCGGTGATGATATAGATAGTGTCGTTATGAGTTGAAACGTATATATGAATATATTATACAAAAAATACTGCAAAAAAACAAAGAGCTTGTGCTGTTTTAGCAAAGAGGTGCTTTTTGCAGGGTGTAGGGTACTTGCTCTATTGCCTTTAGGTGGCGAATGAAGTACAATTATGCTGTAGAAGTAGTGATAAATAGCGGCTGATAATGGGAGAGAGCACAAGCCGATTTGTGTTTGAGAGGAGTGGAGTGTAATGAAAAATTTAAGTGGTTCGAACGGAATGTTTTCGGGCGAGAGCACACTTGCTAACCTGTGCGAGGAGTATAGGCACAACAATCACATAGACCCCGAAATAAGCGAAAGGCTGGGCGTTAAGCGTGGCCTTAGAAATAGCGATGGCACGGGTGTTTTGGCGGGGCTTACCAACGTGTGTAACGTGGTGGGCTACACCATGGAGGACGGCGTGAAAAAGCCTGCCGAGGGAAAGCTGGTGTACAGGGGCATTGACGTAGAGGATATTATAAATGCGGCGTATGCCGAGGACCGCTTTGTGTTTGAAGAGGTGATATGGCTGCTTTTATTCGGCACACTGCCCAGTGAAAAGCAGCTGGCAGACTTCAGCGATATAATGGAGCAAAACAGAGAGCTGCCCCCCTCCTTTGTGGATGATGTCATCATAAAAGCGCCCAGCCCCAGCATAATGAACAAGATGGCGCAGGCCGTGCTGGCGCTTTACTCCTACGATGAAAACCCCGAGGGGCAGGATTTGGAGAACGTGATTCGTCAGTCGGTGCGGCTGGTGGCGTGCATGTCCACCATCATGGTGAATGCGTGGCAGGCAAAGCGCAGAAATTACGATAATGCGTCTATGATTATCCACCAGCACAAGCCGGGGCAGAGCATCGCAGAGCATGTGCTCTCCACGTATAGGGACGACCAGCAGTTCACAAAAGAGGAGGCAAAGCTGCTGGACTTGTGCCTGACGCTTCATGCGGACCACGGCGGCGGCAACAACTCCACCTTTGCGGCACGGGTGCTGTCCAGCACGGGCACGGACACATACAGCGCCATTGCGGCGGGCATAGGTAGCCTGAAAGGGCCAAAGCACGGCGGTGCAAACCGAAAGGTGATGCAGATGCTACAGGCGCTGTGTGACGGCATAAAGGACTACTACGACGATGATGAGGTGTCGGAGTTTTTGCGCCACATCCTGCGCAAGCAGGAGGGTGACGGCAGTGGCCTTATATACGGGCTGGGACATGCGGTGTACACAAAGAGCGACCCACGTGCTGTAATACTGCGCAAAAACGCAAAGAGCCTTGCGGAGGCAAAGGGGTATAAGGACCAGTTCCACCTGCTTTGTGCGGTGGAGCGCCTTGGGCCGGTGGTGTTTGCGCAGGAGAAGGGTAGTAAAGATGTGTGCGCAAATGTTGACCTTTTCGCAGGGCTTATATACAAAATTTTGGGCATAAACGATGATTTGCACACGCCGCTCTTTGCCATTAGCCGCACTGCGGGCTGGTGTGCACACAGGGCGGAGGAGATTATTTTTGCAAACAGAATAATCCGACCTGCTTACAAGTATCTCGGTGTGCGCCAAAAATACTGTCCGCTAAAGGAGCGTACTTAGTTGAAACGCAAACTCCCCACAATACTTATTTTGCTGGTGATGCTACTGGTGGGTGGCATGTACTGGATTGACCTTTCCTACTATACCGACGCTACAGGTTTTGTCACACGGGGGCCTTTGTGGGTAAGGTATGCCGTGCTTGCGCTGCCGGTGCTCATGTGCCTTTTGGGTCTGCGCACGGTGGGGCCGTGCGGCATTGCGGTGTTTAGAGTGCCCGGCAAGGCGCTGGGTGGGGTGTTTGCCTTTGCGGGCATTATGGGCATTGTGTACGGCTGTACCCGCATAATTACGGCGATTAGCCCGATGATGGCCTTTGAGCTTGTGCTGGGGGCGTTTGTGGTGTGGTACGGCGCATGGATGCTGTTGGCCGCGCGCCAGATTGCGGGGCAAAAGGTTCCCTCGCCCACAAATAGCGCTATTTTGGGCGTGCTTGCGGCCATGCCATACTGCCTTATCACCATACAGCGTGTGCTGGTAAGCCCCTCCAGCCTTTACCGTGTAGGGCCGCTCATTCGCTCGGTTGCGCCTATGATTGCGCTTTTGTGGTTTGTGATGCTGTTGCGCTCGCTTTATGTGGCACTGCCCCGCAGGCGTGTGAGGTGGCTGTACTTTTTGGGTGTGTGCACATTTTTGTTTTCCACCTGCCTTGAGCTACCGCTGGCCGTTTACAATGGGATATTTAATGGCGAAAGCGGCATGAGCGTGTTTGAGTCGGTGTTCATGGCCGCATTTGGCATTGTGGCGGGGTGCGTTTCGGTGGCGCTGGCAGGGCAGAGCGGCGCTGTCTCAAAGGCGGACGAGGAATACGCACGGGAGCAGGAGCAGGCGCAGGAGCAGGCGCAGGAGCAGATGTCATCTGCTGAGGTGAGCTCACTCGGAGAATAGCCTTTATCGGCAAATTATCTAAAAATAACGTAAGGCAAGATGAATATGGGGCAAAGGCCCTAATTGAAAAAACCGACAAGCTCTGCACAGGTGGCAGGCTCTGTCGGTTTTTGTTTATCAGTGTTATTTGCGCCGAGCGGATGTGGTGAGCTTTTGGCTTGAGGGGCGGCTAATATTATGAGGGTGAAAGAATAAGCCCGGGGTCTCTTGTTTGGATTTGCTCGAACAGTGTGTCCTGAACCTGTAAAAGTGCATTCAACATCTTGGGGTTAAATGCGCCGCACTCGCCGTTCAAAATCATGTCTATCGCCGTTTTGTGGCTGAAAGCATCCTTGTACACGCGCTTTGAGGTGAGCGCATCATACACATCCGCAAGCGAGGTGGCCTGTGCCCAAATGGAAATTTCATCCCCCTTTAGGCCGTCGGGGTAGCCCCTGCCGTCCCACCGCTCGTGGTGGTGGCGGCATATTTCGTAGGAGTAGTTGTAGTATTCCTTGTCCTGCGTGTAGTTGAGGCTGTCCAAAATTTTGCATCCTTGCAGTGTGTGTGTTTTCATGATTTCAAACTCTTCATTGGTAAGCTTGCCCGGCTTTAGCAGGATTGCATCGGATATGGCTATCTTGCCGATGTCGTGCATGGCGGAGGCGTTTGAAATGGCCCATATCTCCATGTTGGAAAGCGGGTAATCATCCTGCATGGCTTCAAGTAATGTTTTTGTGAGCATACGGATGCGCTTTATGTGCTCGCCCGACTCGAAATTGCGAAACTCCACAATGGTGGACAGTGCATCAATGACAAAGAGGTTGGAGTTTTTTAGTCGCTCTGCCTGCTTTTCCAGCATGTCCTTTTGCTCTTGCAGCTTTTCCTCGAGGTTTTGCTGGTGGGAGTATAGGTTTACGACGTTGTTTACACGACGCTCCACAATGTCCGAGTTGAACGGCTTTGTGATAAGGTCCGCAACGCCCAGCGCATAGCCCTTTAGGGCCTTCTCATCATCGTTTTCACCCGTGATGAGAATGACCGGAACGGAGTGTATAATGCCGCTTTGGTTCATGTGCTGCAAAACGGTAAAGCCGTCCATTACGGGCATCACAATATCCAGCAGGACAAGCGCAATGTCCTTGCCGTGTTCTTCGATTGCGCTTAGTGCAATCTGGCCGTTTTGCGCCTCTATGATGTCGTAAGTCTCTTCAAACAGCTCTGTTAAAATTATTCGGTTGAGCTGGATGTCATCCACGACGAGCAGCTTTTTTTTATGATTGCCATTCACTGTTTTTGTCTCCTTTTGGGATTGCAAAGTAATATTGGCAAAATAGAAATTTCTACCGGTTCAAGTGGGGTGTTATTCGGGGTGTGTCCAAATGCGGGGATATAGCGCCTTCTTCTTACGCCCAGCGTATTCTAAATCACCTCTATGTGTCCACTCCTGTTATTCGAGATAAAAAGCGAGCGTGCGCATGAGCGTGTCCACGTCTATAGGTTTTGCCACATGGCCGTTCATGCCTGCCTTTAGGCAGTTGTCCACATCCTCGTTGAATGCGTTTGCTGTCATGGCGACAATGGGTATGCTGTCTGCCCGCTCGCAGGGCAGGCCACGTATGCGACGTGTGGCCGCAAGCCCGTCCATCTCGGGCATTTGAATATCCATTAAAATGACGCTGTAAAGCTGGGGAGATGCGGCAAACATGCTCACCGCCTCAAGGCCGTTTTCGGCACACTCCACCGCAACGCCCGTCTCCTCCAAAAGCCCCAGCAAAATCTCACGGTTTATCTCCACATCCTCCGCAAGCAGCAGTGTCTTATCCGGCCAGCGGTACCGCAAGGGCTCTTCCTGTACGGGAGCAAGCGTGCGGTGTGTGGCCTGCACAATGGTGTTGTACAGCATGGAGGGGAATATGGGCTTTGATAAAAACCCTGCCACATCATACTTTCTTGCGTCCTGCTTGATGTCTGACCAGTCGGACACACTCATCAGGATAATAGGGGGAGCCGCTTCGCTGAGCGCTCTGATTTTTTGCATGGTCTCTTCGCCGCTTGTGCCGGGCATGTTCCAGTCGAGAAATACAAGCTCGTAGGGATTGCCGCTTTCTGCGCTTTTACGCACCATTTCTGTGGCAACATCCCCGTTTAAGGCAATATCGCACTCCACCGAAAAGCCTGCGAGTACATTTTGAAAGTATAAAAGGACATCCTCGCTGTCGTCCACTGCTAAAATGCGCAGACCTGCGTTTATATCCTGCGTACTCGCCTGCTTGTTAATTGGCTCGCCCCAGCTGATGTCCACCTCCATCACAAAGGTGGCGCCTTTACCTATGGTGCTTTCCACCCAAAGGTTGCCCCCAAGTAAATCCACGATTTTCTTGCTGATGGAAAGCCCAAGGCCCGTGCCTCCGTACTTTCGGGTGATGCCGCCGTCCCCCTGCTCAAACGCAACAAACAAGCGTTCTTGTTGTTCGTCGCTTATGCCGATGCCATCATCCCGAACCTCTATGCGCAGCCGTGCGTTGTCCGCATCAATGGGCGTTTGGCTTGCTGTGAGGGTGACACTGCCGCCCTGCGGGGTGAACTTGACGGCGTTCGTGAGCAGATTTGTAAGCACTTGAGACAGGCGCAATTCATCGCACACAAGCTTGCGTGTGAAAAGAGACTCGAAGTTGACTACGAGGTTTTGCTCCTTCTCTGCGGCACGTGTTTCGATGATGGTGAAAACGTTGTGCACCATCATTTCAAAATCAAATGCAATGGGTACAATGTCCAGCTGGTTTGCCTCGATTTTGGACATATCCAAAATGTCGTTTATTATATCCAAAAGCTGCCTTGAAGCAACCTCTATCTTTTCAAGGCTGAAATGTATTTTGCTTGCATCCTGCGTCTTTTTGGCGATGGTGGTCATGCCGATTATAGCGTTCATGGGGGTGCGTATTTCGTGGCTCATGCGAGAGAGGAAATCGCTTTTTGCCTTGACACTGGCGAGCGCCTCCTCACGTGCACGAACAAGGTTTTGGGTGATTTCATTGCGAAGTATGGCCGAGACTATTAGAATGCCGCTCGACTGTAAAATCTTTTCTTCCGTTTCGGAGAATGTGCGTTCGTGATAATGGTCGTTGAAGCCGATAAAGCCCCAAAACGCTCCCCTAAAGAATATGGGGATTACAAAAACAGTCTTTACGCCCTCTGCTTCGATAGGCGCACGTCTGCTTTCGTCCATCTGGCGAACAAGTACCGTGACACTTTGTCCTTGCGTCATTTGCTTGTGCCACGCCTGTAAATCTATATAGCTCACGCTGTAGTCGGTGGAGAAAGTACCCTTTGCGTCATCAAAGGATACCCCTTCCCGCCATTTGTATAGTTGGTGGCAGTCCATCCGGCTATTTTCGTCCTCTTCGTGTCGCCATACATATGTGCTGCTAACGCCTACGGCATTTCCCAGTATTTTGAGAGATTCATACACCGAGCGCTCAAAGTCGCTGATTTTTGAGGACAACAGCGTGGTGGCAATGCTATTTATGTGGCGCAGCAGCCTGTCTTGATGCAGTATTTCATTTTTTGCATCACGCATGTCGCTGAGGTCCATCATGAATGCCGCAATGTTAAAGCTGCTTTGCGTGGGAATTTTTTTCAGCACGATGTGGCAAGGATAGCGCTGTTCATTCAAAAGGAACTCGGTTTCAAACTCACAGTATCCGCTCTGTATGGTGTCCATAAAACGCTGTGCCAGAGGAATGGAAGGCCTTCCGTTTGGCTGGATGGCGGGTATGATTTTTTGCAGGAAAGGTAAAAGCTCTTTGAGCAGAGCCTCCCTGCTTTCAAACTTAAAGTACTCCACAGCCGAGGGGTTGCAGTCGATAGGCTGAAAAGAATCATCAAAAAGAACGTTTATGTATGGATTTGCCGCAAAAAGCTCCTTGTTAAAAAGCTGGCTTCCTTCAAGGGTTGCGGTGGTATCCTCAAGGCGCAACTGTAGCTGTTCGTTATAATTCTCTATTTGTTGTAGTGCACTTTGCAGCTTCAGCTCTGTTTGTTTTAGGTTGTCTATATTTAGGTGGCCGCCTATCATGCGGGTGGGCTTTCCGTTTTCGTCCCAGCTCACAGCTCGGCCTATATCCAGTGTCCAGATATAGTGCCCGTTCTTGTGAAGCATACGGGTTTCTTGCGTATAAGTTTCGGATTTATTATCTATGTAAGCTTGCAGTGATTGGTTTACATCATCTACATCATCCGGATGATTTAGGCTTTCCCATTCGTTAAAGCCACCTGCAATATCATCGCCACTATAACCCATCATGGAGAAAAATTCATCGCTGTAGGTTATTTTTCCGCTGCTTATGTCCCAGTCCCACGTGGCAAGGCCACACATGCGTGCGACAAAATCCAGCTGGTCGGTCTTTTGCTTCATTTCCTCCTCGGCGTTGCGAATGCGAGAGATGTCCTGCAAAACACCGATAAGACGCTTCGGGTTTCCCTCGTTGTCCCATTCCACCACAACGCCTTTGTCCTGTGCCCAAATCACCCTGCCGTCCTTGCGCTGTGCGCGAAATTCCACCTCGTAGCGGGGGGTCTTGCCTGCAATATGGCGGTCTATTTCTTCGTTTGCTACTACCAAATCCTCCGGGAGCACGGTGTTTTCCCAGCTGGCGACATTTTGCTCAAGCTCGCCCGCCTCGTATCCCATTATATGCTCCCATTGTGGTGAAAATATGACACGTCCGCTGGGCAGGTCCCAGTCCCACAGGCCTATGCCTGCGGTTTCTATGATGGCGTCAATGTTATCCGCAAAGTGAGCTTTTACACCCTCGTGAGAGGATGCGGAATAATGCTCGCTGTTCTTTTGAGAAGAGTGTTCACTCATGAAGTGTCCTCCCGTTTAGTGTTTGGCACAACAAGACATGGAACTTAAGCAACATGCAATTTATCTACATTATATGATAACACATTTACTCGGAAAATGTCACTATATCTGTCGGTGCACAGCATTAAGTTTAAGATTTTTCGTTTTGACAACATAAATTGCACAGAGTATAATGGTTTTAATGTGTTGTATTGTTGTATTTTATGCAAAAACAGGGAGAATATCTTGCGATACAGTCAAAAAAACGCAAAGGAGCAAGGCAATGATTGATTTGAGCACCAATGGGCAGGGGCTAAAGCGGAATATTCAAAAGGCGAAGGAAAGCGGGGTTATCATCCCGACGTTTAAGCAGATGAAAGACCCACAAAACAACGTACCTGAGGGAATAAAGAAAAAGCTTGCGAGCGTGGGGCTGTGGGATGTAAACCCGCTGAATCTTTTTAGGGTGAGCTGGAAAAACGAGCCGGTGCAAAGCGGCGGCGGATACGCACAGCCGAACTTTATACAGCTTCCGCAAAAGCTCACGGGTGTGAAAGCACGTATTATCTGCATGGTGGGCAAGTACTTCCCCACGGGGTGCCACAAGGTGGGCGCTTCGTTTGGATGCCTTGTGCCGAGGCTTGTGACGGGACAGTTTGATGCGACAAGCCAAAAGGCGGCATGGCCCTCGACCGGCAACTACTGCCGTGGCGGTGCGTTTAACTCGAAGCTTTTGGGAGTGCATTCCATAGCCATACTGCCCGAGGGCATGAGCCGTGAGCGCTTTGATTGGCTGCGTGAGATTGCGGGGGAGGTTATTGCAACTCCCGGCACCGAGAGCAACGTTAAGGAAATTTTCGACAAAACGCACGAGCTGCGCACCACTCGTGACGATGTGATGATTTTTAATCAGTTTGAGGAAATGGGCAACTACATGTGGCACTATAATGTCACGGGGGATGCTATTGCCCAGGCGTTTGAAAGCTTGCAGGGAGAGAACAAAAATTTCGCAGGTGTGTGCTTTACCTCCGGCTCGGCGGGCACGCTGGCCAGCGGCGACTACCTAAAACAGCGTTATCCGCAAAGCCGCATTGCGGTGGGCGAGGCGCTGCAGTGCTCTACTATACTCAACAACGGCTTTGGCGAGCACCGCATAGAGGGCATAGGCGACAAGCACATTCCGTGGGTGCACAACGTGAAAAACACCGACATGGCCATTGCGATTGACGATAATGATGCGATGGCGCTACTGCGGCTGTTTAACGAGCCTGCGGGCGTAGACTACCTAATAAATGACATAGGCATGGAAAAAGAAGATGTGCAGGCGCTGGGGCTTATGGGCATATCCGGCATTGCGAACATGCTGTGCGCCATAAAGTTTGCAAAATATTACGAGCTGTGCGAGGATGACGTGGTGGCCACTGTGCTCACCGACAGCGTGCAGATGTACCAAAGCCGCCTTGAGGAGCTGCGGCAGGAGTGTGGCGAGTACACTGCGAAAAATGCGGCGTTTGACTATGGGGCATCTCTGTACAAGGCGGACACGGACAACATGCTGGAGCTTGACTACGCACGCAGAGAGCGTGTGCACAACCTAAAGTACTACACATGGGTGGAGCAGCAGGGCAAGAGCGTGCAGGAGCTTAACGCACAGTGGTACGCCCAGGAGGAGACATTCTTAGCGGTGCAAAAGCAGGCGGAGGCGGTGGACGAGCTTATTTGTGAGTTCAACGAGGCTACGGGGCTTTTGGCAGGGATTTAGGTAGTGGACACATAGTGTTGACTTGAAAGTAAAGTTAAATGTGAAAATAAGATGGCATCCCCGCCGCAGGCGGGGGGATGTCAAAAAATCAAGCAATCTATTTTGTTCAAAGCGGAAATTTAGGCAGATTTACAAGATTTCGCAGGCTTTGACTATAATGTGCGCACTTTACCCCTTGGCTATGGGAGGACTTTATATTGAAAACAACGCTGATATGCTGTGAAATGCTACGTGATGAGATGAGCCTTGCGTATGAGCAAACAGGGTGCAACTACCCAATAGTGTGGATTGAGTCGAGACTGCACATGCACCCCGAAAAGATGGCAGAGCGCCTGCAACAGGAAGTGGATGCCCTTGTGGACACACAGCGTGTTTTGTTTGGCATGGGCTTTTGCGGAAATGCACTTGCGGGTGTGCGCTCGGGCGAGCGTGAGCTGATAGTGCCCCGCATAGATGACTGCGTTTCCATGCTGCTCGGCTCGCACGAGCGGCGCAAGGGCATACACCGTACCTATTTTTTCACCCAAGGCTGGCTGAGGGGAAAGATGAACATCATCGAGGAGTACGAGCAGACCATACAAAAGCACGGCGAAAAAAGGGGCAAGAAAGTGTACGAAATGATGATGGGCAGCTACGATGCGGTGGGGCTTTTGGACACAGGTGCGTATGATATGGGCAAGGCTTCGGAGCAAACAAAGCCTTTTGCGCAGGAGATGGGAATTGAACATACGATACTGCCTGCCTCGGTGAGTTACCTGCGCCAGCTACTTTTCGGGCCGTGGGAGCAGAATAAGTTTATGGTTGTGCCGCCGAACACGCAGATAAATTATGAGGACTTGATGCTGGGGTAGGTGAGCGGCGTTGTAGGCTGTTTTGTGGAATGATGAAAGCGTATAGTATATCAAAAAACCACGAAGATACAAGAAGTATCTTCGTGGTTTTTGTGTGTGTTTGTGCTGTGGTCGCCTATCTAATACGTGCACCGGGTGTGGCATCCTGCGAAAGGAACACCACCTGTGCACTGCCACCCTCGCCATCTGCGGCGAGGAGCATCCCCTCACTGAGAATACCACGTAGCTTTGTGGGTTTTAGGTTCGCAACCAGGATAATCTTCTTGCCGATGAGCGCATCTGCGGCATACCACTGTGCAATACCGCTCACAACAGTGCGCTCTCGTGCACCGTCAAATATGGTGAGCTTTAGGAGCTTGTCCGCCTTTTCCACCTTTTCGCAGGCGAGGATTTCCCCCACAACAAGCTGTGTGGACATGAAGTCGTCATAGGAAATTTCCTGCGGTGGGGCGGCATCTTTTTTCTTTGTATCCTTTTTGCCCTCGGGATTTTTTGCGTCTTTTTGCTCTGTCTTTGTATCCTCGGGCGAAGGGGAATATATTTCGCTTAGCAGTTTTTCGTTGTCAAGACGTGCAAAAAGTGGGGTGGGTGACGCAGGGGAAAGCGCAGGTGCACTGCCAAAGCTTTGGATGCTCTCAAGCGTCTGCCACTCGGCGGGGCAGCTTAGTTGGCGCATAATTTCCTCGCTGGTGGCAGGCAGGAACGGCTGTAAAAGCACGCCCAAAACGCGGATGCTCTCCAAAAGATTGTGCAGTATGCTTGCAAGGCGGTCGTTTTGGCTCTCGTCCTTGCCCAGCACCCACGGTGTTGTCTCGTCGATGTACTTGTTCGCACGCTTTGCGAGCGCAAACACCGCCTCCAGCGCATCCGCCGCACGGAACTCGCCCAGCTTTTGCACCATCGCATCAAGTGAGGCTTTCGCCTGTGCGCAAAGCTCCTCGTCAATAGGCTCGGCCTTGCGGCCTTCGGGTAAAACACCGCCGAAATATTTGTGCGTCATGGCGATGCTACGGTTCACAAGGTTGCCGAGCGTGTTGGCCAAATCTGCGTTGTAGCGCTCAAATATACGCTCATAGGTGATGGTGCCGTCCTGCGCATAGGGCATTTCCGCCAAAAGATAGTAGCGCACGCCGTCCACCCCGATTAGCTTTGCCAGCTCGTCCGCATAAATCACGTTGCCACGGCTTTTGCTCATCTTGTCCTCGCCGCTTAAAAGCCACGGATGCCCGAAAATGCTCTTGGGCAGCTCCTCGCCCAGAGCCATCAGCAGGATGGGCCAGTAGATGGTATGAAAGCGCAGGATGTCCTTGCCGATGATGTGCACATCTGCGGGCCAGTATTTTTTGTACAAATCACCCGAGCCGTTCGGGCTGTAATTTAACGCTGTTATGTAGTTACTTAGCGCATCAATCCACACGTAGATGACGTGCTTTTCGTCAAACGGCACGGGCACACCCCACTTGAAAGTGGAGCGGGAAACGCACAAATCTTGAAGGCCGGGCTTTAGGAAGTTGTTGACCATTTCCTTTTTGCGGCTCTCGGGGAAGATGAAGTCGGGGTTGTTTTCGATATGCTCCTCAAGCGCCTTTTGGTACTTGGAAATCCTGAAAAAATACGCTTCCTCCTGTGCTTTTTGCACCTCTCTGCCGCAGTCGGGACATTTGCCGTCGGTTAGCTGGCTGTCGGTGAAAAAGCTTTCATCCGGAACACAGTACCAGCCCTCATATTGGGACTTGTAGATGTCCCCCTTGTCGTACAGCTTTTGGAAAATTTCCTGTACGGTTTTCTTGTGATAATCATCGGTGGTACGAATGAATTTGTCGTAGCTTACGTTCAGCTCGTCGCAAATCACACGTATCTCGTTCGCCACGCCGTCCACATACTGCTGGGGTGTTATGCCCGCCTCGTTTGCCGACTGCTCTATCTTTTGGCCGTGCTCGTCGGTGCCCGTCAAAAAGAAAACGTCCTGACCCTGCATACGCTTTAGCCGTGCTACCGCATCGGTGAACACCACCTCGTAGCTGTTGCCGATGTGCGGCTTTTTGGAAGTGTAGGCAATGGCCGTTGTTATGTAATATTTTTGCTTATCCATGTTGCAACCTTTCCTTCTTTTGGTGTGTGCAAAAGCATTGGTTTGTGTTTTCGGCACATTATTCCCCCGCCTACGGCGGGGGAATAATGTGCCGGCTTCTTTTCGTGTCTCTTACTTCTAAATAAATTTCAAATTCCCACTATTGACTTTTGATACGCCAAAAATGTGCTGAAAAGTGTTAAAAGCTTACGGTGATTGAGCGGAGACTTTGCACAAATTTTCTACTGCTCTTTTATGAAGAAGCGCTCGTACCACACCAAAAACGTGAACACTGTCCATATTTTGCGGGCGTTTTGCGCACGGCCTCGGTAGTGGTTGTCCAAGAGGGTGAGCAGCTTGTTTTGATGGAAAAACTCGGCGGCGTAGTCGCTCTCGAAGTAGCTGCGCACCCAGCGCCAATACTTTTCCTGCCGTAGCCACAGCCGAATTGGCACAGGAAAGCCCTTTTTGGGGCGATTTGCCCACTCATCAGGCAGGGTTTTGTTGGCGGCGTGGCGAAAAACCATCTTGTTTTCGGTGCCCTTTATGTTGTAGCGGGCAGGCACTTTTGCGGCCATCGCCATGATTTCCTTGTCCAAAAACGGCACCCTAAGCTCTAGCGAATGCGCCATGCACATCTTGTCCGCTTTCAGCAGGATGTCGCCCGGAAGCCACAGGTTTATGTCCAGATACTGCTTTTTGGTCACCTCGGGGCGCTCTGCTACTTTTTCGTAGTAGGGAGCAGCCATTTTTAGCGCTGTTAGGCCACTTTTATAGCGAGGCTTCAAAATAGAAGCGCCCTCGCCCTCGCTGAAAATATCTGCCTGACCGATAAACCATTTTTCGGGGATGCCGCTACTTTTCAAAAGGAAGTTGCGCCCCTTGAAGGCAGGCAAAACCTTAGCAACGCCGCCGAGCGCCCTGCGCACAAAGAGTGGCAGGCGCTTGAATTTTTTCATGGCAGGGGTGTCTGCGTACAGCTCGTACCCTCCGAACAGCTCGTCTGCCCCTTCGCCACTGAGCACCACCGTGACATCCTTGCGTGCAAGCTTTGCCAAAAACCACAAAGGTACGCTGGAAGGGTTGGACTGTGGCTGGTCCATATGATACTGGATGTCGCTGAAAGCCTCAAAGCATTCATCCGCTGTGATGTGCTGTTTGAAGTTTTTTATGCCTAATTTTTCGCTCAGCTGCTCGGCGTAGGAGGTCTCGTCGAACTTGCCCTTTGGGGTGGATGCGTCCTGCGAAGCAAAGCCGACGCTGAATGTATTTTGCGGCATTAGGCAGGCGGTGATGTAGCTGGAGTCCACGCCGCCCGACAAAAAACTTCCCACAGGTACGTCGCTTATGCGGTGCGCCTGCACGCTTTCGTTTACGGCGGCGTCTATGGCATCGGCGCACTGCTCGTACGGCATTTCCTCGGGGCGAAAATCTGCGTTGTAGTAGCAAGTTTTCGCTAATTTGCCGTCCTGCCATGTCATGTAGTGACCCTGCGGCAGGCTGTACACACCCTTAAAAAACGTGATGTCCCCTGCAGGATACTGAAAGCTCAAATATGGGCGAAGCGCCTCGGGGTTGACTGCCTTCACAAAGTCCGGGTGCTCCAAAAAGCTCTTGATTTCACTGCCGAAAATAAGGCCGCCGTCCTTGGTTTGGTAGTAGTAAAGCGGCTTTATGCCGAAGGGGTCACGCGCGCAGAGCAGAAGCTTTTTTGTGGCATCCCATATGGCAAAGCTGAACATTCCACGTAACATCGCTATAAGTTCGCTACCCCATTCCTCGTATCCATGCAACAGCACCTCGCTGTCTGTTTGGCTTTTGAAGTGGTGACCTTTTTCGATTAGCTTCTCACGCAAGGGCGCAAAGTTGTATACTTCGCCGTTGAACACCAGCACAACGCTACCCTCCTCGCTGAGCATGGGCTGTGCCGCCGCCTCGGATAGGTCTATGATGGACAGCCGCCTAAAGCCAAGCGCCATGTGCTCGTCCGCATACATGCCGTCCATGTCGGGGCCTCTGTGCACGATGCGCTGCATCATGGGGGCGAGTATTTCTTTTTTTTGAGCGATGCTGCGAGCATCCGCAAAGCCTACATAACCACACATAAGAGAACCTGCTTTGTTAAGTATTTGTAACATGAATAGTGCTGTAACACAAGTAAAAGTGGTATAAACATAACATGAAGTAAAACTTTATGCTGAAAAAGTGAAAGAAAAGTGGCCATATCCAAGAAAAAAGTGGGGTATATATAACTTGTGTCAGCTATCCCACTCAAAGCCCTTGGTGCACTTGCCGCAAGCGTGAATGGCGGCCTCGGTGAGCACCTCCATGCTGTCGAGGTAGCCTGCGCCTAAAAGGCCCTCTTTTTTCAGCAGGGAAAGCTCGGTACAGCCCAGCACAAGCCTTTGGCAGCCGTGCTCGAAAAGTGGCTGGGCAATGGCATTAAACTGCGCCATATCGGGGATTTTACCCGCCTTGATGTCGCTGTAAATCATATCCATCAAGGCGGACTGCGCATCCTTTTCGGGCACGGCACACTGCAAGCCCTGCTGTGCACACGCACGCTGGTAGGTGTCGGTGTACACCGTGCCGCTTGTAGCGAGAATACCCAGCTTTTTACAGCCGAGCGTTGCCGCTTTTTGCACCGTAAGCTCCACCATGTTGAGCACCGGAATGGTGATGACTTCGTTTAGGCGGGTGTAAAAATAGTGCGCTGTATTGCATGGAATGGCGATGACCTGTGCGCCGAAGGTGACAAGGCGCTTTGCCTCGGCCTCCATGACGACAAAGGGGTCCATATCGCTTTTGCCCATGATAAAGGCACTGCGGTCGGGGGTGGTGGCCTTGCTGGAGACCACCATGTCTATGTGCTCTTGGTCGGTGTTTGCCAGCGTGTGGCGCACCAAAAGCTCGTAAAAATAGGCGGTGGCCTCCGGCCCAAGGCCGCCCAAGACGCCCAGTACCCTGCTTTCGCATGTGTCAGTAGTAATAGTTTTCACCCGATTTCTGCCGTGTGTGCGATTGTTTTGCGCAAGTGAATGTAAAATGCAGCGAGCGTTTTGCTAACGCAAAGGCTTTTTGCAGTAGGTTGCATATTTTTTGTGGTACCTGCGTGCGTGCTCCCACAGGTAGGCACAGCGCAGGGGGTTTAGGCGAGTGTCGAAAGCGTAGCCCATGGGGGTGCTTTGCTTTTTTTGTTGTACAAGCTCTTTTGCCTTTTGTATTGCCACCGTATCGGCGGTGTACTCCCACACAATTTTGTTAGGGATGGAGTGCCAAAAGTGCTCTGTTTTGACGTACAAAGGCTCTTTTTGGGGCTTGTTCAGCACCCAATCGTCCACAATGCATTTTGCAAGGTTTACCCCCGCGCCGTTTATGTAGCCGTTGCTGCGCCCCTGCCGCAGGTTTATTTCAAACACCTTGTACTGCCCGTCACGTGGGTCGTATTTTATGTCGAAGTTGGAAAAGCCGACATACCCCACCGCCTGCAAGAGCGCCGCAAACTTTTCCATAAGCGGACGGTTGTGCTCGATGAGGATGGCGGCGTGGTTGCCCAGTGCCTTGGGGGTGTGCTCCTCTAAAAGCACATGCCCAAGGCACATCATCTGCACCTTTGCGTTTTTGTCGCTGTATGCGGTGAGCACCCTCATGCCGTCGTCGGCACCGGGGATTCTGTCCTGTGCTATGAGGGTGTCCGAATACCCGGAAGAAAATATCTTATCTGCGATGTTTTGTGCGTCCTGTGCATCCTTTGCAAAGTAGACCTTCTCCATGCCGTCAAAGGGATGCTTCCAGTATTCGATGCTGGAGGAGGGCTTTATGATAAGCGGCCACGCAAAGGGCTGTTCCTTCAAAAGGGGGATGTCATCGGGCGAGCGGATGATGAGTGTTTCGGGGTAGGGCACATCATATTCGTCGCACAGGCGGTAAAAATCCTCCTTAGAGACAAGGCGCTTCATCAGTGGCTCATCTATATAGGGCAGGACAAAATGCTGTGAAAGCACCGCTTTATTGCGGATAATCATCGCCACGTAGTCGTCGGTGCAACCCATTAGGATTTTTGTGCGGTCGGGGTGGGCTTTTGCGTAGTCGGAGAGGGTTTGCAGCATCACATCGTCCGTATCAATGTGTGGCACTACACGCACATTGACAATGCGAGAGTGGCGGGTTTCGCCCATTTCCCAGCGGCCGAAGGCGTGTGAGATGACCCCGTAAGCCTCGTGAAAGGCACGTGCCATGCTGTAACAGTTTAGGTCCGCACCTAAAAAGACGGGCTGTATGTTTTGTGTCATGCTATACCCCTTTGTGGCGCACTGCAATTAAGAAAACGCCAGCTTACGTTGTTTTTTGAAAGATGTGGGTAAAAAGTGGTTACTTTTGGTATCTCCTTCGCCTACGGTGGTGGGATACCGCCTTCTTCTACTACGTAGTGCCCACTTGAAAATAAAAGGCTAAACTTCAAGCGTCTCAAGTGTCACCTTTACGCAGGTGATGGTGTCGGCGAGAGTGTCGTGGTAGGTGTCGATGGAGGCATCGTTTAGCGTGCCTGCACGCAGCTCTGCCATGAGCGTGGTGCTTATCTCGAACAGCTTTGTGAGCGCAAGGTTGCCCGTCATGCCCTTGATGCCGTGGGAGATGTCCGCCAAAAGTGGGATGTCCTTTTGCGCAAGCGCCTGCTCAAACTTCAAAAATTCTTCGCTTTCCACAAAAAGCCCAAGCATACGCTTGTACAGCTTTTTGTTATTGCGCACACGGGAAAGCGCTGTGGGCATATCTACATAAAGGGAAATTTCATCCTTTGTCGGGGGGCTGTGTAGCATGAGAAACACTCCTTTTAGGCTGAAAATGTCCGAGCAATGCAGTGGGATAAACACATGTAACTATCAAATATACCAAAATATTATAGCACAAGTTGCGCCGTACGGCAAATAAAAAAGCCGTGGGGTGGGCAAAAACAAAAAAGACGCTGTAAAAGCGTCTTTTTGTGTGTGCTGTGAAGTTTAAGCGCCGAGTGTTGTGCTTGCACGCTTCATCATGCGGCTTACCTTGCGGCTGGCTGTCTTGCGGTGAAGCAGGCCCTTGCCGCCTGCCTTTTCCAGCGCCACCACAGCTGCCTTTACCGAAGCTGACTTGCTCTCAGCATTTGCCTCAATGGAGGCGTTTGCCTTTTTCACACAGGTTCTCAAGGCGGACTTTTGAGCTTTGTTGCGCGCAGTTTGCTTTGCAGTAAGGCGCACACGGTCTTTTTGTGATTTGATGTTAGGCATCATTCCACCTCCTTGTTAGTTTTTTTTGGCTTAAAAGATTATAATGTGAAATCACTTATAGCAACAGATAATATGATACCATTAAAACGCGTTTAATGCAAGTGTTTTATTTTGCAAAGTTGCTGTTTTTTGGTTTTTTTTGGGAGTGGAGACATGGAGGTGATTTAGAATATGTCAAGCTCAAGAAGAAGGCGCTATATCCCCCGCCGTAGGCGGGGGATATAGCAAGTAAATCACTGCATTTGAACACTTCCGCTTTTTTATCCCACTAATTTAGCAAGCCTCGTACACACCTGTTTGGGGGGAGGTGGCTGTGGTGGTGACAGGTGCGGGTGTGGGCTCGGGTGTGGGCTCGGGTGTGGGCTCGGGTGTTGGAGTTGGCGTGGGTGTTGGTGTTGGCGTAGGAGTGGGTGTGGGGGTAGGGGTTGGTGCGGGTGCGGGCTCAAGCTCAAAAGAATAGAAGGGCGAAAGGCCTGTTGTTTCAACGATAAGTTCGCCGTTTACTACGGTGGCGGGCAAAATTTCAACTGGTGGAGGAGTATCTGAAGGGTACGTATACACGTCATTGCTGAGGAACAATCTGGGAAAGTGTACTATATTCAGCTTGGTGCCGTTTGGGATGCCCGTTACGGGTATGGTGACGGTGATTTTTTGCGTGCCGGTATAGCGGTAATCGTTTATGGGGTTTATTAAGGTCAAATCAAAGCCTGTAATTAAGTTGGTAAATTTATTGACGTCAAGCCCTTGCTTTGCGATTTCTGCGCCGAGAAGCTGGGCAAGGATGCGATGATTTGCCGTGGAATCTTGCGGAATCTGTATAGCGGTGAGCTCGGAGTAGCTGTCACCACCATCACTTATGGATGTAGGGGAGATGGACGCATTTTGAAAATCTAAGGAGCCGCTCGAGGTTGAAGGGGAGGAGGAAAGCAGTGAGCCGTATATTGTGCCTGCGTCTATGATGGGGGAGGTGGTGAATAGACTTGTATCCGAGGGGACAAACTGGAGCGTATATTCTGTGTCCACAGTGGGAATCTTGTTCTCGGGTAAGCTCACACGGGTTGAAGAGCTGGGGCTGGTAATAGACGCGCTTGCGATAACGTCGGTAGAGCCTTTTTCCATTAGATTAAGGGTGCCGGGGGGGAAGGGGATGACAATGTCTGCCTGACGTGCAAAGAAATAGAACTCTCCCGATGATTGAATGTTAATATCGGGGGTGAAAGAGGTGCTAAAAGAGGTAACGTCTGGGGTAGTGGTGGGAATTTCGTAGGTAAGCGGTAAGCCGCTTTTGTTGGCAGGAACGTAGGAAAGCACGTAAGTGGCAGTGCGGTCGTAGGACGCAAAGGGGACTCTAAGAGAAAACACAGAATCACCATTAGTTGAGTTGGTATAGGTATCAAACACGTTGGTGGTATCACCTTTTTTGGTTAGTGTATAGGTACCTTGGTTGTGTACGGGTGCAGAAGGTGTGGTATATGAGGGGGATAGTGTGAAAGTAAACTCGGCATAGTAGCGATTTAGTTTTGCGGAAACGTTCGTAATGTTAGGCGGCATATAATAGGTGGTACTGCCGGAGGGGTTTGTGGGGTCTGTGGGGGTAAAATCAAACTTGACAGAGTATATTTGGTCGAAATTAGGAGCGGAAAAGAATATATAGTCTGAGACGAACAAAGTACCTGCGGATACATGTTTATCTGTTTGGGTGTGAGCCAGCGAAGAGTCCGAATATGTAATGGTTGTAGTAAGTGTTCCGTCTGCCAATGAGTTGTCTGAAGTTATATCGAGAATAAGTCTGCTGTTAGGTTCATTTACAGTGACGGTAAGGTATAAGGGCAGAGTGCCCGAGGCGGAGACAGCAGTGCCCGCAGTGGGAAGCAGCACAAAGGTGAGCGCCAGCGTGAGCATGAGCGAGAGAAGCTTTGCAAGTTTTGTTTTTTTCATGGGGAGAACCTCCGATAGGGTGATGTTTGGACAGGAAAGATAAAAAGCTATTGCATAGTGACGGCACTATATAACAAAATGACACGATACTTAATAAGTATACGCTTATTATGCTTTTTTGGCAAGATGGGTAAGTGTTTTTTAGCCTACCTATTTTAGATAGTGCCTATAATAGTGTTCAGACGACATATGCCACCGCCGGTGAGGCCTGCCTTAAAGAGGGAGGCTATGGCAGACATAATGAAATCCCCTGCCAACAAGGGGCAGGGGGGTGGTAGCGGTTAAGTAGATTTGGCTAAACGTACACACCTGTTTGGGGGGAGGTGGCTGTGGTGGTGACAGGTGCGGGTGTAGGCTCGGGTGTGGGGGTAGGTGTAGGCTCGGGCGTAGGCTCGGGCGTAGGCTCGGGTGTAGGCTCGGGTATAACCTCAAAAGCATAGAAGGGCGAAAGGCCTGTTGTTACAATAATAAGCTTGCCGTTTTCTACGGTGGCGGGCAAAATTTCAGCTACCGGAGGCTCATCTGCAAATTGAGTATACACGCCATCGAAGAGGAACAATCCGGCAAAGTGTACTATATTCAGCTTGGTGCCGTTTGGGATGCCCGGTGCGGGTATGGTGACGGTGATTTTTTGCGTTCCGGGATAGGGGAAATTTTCTGTGGTCTCTAATAAGGATAAATCAAAGCCTGTAACTAAGTTGGTAAAATTTTTGATGTCAAGCCCTTGCTTTGCGATTTCTGCGCCGAGAAGCTGGGCAAGTGTGCGCTGGTTTACCTTGGAATCTTGCGGAGGCTGTGTAGCGGTGAGCTCGGGGAAGGTAACGCCAAATTCAGTTATGGACGTAGGGGAGATGGACGCATTTTGAAAATCTAAGGAGCCGCCCAAGGTTGAAGGGGAGGACGAAAGCAGTGAGCCGTATATTGTGCCTGCGTCCACGATGGGGGAGGTGGTGAATAGATTTGTATCGGTGGGAACAAACTGGAGCGTATATGCTGTGTCCACAGTGGGAACATCTTCCTCGGGTAAAATTATAGAAATGGAAGTAGTGGGAACGGCGATAGAACTACTTGCGACAACGTCGGTAGAGCCTTTTTTCATTAGATTAAGGGTGCCGGGGGGTAAGATAGTAGGGGTTTGTGCAATTGCATTAAAATAGAACTCTCCCGAGGATTGAATGTCCATATCGGGGGTGAAAGAGGTGCTAAAGTAGGAAAAATCTATGGTGGTAGTGGAGGGAATTTCGTAGGTGAATGCTAAGCCTTTTTTGTCGTTGGGTTCATAGGTGAGCACGTAAGTGGCAGTGCTGTCGTAAGACGCAAAGGGAACTGCAAGAAAAAGAGAATGAGAAGTAGAAGTTCCGATGCCATCGGTGGCCAAGGGGGTGGCGTCGCCTTTTTTGGTTAGCGTATATGTACCGGTGTTGTAGTGAGGTTCAGTAGATGTGCTATATGAGGGGGATGGCATGAAAGTAAACAGGACAGAGTTGGAGTCTGCCTTTCCGGAAACGCTCGCAATAGAAGGCTGCCTATAATAGGTGGCACTGCCGGAGGGGCTTGTGGGGTCTGTGGGTGTAAAATCAAACTTGACAGAGGATATTTGGTCGAAATTAGGAGCGGTAAAGAATATAGACCCTGTTATGGTTGTAGTGCCTGCGGGTACAGGTTTATCTGTTTGGGTGTGAGCCAGCGAAGAGTCCGAATACGTAATGGTCATAGTAAATTCGCCGTCTACAAATAGGCTGTCTGAAGTTGCATGGAAAGCAAGTCTGTCGTCAACTTCAGTGACGTCAAGGTATAAGGGCAGAGTGCCCGAGGCGGAGACAGCAGCGCCCGCAGTGGGAAGCAGCACAAAGGTGAGCGCCAGCGTGAGCATGAGCGAGAGAAGCTTTGCAAGTTTTGTTTTTTTCATGGGGAGAACCTCCGATAGGGTGATGTTTGGACAGGAAAGATAAAAAGCTATTGCATAGTGACGGCACTATATAACAAAATGACACGATACTTAATAAGTATACGCTTATTATGCTTTTTTGGCAAGATGGGTAAGTGTTTTTTAGCCTACCTATTTTAGATAGTGCCTATAATAGTGTTCAGACGACATATGCCACCGCCGGTGAGGCCTGCCTTAAAGAGGGAGGCTATGGCAGACATAATGAAATCCCCTGCCAACAAGGGGCAGGGGATTTTGGTAGCGGTTAAGTAGATTTGGCTAAACGTACACACCCGTTTGGGGGGAGGTGGCTGTGGTGGTGACAGGTGCGGGGGTAGGCTCGGGCGTAGGCTCGGGTGTGGGTGTAGGCTCGGGCGTAGGCTCGGGCGTAGGCTCGGGTGTAGGCTCGGGCGCAGGCTCGGGTATAACCTCAAAAGCATAGAAGGGCGAAAGGCCTGTTGTTACAATAATAAGCTTGCCGTTTTCTACGGTGGCGGGCAAAATTTCAGCTACCGGAGGCTCATCTGCAAATTGAGTATACACGCCATCGAAGAGGAACAATCCGGCAAAGTGTACTATATTCAGCTTGGTGCCGTTTGGGATGCCCGGTGCGGGTATGGTGACGGTGATTTTTTGCGTTCCGGGATAGGGGAAATTTTCTGTGGTCTCTAATAAGGATAAATCAAAGCCTGTAACTAAGTTGGTAAAATTTTTGATGTCAAGCCCTTGCTTTGCGATTTCTGCGCCGAGAAGCTGGGCAAGTGTGCGCTGGTTTACCTTGGAATCTTGCGGAGGCTGTGTAGCGGTGAGCTCGGGGAAGGTAACGCCAAATTCAGTTATGGACGTAGGGGAGATGGACGCATTTTGAAAATCTAAGGAGCCGCCCAAGGTTGAAGGGGAGGACGAAAGCAGTGAGCCGTATATTGTGCCTGCGTCCACGATGGGGGAGGTGGTGAATAGATTTGTATCGGTGGGAACAAACTGGAGCGTATATGCTGTGTCCACAGTGGGAACATCTTCCTCGGGTAAAATTATAGAAATGGAAGTAGTGGGAACGGCGATAGAACTACTTGCGACAACGTCGGTAGAGCCTTTTTTCATTAGATTAAGGGTGCCGGGGGGTAAGATAGTAGGGGTTTGTGCATTTGCATTAAAATAGAACTCTCCCGTGGGTCGAACAGATATATCGGAGGTGAAAGAGGCGCTAAAGTAGGAAAAATCTATGGTGGTAGTGGAGGGAATTTCGTAGGTGAGTGCTAAGCCTTTTTTGTCGTTGGGGGTGTAGGTGAGCACGTAAGTGGCAGTGCTGTCGTAAGACGCAAAAGGAACTGCAAGAAAAAAAGAATGAGAAGTAGTACTTCCGATGATACGGGTGGCCAAGGGGGTGGCGTCGCCTTTTTTGGTTAGCGTATATGTACCGGTGTTGTAGCGAGGTTCAGTAGATGTGCTATATGAGGGGGAGAGCATGAAAGTAAACTCGACATAGTTGGAGTCTGCCTTTCCGGAAACGCTCGCAATAGGAGGCTGCCTATAATAGGTGGCACTGCCGGAGGGGCTTGTGGGGTCTGTGGGTGTGAAATCAAACTTGAAAGAGGATATTTGGTCGAAATTAGGAGCGGTAAAGAGTATAATCTCTGAGATGCTCGAAGCACCTGCTCCTACAACTAGCGGTGTGAGGGTGGCGGTGGAAGCGTCCGAATATGTAATGGTTGTAGTAAGTGTTCCGGCTACAAATGGGCTGTCTGAAGTTACATGGAAAGCAAGTTTGTCGGTATCTTCAGAGACGGTAAGGTATAAGGGCAGAGTGCCCGAGGCGGAGACAGCAGTGCCCGCAGTGGGAAGCAGCACAAAGGTGAGCGCAAGGGTGAGCATGAGCGAAAGAAGTTTTGCAAGTTTTGTTTTTTTCATGGGGAGAACCTCCGATGATGTGATATTTAGACAATAAATTACTATTTAATAAAATGATACGATATTTATTAAGTATACGCTTATTATGCTTTTTTGGCAAGATGGGTAAGTGTTTTTTAGCCTACCTATTTTAGATAGTGCCTATAATAGTGTTCAGACGACATACGTCACCGCCGGCGAGGCCTACCTTAAAGAGGGGGCTTTTGCAGACGTAATGAAATCCCCTGCTAACAAGAGGCAGGGGGGTGGTAGCTGTTAAGTAGATTTGGCTAAATATACACACCCGTTTGGGGGGAGGTGGCTGTGGTGGTGACAGGTGTGGGCTCGGGTGTGGGAGTAGGTGTAGGGGGCGTATAATCTATATGTACCTGAAATGGCGAAAGCCCCGTGGTTTCAAAGGAAAGCATATTATTTTGCACAGTGGCCTGTATAATTTCGACATCAATCGCCTCGATGGCAAGAGAGCCGTCTGGAAGCTGTATAATGCCGGTATAGTGGGCGAAAGTCACCTTTGTGCCATCCGGAATGCCGCTTGTGGGAATGTTGATGGTAAACTTATCCTTCCCGTAATAGCTTAGGCCTGCGGCGTCTGTAAGGGAAAGGTCAAAGGAAGTGTAGGTTGCGCCTAAGCTTGCGGGGGAAATGTTCTTTGCGGCAAGCTCTGTGCCCAGCGCTTGGCCCATCATGAGCTGAGTGTAATCGGAGTAGGTGGCAAATGGGCCTACGGAGAAATTGGAAAAACCATTCATCGAAGAGGGGCTTATGGTAGCGTTCGCTGTATCGAGGGAAATGCCCTCGGGCAGGGTGGAAGATGTGGGGAAAGTGAACAAAGAGGCATATAGTGTGACTGCATCTGCTGTGTAGCTTGAGAAAATGTTAGAAGTCGGAGTGTAAACGATTTCATAGGATGTGTCTACGGTAGGGATTTTATCATTAGGAAGGGGAACATTGTAATAGGTGGTACCATCGCTACTCTGGACGGGCAAGGAGGCGACGGGGCTTGTGCGATCGCCCATGACGTAAACATCAAGTGTGCCGTTAGGGAAGGGGCTACCCGTTTGATTCGTCACGTTAAACGAAATGTTCCTGTTAGGGGGAGCTATGGATATGTCGGCGTTAAAAGGAACTTGTGAGCCAAGCAGTGGGTATGTATCAGCGGAACGCTCGACGTATATCTGGGAAGGCAGGGAGGGGTCCGGGGTGAAGGTGAGAGTGTAAGAGGTGGTTTCGGTGGGGTAGCTTGCCTTGGGCAGGGTTATTGTGGCGGAGGTGTCAAAAGCAGAGACGTCAACAGTTTGCAAGGGCGGGGTGGTTGCGTCCTTTACGTTTAGGGAAAGGGTACCCTTGGGGAAATAGCTGGCACTATTTGAAAAGGATGCAGTAAAGGTGATGTCACCTGTGGTGAGGTCTGTTGCAGCATCGGCTAAAAAATCAGTGGGCAGGGCTCCATATAGTGAAAATGTGCCTGTGGCCTGCTCCGGGTTTGTGGGATAGCCGTCAGCATTCACTGTTCTGGCTCCGGGTATAAACTGTATATCGAAGATACCGCGGGCTTCGCCAACAGGCCAAATCCCTGCATCTATCGCTACACTTGTCATGCTTGGTATTGTGGTGACCTCAGCGGAGGGCACCTGCGAGCCTGGCGAATGATAATTCAAGTAGAGGAAGCCGTCGTCCGGAAAAACATCGCCGAATGTGCCGTTGCCGTCTGCATCACACTCTACGTCGATGTATAGAATATATTCGCCTGCAGGCCCTGCGGGGTTTTGTACAAGCCTTGGTGTTGCACGCAAGGGCAGGGGATTTGTGATTGCAAAAGCGTTCATGGGAAGGCAGAGCACAAACGTGAGCGCAAGCACTAAAACAAAGGGTAAAATATTGTTCAAACGTAGTTTTTTCATGAAGAACCTCCGAAAAATTGAATGTAATAAAAAGCATAAAATATTTGAACAAGGTATAGCCAAACAGTCTTATTCATTATAAAACATCAGGTGAAACAATGCAATACTTAGAGTGGAAAAGGGAGTGTCCAAACGCAGTGATTTGTTTTTTTTGGTATATCCTCCCCCCGCCGAAGGCGGGGGGGAGGATATACCGCCTTCTTCTCTCACTTAACGTATTCTAAATCACCTCTATTTGTCCACTTCCGGTGAAAAATGTTGTGATGGGGTTGTAGGCAAAAGAGTTATTGTGCGCCTGTGGGCTCGTCCTTTAGTTCCCCTTTGCTTGCCGCTTTCAGCCATGCGTTGATAAAGCCGTCTATGTCGCCGTCTATAACGGCGGAGACGTTGCCGTTTTCGTGGCCTGTGCGGTGGTCCTTCACCAGCGTGTAGGGCATGAAAACATAGCTGCGTATCTGGCTGCCCCACGCAATGTCCTTTTGTATGCCCTTTATGTCCTCTATTTTGTCAAGGTGCTCACGCTCTTTTATCTGCACCAGCTTTGAAATAAGCATACGCATGGCAGTTTCACGGTTGTGCACCTGGCTGCGCTCTGCCTGGCTTGCCACCACAATGCCGGTGGGCAGGTGCGTAAGGCGCACGGCGCTGGAGGTTTTGTTCACGTGCTGGCCGCCCGCCCCCGATGCCCTGAAAACGTCCATTTTTATGTCCTCCGCACGGATGGAAACGCTCTTGTCCTCCTTGATTTCGGGCATTACCTCCAGCGAGGCAAAGCTGGTGTGCCTGCGGCCGGAAGAATCAAAGGGGGAGATGCGCACAAGGCGGTGCACGCCGTTTTCGCTTTTGAGAAAGCCGTAGGCGTTGTCCCCCTGCACCAAAAGGCTTGCGCTCTTTATGCCTGCTTCCTCCCCCGAAAGAAAGTCCAAAAGGGTGGTTTTAAGGCCGTGGGCGAGCGACCACCGCTGGTACATTCGCAGCAAAATCTCCACCCAGTCCTGCGCCTCTGTGCCGCCTGCGCCTGCGTGGAATGTTAGTATAGCGTTGTTTTTGTCGTACTCCCCACGCAAAAGCGTGACAAGGCGCAGTGCCTCGGCCTGCTTTGCAAGCTCGCTCACGCACGCCTCGGCCTCGGCGGCGGCGTCCTCGTCCCCCTCTGCCCAAAGCTCCAGCCACGTTTGGGCATCCGCCAAAAGGCTGTTTAGGTTTTCGTACTGCTGCAAGCGCTCACGAATGGCGCTCATCTCGGCGAATACCTGCGCCGAGGCATCCGTGTCGCTATAAAACTCGGGCGTGGAGCTGTGGATTTCCAGCTCCTTCAGGCGGCGCTTTTTTGCCTCTATGCCCAGCGCATCCGCAAGCTCGCTCACCTCGGGCGCAATGTCCGCCACCTGACGCTTTACTTCATCTATAAGTAGCATACTTCCTCCAAGACCTGACTTAAAATGGGGTGCAGACAAAAGCGTTTGTTTTTTGGGGTATACCTCGCCGTAGGCAGGGGTATACCGCTTCATTTGCTAAATAGATGCTACATGTCCACACTCTTAAATGTATACAGTGTTGCTTTGCAAAAGCTGTGCTGTGCAACAACGTGCCACTATAATTATAATCGTTTTTTGAAAGTGTGCAAATTTTTTTGCTTTTTTTTTAGTAATAAGCTACAATGAGGAAACAAACATCTATAGATGTATTTTTTTCGGTGGGATTTCCCCGCTGATTATCGGCGTGCAATACCGCCGCTTTGGGAGGAAAATATGGCGCATCCTGTGGGTGATTGCCCGATTTGTAAAAATAGATTTAAGGCGGACGATGATATTGTTATCTGTCCCTCCTGTGGTGCGCCTTATCACAGGGAATGCTACAAAAAAGAGGGAAAATGCACCTTTGAAGCACAGCACGGTGCGAACTTTGAGTATGTTTCTCCGACAAGGGGGAACTCTGCGACGGGGCAGGGCGAAGCTGCCGAAGGCACACAGGGTGAGCCTGTGGAGGGGGAGCACGCAAGCGGCACAAAGTGCCCTGCCTGCGATACGATAAACAGCTCGCAAAACATATTCTGCGAAAACTGCGGTGAGCCGCTGGGCGTAAAGGGACCTGCCGCAGGGAATGCAGGCATGGGCGGCGGTGCGTTTGGCGGTGGCATGGGCGGCATGGGCGGCATGGGTGGCGGAATGTTCGGTGCCGCACCTACTGTGGACATGAAAGGCCAAATAGACGGCATAGATAAAACCGACTGGGCAAGCTATGTGGGAAGCTCTGCGCCGTTTTACGTGCAGCGCCTGTCCATGATGGAAAAGCGTGGCAGTAAGACAAGCTTTATGTTCAGCGCATTTATGGTGCCGCACTTTTACTTTGCGTACCGCAAAATGTGGGGCTGGGCGGCGCTTTCGCTAATAGTGAGCCTTGTGCTTTCCTCTGTGCAGATGCTGGCGCTTGCCGCCGAGATGGGGCATGTGCTTATTCCGGGGATACCCGTATCTACACTAAGCACCATATCTATTGTGGGTAGCTACGCATATCTGCTGGTGCGGCTTTTGTTTGGGCTGTTTGCAATGCATCTATACAGGCTACACGCCCGCAAAAAGATAAAAAAGATGCGTGATGCCATCGAAAACCGTGCGGACTATCAGGATGCACTTGCCCAAAAGGGTGGCACGAGTGCGATAGGGCCCATTTTGGTGGGTGTCGCTTTGGTGGGGTACGCAGTGCTGTCGGGTATGCTATTGGGCAATGAGCTTATGGGGTATTTCGCCACTATTTGGTAGCGCAAGATAGCTTAAAGGACTATTAAAATAAAAGAGCAGATGCCCCTATGCCGTGTGGCTTTATGAGGGTGTCTGCTCTTTGTTTTTTTGTGGAGGTGTGCTTTGAGCATCCTCGCCCCGGGGTGCGGGGGGCGGTGTGCACTCTTTTTGCGCAGAAGAGCCTGCTTGCGACTTTTTTGCTTTGCGGCGCTTGTTCCAGCAGATGAGATAGGACACAAGGTTTTGCTTTGTGCGGCGCAGTGCAATATCCACGCCGTATTGCTCCCGCTCGGCTTTGCCAAAGCGGTATTCCGAGATGGAGGCATTTAGCACAGCACCCAAGAGTACAATCAAGGCGGAAAGGTTGAGCCAAAAAATGAGAACAATCACCGTGCTGAGCGCACCATAGCCGGACCATATGCGGGTGGAAAAGTGAATGTACAGCGTGAAGGCCTGCACCAAAAGCAACAGCCCTGCGGTGGCAAACGCCGCACCCGGTATCACATGCCTAAGCTTTAGCTTTACCGCAGGTGTAGTGCGATACACTAAGAGCAACATACAAAAGAGAAAGCCCACTGCTACAAGAAATTTGAGCTCGAAAACCCAGCTGATTATGTAGGATAGCCAGGGTATACGCCTCTCAAAAATACTTGCAAGTAGCTCGCCAAAGCTAAATAAAAGCAAAAATGCGATGAGCAAAAGTATAATCAAAAGAATGGTGATAATTGAAAGCAGACGCTTCACGATAAAGTTTGTGGAATCGGGGATGCCGTAAGCCTTGTTCATTCCGCGGCGCAGATGGCTAACACCCTTGGCGGAAGACCAAACGGCAACGAGGGCACCTATGGACAAAAGGCTGCCGTTGGTAGGGCTGAGCAGCCCCTCCACGAGGGGGTGTATAATGTCTATTGCTTGTGGCGGAATAACTGTGTCCAGGTAGCTAAGCGTTGTTGTGGGGTTTACCCCGAAAAGGGGGAGTAGGTTTCCTATTACAATAACCAGCGGGAAAATAGACAAAAGTAAATAGTACGCAATGACGATGGAGGTAAGGCGAATTTCGGTGCCAACAAAGCGCTCTTTGAGTATGGGGGTGAATTTTTTTGCCACTTTTGCTAAATTGGCTTTGCTGAAACTTGCCTTGTTCATGCGGTGTCCTTTCCGATAGTATTAAAAGTGTGGCTGTGAAGTATAGGTTTTTGGGGCTTGAGCGCAAAAAAAGCAAGAGTGACTATGCAAAAAACTATGCACTATAAGGTGTTCGCCTGCTCCGTGGCCGCACGTATATAGCTGAGCGCAGTGGTGGTATTTGAGCGTATTTCCTCGTCGCTGAGCGGACGAACCACCTTTGCAGGGCGACCGAAAGCCAAAACACCGCTCGGTATGTGTGTGCCGCCCGTGACAAGCGAGCCTGCGCCCACTATGCAGTTTTCGCCCACAATAGCGCCGTCCATTACAATGCTTCCCATGCCTATGACAGTGTTGCCCTCGATGGTGCACCCGTGCAGGATGCACCCATGACCCACGGTGACGCCGCTACCCACCGAGAGCATCTCGCCGCATCGTGTGTGAAGCACGCAAGCGTCCTGTATGTTTGTGCGCTCGCCCACAAGAACATTGCCCACATCGCCACGGATGACGGTGTTGTACCACACACTGCTCTTGGCACCTATGCGTACATCTCCCTGCACAAGCGCACCCTGCATGATTTTTGCACTGCTGTCGATTTGCGGTGATGACACGTTTATGAGCCCCCCTTTTTCGAGAATACTGATACGTAGTGTAGCTTTTTCGGCTTAAAAAAAAGCGTGAATTTATGACTGTTGCAGGTGCAGCATCAAGACTTTCCCAGCTGCTCCATGCGCTTTTTGCTTTGGGCAACAGCGTCCATTACAGCCGCACGAAAGCCGCCGCTCTCCAGCGCATGTACACCTGCTATTGTGCCGCCGCCGGGCGAGCATACATCGTCCTTTAGCTGTGCGGGGTGGCGGCCTGTCTTTTGTGCAAGTGCCGCAGCACCTGCAAGTGTTTGTGTGGCAAGCAGCAAAGCCACATCACGGGAAAGCCCCTGCTCTACGCCACCGTCTGCCAGCGCCTCTATGAAAAGATATGCAAACGCAGGGCCGCATCCGCTTACGGCGGTGAGCGCGTCCATCTGTGCCTCGGGCAGGATGACGCTGATGCCCACCGCATCAAACAGTGCTTTACACGCTGCTAAGTCCTCCTCGGTGGCGCTGCCTGCAGGGGATATGCCACAGCATCCTTTGCCTGCCATCATGGGGGTGTTTGGCATTACACGTATTGCACGTGAATTTGGGCAGAGGCTTTCGAGTGTTGCAAGTGTAAGCCCCCCCACGATGGAGACGAGTAGCTTTTGGGAGGATATTTGCCCACCCACAGCGCCTAAAAGCGAGTGGACATACTGCGGCTTCACCGCAAGTATAAGTACGTCACACTCGGTGGCAAGTGCTTTGGCGGCTGTTTGCTCTGTGCCGTTTAATTGGGTCTTTACGCCGTATTTTTGTGAAAGCTCTGCAAGGCGCTGCTCGCTTATGTCACACAGGGTGACGTTTTGCGCACACAGCGCACCTGCCGCAAGCGCACCTGCCAAAATGGCCTCGCACATGCGGCCCGCCCCTATAAAAGCTACCCGCTTTTCAAAAAACATGTACACTACCGTCCTTTCGCATATAACAATGTGTAAAAGTGTTCTGAGTGAAAATATAACTCAATAGGTGAAATGGTTTGCGGTATTGCCCAAAGCAAAATAAAAATGCAGGGCACAGCTGAATAATACAAAACGCCCCATTTAACACAGGGCGTTTGATGTGTGGGTGAAGAAAAAATCAATGTTGCTCCTCGGGCGCGGCGATTTGAGAGGTGGAGTTTAACGCTTGTGATTTGTAGCGCACGAATGTGGGAATGTACAAAACACCGGCGGCAAAGGCGAGCACTGTTACAAACGCCATCATTATCGCCTTTATAGGCATCGGAATGTCCGGAAGCAGTATTAAAAGGAAGGTGAGTGCGTAAAAAAGCGATGTTACCACCTTTCCGAACCAGCGAGAGCTTTCGATGCGCACATTGCTTTGCACCAGCCACAGCCCCAAAACAAGCATGGTGAACTCCCGAAAGAGTATCAGCGCAAAGAATATCCAAAGCTCGGGCCAGCGAACAACAAGCATGATGCACACGGTTACCTGAGTGAGCTTGTCCGCGGCGGGGTCCAGCACCTTGCCTACATTGGTTATCCAGCCAAAACGGCGTGCCAAAAAGCCGTCGGCAACATCTGTAATTCCCGATAATGCCAAAACCAAGGCGGCGATAAGCGTGTTGTCGGATAGCATCTGCCACACAAAAAAGGGAATGAGCAGTATGCGAAAAACGGACAGGATGTTTGGTATATGTCTCATGAAAAATCCCCCTTTTACGTGATAGCTAAACCAATGAGTGTTAATAAAAAATGAACGAAAGATGAAAACATTTTGCCGCACAAAATGTGAATTCATATTATTAGTATAGCATTGCTTTTATTTGTGTGCAAGATGAAAGTATGTAAAGGTGAAATTTTGGCAAATATGACACTTTTCGCACATGTGAAAATAAGGGGCAATATTGTGAATGTTATTTAGATGTTGTTGATGTGAAAATAAAGGCATATTTTGTTAAAGTTTGCCGGTTTTGCACACGAAAAGGCTTGAATGTGAGGTAGGGAGTGTGGCAAAACCCAAAATATTTGCTTTTGTCCATATCAAATGACGAAAAAGTGTGACACAGATGACTGTGGTGTGTTATAATGCTTAGTTGATAAACGAACATGTCATAAGTGTAGCGTGTGGTCTGTTGCGCTTGTGATAAGTTGCGCAGGGCATCGCCATAGGCGTAGTGCCTAAACGGAAAATAATTTGCCTTGTTGGCACTTGAGCTTGTGTTGTAGTGTGCTGCTCAATGTTTCGCACGGAGGAAAATATGTTTGGTAAACTGAAGAATCTGTTGAGCCTTCCGCTATCGCCCTCGGAGCGGGTAGGCTTTAAGCTGGAACTGATGAATATAATGCGCATTCCGCTAATTTTTGTGGCGATACTTGTTGCGATTTTTGAGGCGGTGATGCTGGTACTGGCGTTTGTTCGCCCCCCGTCGGATGATAGGCATGTTTTTGTTGCGCTGTATAGTATTCTTTTGGGCATTACGGTAATTGCTATCCTTGTGCTGTCATTGGGATACAGCGGCTTCAAAAAGTGTCCCGGCGTGTTTTTAATGTTGTCCCAGATGTATGCGCTGTTTATCTGCCTTTGGGGCAGCTACATGACCGCATTTACGTATAGGTACAGTGCGGATTTAGCGGTGTTCATGTACGTGATACTGATTGCGGCGCTGGTGATACCCTCATCCTCGTGGCAGGCGTTTTTGATTTATGCCATCAATGAAATTGTGTTTCTTTATATGATGTACCAGCAGGTGGGCGAGGGAATAGACACATATAGTGGGCTTGTGAATAGCATTATTGCCACTATGCTTGCTATTGCTGTGAGCTCTATACTATACCAATATAGGATGCGCAACTACTGCAACCACATCACAATTACCGAAAAGAACAGCGAGATAATGGCGATGAACAAGCGCCTGCAGGAGCTTGTGTATTTGGATACGCTGACCGGCGCACATAATAGGCGATATTTGGATGAGAAAATGGCGGATGAGCTTGCGCTTGCACGAGGAAAAAAGCAGGATACCTGTATGATGATGATGGACCTTGATAACTTTAAGCAATATAACGATACATACGGCCATCAGGCGGGCGATGTATGTCTTAAAACATTTGCGCAGATACTGGGAGAGTTTATGCAGGGCAGGATGGGAAGCTTTGTGCGGTATGGTGGCGAGGAGTTTTTGCTAATGTTGCACGGATGCAGTGCCAAGGGGGGTGCGCAAATGGCGGAGGAGTTGCGCAGTAGGCTGGTGGAAAAGGCTATTGAACATAAAGGTGACCCCACGGGATACCTCACCGTGAGCATAGGCTTGTGTGCGAGCGACGCAAAGGATGATGCACCGCTGAGCAGCCTTATAAACGAAGCTGACCAGGCGCTGTATATTGCGAAATTTGCGGGTAGAAACAGGGTGAAAATCCACTATTCGGGGCTTGTGTAGTATTGGTAGTGGGATAGCGGTTAGTTAAAGGACTGCTTTGAGCTGTGAATGTGGCTGTGAGAATACACTTGGTTAATAAGACGGACCGCTTGACAAAGGGTGAGAATGATTTGCCCCGTCGGGCGGTTTTTTTGTGTGTGAAAACCGCAGAGTAATGGTGATAACAGCTGAAAGCTGTGGTCGTAGCAAAAGGCTTTTTGGGCTTGTGCACAGACAGTGCGCTGAAACAAGGTATTTTCTTGACAAGTAAAGGTTTTGAGATTTATAATTGCGTGAGTGCACAATAAAACTTGTACTTGCGTTGGAAACGACATTTTCTCTCATGGATGAAGCCCGGTGCTTGTATGTGGTGCTGTGGCGACAACGTGTGCCTGAAAATGAAAATAAGCTGTGCGTTTTTGCCAAGCGCACAATACAATGGAGAGAAAACATGAAAAATACGGAAAAAACCATGGATATGATTTCGGCTCTATGTCGCAACAGAGGATTTATATTCCCCGGGAGCGAAATTTACGGAGGCCTTGCCAACACATGGGACTACGGTCCGTTGGGGGTGGAGTTCAAAAACAACGTAAAGCGTGCGTGGTGGAAAAAGTTTGTGCAGGAAAGCCCCACAAATGTAGGGCTGGACAGCGCAATTTTGATGAACCCCGAGGTGTGGATGGCAACGGGGCATGTGGGTGGCTTTTCCGACCCGCTCATGGACTGTCGTGCGTGTAAAATGCGCTACCGTGCGGATGTGCTGATAGAGGAAAGCGGCGAAAACCCCGCAGGCATGGACGACGTGCAGATGGCGGAATATATAAAGAAAGAGGGCATCGTGTGCCCAAACTGCGGAAAGTCCGACTTTACGGACATTCGCAAGTTTAACCTGATGTTCAAAACGCACATGGGTGTGACAGAGGACGCGAAAAACGAGGTGTACCTGCGCCCTGAGACAGCCCAGGGTATTTTTGTGAACTTTTCGGCGGTGCAACGCACCACCCGCAAAAAAATCCCCTTTGGCGTGTGCCAGGTGGGCAAGAGCTTTCGCAATGAGATTACGCCGGGCAACTTCACGTTCCGCACAAGGGAATTTGAGCAGATGGAGATGGAGTTTTTCTGCAAGCCCGGAACGGACATAGAGTGGTTTGAGTACTGGGAAGAGTTTTGCAAGCAGTGGCTTTTCAGCATTGGCATTGCGCCTGAAAACCTGCGTATGCGTGCACATGAGGGGGACGAGCTGAGCTTTTACTCCAAGGCGACCACCGACATAGAGTATCTGTTCCCCTTTGGGTGGGGCGAGCTGTGGGGCATTGCGGACCGCACCGACTACGACCTTGGCCGTCACAACGAGCGCAGTGGTAAAGAGCAGGAGTACTTTGACCCCGAGACGAACGAACATTATGTGCCGTATGTGGTGGAGCCTGCTCTTGGGGCGGACCGCATGGCGCTGGCGCTTTTGGTGGACGCATACGACGAGGAGATACTGACGGACGACAAGGGCAAGGAGGACAAGCGCATTGTGCTGCGCCTGCACCCGTATCTTGCGCCGTACAAAGTGGCGGTGTTGCCGCTTTCTAAAAAGCTTTCGGAGGATGCACAGCAGCTGTATCACAAGCTGATGAAAGAAATGTCGGTAGACTACGACGACACCGGCTCTATAGGCAAGCGCTACCGCAGGCAGGACGAGGTGGGCACGCCGTTTTGCATCACGTACGACTTTGACAGCAAAGAGGACGGCTGTGTGACTGTGCGTAGCAGAGACACGATGGAGCAGGTGCGCATTTCGATGGAGGAAGTGTCGCAGTGGATTGCGCAGAGAGTGGCGTTTTAGGCGCTTTCAACTCGTGTAGACACTGATTAAGCGACTAAAAAGTAATGCGATGCAGCCGGGTGAGGAGGGGTTTCTTCCGGCTGTGCGCATAGGTGAAACGGCGCATAAAAGTGAATGCCGGCCTGTGTGCCGTAGATGCGCACAGGGTGCGAGAGTGCGTGTGAAAAGCAAAGTAGTACTTTTAGGTAACATATTTATAGATTAAAACAAAAAATATGCAAGTTGTTACTGAACTGTTACCGCACAGGGCTATAATATTGGAAAGTAGGGACACGCTCTACTTGATAGAAGCAACACGGAAACGGGTATGCTTTGCGGTATAATACAAAATAGAGATGCTAAAATCGGGGAGTGACATGTATGAACAAGCGCAATGCACTGGCGACGTTTGACTTTTTCAGGGTGTTGTGGGATGTGCTGTGCATAGTAGGTGCATATGCGGCAAGTGTAGTGGTGTACACACTGACAATAGGCAGGTGGGTAGGAGTAAACTACCTGTGGATGGGCTTTGTGTATGTGCTTATATTTGTGCTGGCTATGTTTGTGATGCGCATGTACAACATAACGACATTCTACTACCTCGACCGAATGCTCATGAGGGTGATGAGTGCGTCTGCGCTTTCCGCAGTATCCATTGCAATGATGGTGTTTATGCTACAGCTTACTACGGTTAGCAGATATTTTTACGTTATGTTTTGCCTGTCGAGTATGGGAGTGGTGCTTTGCCAAAGAATAATTCATCGCAAGCTGAAATCCCGCAAGAGCAAGGAAAAAATGACGCGAGTTTTGTTTGTGGGAGACAAAGAGATTTATGCAAAGTTCAAATCCTACACAGATAAAACAGCGCTGAACCAAAATTTTATTGCGAATTTAATGGCGAGCAGCCCACTGATTAACACGCCCGAGAGATTTGAGCAGTACATAATAAATAATCAGGTGGACGAAGTTGCTATTGTGTACCAAAATGAGATGGATTTTGACTACAAAGAGTATATGAGCGTGTGTGAGGATATGGGCATTACGGTGCGCCTTGTTATGGATATGGTGGAGATGCCCACGGCGCAAAGATATGTGAACAGCGTGGGTACATACCCTGTGCTGACATACCACAGTGTATCCATGAATCAGGCGCAAATTTTCTTTAAGTCCTTGTTTGATGTGGTGGCGGCGACGCTTGGTGTTGTACTGCTTTCGCCTGTGTTCCTGCTTACGGCGCTTGCGATTAAGCTGGAGTCCAAAGGGCCTGTGTTCTTTTGTCAAAAGCGTGTGGGGCAAAACGGCAAGGTGTTTGAGATAGTGAAGTTTCGCTCCATGTACATGGATGCGGAGGAGCGCAAAAAAGAGCTGATGGCTCAAAACAAGATAAAAGACGGCATGATGTTCAAAATGGACAATGACCCACGTGTGACGAAAGTGGGTAAGTTTATACGCAAAACGAGCATCGACGAGCTGCCCCAGCTGATAAACGTGATAAAGCGTGAGATGAGCCTTGTGGGAACACGCCCGCCCACCGTGGACGAGGTGAAAAAGTACGAGCGTGGGCATCGCCGCCGCATAAGCATACGTCCCGGCATTACGGGCATATGGCAGGTGAGCGGACGCAGTAACATTGTGGATTTTGAGACAGTGGTGAAAATGGACAAGGAGTACATAGACAAGTGGTCTTTTGGGCTGGACATAAAGCTACTGTTTAAGACGGTGGCGGTGGTGTTCACCAACAAGGGTGCGTGCTAAAAAGATTTTTGTTGCGGCTTTTTTGGCACATGTTTAATGTTGATGTAGGGCTTTGATGTCCTTACACATCTCTAAGCAGGAGAATGTTATGTGATTAAACAGGGGTTTTCCGTGAGAAATACGGCAAGCCCCTGTTTTTATATGGTTGAAGCTTGCGTGTGAAGTTGGTTTGCGCAAAAGTTTATTTAGTAGTATAGTACTGTGTGTGGTGCAAAGTGAACGGGCGCTATGAAAAAAGAAAATGCCAACAGGCCATACGGCTGTCGGCATTAAAGATGTATGTGATGAAATGCAAAAGAAATTACTTTGGGTAATTTTGTGATGATATGATTTTAAGGAGAGAAGTATATGATAGTGAAACTGGTGAAAAAACCTGATGTGACCGAGCTTGCGGGCGAAAAGGTGATGGTGGACTTTGACAGCGGCAACTACTTTATGCTAAAGGGTAGCGCAAATGCCATATGGGATAAAATGTATGATGGAGTGGACACACAGGAGATTGTGCGGCAGCTGCTGGAGGAGTATGAGGTGGAGGAAAGCGAGTGCCGCAGCAGCACCGAAAGCTTTTTTTACAAGTTAGAGGAGATGGGCTTTGTACAGCTGGTAAAGTAGGACGGGGCTAAGGACACTGCGGTAGCTGTATAAAAAAAGTACTGCCACTGCCGAGCGTGCTTTCGCACCATACTTTTCCGCCCTGCTTTTGTACGATGCCCTGCACTATGGACAGCCCAAGGCCTGTGCCGCCCTTGTAGGCGCTTTCGGCAGAAAGGGACGGGGTGCGTGCGGATGAGAGCGTGCTTGTGCGCTCGAAAATCTTTTCGAGCGCATCGCTCGGGATGCCTATGCCCTCGTCACGCACAAAAATATCCGCCGTGCCGTCGCCGTTGATGCGGTATCCCAGCGATATGGTGCTGTCTTGGGGAGAAAAACGCAGGGCGTTGTCGAAAAGATTGTCCAGCACACGCAACATGCGCACCGGGTCTACTTTGAGCAAAAGCTCGGAGCATGTGCCGAAATCACACGTTAGGCGGCGCTGTGCAAACTTTGCGTTCAGGCGCTGTGTGATGACGTACTCCTCCAAAAACGGTATGATGTCCAGCGTTTCAAGGTTCAGCTGAAAGCTTGGCGAATCAAGCGACATGAGAAAGTACAGCTCGTTTATGAGGTGCTCAAGAGCGGCTGTGCGCCTGTCCATTATTTCGATGAGCGGCCGGTGCTCCGAAGCGCACAGCGCATCGTCCGACAAAAGGCAGTCCACCGCGCTGCGCAGTGCGGTGGCTGGGGCACGAAGGTCGTGCGAAATGTTGGACAGCATTTCGATGCGCAGCTGCTCGGATACACGCAGCTGCTCGTTTAGCTGTGTGAGGCGGTGGTTTTGCTCCAAAAGGCGACGGGATAGTTCTTCTACCGTCTGAATGTCGGGCGGCTCGTAGGAGGCACGTGTTTTTTTTTCGCTCATAAGATAACCTCGTGTTTTTTTGGGGGCGCATATTTTGATGCGTACAATGTGAAAAAGGGCGCAAAGCGGATGCTTAGTTTCTGTCCTCGACAAAGTGATAGCCCTTGCCCCACACGGTTTCAATCATGTAGGAGATGTTTGTCGGGTGCTCCATTTTTTTGCGCAGGCGGGAGATGCTCACCATTACCGCCTGGCGGTTTTCCGGCCGATAGCTGCCCCATATTTTTGTGCCCAGCTGCTCGAACGTGACGAGCTGTCGGGGCGAGGAGACAAGCATGTGCAAAAGCTCGTACTCTTGATTGGACAGCTGTAGGTCTTGCCCATCGCAAAAGGCGGCGTGCTTTATGACATCCACCTCTAAAGGCGGAAAGGAAAGCCGCAGGGGTGAGGGTGCTGTGGAGGGCGCGGTGGCGCTATTATGGCGGCGGATGTTTGCTATGATGCGTGCTTGCAACTCCGCAAGGCTGTACGGCTTTTGTATGTAGTCGTCTGCGCCCAGCATAAGCCCCTTTATGCGGGAGGCTTCGTCCGCCTTTCCTGTGAGAAAAAGCACGGGCGCCATGGTGTGCTTGCGAATCTCCGAAAGCGCATCAAAGCCGCTTGTCTCGGGCATCATTACATCCAGCAGAATGCAATCTGCGCCGTGCTGTGCGATAAGCTTTAGGCAGTCGCTTGCGCAGCGGGCGGTGTAAACTGTGTAGCCCTCTCGGGTGAAATATTTTTCGTTGATTTTAAGCACGTCCGCATCGTCGTCCACCATGATAAGAGTGTACATTGTTTTCCTCCTACAAGTGATGTGTGTGGGGGAGTGGACACATATAGGTGGTTTAGAATACGCTAAGCATAGCAAAAAACTAAATCACTGCGTTTGTCCACGCCCGTGTGTAGAGTAGGCTTAATTTAATGGTACACTACTGAGTGTGTTTTATCAAGGTGGGGTGTGGACGCTGAAAGCAGACGTACAGCGTAAATAATCGATGTGCACGACGGGTGATATAGGCTTTTTAGGAGGCAGTGATGGGAAAATATATTGCGTTTATAAAAAACTGGCGCAATCAGATGACCTCGTTTAGGTGGATAATAGGACACGCAAAGCCATACATGCCAAAGCTGATGCTGGTGATACTGCTGGATTCGGCGGCGGCGGGTGTGTCGGTGGTTTTGGCGCTTATAATGCGCAATATCGTGGATGTTGCCTCGGGCGGCGCACTGCCCACGGGCAGTATTGTGACATATGTGGCCATAGTGCTGCTCTCGCTACTGCTAAGGGCGATTGTGGGAATTTTGGGCGCAGTGGTGAGGGAGCGATTTGCGTTTGGCATACGAAGCGGCGTTTACCGTGCGGTGCTGAACTCGCTTTACCGGGATGTTTCGTCCTATCACAGCGCAGATGTGGTGACCCGCCTGACCAGCGACATTGATGTGGTGGCAAGGGGAATTACGGAGGTGCTACCCAGCATTATATCGCTGCTTGTCACGTTTGTGGTGGCGTTTTTTGTGCTGGCGTCGATGGATGTAAGCTTTGCGCTGTTTGGGCTTGTTTTAGGGCCTGTGACCGCCTTGGTAAGTATTGTAATGGCGCGCAAGATGAAAAAAATACAAGCGAAGGTTCAGCAAAGTGAGTCTATGTACAAAGCAAGCTTGCAGGAAAATGTGGAAAACCTGCTGGTCGTCAAAGCGTTTGAAGCGCAGGAGAGCGCAAACGAGCGACTTTCACAGCTGAGGGAGGAGCGGCTGTACTGGATAAAAAAACGTCAGTATGTGAGCTCTGCCTCGGGTGCGCTGATGGGCGGAGCGTTTCAGCTGGGGTATGTGGGCGCGGTGGCGTGGGGTGCACTCATGCTGACAGGCGATGTGATTACCACCGGCAGTATGCTGGCGTTTGTCTCGCTTGTAAGCCAGATACAGTCGCCTGTGGTGGGGCTTTCACGCCTTGTGCCACAACTTGTGTCAATTTTCACCTCCTCCGAGCGTACAATAGAGCTGGAGAAGCTTCCCCCCGAGGACATGAGCGTGCCAAAACTGCAAAGTGGCCCGCTGAAGCTGAGCATAGACGAGCTTAGCTTTGGCTATGCGCAGGAGATGGTGCTGAAAAATGTGGCGCTTAGCATTCGTGCAGGGGAGTTTGTGGCGCTGATGGGGGACTCGGGGATAGGCAAAACCACCCTAATACGTCTTGTTATGGCGTATTACAGCCCGAATGAGGGCGGCATATGCCTAAAAGACGGCGATGGAAACAGCGCAAGCGTAAATGCGGGAGCACGCCGATACATGGCGTATGTGCCGCAGGGGAACACGCTGATGAGCGGAAGCATTGCGGACAACCTGCGTGTGGGAAGCGCCCAGGCGAGCGAGGAGGAAATGTGGGCGATGCTACGTGTGGTGGCGGCGGAGGAATTTGTGCGCCAGCTGCCAAGTGGGCTGCACACAAGAATAGGCGAGCGAGGCTACGGGCTTTCGGAGGGGCAGGCACAGCGTATTTCCATCGCAAGAGCGCTGATAAAAAGGGCGCCGCTCCTGATACTGGACGAGGCGACAAGTGCGCTGGACGAGCGCACCGAGACGGCTGTGCTAAACCACCTAAGGGAGCGAGAGCCACGCTCTACCTGTATAATTATCACGCACAGGCGCTCCGTGCTGGAGTACTGCGAGCGGTATATTGAGATTGTGGAAGGACGGGTGCAGTACAAGGAGCAGGATGAAATGCGGTAACAAGCGTGTGTGTTGTGGGGAAGCGCTGTTACCGTGCTGTTACCGAGAGCTGATACAATGACAGTGGATAGTTAGAATGAAAAGCGAGTGAAGAGCTTTTATGGACGGACACATAGAAGTGATTAAGAATATGTTAAGTGCGAGAATGTGCCAAGAAAACCGTTCTTCGGCTCGTTCCCGTGAAGCTAAAATGTCGAAATTGAAGCGTAAATGTAGGTGTGCAATGTGTGCAAAGGAGGTCTTTTGCATGATGTGGCGAAAAAGTAGTGCGATGAGAAGAACCGTGCGTTTGCTGATGATGTCGGTGAGCGTGATGGTGCTGTTTGGTGTTGTGGCGGTGGGTGCGTTTGCGTCGGAAGTGGCAGGGCAGGGCGATGGCACGCAGGCGGACGGATATGTGAGTGTTGTGTACATGCCCGGGTACGAGGGCGATGTGCAGGCGCATGAGGCAGAGCCGTGCGCTGTGGGCGGCGATGTGTTTGTGGCAAAGCTTATGTTTGAGCGTGAAAACTTTGCGTTTGCAGGATGGATGTTTGAGGGTAAAAACTACGCACCGGGCGAAACGGTGCGAAATGTGCAGGGCGATGTACAGCTGGTGGCGCAGTGGGAGGCTATACTGGATGCTGCCGCAGGGCTGCAAACACCGCTTGCGCCTGCGCCCACTGCGCAAACATGGTCGCTTGTAAACCTTGTAGTGGGTGTTTTGTGTGCAGGGGTCTCGGTGGCAATGATAGCAAACGGAGTTGTTTCGGCGAAAAAGGCAAAGCTGTCAAGAATGCACACGGACGGGCATATGCGTACCAAGAGCATGAGTGTGATTTGGCGCACGCTGGGAATTGCAGTTGGGTTTGTGGGTGCGGCGACTTTCCTTGTGGTGGAGGACTTTGGGCGTATTATGACGATTACGAGCCGGGCCACCATACCCATGTGTATGGTTTTGCTTGTGCAGATTTTGATGGTGCTGTTTATGGTGCAGGCACAGCGCACAGAACAGCAGGCACAGCAGGCGAAAAGCGGCAAGAGGGTGTTTAGGACAACACCGTATAGCCGTTAGGAAGTAATACGAACTCGTTTTTTGTTTAGCCAAAATCCCAAAAATTGCGGCAGTGCACCTCGTAAGGCGAAAGCCTTACATCGGCACACTTTCTTATTTTAGAACTTTTGGCGGTACAAAAAATTCTGCGAACCTATTACGTGCAAATTTTGTGATAGACAAGGCAGACGAAGGAGTAATACTTTGTGTATTGCGAGTGAGGAGAACGAAGTATAGCGCATAAATTTACCGTAATAGGCGTGTTCGGATTTCTCCCTAACGGCTAATTAACGGTAAATACCTTTGTGAACGAAAAAATAAGACGCAGTGGGTGCCGTGGGGCGTTCACTGCGTCTTTTGTGTGCCGGGATGTGTAGTACCTTGTGAAACTTAAAACTTTACATATCTGTCGGCTGTTTTTGCCCAAAACTACGTTGTCGTCAGTCGGAATACACACAGTATTCTTCATTCCTCCGCCTTGTTTTGAACAAAAATATCTCGACATCTATTGTACACTTTTAGATTACACAAGGTAGTAGTGGCTTAACTATAATTGGGCTAAAATGCCCACTCGCCTTTTGTGAAGATGGGCACTTTTTTTTCGTTTTGTAAAATGCCTGTGATGTCCATTTCGGGTGTGCCTATCATGATGTCCTCGTGTATGAGGCTGTCGTTCAGCCCCTTGGCAAGGCGCTCTTCGGTGTTCATGCTCTGCGCACCCTTTACGTTGTTTGGATAGCCCGAGCCGAAAGCCATGTGGCAGGCGGCGTTTTCATCGAAGAGTGTATTGTAAAACAATAGGCCTGTTTTGCGCACAGGGCTACTTGCAGGCACAAGCGCAATCTCCCCAAGGCGGCGTGCGCCCTCGTCGGCGCTCATCATCTGTGCAAGCACATCGCCGCCCTTTTCTGCGGAAACTTCATGCGCAAAGCCATCCTTAAAGTGTGCTGTGATGCCCTCTATGACGTTGCCGTTGTACACGTAGGGCAGGCTGCTCTTTACAATGCCGTTTACCTTCATGCGGTGGGGCGCTGTGAACACCTCCTCGCTGGGGACGTTTGCGTAAAACAGCACGTTGTCCTCCATGGTGTGGTCCCCAACGCCTGTAAAGCGGTAGTCGTCCGCAAGGCCGACTGTTAGGTCGGTGCCGTTTTCCCCAGCGAAGTGCAGTGCCCGAAGGCCGAGAGAGTTCAGCTGTTCCACCCGCTTTTGGGTGGCCGCAGTGTGCGCCTGCCAGTCCTCTATTGGGCGGCCGCCGCTAACACGGGATACCTTGAAAATGGCCTGCCAAAGCAGCTCTATGGCGGTGTCTGCGTCCTCGTTTGGGAATACCTTTTGCGCCCATGCCGCCGTGGGCACGGAGAGTATTGACCACTGCAACTTGTCGCCCATGATAAGCTCCCGCCACGGCTTTAGAGCGATGCTCATCGCCATTTGCGCCGCCGCCACCTTTTGGGCATCAAGGCCGAGGAAAATCTCGGGGTTGCGTGCGGATATGCTTAAAATACACGCACCGCCCTCCGACTCTACGCTATCGAGGTAGCGGCGAAGCACCCACGGGTGCACCTGCTCCAAAACCTCAAGGCTTGTGTGCTCAAGGCGAATGCGGGAAAATTCCTCGTCCCCGTAGATGATTTGCACATCCTTTGCGCCTGCGTCGTATGCGCATGATGCGCACATGCGTGCAAACCATGCGCACTCGATGGGGCAGCTGATGATAAGTGTCTGCCGCTTTTGTACATTTACGGCGGCACGCACCGCAAACGAGGCGTAAAGCTCTGCCATTTTTTTGTCCATATAAACCTCCGTGTGTCAGCTACTTGGTAGCGTTATATCTGTAAAGATTTTGAGCGGGAAACATTTAAGATAATACCGCACAATTATTGTGCTTAGATTGCGCCGAGAAAATTTTTGTAAAATATGGCGGAAATTTTCGGCGCAAGATGAGTGCAAAGGCATTCGCCGCTAATTGTGCGGTATTGCCTTAAGATATATTATAGCAGTTTTGCGGTGGGATGGATAGCTTTTGTGGGGGTGTTGCAATAACATGTCCACTTTTCAAGTGGGCGAAAATGCTTGCATTGTGGGGTGCGTTGTGGTATATTTGTGAGGTAGGATGAATACGTAAATTTACATGGAGGAGTGGGCGGTGCCCGCTCTTTTGCGCATGTTTGGAGGTTTTGCGAAGGGCATGTGCTGTTTGTTGCAAATAAAGCACGTTGTTACGTGCGAATGCTGACCGAAAGGAGGGTGTATGCGCAAGTGGCGAAACTGATGGGAAAGCCGAGCGGTGTGGCCGCCCGTGTGCAGGAGCTGGTGCTGCCTGTGGTAGAGGAAATGGGACTGCGGCTGTGGGACGTGAGGTTTGAAAAAGAGGGTGCTATGTGGTACCTGAAAATACTTATAGACAGGGACGAGCCGCTGGACATGAAAACGTGTGAGGCGGCGACACGAGCCATAGACCCGATACTGGACGAGGCAGACCCCATAAGCCAGAGCTATTGCCTTGAGGTGGGTAGCCCGGGGCTTGGACGAAAGCTGACGCGGGAAGAGCACTTTGAGCTAATGCGTGGGCAAAAGGTGAGAGCGGGCTTTTACAAGGCGAACGAAGAGGGCGAAAAGGACGTGGCGGGCCTGCTGTGCGGCTTTTGCGAGGGCAGTGTGCAGCTGAATGTGGACGGCCTTGAGGTTTCGGTGCCTTTGGAGGAGATAAGCTTTGTGAAAAGCTGTGATGACGAGGGACTGTTTGGATAGCTGAAAATACACCATATTGAATAATAAAGTTAAAAGAGGATTAAAATGAACAACGAAGAACTTTTTATGGCGCTGGATATGCTGGAAAAGGAAAAGGGCATCGGCAGTGGGTATCTTTTGGAAAAGGTAAAAAATGCCATTGTGATAGCCGTGAAGAAGGATTATGACGTTGAGGAGGAAAATGTCAGCGTTGTGATGGACCCCGACACGGCGAACTTTGAGGTGAAACTACTGCGTGATATAGTGGAAGAGGTGGAAAATCCTAACACCCAAATATCACTTGAGGACGCAAAAAAAATAAAGAGCAAGTACGAAGTGGGCGAGCAGGTGGTAACAAAACTGCAGACCAAGGACTTTGGCAGAATTGCAGCCCAAACGGCAAAGCACGTGATAAGGCAGGGCATACGTGAGGCGGAGCGCAGCCAGCTGTACACCGAGATGCAGAGCAAAAGCCATGAGATTATCACCGGTGTTGTGAGCCGTGTGGACCATGTGCGTGGTGTGGTGGCGCTGGAAATAGGCAAGAGCGAGGCGATACTTCCCAAAAACGAGCAGATGCCGGGCGAGGAGCTACGTGAGGGCGAGCGTGTAAAGGTGTACGTGGTGGATGTCGCCGTGACCGAGCGAGGGCCTAAGGTGATGATTAGCCGCACGCACCCGGGGCTTGTAAAGCGCATGTTTGAGATGGAAGTGCCGGAGGTGTACGACGGCACTGTGGAGATAAAGGCCATCGCACGAGAGGCAGGCGCACGCACCAAGATTGCGGTGTACAGCAAGGATGCGGATGTGGACCCTCGTGGCGCATGTATAGGCGCACACGGCAGCCGTGTGGCGGAGATAGTGCAGGAGCTGGGCGGCGAAAAGATAGACGTAGTGCTGTGGAGCGAGGACCCTGCGGAGTTTATTGCGGCGGCGCTTAGCCCCTCCAATGTGGTGAGCGTGGAGATTTTGGAGGGTGAAGCGAAGAGCGCAAGAGCCACCGTGCCGGACAACCAGCTGAGCCTTGCCATAGGAAACAAGGGTCAAAATGCACGCCTTTGCGCACGCCTGACAGGATATAATATAGACATAAGGCCGGAGAGTGGATATTACGGCGAGGAAGAGCCTGAGCAGGAAATAGAGGCGGAGCAGGCGAGCGAAGAATAACGGCTAAGCGGCATGAATTGTTAAGATGGAGGAGCGAGATTGGCGCAGGCTAAAGCACAAAAAAAACAGCCGATACGCAAGTGCGTTGGCTGTGGTGAGGGAAAACTGAAAAAAGAGCTTGTGCGAATCGTGCGCACAAAGGAAGGCGAAGTAAGCCTTGATGCAAGTGGAAAAAAGGCGGGCAGGGGCGCATATGTGTGTGCAAGTGTAGCCTGCCTTGAAAAAGCGGTAAAGCGAAAAAGCTTGCAAAGAGCGTTTGAGATGCCCGTTCCGAGCGAGGTGTACGAGCGACTGTCGCAGGAAATAGCAGGTGCTGTGGCGAGCGAAGCGCAGGGTGAGGAGCAGGCGGATGAATAAACGTCTTGGGGCCTTATCGCTGGCAAAAAGAGCGGGCGCTTTAGCCGTTGGCTTTGATGCGGCGATGCAAAGAATACACAAAGGGGATGCGGCGCTTTTACTACTGGCGCAGGATATATCCCCCAAAACGCAAAAAAGAGTGCTGGCCGCATGTGACGGGAAGTGCGAGGCAAAGCAAATGCGGCTGACACAGCAGGATATTGCAACTATAACAAGAAAGCCGGCGGGTGTGCTGGCCATTACAAACAAAGATATGGCTGCGCTGTACACAAAAGCGGCGCTGGAGGAGGAAGCGGATTGATTATAAAATACAAGCTCAGTGATTTTGCCAAGGATGTTGCGGTGCAAAACAAACAGGTGGTGGATTTGTTAAGCGACAAATTTGGTGAAACAAAAAAGCACACCACACCGCTTAAAGAGGAAGAGCTGGACTTTCTGTTTGACCACTTTACCCGTGGGGCAGAGGTGGATAGCTTTGATGCGTATTTCAGCACAAAGCCTGCGCCGGTGAAGAAAAAGCAAAATGAGAAGGTGGCACAAAAGCCACTGCCCCAAAAGCCTGCTGCGCAAAATGATGCACAGCCTAAGGTTGCTACGGAGCATCCGCAATCTGCCGCAAAGCAGCAGCCCAAGCAACAGCCGCCCAAAAAGAGGGATGGCCTTGGGCGTATTCGCATAAAGGAAGACAAGGTGGATAAACCCGAGGCAAGCGCGCCAAAGCGTGAGGTGGTGACACGTACCATTGATACGTCGGGTGCGTATGTGAACCTTGATAAGTTTAATGAGAAGTACACGGAGCTTGCGTCTGCGAAAAATGTGGAAAACCGCAGAAAGCCAACGCAAAACCGTCAGAAACTGCGCACGCAAAACCGTGGCAGGGGCGCTGTGCCCTCCAAAAAGAGGGAGACGGAGGCGGAGCGCTTGCAGCGCATTCAACTGGAAAAAGCACGTAAGGCACAGCTTAAAGTGTCCATCCCGGATGAAATATCCGTGGGTGAGCTTGCGTTGCGCCTGAAGGTGGCGGCACCGCAGGTTATCAAAAAGCTGATGGGTCTTGGCGTGATGGCGAGTGTGTCCGAGATTATCGACTTTGATACGGCGGCCACCGTGGCGGAGGAGCTGAACGCCAAGGTGGAGCACGAGGTGCACGTGACCATAGAGGAGCGCCTGTTTGAAGTGAACGAGGACAAAGAGGAGGACCTGCAGGACCGCCCGCCCGTTGTGGTGGTTATGGGTCACGTTGACCACGGCAAGACCTCCATTTTGGATGCGATTCGCACAACCAACGTAACGCAGGGTGAGGCGGGTGGCATCACCCAGCACATCGGCGCATATCAGATAGAAAAGGACGGCAAGCTGATTACTTTTCTGGATACGCCGGGACATGAGGCGTTTACAAGTATGCGTGCGAGGGGTGCAAACCTCACCGACATTGCAGTGCTTGTTGTGGCGGCGGACGATGGCATTATGCCCCAGACGGTGGAGAGCATAAACCACGCAAAAGCGGCAGGCGTTACGGTGATTGTGGCCATAAACAAGATGGATAAGGAAACCGCAAACCCAGATAGGGTGAAGCAGCAGCTCACCGAGTACGAGCTTGTGCCGGAGGAGTGGGGCGGCGACACCGTAGTGGTGCCCGTTTCCGCCGCAACAGGGCAGGGCATTGACGAGCTTTTGGAAATGATAAACCTTACAGCGGACATAAAAGAGCTGAGGGCTAACCCAAACCGCCGTGCGAAGGGTGCTGTTGTGGAGGCACGTCTTGATAAGGGTCAGGGGCCTGTGGCGACGATTTTGGTGCAAAAGGGTATACTAAGGCGTGGCGATGTGGTGATTGCGGGCACGACCGTGGGGCGTGTGCGTACCATGCGTGATGCAAGCGGCAACATTCGTGAGGAGGCAGGGCCCTCTACACCTGTGGAGATAACCGGCCTTACGGAGGTGCCTGCGGCGGGCGATGAGTTCGACGCAGTAGAGGACGAGCGCTTGGCACGTGAGCTTGCGGACAGGCGCAGTACCGCCGCCCGTGAGGAACAGCTGGGAAGCTACACCAAGGTGACGCTGGACAACCTGTTCAGCCAGATTGCCGCAGGTGAAAAACAACAGCTGGACGTTATTGTTAAGGCGGATGTGCAGGGCAGCGCCGAGGCGCTGAAGCAGAGCCTTGAAAAACTTTCGAGCGACGAGGTGCGTGTGAAAGTGATTCACACGGGCGTGGGCGCTATAAACAAGAGCGATGTTATGCTGGCGGGTGCCGGCGGCGCTATAATTATAGGTTTTAATGTTCGTCCCGACCCTGTGGCGAAGGCGGATGCCGCCCAGGAAGAGGTGGAAATGCGCATGTATCGTGTTATTTACGATGCGATTGACGACGTGCGTGACGCTATGAAGGGTATGCTTGCGCCCAAAATTCGTGAGGTGGAGCAGGGACGCATTGAGGTGCGCCAGGTGTTCAAAGCCTCTAATATCGGCGTTATTGCGGGATGTTACGTGCAGGATGGCTTTGTGAGCCGTGGCTCTAAGATTCGTCTTGTTCGGGATGGCATTGTAATTGTGGAGGACGAGATTGCCTCCCTGCGCCGCTTTAAGGACGACGTGAAAGAGGTTGCCACGGGGTACGAATGTGGCATCGGGCTTGAAAAGTTTAACGACATCAAAGAGGGCGATATATTTGAGTCGTTCATCATGGAAGAGTATAGAGACTAAGAGACCGTCTGTTCTCTAAAACTGAAGTTTTGACAAATTTATCGCTTGCAAAATGGTATTATTTTGCAAAACTTGCATATTTACACCTGCGTAAACCGCTTGTGCTTAAGGAGTGTATCATGCCGAAAAGAGGACCGTCTAAGAACATATCCCGCCTTAATGAGGACATAAAACGGGAGATTATTGATATTGTTGCCGGCATGAAAGACCCACGGCTCAAAGGCGGATTATTGACGATAACACGTGTGGAAACGGCGAGTGACCTCTCCCAGTGTAAAGTGTATGTGAGCGTGATGGGCAAGGAGGGGGGCGCTGATGCCATGGCAAAGGCGCTGAACCTTGCAAAAGGGCATGTGCGTAGCGAGATAGCCTCCCGTATGCATATTCGCAAAGCGCCCGAGTTTGTGTTTATGGCGGACGAGGGCGCCGCCTATGCCGCACACATAAACGAAATGTTGAGGAAGCTGTAATGAGCGAAAAATTGAACATATCCGCCACTGCGGCAAGGCTGCAAAAAGCGGATAATATATTGATACTATGCCATAAAAACCCCGATGGTGATACGCTGGGAAGCGCAGGTGCGCTTTACTGGGCGTTGCGCTCGCTGGGCAAGACGGCGGCTGTTTTTTGCTCGGATGCGATACATGTACGATACGCATACATGGAGCTGGAGCTGTTTTACGACCAGTTTGAGCCGAAGTATGTTGTGGCGGTGGACATTGCGGGGCAGCAGCTTTTTGGCAACGATGCCGCAAAGTGGGTGAGCAAGGTGGACCTGTGCATAGACCACCACGGAAGCAACACGGGATATGCCTCTGCGATGCTTTTGGACGATAGTGCCGCCGCAAACTGTGAGATACTGTATGAGCTGTTGCTTGAGATGAAAATAAACATAGACACGAAAATTGCGAACTGCCTGTACACCGGTGTTTCCACCGACACGGGGTGTTTTTGCTTTGCAAACACAACAGCACGCACGCACGAAGTGACCGCAAACCTTGTAGAGCTTGGTGCGAATATACTGATGCTGAACGAGCTGTTATTCGTGAACAAAACTAAACAGCGCATTGCCATTGAGCAAAAGGCGCTTTCCACGCTGGAATACCACTTTGATGATACCTGTGCGCTGATTTGCCTAACGCTGGATATGGTGCAGAGTATAGGCGCAGATGATGCGGACCTTGAGGGAATAACATCGTTGCCACGCTCTATTGAGGGCGTTTTGGTGGGTGTGACCATGCGCCAGCAACCCGGTGGAAGCTACAAGGTGAGCATCCGCACAAAGACGGGGATAGATGCGACGATTGTTGCAAAAAGGCTGGGCGGTGGCGGCCACAAAAATGCCGCAGGGTGTGAAATTTTAGGCGGAATAGATTATGCCAAAAATGCGATTTTGATGGAAGTGGAAAAAATACTGCCGCCTGAAAAAGTACGCAGTATTGGTGAAAAAGCCGGATGATAGGGATACTTGTGGTGGACAAGCCCGAGGGGTTCACAAGCTTTGACGTGGTGGCAAAACTGCGTGGGATATGCGCCACCAAAAGAATAGGGCACGGTGGAACGCTGGACCCTATGGCAACAGGTGTGTTGCCGGTATTTGTGGGAAATGCGGCAAAGGCGGTGGATTTAGCACCGAGGCAGGACAAAACATACGAAGCACAGATACTTTTTGGTGTGGCTACCGATACGGGAGACATAACAGGCGAGGTATTGCAGAGCGAAGAAGTGCATGTGACGGAGCAGGAACTGCGGTGGGTTTTGCCAAAGTTTTTGGGGGAGACCCAGCAACTTCCGCCGATGTACAGCGCAGTGAAGGTGAATGGAAAAGCACTGTACAAATATGCCCGTGAGGGCAAAGAGGTGGAGCGAAAACTGCGCAGTATCGTAATACATTCGGCGGATTTTTTGGGGTGTGTGGGCGAGAATAGGTTTTCGGTGAGGGTTCATTGTAGCAAGGGCACGTACATTCGCACGCTGATGGAGGATGTGGGAAAGGCGCTGGGAGTGCCTGCCACGCTGGCCGCTTTACGCAGGACGCAGGCGGGGGTTTTTGATATTTCGCAGACAGTGACATTGCAGGAATTGCAAAAAGCACGTGATGAAAACCGACTAAATGAGCTTTTCCTGCCTATTGAGACGGTGTTTGAAGATTATCCGTCGGTGACGGTGAGCGAACGAGATGCGGCAAAGCTGAAAAATGGTGTTGCCGTTTTAGGGCAGAGTGCACCCGAGGGGATGTACCGTGTGTATGCGCAAGAGCAGTTTTTGGGACTGTGTGAGGTGCATTTAGATGGCGCAATGAAGGTGAAAAAGCTGTTTTATATTTGATATGATGTGCTTAGCCTTGGTTTTTTTAGCGTAAGGATGTGTAAAATTGAAAGTAGTGACACAGAGTGAGGCATCTGAGCAAGCGGCGATGCCTGCGGCGCTGGCGATGGGTTTTTTTGATGGAGTGCACATAGGCCATGCGGCGGTAATTGGGGCGGCGAGAGAGCTATCTGTGCGAGAAAATTTGCGATGTGCCGTATTTACTTTTACACAGGAGCAGGGGCTTTCGCACAAGGGAAAGCAGCTGATTAACAGCGAGCAAAAGCATAAAGCACTAAAAAACTTGGGTGTGGAAATTTGCTATGAGCCGCCTTTTGAAAGCTTTAGCAGGCTGTCGCCACAGGAGTTTTTTGAGAGCATGATACTGCGACAATATAACGCAAAGGCGATTTTTTGTGGCGAGGATTTTCAGTTTGGTGCGGGGCGAAGCGGAAATATAAAGGTGCTTGGTGAGTTGTGTAAAAAGCATGGTGTTTCGCTGAATATTGTATCCACAGCACAATATGAGGGGCAAGTTACCTCCTCTACACGCATTAAGCGAGAGCTTTGCAATGGCAATATTGAGCAGGTGAATGGGATGCTGGGAAGGCCGTACGAGATATATGCGGCGGTAAATCACGGCAAGCAGCTTGGCTCAAAGCTCGGATTTCCTACTATAAATCAACGGTTTGACGAAGGATTGTGCACGCCTGCGTACGGGGTGTACATAACAAAAACGCTGGTGGATGATAGAGAATGGCCGTCGGCGACGGGCTGGGGCACACGGCCGAGCATTCAGGATGGCGAAGTGCCCAGCTGTGAGACGTTTATACCTGGGTTTGACGGGGAGCTGTACGGGCAAAAGGTGTGTGTGCAATTTTATGAGAAAATAGCGGACACATGTGTTTTTTCTTCCCAAGAAGCGCTGGCAAATGCGGTGAAAGGCTGGGCTAAGGCAGCAGTGGATTTTTTTGAATGATATAGCTTGAAGCGAAACCGAAATATGGCAGTAATTGCAATATTAAAGCCTGAAAAGATGTAACGTATGCTAAAATTGCCTTTTACAATGCCTTTCAGATAATGTGACAAGGGGATAAATATGGCAGTGTTTTACACGTATTCTGCCGAGGAGACGATAGAGCTGGGTGAGCGGCTGGGACGCCTTTTACAGGGTGGGCAGATTGTGGCGTTTACAGGTGGCATGGGAATGGGAAAAACCACCATGTGTCGTGGAATTTCCGCAGGACTTGGATGTGTGGATGAGGTGGCTAGCCCAACGTTTGCCATCGTGAATGTTTACAGAGGGAAAACTGAGTTTGCCCATTTTGATGCGTTTAGGTTGACGCACCCGGATGACCTTGAGGCCGCAGGGCTGTACGATTACATGCAAAACGGCGCGGTGGTGGCGGTGGAGTGGAGCGAGCAGGTGATTGAGTGGCTACCGCCGCCCGACGTATTTGTGAATATTGAGGCGCCCTCGGAGGATGTGCGTAAAATTACCATTCAAGGCGAGGGGCTGGTGATGCAGTGAGCGTTATATTTGCGCTGGATTCCTCCGGCCAAACGGGCGGCGTGTGTGTGCTGTCGCAGGGGGAAATACTGTTTGAGCGCACACTGAACGAGGGGCTTACGCACTCGCAAACATTGTTGCCGCTGATGCAAAAGGCGTTTGCCGAGGCGAAGATTTCGCCCGCTGATGTGAGCGCATACGCAGTGAGCGCAGGGCCCGGGAGCTTCACCGGATTGCGCATAGGCATTGCGCTGGCAAAGGGAATGGCGCTGGGATTTGGCACGCCTATTGTTCCGGTCTCCACACTGCGGGCACTGGCCGTGTCCACGGGATTGCAAGGACGAATAGTGTGTGCATTAAATGCACGCAGAGGACAAGTTTACTGGGCGGCATTTGAGCAAAGCCGGGGAAATGGTGCGCCGTTGCGATTAGCAAAAGATGCGGCGGGAGTGCCCGAAGATATTGTGAAAAGTGGCGTGCTTGATGCTGAAAATGTATTTATAGTTGGTGATGGTGCCGAAATATGCTATAATAAGATGTCGTACATGGGAAATGTGCAGATGCCGCAGTGTGATTTGTGGCCGATGGCTGTGGGGCTTGCACGTGTTGCGTATGGAAAATTTGCGCAGGGGCTTGCGCTGTGTGCAAGTGAAGTGCGGCCGAGCTATCTTAGGCAAAGCCAAGCCGAAAGAGAGCGCAGTGAACGGCTGAAATTCCATAATATATAGTTTTTGTGGCTAAATGGTATAGTATATATAGTAAAGGGTAGGAGATGTTTTTTTGGATAAACCTATTGCGCTTGCGGCCGACCACGGCGGATTTGAGCTGAAAGAACACATTAGGGTGTGCCTTGAGCAAAAAGGAATGAGAACGGTTGATTTTGGCACAAATAGTGCGGAAAGTGTGGATTACAGTGACTTTGCGGTGAAAGCCTGTGATGCGGTGACGAGCGGTGAGTGTGAATGTGCACTGCTGTTTTGCGGGACGGGCATAGGGATGTCTATGGCGGCAAATCGCATTAAAGGTATTCGTGCGGCGTGTTGTTCGGATGTGTTTAGCGCAGAGATGACACGCAGGCACAACGATGCAAATGCGCTGTGCCTCGGCGCACGTGTGGTGGGATTTGGCCTTGCTGAAAAGCTGGTGAGTGCGTTTTTGCAGGCGCCGTTTGAAGATGGACGGCACGCACGACGTGTGCAAAAGCTGAGTGAGCTGGAAAGATGAACTTTTGCTGATGCTGACTGTTTACTTTGAGATTTTGGCTTGAAAAGGGGGAACTGAAGTGGGCAATGTCATGATTTTGAACCACCCGCTGGTGCAACATAAACTTGCACTGTTGCGTGATGAAAATACATGCACAAAAGAATTTAAGGAGCTTGTGGGCGAGCTGGCCATGCTGCTTTGCTACGAAGCTACGAGGGAGCTTGCCACGGAGGAAGTGAAGGTGCAAACACCCCTTGCTATTGCAAACGCACGTGTTTTATCGGGGCGCAAGCTGGCGCTCGTGCCTATTTTGCGTGCGGGGCTGGGCATGGTGGAGGGAATGCACCAAATGATTCCTGCTGCAAAAGTGGGGCACATAGGCTTGTATCGTGACCCCGAGACCTTGGAGCCCGTGAAGTATTACTGCAAACTGCCAAATGATATATCGCAAAGAGACGTTTTTTTGCTGGACCCGATGCTGGCGAGTGGTGGTAGTGCGTGTGAGGCTGTGCGCCTTTTGAAAGAGCAAGGAGCCGCAAGCATAACATTTATAGGTGTTTTGGGTGCGCGCAAAGGGCTTGAGCGCTTTCAGGCTGCTTATCCGGACGTGCCTGTCTTTTTGGCAGCGCTGGACGAGCAACTGAATGAGCATGGATATATTTTGCCCGGCCTTGGAGATGCCGCAGACCGTATGTTTGGCACACGATAGGGATGTGTTTGTGCCCTGTGTGAGTGTGAGCCAAAAGTAATGAACACAGTTTATTTTGTGACGTTGAGCTGAGCTGAACTGTGTATAGAACGGGAGTGTACTGTTTGGTAAAAAGGATTATAGCCACACTTGTTAGCGGCATTGCTGTTTTGCTGGTACTGCTGTTTTTCATTATAGTGATATTTAATTTTCAGGATTTTTTCGGGCCCGCATTGACATGGCTTTTGGTGGGATGCGTGGGTGTCCTGATGGTGTTTGTGATATATTTGGTGCTGAGCTGGATAGCAGACGCAGTGCGACGACGAAAGCTAAATGAAGACAAACTAAGTGAGCAGAGCCTTGAAAAACTGTTGAGTGGGGATGCCCCACGCCAGCGCAAAGTGTCCTCGAATGCACAAAAGAGGAAAGACAAGCAGCAACATTTAGCACAAAAGCGGGCGGACAAGCGCGCTATGGAAGAAGAAAAAAATATACGTAAGCAGGAAGAATACGAGGCAAAGAGAACAGCTGAAGAGAATGAAAAGCGCAAAAAGATAGATGATGCCAAAGCAAAACAGCTTGCGGAGGCGCACTCCAAGGCAAAGCAGATAGAGGCGGCAGAGGAGGCGGCACGCAAAAGAGCGGAAAAGCCTGAAATAGGCGATGACGAAAAGCAACTTGCACTTGCGCAAGCACAGGCACTAAAGAGAGCGGCGGTGGAAGCGCAACAGCGCATAGAGGAAGAAGTAGCTACTCAAAAAGCCGAAAAGGAACAGCTGGAGCAGGAGCAACGTGAAAAAGAAACGCAGGAAGCACAGCGTAAAGCACAGGCGATAGCCAGTGCACGCAGGCAGGCGGAGGCAGTGGCCGCCGCCCGCAGAAGGGCGGCACAGACAGCGGCGCGAACCCAAGCTTTTGCGCCGATAAACACTGAAAACCTGCCGGCATTTAATGCGAAAGTTGTGGAAAAAGGTGCGGATGTACAGGCTACACGTGCGGCAAAGTTGTCCTCTGCTTTGAACAGCGTGCAGCAACCTGTTGAGTATACACAGGCCGATACAATTTGGGACCGTATGCAGGTGAGACAATCGGCGGCACCGATACTTGGGCTTGGCAGTAGCGACAGTGTGTCCGAGTATACATCCTCTGATGTGTATGCGGCAACACAAGCGACACTGAGCTCGCTGACAGCGGCAGCCAAATCACTTGAAAAATCTGCGGGAAATGTGAATAAAGCAGAGCAAAAGAAAAATAAAGCGGGAGAGCAGGCTGATGCAAAGGCATCGAATGAGGCGGCGCAAGAGTGGAACTATACACCGGCAAAGCTTCCCAATGCGTGGAAGGCGGATAGCACTGCCCGTAAAATACCGGGGGATATGTCCTTTGTGAACACGATGTCCATGCCGGCGGTGCAAGAGAAAGAATCCGATGTGCAGGCGACAAAGCGTAAGGAAAAGTCTGCAAGCACTGTGGCGCAAGTGAACAAGCAATCCACTGTTGCCGATTTAAGGGATGAGGGTAATGAAGGTGCCGGTAAATCCCGTACAACCGGGTCATCTTCTACCCGCTCTGCATTTAAGCCTATTGTGGGTGCGGAGGCTCAAAAAGCCAAAGAGGCACAGAGCTCCGACGCAAGTGGTGGGACAAAAACAAGCAGAGCAACGGCATCTTTTGCAAGCATTGTGCAATCGGATGAGATGGGCACTGTTAATCAGGCGGCATCTACCGGTAGCGTGGAAAACGAGATTGAAGCAAAACGTTCCAGAGGAAGACCTCCAAAACCTAAGGATGTAAGTGCTGAGGAACAGCCAAAGCGCCCACGTGGTAGGCCGCCAAAGCCCAAAGACCCGAGCGAGGAGGAACAGCCAAAGCGCCCACGTGGCAGGCCGCCAAAGCCCAAAGACCCAAATGAAGCGGAGCAACCAAAGCGTCCACGCGGTAGACCACCAAAAACTAAAGACCAGGGTGACCAGGAGTAGCTTTGCCTAAGATGTGAAAATAGTGATATGTATGAAGAAACCTTTGCCAATGCGCAGAGGTTTCTTTTTTTTTAGTACGAGCATATAGGTGTGTTTTGGCATAATGACTAAAATTTTCCCTGTGGTATAGTCTTAGTAGTGTATATTGCGCAAATAGCTATAGAAAATAGGTGCAATGTGCGAATGGAAATCATGCCGCATACATGTTATTATGTATACAACAAAACGAAAGGGGTGGGGCCAATGTACCAAGAAGAAGAACCCCTCCAGGCAGGGCAGGGCAGATAGAGGCAGACAGATGCTTATCATCACTCTGATATGAGAATGTATAGCGCCACAATACCTCTTGAAGTGACAACGGCATAAGAGGACAGATTTTGGACACCCTTATGCTGAACCCTGAAATCAGTTGAGTAGTACCTAAATGCAAAATCACAAAACAGTGTGCAAAAAGCTTGAAAGATTACGAACACACCCGAAATAAATGAAAGACGCGAAAAGTTGGGTGGCACACTTCCGCAAGCTAACAGCATATATATTGAAAGTTCCGAAAGTCTTCAAAAGCACAAAGCGATAAGTGGCGTTGGAAGCTAAAATAAATGCCATTAGAGCAACCCTAACAGGTAAAAATATCAGTAAGGATGGGAGTGCAAAAAGGCAAAGCGGCAGGTTTGACCAAGCCAAAGCTATAGACGAGGACCCGATGGAGAGTCGAAGCTGTAGGCGATATGCCGAAAACGGAACTGAAAGCAAGTGGGTCTTGGGTGAGCATGGTTAATGGGTGATATGTCTTAAACCGAAGCTATAGGTAGAAAAAGTGAACGCTGAAAGTGACAGACGATATGCAGTAACACCCGGCATAGAAAAGCAAACCCGAGGTAATAAAGTGATAGATAGTAAAGTTTAGGCACTTAAATCACAAAGGGGACGTCATAAAGATGGTAGACGCTTTTTGACAAGAGCAAGTTTCTGCTACTGATGTCTTGCCTGCCGGAGTAGGGAAGGACAGTTGAAATAGATGTTTGCAAAGTTGTGCATAATGGGTGTGGTTCGATAGCACTGTATTTCATCAAACCCGGAATGAGAGATGCTTTTCGCAAGTTCCCGATAGTGGCGAGCAACCTAACGTAATGTTTCTCTTGTAAGATATTGGCTGTATGTTTTTGGTAGTGTTTGGATTGTAATGAGGGACGTTATAGTAGAGTGTGCAAGGAAATTTTAAGAAATAAAGTCACGCAGGCCGTTGACAAAGTGCGAAAAGTAAAGGATGTAGAAGTGATTCTGAGGTAAAGGTACTGTGTTCAATATGGCTACATGTGTGGCTATATGGAAAAGGAAATAAGAAGAAGGATATGCAGTGCGCATGATGATAAGGTCAGCCGATAGACACTTAGGTGCACAATGTGACAGGACTAAGTTTCGAGGTGTGTAACAGCATCGGAGTATGATACTTGAGAAAATGAGCGAGTGTCAAGATGCAAGATAAGGTTTGAGACATAAAATAAAACCGAAAGATAAGTTACAGAGTCTTGGAATGATTGAAAGCTCACTGATAGGAGCTTTGTACGATTGAATAGGATATGAACTACCCGCCACCTGAAATAAGGTGGCGGTTTTAACTTGTGCAGAAATGAAGAAACTCCCCTTTTTGTGGGGAGTTTCTGTTTGGGTATAGTAATAAAAGTATAGCTTTGTTAGTCCCATTCGGCATTCAAGTTTAGCTCGGAGGAAATGCGGCGTGCGGTGGGGGTGGTGGCGATGCCGCCGAGAGAGGTCTCCCTAAGCGTAGTGGGTAGGCTGCGCCCAACACGACCCATTGAATCGATTACCTCGTCGGTGGGGATGAGAGGGTCTTGCCCTGCCAGTGCAAGGTCAGCGCTGAGCATGGCGTTTAATACTTGTGAAGCATTGCGGAATGCACATGGGAGCTGAACAAGGCCTGCGACAGGGTCACACACAAGCCCCATGCAGTTCATAAGTGCGATAGAGATGGCACTTCCAACCATTTTAGTGTCGCCACCAGCCATGTTTACAACGGCGGCGGCCGCCATTGCTGCAGCCGCACCGCATTCCGCTTGGCATCCGCCCTCGGCACCGCTTACGGTGGCATTTCGGGTGATGATTGCACCTATCCCGGCGGCTACTAACAGCGCATCGCACAAAACACGCTCGCCTACGTGGAATTTTACAGCTGCCGCAAGCAAAGAAGCAGGTAGAACACCACATGCACCCGCAGTGGGAGCGGCGCATATTTTGCCCATTGATGCGTTTACTTCGCTGGCGGATAGGGCGCTTGCCATGGCTAAATTCAGCAAAGAGCCACACATGCCCTTGTCTTTTTGTGCGAACTGTTGCTGTTTTAAGGCGGTGCCGCTAATGAGGTTGCCAACCATCGGTTGTGGGGTTTCAAGTGCCTTTTGTGCACTATCTTTCATTACGTTCCAGCGGTGAAAAAGCTCTGTGTAAATTTCATTCTCGCTTTTGCCGCTATTAGTCATTTCGTTGTGAAGGACAGCTTGAACAAGCCCGCCAAGGCGTGATGCCTCCTCACATAGTTGTGAATAGCTATTGTACATCCAGTACTACCACCCTTTCAACATTGCGCAGACCTCGTATTCTTTCGGCTACTCGTGGTGGGATTTCGCTATCCACAATGACCATAGTGGTGGCGCTCTCTCCTTTGGCCTGACGTGAAAGACGTAATAGCGCAATATTTATGTTATTAAGTGCCAGAACACTGCTTATGTCACTAATGACACCCGGCTTGTCGAAGTGCTTAATAAGCAGTGTGGGGCTTTCGGCTTGCATCATGGTCTCAAAGTCGTTCAGACGTGTGATGCGTATACGGCCGCCACCGAGGGAGGAGCCCCACACGTCGGTTTGGGTGTCGTCGGAATGGTAGAGGGTGATATGAACCGAGTTTTCGTGCATACCCTCAAGCTCTTCGGTGCAAAAGTCTGCCGTCAAACCGCGCTCGTCCGCAATGCTCTGCGATTGTGAGATAGACTCATCGTCGGGTGAAAAGCCCATTACACCCGCAAGCAAAGCCCTGTCAGTGCCGTGGCCAAGCCCTGTTTTGGCAAAGCTACCACCAAGTGCAAAGCGAACACGGTCAAATGGCTTTGGGGCAAGCTTTGCCGCTACACTACCAAGACGCACAGCGCCTGCGGTATGGCTGGATGAGGGCCCTACCATTATGGGCCCTAATACTTCAAAAATACTTAGCTCCATTAGTTTTTCCTCCATGATTCGCACATGGCAAAACAGATAAAAAACACCGCATAATACTGATGTGCAGATTGCGCAAGCAGAATTATACGGTGTGTCTTTTGGTTTTTGCGCAAAAATAATGACTGAAATGACAAAACTACAATAGATATAAGCAGTTATTATGCGTATATTGTTGTGTGTGGTCTTGAAGGGTTGCTATATCAATTGCTGTTATGACAAATTATATGCGATTAAACATATGGTAATGTGCGATTATTGCTGGTTTTGTTTTGCAGCGAGGTCTGCAAGGGCATCCTTGCGGGAAAGGTTGATACGGCCTTGCTGGTCGATTTCGGTTACCTTTACAAGGAGCTCATCGCCAGCGGCCACGATGTCCTCCACACGCTCCACACGCTTTGAGTCCAGCTTTGAAATGTGTACCATGCCCTCCTTGCCGGGGGCGATTTCCACAAACACGCCGAAGTTCATGAGGCGGGTGACCTTGCCCTTGTAGATTGCGCCGATTTCGGGGTCTTCCACAATGGTTTTGATGGTGTGCAGTGCACGCTGTGCGTCCTCAATGTTGATGGCGGACACGTGAACCATGCCGTCCTCCTCAACGTCAACCTTGACGTTGTTGGTGGACTGGATTTCCTGAATAACCTTGCCGCCCTTGCCGATGACGTCACGGATTTTGTCCACCTCAATTTTGATGGACAGCATCTTGGGCGCATATGGGGAAAGCTCCTCACGGGCGGCAGAGATGATGGGGTTCATGATGTCCGAAAGGATGTACAGGCGGCCGAGGCGGCACTTTTCAAACGCCTGCTCAATGACTTCGTACGAGAGGCCGTCCACCTTGATGTCCATCTGAATGGCGGTGATGCCCTCGGTGGTGCCGCCTACCTTAAAGTCCATATCGCCGTGGAAGTCTTCCACACCCTGAATGTCTATCATGGTCATCCAGCGCTCGTTCTCTGTGATGAGGCCACAGGAAATGCCTGCTACAGGGCGCTTTATGGGCACACCTGCGTCCATGAGAGCCAAGGAAGAGGCGCAGATGGAAGCCTGCGAGGTGGAGCCGTTGGAGGAGAGGATTTCCGAAACGAGGCGGATGGAGTAGGGGAACTCCTCGACGCTGGGGAGCATGGGGATGAGCGCACGCTCTGCGAGTGCGCCGTGGCCGATTTCACGGCGGCCGGGGCTACGGGGAGCACGTGCCTCGCCCACGCTGTATGGGGGGAAGTTGTAGTGGTGCATGTAGCGCTTGTGCTCGTCGGTGGAGAGGTCGTCCACGATTTGGGCATCACGCATGGTGGACAGCGCCGCCACGGTGAGGCACTGGGTCTGCCCACGGGTGAACATGCCACTGCCGTGTGCACGAGGAAGCACCGAGACCTCCGCCGCAAGTGGGCGAATTTCGTCGATGGTGCGCCCATCTACACGCTTGCCATCATCCAAAAGCCAGCGGCGAACCACATACTTTTGCATCTTGTACATCAGCTCTTCCACGATGCCGCCGCCGTGCTCCTCGGAATATTTTTCCTCAAGCTCAAGGCGAATGGGCAAAAGGCGCTCATCACGAACGTTTTTGTCATCGGTGTCCATTGCGGCCTTAAAGCGCTCAAGGTAGTCTGCCTTTACCTCTGCCAAAAGCTCTGCGTTTAGCTCCTTAGACTCGAAATCACGCTTGGGCTTGCCGACTTCGGCCACAATGCTATTGATAAAGCGGATGATTTGGCGGTCTGCCTCGTGTGCCGCCTTTATGGCGTTCAGCATGGTGACTTCGTCCACCTCGTTTGCGCCCGCCTCTATCATGACCACCTTGTCCTCGCTTGCGGCAAGTGTGAGCGCAAGCGTGCTGACCTGGCGCTGCTCAAGCGTGGGGTTGATGATGATTTCGCCGTCCACAAGACCTACCTGTACGCCTGCGGTGGGGCCGTTCCACGGAATATTGGAGATGGACAGCGCAAGCGATGCGCCAATCATGCCCACAACCTCGGGGCTACAGTCCTGCTCCACGCTCATTACGGTCATAACAAGCGCGACGTCGTTGCGCATATCTTTGGGGAAGAGGGGGCGAATCTGACGGTCGATAACACGGCCTGTGAGAATGGCTTTTTCGCCGGGGCGACCCTCCCTGCGCATGAAGCTACCGGGGATGCGGCCTATGGCGTAGTGCTTTTCCTCGAAATCAACGCTGAGAGGGAAAAAGTCGATGCCGTCACGGGGCTTGTCGCTCATGGTGACATTGCACAAAACGCAGGTGTCGCCGTAGCGTACGAAGCAGCTGCCATTAGAAAGGCCGCTCATCTTGCCTGTTTCCACTACGAGCTTGCGACCTGCCAGCTCGGTCTCAAAGGTGCGTTTATTTTGGAATGTTTCTTGCTTGCTTGTGATTTGCATGGTTAAATCTCCTAATTATTGTGCAGGTACACTGCGCAAAAGCAGATAAAGTGTGTTTACTTTAGCAATCAATAAAAAGCGTGAATACGTGTGAAAATGTGCTCACACCCTTGATTCATTGCTAAAGGGAACTGCCTTAGCTTAAGGACACCTGCGTGTGTATTTACGGGCATAAAACAATCCGAAAGCAGGTGGCAAAAGCCGCCTGCTTTCGGTGGTGTAACACTATTTGCGAAGGCCGAGCTTTGCGATGAGCGCACGGTAGCGCTCGATGTCCTTCTTTTGAAGGTACGCAAGCAGGTTGCGGCGCTGGCCGACCATCTTCAAAAGACCACGGTTGGAATGGTGGTCCTTGGGGTTTTGCTTGGAGTGGGCTGTCAGGTGGTTGATGCGGGCGGTCAGAAGCGCTACCTGCACCTCCGGGCTGCCTGTGTCGCCCTTGCTACGAGCGTGCTCTGCGATGATTTCACTTTTAGGCTTCATTAGTACTCCTCTTTCCGGCTGTTTTCAGCCAACATGTTCCTTTTGCCAAGCACAGGTGAGACCCATGAGGAGACACGCCGTGTACCGAGCAAAGGTGATATTGGTGGCGATGCCACCTTTAGATATTTTAGCATAAACTTGTGGGTGTTGCAAGTGTGGTTTTAGGGAAAACACGGGCGCAAAAAGCTGCTTGAGCCTATGTAAACACACACTTACGCACAAAACCCACCACACAGAATGTGGTGGGCAACAAAACGTAAAATTTACTTGATTTCGATTTTTGCGCCTTGCTCTTCCAGCTTCTTCTGGATGTCCTCGGCGTCTGCCTTGGAGATGCCTTCCTTGATGGGCTTCGGAGCGTTGTCCACAAGCTCCTTTGCTTCCTTCAGGCCAAGACCGGTGATTTCCTTCACAGCCTTGATTACGGGCATTTTGTTGGGGCCAACCTCTGCGAGAATTACGTCGAACTCAGTCTTCTCGTCCTCGCCACCTGCTGCGGGTGCGGCACCTGCCATCATTACGGGGGCGGCGGCGGATACGCCGAACTTCTCCTCGATGGCCTTGACCAGCTCGTTCAGTTCAAGCACGGTAAGCTCTTCTACCGCTGCGACAATGTTATCGATTTTTTCAGCCATTGTAGTATACTCCTTTGGTGTTTTAGTTAGTTTAATAATGTGTGTGATTTACGCCGCTACGCTGTGCGGCGAAAATGTGGCGAGAGGCTTTGCACAAATATGCTTATGCTGCGCCTTCCTCTGCCTTTTTTTCGGCAAGTGCATTGAGGCCGACGGCCAGACCACGCAGGTTGCCTGTGAGAGCGCTGAGAAGCATGGACAAAAGACCCTCGCGGCCGGGAAGCTTGGAAAGTGCGGTGATTTCCTCGGCGGAGATAACCTTGCCGTCCATGTAACCCATCTTGATGCTGAAAGCACCCTTGCTCTTTTCGGCGTACTTGCAAAGTACACGTGCGGGCGCAAGCGGGTCTTCCTCGTTAGAGAGAGCAAGCGCTGTGGAGCCGCTGAGCACGTTGTCGATTTCTGCAAAAGGTGTGTCCTGCACCGCTAAGTGGAGCATGGTGTTTTTTACTACTTTGTAGTCCACACCTGCCTCACGCAGCTCACGGCGCAGCGCTGTGTCTTGCTCCACTGTGATGCCGATGTAATCCACCACAACACCTGCGGGAGCGGCTGTGATTTTATCCTTCAGCTGTGAGACGTAGTCTTTCTTTTGGGCTAAGATTTTTTCACTTGGCATTTCTTGTTTCACCTCGTTTCGGCTTGGGATGGTAGTAGGTAAAAGCGACAAAAAGCCGCCTTCCCTGCGAAAGAGAAAGCGGCGCAAATACACTGTGTGTGAAAGCTTTGCGCGTTTCTCGGCAGGAAGAGTGCCTGCAAAAACGTGCAAGCGACTTTGTTACAACCACAAGGGTTTCCTGCTGTCTTAAAAACAGCTTTTTTATTATAACATGATTTTGGGGATTGTCAAGTGGTGGGGAGAGGTTTTTTGGGGATTATTTACCTAAAGCGTGAGCCGCGGCGAACGATGTTCGCGACCTGCTTTATCTCGGGCAGGCAGGCGGAGAAAAAGGCGAGGTAGGCATCGCAGTGGATGTTTTTGGATGTGTCGCCGCAGGAGGTGCGCTCGCGGCGACAACCGTTGCGGCAAAGCTGAAAGTAGGGACATTCTTTGCAGGAAGGGGGAACCTCGAGCGAGGCGGCGACAAACTGCTTTGCGGCATCGCAGGTGGCCATCTGCTCCCAGCTGTCTGTGCCTATCATGCCTATTTTGTAGCTGTCGTATGCGTAAAAATCGCAAGGGTAGACACTGCCGTCGCTCTCCACCACAAACTGCACCGAGCAGTGGCCACGCTGTGCGCACGCCTCGGGCGCTTGCCCCGCCGCAATGCGCACCCAGTTGTCAATATGGCGAATGCTGAAATAGTTGCCACTCATGAAATCCCTGTGCCAAAGGCGGAAAAGGTCTATTAAAAACTTTGCGTAAGCGCCTGAGGATAGTGCGTGGCGGGAGCTTTGGGGCGAGGATGTTTCCTCGTCGAGGTGGGGGATGAACTGAAGATGGCGGAAATCCTGCTTTTTGAAAAAGCTGTAGGTGCTTGCGATGCGCTTTGCGTTTTGGGCGGTGACCACCGACAGAATGTTAAACTCTGCGCCGTGGCGGCGCAGGCGCTCGACAGACTGCATAATGCGGTTGAAGGTGGGCTTGCCCTGTGCGTTTAGCCTGTTTAGGTTGTGCACCTCGCTGTTTCCGTCCAGCGATACGCCCACCAAAAATCGGCTCTCTGCTAAAAATTTTGCCCACTCATCATCTATGGTGTAGCCGTTTGTCTGGATGGTGTTTTGTATGGAGAGCTTTTTTGTGTTGTGCTTTTTTTGCAAGTTCACCACTCGCTCAAAAAAATCAAGGCCCGCAAGTGTTGGCTCGCCCCCTTGGAAAGCAAATGTGCAAAAGCCCTCGGCGGAGCTAAGCGCATTTTTTATAAGCGTGTCCAAAAGGGCATCCTGCATGATGCCGTGGGAGTAGGTGTCTCTGTTTTGGGCGATGGAATGATAAAAGCAGTAGTCGCACCGCATGTTGCAAGCGGAGGAGGCAGGCTTTATGAGCAGCTGAAGTGGTGGCATGAGGTGTGCCCTCTTTCAAAGGTGATATAGTGTGAGGGGCTTTTTGAAAAAAGCTCCTATAAAAAGTGTGTGATGACTTTCAAATATGTGTGTATAGTGATATAATAGCAGAAAGTGCGCCAAAGAGGAATGGTTTTTGATTTGTGTGCATATATTATACTGAAAAATGTGAAAGAAGGAGATTTGTGTGAGCAAGCAACCGAACTTTTTGTTTTTGTTTCCCGATCAGTGGCGGTATGACGCGCTGAGTGCCTATGGGCATCAGGTGGCGGAAACTCCGTTTATTGACGACATTGTGAATAGAGGGCTGAGCTTTACAAGCGCGTACTCCGCCTGTCCGTCCTGCATTGCGACAAGGGCCTCGCTGATGAGTGGCCTTAGCCCATATTCCAGCGGCAGGGTGGGATACAGCGACTACATTCCATGGGAATATGACTCGCTGGTGCAAAGGCTACGTGACGGCGGATACCACACCATGTGTGTGGGCAAGACGCATTTTTACCCCGAGAGGGCGCACCTTGGCTTTGAGGAGCTGGAGCTGTACTCCAATCAAGACTTAGATGGGGACAACCCCAGCGACTACCACAAGTGGTTGGAGCATGAGGGCAAGGGGCTTGTGGAGGACACGGCGCTTGCTGTGAGCAGCACGTCCTGGCCGGGCAAGCCGTGGACGGCATCGGAGAAACTGCACCCGAGCACATGGAACGCAAACCGTTGCATAGAGCTTTTGCGCAGGCGCGACCCACAGCGCCCCTTCTTTATGAAGGCGAGCTTTCACCGTCCGCACCCGCCGTATGACCCGCCGTTTGAGTATTATGAAATGTACAAGGATGTGGTTATCCCAGAGGAGCCGCACGGCGAGTGGTCGAACAAGTATGCAAGGCCTGTGAAAAATTCGTCAATATATTACGGAGATATGCCTAAAAAGCGTAGGGATGACATGCTACGTTGCTACTATGCGCAGATAGCACACCTCGACTACCAAATAGGGCGCATACTCTACTACTTGCACACAGAGGGGCTTGACGAAAACACATACATCATATTCTCCACAGACCACGGCGATATGATGGGCGACCACTACATGTCCAGCAAGTACCGTCCGTGGGAGGGTTCTGCGAAGATACCCTTTGTGATTACGCCGCCGTTGGGAATGAAAGACGCAAAGATAGGCGAGGATGCAACGCCTGTTACGCACATGGACATGCTACCTACATTTATGGACCTTGCGGGCATACCCATCCCCGAGCATGTGGAGGGCAAAAGCCTTGCTCCGATTATTATGGGCAAGGAGCTGAAAGGGCGCGAGTATATTCACGGAGAGCACGTGATGGCAAAGGAAAAGCAGGGCTGGCAGTACCTAACCGACGGCAAAATAAAATATGCGTGGGAGACGATGTCGGGCGAGGAGTTTTTCTTTGACTTGCAAAACGACCCGAAAGAGTGCGAAAACCTGATAGATGCACCCGAGGAGCAGGCTCGCATTGAAACATGGAGAAAGCGCCTTGTGGATATTTTGGCACAGCGCGAGGAAGAGGGGCTGAGCGACGGGCAAAAGCTGATACCCGGCAAGGTGTTGCCTCCAATTACCTCAAAGCTTAAAGCGCCTACCCAAAAGATGCAGATTATTTAGCGGTGCTTTTTGGCATAGTATATAGGGAGTGGACACATAAAGGTGATTTAGAATACGTTGAGTGCAAGAAGACGCTATGCCCCCCCTTTTTCAGGAAGAACCTAACAAGGCACGAGTAGTATTTGCTACGCAAATCTCCACTCTTAAAGCCTTGTCAGAACCTTGATATGGATGTGATATTAAATAAACATCCATATGAAAGGTGACATAGCAAAAATAAATCACCTCGTTTGCCTACACCCTTGTTTTAAGAATATATGAGCGCATCGCATGACAAAGGTTGTGCGGTGCGCTTTGTGCTTTGAAAAGCGTAAGGGAGGGGCTGAACATGGACAAGCAGCCTAATTTTTTGTTTATATTTCCCGACCAGTGGCGGCATGAGTGCCTAAGTGCGTTTGGGCATGAGATAGCGAGGACACCCTTTATAGATGATATTGTGAGCAGGGGGATAAGCTTTACAAGTGCGTATTCCGCCTGCCCGTCCTGCATTGCGACGAGGGCTTCGCTGATGAGCGGACTTACGCCATACAGCGCCGGCAGGGTGGGGTACAAGGACTGCGTGCCGTGGGAGTATGATTCGCTGGTAGGGCGAATGAGGGAGGGAGGCTACCAAACAATGTGTGTGGGCAAGACGCACTTTTACCCCGAGAGGGCGCACCTTGGCTTTGAGCAGCTGGAGCTTTACTCGGAGCAGAACCACGACAGGGACGAGCCGAGTGACTATCATAAGTGGCTAAAGCAAAAAAGCGGCGATGCTGTGCAGGACACGGCGGAGCAGATAAGCGGCACATCCTGGGTGGCGACGCCTTGGATGGCCGAAGAAAAACTGCACCCGAGCAGCTGGAATGCGAGCCGAAGCATAGAGCTTTTACAGCACAGAGACCCACAGCGTCCGTTTTTTATGCAGGTGAGCTTTCATCGGCCGCACCAGCCGTATGACCCGCCCTTTGAATATTACCAAATGTATAAAAACTGTAAAATTCAACCAAAAGTGGGAGCGGAATGGTCGGGCAAGTACGCATGTCCTGCGAGGCAGTCCACCGTGCATTACGGTGAAGTGCCACAAAAGCAGTGGGAGGAGATGTGGCGATGCTACTATGCGCAGATAGAGCATATTGACTATCAGGTAGGGCGCATACTTTACTACCTGCACACCGAGGGGCTCATGGAGAATACTTACATAATATTCACGAGCGACCACGGCGACATGATGGGAGAGCACCACCTGTACAACAAGTGTCGACCGTTTGAGGCGGCGAGCAAAGTGCCCTTTGTGATTGCGCCGCCGAGAGGAACGCAGGGTGTGAAGCCGGGGACTGACGCAACGCCTGTGGCGCACATGGACATGCTACCAACATTTATGGAGCTGGCAGGCATGGCAGTGCCTGAGCATGTACAGGGGAAAAGCCTTACACCTATAATTTTCGGTGGAACGCTAAAAAATCGGCACTACATCCACGGAGAGCACACACTGCCCCAGCAAAACGAGGGCTGGCAGTACCTTACCGACGGAAAGGAAAAGTATGTGTGGGAGAGTATGTCTGGCGAGGAGCTTTTTTTTGACTTGCAGGACGACCCGAAAGAGTGCCAAAATTTAATAGATGCGCCTGAAAGGCAGGGGAGCGTTGAGCAGTGGCGAAAGCGGCTGGTGGATATTTTGGCGCAGAGGAGTGACTACGGACTGAGCGATGGCAAAAAACTGATAGCGGGTAAGGTGGTGCCGCCAATTACCGCAGAGCTTGCGGCGAGGGTGCAGCAGTTTGAGAGTGTTTAACATATTGTATAATTGTCATATTTTATACTTAATTGTATATTGCGAGCAAAAACAAAAAACCTCCGATATAATACGCAAGGTATTTTATCGGAGGTAATATACTTTTTGTGGTAAAATTAAGCCTGCTGTGCGGTGTACCTTGCACCCGAAATGCGAACGCCGGGGCCCATGGTGGAAGCCGTAGTAATGCTACGGATGTACTGACCCTTTGCGGCGGCCGGCTTTGCCTTAACAATAGCGTCCATGACGGTGTTGAGGTTGACGTTTAGCTTCTCCACACCAAAGCTTGCCTTGCCGATGGGCACATGGATGATGTTGGATTTGTCAAGGCGGTACTCGATTTTACCTGCCTTTGCCTCGGTGACAGCCTTGCCCACATCGGGGGTAACTGTGCCTGCCTTGGGGTTGGGCATAAGACCACGGGGGCCGAGAACCTTACCCAGACGTCCCACAAGACCCATCATGTCGGGAGTGGTGACAAGCACGTCAAAATCCACAAAGCCTTCGTTTTGAATCTTTGCAACGAGGTCGGCCTCGCCTACCATCATTGCGCCTGCCTCCTCGGCGGCCTTTGCGGCATCACCCTTTGCAATGGCGATGACACGAACGTTTTTGCCTGTGCCGTGTGGCAGAACAACTGCGCCGCGAACCTGCTGGTCTGCATGGCGGCTGTCTACGCCCAAACGCACGTGAAGCTCCACTGTCTCATCGAACTTTGCCTTTGCTGTTTTGCAAACAATCTCCAGCGCCTGCTCGCTATCGTACAGCTTTGCCTTTTCAATCTCTTTGAGAGAATCGGTGTACTTTTTTCCGAATTTCATTATTCTGCGCCTCCTTCTACCACGATGCCCATGCTGCGGCAGGTGCCCGCTATCATGGAAGTTGCAGACTCAAGGTCGGCCGCATTGAGGTCGGCCATCTTTGTCTTGGCAATCTCCTGCACCTGCTCCTGTGTGAGCGTGGCAACCTTATCACGGTTGGGCACGCCGCTTGCCTTATCAATGCCTGCGGCTTTTTTGATGAGGGTGGAGGCGGGGGGAGTTTTGGTGATAAAGGAGAAAGAGCGGTCGGCATAAACGGTGATAACCACCGGAATGAGGTAGCCGATGTCCTTTTGGGTGCGCTCGTTGAACTCCTTTGTGAAGGACATAATGTTTACGCCGTGCTGACCCAGTGCAGGGCCTACGGGCGGTGCAGGTGTTGCTTTACCTGCCGGAATTTGGAGCTTGATGTAGCCCACTACTTTTTGTGCCATGGTGATTTACTTCCTTTCGTGGTAGATTGCGGACACCGCTGTGGGTATCCTCCCACGGATGAGCGGCTGCCCATCCATAAATATTTGCAAGCTATGCAAAAATTGCAGAGCGTACAAGCGGATAATTTTCGAGGATAAAATTCCTCTTTCAAAAATGAAGCTGTACCCAAAAACTAAATCGGCTTTACCTGCGCAAGCTCCAGCTCTGCAGGTGTTTCCCTGCCGAACATGGATACCTTGACATCCACCTTGCCTGCGGACTTGTCGATGCGCTCCACAATGCCGATGAAGCCCTCCAAAGGACCTGTGAGCACCTCGACGGAATCGCCCACGGCATAGTCCACCACTGCTGTTTGCTCACCCACACCGAGCTTGCTCACTTCTTCCTCGCTAAGGGGGATGGGCTTTGAGCTGGGGCCTACAAAGCCCGTTACGCCACGGGTGTTGCGGACAATGTACCATGTGTCGTCCGTCATGACCATTTTTACAAGCACATAGCCTGGGAACAGCTTGCGCTCGACCATGCGCTCTTTGCCGTCTTTTATGTCCGGAACAATCTCTATGGGCACCTTTATGTCGTGGATAGAGTCCTGCAACCTACGGTTTTCAACCATAGTGCGCAGGTTTTGCGCAACCTTATTCTCGTAACCCGAGTAGGTGTGCACTACGTACCAATACGCTTGCTCCATGTTGCCTCCTGTGTGTGTGCAAAGTAGGCGCTACGCTGCCGGCGCGCCCAGCTCAACGACCAGTCTCATAAGCCATCCGAACAACATGTCCATAGCAAAAATGAACAGCGCACAAACGACCACAAACACAGCGACAACAATGAGGTTGTTGAGCACCTGCTTGCGTGTGGGCCAAACTACCTTTTTCATTTCGCCACGGGTGTCCTTGAAAAAGCGGACGATGCCCGAGCCGATACGCTTAAAGATATTTGGCTTTTTCTTTGTTGTGTTTTCAGCCATAATATAATACTCCGTATTCTGAAAAGTGTGTGACGTGCGGCAAAATAAATGCCACATGTGCACGGAAGGGGAGTGATTTTGCGAATAAGAACGGCACCTGACTATGATAATAGGATGACGCATTGTGCAAAATACTCGTAGCGAAACGGAAAGGACAAAATGTTATTTTGTCTCCTTGTGAGCGGTGTGCTTTTTGCAGAAACGGCAGTACTTGTTGCGCTCTAAGCGGTCCGGGGTGGTTTTCTTGTTCTTGGTGGTGTCGTAGTTGCGCTGTTTGCATTCTGTGCATGCAAGGGTGATTTTTACTGTCATAATAGTGTTCCTCCATTGCTTTGGGTGTGCTGTGTAAAAAAAGCCACACGGCGACACCTTAGGTGTACGACCTCCCTCTTTCCGGTGGGGCGTAGCGCATGAAAAAACTATGCACAAAAAAACAAGCCTTCCGGCGAGGTGATAATATATTAGCATGAGATTGGTAAAACGTCAAGGGGTTGCAGGAGGATTTTGGTAATTGGTTTGGCAAATTGCAGATGGGGGCAAAAGCGGTGGTTTGGGTTTTTGGGTATGAACAATGCCGACATCACTTAAAAAGCGATGTCGGCAGGATGGTGTGAGATGGGTGGCGCAAACGCAAAACAGATAGAATGGGTGCAAGTGTGACTAAATATTAGTCTGCGGAGATGTAGTAGTGGTGGTGCTGTTGTAAGCATTCCTTTCCATGTAAAAGAGGAAGGGGGATAGGCTGCTGCTGCCGGGAGAGAAGGTTATGCTATATGAAGGGTTCGATCCAGAGATCTGTCCAGGATTCAAGGAAATTGCAGTGGGAATTATATCGACAGTTCCGTCTGGAAGAAAATGGAAAGCAGTCACACGGTCAGTTGGGGTGATGTTTTGTGTTCCTATTTGAAAGTAGGTGTTTGAAAGCGGCGCAACCTCGTTGCCGCTTGCGTTCACAAACTTAATGTCATACGCACCCACAATTTGTCCCGTAGCACCACGTTGCACGGCGGCAGTGTTGTACGCATTAAGCTCCTCTGCTGTAAGCGCACGAAGCACCAAGGTAGCTCCGGGGGGGGCGTTCACTACCGTGATATCCGACGCAACTATCTGCGGGGAGGATGGGTTGCCGCCGGGGGTGGGAGTGGGGGTAGAAGTGGAAGTGGAGGTAGAGGTAGAGGTAGAGGTAGAGGTAGAGGTAGAGGTAGAGGTAGAGGTAGATGTGGATGTGGATGACGAAGAGGTACCTGCCTGCTTTACAAGCACATAAAAGCCGTCCTCAAAAACGCCTCCGGGCAACACTTGGTTTAGAGAGTGGGAGAAAGTGAAATATCCGTCGTAGGTGTCTATAGCTGTAACGGTAGTGGCAGTGGCGCTATTTCCTTGGTTCAGCGACAAGACAGCAACGGTGTCGGTATTTTTTAGACCGGATAGGGACACGCTGATTTCGTAGGGGTCTACACCGGCATCGTTTCCGGAAACACCTGCCGAAAAAAAGCCGATGGCTGTGTAGCCTTCATGTATTAAAGAATCCTGTGGGTTTTGCGCCAGAACTGCCTTTAGCGCATCCGATGCGCTTGTTTGTGCATCAACGGATTTGATTGCGGTTATGCCCTCGGGCAAGCCATTAACAGTGATGCTATCCGTTGAGAGAGCGCCTAATGTTTCGGCTGAAGCGGAAGTGGAGGCCATGGGCAGGAGGAGTGCTGCAAAAAGTGCCACACCGAGCAGCGTGCAGAGCAGTGCGGAAAATAAATAGGTAAGTTTCTTTTTCCCAGTCATGTGGAGACAACCCCTTTTTTGTGTAACTTGATATGTTCAAGGACATAAAGCTTAGGATGAAAAGCATATAAAATAGTACATATGGGTAATATATCATACTTTTGCCTTGGTCGCAAGGTATTTTGTGTCCCTGCGGGAAGAGTGTTTGCTGAAAATATAAAAGTGTAGTATACTATGAAAGAATTTGAACGGATGTGAAAGTGAAAAGAGGGAGGGGAATGCCTGTGACGATGCGCAGAAAGTCGCTATTGAAAGTGCTGATTGGGATTGTGCTGGTGGTTGTGGCGGCGTTTGTCACCACCGCTATTCACGATGGCATTGCGATGCAAAACCCTGAAAATTCGCTGCCCACAATGAGCGTGCTGTACGGAGATGAGACGGAAGAGATGGAGCGGCTTCCTGAGTATAACGTGCGTAGGGATAGCTTTAGGTGGAAATTTATGTTTGGGACTGCTGAATGGGTGAGCAGAGACCTTGAGGTGTGGCGAGAGGTGCAACCCGGGTGGGTTCAGCCGGAGGCGGAGCTTGCGCTACAGTTTAGCTTTAACCCCGAGAGTGTGAGCGTCGAAATGGCTGGGTACGACGGTGTGTTTTACCCGCAGACACAGCCAATGATTGCGCCGGACGTGCCGGGCGAGTATACATATAAGGTGACGGCCAGCTGGGGTGAAGAGCGGGATGTGGTGTACTACTTTCGCATAAGAATACCCGAGTGGTAGAGCGTATGACGAGTGGCAGTGTTCGTTTATTAGAGGTGGGCATGTGCTGTGACAGCGCTGTCTAAAAGGAGAAAGTATATGCAGTTCAATATGGTAGCGCCGTGCTATTTCGGCCTTGAAAAAGCGGCGGCGTTTGACCTTAGAATGGTGGGGGCGCAGGATATTGCCATCACTGACGGGCGGATAAATTTTGTGGGGGATGCAAAGGTGCTTGCGGGTGCGAACCTGTGGAGCAGGTGCACCGAGCGCATAATGATACGGCTTGCGCAGTTTGATGCGGCGGACTTTGATGCGCTTTTTGACGGGGTTTTTGCCATAGACTGGGAAAACTACATACCGAAAAACGGCAAGTTCCCCGTGAAAGGCTCCAGCCTTTCCAGTACGCTAAGCAGTGTGCCTGCGTGCCAGCGCATTGTGAAAAAGGCCATAGTGGAGCGTATGCGCAAGGGACACAAGGTGCAGTTTTTGCCCGAACGTGGGGAGGAATACCGTGTGAGGGTGTCCATTCGCAAGGATGTGGCGGAGGTGTTTTTGGATACATCGGGTGACGGACTGCACAAGCGAGGGTACAGGCGCACGGCGGGTGTGGCACCGCTAAAGGAAACGTTGGCGGCGGCTATGGCGGATTTTGCGAGGGTGCGTGCGGACAGCATGGTGCAGGACCCATTTTGCGGGAGCGGCACACTTATAATAGAAGCGGCACTGAAAGCAAAGAACATAGCGCCGGGAATGCTGAGAAGCTTTGCGGCGGAGCATTATGAGTTTTTGCCAAAGGGGATTTTTGAGCAGGAGCGCAGGGCGGCAAGAGAAAAGCAACGAGAAGATGCAAAATTTGAGGGGATAGGCTACGACATAGCCCCCGAGATGGTGGCACTGGCCACACACAATGCGAAAAAGGCGGGCGTGGAGAAGATGTGCCGCTTTGAGGCGGGGGATGTGGCGGACTTTAAGGCGGATGCAAACGCCACGGTGCTCGCAAACCCACCGTATGGTGAGCGTCTTTTGGATTTGAAGCAGGCGGCGGCGATTGTGTCGGCGTTTGGGCGCAGCTGTGCGAAAAATAAGCCTGCCCAGGTGCATGTGGTGTCGGGAGATGCCGAATTCGAGGCGCACTTTGGGCGCAAGGCGGACAAGCGACGCAAGGTGTACAACGGGATGCTACCCTGCCAGGTGTATATGTATAAGTAACTTCTCGCAGTGCGGCGGGGGTGTGAGATGGACGGTACAGATGAATGTGCAGTGCAAGATATAGCTGTTGGCCTTGGCCGATGGCTATTTTTGTGAGCGCCAGGTGAGGCTTTTGTGAAAGGCGTATATATGCGTGCAATGTATAGAGAAAAATTAAAATTTGTGATACAATGGCGATGTATGGAAAGATGCTCTTGAGGTGTGCGGTATATTTTGTGGCGGTACACCCATGGGGGTGTACCGCCACAGTGCTTATGGCAAAAATGAGCATTGAATGAGCAAGTACTACGAATACTGTGTAGCGTGATGGGAGATGAATTTGGGAGAAAAAGTAAAGCGATACGCTAAAACGACCGATTTTTCCTACTTTGCGATATGTGTTTGCCTGTCGATTGTGTCTGTGCTGACGTTGATTTCGGTAGGGCGCTATGCACAGCTGCAGCTTTTGGGGTCGCTGGGCGATATGCGGCCTGCCATGACGCAGATATTGGCGGCGGGGTGCGGAGTGGTGGCTATGGTATTTGTATCGCTGATGGATTATCGGCGGCTGGCGAGGTGTAAAGCACTGCACATTGTTTGCTGGGCGCTTGTGCTTTTGACTTTTGTGCCATTTATAGGATATGCACCACCCGGGACGGGCAGCCAAAGCTGGATTGCGATGCCGCTTGGGATGAGCTTTCAGCCGACCGAAATAGCAAAGATAAGCTTTATGCTGAGCTTTGCGGCGCATCTTGCGCAGGTGAGGGACAGCCTGAACAAGCCGAGGACAATTTTGCCTGTGCTGTGCCATTTGGCGATACCTGTGGTGCTGGTACAGCTACAGGGTGACGACGGCACTGCGCTGGTATTTGCGGTGAGTGGCGCTGTGATGCTGGTGGCGGCGGGGCTTAACCGATGGGTGGTGGCGAGCATTGCGGCCGCAGGGATTGTGGCGGCGCCTTTTGTGTGGCAGTATGGCTTGTCTGAATATCAAAAGGAGCGTATACTTGGGCTGATTGAGCCGTCGAAGTATGCGGATGGGATAATGTACCAGCAGCTACAGGGAGCTGCTGCTATGCAAAACGGCGGAATTTTCGGCACGGGCCTGTTTTCCGAGGAACACACGTATGTTCCTCGTGCGGAAAACGACTTTATATTCAGCTACTTTGCGGAAAGCTGTGGGCTTGTGGGTGGGGTTTTGCTGATTGCGTTGCTGGTGTTTTTGGCGATAAAAATACTGCGCACTGCAATGCAGGCGTGTGAGGACATGGGTAGCTTTTTGTGTGTGGGAGTGTTTGCCGCAATGATGTTTCAAACTGTGGTGAACCTTGGGATGAACCTCGTTTTGCTACCTGTGATGGGCGTGACACTGCCGTTTGTGTCGGCGGGAGGGACATCCTCGCTGATGCTGTACATGAGCATGGGGCTTGTGGTGGCGGTGAACAGGCGCAGAAAGCTAAACTGTTTGGCAGAAAACCCGGCTGAGACGGCTAAGGGAAAATGGAGAGAATTTTTCTTGTGATGAGCGGTAAAGGCACAATGTGATGCCTGCCGATGTGTGCGACTGCGAGCAGAAAATGAAAGGGGCATGGAGATTTGCGAGGGGAAAGCAACGAGAAAAAAAGTACGTACATATTGCTGTGGGTGTTGTCGCTTGTGTGTGCGGCGGGGATTATCTTTGCGGTGTGTGCAGGGGCTGCGCATACCGCTGTGAGCGAGGCGAGCCTTTCGGCGGCAAGGGCGAGTATTGGGCATATTGAGGCTGTGCTACACCTTGCGGAAAAGACTGCAGAGGAAAATGGGTATGGCCAAGCGTCTACTGTGTATGAGAATATGCTGGTGAGCTACGATGATGATGCGTCGGCGAGCTTGAGTAACCATGAGAGGTATGTGCTACAAACTATGCTGGAAAGTTTTGGTGAACAAAGAGAATTTGACTTTGCAATCACACGCTATGCGGAGGGTGACGACGATAAAATACAGATATACTATTTTCCTGTAAGAGGACGTACAGACGTGCAAATAGATGAATATTATGTAATGCAAGACGGGCAGGTTTCGCGAAAAAATGGATGACGGCAATGTTGGAAAATAGCACAGAAATGTCGCTTAATGTCGAACGGTTTTTGTTGATGTAGAACAAACAATATGGTATACTAAATTATAGAAACATGCGGCATGAAAAGACTCTTTTTATAGAAACAATCCGAACCGACAATAATAATGGAGGAAACTACGGTGAGTACAACATTGAAGCTTTTGATGACAGAGACATCGCCCGAGTTATGTAGGCTGTGTAGGGAGACACTGCCTGCTCAGAAGATTGATGTGAGTGTTTGTGCGCGTAACGGTGCGGTGGCATACAGCGAAGTGGTACGGCAACGACCTGATGTAGTGTTGCTTGACGTTTTTATGCCGGGAATGGATGCGTTTGCACTAAAGCGCAAATACGACGAGCATTATCCTGAGTCTGAAACGAGTTTTTATGTGACGGGGACATTTCAAAGCGACGAGATTGAAAGAGAAGTGATGGAGAGCGGCTTTGCATTTTACTTCCTGAAACCGTTTGACATGTCTACCTTTGCAAGGCGGCTGTGGGCGTCCACGGATAGAAAGTTGCCAATTGAAAGTGCATCTGTCGCCATGCTGGACGAGGATATGGTGACCGACATGCTGCGAATTATCGGCGTGCCTGCGCACATAAAAGGATATCGCTTTTTGCGCAATGCGATTCTGATGGTGGTGGAAGAGCCTGAGCATATAAATGCGGTGACAAAGGTGCTGTATCCGGATATTGCGCACAACAATGCAACCACTGCATCCAGAGTGGAGCGCGCTATAAGACATGCTATTGAAGTGGCGTGGGACAGGGGAGATATTGAGACGCTAAACCACTACTTTGGTGGCACAGTACACAGCCTGCGGGGTAAGCCTACAAACAGTGAGTTCATTGCGATGCTTGCAGACCGTGTGACATTGGCAAAGCGTAAGATGGCATAGGTGCATCGGGCGCTGTTGCAACCGGCAAAAGCGCCTGAATAAATGGCGTAAGGACGCTGAAACATAAAACTATGGCAAAATATATGCAAAGGACTGCAAAAGACCCTCGGCTACCTTCCCCCTTGAAAGGAAGGTAGCCGAGGGTCTTTGTTAATGTGCGCAGAAAGTTGGGAAAGAAAAAGTAGCGACACCGCTCAAAAGGGCAGGTGTTATTTTTTTTGGCGTACCTGCAACTCGTGTAGTGTCTGAATGCGCTCCATTACCAGCGCTTGGTGCGCAGGCGAGAGCGATTGAAAAGCGCTGATGAAGTCCTCGGTGAGGGGGGCAGATGTGCTGAGCGCCGGAATGACACCCATGTCTGTGAGCGCTGTGGCTGTGGCAAAACGCTGCTCGGCATAGGAGGCAAGGTCTGCGCTTGGGGAAGGTGGGGTGCTTCCTGTTATAAGTGCATCCAGTGAAACGCCAAAGTAGGAGCTTAATTTCAGCAGTGTTTTTATGGGGGGCTCGCTATCTCCTTTTTCGTACTTTACGTAGGTAGTGCGGTTTAGGCCGAGGAAATCTGCTACTTGCTTTTGTGTGAGATTATTTTGGGTACGCAAGGAGCGAAGTTGTTCTTTGAACAAATAGTTCATAATGTTCACCTCCTTTTGTACCATTATAAGTGAACAATCTCCACATATCAATAGTGTGAATTTTGTTCACTTATGCCATTGAAAGTGAATAAAAATAACTTTATAATGGCTGTGAGGTGAAAAAGTGTGACATCAAATATGTGACCTTGAGCAGAAAGGAGCGGGTGATGAGCTTTGGTGAAAGAATAAAGAAATACAGGCTACAGTGGGGTGTAAGCCAGGAAGTGGCAAGCGGGTTGTGTGGAATAAGCAGGGAAGAATGGAGCAGATATGAAAGGGGAAGGAGCCTGCCGGGGTATGAGTCCCTTGGGCTGATGGCGAGAGGCATGGGCGTGAGCGCGGATTGGTTGTTGGGGCTTACAGATGTGAAAAAAAATATCAACGTGTGACAGATGTGTCGCAAACATAGCTACATGGTGTGAGAGAATGTGACTATGACATGAATGGGTAGCAGAGAAGAATATGGCTGAAGAGGTGCACGAGAGGGGGAGCCGAATGCGGGAGGGATTGAGCGAGAGGGAAGAGAGAAAGAACAGAAGAACAAAAGAGGAACTGAAACAACGTAAGGCGCTGAAAGAGTATATGGAGATGCTACTTTCGGGAAAACCAGATGCGGAGACGAGAAAGGCGCTTAGAGAGATGGGGTTTCGAATGTGTGACATAAATAATGCGGCGGCGCTGAATATGGCACTTTTTGATAAGGCGATGAACGGCGACTCCACAGCCTACAAGACCATTCGTGACCTTGTGGGGGAGAGTGCAGACAAGATGAACGAGGAGACACTGGCAAAGGCCGCCGCACTGCTGGAGGGGGTGGACAGTGCCTTTTAGCCAAAAGCAGTGTGAGTATATACGCAGTGCAACAAGGCGGTGGAACTTCAAAACGGGGGCCGCACGCAGCGGGAAAACTTTTTTGGACTACATGTATGTTGTGCCAAGGCGTATAAAAATGTGTGAGCAGGATGGGCTTATTGTGCTGATAGGTAACACCCGAAATAGCGTGGAGCGCAATGTGCTGGCACCCATGAGGGACATATGGACAAAGGAGCTTGTGGGGGAGGTGAAAAGCAGTGACGGCACGGTGGTGCTGTTTGGCAAGAGGTGCTATGTGCTGGGGGCGGACAGGGTGAGTGCCGTGCCAAAATTGCAGGGAACGGGCATTGCGTACTGCTATGGGGATGAGGTGGCGACGTGGAACAAAGAGGTCTTTGAGATGCTCAAAAGCAGGCTGGACAAGCCGCACTCGGTATTTGACGGCACGACAAACCCCGAGCATCCCGGGCATTGGCTGAAAAAGTTTTTGGACTCGGGGGCGGATATATACCGTCAGCACTACACCATTGAGGACAACCCGTTTTTGAGCGAGGAGTTTGTGCGAAACCTAAAAAAAGAGTACGAAAACACCGTGTATTACGACCGCCTTATATTGGGCAAATGGGTGGCGGCAGAGGGGGCGATATATAGGCAGTTTGCGAAAAATCCGCAGGAGTACATGGTGGAAGCGGACGAAAAATACTGCGCCGATATTGAGCACATCAGTGTGGGGATAGACTTTGGGGGGACACGCTCTCTGACGGCGTTTGTGGCGAGCGGAATACACAAGGGCTACAGGAGGCTCACCGTGCTGAAAGACCACCACATAAGCGGAAAAAAAGGGGATATAGACGCAGAGCGTGTGTGTGTAGAATTTGCAAACTTTATGTCCGAGCTTCGTGCGCAGTACCCTGCGGTGGCGGTGAAGTATGTGTTTGCGGATAGCGAGGCGCAGTACCTGATAAACAGCCTGCGGCGTGCGATGGCAAGATGTGCGCCCTATGCAAAGGTGGGAGATGCGGCAAAAAAACCGATAATACAGCGAATTGTGGCGACAAATACGCTACTGAATACGGGGAGGCTGAAAATAAGCCGCAGCTGTAGGCTTTTGAGTGAGGGGCTTATGAACTCGATGTGGGACGATAAAAGAGCGGATACACGCAGGGATGACTTTTCGAGCGACATTGATGTGATGGATGCCTTTGAGTACAGCTGGGAGCGATATATGAACATGCTGTGCAAAAGGGGAATGACGTAGCAACGAATATATTGAAAGATAAAGTTATAAAGGGGGAAGGGCAGTTGGACATTGCACAAATCACCAAGATTATAAGTGAGGAGATAGGCGCAAACATTCGCTGTGACTACTACAGGCACATAGAGCAGTGGAGGCAATGGTGGGCGGGGCACGCCAAAAGCTTTCACTCATACAGGGAGATGACGGCACAAGGACACAAGCGGGAGCGCAAACTGTTTTCTATGCGCATGGCGAAAAAAGTGTGCGAGGACTGGGCGAGCATACTGCTGAACGAAAAGACGAAGATTGTGCTTGGGGATGAGGCATCCTCGCTGTTTTTGCAGGGGGAAAATGGGTGCGGGGGCGTGCTGGAAGGTATAAACTTTTGGGATGAAGCAAACCGACTGGTGGAAAAAAGCTTTTACAGCGGAACGGGTGCGTTTGTGCTGAAGCTAAATGGGTTAAGGGTGAAGGGTGACGGCACGGTGCAAAAAAGCCCCGATGCGCAAATGCAAATGGACTACCTTCCTGCGTTTTGCATTGTGCCCATAAGCGTAAGGTACGGCAAAATTACGGAGGTGGCGTTTGTGTCCGAGGAGCAGGTGCGTGGGAAAACACGCATATATTTAGAGATGCACCTGCTACAAAACGGCGAGTATGTCATACGAAACAGCTACTACGAAAAAGTGGCGGGGAAGATGCGCAAAGTAAAAATGCAGGAGGGCACCGCACAGCAGGTGCAAACGGGAAGTGCCACGCCGTTTTTTGCGGTGATTATGCCCAACATGGTGAACCCGTTTGCGGATAATTTGGGGCTTGGGTGCTCGGTGTATGCGCAGGCGCTGGACAACCTAAAGGGGCTGGACCTTGCGTACAACAACATGTGCAGAGACTTTCAGCTGGGCGGCAAAAAGGTGTTTTACAACCGTGAGATGACACGTACGGTGGGTTGTGACGAACAGGGAAACCCTGTTTACATAGCGCCGGATGACATGATGCAGCAGCTGTTTGTGTCCATTGGGGATGAGGTGCTGGACGAGGGCAGGCTGATTCATGAGTTTAACCCGAACCTGCGTGTGCAGGAAAACATGCAGGGTGTTCAGGCACAGCTTGACTATCTGTCCTTTAAGTGTGGGCTGGGTGTGAGGCATTATCGCTTTACGAATGAGGGGAATTTGCCTGTGACTGCCACCCAGTATGCAGGGGAAAAACAGGAGCTAAAACAAAACGCCGCAAAGCACATGATTGTGATAGAACATGCGCTACAAACAATAGTGAGGGCTATTTTGTGGGTGGGCAAAAACATAATGGGGGAGAATGTGGACCCGCAGACGAGTATCTCGGTGGAGTTTTCGGATGGGTACATCATAAGTGATGAGGAAATGAGGCAAAGGGACAGGCAGGATGTGCAAAGCGGCCTTATGAAAGGGTATGAGTACCGAATGAGGTGGTACAAAGAGGACAAAGAGACCGCAGTGGCACAGCTGAAAGAGTAGGGAGCAAAGGCAAGAATGGGTGAGGGCGAAGAGTAGCCCTTGGGGTGCGCAGAGGGGAATGGTGTGGGGGATTTGTAAAAGGCACAGCGCACATAGGGTGGGTGTGAGATGAGTGATTTTTGCCCGTCAGGGCGTAAAATATGCGGCCGCACGGGAGGCGACCTCGAAAAAAGCGTAGCGGAGAAAGGAAGGCAAAATGGAGCGTAAATTTTTGGAAAGCTTGGGACTGCAAAAGGAGGCCGTGGAGGCTGTTATGGCGGAGCACGGCAGGGGCATTGAGGCACAAAAAGCGAAGATTTTGGTGCAGAGTAGGCAACATGAAGAGCTACAAGAGCAGCTGAGGCAAGCACAAGATGCCCTAAAAAGCTTTGAGGGGGTGGACGTAAAAAGCCTGCAAGCGGAAAGGCAAAGCCTTTTTGAGCAACTTGAAACGCAAAAGCAGGAGCACACACAGCAGATGGAGCAGAGGGACTTTGAGGAGATGCTACGGGCACAGCTGAGCGAGGCGGGTGCGAAAAACCACAAGGCGGTGATGGCGCTATTGGATGTGCACAGCCTGAAAAACAGCGAAAACAGGCTGGAGGATACCGCAAAGGCGCTGAGTGAGCTTGCGCAGACGGAGGAGTATCTGTTTGAAGGGCAGGCTGTTTTGCGGGTGAATACCGCAGGCGTGCACACTGAGCCAAGCTATACCGAAGCGGACATATTTACAGCGGCGGCCATGACAGGGGCCGGGCTGACAAACGGAAAGGATGAGTAAAAAATGGCAAACTCGATAGAGCTGGCACAAAAATTCGTGCCGATAATTGATGATATTTACAAAGGGGCATCTGCAACGCAGAGCATTGATGCGGCGAGCATGGCGGACTTTACGGGGGCGGACGAGGTGAAAGTGCTGAAGGTGAGCACAACCGGCCTTGGCGACTACAGCCGCACAAACGGATACCCAAAGGGTGAAGTGACCGCCGCATGGGAAACCATGAAGCTGACAGAGGAGAGAGGCAAGGAGTTCAGCGTGGACCGCATGGACGATGAGGAGACGGTGGGGCTTACGTTTGGAAGCCTTGCGGGGGATTTTATGCGGCTGCACGTAGTGCCCGAGCTGGATGCGTATCGCTTTGCAAAATATGCGAGCGCTACGGGGGTTTCTGCGGCGAGCCCTGTGACGCTGACAAGCGATGATGTGCTGGATGCGATTGATGAGGCGAGCCGACAGATGGATGCGGATGAAGTGCCGCCGGAGGGCAGGGTGCTGTTTGTGAACAGTGAGCTGAAGCCTGTGCTCAACCGTGCGCTCAACCGCATGTGGTCCTCCGATGCGAAGGTGGCAAACGTGATTGACGGCTACAACGACATGCAGGTGATATATGTGCCGCACAGCCGCTTTTATACAGGCATAACGCTGAACGACGGGCAGAGCAGCTGGGGGTACGCAAAGGCGACCGACGCGACATCCATCAACTTTATGATGGTGTATCCGCAGAGTGTTTTGCAGGTGGTGAAGTTTGCGCTACCTAAAATCTTCAGCCCTGATGAAAACCAGGAAAAGGATGCGTGGAAGTTCCAGTTTAGGGCGTACCATGATGCCTTTGTGTATGAGAACAAGGCGAAGGGTGTGTATGTTCACTCGCAGGCGAAAGCGGCTGCAGGGGGATAGGCGAAGTATTTGTACTGTGAGCAAGGGTGAATAGCAAAATGGAGTGTTGTAGGTAAATGCTTGCAAAAGTGGGTGTGGGGTGGGAAATGAAAGTGCTTAATGCGAAAGGAGTGTGGAGAGGTGGCGTTTTCCACATATGAAAAATACGTAAAAAATCACCGAGGGGTGCTGAGCGAAGAGCAGTACGGCGCAGTGGTAGAGCAGGCATATGCGGAGATTATATCCCAAACGGCGGGAAGAGCGCTGCAAGCGCCCGAGATGGAAATGCGGCTGTGCATGTGCGAGTGTGCGCTGGCAGATGCGCTGCATGAGTTTGCGCAAGTTCCGAGCGGGGTGGCATCGGTGAGCAACGACGGGTACGGAATGCACTTTGAGAGGCGAAGTGACGAGCAAAAAAGCGTGCTGTGCGGTATTTGTACAAGGTGGCTGCAATGGCCGATAAACCTGATGAGCAGGTGGCTGTGATGTATACGACATTTAATGCCCAAATAACCATATACAACCGATGCTATGACGAGACTGCCAAAAGGGATGTGTGGCACAGGGCGTGCATTGAGGGTGTGGCGTGGAGCGGCAAAAGGAGCGTGGACTTTACAGTGGGAGGTGCAAATGCGGCGAATAGCTACACGCTGAGAATACCGCAGAGCGCACTAAGCGGATACACCGAGCCTCGTGCGTGGAGAAGCGGCGCAAAAACTCCCGAAAAGTGGACGCTGCAAAGCGGAGATGTGATAGTGATGGGAAATGTGCAGGGTGGCATTCAAAGGGCGGCTGACATTACGGGGGTGCATGAAAACAGCTTTGTGGTGACGAGTGTGACGGACAACAGGCACATGCCGATGCTGGGACATCTGAAGGTAGAGGGGAAGTGATGAGTGGTGAAAATGAGCGCATCGAGCAAGATGGGCGGCGCAGCCACAGGGCTGAGCCTGAGCGCAGGATTTAGCGCAAGGTGGGGCGAAAAGTTTAAGGCCGCACAGCGTGTGGTGGACAGCGCTGTGACCGAGTACTGCAAGGCGTACGTGCCGCACGATACGGGGGCGCTGATGGCCTCGGGAGATAGTGGCACTGTGCCCGGAAGTGGGCTGGTGCAGTACACCGCACCCTACGCAAGAGCGGTGTACTACACACCGCAGGGCCTGAAAAGCAGCGCATCACAGAGAGGGCCGTTTTGGTTTGAGCGCATGAAAGCGGCGCACAAGCAGGAGATACTTGCAAAGGTATCGGCGTGTATGAGGCAGGGCGTATGAGCATTATAAAAGCGTTGTATGATTATTTTTTGGCCTGTCCACTCATGCAGGACAGGCGGCTTAACGTGGACATGCTGCCCGAGGACACAAGGCGAAGTGGCGTGGAGTACTCCATCGACAGCCTACCCGGCGCAGACGAAATAAGCACGCATGTGGACGGCGGCGCAATATGCCGGTATCAGTTTACGATAAACAGCGTGAACGATTATGAGCAGGATGCGCTGTACAACATGCAAAACAGCAACTTTTTTGAGGACTTGAGCGAGTGGCTGAGAGGCCAAAACAAAAGCCGAAACTTGCCTGTGCTGAGCGAGGGCTTGCAGTGTCTGAACATTCAAGCGATAAACACCGCATCCCTCATGAACGTGCAGGGCAGTGTGGGGAAATATCAAATTCAGTGTAGGATGACCTACTACAGAAAAGGAGAGAGATAGCATGACATTAAGTGAACTTATGCAGGGGAAAACACCAAACGCCGACTTTGAGGGATTTACCACCGCAGATGATATGGTACTGGCGGTGAACCTGTCTGAAACACCCGCAAGCACCCCCGGAGGATACCTTGTGGCGCAGCTGGGAATAAGCGAACATTCCGCAGTGCTGGAAACTCAAAGCCAGGACAGCCAGTACATACGCACGGGACAGGTGAAAACAAAGACGGGAACGTCCAGAGAAATTACCGTGAAGGGCGAGAGGTATGTGGGGGACGCGTTTCAGGATGCGCTACTGTCGCACACGATGAAATACGGCATAGGGCAGGCGGTTATCAAGGAGTATGTCTACTTTAATGTGCTGACAGGCAAGGGCGAGGCGGGAAGCGTTGCCATAGCGGTGGAGGATGACCCGAGCGGCACAGCTGGCGAAAATGCGGGATTTAGCGCAAGCATGACCTCCACGGTGATGCCCAGCGAATATGTATATGAAGCGGAATAATTCTTCGGATTGTGAAAATGAGCACTGCAAGGGGTGAGCGAAATGGTGGAAATAAACGGTGTTCAGCTGGAATTTTCCGTGATGAACCCAAACGACATGCAAAGATATGCCGACACGCAAAAGGAGCTAAGCAAAAAAGCGGGCGAGCTGAAAGAGCGGGAAAGCTCAAAGGATGTGCAGGGGTATATTGAGGTGCTACGGGGCGGGTGTGAGATTGTGCACGCATTTTTTGACAGCTGCTTTGGAGAGGGCACGAGCAACCTTTTGTTTGGCAGGCAGACGGACTTTGAAAAAAGCATAAGCGCCTATCGCTGTTTTGAGGAGCAGCTGCAAAAGCAGGTGACAGACTTTGAGCAAAAGGCAAAGCAGTATGAGCCAAACCGCACGACCAAAGCGCCATGAGTATTTTATTGAGCGGACTGCCGTATGAGATTGACGGGGTGGCGATACAGCCCGACTTTCGTAACATGATACGGCTTGAGTGTATCATGCGGGATGAGGAGCTTGCGCAGAATGTGCAGCTGCAGCTTGCGCTGTGCCAGCTGTACAGGGAGATACCCGAGGATGTGCAGTGGGCACTGCACAAGCTGATGTGGTTTTACAGCAGAGGGAAAAATGCCGAAGCGTCGGTGAAAAGCGCACAGCCAGCATTTGACTTTGAGCAGGATGCCGAAATGATATGCGCAGACTTTTACGCTGTGTACGGCCTGTGGCTTGCGGAGATTGAGTTTTTGCACTGGTGGGAGTTTATGCTGCTGTTTGAGGGGCTTCCTCACACAGCTATGATGAAAAAAGTGATGTACTGGCGCACTGCGGACACGACAAAAATGTCCAAAGAGGAAAAGGGGCATGTGCTGAAGATGCGTGAGGCCTTTGCGCTGAAAAGGGCGAGTGCGAAACGGCAAAGCGTGGAGGATGTGGAGCGGCGCATGAAAGAATGGGTTGCAAGAAGGTATGATGAAGTGCAAAAGGCGCTGATGCTAATGCCCGATAAGGGCAGTGATAAAAACGCAGGTGATTTTAGGATGTAGCAAGGAAGAGGAGTGAGGAATACTTGGTGTATTCCGATTGAGGATGACAAGGTCTATGGCCTAAAATCATCAAAGTTTTGCGCTGTTTTTATTGGGTATTAACATAAAAGAGGGGGTGAGCAGGATGTATGACGGTACGCTGAAATTTGACACGGCGGTGGACGTGAGCGGATTTCAAACCGCAATAGCGCAGCTAAGCGAGCTGGCAAGGGGAGCAAACCCACTGGCAGGGGTACAGCAAAATGTGAATGTGCTGAAGGACTCGCTGACTACGGCGCTTTCGGGGGCGGTGACACAGGTGAGTCTGGACGACGCAATGCAGAGGGCGCAGGCGCTGATGGACATGTGGGCGGAGCAGGTGTACGTGTACATGGATGCGGCGATAGTGGCGAGGGAGTTTGACACGCTGGGGAACAAGATAGCGCTTTTGCTTGGAACGGAGTTTCAAAATGAAATAAAGAACCAAGGAAAGAGCATGGCGTTGAGAGCGTCCGAAACAGCAAAAAGTGTTGTGGGAGCGTTTGAAAGCTTGCCGCAAAAGACGGCGGACATTGCGGCAAATGCGATGAGCGGGATGCTCTCGGCGATGAACGCACACGCACCGACACTGTACGCAAAGGCAAACGAGATAGCCACTTCCATTGCAAGCACGATGGCAAGAGCGCTTGCGGTGAAGTCGCCCTCACGGGTGATGATGGATATATTCGGACACGTGATGATGGGCGTGTACGAAGGCATGGAAAACTCCGAGCAAATGCTGTATGGCAAAGCGGAAAAAATAAGCGAGGAAATAGCCCAAAAGCTGAGCGCAAACCCTGCGATGGTGGTGGACTTTGCAGGGGGATTCGGCAGGGCGGTGAGCGCAAACCGAAGTGTTGTGTCGAGTGCGTTTGGCGGTGTGCCTGCCGTGAGTGGAGCGGCCGGCGCAAGCTACAACCAGACATTTGTGCAAAACAACTACTCGCCCGAGCCGATAAGCCCTGCGCAGGCATCAAGGGAGATGCAAAGTATGCTGCAACGCTCAAAGTGGAGGTTGCCGTGAAAAAGCGGAAAGTGGACACAAAAGTGTGAAATATTACACGGTGAGTGTGGGAGAGGGCGGCAGGCGGCGTGAAGCGCCTGTGGGTGCTTCGGGGTACGTGTGCTTGTCGTTTATGGGGTTGCGTGAAGAAAGGCGCAAGAGAGTGAGGGGGTATGGGGTGTGAATGAAAATACGACGTTTGTGTATGAAAATGCACTTGGTAGGGTTGTGTTTGGGCTTCGTGAAGGGATTTGGATAAGCGAGGCAGAAGGGCTTAGCGGCGTGCAGGTGGACTTTAGTGAAAACCAAAGTGCAGGGCAGATAGGCGCAAGCGTGGCAGGGCAGAGCGTGCAGGCGAGGCATGTGAGCATTGAGGGGGTACTGTTTGAGCCGGTGGAGGTGAACAGGCAAAAGCTGATAGATGTTTTTGTGCCGGGGGTGCTTTCAAAGTTTTCTAAAGTGGATGGGGATATATCCTACTTTTTGGAGGTGTTTCCCGTAAGTACGCCCGAAATATCCCCGGGGCAGGCACTGCAAAACTTTCAAGTGCAGCTGAAAGCACCCTACCCATACTGGAAAAGTGCAAGCAGGGTAAGCACGCAGGTGGTGGGTATAGAAAAAAGATTTGAGTTCCCATTTGATACAAGTGAGCAGTGGCATGTGTCGGTGTACACCGAGATGATGTACAAAGAGGTACTGAACAGCGGCAATGTGCCGGTGGACTTTGATGTGGTATTCACCGCAAGGGCAATACTGCAAAACCCTGAGATTTACCATATGAACACACGGGAGCGCATTGCATTTTTATACACAATGCAGCTGGGGGATATGATACGTGTGTACACAAGCGAGGGACAAAGACGTGTGGAGATGGTACGTGCGGACGGAGCGGCGGAAAATGGATTTAAGTACCTGACGCTGGACAGCAATATGTTCATGAAACTGCAGCCGGGGGTGAACCTGCTGCGTGCGGATGCGGCGCAAAACAGGCAGGCGCTGAATGTGATGGTGCACTCGCCACAGGGGGTGAGCGCAGGTGTTTGAGTATCATGTTTACACAAAAGAGCTTGTGCGCATGGGGCTTTTGCAGGTGTACAGTTCGGTGCAGTGGCAGGAGTGCTACGCACAGCCGGGTGAGGTGAAAATTGTTGCAAAGGCAACTGCCGAAAACATTGCCTTGCTTATTGAGGGTAACAAAATATACAACCCATACACGGGTACTGTTGCAAGAATATGCAACATACAGCTAATAGATGACGCAAACGAGGGGCAAAGCCTTACGGTGCGTGCGCAGAGCACTGCCGCCTTGCTAAGTGAGCGTGTGGTGATGGGCGCACAGCAGGTGAGTAACATTGAGCAGGGCATGTATAGAATATACAGCCAAAATAGAAGGGAGCTGCCCATAGGGGTGGCGGCGGCTGTGGGGTATGCCGATGCGGCGGAGGCGGAAATAAAGTGGGGCAGTGTGTTGCAGGCGGAAATGAGCCTTGCGAGCATGTCCGAGCTTGGGTTCAAGGTGGTGTTTGAGCCGAGCGTGCCCAGTGAAACGTTTACGGTTTACAAAGGGGTGGACCGCTCGCAGCCACAGAGTGAAACCTACCTTGGGTACTTTGGGGATGACATAGGAAACATTGCGAATATAAGCATTACCACGGGGGACGAGGAGTACAAAAATGTGGCGGTGGTGGTGGGGCACGGCGAAGTGGAGGAGGAGCGGCGGGTGCACATAACCTCGCTTGTGCAAAACCTTGTGGGGGATGCACGCAGGGAAATGTATGTGGACGCAAAGGACATAAAGGATACCTACCAAATTGCGACCGACACGGGAAGAAAAAATGATGAGGGCAACCCCATATACAGCTACAGCAAAGGGGTGTACACCGAGGCGGAAATTGCTGCAATAATGGACAGCAGAGGCAGGGAGAAACTTGCAGAGCAGCTGAAAAGCTTTCAGGTGGTGTGCGACGTGACACAGGACAACATGAGCTACGGAACACACTACAGCCTTGGCGACAGGGTGGCGGTGAAGCTGAAAAGCTTGGGCATGTGCTTTTCCGCAAGGGTAAATGCGGTGACGTTTGTGGATGAGGCATCGGGGGTGAATATTAGGATTGAGCTTGCTGACTTTAGGGTGGAGTGAGCAGATGGGTAAATCGGGAGAACAGGCAGTGTGTGTGATAATACGAAAAGGGAGGTTGTTAGTGTGATTTGTTTTCCTTTGGATGATACGTTGTACGAGGCAAAGGACTTGGGAGCGTGGTTTGTAGGGCGCACGAGGGGTGTTTTTTCGGCTGGGGAAAACCTTGCGGTGCACGCAAACACGGGCATGAGCATCAGGGTGAGCCCGGGTGTGGCATGGCTGAAAATGAGGGATGCGTGGGGTGTGGTGGCGCATGTGGAGCAGGCGCAAAGCTTTACGCTGGAGCTGCCTCACGCACAGCTTGCACGCATTGATGCGGTGTGTGTTCAGCTGGATAAAAACCTGAACGAGGGCAGGGTGTGCATAAAGAAGGGTGAGGATGCAATTTCGCCTGTGGTAACCCCACCTGTAAGGGATGATGACTTTGATGAAATATATGTGGCTACCGTAAGGGTGGCGGCGGGCGTAATAGAAATACTGCCCGCAAACATCACGGACACCCGCCTTGACGAGGCGCTGTGCGGCGTGATGCGGGATGGTGTGAGCGAAATTCCCACGAACGTACTGCAAGAGCAGGCGCAAAGCATGATAGCTCAAACGGGTGAGAGCGCACAAAATACGCTGGAGCTGATTGAGGAGGAGCTGTCACGGCTGAACGCAAGCAGTGAGGTGATGCTCAAGACTGAATATGCGCCGGATGCTGTTGCGAGTGTTGTGTCGGGGGGCGTTTTGCAGGTTGTGTCCGCATACACGCACCCTCAAAACAACTACGAGGTGCGCTTTACAATGCCCGGTGGGTATAGCGGCGGAAGCATCACCATAGATGGGGTGACAATGAGCGCACTGCTGGATATGCAGGGGGATGGCGTTACGCTGTCTGCGGCGCAGGGAGCGCCTGTAAGCCTTATGCGGCGGCAAAACATAGCCTATTTAATGGGCGGCGGCACAAACCTTGATATGGTTGAGCAGTATGTGACAAGCTATGTGCCCACTTATGTGAGCGGCCGCTTGAGCAGCTATCCTACGTCTGCCACACTGGGCTCTCACACATTAAGCAGAAGCAACCCACACGGCGTGACAGCCGCACAAACAGGCGCTACAACACTTTCTGCGGTGGGTACGTATGTTAGCGGACAGCTTGCGAATTATGTCCCGCAAAGTGGCGCAAGGTTCACAGGAAATGCCTTTGCGGTGTTTCGGCAAAACTATGCAGGAGAGTGCTTGCGTGACATTGGTGTTGCGGATACGGCAGGGCAATTTGTGGGAACGTCGTTTATCTACATGAAAAGGCGGTGATGCACACATGGGGATATTTGATGCTACCGCAAGCGGAGTGATGAACGAGATTCACGCAGAGCTTTATGATGTGAACGCCGCAGGAACATTTTCGCAGATGGCGCAGACGTGGGACGTAAATGCCGCAGGTACGTTTTACAGCGTATGGAAAAGGCGGTATTACCTTGTAAAGGACGGTGTGGCGCAGGTGCCGTGGAGCGCCGCAAGCGGTGAAGTGAACATAAATGCGATAGGCTACAACACAAGCGGTCACTATGGTTTTTCGCAGGTTGTGGGCAGCGCCGCGACCCAGCAGGCGGTGGATGTTGTGGCGCTTGCAACGACAAACCCGGTTGACTTTGCGGACTACTCCTCCATGACGTTTGTGTTTCAGAACTGGGCAAACGACAACGCAGGTGTGGGGGGATACTACCACACGGGGGCAGGGATATACAGCAACAGAACAGTTGCAAGAGGCGGCTGGGATGGCTCGTTTCCAATAAAGCCGGCAAGCGCGCTGAAGGCGTGGATATGCAGCGATGTTCCAAACGGCGCAAGCACGCAGGTGATGTGGTTAGAGGGGATGACGAGTGGATATGTGGGGCTGTCTTCGGGCGGTGGATTCAGAGGAAACGGCGCGATACTTGTGAGCGATATTTATTTGGAGTAAAGGGGAGTGGACAAATAGAGGTGATTTAGAATGCGTTAAGTGAGAGAAGAAGGCGGTATATCCTCCCCCCGCCGTAGGCGGGGGGAGGATATACCAAAAAACCAAATCACTGCGTTTGAACACTCCCGAGTAAAGTCGTAGGCATGTTTTTTTGAAGGATAGTTGCAGATGAAATATACGGTCATACTAAAAAATGAAAGAGGTGCAAAGATGAGTACAAAACTGATATTTTCAAACGGTGAGGAGATTAATGTTGTACGTGTGGAGGAAGGACCTGAATTTTACGACAATGCACAGCGCAGGGTGCTGAGAGCGGAGGTGCAAAGCGGAGAGGCAGGGCTTGAGGACATCAACACACTGCTGTCAAATGGCACAAATCTTGCGCAGATACGTCATGTGAATACAGAAAATGGCGCAGAGGATGTATTTGACAACTACAAAGTGAAGATGGAACTTGCGGTGAGGCAAGTAGCAGTGGGACAAAACAGCTACGGTGAAGAGCTGACGGAGGAGCACATTATATTTAAGCTGGGAAGACTCACACCCGTAGAGCTGAGGCTGCAGGAGCTGGGTGTGATGGTGTAAAAGCCAACAAAAATGCGCCTTTATGGTAATAAGCAATCCCCCTGAAAGTAAAGAGCTTTCAGGGGGATTTTGTGGAGATTTAGCGAAGCGCACAAAAGAAACATGCAATTTTCTACAATAAGTAGCAAAAAAACAGGAATATCGTATTGACAAATAGAAAAGCAGTTTGTATATTATAATCATTGATTAGTTTTTAATCGGTGATTATATTTTGATGTGGTGTGTAAATAATCAAGAGCCATAAAGTTTGAGCCGGGAGGTGATTGCCACTGTGGTGAACCAAACACGCAAGCGCAACATAGAGAAGAAAAAGCATTTTATTGAGGTGACTGCGGAGCTTTTGGAGCAAGTGCCATTTTCGGAGATAACAATCCGCAGTATTGCCGCACAGGCGGAGCACAACAGCGCAACCATTTACAATCATTTCAAGGACGTAAACGAGCTGCTTTTGCTTTCGATATACAAGTTTTCGTACAAATACATGCAAAAGCTGCCCGAGGTGATTCGCCCAGAGATGAGCTCCAAAGAGCAGTACCTGCTGTTTTACACTGTTTTTACGGAGCATGTGTACGAGTACCCCGCCATATATTTGCACTACTTCTTCGGGGCGCACGGATATTTGATAGAGGATATTGTGCGGCTATACCACGAGCTTTTCCCCGAGGAGGACATAGAGCTTGCTACCGACATAACACAGGAGCTACTGGCGAAAGGCGGAATGTACGGCTTTCACCAGTCGATGGTGAGCCACCTTGTGCAGGACGGATACGTGGCAGAAAAAAACCAAAGCATGGTGACAAAGGTGCTCACACACATTCAAAAGAGTAACTTGTACGACCTTTCGTTGTTTGAGCATCTGACTGCAAAAACTGTGCAAAAGCAATTTATGCAGCTGCTGAATGAGCTTTTATCCATATGAGTTGCATAGCATAGCAGAGAAAATAGCCTAAAAGAATTGCACGGCGCAGAGTTTGTGCCGTTGACGAAAATATTTTACAACAAAGTGAAAATGTGCTTGAAATACAGAGCTCTGCCCAAATGCGCTCTGCGTTACAGGTTTATTTATGTGCGTTATCATGCGGGTTCAACAAAGTGCAAATGCAAGATGCCCCAAAAAGGAGGAGTAGGATGAGCGGTATACGCTTTGAAAACGTAACAAAGGAGTACAAGAGCGGAGTAAAGGCGGTGGACGCACTAAACCTAAACATTGAGGATGGCGAGTTCGTGGTGCTTTTGGGTCCTTCGGGATGTGGAAAGTCCACAACGCTCTTTATGCTTGCAGGGCTTGAGGAGCTTACGGATGGGGAAATATACATAGATGATATATGTGTGAACGGCTTTCCCCCCAAAGCAAGAGACGTGTCGGTGGTGTTTCAGGACTATGCGCTTTTCCCAAACCTCAATGTGTACGACAACATAGGCTTCGGCCTTACGGTGCGCAGGGTGAACAAGAAGGAAAAGGACGAAAAGGTACGCTATGCCGCAAAACTTTTGGAGCTTACGGAGTATCTCGACAGAAAGCCGAACCAGCTGAGCGGTGGACAAAAACAGCGTGTGGCAATAGGGCGCAGCATAGTGCGTGAGGCATCCGTGTTCCTGTTTGACGAGCCACTTTCAAACCTTGATGTCAAGCTTAGAGTTCAAATGCGCAGTGAGCTATTGGAGCTGTACCATCTTTTGAAAGCGACGATGATTTATGTGACGCACGACCAGAGCGAGGCCATGGCGCTTGCAACAAAGCTTGTGATTATGAAAGAGGGTGTAATACAGCAGGTGGGAGCGCCCGGCGAAGTGTACAACAGCCCTCAAAACCTGTTTGTTGCAACGTTCATAGGTGCACCAAAGATGAATATTTTGGACATAACATTGTGTTTTAAGGGCGATAAAACGTACGCAAAGCTTGCGGATGAAAGCATGTTGCGCATAGCTAAGAATCAGGCAAAGGAACTGCGCAGCAAAAAGAGCGACGGCGCAAAGCTGTACATGGGCATTCGCCCCGAGGCGGTGAGCCTTGTACAGCAGGCAGGAGAGGGGACACTCAAGGGCGAAGTGAATTTGGTGGAGATGCTCGGAATAGAAAAAAATGTCTATTTCACAGCCACGGGCACGTCCATGGTTGCGAATGTCGAGACGGAGGAGGACATCCCACACGGCGAAAATTATTTCCTGCCCAACATGGGTAAGGCGCTATTTTTTGACTACGAAAGCGAAGAGCTGATAGTGAGCTATGTTTAACAAAAACGGGAGTGGACACATAGAGATGATTTAGAATACGCTTGGCGCAAGAAGAAGGCGCTATATCCCCCGCCTGCGGCGGGGGATATAGCAAATAAATCACCGCGTTTGGACACTCCCACAAAAACTATCTGCTTGCAAGCAAACTTTACACAGGGGGAAAAGTGCTATGAGGATGTCGAAAAAGACCTTTTGGGCATTTGCAACACCCAGCGTTACGCTCATGTTTTTGCTGATGATTGTGCCGCTGATTTTGACAATAGTGCTCTGCTTTTCTACGTATACTTACGGAGCGTCCATCGAGTTTGTCGGCTTTAGAAACTTTGTGAACATACTTTCCGCACCAAACTTTTGGGATGCACTGTTCTTTACCTTGATACTGCTTTTTATCACCATACCGTTAAACCTTTTTATTTCGTTGTCGCTTGCTATGATTTTGTATAAGCAAAAGAGCAAGCTTATCCGCACCATATTTTTGGGCGGTGCACTTATCCCGTTTGCCATTGCGGCGGTGGTGAGCACAATGATTTTCTCGTGGCTGTTTAAGGACACATCGGGGCTTTTGACATGGGCGCTGTCCGAAATAGGCATAACACCCGGCTGGTTTAGCGACCCATGGGCGGCAAGGGCGCTTATAGTTATTCACAATTTATGGGGTAGCGTTTCGTTTGGGCTTTTGGTGTTTTATGCAGGGCTTCAGGCAATGCCCACAGCGCCGCTTTTGGCGGCGGAGGTGGAAGGGGCAAATATTTTGCACAGAATGAGGTATGTTATTCTGCCACACCTTTCGCCGCTGTTTGTGTTTGTCACCATGATGAGCGTGATGGATACATTCAGAACCTACGACAGCGTTGCGATTTTGACAAGAGGCGGGCCCGGCACCGCAACCGAAACACTGCAGTTTTACGCATATAAGATGGCGTTTGGCACGGCGAACCTCGGGCAGGGCGCGGCAATAAGCATGATAATGATTTTGTTCATGATTATACTGCTGATTCCGTTCCTGCGGCGCATGTACAAGGAAAATAAAGAGATATAGATGTATATATAAGGAGGGAAAACCATGCCGCAGCCAAATAATTACAAGCTTTCGCACGGCAAGCTCGTGGGCTACCGTGTGCGCAAAAAAGTAGTGAGCGTTATATGCCTTTGCATTCTTCTGATATGGTTTATCATCAGTGCGTTTCCCATCATATGGGCGTTTTGGGTGTCCATACACAATCCCATAGATGTATTTAAGATGCCTCCCAACCTCGCAGCGCCTACTACTTTCCTATACTATGAGACTATACTTGCAGAGAACTACGGCTTTTACCTGCAAAACACCGTTATAGTGTCGGTTTTCTCGGTGGCGCTGTCCCTTTTGATAGGCTGTCCATGTGCGTACGCACTCGCACGCTATGGGCGCAAGACCAGCTTTACACTGCTTGCGGTGGCGCTGGTGTTCCGCGCACTGCCGGGCATGGTTTATATTATTCCCTATTATTACATATCCATTTTGCTGGGAATATACGACACGCACCTACTGCTTATTTTAGCTACGGTGGCGTTTAACCAGCCGTTTACCATATGGATACTGCGAAGTTTCTTCTTAACAGTGCCAAGCTCTATTGATGAGGCGGCGATGATTGACGGGTGCAGTAGGTTTAAGGCGTTTATCAAGGTGATTTTGCCCGTGATGGGCACAGGAGTTATAACCTCGCTCATCTTCACGCTGCTCACTGCCTACAACGAGTACATGATGGCCTCCGCACTCACCGCAACAAAGGCCTCCACACTGCCGGTACTGCTTGCGCAGTTTAGCAAGGAGAGCACAACCTACTGGGCGGTTTCGGCGGCGGGCAGCGTATTGATGGCGGTTCCGTTTATCATCATAGTGCTACTTTTACAAAAGCGAATGGTGCAGGGAATGTCCGCAGGTGCGGTGAAAGGCTAAAAGGGGGTGTGCAAAGTGGCAAAAATTTCACTCGAACATATCTACAAGCGCTACGACAACGAAAAAATTGTTGTGGATGACCTAAACCTTGAAATAAAGGACAACGAGTTTTTGGTAATAGTAGGGCCTTCCGGTTGCGGAAAGACAACCACCCTCAGAATGATAGGTGGGCTTGAGGAGATTACGGCGGGCTCGTTGCGCTTTGGCGAAAATGAGGTAAACGCATTACAGCCAAAGGACAGAAATGTTGCGATGGTATTTCAAAACTATGCGCTTTACCCTCACCTAAACGTGAAAGGAAACCTTGCCTTTGGGCTGAAAATTCAGCGTGAGCCCAAGGACGAAATAGAGAAAAAAGTGCAGGAAATCGCAGAAATACTCGAAATCACCGAGTATCTTTCACGCAAGCCCAAGGAGCTTTCGGGAGGCCAGCGCCAGCGTGTGGCCATGGGGCGTGCACTGATAAGGCAGACGGAGGTTCTCCTGATGGACGAGCCACTGTCCAACCTTGATGCGAAACTGCGCGTGCAGATGCGCTCGGAGATTTTGGCACTGCACAAGCGCATAGAGCGCACGGTGGTATACGTGACGCACGACCAGGTAGAGGCGATGACAATGGGCGATAGGATAGCTGTTATGAGCGAGGGTGTGCTTCAGCAGGTAGCGTCGCCCATGGAGGTGTTTCAAAAGCCGGCAAACCTTTTTGTGGCGGGATTCATAGGCACACCCCGAATGAACTTTTTGGATTGCGAAATAGTGCAAAAAGAGGGGCGATACCTTGCGCAAAATGAGATGCTAAGTGTGGATGTCACCTCGATAATTCCAAAAGATACGTTGCAAGCTCAGCTTGGAAGGCCTACGGTTTTGGGCATTCGGCCGGACAGCATAGAGCCGCTGAGCGAAGAGGCACAGGCACAAAAAAGCCTTGTGCTAAACGTGAAGCTTGTGGAAAACATGGGTGCCAGCCGCATTGTGCACGCATACTGCAATGATGAAAAGCTGATGATAAAGACGAAAAAGCAGATGAGCATTGCCCACGGGGATGAGCTTCCCGTAAGGTTTTCACAAACGGCCATCTCTCTTTTTGACAAGCAGACGGAAAACAACCTGCTAAACAATAGCGCAGTGTAAAAAGTAACACAAGGCTCGAGCACAGGGCACGGATGTACCAAAACTATCTAACATAAAAACGCTTTTCCGCCGTTGCATGGCGGCAAGAGCTGTATTAAGTTCGCTCAAAAATCGAAAGGATGGAAAACACAATGTCACCAAACGTAAAGAACAAACAGCTTGTGTGGGATTTTTTTTCAAAGCTAAGCGGCAGCACCCCCGACACGGTGTGCGACTTGGCGAAAAATTACTTTGCGGATGATGTAGTGCTGGACTGTGCGCACCCCATCAATAGGCTAAGCGGTATCGCACAGGTGTGCGAAAAGCTGTGGAGCCCGATGCTGTCCTCCTTTAAGGAGCTTGCGGTGCGTCCATACATTTTCTTTGGCGGAAAGACGGACGGCAGCGAGGACAACGGAAAGTTTGAAAACACCGAGTGGGTGTCGAGCACGGGATATTACGAGGCTGTTTTTGAGAAGGACTTTTTAGACATTCCCGCAAGCGGAAAGGTGATTTTTCTGCGCTACTGCTCCATGTTCCGCATGGAAGGCGAGAAAATCGTGTACGGCAGAATTATTTTCGACTTTTTGGACCTGCTTCAGCAGCTGGGAATCTACTTTATAAAAGCGCAGGGCAACGACCGCTACATCCCCGGCCCTTACTCCATGGACGGCATTATTTTGGGCGAAACGGAGGAGGCAAAGGGACAAAAGACCATAAAAGCAGTTCGTTGCATGGGCAAGTCGCTTGATAATTTTGCGGACGGCGGCTTTGACGGCATGTCCTCGGGCACATACTTTGCGGAGGATTTCAACTGGTTCGGCCCCGGCGGCATAGGGGCGTGCAAGGGCATTGAAAACTATGAAAAGTGCCACCAAATCCCCTTTTTGAACGCCTTTCCCGACAGAGGGCAATACGGCCTTCAAAAGCTGTTTTATGTGGGCGAGGAAAACTACTGCTGTGTGGGTGCGTGGTGCGAGAGCATAGACGATAACCCCTCGGCCGAGGAATGGTTCACCACACACACGGGCGAGTACCTCGGCATTCCCGCCACGGGCAAAAAGCTGGGCATTCGCTGCTACGACTTTTACCGTGTGGATGAAAAGGGCATGATTTTGGAAAACTGGGTCATATACGACCTCATTCACTTCATAAACCAGATGGGCTTTGATGTGTTCGCACGGCTTCGTGAAAAAAGGCACTACTTCAAAATTTAATTCCTTGAGGAGTAACGGATATGTCATCACTGAATTATCAAAATAAACAGCTTGTGTGGGATTTTTTTCAAAAATTCGGCACACTCACACCCGAAAATGTCGAGGATGTTCTGTCTGGGTATTTTGCACAGGACTTGGAGACAGACTGCGCACATCCCATAAACAGTATGTACGGGCTAAAAGATACCTGTGAAAAGCTGTGGAAACCTTTTTTAAGCTCCTTTTCAAAAATTGCGGTGCGCCCATATGTTTTCTTTGGCAGCAAAAGTACAGGCAGTGACAACGGCCGTTTTAAGGACACTTACTGGGTGACCACCACAGGCTACTTCGAGGGGCTGTTTGACAAGGATTACCTGAATATTCCCGCAAGCGGCAAAGTGGCATTTTTACGGTTTTTCGCCATGTTTATGATAGAGGAAGGCAAGGTGAAGTACCTGCGCATACTGCCTGACTATCTTGAATTGATGAGGCAGGTGGGGATATTTTTCAACAAAGCAAGCGGGTGCGAGCACCATATCCCGGGGCCGTACACAATGGACGGCATCATGCTGGGCGAGACAGACCCCGCACAGGGCAAAAAAAGCGTGGATGTTCTTTTGGGATGGAGCTATTGTGAGGCGAAGGATAAGTTTAAGTATCAGTCGGAAAATTTTCACTGGTACGGCCCTGCCGGCATAGGCACCTGCATAGGCATGGAGGACTATGTGCGACACCACCAAGGTCCATGGCTGAAAGCTTTCCCCAACAGATGCACATTGGGAAACCAAGAGTTTTTGTACCTGGGCGAGGACAACTACTGCTGTGTGGGCACGTGGAGCAAGTACCTTGAAAACCCGCCCTACGAGGATATTTACATGACACATACGGGCGAGTACCTCGGCATACCCGCCACGGGCAAGGGGCTGTGCATTCGAGACTACGACTGGTATCGTGTGGACGAGGACGGACGCATTGTGGACAACTGGGTGATGGTGGACATGATTCACCTGTTTTACCAGATGGGCGTGGATGTTTTTGAGCGGCTGAAAAACGGTGATTATATCCAAATAGACCCATAAAGGCAGGCACACTATCAAAAAGAACAGGAGGTGGCATAGCCTATACGAGGTTCATACAAAAAAGAGTGTTTGGCGGGCCAAGCACTCCGAAAAATCCTGCGTACGTAATCGAGCACTTGCACTACAAAGTATTAAGGAGGAAAGAAATGTTAAAAAGCACACTGAAACGAGTATTAGTCGGCGCTATGTTGGTTAGCTTTGTATTTGCCACAGCGTGTGGCTCCACACCCGAGGGAACAGCGGCACCTGCAAGCACAGGCGGTAGCACCGCTACAAGCACAGCGGCAAGTGGCGGCGGCAGTGGCGAGACCATTACCATGCCTCTCAGCGGTGTTGAGGTGGATGCGAGCATTTTTGCAGACCCCATTGATATTAACTACCTTGGCTACCGTTATGACCTTATCGACAGCCTCATCGGCTCGCTGAACACCATGGAAGAAATTCCGGGCGTTTCGGTAGAGGAAATTTACGACTATAACATGGAGAATATGTTCAGCCTGGCCAGCTCCGCAGGCGGCGACAACCCCTACTCCATAGTAAATCTCACAGCGCAAAGCACACACCTTTTCTCGGGGGAGGACTATCTGCTGCCGCTGAACGATTATGTCGAAAAGTACTGGGACGACTACAACTTTGGCGATATTCCGCAGGAATATTGGGACTGGGTGACCATAGATGGCAACATCTACGGCATACCTTTTACAACTAACGTGCAGGTGTTCTTCTACCGCAAGGATGTATTTGAAGAGTATGACATCGAAGTGCCCACCACATGGGACGAGATGATTGAAGCGAGCAACGAGCTTGTGGAAAAAGGCTGGGACAAGAGCACATACATCGCAGCTTATGCACTTCCCGGTGGCGTTACGGGTGAGTTCCAAAACTTCCTAAGCGCAATGGGTGGCGACTGGTATGATGCCGAGACGAACTACCCTGCGTTTAACGACGAAATCGGTATGCAGGCGCTGGAAAAAATCCAGCAGGTGTTTGACGTAATGCCCGAGGCAACCCTGACATACACCACCGACGACGTAACACTGCTTATGCAGACGGGCGAGGCCGCCATGACACAGCTGTGGGCGACACGTATGCCCTCCTTCCAAGACCCTGCGGTTTCGAGCGTTGTGGACATGATAGGCGTTACACCCCCGCTTGCGCTTGAGCCGGGCGGCCCTCCCACAAACCAGCTGAACTGGGACTCCTTCGCAATACCCCAAAATGTTGCGGGCAACCCCGAGGCTGTGTTCCTTGCCATGGCAGAAATGACAAGTGAAGCCGCACAGATGGAAAGCGCCGAGTACGGCATTCCCATGAGAGGTGCTGTTGTGGAGGCAGACCCCACACTGTACGAGCGTCATCCCGAGTTTGTGGCACTGGAAGAGTCTGTTGAGCAGGGCGCACGCATTTACCCCTATCATCAGTTCCCCTACTTCCAGCTGGGCGCAGACATCGTTGCCTCCTACGTGAACGACGCCGTTGTGGGCAATGTCAGCTACCAAGACGCAATGGACAGAGCAGAGCAGGATATTATAACACTGCTGATAGACAGAGGCTACATTACAGAGGAATAATGATATAACTTGCAGCTACACAGCTGTGAAAAAAGTTATCACCTAATGACAGGCACCTTATACACTTGCAAAATGCACTTGTTTATGCGAAAATGTGAGGTGCCTGTTAAGTATGTTTAGGCATAAGCGGAGAAATCACAAGCGAAGAGAGAGGAAGAACTCATATGGCAGGATTTCAGGCGGAAAAGGCTTTGGTACGTGAATATTTTGACAAGATGGAAAAGTGCAGCCCCGATGAGGCCGTATCGGTTTTGAAAGAGTACGTTTCGCCCGATTATTTTTGGGAGGGTGTATTCCCCTTCATGGAGCAAAAGGGCGCAGAAAAGGTGGCGGAAGTTTTTTGGAAGCCGCTGAAGGAGTCGCTCACAAGTATGCAGCGTCGCCAGGATGTTTTTATAGCGGGCAGTGCACACGACGAGGCAGGCAAGCCGCTCAATGACGGCAAGGTTTGGGTCATGAGCATGGGGCAGTTCATGGGGCTGTTCGACAAGGAATTTTTGGGCGTGCGCATCACGGGCAAGATGCACCACCTGCAATACGCCGAGTATTCCTGCGTGCAAAACGGAAAGATTATACACACGGCAATGTTTGTGGATTTGATTGGCTTTATGAACGAAGCGGGTGTGTACCCTATACCTCCCGAAACGGGCCACTACTTTGTGTATCCCGGCCCTCGCGACCACAACGGACTGCTCTTTGAGGATGCACCGCCCGAAAAGGCGGACAAGACGATGAAAATCATTTTGGATATGATTGATGACCTCAGCAGCCTGAATGTGGGCTACGAGACCCCGCCCGACCTTCTGCGCAAAACTTGGCACGAGGACATGATATGGTACGGGCCGTGCGGTATCGGTGCAAGCTTCACCATTCCCCGCTACCAAAAACAGCACCAAATCCCCTTCCGCACAACGCTGGGCGACAAACGTGCCAATGACCTGTACTCCTTCTTTGCGGAGGGCGACTTTGCTTGCTTCTTTGGCAGCATGAACGTCACACCGCACGGCGGATGGCTGGGCATGACAGGCAGTGGCAAGGACACCTTCCTGCGTGGGGATATAGACATCTACTATTGCAAGGACGGCAAAATCTCCGAAAACTGGTGCTACATCGACCTTCCCTTCTGGCTGAACGAGCAGGGGCTTAACATCTTTGAGCGCACAAGCTCTATATGTAATCCTAAGCTGTAAGCGTGCAGGCAATTAACTTTAACAAAAAATACCCCTCGGTGCTTCAAAAGCCGAGAGGTATTTTTTGAGTTGTCGCACCTGTCAAAATTTTCTCGCACGATGCACACGTAAAATAGGCCTGTATATACCAAAAGAAAGCCTTTTATTTATGCGTATAAAATCCATTCGGTTAAATCGACCAAAGGACAAAACATCAAAATAAGATTTAAGCACCTTTACATAAAGTCCCGTGTTCTTAAAGCCGTTTTTGTTGTAAAACGCCTGTCTTTTTGCACGCTGTTCATAGTTGTCTGCGCTTGCATCCACCGTCTCACTATTCAGCGTGATGGGCTTGCCCTTGTATTTTTTCTTTAATATGGAGAGAATTTTCGAGCCGTAACCCTTAGAGCGAATGTTGCCATCAACCGCAAAGTAAAGCAGGTACGCCATACGCTCTATCTCAATCACATGCGTGAAGCCCACAAAAACACCCTCGTCGTAGTAGGCGGTAAAGTCCGCGCGCCCCTTTTTTACGAGCAGAAGAAGATACCACATGGGTACAATCTCGTCTGCAGGAAAGGAAGCGTGCAAAAGTTCTTTGACATTCTCGTACTCAGAAGAATTTTTCATCACTTTTTTTTCAAGCATGGCAAGTGTCCCCCATAAAACAAATAGTGTTTAATGTGCTAAGTATAGTATAGCATACTATTATGTGTGAAGTGGAAAACAAACGTGAAAACCCCTCTAATGTATCAAATACATAAGAGGGGTTTGTGTGGCTGTAGAAGTGTGAATAAAAGCTTAGAGCTTATTCTTCACTTTGGGGCGCTTGCTCGCTTTGCAAGGTTTGCTCGCCCTGAGGTGTCGGGGCATCCTGAGCCGTCTGCTCAAGTATCTGCTCGTTCAAAGGCACCTTGTTTTTCTTGCTGAGGTACACCCTTTGGATGTTTCTGCCGATAATGAACACAAGCAGAATAATGCCCACGTAGCCGTTGATGCCGTAAATGATATTTACAAGTCCGCTAAAGGGCAGCGCAAGGCCGATAAAGCAACCTGCGGCGGCTAAAATGGCGGTGGTGATGTAGAAGGGCTTTGTCTTTTCTTTTGTCCAGCGTGCGGAAACCTGCCACAGCAAAGGCACGGAGGTTGTAAATATACCCGCCATAATAATTATGGAGAATATTGTGCCAAATGCAGGGGTGATTTTATTTGCAATAATGAGAGAGGGAATATCCGCGCCTGCGACCTCGGGAAGGTATGCCAAAAATCCGAACATAAGAATTAGGCAGCCGAGGACAAAGCCCAAAGAGCCCAGCGAGGTGCCAAGACGGCCTTCCTTTGTGCTGTTGGTTTGTCCGCCCATAGCGGCAAGGAAGCCCGCGAGCCACAGCATACAAAATCCTACATAGGAGCTTGCGGAGGTAAGCCAGCTTGTGCCCACCTGGGTTACCTCAACTTCGCCGCTTTCGATTAAAGCCGCACCCTCAGCGATGCCGGAGGGGTTGGAGATAACAGCAAACAGGCCGATGCCCACCGAAATAAGAACGATAATGGGACCGATTTTGCCTATAACGTCCACTATTTTGCCAAGGCCCAGCATAACAACACTGCCCGCAACCACAGCCATGGCAATGCCGCCAACATAGGTGGGCAGGCCATAGTGCTCGTTGAGTGTTGCGCCTGCGCCGCCTATCATGACAACGTAGCTCATGAACAAAAACGCAATGGAGAAGTAGTCGTAAAAAGCACCGATGTATTTGCCGCAGTAGTAGGTGTAAATTTGGTTGCCTTTGGTGATTTTTTCTCTTTTACCGGTGGCGATAAAGTCGCTACAAACATATACGAACACTATAAGGGTGGTAAGCCCCACCAGTATTCCACCGAAGCCGTAGGAGGTGAAGTACTGCATTATTTCCTGCCCTGTTGCAAATCCGGAGCCGATGAGAAACGCAATAACCGCACCTGCGATAGTAAAAACTCTTCCCAGCTTTACCTTTTTATTGCCAGTCATATAATATACCCCTATTCTAATAATGCGTTTAGTGAAGGAATATGCTGCATCGCAAACTTTGAAATACAAAAAAATATAATAATACTCTCGTCACAAATTGATTGTTGGTGGGACACAAGATATTTTCTTGAAATGTGCATTTTGTGTCGATGCTGATATAAAAAAGTGTGCCCTGCAAAAAAAAACATTCGTTTCCTGCAAGGCACACTCGTAATCAAGCAACAAGCCTAATGCGCAATATTATCTATTAAAGCCATGATTGCTGTATGTTGAAATAGATTACTCAAACACAGTCTGTCCGTCAACCTCGGTGGTCAATGCGTCAAGAGCTTGCTTTACAATGTTCATACGAAGCTTGTAGCTCTCCTCTTCGCCGAGGGTGGGGTCGCCTATTGGATAAGGAATGCCAATGGCGGGAACAATTCTGTTTGCGCCTATTGTCAGCGAGATGGGTACCACTGTGCACACGTGCACTACGGGAATGCCAACTCTTTCAATCTCTTTTACCATCGTTGCACCGCAACGTGTACAGGTTCCTCAGGTGGAGGTGAGGATGACAGCGTCAACCCCATCAGAAAGTAGCTTCCTTGTGAACTGTTCACCGAACACTTTGGAGTTGCCGGTGGAGGTGCCTGTGCCTGTGGTGGAGATGAAGTAGTTTACAAGCTCGCCAATTTCGCCCTGCTTTTCAAGTACACGCAGTACATCCAGCGGTATAACGAGGTTGGGGTTCTCTGTAACAAAAGCCCTGTCGTAGCCGCCGTGCACTGTCATGAAGTCGTCGGGGCTCATGGTGTCCATGCCCTCGATGCTGTAAACGCCGTATTTTGTGGCGGAGGAGGACTCAATGCGGTCGGGGTTGCCTGTGGGCACAATGCCACCGGAGGTGACAACCGCAATTTTTGCTTTCTTTATGTCCTTTATTGCGGGGTTCGGGGGCACACGGTCAAACTTGGGCATGGGATACTCGGTGGTGAAATCCTTGCCCGCCATCTTCAGAAGAAGCATGTCGATAGCTCTTGAAGAGCCTCTCTTTTCCGCAAAATAGTTCACACGGATGCCTCTTTCGATGTAGCCTTCCTCTGCGGGTGAAAGAATCTCCTCGCCCCTTGCCATCTTGGCAGCCAGCGCCGCAACCTTAGGCATGGACTTTCTCATGTCGGCGGCGGAATCGCCCGTCTCGATGATGTGAAGGTCCTTTTTGTACATGTCAACACCGGGGTTTTCGATGTACATGCCTGTCACCACGGGAATGCCCAGCTCCTTCTCAACAGCCAGAGCAATCATGCCGCACGCAACGCCGTAGCGGCCTGCGTTGAAAGCGGGGCCCGCAACAAAAAGCGCAGGTTCGTACTTTTTAATCATGTCGATAAGTGTGGCTTTTGCCTCCTCGAGGTTTTCGCCAAAGTAGCTGTCGCCGCAAATTGCGGTGGCAACAACCTCAAACTCCTCACCCAAAGCTGTTTGCAGTGCAAGCCCCGGGCCTACTGTGCCCTCTCTGATTTCGGGCGGTGTATCTGCTTTTTCTTCGCCGCCAATGCCGGCAAAAAAGTTGTTTATGTAATGAACTACTTTAATTTTACCCATTATAAACAGGTCCTCCTTACTTTATGGTGTAAAGCGTGAGCGTAAAGGGCAGCTTTTAGCGATTTTATGCGCTGCTAATACTGCCAAAACAAGTTAATAGCCTCGTGCCGCAAGCTTGTTAAAGCCGTTTGCTATGGTGGAAGCAATGATAATTTGAAGCTCTGCCTCAATGCTGCCGTCGGGCTTTAGGCTGCCCTCGTAGCCGCCAATCATCGTCTCAACAAACTCGAGTGTGCCTATTACACGGTCCATCGGGGGGAAGTTGATGATTACATTGCCCTGGCCGCAAGATACAAGCGCATCCGCCTCTTCCACTGCGTCCGCTAAGGACTGAGACTTGCCGTCGCGTCCCGGGAACTCGTCTGTGATAAGCACAACGCTTATTCCCTTTTTGGAGACCTTGCGGCAGTTCATCATGAGGTCGGTGTCGGGGTTGCCATAGCCTTCCTCGGTGATAAGCACGCCGTCCACTCCCATGAACTCGGCAAGCTTTGCCACCATGTCGGAGCAACGCTCCTTGTCCGCAAGGAACACGTTCTCATTTGTGAGGATAACACCCATGAAGTTGATGTCCTTGCCGTGGCGCTCGTAAAGGTCGTGTATAACGGGGTTGTAAAGGTGGTGGTAGGTGGTCACCTTGTCACAAGGAGCAACGCAGTTGCCGCTGACGATAGCGCCGTCCATAATCTCGGTGGGGTACATGATGGTGGGCACTATCTGCTTTGCGTCTACACCATAGTAGTAGGTGTCGTGCAAAAGACCCTGCGACTGTAGCATGTGAACATAGGCAACCTTGGGCAGCTCGGGGTACTGTGCAATCTGCTCAAGCAAAGGCTTTGTCTCGTATGTAACAACCTCGTCAGGTTCTATGTTTCTGCCGGCTTCGCCTATGTAAGCCGCAACCTTTAGGCCTGCCATTCTGCCTGCTGTCTCGTAGTCGTGTGTCTCAAGGCCCTCCTTGGGCTCGATGACAACGCACACGTTGAGTGTCTGAGAGAAGGGGGTGTACTTTGCGGTCTCACCGCTCATGTCGATGATGCCCTCCTGAAAGCCCACAATTTTGCCACAGGTGATGACGGTAGCGCCCACCAGTGCGTGGGTGCGGCCGCTGCCAACTTCGGCTACTTTGTTGAGGCTACCGGGGAACATAGCACCACCCGATACTTTCACACGAGGCTCAAGAACGTCCTTTACGGGCGCAATTCGTGTGGACTCGCCCGGCTTTGCAAGCTCTACGGTGGCACCTATCAGGCGCGCATCCTCCAAAACGAGCTTTTCAATTTCGTCCTTGTTTACGTACAAAACGCCCTTTTCTACCTTCGTTTCGCTCGCAAACTGCACGTCATTGATTAGAATTTTGCCGATTTCCAGTTTCAAAACGAATTCCTCCTTATCTTATAAATGTTTAAGGTAATACCGCATAATTACCGTGCGGCACTGCCTTGAGAAAACTTTGCAAAACACGAAGCCTGGGAATGTGCTTAAAGCTTGTTGTGGTCGGCACATCCGATGCTTTGCGCTATACCGTTGCGGTGCCTGCGCCTTTGGACAGGCTGTCTACATATCTTGTTATAAAAGACAAATCAACTGTCTTGAAATCTTCTTTTATGGAGTCAGACCAGCCGGGCAAGCTCTTTCCTCTGAAAAACTTTTCCGCCGCGTCTATGGCGCTTTCGATGAGCAGTGCGCTGTTCATCACGTCGTCCTTGCTTGCAGGTATGCTTTCCAGCACAATAGACTTATATGGGGTCTGGTTCGGCTTTAAGCTTCCCGCCATGGGATGGCTGAGTAGCTTGTGTCCCATATGGATGTAGTCCCGCGCCTTGAAAAGCACATCCATGTAACTGCCGCTTTCCAAAAAAACCGTAGTCAGCTTGTCACGGCAGTATTCGTCTGCTTTGCTGTTGTTTGTAATCAAAACAGGTAGGGATTTCACTGCTGTTCTCCTTTTGTGGGAATCATATGCCATAAATGAACAGGTATATGCTGTGAACGCGTTTGGTTTGTGTGAAGTTGAGATGGATATGAACACGTTCTAAAAATACACGTTGATGTATACACAAGACAAATATAAAGCAAATATTCTATTGACATTTGTTATAATAACATAATGGAACAAGCGGTGTCAAGCAATGTGTTAAAAAAATATCGCTATCATTCGGAACGCGTTCGGTTTGATTTTATCGAAAAAGAAAGCTCTTGAAAAACGCTTGTGCAAAGAGTGAAAAATTAGCTCTTGACAAAGCGAAAATTAGATAGTAGTATTACCTTGGTTTTACATAACATTCAATGAAACTGTCCTGTGACTGCGCGCACATATCGTGGCGGAGGTTTAAGGGCTGATTGTAGTATACAATGGCCAAAATCTTTGCAATGCTTGGTGTGAACTTAGGTAAAAATGTATAGTTGGCACGTTTGTGGAAGCTGCATTTTGAAAGTTGCATAAACAGGGTTTTACATAAAATGTAAATTGTAAAGCTCAAAAAAGGCATATCGTAATAAAAAGTTAAAATTTTGTTAAAAGAAAGGATGTTGTGCCATGGGACATGTTTATGACACAATAATAGTAGGTGCGGGGCCCGCAGGGCTTTCAGCCGGCGTGTATTGCGGAAGGGCAAAGCTGGACACACTTATTATAGAAAAAACAAAGACCGGCGGACAGATTGTTATCACAGACGACATCGAGAACTACCCCGGCGGCATCGAGCACGAGAGCGGCCCCTCGCTGATAGCACGTATGGTGGAGCAGTGCGACCGCTTCAACGTAAAGCGCACCTCGGACACTATCGAGGACATGCAGCTGGAGGGCGACGTGAAAATCCTAAAGGGAATTAAGGAAGAATACAGCGCAAAGACGGTGATTTTTGCACCCGGCGCAATTCTTCGTCCCATCGGATGCCCCGGCGAAAAGGAGCTTACGGGCAAGGGCGTTTCCTACTGCGCTACTTGCGATGCAAACTTCTTTGAGGAAATGGAAGTGTACGTTGTGGGCGGCGGCGACAGCGCTGTTGAGGAGGCCGTGTACCTCACAAAGTTTGCCCGCAAGGTAACCATAGTGCACCGCAGGGATGCACTGCGTGCTGTTAAGTCCATTCAGGACAAGGCGTTTGAGAACCCCAAGATAGAGTTTTTGTGGGACACCGTGGTGGAGGAGCTCAAGGGCGACGGCCTTTTGGAGAGCATTGTGTTTAAGAACACAAAGACGGGCGAGCTCACCGAGGTGCAGGCACCCGAGGAGGACGGCACATTCGGCGTGTTCGTGTTCATCGGCTTCGACCCACAGACGCAGTTCCTCGAGGGTCACATCACGCTTGAAAACAGCTTTGTTATCACCGATGAGGATATGCGCACAAATATTCCCGGTGTTTTTGCGGCGGGCGACTGCCGTAAGAAGTCTGTAAAGCAGGTTGTTACAGCCGCGGCCGATGGTGCGATAGCGGCCATTCACGCAAACAATTATATTGAAGGGGTGTAGAAAATTATGGTAGAGCTTAATAAGGATAATTTCGAGCAGGAAGTGCTTCAGTGCACAGACACAGTATTTGTGGACTTTTGCGGCGATGGCTGCGTGCCCTGCGAGGCGATAAAGCCCTTTGTGCACGAGATGGCAGAAAAGTACGATGGCAAGATGAAGTTTGCCATGCTCAACACCACCAAGGCTCGCCGTCTTGCCATTGGCCAGAAGGTAATGGGTCTGCCCGTTATGGCTATTTACAAGGGTGGCGAAAAGGTGGAGGAGCTCGTCAAGGACGACGTGACAGAGCAGAACATCACCGCACTTATCGAAAAGTACATCTAAGTGCACACCTAATCGGAACGTGTTCCGGCTTTTTTACAAAGCATGATGTCACACATCGCAAGAACGCGTTCGCCAAATAATTTGCAAAACGCATGAGGGTGCTTTGGGCACTGCTTGTGTTTTGAAAATAATACTCTTAAGGAAAGGAGAAACGAGAGATATGTTGTCTAACAAGAAGATTATTGCGATAGGCGATAGAGACGGCGTGCCCGGCCCCGCAATCGACGCTTGCGTTGAAGCTGCTGGTGCTGAGGTAGTGTTCTCCACTACCGAGTGCTTCGTCTGAACAGCCGCAGGCGCAATGGACCTCGAAAACCAGCGTAGGGTTAAAGAGCTCACCGAAAAGTACGGCCCTGAGAACATCGTTGTGGTACTTGGTGCCGCAGAGGGTGAAGCATCAGGCCTTGCAGCGGAAACCGTTACGGCGGGCGACCCCACCTTTGCAGGTCCATTGACAGGAGTCTCGTTGGGACTCAAGGTATTTCACATTTGCGAGGATGAAGTGAAGAGCGAAATCCCCGAGGATGTGTACGACGAACAAGTCAGCATGATGGAAATGGTGCTGGACGTGGACGAAATCGCTTCGGAAATGAAGCCTATTCGTGAGCAGCACAGCAAATATTAAGTGAACACGTCGGCACAAATGACGGTAACGACGCAGTAGCGGCCGAGCCTCATTTGTGCCGTACTTGGTTGTGACAAGCAATAATATATAATATAAGGATGTAAGGAGCTCTTTTTATGAACAGTGTTATCAAATCTACAAGCTACACATTGGTACATGCCCCCGATATGATTATTCACAACGGTGCAACGCAGGTTGTTGAGCGCGTGGTGGATGCAAATTCCGAGTATCTTAAAGAGCTGCCAAAGCATATCCGCGCCTTTGATGATGTGTGCGCATATGCACCCAACCAAACCTACATCGGCAACATGACACCGGAGGAGCTTGAGGGTGTTGCGGAGCCTTGGTACGAAAACGGCATGAAGGATGCCAGCCGCTACGGAAAGTACGGCCAGATTATGCCGCAGGATGAGTTCACCCTGCTTATTCAGGCGTGTGATGTTTTCGACCTCGTATTTTTGGATGCGGATTTTGTGAAGCAAACAAAGCCGACACTTGCCAAAAACCCTGTTATCACAGAGGATGTGCTGGCAAGAATTAAGGACGGCGTTTCTATAGATGAGATTAAGGCAATGCTTGCAGAGGGCGGCGAGGGGCTTTACCAGGATGGAAAGCTCATCGGTGTTGTTAAAAAAGGCCATGACATCGACGTAAACCTCACCTCTCACATTCTGCACGAGAACCTTGTTTCAAAAGCAACAAGCGTGCTGTCGCTTTTGTGCCTTGTGCAAAGCGAGGGCGTAAACGCAGCGGATATTGACTATGTTATTGATTGTAGCGAAGAGGCTTGCGGCGACATGAACCAGCGTGGCGGCGGCAACTTTGCAAAGGCGGCGGCGGAGATTGCGGGCCTTGTGAACGCAACAGGCTCGGACACCCGTGGCTTCTGCGCAGGGCCCACACATGCGCTTATCACAGCGGCCTCGCTCGTAAAGGCGGGTGCGTACAAGTGCGTGGCAATCACAGCGGGCGGCGCTACCGCAAAGCTGGGCATGAACGGCAAGGACCACGTGAAAAAGGGTATGCCTGTTCTTGAGGACGTGCTGGGCGGCTTCTCCGTTCTTGTCACTGCCAACGACGGCGTAAGCCCCGAGATTAACCTTGACATCATCGGTCGCCACACGGTGGGCACAGGCTCTTCCCCTCAGGCTGTTATTTCTTCTCTTGTTGCAGAGCCGCTGGAAAAGAACGGCATGACGATAGCTGATATTGACAAATACAGCGTTGAGATGCAGAATCCCGACGTAACAAAGCCGGCAGGCGCAGGCGATGTGCCCTTGGCAAACTACAAGATGATTGCGGCACTTGCTGTAAAGCGTGGCGAAATCCAAAAGGCAGACCTTGCAAGCTTCACCAAGGAGCACGGCATGGTGGGCTGGGCACCCACACAGGGTCACATCCCCTCGGGTGTTCCGTACATCGGCTTTGCGCTTGAAAAGCTCAAGAGCGGCGACATCAAACGCGTTATGATTGTGGGCAAGGGCAGCTTGTTCCTCGCCAGAATGACAAACCTCTTTGACGGCGTGTCGGTGGTGCTTCAGCCCAACAGCGGCGAGAGCGCACAGGATGGTGGCGTGTCCGAGGCCGCCGTGAAGTCCATGATAGCCAAGGCTATGCGTGAGTTTGCACAGAGCTTTGGTGCAGAGGAGGAATAATATGTCGCAGAATGCAAAAAAGCTGATTGCTCGCACGTTTATGGACATTGCAGACGCAATGGAGACGGGCACTTTCGGCAGCGCACCCACAATGGTAATGTGTGGCCTTGGTAGCGAGCTGGGCGAGCAAAACTGCCTGAACGGTGCGGCCGAGGCGGCAAAACGTGGCGTTAAGGTGTTGTTTATCGGCACGCTTACAGCGCCGGGTGTTGAGACAATTCAGTGTGCGGATGAGGCCGAGGGCCACAAAATTATGGAGGAAATGCTCAAGAGCAAAAAGGCGGACGGTGCTGTCACAATGCACTATCCGTTCCCCATCGGCGTGTCCACAATAGGCCGTGTGGTTGCCCCTGCCAGCGGAAACCCCATGTACCTCGCCGCCACTACGGGCACATCTGCCACCACGCCTGTTGAGGCAATGGTGCGCAACGCTATCACGGGCATTGCCACCGCAAAGGCGTGCGGCAACGAAAACCCCACCGTGGGCATCATCAACATAGAGGGTGCACGTGGTGCGGAACGCGTTTTGAAGAAGCTGGCGGAGAACGGATTCCCCATTAACTTCAGCGCTTCCAAAAGAGCGGACGGCGGCGCAGTGATGCGTGGCAACGACATGCTCATGGGCTCTGCGGACGTTATGGTGATGGACTCGCTCACCGGCAACCTGTTTTGCAAGGTGTTCAGCTCCTACACCTCGGGCGGCGGCATAGAGACAGCCGGCTGGGGCTACGGCCCCGGCATGGGCGATGGCTTTGACGAGCTTGTGCTCATTGTGTCCCGTGCGTCCGGCCCTGCTGTTATTGCAAACGCTCTTTGCTATGGTGCGGAGCTTGTCAAGGGCGGCTGGAACGACATCAAAAAGAGCCTTATCGCACAGGCGGAAAAAGCGGGTCTTAAAGAGCACCTGCCCTGTAAAAAGACAGAAAAGCCTGCGGATGCGCCAAAGGCAAAGCCGGTGGAGAAAGAGGTTGTCACCGCCGAGATTACAGGCATCGACGTTATGGATTTGGACGATGCGGTGGCGGCGCTTGCAGGTGTGGGCATTTATGCGGAAAGTGCTATGGGTTGCACAGGCCCCATGGTGCTCATCAGCGAGAAAAACCACGATACAGCGAGAGCTGAGCTGATAAAGGCGGGCTACGTCAGCGAGTAATTTTTAAGGAGACATACCTTTGCGATACGGGTAAATCCCTTAATTGAAAAGGGTATGGATAAAAGAGTAGCTTTGTTTTTTGCATATCCCCCCGCCTACGGCGGGGGGATATGTCGCTTTTTTGGTGCTTAACTAATCACTTTTATGTCTCCACTTACATTGAAAATAACAAGGCGGCAACACCACAGCGGTGTTGCCGCTTTTTATTTGTACAACGTAAAATAAATCTGCATCTCCCCACTTTAATGATAGCGAGTTTTGTGCTATTATTTACAGTAGAGTTTACTTTGAAAAATTGCATTTTGCGATGAGAATTACAGATGCATCACCCTAAAAAAATGAGGTAAAAAAACATGACAAAACAGGATTTGTTGCGCAAACTGCCACAGGTGGATTTGGTGCTGAAACAGCAGTGCTTAAAGGACGAGAGTGTTGCGCTTTGCACACCTGCCGCACGTCATGTTTTGGATAATCTGCGCAGTGAAATTTTGGCGGAAACAGTATGCGAAGTGCCGCCGGTAGAAAAGATAGCCGCCGAGGTGCACAAGATTGTTGTGAAGAAAATGCGGCCAAACTTGCGCCATGTGGTAAACGCAACGGGCGTGGTACTGCACACGAATATGGGCAGGGCGCTTATGTCCAAGGAGGCGGCGAAGGCGGCATATGATGTAGCTATGCACTATTCTAACCTTGAGTTTGATGTTGAAAGCGGCACACGTGGCTCTCGATATACGCACGTGGAGCAGCTGTTACAGCAGCTCACGGGCGCTGAGGCGGCACTGGTGGTGAACAACAATGCCGCCGCCGTCATGCTTATTTTGAGCGAAATAGCGGGAGGCAAGCAGGTTGTCGTCTCACGTGGGGAGCTGGTGGAGATTGGCGGCTCTTTCCGTGTGCCCGACGTGATGGAGCACAGCGGCGCAAAGCTGTGCGAGGTAGGCACCACCAACAAAACCCACCTGCACGACTACGAGCATGCGATATGCGAGGAGACGGCGGCGCTCATGCGAGTGCACACCAGCAACTATAAAATTGTCGGCTTTACGCAAAGTGTGCCGCTAAATGAGCTTGCACAGCTGGGGCAAAAGCACGGCCTTGTGGTGATAGATGACCTTGGTAGCGGCGCGGTAAGCGACCTTTCGCAGCTGGGCATAAGCGAGCCACACATAAGCCAAAGCGTGCAGAGCGGTGCGGATATTATAAGCTTTTCGGGTGATAAGCTTTTTGGCGGCCCGCAGGCAGGCATCATCATCGGCAAAAAGATTTACATAGAGCGTCTTAAAAAGAGCCAGCTTTTGCGTGCGCTTCGTGTGGATAAAATGTGCCTTGCAGCGCTGGAAGTTACGCTTAGGCAGTACATACAAGAAAAAGATGTGCACAGCGTGTTGCCTGTTTTGCGCATGATTTCAGAGCAACCGCATGAGCTAATGCTACGTGCAAAGGCACTGCACAAGGCACTTTCGGACATGGGCATCCCCTGCAAAATAGTCAACACGCAAAACGAGGTGGGCGGCGGCTCTGCGCCTGCGGTGTACACGCCCTCCTACGCTGTGGCGGTATTGCCCGAAAAGCTATCGCCAAATGCGCTGGAAAAGGCACTGCGAGAGGGCGACACACCCGTAATCGGGCGCATAAACGAGGGGAAGTACCTCTTGGATGTGCGCACTGTTGCGGAGCACGAAGTGGCTACCATTGCGGGCGAAATGGCCAAAGTTGGGGGGCTGTGCTTGTGAAAAATGTCATAATAGGAACGGCAGGCCATGTGGACCACGGCAAAACACAGCTGATAAAGGCACTCACAGGCATAGACACCGACAGGCTGGCGGAGGAGCAAAAGCGTGGCATCACTATCGAGGTGGGCTATGCGTATGTGGACCTCGGCTTTGAAAATCCTGTGGGCATTGTGGATGTTCCGGGGCACGAGCGTTTCATTAAAAACATGCTTGCGGGCGCAGGCGGTGTGGACGTGGCGATGCTCATAGTTGCGGCGGACGAGGGCTTTATGCCACAGACAATAGAGCACCTCGACATCCTGCGTATGCTAAATATTCATCATGGTGTCGTTGTTATTACCAAGACGGACCTCGTAGACGACGAGTGGGTGGGCATGATACGGGAGGATGTTGCCACACGAGTGGAAGGGTGCTTTTTGGAGAATGCGCCCGTCTGCGAGGTGTCCTCACGCACAGGAAAAGGCATAGAGGAGCTTAAAGACACACTGCGCAGTATTATTGAGCAGGCGGAAAATAAAAACCTCAACAAGCCGTTTCGCCTGCCTGTGGACAGGGTGTTTTCGTCGGTTGGCTTTGGCACAATCATCACAGGTACGCTAATTGAGGGTAGCCTGCACAAGGACGATAAGCTCACCATATACCCCTCGGAGCTTGAGGCTCGTGTGCGAAACTTGCAGGTTCACAGCAGACCTGCAGACGTAGCATATGCAGGTCAGCGTGTGGCGGTGAACATTGCGGGCGTAAAAAAAGAGGACATATCCAAAGGTGATGTTTTGGCACAGCCGGCTTCTATGCAAAACGCACAGCTGATAGATGTGAAAATAACGCTTATTAAAAACACCTCGCGCAGGATAAAAAACAACGACATGGTGCACTTTTATCACGGTGCGAGGGCGATGCTATGCCGTGTGCGCCTTTTGGATGTAAACGAGGTGAGGGCAGGGGAGAGCTGCTACGCTCAGCTTCGTCTTGCAGAGTCGCTCGCATCCAAGGCAAAGGACTGCTTTGTGGTGCGCTTTTACTCGCCTGCCGAGACGATAGGCGGCGGCGTGATAATAAACCCAAACGCACGGATGCTGCGCCGCAAGCGGGCGGAAACTATGGAATACTTTGCGGTACAGGAAAAAGGCTCTATCGAGGACATCCTGTGCGAGGCGCTGGGCAAGCTGGGCGAGAGCCTACAGCCTGTGGGCGATGCGTACAAGGCACTGGGCCTGCAAAAGGAGGAGTTTCAGCGCCTTGTGCAAAAGCTAACAGAGCAGGAGCGCCTGATAAACTGCGGCAAAGACAGGTACTTAACGGATGACAACCTCGACTTTTTCTCCCAAAAGCTGATAAAGATGCTCGAAGAGTTTCACAAGAGCTATCCGCTTTTGGGGGGCATGGGCAGGGAGGAGGTGCGCCAGCGCCTGTTTTCTGTGCTGGATGCGGCCGCCGGGGAGGCACTTGTTGAGCGGCTGGTGCAGTATGAGGGCATTGGGGAGGCAAACGGCTTTGTAAAATGCGCAGACTTTGAGCCAAAATATACAGAGCGACGCAAAAAACTAAAGGAGGAAATCCTGCAAACCTACAAAAAGGCAGGCATAGAAAGCCCTACGCTAGCGGACCTGCTCGCAGGCTATCAGCCTAAAGAAGCATCGGATGTGAAACAGCTGGTGCAGGTACTCATAGCAGAAAAGCACCTGCAGGTGTTGGGCGATGGGCTGTATATGGACAGAGAGTTTTACGACCATGCGGTGGAGAGCTCAAGAGCGCAGTGGGCAAGCAAAGCACCCATGAGCCTTGCGGATTTTCGGGATAAGTGGAAAACCTCACGCAAGTATGCGCTGGCGCTGTTAGAGCACCTGGATGCAGCGAAAATAACAAAAAAAGAGGGAGATACGCGCGTTTGGTTGTGATAACAGCACTAATATTCTCTAAAAAGCAGAAACAACATATTTTGCGCATATAATAGGTATAAATATGTGTATTGTGCAGAGCGGTGCTTGGTTTAGCACATAGATGTGCGTAAAAATTTAGTGGGTGGACATGCAGAGACAGTATGGAATACGTTAAGTGCGAGAAGAGAAAGGTATATCCCCCCCGCCGCAGGCGGGGGGGATATACCAAAAAATAAACCGCCACTTTTGTTTATAACCAAACTTTACAATCACTTGGTTTTGTAGTACAATTAACGTAGTATATGGGAGCAGAAGGGTTTCTGGTGTGCCCCGCGGTCTTCAAAACCGATGTGAGGGGTTAATAGCTTCTCAGGTGGGTTCGATTCCCACATGTTCCCGCCATTAGTGTAAGTTTGTTTTTTTAGTATACCCCTGCCGTAGGCGGGGGTATACCGCATTTTTGGGCTTAACGTAGAGAGTTTCACCTATAAATTAACGCCATGTATCCACACATAAAAAGTCCACCGCCTATGCGGTGGACTTTTTGCGCAGTTATCAGCAGTGACGATACTATCTAAACCACCCCGAGTGAGTTGAGCAGCTCAAATGTGGCAGGCACTAACCAAAACAGCACAAGCCCTATGGCGAAAATGCAGTACAGCGAGGTTTTGTAGGAGAAATTATCAAAGTCTGCTTTGGCGGACAGCCTGTCCGAAAGGCTGATGTTCTTAAAGGGAAACTTGAAAATAAGATGCGCAAAAATCCCTGCCGCAAAGCAGGCGGACACAATGCCGTCAAAAAAGGGTATGTTGCTCAAAAACAGCGGATGAATGTAAGTGGCATTTTCATTTGCGGTGAGGAGAAACTCCGAAGATACACTAAGCGCCCCGCCAAAAAATATACCCACGCCGAAATGCGAGGAAAACTCCCTAAAGCAGGTCATAAAAAAGCCGAAGCATAGTGCAATATCTATATACCAGTAGACGTGCTTGTTCTTTTGCAGGAAGGTGGTGATTACCAAAAATGGCACAAGCATAATAAGCCACTGCGGGTGCCAGTACATGCCCACGAACAAAAGTGCGTACACAGCCATCGGGAGGTACACAGTGAGGTAGGGCAGGTTTTCTTTGTTTGAATAAAAGTACGCAAACACGCAGATTAAGGCGTATAAAAACAAAAACACAGGTATCGGCGCAAGCGCTGTGGGGAACACTGTGGCGAGAACACGCTCAAACATCAGCCGTGTGAAGCCGTTGGCGTCGGGCGCTCTGCCAAAGTACAATAGTGTCGTAGGTATGTACAGCCATAGGGTTATGAGAGCATATTTTGCGATATGCAGGAGCTTTTTGTTTTTTAGCAGTAGCAGGGGGATGAAAGCCAGCAGCGAAAAAAACTTGAACACAACGCTTGCCCCCATCAAGAGGGAAAACTTCGTCATATCGCCTTTTATATAGTAGAGCAGAGACCATAGCATAAAGAATAGGCAAAGCGTGTCGTACTGTCCCATGACCATAGGTGAGAAAAATGCGATGGGGTTGAAAAGAAAAAACAGCGCTGCAATGAGCGAAAGCTTGTCCGACAGCCCAAGCCTTTGGCAGATAAGCTTTACCATGTAGCCACAGCCCACAAAAAATGCCACTGATAAAAGCTTTGTCCACAGCACAAGCACCTGCGAGGCGATAGCCACCGAGAAAATCTTGGAAAAAGCAAAGAGGGGCAGCTGCCATATGCCGAAAATTAGGTAGGTCAAAATATTGTAGTTTGCGTAGTTTGTATAGTACAAGTCGAGCGGACGAGACTGCACGTAAGCGTAAAAGTCAAGAACATTTCCGCTGAATATACTATCCAAAAAAATATAGCTGTGGTTTGCGGTTTCCACAATATCTTGGTGGGAAGTGAGCAGGAAGACGGCCAGAAAAAACACGCCCCACAATATGATTTCGAATTTTTTGAAGCTTAGGTTTTCGCTTAGTTTTGTGTTTGTCATTTTTGCTCCCCGATATGTTTATGTGTAGCGGACACAGGCACTGCTCGCGCAAAATTATAAATATCTACCTTTACCGAAATACTTTACCACAATTTTAGAAATCACGAAAGATATATCATGGAAAGTTTTCAAACATATATAGCAGTTTATCTGATGCACAAATAAATCCCTCGTTGAAACGAGAGATTTATTTGTAGTAATATCCAAGAGCAAGAAACACCTGCAAAACTTAAAATATGAGTTTTACTGCGTTAAGTCTATACTATACTGCTTTTGCTCTACAAGCAACGTCTTAAACTTCTCAACACTCATAGGCTTTTCAAAGTAGTATCCTTGTGCATAATCACACCCGATGCCCTTGAGCCATTTTGCCTGCGCGGCGGTTTCCACACCCTCTGCGACAACTTTCATGGAAAGCCGCTTTGCCATTCGGATAATATCGGCAACAACAATCATGCTTTTGCCTATTTTTTCGCTCTCGCCCAAAAACGCTTTGTCCAGTTTTAGTATGTCCGCCTCCACAGCGGATAGCCTATTGAGCGAGGAGACGCCTGCGCCAAAGTCATCTATTGAGATTGGAAAGCCGAGCCCCTTAAATCGCTTTATTACGGTAAGGAATTTGTCTGTATTCGCCTCCACTGCACTTTCTGTAAGCTCCAGCTCTATTGCCGATGGCTTAACATCATAATTAGCGAGCACGTCCGTCACTCTGCTCACAATCTTATCGCTGAGAATGGTATGTGCAGATAAGTTTATCGAGATGCGAGGTATAGGCATTTTGTGGCAATTTTCTTTGAGACACTTGCAAACTTCCTCCAAAACATACAAATCCAAATGGGGAATGAAGCCGTTTGCCTCAAACACAGGGATGAACTCATCCGGATATATTTTATCGCCCAGCTTTGGTAGCCAGCGAACAAGCGCCTCGGCGCCTCCCATTTGAAGCGTCTTAAAATCAATTTTAGGCTGATATTCAACGACGAACTCACGGTCTTTCAGCGCTTGTTCCATGCGGAAAGTGATGTTGATTTTATTATCATACTGTGTGCGCATTTTATCATCAAAGGTGATAAATGTGGTCTTGTGCGTCGATTTGCCGGTCAACCTCGCGTTATCTGCTTGCCCCATAATTGCGGTCATTTTTTCTTTTACATCGTTGATTATAACATTACCAAATGATAGGGAAACCTTGTATTTTTCGTTTATATTCTCCTCTATAGCAGGGAAAATATCCGAGCGATATAGCTGCCGCATTGAGCCGCCGTCATCCACACGCCTAAGTATCAAAAATTGGTCTGCTGTTCTTCTGCAAACAAGCGCATCAATACCATCAAAAGCTTTTTTTAATGCGTTGGCTATAGCAACTAAGATAGTTGTGCCCCTGTCTGTGCTAAAGTGGGTATTGATAGTCTTAAACATATCAATGTCAAAAGATACAAGCTCGTATTCACCCGGCCTTGCCTTGCTTAAAATGTCATCGGCGGCCATTCTGAACTTACTTATGGAGGTAAGCCCTGTAAGTGGGTCTGTATTGTATAACTTGAGCAGGGCCTCCTTTTTTTCGATTTGCCCTCTGAAATATAGCGCTATGAATGCGGCTGCGATGATGAAAAGCAGAATTGCAAAATAGTACCAGTTGTCTGCTAAAAATTCAAGGAAGCTTGATTGTGCATTTGGCAAGCCATCATTGGCGTTGGTCTCTATTATAGCCGCATACTCACGCTGTGAATATTGGTCCGCTATGACATTGAATATCGGAACATACTCATGCGCTATCTCTTTATTTATGAAAAAATTCATGGACACACTGAGGTCGGTAAGTACAGTAGAAGTATACAAGTCATTAAAATATACCTCTGTATATGTGGTTGCGCTTTCGGTGCAAATAAGCAAAGGAACCTCGCCGGTGGCAAAGGTGTCAAGTAGATTGTGCCAGTCATCGAAAAAAATAAACTCTGCGTTGGGGGCAGATTCGATAAAGGCATTAAAATCTATCATCTGATAGGGCAGCGAGCCAATCTTTGGGCTATAGCTAAGTATTTCCGGCAGTACAGTTGTATTTAGGACTTCATGGTTTATAACAGCATACATCGGCATTTCGTAAATCGAATCACTTGCAACATAGTGCTCATTCTCGTGCTCTCCGTCGCCATAGAGTGTAAGGAGTATGTCGAAATTTTCGTGTGCCTCGGGTGGGTCGCTGAGGCTGTAGGGGTGGTAGTTCACCTCAAAACCATATCGCTGGGCATATGAGGATAGAATATCCACCATTGCGCCATCCGCCTCACCCGCCTCGTTCGTGTAGGATATTGGCGAAAAGCCTGTAACATAGCCGACTTCAAGCGGCCTTTGTCTTAATGTTTCAACTTCCTCACTTGTCAGCCCGCGGTGGCTGATTTCGATATTTTCAGCAAGGTACTTTTCCTCAAGCTCCATGAAAAAGTTTCCCTCTGTGTGAATAACCTCCAAAAAAGTGCTGTCGATTACGTCCATGAGCTCAGCGTTTTCAAAGCTTGAAATCAGATACAAGTTATATACACCGAGGTTTAATATGTTATTTAGCTCATGTGAGGATGGGTCTTCAGAATAGGTTATGTATAAATCAGCGTGTTGCTCCATGTATGTTTCGGTTTCACCGTAGAGGTAATTTACAGAAATGTTGTGCTCGGCACAAAAAGCATCAAGTGCCTCTACACCGACATTTTCATCATAGACAGCGACAGTTTTGCCGTCAATAGCCGCGGCGTCCGCATATCGTATACTCATATCACTTGACATAAGTGCAACATATGTTTTTGTGAATGGGTTTTCGGAATAAAGCACCTGCTCTCTTCGTTCGTCACTTCGGGTGTTAAAGCCACCAATGTCAACATGGCCGCTGCTCACAGCCTCTATCATGCTGTCCGCAATAGGCACAAACTCAAATTCCAAGTCGCTCTTTTCGGAAATTTTTTGAAACACTTCGTACCCATATCCCTTGTTTGTTAGGTTGTCAAGGTCTACAATCATATCATCAAAGGTGGAGTAATATCCCACTCGTATCGGCTTTGAAAAATCAAACGGAACTGCTTGTACGCTTGTGCTTTCAACACTATCATCAGAAACAGTGCTCTGTGTATCGGTGGCAAGCACCGCTATGGTGGGCACGAGCATTACAAGCATAGTAAATACAGCTAAAATACTTAATATTTTTTTCATTGAGATGAGGCCACCCTTTATATTGTGTTTTTTGATGTACACCTACTTTTTAGTGATTGAAAAAAGTGTACAAGAGATGAATTTTTCATAGCTTAGAGGATATAATGATCTTGTATTGTTCAATATTAGCTAATGTTGTGAAAAATGTCAACACAAAATATATAGTTTTTTCGTTGAAAATAGATGTTTTTTTGTATGAAAAGCGATAACATGTGAAATGTGTGTCGGAATTTGCAAAATTATGTACACACCGAAAATTTACGGTGTGTACATAATTTTGCAGGATGGTTGTCTATTTTCGTCGCCTGAATGTTTTGAACAAAACGACTCCCACAAGTATCAGAGATATGGCATATCCACAAATTCCGACTATGGAAAGAGGGCTTTGCAGCTCTGAAAACTGAATGAGCAGGGAAGAGCTTATGATAAGCGCCGCCGCAAAGATACCCATAATCAAGCGGTAGCACTATGCTCTCAATTGTGCCTATGCCCTTGAACAAAAGTGTGATACAGCCGGGAAGCTTTAGCGAGTGCTTGGTGCACAAGTTTTTAATGTAAAGCAAAGAGATTGCAACTGAAAAGCTCGGAAAATTCACCCCCTAAATTTACAAGCTATTGATTTTTATGTTTAATCATATTTTAATGTACATGTAGGATAATAAAACAAAACCCTATATAAGGCAGGCATAATTATGAGAATTTTACTTGCAGAAGACGAAAGGGATATGAATAAAATCATAACCAAAAAATTAAGCTCCGAGGGTTACGCTGTAGATAGCTGCTTTGACGGTGAAATGGCACTTGATTATATTATCGGTACCGATTATGACGTAGTTATACTTGATGTCATGATGCCAAAGCAGGACGGGTTTGCCGTGCTTAAAACAATGCGCTCAAAAGGCATAGAAACACCTGTCGTTTTTCTGACGGCGAGAGATGCTATAGCCGATAGGGTAAAGGGGCTTGATTTAGGTGCGAACGACTATCTTGTGAAGCCTTTCTCTCTTGAGGAGTTAATGGCTCGTATTCGTGTTGCGACAAGGCTTAAATCGGGAAATATCACCAATGTTTTAGCGCTGGCTGACCTAACAATGGATATAGGCGCACACATTGTTAAGCGTGGGGACACTGTGATAAACCTTTCGGCAAAAGAATATGCTATCCTAAAATATATGATGTGTAATGTCGGTGTGGTGCTCTCAAGGGAGAAAATTGAAAATCATATTTGGAATTATGATTATGAGGGTAGTACAAATGTCGTGGACGTGTATATCAGATATTTGAGAAAGAAAATAGATAGTGATTATGATACAAAACTAATTCAGACAGTGAGAGGCAGTGGGTATGTATTAAGGGAGGAAATATGAAAAGCTTATCCGCAAAAACAAAACTCACCCTTTTTACCGCGCTACTCATGCTGCTGATGGCAGGGGTTTTAATCGGTTTGATGTTCTCGTTGAGCGAGAATGTTGTATCATCCAATAGTATATCCCAGCTGACAGAGGTGGTGGGCAACAATTCGGATGAGCTTGAATTTGAAGACGGGACACTTGACACTGAAGATGTGGACTTCTTTGAAAAGGGCGTGTACACGCTTTTGTATTCGCAGGATGGTGAATATATCACAGGTGATTTCCCTGAAGAGAGCATATCCACATTGCCGCTTAGAAACAAAGAAACCACCGAGTTTACGCTCGATGGGACGCTGTATTATGTTTATGACATGCTTTCGCCCGTTGAAGACTCTCCTGCGCTTGTGTGGGTGAGGGGAATAATAGCGGTGGATGAAGTTGCAAGCGCCACGAGTAATATTTTGCAATTGGCGCTATTTTCCTTACCGATTTTTGTTTTATTCGCAGCATGTGGCAGTTATTTTATTGCTAAGCACACTTTCCGCCCTATAGACAAAATTGTGAAAACAGCTGAAGAGATAAGCGAGAGCGAAAACCTTACTTTAAGGATTGACTTAAAAGGAGGAAGCCCCGAAATTCGTGGGTTAGCCGAGACGTTTGATAAAATGTTTGAGCGGTTAGAGAGTGCGTTTGAAGCGGAAAAGCAATTTACCTCTGATGTTTCTCATGAATTGCGAACACCTACGGCTGTTATTTTGGCACAGTGTGAGTATGCGCTTGGAAAGGGTATCACACAGGAAGATAAGCAGGAAGCGCTTGAAACAGTGCAAAGACAAGCCCTGAAGATGTCGAGCCTTATATCGGATTTGCTAAACCTTATCCGCATTGAGCGCGGTGTTGAAAAAGCGGATTTTAAGAGGATAAGCTTGAGTGAGCTTGTTAGCGATGTTTGTGAAGAGAACAAATTGATTTCCCCCGCTGATTTGAACATGACATGCGATATTGCGCCGAACATAATCGGGGAATTTGACCGTGAGATGATTACACGATTACTTACTAATTTAATAAGCAACGCATTTCGCTATAAAAATGAAAACGGAAATGTGAAGGTTATGCTCGCCGAAAACAATGCTGAAATCATTCTGGCGCTCAAGGATGACGGAATAGGAATATCAAAGGAACATCAGGGCAAAATTTGGCAAAGATTTTATCAAGTGGACAATTCACGAACGTCAAGCCAAAATGGAAGTATGGGCCTGGGGCTTGCCATTGTGGCACAGATTGCAAAACTACACAATGCAAAAATCGAGCTTGAGAGCAAAGAGGGAAAGGGCAGTTTGTTTAGCGTCAAATTCCCAAAATAACTTTTATGCTTTTAATGTTACTTTAATGCTTTAAGGGTAAAATCAAAGTGTCAAAGAAAGTGGGAGTGTCCAAATGCGGTGATTTATTTGACGTATCTCCCGCCTGCGGCGGGGATACAGCGCCTTCTTCTTGCGCTTGAGGTATTCTAAATCACCTCCATGTGTCCACTCCCAAGAAAGTTTAAGCAGCCAAAATTAAGGAGGTTTATTATGAAACTATTCAAAAAAATCGGAGTAATCGCTTGTTCGGCGCTTGTTGTAATAGCACTTGCCGGTTGTGCTACAGACACGTATTCAACCCAAGAACAACAACAGCAGCAACAGCAGTCTATCTCCCTACAAGCACAGGCAGATACAGTGAGCGTATCATCGCAAGCACAGGTAAATGTCGCTGAAAATTATATAGGCGAAGCGCAGGCAAAAGCGATAGCACTTGCACATGCGGGAGTGGATGAGTCAGAGGTGTCACATATGTTTTGCAAGCTCGATTATGATGATGGGGTTGCGGAATATGAGGTGGAATTTTGGGATGGCACAACAGAGTATGACTATGAGATTCATGCGATAAGCGGAGAGATTATAGGGTATGACTACGACATGGAGAGCCACAACGCAACACCACCCACATCGGCGACACCCGGAGCAAGCGCCTCAGCTGAGTATATCGGTGAAGTGCAGGCAAAAGCGATAGCGCTTGCACATGCGGGCATAGCAGAAAGTGAAGCCGGAAACATTAGGTGTGAGCTTGATTATGATGATGGGATTGCAGAATATGAGGTGGAATGGAGAATCGGAACAGTCGAATATAACTATACAATCAGTGCTGTGGATGGCACGATTTGGGAGCATGAGATAGAATATGAGGATTGAGGCTCGGCGGTTTTTTTTGAATTAGGCAAAAGGGAGTGTTCCATAAAGTGTGTAAACGCCAATCTCCAAAATGATGATGCTTGCCACAGATTTGCCGCCGTAGGGAGGGCGTAGCCCGAACGAAGGCGGCATATCTGTGGCGGTGCGCCGCTGTCACTCAGGATGGAATCCTGTCTTCAAAAAAGATACTGAGCTGACCGATGATTGAACCCAATCTCGAATGAGCATTGTCCATTTTTTGCCGAAAGTTTAGCGGCTTTTTCTGCTTTTTTCTTTTTCGACATTGCTTAATGTCTGTAAAACCGCATGTTATCAGCGTTTTTTCACACCCCTTATGGTTGTTTTCAAGTTCGCTCTCAATCGCTCATCGCCAACGGTTTGTCCTCTTGGGATGTTTATTAGCTACGCATACTGTAATGCGGTGTAATTACTTTACTGACAGCTGCAAAAACATTTACAGGATGCTATTCTCTGTCGAAAGCGCTCATGACATCAAACTCGTATAAACTGTTTGAGCTTGCATCGCTATGCGCATCAAACCCGGTAGCCACCACAGTAATTTTCATGAAATCGCAAGCGGCATTTGCAAATGTCACACCCCAAATAATATTAGCGTCTGGGTGGGTAGCCTCGGTAATGCTGGCGGCTGCGGCTTCTATATCTTCCAGAGCGGCATCGGGCGAGGCATAGATGTTAAAAATAAGACCTTTTGCACCTTTAATGCTGGTTTCTAACAACGGGCTTGTCACCGCCGCATGTGCGGCCCTCATGGCCGGGTTAGCTCCATTGGCCTGTCCTATACCCATGTGTGCGTAGCCTGTGTTTCGCATGGTGTTATGTATGTCCGCAAAGTCTATGTTGATAAAGCTTGATGTGTTCAGTAGCGAGGTAACGCTTTCCACGCCTTGACGAAGCACATCATTTGCCGCCGCAAACGCATTCATCATTGTGATTCTTTTTTCACTTATGAATTTTAACCGCTCGTTTGGAATTACAATCAGGCAGTCTACCTCACGCAATAAAGCTTGAATCCCTTCCTCGGCTTGTTTCATCCGCATACGGCCTTCAAAGGCAAATGGCTTTGTGACAATACCCACGGTTAAAATTCCCATGTCGCGGGCAATTTTAGCAACCACAGGTGTAGCGCCGGTCCCTGTCCCACCACCCATGGTTGCCGCAAGAAATACCATTTGACAATTTTCAAGTGTCTTTGATATTTCCTCGTGGCTTTCTTCCGCACATCGCCTGCCTATTTGGGGCACACCACCCGCACCATGCCCACAAACAAGCTTTTTACCCAGCTGTACTTTTTGTATATTAGGTAATTTCAAAAGGTCTTGGTCGTCTGAGTTCATCACAATAAACTCCACATTTTTAAGCCCGTACTCAATCATGCCATTCACGGCGTTTCCGCCTCCGCCACCAATACCCACGACTTTAATATTGGTTACAGGGCGACTTTCTTCGCAGAGCGCATAAGTCATTGTAATCCTCCTTGTATTTATACTATTAAATTTTCACGAGCATATAAAAAATCAAATAATCTATATTTTCAATATAGTAAAAGCTATGCACCAAAAATGTCTCACTCCTCTTGCTACAATGACGTCAAGAGAAAGGAGAGAGCCATGCTGTATTATAAAATAGAAGCCACCGTGGAGGGTATGCCGAAAAATATCACTACCAAAAAAGGCATGTTAAAATTCTTTGGAACCCCGAAAGCACTTACCTATAAATACGAAGCTTTTGCGCTTCAAATGAATAACGAGTTTTACCTGTGCTTTAGTGAGCTTGCGGAAAACAGGCTTACGCTGGCCTGCATTTCAAAGACGACACAGCTTTCCTATATCAAGCGGCAGCTCCCGGCGTTTTTCTTGCAGTTTAAGCTGTCTGCTCATGTTGAAAACAGTGAAGAAATCACCTTCAAAGACATAGACCATCTGCTTGATATGGCGGAAAATAGTTTCATCCAAAATAGGTTTGACATATATGACTACATAGACATTAACAGAAACTTCTATCGTCATGGTTTTCGCTTTTTTCGCAGTCGTGAGTGGATTTGCGCCGAAAACAAGAGTAAAGCAAAGCTTTTGCTCGGTGCAAAGGAGCTTTTGTGCGACTCCACCCTGCTTGCGGAAATTCAGCGTATTTATACACCGCCCCCACAAAAAAATGTGTTTGGCCACCCGGTTCACTATGTCATTGCGTGTGACAGCGTGGAAAAAACCAAAAAAATCATAGAGATTTTGGTGAGCGCACTTTATAAAAACGGGAGACTGCAAAGTAGGCGATATTGCTTTATGCCCACAAAGAATTGCAGCGAAGGATATTTGGGAGAACAAGATACCTACTATTCCTTGTGTGAAGGCGGCTCGATGGCGGTTGAGCTGTGTATTGAGCAAAATGACGGGCGAGGAGTTTCGCATTACGGAGACGATTTTCTGGAAAAGTTTTGTACTATGATGAAAAAGCATAAAAACAAAACACTTACGATTTTTTGCACTAAGCGACTGAATGATACAGCAAAAAAACAGCTGTATCAAAACCTTGGCGGCGTTTCACTAATTGAAATTCAGGAGGATGTTTTGTTTGGCAAGGATGCGCAAAGCTACCTAAACAGGCTTGCCAAGGACCACTCTATTTCGCCGGATGAAGCACTGCTTTCTACATTGCAGGACACCGAAAAAGGCTTTTTGCCGAACGATGTGTACAATGCGTTTCAATCTTGGTATAGTAAAAAGCTGAAAACGGAGCTGTACCCTCAATACAGCAAGATTGTGGATGCGTTTTGCGATGAGGGGGTTAAAAAACCTCGGGGCAGTGCCTACGTCACGTTGCAGGAAATGGTGGGGCTTTCTGCCGCAAAGGCTACCATTCAAAAGGCGCTGGACTACTACAAAGCGCAAAAGCTTTTTGCAGACATGGGAATGCAAAAGAACAGCCCTGCCATGCACATGGTGTTCACAGGCAACCCGGGAACGGCTAAAACCAGCGTAGCACGGCTGTTTGCGCAAATACTAAAGGAAAATGAGGTACTCACCAAAGGCGACTTGCACGAAGTGGGTAGAGCTGAGCTTGTGGGAAAATATGTAGGCTGGACGGCGAAAATTGTGAAGGAAAAGTTTGAGGATGCAATAGGCAGTGTTTTGTTTATTGACGAGGCTTATTCCCTGTGCGACGGAAAAGAAGGCTTATACGGTGATGAGGCAATCAACACTATTGTGCAGGAGATGGAAAACAACAGGGAAAACATGGTGGTGATTTTCGCGGGGTATCCCGACGAGATGGAGCAGTTCTTACAGCGCAACCCAGGCCTTCGCTCACGCATTGCATTCCATGTGCATTTTGAGGACTACACGCCAAAGGAGCTTTTTGACATCACCGAATTGCTGGCAAGGCAGAAAGAGCTGTGCCTTGGGCAGGGGGTGCGGGAAAAGCTGTTGCCCGTGTTTGAGGCCGCCTGCCACTCGCCTGATTTTGGCGGCGGACGCTTTGGGCGAAATTTGCTTGAAGCGGCCATGATGAATCAGGCGTCTCGGCTGGTGAGCAGCGATGTTGCGGCGGTGACGCAAAAGGATGTGGAAACGCTACTGGCGGAAGATTTTGAGGTGCCGCAGAGCGTGGGAGAGAAGAGGGGGAAGGTGATTGGGTTTTGAAAAATTGACAGTAGTATAGCAGGCGTGCTATACTATCTTCAGGGCATTTTAGCATGTTTGTTTTAACGGTGGACTTATTTTTTGGTCAAAATATGGAGGGATAACAAATGGCAAAAGAAATTTGGCAAGCAGTTTATTCGGAAGAATACATTCGTTTGTTTCAAAAGATGTCCACCGTATTTGAAAGCAAGGCGACTATTCTACCGCCAAAAAGCAAAAACAAAGAATTATCAATTCAATTCTGTGAGTTAGGCGAGCACTACGTGCCTGCCGCAAAAGACAGCTTTATGATAGTGGGGCGTGCGGTAAATGGCTGGGATATGGGCGAACACTATTTTGGTGATAAAAATTACAGTGAATATGTGCACGATGAAATTACAGAGCTAAAAAATCGTGAAGCGAGTATTCAACTTTATGCAACTGCTAATCGCTCTGCTTTTTGGCGCACCGCTAACAGAATATACAAAGAACTTACCCTTTCAAATGAAAGAACTATTCATGAAAATGTAAAAAGCATGGCATGGAGTAATTTGTATAAAATTGGCTATATGGAAAAAGGCAACCCAAGTTTCCTTTTAATGGATAAACAAAAAGAGTTGTGTGCAGACATATTGTGCTATGAAATCAGCACATTACAGCCTACCTATATCTCTTTTTGTGTCGGCAAACAACATAGCGGACAAGAAAACATTTTAGGCTCACTTCGTAAACGATTGAAGATGGACGAAACCATCATCAACGAAGAAACGTCAAATTTTATGGTGTCCGGTATCATTTCACACGATGACGGAAAGCAATCAAAATATGTAATTACTTATCGCCCAGAGGCGAAAAACGAAGACGAGTACGTGCATGCAGTGATTAGCGCATTAAAGTAGTATCAAAAAGACAAAACTACACTTGGGCATCAGCTCTGCCCCACAATTATGCTAAGTAATACAAAAGAGGCACGCCCACCGTGCGTGCCTCTTTCTCTATTTCCTTGCAGTTATTCCTGCTTTCTCCGCTGTTCATACAAATGATAAAGGAGCACCCCGGCCGCCGTGGATACATTCACCGAGTTGCACATGCCCAGCATCGGCAGGTGCAGTACTACGTCCGCAATTTCCAAAAGTTCCGCTGATACACCGCTGTTTTCATTGCCCAAAATCAAGCACGTCGGTTCTTTGCTCACGAACGCCGTATACTCCATGCTCTCGTCCGCAATTTCGGCTGCAACCAGTTTTATGCCTTGATTTTTCAGTGCTTGTGCTGTTGGCAGTGCTTTTTCACAGTGCTCGAAGGGTACCCATTTTTCCGCACCAATAGAACTTCTTTTAATCCGCTTACTCGGCGGCAGGGCACCGTTTCCACAAATAAACACCTTTTTCACAAGCAGTGCATCCGACAATCGCAAAATAGTGCCTACATTGTGTGCGCTCTTTAGCCCGTCTAGTAGCACATATAGCTCGTTTCTCGGCATCTGTGCAAAGCTTTTTCTGTCTGCTTTGCTTTTGCGTAGCATCTCGCCTTTTAATTGATTTGGCATGTTATACTCTCCTTTATTCTCCTGCTCATAACCCAAGTATAACAGCCACTGCGCACCAAAAAAGGTACATAAAACATGGTATACTAAGCTCAACAAGACAAGAGGCTATTTCCCCTAAAAGGAGCGGTTAGTTTGAAACAAGGTTCAAACTAAGCCATCTAAAATCAATAATGCTCTTATCATTCCTTGTGCTTCGCATAATGAGAGCCGCATATTTCATTAAACTTTGTGCCGATGCGAAGCGGCGGAATGGAGCATTATTATGCACGACATGGGCAGTAAAAAGATGCTAAACATCTACATCTTAGATATTCTAAGAGCGCACAGCGATGAAAACCATCGCCTAACGCAAGCCGACATCATAAAGTACTTGCAAAACGAATACGAAACAAGCTGTGAGCGCAAGGCTGTTGGGCGCAATATCACAGAGCTGATGGCATACGGCTTTGACATTGCGCACGACGACGGCTATTATCTGGCAAGCCGTGAGTTTGAGGACAGTGAAATTCGTTTGCTCATCGACAGTGTTTACTTTTCGCCACACATTCCGCCAAATCAAGCAAAGGCCCTGATTGAAAAACTGCGTAGCTTTATGGGACCGAGTTTTGGCAGAAATTTGCACCATGTTATGAGCTTGTCCTCCTTGCACGCAAGGCACAACAAGCAATATTTTTACACATTGCAAACACTGGACGAAGCCATCGGCGAAAAGTGCAAAGTGTCGCTTAAAATTAACCGCTACGGAGTGGATAAACAGCTTCACCCCATAAGGGAGGAGCGTTACATAATAAACCCATATCAGCTACTGGCGACAAACGGACGCTATTATTTGCTTGGCAATCACGACAAATACGACAATGCCACTCACCTGCGTGTGGACAGAATCAGCGATTGTGAGATTTTAGACGAAAAAGCAAAGCCGATGCAGCTTGTGAAAGGGCTGGAACAAGGGCTTGATTTGCCCAAATATATGGCGGAGCATATCCACATGTGTATCGGAAATTGTGAGCCTGTGACATTTCGTGTTCCCAAGGAGGATATTGGGGAAGTGTTTGACTGGTTCGGTAAAGACATCGACATAAAGGAGGACAAGGATAAGAGCGAGTATGCAATAGTTTCGGTGAGGGTGAACCTAAACGCAATGAAATACTGGACATTGCAGTACCTCGGCATGGTGGAAATATTAAGTCCGAGGCATTTGAGGGAAGATGTTTTGAAGACGCTTCACGCCGCTATTGACCTGTATCGAGAGTAGGCGGATAAATTTATGTCGTTGTAAGTGGAATTGACGAAAAGAAAAACGCCTACCGAGTTGGTAAACGCTTAATCTTGTTTTTTACTTTTTGCCGAAAGTTCAGCGGCTTTTTCTGTTTTTTTCTTTTTCAACATTGCTTAATGGCTGTAAAACCGCATGTTATCAGCGTTTTTTCGAGACTGTCCCACAAACTGTGTAAATGATATAATCTCCTATAAGCAAAGGAGAAATAGAAATGGCGAAACTGATTAGCATTGAATTGATTGTATTGTAGCAATTTCTGATACGTTATGGTTAATTGTGGTACGCCATCGTCTAATTAGCAAACCATCGTATACTCAAATTCGCCTTGTTTCAACTAATTATATTTCATTAGGTACATCGTCACATCATCGTCGTGGTCTTGCCCCCCATCACTGTACCAATTACAAAGTTAGTAAACATATGTTAAA
>CAYJGZ010000002.1:0-145694 GCA_964370045.1 uncultured Oscillospiraceae bacterium
GTTTACAGCGTGGTGGTAGACTGGGCTTCCCGTGGAACGTCGGGCACTACCACGGCGCTTAGCCCACAGACGGGTGTGTACGCATAGTATCGGCGTAGGTAGTTCAAAATTTAGGTTTAACTTTTTGGTATAGCTCCCCCCGCCGCATGCGGGGGGATATTTTTTTGAACCACTGGATAGGCCGGTGGTTTTGCTATACAAAAAACTCACACTCCTTTATGAAGTGTGAGTTTTGAAGGGCGAAGATTGCGGAAATATTTCCAAAATCAGATGGTTGAACACCCGGTGCAAGCCCCGGCTTAGTACACCCCGGTTTGCGGTGAAAGCATGGTGGCACTGCTTGCGCCTGTGGTGGGCAAATCCCACACTGCATATAGGGTGATGCCTTCGCTAATGGGTGTTTCGGGGCTAAGCGGCCAGCCGCCTCTTGTGGTGGACCAGCCAAGGAAGCTCTTCCCTGTAGGGATGCCAGCTGGTATTTCCGGAAGACGGTAAATGGGCACACCGCTACCTACAACCCAGACATACATGCTTAAAAAACCGCCATTCACGTCGAAAGAAATGCTGATGGGGTCTGCATAAATGGCATATAGGGTAAGGTCTTGTGTTGGCGTAAAACTTGCACCCAAAACCGGGCCGTTTCGGGTGAGTGACCAGCCCACAAATTCTTTGCCTTGCGGCTTATCCGGATACCACGCGAAGGACGCTGTTTCCGCCGCAACATTCTTTGGGTACTGCTCTGTATACACAATGTTGTTTGCGGGGGCTATGTTTGTATCAAAGCTTATCGTCACTGCATCGGCCCAAACAGCATATAGCGTGGTATCCTGCGTCAATACATACTCACTGGCCAAAATTTCGCCCGTCCTGCTTAAGGACCATCCTGCAAAAGTTTGCCCCTCAGGTGCAACAAAGCCAATCGTTTGATGGAAATTACGGAGATATTCGGCTGTTTCTCCCTGCGCAACACTCATCGTAACGGTGGTGGCATTTTGAAAATTGGGAGAGCCCCCATTCGCATCAAAGGTGATGTTGATGGTATTTACCCACAAGGCATAGAGTGTGGTGCTTTCGGCGAAGGCGAAGTATGAAGGAATATGCGGGCCACCACGCGTGAGCGACCAGCCTACAAAGCTCTGGTTTTCCGGCGGTGTGACGTTCTGGGAGGTAGGCAAGGCCACTTCAACACCAACCGCCGCAGTAAGGCTGTTCACTGTGCTGCTGCCACCGTTCAAATCAAACGAGATGGTGAGCGGCGAACGCCATAACATATACAAAACAGTGTCCCCTGTGGGTATGGCACCCTCCCAGTAAAGGGTACCAAACACTTGCCGAAGGGCTTCTCCATCCGGTGTTAAACTCCAGCCGGCAAATATTTTCCCAGCCGGTGGCGTTACATTAGGCGGGTTTTCGATATCCGGTAGCTGTGCTATGAGGGTATCTTGGGTGCTGACGGTAATCGGGCTCATTGCATCACCCGTGCCACCGTTTAAATCAAAGGATATGGTGATGGTGTTATGCCAAATGGCATAGAGCGTGGTGTCTTGCATAAACCGTGTGTTGTTAAACCCAACGGCTGCCGTGGGTGAGGCTGACCAGCCTGCAAAAGATTTTCCGGCAGGTGCCACCAACCCGTCGGCAGGAAGAGAAGTTGAGAAAACAGTCACCTCGGTAGACACTTGCATTGGGGACGGGACGGTTCCGCTTCCGCCGTTTGCATCAAAGGTGATGGTGACATAGGTTTGCGGTGGGGCCGCTTGTGCCAAAGCTATATCGGCAGGTGCCGGTGTTGGCTCCGGCTCCTGTTCCGGCGCATCCCAAATGGCATACACGGTGGTGGGCTCTGTGAAAAGGTGGCTTGCTTCCAACATGGCTATGCCATCTTTATCCAGTGCCCAGCCCTTAAAGCTTTGCCCCTCGGGTGGTGTAAAAGTGGTTTCAGTAGGTAGCGAAAACGCTACGTCCTCGGTGGCGCTCCCGGCATCTTGCAAACCGCCGCCGCCGTTCGCATCGTAGGTGATGGCAAAGGTGGCAGGCACTAATATGCCCACCACGGCGCTGCCGGAATAACCCTCAACGCTTGCCGTAACGGTGACAGGCTCGGTTTGCGCGGCTGCCATGGTTAGGGTAGCAAGGGTGGTGTCGGCGGCATCGGGTGTGAGGGTGGTTCCCTCTGCATTCCCCGACATACTCCATGTCACAGACGCTCCCTCGGCAGGTGCGGGAGTGATTTCGGCGGTGAGGGTGGTGCTCTCCCCGGCCTTTACAGCACTCTCTGCGGCTGCTACGGTGATGCTTGTTTCTGCGGCAAAAGCCGTGATGCCCATCAGCTGTGTCAGCAATACCACAACGAGCAAAAGTGGCGCCGCTTTTTTGTGCACAAATTTCATCATGTTTGTTACCCCTTTTTCTATGCTTTTTCAGTATACGCCGGGTGGTGTTGGCACGAATTAAAACACTACCCAGCGCACGATATTTTACGGATTAAAAATTTCACAGGCAAGACTGCGATTGAATAAAGAGAATGAAATTGTGCTTTTTTGGGCATTTGTCATGTTCGGCATATGCTCACTTCATAACTCAAAATTCAGTATAACACAAAAGAGAAAGAATGTTAATGTTTTACTGATGAAAATCACGATGTTAGCAATTATATCAGCAATTACACTTGTTATGTGTTTTGGTGCAGTAATCCCCGGCAAAAAGATAGGAACAAAGCTAAACAGCAAAGCCGAAATCATTGGTGGAATTGTGCTGATTTTAATAGCTATAAGGCTACTTATAGACGGACTATAACAGGCAGGAGAGATATATGAATGCATATTAGAAAATCCGGCGAGGATTACCTCAAAGCAACACATGTAATATATAAAATGTGAGTTTTGACTACGAAGTATGGCGGAAAAATCACCAAAATATGTCGCCTGAACACTATTGTCGGCACTATATGCTTTTTTGGCTTGGTATCTGCGACGAACCAGAAAACCGAGGTGCGTGTGATATACTCATCGCGTGCAGGGACAACCTCAGCGGGTTCTCACAGGCGATAGAAGCCGCATTTCCGCACACAGAACAGCAACTGTGTATCATTCATCAAATACGCAATAGCACGAAATATGTGTCCTACAAATTTGAAGACAGGATTCCATCCTGAGTGAAAGCGGCGCACCGCCACAGATATGCCGCCTTCGTTCGGGCTACACCCTCCCTACGGCAGCAAATCTGTGGCAAACATCATCATTTTGGAGATTGGCGGTTACACACTTTATGGGACTCTCCCAGAAAACGGAGTGCAGACCCAAAATATCACTATTCATTATAACTGCATCGGCTCTATCGAGATACCCGAAGATGTGCCTTTGGAGTTCCCCGATGTTTCGCTTGCAACAAGACGAGGTGTAGCGGTAACTTACACGCCCTTAGCCAGCCGAGCCGTGGATTGTTAGTGTAAAAAGACATAAAAAAAGTGAGTGTTCTTATTAGGATACTTAAATCCTATAAGAACACTCACACTGGTGCGGCCAAGAGGACTTGAACCTCCACCGAGTTGCCCCGACTAGAACCTGAATCTAGCGCGTCTGCCAATTCCGCCATGGCCGCATATTATGCACACTAAAGGATAAACTTCGGGCAACGACCCAAAGGCAACCTTGATTGCGCATGTATTAGTATACCGAAAATGCCGGTACTTGTCAAGTGCTATTTTGGGAGAAGACAAAAGCAATTCATAGCGTATACTCTACGGTAGAATAGTTACCTCTAATTTGCATGTTTCTAAGCTGTAGTTTCTGTTGAAATAAGCATCTCCTTTTTGAAACTCTGCTTGCCATGTAGTATGCAGATGATTTTTATCCTCTTTGTTTTGCAAAGCATATCCGCAACATTCGGGCTTTTCCTCCATGCGTAGCTCGGCAAACGGAGTAAATATATTTACATAGCCGGCTTTGCGTAATTTAAGGCAAAGGTCTACATCCTCCAAGGTTTCAAGATAAGCGGTATCAAATCCGCCCACCTCCAAAAATGTCGCCCTGCGCAGCAGCAAACACGCCTTTTCCACCGCTGTTACGTTGCGTGCATAGGCGAGGTTGCTCATGAATCCGAGCTCGTTTCGCAAAAGGCCACACTGGCTGTTTCCCACAGTGCCGCAAAGCCCCAAAACAAGACCCGTGTGCCGCATGGCATCCCCTTCATCACACAGCTTTGCCCCGACCGCCCCTACATCGGGGCGCTGTGCAAACATTAGCAATTCCTTCAGCCAATCGTCATTTAGTGGCACGGCTGTGCTGTTTAGAAAAAGCAAATATTCGCTGTCGGTTTGCTCGGGTGCACGCGAAGCACGCTGTGCAAAGCTTTCGCTGCTTGTGCTGTCGATTATCTGCACTTTATCTCTTTGTGCGAGTGTGAAGTATCTTTCTTTTTCTTTTGGCAACGCAAGAATGAGAATTTTTGCCAAGTAAGAAGCTGATGTTTTGAAAATACTTTCGATGCACCGAAAAAGTTGCTCTTTACTGCCGCAGTCGCTCAGCACAACCGTTACGGAGGGTCTTGCGTGTACGGCATAGTCCACCTTGAAAATACAGCTGTCTTTTTCAATTAAAGACACTTTGCCATCTAAGCCGACACGTTGCAAATGTGCCTCGACAGACGCTTTTGCCGCTTGCACCACATACGGCTTGGATGAAAGGCTGCTTGCTACGCTACTATCGTGGCTACGCCAAAAATACAAAAGCTTTTGCACATGCTCCACATGGTTTGCCTTTTCGCTCAGGCGCAAAACCATGTCGAAATCCTGGCTGCCGTCGTACTCGCTACGAAAGCCGCCGCCCGCTTTTTCTACAAGCTGACGTGAAAATACCATAAAATGACAGATGTAATTGCTCGCACGCAGGGTGTCCGGTGCATAATCCGGCTTTAGGTGAAACACATCCACGCGGCTAAGGTCACTTTTGTGCACAATGCACTCATCGCTAAAAACAAGCTCTGCATTTTGTTTGTCGATGGCCGTGCGAGCCTCAAATAATGCGTTGATATTCAAGACATCGTCGTGGTCTAAAATGGCAAAATACTCTCCCTTTGCCATGTCCATTGCGGCGTTTGTGTTGGCTGAAATACCATTGTTTTGCGCAAGTCGTTTATATGAAATGCGCTTTTTTTTGTCTTTTTTTTGAAATTCAGCCACTATTTTTTGTACATAGCTGTGCTCATCATCGCTGGCATCCGCAAGGCAAAGCTGCCATTCGCCGTAAGTTTGCCCCAAGACAGACTGCAACATTTCCCGCAAATAGTGCGGTGGGGTGTTGTACAAGGGGCACAAAATGCTAAAGGTAAGCGGCTGTGAAAACTTGACACTCTCCTGTTGCAAGGCTTCCTGCATACTTGGCACAAACGGATTTTTGCTTCCATCCAAGTTGCCGTAGTGCTTTAGGTTGAACTGTACGGTTTTGCGGCCAAACATGCGACAGGCGGCAAGGTATGGGTACAAATCACGCAGTAGCGGCAAGCGCAAGCACAGGCGGCGCAGGGCGGACTTTCCGCTGTTACTGTCATTCTGAGGGGCTTGTTCTGTTTTGATTGTTTTCACCCTCTTGCCGCGTTGTTTTTACAGCTCTGAATGTATGGCGAGCGCTACTTTGTAGAAAGTGCTGTTTTGGGCTTTTCACTCTTTATCAGCATTCCCACACGCTTGTACAAAACAAAAACCAATATGCCGTTGACACCTGCTTTAATAAGGTTGAATGGCAGGATGACAGGCAGAAGCATGGAGGCCACAGCCTCGGTGGGCACGCCCATGAATAAGGGGGTTATGAGCAGGTTTGCGCCGGACATAACAACACCCATGGCGAGTGTGCCCAAAAGCAGCGCAACAACAGCACCTATGCGGCTCTTTTTGTATTTATAGATAAAGCCTGCTACCAAAACGTATGTTCCGGTGGCGATAATGTGCATTAGTACGCCGTAAATCCCGCCCGAGGCGCTGACCGTAAGCCCTTGGATAATGGAGGCCACCAGCGTGATGAGCAGGCCTGCCACAGGGCCGTACGCAAACGTTGCAATCAGAATGGGGATGTCTGCGGGGTCATACTCTAAAAAGGGAGCAGCGGGGAATATGGGAAAGTGTACCAGCCACACCAGCACCACCGAAAGCGCCGCCAGCATAGCCATGAATACCATCTTGCGTACATTTGTTTTGGACATGAAAATACCTCCGAATAAAAAAATTAACACCCGCAAAGTAGTGCCTTCGGGTGCCTCACGCCTTGCGCCGCAGAAAAACGGCCAAAGCAACACATCTTCTTCCATCCAGACTGTACTGTCGGTATTGGAGTTTCACCAATTCGGCACGCATGGACACACGCGCTCGCGGACTATAACCGCCGGTCGGGAATTTCACCCTGCCCTGAAGACATCATATTCGGTTGTCATGGATATTGTAGCATGTAGGGTGTGTGAATGCAAGTTTTTTTGTGTAAGGGGAGTGTAAAGCTTTTGTGAAAAAAGGGGGACTTAGGAGATTATCGCATATATGTGCATCGCCCACCCGGAGCATGAATGCTTAGGGTGGGCGATGAAAAGCCGTGTTGGTTAGTGCTTAGTGGGGAATATTATTTGTTGTCCTCGGCCTCTTTGTGAATCTGCGAAAGCAAGTTTATAATAGGCAAAGACTGTGGACAGGCATGTTCACACTGGCCGCAGGAAACGCACTGAGCGGCGTTTTTCTCCTGTGGGAAGCCGAAATATTCTTTAGCAAACCACACAAGGTCATTGCTGAATGCGTATACATTGCGCATGGCCAAAAGCCCCGGAATGTCAACCCCTGCAGGACAGGGCATACAGTAGCGGCAGGCGGTGCACCCGATGAGGGTGTGGCTGCGGAACTCATCAATGGCTTCTTGCAGTGTCTCCTGCTCCTCTGTGGAAAGTGGCTGCAAAGACGCATAGGTTTTAAGGTTGTCCTCCACCGCAAGGGGTGTGTGCATACCGCTTAAGACGCACAGTACATTCGGGAAAGCGCCCACCCAGCGCATGGCCCAGGAGGGGATGCTGGCCTCTTTGTTTACACTGCGCAGTATGCCGTTTGCCACATCGCCAAGGCTTGTGAGCGTGCCGCCACGCATCGGCTCCATAACAATGCAGGGGATGCCGTATTTCTCTAAAATCTCGTATTGCTCGTTTGCGCGCTGGTGCTCCCAGTCCATGTAGTTCATCTGAATCTGGCCGACTTCCCACGGGTACTTCGCACATATTTTTTCCAGCACCTCGGGCAAATCGTGAAAAGAAAAGCCTATGTGGCGTATCTTTCCCTCTGCCTTTTTCTTTTGCAAAAACTCCCACAGGCCGTACTCTTCGGCTGTGTTAAAGCTTTTTTCACCCAGTGAGTGCATGAGATAAAAATCGAAGTAATCCGTCTTACATCGTTGCAGCTGTTCATCAAAAATGCGTGGGATGTCATCGGCACTTTTTAGCATCCACACGGGCATTTTGTTTGTTAGAAAGTAGCTTTCACGTGGGTACTCGCTCAGCGCTTCACCTAAAAATGTCTCGGAATAGCCCTCGTGATAGCAGTATGCTGTGTCGAAATAGTTCACACCTGCGTTGTAAGCGGCGTCTATCATCTGCTTTGCCACAGCGTAGTCTACCTCTTGGGTTTTTTCGTCTGCCACGGGCAGGCGCATAGCACCAAATCCCAAAAGCGAAACCTTGCGGTCGTCCTTCTTGAAAACTCTATACTCCATGTTCTGCCTCCTAAGGATAAGCTGTGAGGGTACGATATATGCTTGTTGCATATATAATGAATGGATTATATCACTTTGCAGGATGGCTTACAACTATGTTATACTAAAAAAATAAACCTATAACGTATTATTATGAAATATAATACGAAATAGTTTTGTCGGTAGGCGCCATTTGCCAAATAGTAAAAACGAATGGGGGGGAGAAAGTAATGTCTGAATGGTTTGAGAGAACGGTTTTTTATCAAATTTACCCGATTGGATTTTGTGATGCGCCGAAAAGTAACGACGGGGTGCTGCAAAACAGGATAGAGAGGGTATGTGCATGGATTCCGCACATGAAAAAGCTCAACGTGGGGGCGGTTTTGTTTAACCCTGTTTTTGAGAGTGATGCACATGGGTATGACAGCCGAGACCTTGCGAAAATTGATGTGCGCCTTGGCACGAATGAGGTGTTTGCGGATGTGTGCAGGCAGCTTCATTCGCAGGGTATTCGTGTGGTGCTGGATGGCGTGTTCAACCATGTCGGCAGGGGTTTTTGGGCATTTCGGGACGTACAGCAAAATAGAGAAAGCTCCCCTTATAAGGACTGGTTTTGCATCGATTTTGGCGGAAACAGCGGCTATAACGATGGATTTTGGTACGAGGGCTGGGAGGGTCATTACGAGCTTGTTAAGCTGAACCTGCACAATCCGCAGGTGACTGCCTACCTATTTGAATGTGTCAAGGGGTGGATAGAGCAGTTTGATATAGACGGCATTCGCTTGGATGTGGCATACTGCCTGCCGGAGGATTTTATGCGTGCGCTACGTGGGCATGTAAACGGGCTGAAAAGGGAGTTTTTCTTGGTAGGGGAGGTACTGCATGGGGACTATAAGCGCTATGCAAACCCGCAAATGCTCCACTCGGTCACGAATTATGAGTGTTACAAGGGGCTATATTCCAGCTTTAACAGCCTTAATATGTTTGAAATAGCGCACAGCCTCAGCAGGCAGTTTGGGCCGGAAGATTGGACGCTGTACAAAGGCTTGCCACTGCTAAACTTTGCGGACAATCACGACGTCAGCCGCCTAAGCTCTATATTGAGCTGTCCTGAGCATGTGCTACCTGCGTACGGTGTTTTGTTTGGAATGCCGGGCATACCCTGCCTTTATTACGGCAGTGAATGGGGTGAAGTGGGCGATAAAAAGCAAGGGGATGACGCACTGCGCAGGGCGTTTGAAGCTCCTATTGAAAACGAGCAGTGCGAGGTGATTGCAAAAATGGCGGCACTGCGCCAAAATGAACCTGCCTTGCAGCAGGGCGACTACACGCAGGTGTACCTGACAAACAAGCAGTTTATCTTTCAGCGTAGGGTGCAGGGCAGCAGGTTTTTGATAGCGGTGAACGCCGACAGTCAGGTGCACACCGCTCACTTTGACGCACGCTCGGGCGTGGCTGTCGAGCGACTTTCGGGCGGGAAGGTGGACTTTGGCGGTGGATATGAGATGTCGCCATATTGCGTGCATTTTCTGGAGATGGAGCACAGCTAAGTGCATCGGAAGTTTACTCTCGGTGGGGGCTATCGCTTTCGGCTTGACAGCCCACCACAAATGCGGTAGAGTGATACTTGTGACATTATACTGTGTGTTTTACTTTTTGTAGGCACATAAACTTATTTTGAGATTAGAGAGGGGTATTTTACTATGGAAATCAAAAAAATACACACTGAAAAAGCACCTGCTGCTGTGGGGCCATACTCCCAGGCTATTGCTTGTGGAAACATGCTGTTTACCTCCGGTCAAATTGCACTGGACCCTGTAAGTGGTGAAGTTGTAGGAAGTGATATAACCACACAGTCGCATCAAGTTCTTAAAAACCTGGATGCGGTGTTGGTTGAAGCCGGCACAAGCATGCAAAACGTTGTAAAAACAACCTGCTTTGTTGCGGATATGGCAGACTTTGCCGCTTTTAATGCGGTGTACGAGCAGTATATGGTATCCAAGCCGGCACGTAGCTGTGTGGCGGCAAAGGCACTGCCCAAGGGTGTGCTTGTGGAAGTAGAGGCAATAGCACTTATAGGCTAAGATTGCCTTTATAATAGTGATGTGAAATGTGTGGCACTTGCTCAAAAGGGTGTTTGTAAGCCATTTTGGGTAAGTGTTGCTTTTTTTGCCTCGCATACTCTTGGATGGGAGTGGACACAAAAAACAAAATCATCTCGTTTGCCACTCACCTTCGGATAAAATACTTGTGTTTTGTGGCACAGTGGTGTATAATAAATGTGCGCTTATACGAGCGCAATATTTTCGTGTGCTCATACGCCATCCAAAGCGGAGTACACGGCGTGTTACATATGAGAGGAGATGCAGCTATGAGAGAAGGAATTCACCCTAAGTACGAAGCGTCACAGGTGAGCTGTGCTTGTGGCAACTCGTTCGAGACAAAGAGCACCCGTCCCGAGATTCGTGTGGAGGTGTGCAATAAGTGCCATCCGTTCTACACAGGTCGCCAGAAACTGGTGGACACAGGCGGACGTGTGGACCGCTTCAAGAAGCGTTTCAACATGGCACAGCAGGGCGAATAAGTTTTGTGATTACCTTAAAAAGGGTCGCTTATGCGACCCTTTTTATAATGCTAATTTTGAGAAAAGCAGAGCAAGCCGACAGTTTTTTGCACAGTGTAGAAAGTAACTATAGATGTGTGAACTTTCTCCAAAGGAGTGAGAACTATCCAAAGCTACAAAGTACCTGCGGCGGCGGTGAGCGTCAGCATGGTAGAAAAAAAGAGCGAGTTTATCGCATCGCTCGGTATAGCGCAAACAGAAGGGCAGGCGCTCGAATTTTTGGAAAGTATTCGCAAGGAGCATCGTACCGCCACCCACAACGTGTACGCATATGTGCTGAAAGAGGATGCGAAAAGTAGGTACAGCGATGATGGAGAGCCGGCCAAAACGGCAGGGCTTCCGGTGCTTTCTGCCATACAGCACGCACAGCTTTTGAACTGTATTATTGTGGTGACACGTTATTTTGGGGGCACGTTGCTTGGTACGGGTGGCCTTGTGCGCGCGTACACATCGGCGGCGAGTGCGGCGATAGAAAAGGCAGGAGTGTGCGTCATACGCCCTGTTGTGGACATTCACCTGCGGCTTGAGTACTCACAATATGAGCAGGTGACGCGTGTGCTAAACATGGCCGGCGCAAAGCTACAAGGAGAGCCTGTTTTTGGTGGGGATGTGCGCATGTGTGCACGCCTGCCAAAGGAGGATGTGCAGGCGCTGGTGAAGGAGCTTTGTGAGCTTTTGAGAGGCGAGGAGCGCATAGAGCAGAGTGAGGCTGTTTATGCGGCGTTTTAACATGAAAGTCATGTTGAAATGTCAATATATTGCAAAACATGCTGTTAAAATTAAGGCTTCAAATTCATTTTGAAGTACATCATATCAACAATGGGTACTATTTGTGATAAGCCGTTCCTTTTTGTATGCAAAAAGCACGGTAAAGTTGTTCTGTCAAGACAAGTCTTGCCAGCTGATGAGGCAGTGTCATGGCGGAAAGGGACAGCTTTAATGTGGCGATGTGTTTAATTTCATCCGCAAGCCCGTGAGAAGAGCCTATGACAAACACCCACTCGCCTTGGCCGTCCACCGCTGAGTGACGAAGCGTATCCGAAAGCGTAAGGGTGTCAATTTGTTTGCCCTCCACGCACAGTGCGGCAAGCTTTGCTCCCTTGGGAAGTGAGGCCAGTATTTGTTTTGCTTCCTTTTGCAGTGCGGACGCAATGAGCGCAGGGGAGGAGGCTTTTTCATTCAATTTTGCCTCGGGTATTTCAATTTGCTCAAAACGGCAAAGTCCACGCAGACGTTTTGCGTATTCCGCAACGCCATCGGCGTAAAAGCCCTGCAATTTTCCTACGGCAATAAGTGTTATTCGTTGCATAATCCTCCAAAGTGTGACGGTATGGTTTTTCGTTAGGTTATTCAAGGTGGGCACACATGTAAAAAAGCTGTTTACACAAAAAACAGGGTAACATTACGCAACTTTAATGCGAATAGTGCACACTTAAAGTTGCGTAATATTACCCCGTGAAAATCAATTACTAAAGGGCGGTTGCGTGTGCGGAGTCTGCAACACTAATTCTGCGTATGTCCGCACCCAAAGCGCTGAACTTGGCCACAATATTCTCGTATCCACGCTCAATGTGGCTGATATTTTCAATTTCGCTTGTGCCTCGTGCACATACGGCGGCAACCACAAGTGCCGCACCCGCACGCAAGTCGCTCGCACGAATGGGTGCGGCGGTAAGCTCTTGCACACCCTCCACCACAGCAACACGCCCATCCACCTGAATGTTTGCGCCCATGCGCACAAGCTCATCCACATAGTGAAAACGGTTTTCAAAGATGCCCTCGGTGATGAGCGATGTGCCGCTTGCACGTGTGAGAAGCACTGTCATAAGCGGCTGCATGTCGGTGGGAAAGCCCGGGTGGGGCATGGTGCGCACATTCACAGCCTTGATGGGCGAAAGACGTGTAACACGCACAGACTCGTCAAATTCTTCCACCAAAGCACCCGCACGCTCAAGCTTTGTGGTGATTGGCTCAAGATGCTTTGGTATGATGTTTTTCACCAAAACATTTCCGCCGGAAAGCGCCGCTGCTACCATGTATGTGCCCGCTTCAATTTGGTCCGGGATGATGGAGTAGGTGCCGCCGTGCATCTTTTGCACCCCTCGTATTTTTATAACATCAGTGCCGGCTCCGCGCACATCCGCACCCATTGTGTTCAAAAAGTTTGCCACATCCACGATGTGTGGCTCTTTTGCCACATTTTCAAGCACGGTAAGCCCATCGGCCAAAACGCTCGCAAGCATTGCGTTTATCGTAGCGCCCACGCTCACAGTGTCAAAGAAAATGTGTGCACCTTTTAGGGGAGAGCCCTTCACGGTAATCATGCCGTAGTCCACAAAATCCGACGCACCAAGGGCGGTAAATGCCTTTAGGTGCTGGTCCACAGGTCGAGGGCCAAGGTCGCACCCGCCGGGCATGGACACACGAGCGTTGCCAAAACGCCCCAAAAGCCCGCCCAAAAAGTAGTAGGAAGCACGCATTTGGCGAGAGAGCACATCCGGAACAACGGTATTGTTTATGTTGCGAGTGTCTACCTCTATTGTGGAAGGATTCAACACCCTAACACTGGCGCCAAGCTCACGCAGTATGGTGAGGCAACTGTAAACATCGCTGATGTTCGGCAGGTTTTCAATCACGCACTTACCTGCGGCCAAAACCGTTGCAGGCAGTATGGCGACTGCCGCATTCTTGGCTCCGCTGATGGTTACTTCGCCGGTGAGTGCCCGCCCGCCGGTAATGAGTAATTTCTCCAAAAGATTCTCTCCCCGTACTGTTTTTGTCGAAAAATGTGCAAAATGGTAAATATGTAAAGATAAGCACGCACCAAAACCGCACAAAGCACAAAATACCGCATTGCGCCGTGCCGATATGTGGAAAATTGAGTGCAAAGTAAAAGCTACAAAATCAAAAGCTATAACATAGCGTTCACTATTGTATCACTAAATAAGACAGAATAAAAGATATATTCTCATCTTGAAACCCTTTTGAAATCATTAGCGGGCATTATAGGCATTGTCCAGTCGGGTATTTCAGGCTCATTTGCCGCACTGTTTGTGCACACTTGCTGTGAAATCTGCAGCCAATCTACGTCAGGCCTTGTGATACGGCGAGAGTTGATGTATGCCCATTCGGGTGTGAGAATAGTTTTGCCCACGTATCCGCAGATGTCTTTGTCGACAACAAGAACAAGGTCTGCTTTTTGCCGATTTAACAAAAAAAGCGGCAAAAGAAGCTGGATTTTTGCTTCACCTGTATATTTGTCGGTGAAATATTGTGGTATGGCAAGCTTGTAGTTTCGCTTGAGCTTGTCGGTTATTTTCTGCACGGCCGCAGTCATAAGCGCATGTATGACATGGTTTTCGCAAGAGGGCAAACCAATATTGTTAAAACGGTCGTAATTATCTGCGATAATGTGGTCGTAGTCAATCACTAAGTTCAAGTTTTTGTCGTAGACGAAGTCCGCAGGGGTTGTGAAATAATCGGCCACATCCGGAAAAGATGCGAAAGCACGCATTTCAGTGTCTGTTTTTTGCTTAAAGCCGTGCAAAAACCAGTCTTGCCCGGGCTTTCTTGAGGGGTTGGTATTCTTTATAAAATACGCATAAATGTCTGCATCATAGACAGTGAGCAGGCCTGTGTTAAAGCACATGCCCGATTCGTCACGAGCGATGGAAATTTTCCCCTCTTCTTTTACTCGGTCGTAGGTGTAACATAGGTAGTTGCGCAAAATCGGCTTGTCAATCGAAGTGCCGTAATCCCACACCTCGGGGGTTGCAAGCCTTGCAAGATATGTCAATTTGTCGTCCAGTTGTTTTTTGTGCCCAAGAAATGCGTCCGAAAAAAGGTGGTACTCTAAAACTGATGTAGTTTGCGTTAGCATTAGTAGTGTATCTCCTGAAGAATGTGTTTTTTGCAAGGGCAATTATAAATGCTCTAAATGATAGTGGGGAATAAATTTGTAATCTATTCAGCGTATCACATTACTTATATAATAGATTAAATTTGCGTGTAAAACAACATTTTTTTGACGAGATTTGTGCAAAACAAACGATTGCACAAATATGATGGAGCACACGACAGTATTATGCAGGAGTGCTGAGGTGAAAATAATGCAAAAATGAGAAAGCCGCACGGATAGTCCACCGCACGGCTTTGCTTCATTTAGACACGGATGTCCATGCTGTGGCCAAATGAGGGTGAAGCACTTTGCATCATATCAATGAGCTCCTGCATTTGAACCTCGGTGGTATCCATTGCCATTTTGGTGGCGGAAATGGAAGCCTGCTGCATGACACTCGCCTGTGAAAAGGCCATAGACATTGCGGCAATATCCATTGGCTCACCTCCTTTGTGCGCTAAGCAGTAGTGAAAACCGCCCGCAATAGGTATATCGGCAGTTGTTTTGGAATTATTAGCTGTGAGTAGGGATTATTTGTAAAAAATAGTGTAGTTACAAAATATTGTGTGTGTATAAAAAACTTAATCACCGCATTTGCCTACACCACAAAACAAGGCATACTTGACCAATCTACCTTGAATTGGTATAATTTAAGTATATTAAAAAAGTATATTTTAAGATTTGTTTTAACAACATTTATATGAAATGAGGAAAGATATGTATATCACACAGGAGGCAGACTATGCGGTGCGCATTGTTTATTGTCTTGCGAAAAGCGGCAAAAGAAGGGATGCACGAAGTGTGAGTGAAGAGGTGTGTGTTACTCTGCGTTTTAGCCTGAAGATACTGGGCAAGCTTAGTGCAGGGGGCATTGTGAACAGCTATAAAGGAAACAAAGGCGGCTACGAGCTGGCAAGGCCACCCGAAGAGATAACGCTGAAAGAGGTGCTGGCGGCGGTGGAGGGCCCTTACGCCATAGCAAGATGCCTGAGTGAGGGAGACTGCAACTGGGGGCAAAACAGTAGCTGTGCGTTTCAAAGCGCATATCGGCGCATAAGCGACAGCATTAACCTGCAGCTAAACGGTATAAACTTTGCGAATATAATGAATGAGGGCGAAATGGCTGCAAATGGATGTGGATAGGAGAAAGTGGAGTCAAAAACATAACACGTATCCGTGTGTGCCGCAAGGTGTTTTTTGTGGAAATTTTCCCTTGACAGTTAATAACAAAGTGTATATAATGAAAAAATATATCATTGTGGCTTTTTATGCGCATATGAATGCCAAAGTGCTTAAAATGCAAGAATATCACGGCAATAATTTGTATAATACTGCTAAAAACACATCTGCAAACGGGATTTGCACTACCTATAAACTTGCCTTTGAAGGGCATTGTTTTGAGGGGTGCTGAATGTCGGGTGATTTTTATTTGTAGATGGTGTCGTAATGAGCCCGAACGAGCAGATTTTGAGCAATTTTTTTCGCAAGACGCGGCGGAAAAACGATGCACTCCTTTGTGGAATGCGAGTTTTGACAACACAGTATGGCGGAAAAATTGCCAAAATCGGACGGCTGAACACTTGTGATGATACTATCTAAGAATGACCATATTGACATGCTGTTTTTTTGTGGTAACAAAGCCCTGCTGTGTAAAGTTGTGCTTTGGCTGTAGCGCATGGCGGTTCTTTCCGCTGTGGGCAAGAATTGGAAGTTTTTAATCATTTTTGAAGAATCTGTATGTAGACGGGAGAGGGCGCACATTATGGTGAATGTCAAGCCGATAAAGCTTGGAAGAACCGAACGTATGAGTTTTTCACGCATTGATGAAGTTTTGGAGATGCCGAACCTTATCGAGGTGCAAAAAAATTCCTACAAGTGGTTTTTGGAGGAAGGGCTACGCGAAGTATTTCGAGACATGGGAGCGGTGGAGGACTATACCGGAAACCTTGTACTGGATTTTATCGGCTATAGGCTGGAAACAAAGCCTAAGTACAGCATCAAGGAGTGCAAGGAGAGGGACGTCACCTACGCAGCCCCCCTGCGTGTGACCTGCCGCCTGCTCAACCGTGAGACGGGCGAGGTGACCGAGCAGGAGATATTCATGGGCGACTTTCCGCTCATGACCGAGAGCGGCACGTTTATAATAAACGGTGCGGAGCGTGTAATAGTATCCCAGCTGGTGCGTAGCCCCGGCGTATATTTTGGCGAAAGCTACGATAAAACGGGTAAAAAGCTGTTTTCCGCAACGCTTAACCCCAACCGTGGCGCATGGCTTGAGTACGAGACGGACTCGAGCGATGTGTTCAGCGTGCGCATAGATAAAACACGCAAGCTGCCCGTGACGGTGTTTGTCAGGGCGTTGGGCCTTGGTGAGGACCCGCAGATTCGGGACTTCTTTGGGGATGATGACCGCATAGAGGCCACCGTTGCGAAAGACCCCACAAAGAGTGTGGAGGAGGGACTGCTTGAGACCTACCGCAAGCTGCGCCCGGGCGAGCCGCCCACGGTGGACAGCGCCCAAACGCACATAGACAATCTTTTCTTCGACCCACACCGCTACGATTTGTCCCGTTTTGGCCGCTACAAGATGAACAAAAAACTTGCGATTGCTCGCCGCATAGCCGGCTTTGCCGCCGCAAGGGATATTATTGCGCCGCTTACGGGCGAGCTTTTGTGTGCGGCAGGCGAGGAGATTTCACGCCCGCTTAGCGAGGAGATAGAGCGCAACGGTGTTGGTGTTGTGTACCTGTCCATTGAGGACAGGGAGGTGAAGGTTATCTCCAACGGCGTTGTGGATGCATCCGCCTTTGTCGGCTTTGACGTGCGCGCCGAGGCGGACATTACGGATAAGGTTACATTTACGGTGCTGCAAGAGATTATGGACGAGACGGATGATAAGGAAGAGCTAAAAGAGCTTCTGCGCAAAAACCGTGAGCGTCTTATCTCCCGCACAATCACGGTGGACGACATACTCTCCTCCGTAAACTACCTAAACTGCCTTGCGTACGGCATAGGCACTACCGATGATATAGACCATCTGGGCAACCGCCGTATTCGCAGCGTGGGCGAGCTTTTGCAAAATCAATTCCGCATAGGCTTTTCCCGAATGGAGCGTGTGGTGCGTGAGCGCATGACACTGCAAGCGCAGGACATGGACGACGTAAAGCCGCAGACACTCATAAACATACGCCCTGTGACAAGCGCAATAAAGGAGTTTTTTGGCTCCTCGCCCCTGTCGCAGTTTATGGGCCAAAACAACCCACTTGAAGAGCTTACGCACAAGCGTCGTCTTTCGGCGCTGGGACCGGGCGGTCTTTCGAGAGACCGTGCGGGCTTTGAGGTTCGTGACGTGCACTACAGCCACTACGGCCGTATGTGCCCTATAGAAACGCCTGAAGGTCCTAACATCGGGCTTATTTCCTATCTTGCCACGTATGCTCGCATAAACGAGTACGGCTTTATCGAAGCACCTTTCCGCAAGGTGGACAGAGAAACCGGCGTTGTGACAAACGAGGTGGTGTACATGACCGCCGACGTTGAGGATGAGTACATTGTGGCGCAGGCGAACGAGCCGCTGGATGAGGACGGCCGCTTTGCAAAGCAGCGTGTGTACGCACGTCACCGGGACCTTATCACCGAGGTGGACAAAGAGCGTGCCGCCTACATGGACGTGAGCCCCAAGATGGTGGTTTCGGTGGCTACGGCCATGATTCCCTTCCTTGAAAACGATGATGCTAACCGTGCGCTCATGGGCAGTAACATGCAGCGTCAGGCTGTGCCGCTGCTTATTACCGAGCCGCCGCTTGTTGCCACCGGCATGGAGTACAAGGCCGCTTGCGACTCGGGCGTTGTGGTGCTGGCAAAGCGTGAGGGCGTTGTGGAAAAGGTGACGGCGGACAAGGTAGTGGTGCGCACGCCCGACGGCGATATGGACGATTATGAGCTGATAAAGTTTATGCGTTCCAACCAAGGTACTTGCGTCAACCAGCGCCCCATTGTGCACAAAGGCGATGAGCTAAAGGAGGGCACCGTTATTGCGGACGGCCCTGCTACCTTCAACGGCGAAATATCCCTTGGCAAAAATGCGCTCATAGGCTTTATGACGTGGGAGGGCTACAACTACGAGGACGCTGTGCTTATCAGCGAAAAAATAGTGCGTGAGGACGTTTATACTTCGATTCACATCGAGGAGTATGAGCAGGAAGCACGTGAGACGAAGCTTGGGCCTGAGGAAATCACACGTGATATCCCGAATGTGGGCGAGGATGCGCTGAAGGACTTGGACGAGCGTGGAATTATCCGCATCGGTGCGGAGGTTACAGCGGGAGATATTCTTGTGGGCAAGGTGACACCCAAGGGTGAAACCGAGCTTACCCCCGAGGAGCGCCTGCTTCGTGCCATCTTTGGCGAAAAGGCACGTGAAGTGCGTGATACCTCGCTGAGAGTGCCGCACGGCGAGTACGGAATTATTGTGGATGTAAAAGTGTTTACACCCGAAAACAGCAATGAATTGCAGCCGGGTGTTCGGGAAGTTGTGCGCTGCTATATTGCGCAAAAACGTAAAATTAGCGTGGGCGACAAGATGGCGGGCCGCCATGGTAACAAGGGTGTTGTCAGCCGCATTTTGCCGGTGGAGGACATGCCCTTCCTTGAGGACGGCACGCCGCTGGATATTGTGCTGAATCCGCTGGGCGTTCCCTCTCGTATGAACATAGGGCAGGTGCTGGAAGTGCACCTTGGCTTTGCGGCAAAGGCGCTGGGCTGGAAGATTGCAACCCCTGTGTTTGACGGTGCGAGCGAGTACGACATAATGGATTGCCTTGAGCAGGCAGGCCTTGAGCGTGACGGCAAGAGCGTTGTGTACGACGGACGTACGGGCGAGCGCTTTGACAACCGCATCACGGTGGGCTACATGTATTACCTAAAGCTTCACCACCTTGTGGATGATAAAATCCACGCCCGCTCCACAGGACCTTACAGCCTTGTTACACAGCAGCCGCTGGGCGGCAAGGCGCAGTTTGGCGGTCAGCGCTTTGGTGAGATGGAGGTGTGGGCGCTGGAGGCTTACGGTGCAGCGTACACATTGCAGGAGATTCTCACCGTTAAGAGTGATGACGTGCTTGGCCGTGTGAAGACGTACGAGTCTATAGTGAAGGGGCAAAGCGTGCCAAAGGCAGGCATACCCGAGAGCTTCCGTGTGCTTATCAAGGAGCTTCAGAGCCTTGGCCTTGATATGGTGGTACAGGACGAGTTTGGCGAGGAGATTGACCTAAAGCAAAACTACGATGATGAGGGCGGCTATGTGCCCGAGACAAATGTAGGCGAAGCCGTGGTTTTGGAGGATGAACTCAGCGGCGAGTACACCATTGAAAATGTCGAAGATGGCGAAGTTCAGGCTGATGATATTGAGGGTGACATTGAGGATGACTTTGAGAAGGAAGACGATGTGACACCGCTGGAGCCTGAGGATTTGTTTGATGAAGAGGACAGGCTTCAGGATGATTTGCTGGACTAAATCAGGGTGAACTTGTTCAAAGCTGACGGATGAATAGATGAGTGCAAGGCTTGCGCTACGAGAGCCTTGCATGAACAGAGAGAGGGCAACTGAATGGATTTTTACGAATTCGATTCTATAAAAATAGGAATTGCGTCCCCCGAGCAGATAAGGGCATGGAGCTACGGCGAGGTGAAAAAGCCCGAAACCATAAATTACAGAACGCTGAAGCCGGAGCGTGATGGCCTGTTTTGTGAGCGCATTTTTGGACCTACAAAGGACTGGGAGTGCCACTGTGGAAAGTATAGGCGTATCCGCTACAAGGGCAAGGTGTGCGAGCGCTGTGGTGTGGAAGTAACACGTGCAAAGGTGCGCCGCGAGCGCATGGGTCACATAGAGCTTGCCGCACCTGTCAGCCATATTTGGTATTTTAAGGGCATACCCAGCCGCATAGGCCTTATTTTGGACATAAGCCCCCGCCTTTTGGAAAAGGTGCTGTACTTTGCGGCGTACATCGTGACAAGCCCCGGCTTTACTCCGCTGGAGGAAAAGCAAATTTTGAGCGAAAAAGAATACCGTGAGATGCGCGAGCGCTACGAGGACGAGTTCGAGGCGAAGATGGGCGCAGAGGCGGTGTACGAGCTGCTTGCCAAAATCAACCTTGAAGCGCTTGCGGTGAAGCTTCGTGAGGAGCTGGTGGACGCAGGCGGACAGAAGAAGCTGCGCTTGCTAAAGCGCCTTGAGGTAGTGGATGCCTTCCGTAATTCGGGCAACCGACCCGAGTGGATGATAATAAACACCATTCCCGTGATACCGCCGGACATTCGCCCGATGGTGCAGCTGGACGGTGGACGCTTTGCCACAAGTGACCTAAACGACCTTTACCGTCGTGTGATAAACCGTAACAACCGCCTTAAAAGACTGCTGGAGCTTGGAGCGCCCGATATTATTGTGCGCAACGAAAAGCGCATGTTGCAGGAAGCGGTGGATGCGCTTATAGACAACGGCCGCAGGGGCAGGCCGGTGACAGGCCCCAACAATCGTCCGCTGAAGAGCCTTTCGGACATGCTTAAGGGTAAGCAGGGACGTTTCCGCCAAAACCTCTTGGGCAAGCGTGTGGACTATTCCGGGCGTTCGGTTATCGTGGTGGGACCTGAGCTTAAAATGTACCAGTGCGGCCTGCCAAAGGAGATGGCGCTGGAGCTGTTTAAGCCGTTTGTGATGAAGGACCTTGTGGAAAACGGCATAGCAAACAACATAAAGAGCGCCCGCAAGATGGTGGAGCGCACAAAAACAGAGGTGTGGGACAGCCTTGAGATGGTTATCAAAGGACATCCCGTGCTGCTTAACCGTGCACCCACGTTGCACCGTCTTGGCATTCAGGCGTTTGAGCCTGTGCTGGTGGAAGGACGTGCGCTGAAGCTGCATCCGCTGGTGTGTACCGCATACAACGCCGACTTTGACGGCGACCAGATGGCGGTGCACGTGCCGCTTTCGGAGGAAGCACAAAGGGAAGCACGCAGGCTCATGCTTGCCAGCCAAAACCTTTTGAAGCCCAGTGACGGAAAGCCGGTTACCGTGCCCACGCAGGACATGGTGCTGGGCAGTTACTACCTCACAATGATTAGCGAGGGTGACAAGGGCGAGGGCAAGGTGTTTGCAAGCGAAAACGAGGCTATCCTTGCCTATCATGAGGGCACTATCTCCCTGCACTCCCGAATAAAGGTGCGCAGAAGCCTTGAAGTGAATGGTGAAATAAAGCACCGCATTATAGATATTACAGTGGGGCGCATTATATTCAATGAGCCGATACCGCAGGACCTTGGCTATGTGAACAGGGATGATGCCGAGGCTATCTTTAGCTATGAGATAGACTTTTTGGCGAACAAAAAGACGCTGGGTGTCATTATCGACCGTTGCATACAAAAACACGGCACTGCCGTGACGGCGGACATGCTGGACAGGATAAAGTCGCTGGGCTTTAAGTATTCCACTCTCTCGGGGCTTACGGTGGCGGTTTCGGACGCTGTTATCCCGCCCAAAAAGAAGGAGCTTTTGGCAGAGGCAGAGAGCCAAGTGCTGGCTGTGGAAAAGCAGTACAACAAGGGTCTTATCTCGGGTGACGAGCGCCTGACGCAGATTTTGAGCGTGTGGGAGCGCACGACAAATGAGGTGTCCGATGCACTTGAGGAAAACCTCGACTCTCGCAACCCTATCTTTATGATGGCCGACTCGGGCGCTCGTGGTAGCATGAACCAGATTCGTCAGCTGGCGGGTATGCGTGGCCTTATTGCCAACACCTCGGGTAAAACTATCGAAATTCCCATCCGCTCAAACTATCGTGAGGGCCTTAACATCCTTGAGTACTTTATCGCCTCCCGTGGCGCACGTAAGGGCCTTGCGGATACGGCGCTGCGTACTGCGGAGTCGGGCTATCTCACACGCCGCCTTGTGGACGTTTCGCAGGATGTTATCATCCGCAAGGAGGACTGCGGCACTATCGATGGCATTATGGTAAGCGACATTTATGCGGACGGCAACTCGGTGATAGAGCCGCTTTCCGAGCGTCTTGTGGGCAGGTATCCCACCGAGGATATTCGCCACCCCGAGACGGGCAAAATTTTGGCATATAGCGATGCCATGATGAACGAGGATGACGCAAAGGCTGTGGTGGATGCGGGCATTCAAACAGTGAAACTGCGCAGTGTGCTCACCTGTAAGTCGGTGCAGGGCGTGTGCTCTAAGTGTTACGGCTCAAACCTTGCAAACGGCCAGCCCGTGGGCATTGGCGAGGCTGTGGGTATCATTGCGGCGCAGTCCATTGGCGAGCCGGGCACTCAGCTCACCATGCGTACCTTCCACACGGGTGGTATAGCAAACGCCGATGACATCACGCAGGGTCTGCCGCACGTTGAGGAGCTGTTTGAGGCACGCAGGCCCAAGGCTCTTGCCATCATGACGGAGATTGCGGGCACGGCGCACATTGACGACAGCAAGAAAAACCGCCATGTGGTGGTGAATGGTGTGGACGAAAACGGCGCACCTGTGGAAAAAAGCTACCTTATTCCCTTTGGCCAGCGCATTCGTGTGGCAGATGGCGCACAGCTGGAGCTGGGCGACATGCTCACAGAGGGTCACGCATACCCACACGATATTTTGGCCATCAAGGGCGTGACCGCTGTGGAAAACTATCTAATACAGGAAGTGCAGAGCGTTTACCGCCAGCAGGGCGTTGACATCAACGACAAGCACATCGAGGTTATTGTGCGCCAGATGATGCGCAAGTGCCGCATAGAAGAGTCGGGCAGTAGCGACTTTTTGGCGGGTAGCTACGTGGAACGTGGGGAGCTGGAGCGCATGAATGCGGACATCAAAAGCCGTATTGCGGCGGGCGAGGCTGAGCTGCAAGAGGTGGAGTACTCACCCATACTTATGGGCATTACTAAGGCATCCCTTGCCACCGACTCCTTCCTTTCGGCGGCCTCCTTCCAGGAGACAACACGTGTGCTCACCGATGCCGCAATAAAGGGCAAGGTGGACCCACTGCAAGGCCTCAAGGAAAATGTTATCATAGGCAAGCTCATCCCTGCGGGAACCGGCCTGCCCGAAGTGGAAGAGATGCTGGTGGAGGAAGAGCAAGCAATGCTATAACAAAGTGCGTATGTAGGCACTTTGCAGGCGGTGCCGCACGGGCAGATGACGTAAAGCAAAACCGTGCGGCGCTACCTAAAAAACAAAAATCGCACTCAAATACCGCACCAAAGGTGCAGACAGGGGTGAAAGTATGGATATGGGTCATGGGCATACCCCTGTGCAAAGCGAAGTGAGAAACGCTTGGGCGTATCGTATTTTCAACTGGGTGTTTGGGGCTGTGTTTGCGGGCATTGTGATTTTAAGTTTTGTTTTATACACAAGTGAATATGTGGATGTGCAGTGGGGCTGGCTACTCGCTTTTGGGGTAGTCGGTGTCCTGCTGTCGGTTGTTTTTTCACGTTTGTTTATGCTGCTACCGCCTTTCGGGATAAAATCCGAGGTGACGGTGGCAGTAGCTTTATTTTTGCTCATTATTGCGGCGCAGGTGGCAGTGGGTGCGTCCATGCGTGCAGATGTATCCTCCGCTACGGGATTTGGTGCGGTGTACTCGCAGGCACAAGAATTTGTGCTAAACGGCACACTGCCGGGCGATTACTTTGCGCAGTTTTCGGGCGAGCGTGGGCTTTATGTGCTGATGTGCGCTTTTTTTGGTATGTTCGAGCTGGTTGGAATACACGACTTTTATGCGGCGATGGCTGTGGTGAACATCATCGCCATTGATGTGGCGATACTGCTTGCCTACTTTTGCGCACGGCGCATGTTCGGCGCACAAAAGGCGATTTTACTGCTTATATCCGCACTTGCGTGCCTGCCCTTTGTTTTGTATGTGCCCATGTTTTCGGCGTATACGCTTGCATTGCCCTTTCCCGTCGCTATGGTGTTTTTGTGGCTTAAAGCACGCATAGTGTGGCGAGAGGGAAGCTTTGGCGGGGCGATGCTACGCTTTTTGGCGCTGTCGCTCATTGCGGCGGTGGGCACGCTTATTCAGCCGCTTGTTATCATTGTGTATATTGCAATAGTGCTGGATTTGCTGATATTTTTGCGTGGGATAAAGCGCCTGCTGCTAATGCTGTGCGGCACTGTGCTGTGTGCAGGCCTTACGCTGGGGGGGCTTGCGGTGATGCCTCAGCTGATGTTTTTTTCGCAGGGCGGCGATGCGGACCTGCCCCTCACTACATGGGTGATGATGGGGCTTTCGGGAGATGGCAGTTATAATGAACAGCTCATGCAGCAGCTTTTGGAGCAGGAGGGTGCACAGGCAAGGAGTGACTTTGCCCTTAGTCAAATTGAGCAAAGCTTAAACGAAAAGGGCGTGGGCGGCCTGCTTTCCCACGCAGGCGCAAAGCTTAGCGCCGCCTTTGGGGATGGGCTGTACGGCGCACCAAAGGAGCTTGAAAACCTTGAGGTGGATACACTGGGGGTAGGTGCGGTACTCACCTCCCAAAGCGCAGGTGCGCAGTATCTTTTGTACATTGCGTTTGCGATAAAAACCGCCATGCTTTTTCAGCTGATAGTGGCGGCGATAAAGTCTTTTTTCAGGCGAAACTATGCGCTTGTGTTCCTGCGCATGGCGCTGTTTGGGCTGGTGCTGTTCTTGCTGGTGTGGCAGGTGAATGCGGCGTATTTAATCGTGTTTTTGCCGCTGTGTCTATTGTGCGGCATAGAGGCTTTGCCCATACCAATGCTAAGCCTTCAGCGGATGCGTGCACGTGATGATGCCGCCGCAATGGACGCTGAACTAAACGGTGATGTGCAGGATTTTGAGTTTGCAAATGCTGGGCAAAGCCTACAGGATGAAATTTTTAGCGAGTTAGAGGTGGGCGAAGCGCCGAAACAGATACTACTTATGCAGGAGGAGCAAGCTGAAAATTTCCAAATGACAGGCGAGCCTGAGCAGGATGTTTTGCCACAAGAGGCATACGCACAGCAGGAGCATGAGCCACAGGAGCAGTACGACATGCAAATGCTCTTGGGCGAAACACCCGATGGCGATGTGCCAATATTTGCACAGCTGCCCGAAGAGGACGCACAACAGGAGGATTTGTTCTCGCAGGTTGAGTATGTGCATAGCGCGCAGGATGAGACGCACGAGCAAGAGGCTGTAAATCAGGCTATGGCGGAGCACAAAGAGACTTTAAGCGAGGATAGTGTGCGCCAGCAGACAGTAGCGGAGGATTCACAGCAAGCTGAACAGATACAGTACGTACAACAGCCGCAACCCCCTTTGCCGACAGCAGAGCAGAACTATTTTGAGGAAGTACAGCCGCAGGAGCTTTCGGCGGAGGATGCACTGCTTTGGGATGCCCCGCTTAGTGGCATAGCACCCCAAAGTGCGGACATATTCAGTGAGATATTGCCGCAGGAGGGACTTATAAGTAACGTGGATGCGTCGATGCTTGAAAGCAGCGAGGGCCAAAGCCTGCCGCAAGATTTACACACAGATGCACAGGATGGCGCACCATTCGTATTTCCACCGCTGCTTGAGGGTAGCGTGGCAATGCCACCACTCGGCAAGAGCAGTGTGTGGGAGCGTGTGTAGCTCATATAGTGTTAAGATTATATAAAAAGAAAAAAATAAGTGTAGGTTTGTGATTTTTTGAATTGTCACGATGAAACGGTGTGCAATTAAGAGAAAAGCGAGCACACAAACGGAGGATAGGGTATGGCAGCAGATAAAAAACCGATAGTGTCACCCGTGAAAGCGGCACCGGAGGAAAAACAGCTCGCGCTGGAGACGGCGCTGGCTCAAATTGAAAAGAGCTTTGGCAAGGGTGCCGTAATGAAGATGGGGCAGAATGTCGCAATGCAGATAGACGCCATCCCCACAGGCTCCATTTCTTTGGATGCGGCGCTGGGGGTAGGGGGGCTTCCCCGTGGGCGTGTGGTGGAGATTTTCGGCCCTGAATCCAGCGGCAAGACCACGCTTGCACTGCACGTGCTGGCGCAGGCGCAAAAGCTGGGCGGTGAGGTTGCGTTTATCGACGTGGAACATGCGCTCGACCCCGACTACGCACGTGCGCTTGGGGTGGACATAGACAACCTTTTGGTTAGCCAGCCGGATACGGGTGAGCAGGCGCTGGAAATTACCGAGGCGCTGGTGCGCAGTGGCGCAATAGATGCCATTATAATAGATAGTGTGGCGGCAATGGTGCCCAAGGCGGAAATTCAGGGCGAAATGGGCGACTCTCACGTGGGCCTGCAAGCTCGCCTAATGAGCCAGGCGCTTCGCAAGCTCACCGGCGTAATAGGCAAGACGGGCACTGTGTGCGTGTTTATAAACCAGCTACGTGAAAAGGTGGGTGTCGTTTACGGCAACCCCGAGGTTACAGCGGGCGGACGTGCGCTAAAATATTACGCATCTGTGCGTATTGATATACGCCGTGTGGAGGGGCTTAAAGACTCCGGCGGCAACTTCATCGGCAACCGCACCCGTGCAAAAGTGGTGAAAAACAAGGTTGCGCCCCCGTTTAAGGAGGCGGCGTTTGATATAATGTTCGGCGAGGGCATTTCGCACATGGGTGAGCTTTTGGATTTGGCGTGCGAGCTTGGCATCATACAAAAGAGCGGTGCATGGTTTAATTCGGGCGATATTCGCCTTGGCCAGGGCCGTGACAACGCAAAGCAGTACCTTGCGGACAACCCGCAATTTGCGGCTGAGATAGAAGAAAAGGTGCGTGAAAGTTCGGCGCAGCTGTTTGTATCCGCAAAGAAAAAGAAGGCTTCCGGCAAGGGGAATTTGGACGATTTGCCGGTGAAAGCCCCTGCCGCCGAAAAGCCTGCCCCCTCTGAGAGGGGTCTTGACATCAGCGCAGACGAATAATGCCTAAGATTACGCAAATCAAAGTGACGAGGATGGGGCGTTATGCGCTGTTTTCGGATGACGGCTTTTTATTCAGCGTGGACGAGGAAACTTTTTTTAAGCAGGATATTCACGAGCAGGATGAGCTTAGCGAAATAGAACTTGAGATGCTACGTGAAAAAAGCGATACACGCTCAGCGATGAACTCTGCCGGTCGCCTGCTTGCGCAGCGTGCGCACAGCGCAGGGGAGCTAAAACAAAAGTTGCAACGCCGCTACGATGATGATACTATAGAAGCGGCGGTGTGTCGCTTAAGTGAACTTGGCATGATTGACGATGAAGAATTTGCGATACAACGTGCGAAATCTTTGGCATTGCGGGGCAAAAGCCGCATGGAAATTTCCGCAAAGCTTTACGCCGCAGGAATACCGAGAGATGTAGCGCAGTGTGCGATGGATGAGCTATGCGAAAGCGAGGCGGAACGTGCCGTCGCCGTGCTAAAAAAGAACTACATGTCGAAACTTTTGGCAGGTGAACACAAAAAGGTGATGGCAGCACTGCTTCGCAGAGGGTTTTCATATGGGGACGCAAAAGAGGCGATGGATACAGTGGGGGAGCATATAGACGAATGAAAATAGCAATCCTTTCGTTGGGATGTCCTAAAAATCAGGTGGATGCGGATAGGTTTTGCAGGGCGCTGATTGAGGCGGGGCATGTCACGGTTGCAAATATAGCGAGCGCAGACGCTGTCATCATAAACACCTGTGGGTTTATACAGTCCGCAAAAGAGGAGGCTATTGACGCGATTTTTGATGCTTGTGCGCTAAAAAAGCAAACTCCCTCCTTGAAAGTGATAGTGTGTGGATGTCTTTCTGAGCGCTACCGCAGCCAGCTGGCAGAGCAAATACCCGAGCTTGATGCAGTGGTGGGAATAGGGGCAAACGCTGAGCTACCAAGCATCCTGCAAAAAATGCAGGAGAAGCAAAGTGAAGAGGTGCCGCTGGAATTTTACGATGACAAGCAAAAATTGCCACTGGACACACCACGTGTAGTCAGCACACCCTCCCATTATGCCTACCTGAAAATATCCGAAGGGTGTTCAAATTCCTGTGCCTACTGTGCAATTCCCTCTATACGTGGGCCTCTGCGTAGCAGAGAGATGCAAAGTGTAGTGAAAGAGGCAAGATGGCTCGCAGAGCAGGGAGTTAAAGAGCTTGTGCTGGTAGCGCAGGATGTGACAGCTTATGGCGATGATACAGGCAATAATATGTTAATACCGCTGTTATCGGACCTTGAGAGCATCGAGGGAATTAGGTGGATACGCCTTTTATATACCTATCCTCACAGGATAAGCAGGCCACTGCTTGAGATGGTGGCGCAAAGCGAGAAAGTGTTACCATACTTTGATATTCCCATACAGCACTGCAACGAAGAAATACTACGCTCTATGGGAAGAAAAGGGGGCGCAGAGGCTGTTACCACTGCGCTTAGCCTCATTCGTGGGCATCTGCCGAACGCAGTATTGCGCACAAGCCTTATTGTGGGCTACCCGGGTGAAACGCAGGAGCAGTTTGAACAGCTGTGCGAGTTTGTGCGGGATATGCGCTTCGACCGCCTTGGGTGCTTTGCATACTCTGCGGAGGAGGGCACACCTGCCGCAGAGATGCCAAATCAAATTCCACAGGAGCAAAAGGAAGAGCGTGTGGACATAATTATGCGTATGCAAGCGCAGATTATGGCAGAAAAACAACAACAAAACGTAGGAAAAACTGTGTGCGTGCTCTGCGATGGCCCGGACGAAACGGGGGACTACTGGCAATGTCGAGCGGCGTCGGACGCACCCGAAATAGACGCCAATGTCCTTGTGGACATTTCAGCTCCTATGGTATGCGGAGAGTTTTATGATGTGTGTATAACGCAGGCGGATGGGTATGACCTTATTGCAAAATATGAATTGTAAGCAAGCATTATTATGTGTAAATTGCACAGTTGGCTTTGTGCACTACGTGAACAGTATAACTTGCGCTTTAGATAAAACAAGGAGAAAACACATTGAATCTTCCTAATAAGTTAACATTATTGCGAATACTGCTTATTCCGGTGTTTGTTGTTTTTGCAATAGCAACAGAGATACCCGGCAGTTATTTGTTGGCATGTGCGATATTTTCCATTGCAGCGTTTACGGATTTTTTAGATGGATATATCGCACGCAAGTACGGCATGGTAACGGACTTTGGCAAGTTTGCAGACCCCTTGGCAGACAAGATATTGACCACTACAGCGCTTCTTTTTATGATGGCTGATGGTGTTTGCCATCCCATTGTGCTTGTGCTTATTCTCACAAGGGAATTTGCGGTGAGCGGCGTGCGAATGGTGGCGGCAGGCGCACCGGGTGGGGTGGTCATAGCGGCAAATATTTGGGGCAAGGCAAAAACTGTGCTGCAAATGGTGGTTATCATTTTGTACTATATGGCGATGGGCGTTGCACAAATAGCAAATTTAAGTGGAGATGTACTGCTGTGGATTTACGTATCTGTGCATGTTTTATGCTGGATTGTGGCCGCACTCACGGCACTTTCGGGCGTTTTGTACATATATGATAACCGCCGATTTATAAATACCGCAAAGTGAGGAATAGCATTTAATGAAAACATATCAGCCGCATCTGTCAAGCGTAGGTGACGCACGAGCTAACATAATAGCTGTGCTGTGCTATATCGCACTAATTTCTCTGTGGAACTTCAGTATTTTGTTAATCCTGCCTATTTTCTTTTGCGAGAAGAAAAGTGGGTTTGTTCGTTTTCATTCGATACAGGCGGCGCTTTTGTGGGTACTCAAAATGCTTTTTGGCGGTGGGCTCACGTTTGAGGCAACGGCCGCACTGCTAACAGGAGATGCAATGTACATGAACGACCCATACGGCTGGGGAGGCCCTGTGACAGTTGTTGCTTTACGCCTAATGTTGGGGTTTGTGGTGATGCTGCTGGCGGGATACGCAGGATATTGTGCGGTGCACTGGCAGGAGTGGAAAATTCCAATTTTAGGGCAGATGGCAAGCGGGATTTGCAAGGCTTCACGGGCGGCAATGTACAATGGCGAGGAACATGTTCCGCAGGAATGTTTGGTGGACGCAGAGGATGAGCAAGAACATGTACATGATGATATATCGTCTAAATATGCACTGGTTCCTATAGGTATACAGCAAGCAATAGAAAAACCGGCGGTGGCGACAGAACGCTTTATGCTTGTGCAGGGAGCATCTGCGAGTTCACTATCAAATTCGGAACAAGTAGCTCCCACAAATGCGATGCTACCCGCCGTTGTGGGTGTGCGTATGGACGAAAATGCAGAGCATCTTACAGCGGAAGAGCTACAGGGAGTTGAGCTTGTATCGGCCAAAGATGAAAGAGCACAGCAACAGGCAATGCTAAAAGGAAAAAAGCGCAAGGCTAATGAAGAAGCGCTATCGCTGGATGACCCCAACAGGCATATTCCGGCAGATATGCGTGATGTGCCGTCAGGTGAAAATGAGTTGCAGCGAAAAAGTGCCAGAAAATCACGAAAAAAGAAAAAGCGGCTCACAAGCACGGCATTGCAAAACAACGATAATTCAAGTAAAATTAAGCAAACAAAGCCCGCCAACCAAGAGGCAGTGCCTATAACGGTAAGCTATAGTGAGCGGGTGTGGATGCAGGATAAAAAAGCAAACATGACAGAAAAAGTGATGGAAAATGTTTTGCAGTTAGATGCTCCGGAGCCCCAACTGCCTCAGCCACTTCAAATTCCTAAGGCGAGCGACCCGAATAGCCAGCTTCCGCCTGACATGAGGGATACGCCCACAGCCAAGGAAAAAAAGAAACGTACGCGTTCTTTTGAGATGGAATAATTGCTGAGTATGATACGCTAAGTATTTGATTTTTAATGATGTGAGTGTGTTTTTACGACATAAAGTCGTAAAAAAAAATGCAGAACGTGTTTGGGCTCAAAGTCTGCATTTGATTTTGGCAGACAACATGATGAATAGAATAGCGAGGATTGATTTCGTGAAAATTTATAATACGATGATACGTGCAAAAGAGGACTTTGTTCCTATTGAGAAAGGTCGGGCAAGCATTTATGTGTGTGGCCCTACCGTGTACAATTTTATTCATGTGGGAAATGCAAGGCCTCTTTGTGTCTTCGATACTCTGCGCAGGTATCTCAGCTACAAAGGGATGCAGGTGAACTATGCGAGTAATGTTACTGATATTGACGACCGACTTATCACAGCAGCGAACAATGAGGGAGTTACAGTAGCTGAAATTGCACGACGCTACGAAGAAGAATACTTGCAAGATTCGGATGGATTAAATGTAATGCGCCCTACAGTGATGCCTCGTGCAACAGAGCATATTGAGGAAATTGTGCTTTTGATTGAGGATATTATCAAAAATGGATATGGGTATGTTGCGAAAAATGGGGACGTGTACTTTCGAGCACTAAAGTTTGAGGGATATGGAAAGCTTTCGCACATGGTGCTGGATGAGCTGGAAAACGGCAGAGAGCTTTCCGCTGCGATGGATGATAACCTAAAGGAAAATTCTGCGGATTTCGCAGTGTGGAAAGCAGCAAAGCCGGGCGAGCCATCGTGGGATGCGCCGTGGGGAAAGGGGCGTCCCGGCTGGCATATCGAGTGCAGTGCCATGGCGAAAAAACATCTTGGTGAAAGCTTTGATATTCACGCAGGTGGGCAGGATTTGATATTTCCCCACCATGAAAATGAAATTGCGCAGAGTGAGTGTGCCAATGGGCAGACGTTTGCACGCTACTGGATGCACAACGGATTTTTGAATATTGACGACCGCAAGATGTCTAAGTCTTTGGGGAACTTTTTCACAGTAAGGCAAATTGCGGAGCAGATGGGATACGAGCCTATCCGTTACTTTATGTTGAGTGCGCATTATCGTAGTCCGCTCAACTTTACGATGGACATATTACAGCAGTGCAAGGCGAGCTTGGAAAGGCTATATACTTGCAGAGAAAACCTGCAGTTTTCACTTAAAAACGCGCCTGAAGAGGGCGAAAATTTGTTAATATCTCAAGTGGAGCGAGCAAAGAATTCCTTTGAAGAGCGTATGGACGACGACCTTAACACGGCGGATGCACTTGCCACATTGTTTGATTTGGTGCGAGATATTAACACACTATCGAGTGAAAGCAGTAAAAAAGCGCTTGAACATGCGATGAGTGTTTTTGACAGTATGTGCGACGTTCTTGGGATTTTGAGCGAACGTGAGGAGGAGCAGACTCCGTCCGAGATTTTGGCGCTTGTAGAGGAGCGTACAGCTGTGCGTGCGGCGAAAAATTGGGCACGTGCGGATGAAATACGCGCAAAGCTGGATGAGCTCGGCTATGTGGTGGAGGATACTGCCGCAGGCCCTAAGGTGTCAAAGAAGTAGGTAAAAATAAAATCGCCGGCATTGGAGAATTTTCCAAAGCCGGCGATTTATTTTATGTATGGATATAGTTTGATTCGTGTAAATTCATGTAAATTGATGTGTATATAGATATATTAACGTGTGTATACAAGCGGCAAAAATGAAAATGTATTATTCCACAGTAACCGACTTTGCAAGGTTGCGCGGCTTGTCCACATCACATCCACGCAGTAGTGACATATAATACGCAAAAAGCTGTATGGGGACTATGAGCAACAGCGGCATGAAAACACCCTCATAGCAGGGAAGGCGGTATATGTAATCAGCGGTGTTTTCGGGGACATGTGCGTCCTCTTTGCAGAATAAAACTACCGTAGCACCACGGCTCTTCACCTCTTGAATGTTGGAGATAGTTTTTTCATACACATCATCCTGCGTAGCGAGCGCAATTACGGGCGTACCGTCTGTCACAAGGCTTATCGGTCCGTGCTTTAGCTCGCCTGCTGCATACGCTTCGCTGTGCACATAGCTGATTTCCTTAAGTTTTAGGCTCCCCTCCATCGAGAGCGAGTAGTCAATTCCACGGCCGATAAAGAAAAGGTCGGAGGAATTCATAAACTCGTTGGCAAGGTACTGTACTTCGTTGCAACGTTCTAAAAGGTCACGGATTAACTCCGGAGTGCGCAAAAGCTCACCCACTAAATGGGTGACAACATCCTGTGAAAGCTTGCCACGAACAAGGGATAACTTCATTGCAACAAGGTAAAGGCAACACAGCTGAACCATGTATGCCTTGGTGCTCGCCACCGCAATCTCAAGCCCACCGTAGGAGTACATAACCCAGTCGGCGGCACGTGCAATGCTACTGCCAACTACATTTACGATGGCCAAAGTTTTAGCGCCCTGTTCTTTTGCCTTGTTGAGTGCGGCCAGCGTGTCGATGGTCTCGCCGCTTTGGCTTATCACAATCACCAGCTCGTTTTCGCCCAGGATGGGGTTGCGGTAGCGGAACTCGCTGGCAATTTCCACCTCCACAGGTATGCGAGCCATGCGCTCTATCACGCTTTTTCCCACCATGCCGGCATAGAATGCCGTGCCGCACGCAACAACGTGTATGCGGTCTAAGCTCTTTAAGTACTCGTCCGTGAGACCCTCAAGCCCGAGGTTGGGCAGGCCGTTTTCAATGCGAGGGCTCACCGCCGCACGAATAACGTCCGGCTCTTCGTGAATTTCTTTGAGCATAAAGTGAGGGTAGCCGCCTTTTTCGGCAGCTTCAACATCAAAATCAGCCGTCAAGATGTTTTTCTTTGTCAAAACACCGAATTCGTCATAAACTGAAATACGGTCCTTAACCAGCATGGCAATCTCGCCGTTGTCCAAAACGCTGTAGCGCTTTGTGTATGGCAGGATGGCAGGGATATCGCTTGCAAGAAAGTTTTCCCCATCGCCGTACGCAATTATGAGAGGGCTCTCCTTGCGAACAGCGTAAATTCTGTCGGGGTAATCTGCAAATATAATCGCCAATCCGTAGCTACCGTGAACCTGCTGTAGGGTGGCGGTTATGGCGGCAATGGGGTCATCCTCATAGTGAAAGTCCAAAAGTTTAACAAGCACTTCGCTGTCCGTTTGGCTTATAAAATCATAGCCTTGAAGTGATAAAAACTCTTTGAGACGACTAAAATTTTCGATAATCCCGTTGTGTACAAGTGAGATGCGTGCGGAAGAATGAGGATGGCTGTTTATGTCGCTGGGGATTCCATGCGTCGCCCAGCGAGTGTGGCCGATGCCCACACAGCTGGGGGCAGGCGAGGAGGAGGTGAGCTTTTTCGCCAAGTTGTCCAGCCGACCTTGCGCCTTATAAACAGAGATTCCCTTTACATCGGACAGCGCAATTCCCGCACTGTCGTATCCACGGTACTCAAGACGCTTCAGGCCGTCCATAAGTACGTCACAGCTCTCACGTGCACCAACATAACCTACAATGCCACACACAAAAATTACTCCCCTTTACGGTTGAAAATATTCACGAAGTCACTGCACGAAAGTGCAGTATACGCATAGTTATACAAAATCAAAGACGATGAATTTGTTGAAATAGCTCGATAAATCACTTTTTGAAAAAGTATCTCCTAAAGCGGTACATATAAATAATACGCACCTTGTCGAGCAAAATGTCATACACAATAAATGTGATATTGCCCATAAAAACAAGCAAGCCTAAAAACCAGCCCGTAGCTTCAAGCAATTCCTCCACCAGCGCAGGGCTGGCAATTAAGAACAAAAGAATGGAGTATATAGCCACAAGTGCAACATTAAATAAAAGCAGTTTTAACAAATATTGCAGTGCCTGGCTGCGTATTTTGTTCAGATACAGCTGAATGATAGGGTAATAACCCAAAAGCAGAAGAAAGAAAAAAGCAGGCTCGGGGTTTGTGGGAAAAACAAACAAAAATGAAAGTATGGAAATACCCAAAAAAGCAATAATGGCATACTTCGTGCCAAACTCGGTGCATATTGGAACAAGGCACAGCCCTGCAAATGCGGGCATGGCAAAGGTGGTGATGGGCAAATAAGCACTGAGTATCATCAAAACAACGGCGAGTGCACTAAAAACACCACCCATGGCCACTCGTCTTGAAAGCGAGCCACTGTTATTTTTGTTGTGATGTCCGCTCATTTTAGCACCCTCTGCCCATTCCACAACACGCATCAAGACAGCACATCAGCGTACAGGTGTTGCAAGCACAGTTCATGGCGGCGGCATCGGGGCTTTGGTTGCCGTAGGGGTTGCCGTTCATGTTGCCGTTTTGGGACTGTTGAAGGTTGCGCAGTGCCGCCTCGTATTCACGGTTGCCGGGGTCTAAGCGTACAGCTGTTTGAAAATGGCGAAGCGCCTGGTCCAGCCAACCCTTGTGGTAGTAGGCACTACCCATTAAAAAGTTCCACTCAGCGTTATTTGCGCCGCCTGAAATGGAGGCAAGCTCGGACATTGCCTCGTCCGCACGTCCCTCTTTAATTAGCCTGCGAATGGAGGCATAGCTGTTCGCAGAGCCGCCTTGTGAAGAGGAGGAAGAGTCGGAAGAAGATGTGCGTGAGGAAGTATTGGCAACACTACCCGTGCGCAGGTAGCTCATGAGTGTGTCGAATGCCTCGTTTATTTCGTTCATTTTTTGCTCGGCCTCATCCTTTAGAGGGCCTGCATCATACTTATCTACGTTGTATTTTTGGGCGAGCTTTCTGTAGGCCGCCTTTATGTCGTCCTCGCTTGCCCCTTGAGAAATTCCCAATACGCTATACGCTTTCGATTTGTCCATGACCTCTCCTTTTTGTTCGTTCCAGCCCAGCCGCCGCAATACCCTGTGGCAGGCCAAGGAAAAAAATGTTGTCCAAAATTTCCTTGTGCTGTTTTATATCAAGTAAGTTGTAGCAAAGTGCAATCTCACCAGCGGCCATACGGCAACGGCTCTTTGTGGCAGAAATTGCCTCTTCATGTGAAAGACCTGCCGCTAAAAAAACATTGTAACGACCTTTTTTTGCGTCGTCTTCATAATCCTCAGCGGCGTCCAAAAGGTAAACTATCTGTCCTGCAAATAGCCCCATGCGCCACAAAATAGGGCGCTGAGCCTCCGTTTGTGCTGCTTGAGAAAAGATTGCCGCACACATCCTTGCGGTGGGCTCGCTTGCGGCATCGGGTTGTGCACATCCATCGGCCTCAAGGGTGACTTGACGCTGCATTTCCTCTGTGAGTATCAGTGCAACCTCTGGCCTGCGCTTCGCCGCTTTTTTGTACATGCTTTTCAAAAATGGACGAGAAAACCCGTAACCAAAGCGCTTCAAAAAGCTTTCGTCCGTCAAATTGTCGCACAATTTGTGCCAGCTTAGCATCACAAGGCCGTCGCTTGCGAGCTGCAGGCCTTGCGTATCGTGGCAGGTACTGCGCTTGGCAAGTGGGTTTGCAAAGCATCCCTCATGTCGCACATTGCCACGTTCGCCGCTGAGCGCGTCCGCAATTAAACCCACCAACACAAGGTCATAGTTTAGCAAAAATCGGCTGAAAGTGCCATAGCTTTTACCAAGCTGCTTGCATACGCCACAGTAGATAGAGCGGTAAGCATCGTACTCACGCACTTTCATCTCGCAACGCACCGGCAATACATAGCCGAACAAGCCTTCCACCCCACTTTCAGTATCATCTCATCATACACTATTTGGCATTTGGTTGCAATATAAGAGATGTGAAGAATTGGCGAAGAATGAAAAAATTTTGGTATACGTCGTCGCGCGCATTGACAAAAGAAGGTATTTAAGCCTATTATGGTGTGTATTATTATATGTTGTAAAGCAATACACAAAAGAACAATTAGGGGGCAAAATGATGAAAAAATTATTCCTAAATAGCGATAAACTGAAGGAAATTACAAAAGAGTATCCAACACCATTTCATCTTTACGATGAAAAGGGAATACGCGAAACCGCACGCAGCCTGAACAAGGCGTTTGCGTGGAACAAAGGATTCAAAGAATATTTTGCGGTAAAAGCCACGCCAAACCCTACCATATTGAAGATACTGCGTGAGGAGGGCTGTGGCACCGACTGCTCCAGCATGACCGAGCTTATGATGAGCGATGCCACCGGCTTTGAGGGGGAGGAGATAATGTTTTCCTCAAATGCAACACCTGCTGAAGAATTCGTATGCGCAAAAAAGCTGGGAGCTATCATAAACCTGGACGACTACACGCACATCGACTTTTTGGAAAAGTCTGCGGGAATTCCCAAAAAGATTTGTTGCCGCTACAATCCAGGTGGCGACTTCATGATTCACAATAAGATAATGGACAGCCCAAAGGACGCAAAGTACGGCTTTACGAAAGAACAACTGCGTGACGGTTTTATTAAGCTGCGTGAAAAGGGTGTGGAGCACTTTGGTGTGCACGCCTTTTTGGCCAGCAACACGCTGGGCGGAGAGTACTATCCCGTTTTGGCGAAGACACTGTTTGAGACGGTGGTGTGGCTGAAAAAAGAGACGGGTATTTCGGTGGAGTTTATAAACCTGTCGGGTGGAATAGGTATTCCGTATAAGCCCCAGGATAAGCCTAACGACATCATGGCTATCGGTGAAGGCGTCAGGAAAGCTTTTGAGGAGGTGCTAATCCCCGAGGGGATGGGCGACGTAGCGATATTTACCGAGCTTGGCCGCTTTATGTTGGGCCCCAACGGCGTTTTGGTGGCGACAGCGGTGCACGAAAAGCACATACACAAGGAATACATCGGCCTTGATGCTTGTGCGGCGAACCTAATGCGCCCTGCCATGTATGGCTCGTATCACCACATAACGGTGGTGGGCAAGCAGGATGAACCTTGTGAGTACAAGTATGACGTGACAGGCTCGCTGTGCGAAAATAACGATAAATTTGCGGTGGACCGTATGTTACCCAAGATAGACATAGGCGACTTGATTGTGCTGCACGATGCGGGAGCACACGGCTTTGCCATGGGGTACAACTACAACGGTAAGCTGAGAAGCGCAGAGTTACTGCTGAAAGAAGATGGCGATGTACAGATGATTCGCAGGGCGGAAACGGCGGAGGATTACTTTGCAACGCTAAAAGGTTTTGGTCTATAACAGTATAGGTGTTTAAGAGCACCGCACAGAATGGGTGCGAAACCTGTTCTGTGCGGTTTTTGTATATTATATGCTTATGGTACGGTGTGATTTTGATGATATTATGGTTTTTTGATTCTGATAAAAGCGCAAATGCAGAAATAACAATTTAATCGTGTGTGATTCTTGAAATAATGTGGAAATATCTTTATGTAATGACATGCTATACATATGAGTGTATATGTATATATAATGCATTGAAGGCTTATTGAGACTTTGCAGGAGAGGGGCAAGCGGATGGATGGAAATATATTAGTAGTGTTGCTGGTTGTTGTGGCGATACTTTGTGCGGTGACAGTGGCGCTTTTGGTGGTGAGCCTTGTGCGCAAGCCTAAAAGCATTGACTTTAGTGAGAGTGAGCGCCGCATTTTGGGCGAGATACAGGGGTATATTACGCAGGAGATGAGCGGATTGAGACAGGAAATGTCCGCAACTACACTTGCGGCAATAAACTCGGCGGCGCAAACACAGGCGGATACCCAGCGCCAGCTATCCGAGCGGCAGGACGCACGGCTGAAAGAGTTGCGTGAGCAGCTAATAGCAAGCCAAGAAAATTTACAACGTAACGTCAATTTGCAGATGAGTGGGCTGGATGAGCGCTTTGCAAAATTTGCGATGCAAAGCGACCAAAGGGCGCAGGCTATGAGCGAAACGCAGGCAGGCACCCAGCGCCAGCTGTCCGAGCGGCAGGACGCACGGCTGAAAGAGCTGCGTGAGCAGCTAATAGCAAGCCAAGAAAATCTACAACGTAATGTTAATTCACAGATGGCAGGGTTAGACGAGCGCTTTGCAAAGTTTGCGATGCAAAATGACCAAAGGGCACAGGACATGCGCAAAACGCTGGAAGAGCGTGTGGCGGCGATGCAGGCGGGCAACGAGAAAAAGCTGGAAGAGATGCGCCATACTGTGGATGAAAAACTTCAAAAAACCTTGAACGAACGCCTAAAGCAGAGCTTTGGCATCGTGAGTGAAAGCCTTGATAAGGTACAGCGAGGCCTTGGCGAGATGCAGACGCTGGCAGGCAGTGTGGGCGACCTTAAAAAAGTTCTTACTAACGTAAAAACGAAGGGCATTTTGGGCGAGATACAGTTGGGTGCTATTTTGGAGGAAATCCTCTCGCCGGAGCAGTACGAAACCAACGTTGAGACGATAAAAGGCTCGGGCAGGCGGGTGGAATATGCGGTGAAGCTTCCGGGTGAGGGGCAGGATAGCTTTGTGTGGCTGCCCATCGACGCAAAGTTCCCAAGCGAAGCATACGCTAACCTTTTGGACGCACAGCAGGATGCAAACAAAGAGGCGGAGCAGGCGGCGGGCAAAGCGCTGGAGGCGAGGGTGCGTCAGTTTGCAAAAGATATCCGTGAAAAGTACGTACAAGTGCCACAAACCACCGAGTTCGCCATTATGTTTTTGCCGATGGAGGGCCTATATGCGGAGGTGGTGCGTCGTGGGATGGTGGAGCGACTGCAAAATGAGTTCAAGATAAATATTTCAGGGCCTACGACGATGGCAGCGTTTTTGAACAGCCTGCAAATGGGCTTTCGCACGCTGGCAATTCAAAAGCGTTCGAGCGAGGTGTGGCAGGTACTGGGCGAGGTTAAGAGTGAGTTTGAAAAATTTAGCGACTACCTGCAAAAGACAAAACTGCACATCGAGCAGGCGGGCAAGGACATAGACCACCTTATAGGCACACGTAGCAATGTTATGCAGCGCAAGCTTCGCAGTGTGACAAGCCTGCCGAGTGGGCAGGAAGTGCCCGAAGTGCCGAGCATTGGGCAGAAACATGTGGAAGAGGAGTAGCGCTGACACTAAAAGCGCATGAAGACTTTGTGGAGTAGCTAAAAACAAAGGGAGTGTCCAAATACGGTGATTTATTCGCTATACCCCCCGCCAGCGGCGGGGGGTATAGCGCCTTCTTCTTGCGCCCAGCGTATTCTAAATCACCTCTATGTGTCCACTCCCAAAACAAGCAAAAAATGAGGCGACCTTGATTTGTGTCAAGGCCGCCCGTTTTGTTTTTAGTGTAAAGAATTTTTTTGGAATTAACCTATGTGCTTTTTGGAGCACCGGTACTCGGTGGTGGATATGTGCTGTTAGATGGGGGGCTATAATAAGGCGTGCCTGTAGATACCGGGGGAATGGCGGTGGATTCGGGGACAGAGTACATGGGTGATATTGTGGGTGCGGGTGGCACATATGCCGAAGAGGACGCATAGGGCGTTGCGGCAGTGCCTGCCACAGGAGTGCTTGCTTGTACGGGTGAAGGCGGTGTGACAGGTGCCGCCGATGGTGTGGAATAGGGCATTGGCGCAGGCTGTGCAGAAGAGTTCATGCCTCGTACATAGGTGGTACGCTTTACGCTTTGCGGCACAACCTGCCTTTGGGGCTGGCTTTGTGGCGATGTGGTTTGTGCAGGAGGCTGCTGGGGAAGTGTGTAATCTGCGTTACCCATGACAGCGCTTGTGCCTATGGCATCACCAACATTTGGCTCTACGCCTGCGTTGACTTTTGTGCCCACAGTAGCGCTCGCCATGGCAACACCTGCTCCTGCTGCGAGGCCAACACCTGTGGCAGCACCCTTGTTGTTAAGCATATCTTGGAGTGATTGCAAAGCCTCGGGCGGTGCGGCATTTGCCTCGGGAGATGCTGCGCTGTTCGGCGCATATGCTGTTTGCTCGGCCAAGGCCGCCGCTTGCAGAAGAACTTTTTTTCGGGCTTGGTTGCCCAAAAGTCGGTCGACGCCAAGAAGAATGTTGCCTATGGCATAATAGCCCAGACAGATAAGCACCGTGTTCACCAAAACAGGCGCCCACAGGATGATTTCGGGGTTCATAAAACGGTAGGGGTAGTGCACGCCGCCGCTGTACACAACGCCAAACTGTGCCGCCAAAAGCACGATGCAGTAGTAGCTGAAGGGAATCACCAGCCAAATAAGCGGGTCGGTGGCCATGAACTTGCCCTTGCGGTCGAACAAAACCCAGTCCATCAAGACGAGTATCGGTAGCACCACATGTGCCAAAAGCCCTGATACTGTAGGTATAATACCTGCTGAAAAATCCGCTAAAATAAAGGCGTATATTAAGCTTGCCAGCACCATGCTCATAACAACAGCGCCCTTGAAATGTGGGGTAAAGCGCACAGCTCCCCGAGGGCCGGTTTTTCCTATGGTGACAGCGGTGAAAATGGTGGCCACCAAATAATAGATAAAGCAGAAAATGTTACTTACTATGGTGTAATACAAAAAAACGTAGGGGTAAAACAAACCAAAAAATATGCCCGTATTAAGCAAAACGCTTATCAGACATACCGCCAAAATTACAATTTTGAAAATTAGAGAAGCTACTCTGTTTGGAACATACATTACAAAATCGTCTCCATTCTGCCGCTAAAATGTTGACTTGGAATATGTGCGGAAACCCCCAATGCGGCAGGTGGGGGTTTTGGTGCTACTTACCCTGCGAAATGTCGCAAAGTGCAATAGCGTTGATTTTGCGTAGGATAGCATGGTGAAAAATGTTGAAGTCGCAAAATTACAAATCACAATACTGGCGTTTTATACAGAACAGTATAGCATATTTACAGGGCAAAGGCAAAGCGTTTTTTGCCAATAAAGTACAGATTTTAGGCATAAAACAGTAAATAGTAAACAAAAACGCTACAGCGGCAGTAGTATTGCGGAATTTGACAAATGGGTCTTTCATTTGGTAACATTTAGATGAGAAAGTGTGGCATTGTCTCGGGCTTTTTATGTGGAACGCAAGGCGAGGGGCGTGTGCGGCACTGTTTCAGGTGATTGAGACAATTGAAGCTGAAAAAATAGATAGGTGTGCATATTTTGAAAGGAGATATTCAATGAACAAGCGTCTTTTTACATCCGAATCGGTGACGGAGGGGCATCCTGATAAAATATGCGATGCCATTTCGGATGCGGTGCTGGACGAGATAATGAAAAACGACCCACAGGGGCGTGTGGCGTGCGAGGTGACGGCGAACACGGGTGTTGTGTACGTGATGGGTGAAATCACCACAAGCACGTATGTGGACATTCCCACCGTGACACGCAGGGTGCTGAAAGAGATAGGCTACACTCGTGCGAAGTACGGCTTTGATGATGAAACCTGCGCTGTGATAACCAGCATTAAGGAGCAAAGCCCCGACATTGCTATGGGTGTAAACCCCGGCGGTGCGGGCGACCAGGGAATGATGTTCGGCTATGCGTGCAACGAAACGCCCGAGCTTATGCCGCTGCCCATCAGCCTTTCGCACAAGCTGTGCAAGCGTCTTTCGCAGGTGCGCAAGGACGGCGTGAAGTGGCTGCGCCCCGACGGCAAAAGCCAGGTAACGGTGGAGTACGAGGACGGCAAGCCGGTGCGTGTGGATGCGGTGGTTGTTTCCACACAGCACTCGCCCGACATTGAGATAGATGTACTGCGCACCGAGATAGAGCAAAAGGTGATACGTGAGGTCATACCCTCCGACATGATGGACGACAACACCAGCATCTATATAAACCCCACAGGGCGCTTTGTGGTGGGCGGCCCGCAGGGAGACTCGGGGCTTACAGGGCGCAAGATTATAGTGGATACCTACGGTGGATACGCACGTCACGGCGGCGGTGCGTTTTCGGGCAAAGACCCCACCAAGGTGGACCGCAGTGCCGCATATGCCGCGCGCTGGGTGGCGAAAAACATTGTGGCGGCAGGCCTTGCGGACAAGTGTGAATTGCAGCTGGCATACGCCATCGGCGTGGCAGAGCCTGTGAGCATCATGGTGGATACCTTCGGCACGGGCAAGCTTTCGGATGAGGAGATAGAAAAGGCTGTGTGCGCCACATTCGACCTCACCCCCGAGGGGATTATACGTGATTTGGACCTGCGCAAGCCGATATACCGCCAGCTTGCGGCCTATGGGCACATGGGCCGGGAGGACCTGGGCGTGAAGTGGGAAGAAACCAACAAGGTGGATGCGCTTTGTGCTGCCGCAGGGGTGAAGTAGTAAAAATTGTCCTTGGACGGCAAGCCTGACATACAAAAGAAAAGATAGCAAAAAGCGGCAGGGGTTTCCCTGTCGCTTTTAAGCTTGCCCGACAAATAATGCTGTGGTAAAATGGCTGGTGTATAATTTAGATGAAAAAAGGAGGGTGCGCTATATGGCGGAGCAGGAGCAAAAAGAGCTTGTGAAAATTAGCGGCGAAGTGCAGAATGTCACCTTCCACAACCCCGAAAACGGATTTACGGTGCTGCTACTCTCGCAGGAGGATGGGGAAATTATCACGGTGGTAGGCGCAATGGCGGCCGTCTCGCCGGGCGAGAGCCTTGCGCTGGCAGGAAACTACATAGAGCACCCTCGGCACGGCATACAGTTTGAGGCGATGTACTGCGAGTACGAAATGCCAGAGGGTAGCGAGCGCATACTAAGGTATCTTTCGGGTGGGGCACTGCCCGGCATAGGTGCGGCAACCGCAAAAAAAATCGTGCGGCAGTTTGGGGACGAGGCGCTGGAAATACTGGCACGTGAGCCGGAAAAACTGACGCAGATAAAAGGCTTTACGCTCGAAAAGGCAAAAAAAGCCTCGGTGCACTTTTTGCAGACATTCAGCATACGAGAGGCGGTAGCGGCGCTTTCACGCATGGGGCTTTCGGTGGTGGAGGCGGTGAGGCTGTACAAGGAATGCGGCAAAGACGTGCTAAATGCCGTTGCGCAAAACCCGTACATGCTTTGCGCACAGCCCTTGCAGCTGAACTTTGCACGTGTGGATGCCATAGCGGTGCGGCTGAACATCGACAGGGACAGCGGCATGAGGGTGGCGGCGGCGATTTTGTACACACTGCGGCACAACATGGGCAACGGCCACACCTGCCTGCCCAAGGAAAAGCTGCTGAAAACCGTGTGCGAATACTTTGCCATCGAGCCGCAAATTGTGTGCTCGGAGCTAAACAGGCTGTGCGAGCAGGGGCAGCTGCAACAGGCGGAGTATGGGCAAAGGTGCTTTGTATATCCTGCTGAGAGCTACCGTGCGGAGATGTCTGTTGCACTGCGGATGCGAGATTTGCTAAAAATGCCCACCTCGGCCATGAAAAATATCGCACAAAGCATAGAGCGGCGGCAGGCGCAGTGTGGCATACAGTATGCGCCTTTGCAAAAAATGGCGATAGAGGGCGCAATGTCGAATAGCGTGATGGTGATAACAGGCGGCCCCGGTACAGGTAAAACCACCACGGTGAACGCAATTATTGCGCTGTACGAACAGCAGGCGGAGCGTGTACTGCTCGCCGCGCCCACAGGCCGTGCGGCAAAGCGCATGGCGGAGCTTACGGGGCGCAAGGCGTCCACCATCCACAGGCTTTTGGAGGTGGATTTTTCCGCAGGGATGCAGACACCCCGCTTTAAGCACAACACAAAAAATCCCCTGCGCTGTGATGTGCTCATTGTGGACGAGATGAGCATGGTGGATATATTTTTGTTTGAGAGCCTTTTGGAGGCACTGCGCAGTGGATGCCGTCTTGTGCTGGTGGGGGATGCAAACCAGCTGCCCAGCGTGGGCCCGGGGGATGTACTGCGCAGTATTATAAGGTCGGGCATTGTGCCGACGGTGGAGCTGAACGAAATATTTCGCCAGGCCGCCAAAAGCTTGATAGTATCCAATGCACACCGCATCGTTCACGGGGAGATGCCCCAAAAGGGAGGCCGTGAGGACGACTGGTTTTTCATAAGCTCCGCAGGGGAGGAATGCAGGCGGCAGGTGTGTGAAATTGTGTCCGAACGACTGCCTGCAAAGTACGCCTTTTCGCCCAAAAGCGACATTCAGGTGCTCTGCCCCGGCAGAAAAGGGGCGCTGGGCACGTGGGAGATGAACATTCACCTGCAACAGGTACTGAACCCACCCTCACCCGAAAAGGGGGAGATAAAGCTGGGGCAGACGGCGTTTCGCCTTGGGGACAAGGTGATGCAAACACGCAACAACTACGACATCCCCTTCACCAAAACGGACGGCGAGGTGGGTGCAGGTGCGTTTAACGGCGACATAGGCATTATAGAGCGGATAAACCCTGCCGCAGGCACGCTTACGGTGCTGTGCGATGAGCGCTATGTGGAGTACACGGCGGAGGAGATGCAGGACTTGGAGCTGGCGTATGCCGTCACGGTGCACAAAAGCCAGGGCAGTGAGTTCGAGGCGGTGGTGATGGTGCTGTGCGATGTGCCCGTGCAGCTACAATACCGCAACCTCTTTTATACAGCGGTGACACGTGCAAAACAGCTGTGCGTCCTGGTGGGGCGCAGGCAGGTGATGGAGCGCATGGTGCAGGGTGGGCAAAAAAAAGGGCGGTTCACCTGCCTTGAGCACATCCTGACGGATGAGGACATTGTATGAGTGCTTCAAACATAGGCGAAACGGTTTTGAACGTACTATTCCCCAAAAGATGCCCTTGGTGCGATAGGGTTATAGGTTTTGAAACATTCTGCACTTGCGATGCAAAGCGGGAGGCTCTGCGCCTGCCGCACGACGCACTCGATGGAAAATTTGAGGGCGGAAGGATGTATTTCAGCGGCGTGTGGGCGTGCTATACTTACGAAGAGCCGATACGCAGTAGCATACACAGCTTTAAGTTTGAGGGACAAAAGGAGCTGGCAGGGCTTTTTGCGCAGGATATGGCAAAGCTGTACACGCAAAAGGGCATGGCGGTAAAGTACAGCGTGATAATTCCCGTGCCCTCCTCGGAGGATAGGCTGAAAGAGCGTGGCTACAACCAAAGCGCACTGCTTGCAAAGGAGCTTGCGCACAGTGTTGGCGCGAGCTATATAGAGGAGCTACTGCAAAAGGTGCGCCACACAAGCCCACAAACAAAGCTGCCCCGTGCACAGCGCCTTACAAACCTAAAGGATGCCTTTGTTGCAAGCGGCAGGGTGGCGGGGATGCGTGTTCTTTTGGTGGATGATATTGTCACGAGCGGTAGCACGCTGAATGAGTGCGCAAAGGCCTTGCGTGATGCGGGGGCATCCGAGTGTGCGGCGCTGTGCTTTGCGGCGAGTATGGGGCAGGGTGACACACCGAAAAATTAAATAATACCCTTTGTCTACACAGCCTTGTTTTGCGTTATTTGAATTTTGTCACTTAAAACAAAAGGCGTGTGGAGTTTGTGTGTTTTTGTGGTGAAATTCGTGAATAATGATATGGAATTTGCGGAGTGTGGGCGGATATTAAAGCACAAGCCTTGCATTGGAAGGCTATGTCACTGCACAAAAATACCAAGTCACGCTTGAATACCCACGCAAATTCTTATATAATCAATAGCAGATAGTTTAGATGATATTGTGTGGTATTGCGCATTGGAGATAGCTCCTTTTTGGGGAGCTGTTGTGCTGTGCACACAAGAGGTCTGTGTAGGGGGTAAGCATATGGTTTCGGCTATTTATGATGTGATGATGGTGCAAAACGCACAGGAAATTGTGGCTACAAATGACGTGCCGCTGGTGGCTGTGGTTACTACGGGCATTTTGCTGGTGTTTTGTGTACTGCTTTTGCTTTTCACTATTTTAACGGTGCAGGGCAAGATATTTACCTCGCTGGACAAGCGCAAGAGCGAGAGGCAGGCGGCGGAAAAAGCGCAGGCGCAAAAACAGGCAGAGCAGGAAAAAAGGGCACAACCTGCCGCAAAGCCTGCCACAGCCCCACAGCCCATAGTGGAGCAGGGCATACCGCCCGAGGTGGTGGCGGCCATTACGGCGGCACTGCATGTTTCGGGTGAGGGCGCATACAAGCTATGTTCGGTGAGCCGGGCGAAAAAGGATGATTCACGCTGGAAGCTTGCGGGTATGGCGCAAAGCACAGAACCGTTTTAAGGGGGTGGGGAGTAGATGGCAGAGTTTTGGAACACAGTTGTAAGTATTTGGGAAAACTCGGGATTTTTCGGCCTGTTTTCGGACTTTTTGAATGATGGCTGGAAGTACCTTGTGATGATTATCGTTGCATGCGTGCTTTTGTACCTTGCTATTGTGAGAGAGTTCGAGCCGCTTTTGCTTCTTCCCATCGGCTTTGGTATGCTTTTGGCAAACCTGCCCTTTGGCGGCATGATACACATGGAGTACTTCCTTGTGGCGGAGGATGCGGCGGCGATGGGCCTGCCCACCGACCCCTCGTTGTATCCGCTGTTTGGGGAGATTTTGCACAACGGCGGCCTTGCGGATATGCTGTATCTGGGCATTAAGCTGGGCATTTATCCGCCGCTGATATTCCTCGGCATTGGCACTATGACAGACTTTGGCCCGCTTATCGCAAACCCCAAGAGCCTTCTTTTGGGTGCGGCGGCACAGCTGGGCATATTCATTGCGTACATAGGCGCACGGCTCACTATTTTTTCGGGGCCGGAGGCGGCGAGCATTGGCATCATAGGCGGTGCGGATGGGCCTACAGCCATTTGGCTTACCAGCCAGCTTGCGCCGCATTTGCTTGGCTCCATTGCGGTGGCGGCGTACAGCTACATGGCGCTTGTGCCTGTGATACAGCCGCCCATCATGCGTGCGCTTACCACTAAAAAAGAGCGTGGCATCATAATGAAACAGCTGCGCCCTGTCTCAAAGACGGAAAAAATCATCTTTCCCATCATCGTTACGCTGGTGGTATGTCTTATCCTTCCCTCCGCAACGCCGCTTGTGGGTATGCTCATGCTGGGCAACCTGATGCGTGAGTCGGGCGTGGTGGAGCGGCTGAACAAAACCGCAGGCAACGAGCTGATGAACATCATCACCATCTTTTTGGGTATCAGCGTGGGATGTACCACCAAGGCGGACACGTTCATCACGCTGGAGACGATACTTATCATCGTGATGGGACTTGTGGCGTTTGGGTTTGGCACGGCAGGCGGCGTACTGCTGGGCAAGCTGATGAACGTGCTTTCCAAGGGACAGATAAACCCGCTTATCGGCTCGGCAGGTGTGTCCGCAGTGCCTATGTCGGCACGTGTGTCCCAAAAGGTGGGCGCACAGGAAAACCCCCAAAACTTCCTGCTTATGCACGCCATGGGCCCGAATGTTGCGGGTGTTATCGGCAGTGCCGTTGCGGCGGGTATCCTTTTGAATATTTTTGCAGGGTAGCCCTTCAGAGATAAGCGAAAAATTTGAAAATATATCCGCAAGTGTGTGTCGGCGGTGTTGGCACACACTTGTGGATAGAATATAACTTATGCCGCCATGGTGGAATGGCAGACACATGGGACTTAAAATCCCCCGGAGTAACATCCGTGCCGGTTCAAGTCCGGCTGGCGGCACCACGCATATTTGCGCCCGTAAAAACAGTCTTGCTTTTGCAAGGCTGTTTTTACTTGTCCGAAACGAAGTGCAGGACGACACCGGCTGTGATTTGCCTTTTGTGTCGAGTAGGCGCTAAAAAGGTGAATCATAGCCAAGGAGCATAAATAGCGGCTGGGCAAAATTGCCGAACATACATATTTACCACTGTTATATTAGAAGCGGTATTGTTATCTTTGTCCTTGCAAAGCTGTTTTTGCTTATCATAGCGGTGATTTGTTTTTTTTCTATGTCCCCCACGCCTGCGGCAGGGGGAGGATATAGCGCATTATTCTTGTGTTTAAGATATCCTAAATCACCTCTATTATGTGTCCACTCCCCATAAGAACAAGTGCGGTTTCTTTCCCTGGTATAGACATAATTAAAATGAAAAAAAGCGTGAAATCGCAAGATAAGCATAGTTTTGACAGAGTGATTGTGCCATAATGATGGTGAAACATAGTGGAAGTTATTGAAAAGTGCAGGTGGTACAGCATGAAGCTTGGTTCTGGTAAAAAACCACGTGTTATGGCGTATGTGGAGCTTGTGTTTGATGTGGCATATCTTTTGGTGCTATTAGGTATTGCCGCGTGTACGTTGTCGGGAGTGAAAACATCTGTGACTTATCTGTGGGTGGCGATGACACTGGTACTTTTTTTGGGGGATGCGTTTCACCTTGTGCCTCGCATAGCCTTTGCGATAAGCGGCAACGAGAAACTTTTAGGCATGATGGGGCGTGGCAAGCAGATAACCTCCATTAGCATGACGCTGTTTTATGTGATGCTGTGGTATATAGGGGCAACGCTTTTGGGAAATATATCTCCCTTGCAGGCGGCAGTGGTGTGTTTGTGTGCGCTTGTGAGAGTGGTGCTCTGCCTTTTGCCGCAAAATGGCTGGACAGCCGGTACGCAAAGTGGCAGGCTACACATATACCGCAACATTCCGTTTGTACTGCTGGGTGCATTTGTAGCGGTGTTCTTTTTTGTGCACGCAAGAAGCCTGCCGCCTGCGCTTGAATGGATGTGGCTTGCAATAGCTCTTAGCTTTGCTTTTTATATTCCCGTTGTACTGTGGGCAAAGAAGTGCCCGATGCTCGGTGCACTTATGCTGCCAAAAACATGCGTGTATGTGTGGATTGTGTGCATGGGCATGGGGGTTTGACGCTTTTTTGTGAAATTTCAAGAAAACGTGCAAATTGTGATTGACAAAAGCACACTGGTAAGATAGAATAAAAAGATTATTTTTGTGTTCATATTATTCTTAATAAAAATACGAGTTTTATCTATACCATTACGCTATCATGTAGATGTGAGTGTGATTGCATGGTGTATATAATAATAGGTAGTGCTATCAGATTATTTTGTGATGGGAAGGGGTGGAACACATTAGCATAACATACTACATTGTTACATTTATAGTGGTAGCAATTCATTCTTTTTTGAACTTTAGGCTGTGCGGATACCTAAGCGATAAAATGCGCTTTCATAAAGTTTCTATCTATGTGGTGTGTGCTTTGAACGGAGCGGTATGTCCCTTTATAATGTCGGCACAGTTTGACGATATTGCCACAATTTACGCTGTATGTATAGCGGCGCTTGTGCTGGAGCTATTTGTTTTGTTCAAAAGCAGAATGACCGCTATAATAGGTGTGGCAGCAGGCTCTTTGCTCCATCTGTTTGTGCTTCGTGCAATAATTATTTCGGTTGTATCCATTGTGAATGAAATTCCTATGAACAGCGTTGTTTCGGACCCGCAGCTTGTTGCGTGGGTGAATTTTGGTATGTTTGCGGCGCAGGTTATCACGCTTGTTGTGTTTATAAAGTTTATTCCCCTTGATATTTTAAGTAAGGTTATGGCGGATAAGGGATTTTATACGGGGCTTTTGGGGCTGGCGATTTTTTTGAACGCATATGTGATATACAACGCATACATTTTTCGTGTGGACTACTACTCGTTAAACCTTAGTGTGCAGGAAATTGTGATGGCGACAATGTCGCTGATGTTTTTATACATAATGATGCTACTTTTGATTAAGATATTCAACCTTGGCACTTACAAAACGAAAACAAAAGAGCTGGAAGAGATAATAGACAAGGATAAGATACTCACCTCTGCGGCGTTGAGCTTTGCGGAAATAATCATTGAGCTGAACTGCACAAAGGATGTGGTTCGCAGGATGTATGTGAATTCAACAGAGTATTCAATAGAGAACGAGTTTACCTTGACGAATTTTTTTGCGCAAAATGCAAGCGCTTTTGTGCATCCCGAAGATATACACATAATTGATGACATAACATCGCCTTATTTGATTAAGTGCTTTGAGGATGGGAGTACAGAGATAAATATTGAGTATCGTGCGAGAAAAATGGGCATTTCGGAGGATACAGGCAAAATCGAATGTTCAAATGATGAGTACTTGTGGCATAAAATGCAAATCAACCTGAAAAGGGATGAGGACAGTGAGGACGTAATAGCGATATTAACGGTGGATGAGATTGAGGATGAAAAGCAAAATGAAATCAGCCTTAGGCAAAAGGCGGAGACGGACCCACTGACAGGAGCATACAATAAAAGTGCGCTTGCAAAAAAAATGCAAACACATATAGAAAACGATGGACAAGGTGTTTTGTACATGTTCGACCTTGACAACTTCAAGGGGATAAACGATAATATGGGTCACTCGGCAGGGGATAGGGTGCTGTGTGATGTGTACGAAAAGGTGAGCGAAATATTCAGAGCGCAGGACATTGTGGGACGTGTGGGCGGAGATGAGTTCGTGATATTTATGATAGGCGAAACAAGGAAAATCACAATAGAGAAAAAAGCCGCTCAGATTTTAGAACAGCTAAATAAAGTGTATCGTGCACAAAACGGCGTAAATGTTGAAATATCCAGTAGTGTGGGAATAGCACTGGCGCCAAAGGACGGCGTGGACTTTGAAACACTGTTCAATGCGGCGGATATGGCAATGTATCACTCCAAAAACACGGGCAAAAACACGTATACCATTTACAACAGTAGCCTTTTTGATGAGATGAAGCCACAAGAGAAGGACGCATACACAAGGGCGAAAAGCTGAGCATGCGCAAAAAAATAAAACAACTTTCAGCAAAGTTTTTCTTGCATTTTGCCTGAAAATTTGGTAAACTAATATGGCGATTGAAAATCCCGTGTTCGGATAAAAATATAGCGCAATGGAGGAGGTGCAGAGATGGCAAAGTGCAGCGTATGTGGGAAGGGTGTTACGTTTGGCATCAAGGTTTCCCATTCCCATCGTCGTAGCAACCGTATGTGGAAGCCCAATGTAAAGAGAGTGAAAGCGGTGGTGGGCGATTCCCCCAAGTATGTTTACGCCTGCACCCGTTGCCTTCGCTCCGGCAAGGTAACCCGTGCAGTATAGTGTCATAAGAGCTTGTGAAGCTGTGTGTGACAGGGTGTAAGCAAGTATTACAAAGTATTAAAGCCTATTGGATGATATGCCGAGTGCATTATCCAATAGGCTTTTGCTTTGTGTGTTTTTACGGATTGAGAGGTGAGGGGGCAAAATGTTTTTTCAAAAATGCCAGCACATCCTCATACACCTGATAGCGGTTGGACTCGATTAGTATTCCGTGCCTGCCGTTGAGATATAAAATACAAGAGAGCTGTTTTGCGCCGGATATTTTCATCAGGCGATACAGCCGCAGTATGCCCCTGCCGTAGTTGCCAAGGGGGTCGGCTGTGCCGCTGAAAATAAGCATGGGCATGTTTTTTGGTACCGCTTGCGCCCATGTGCGGCTGCTTACTTGGCGCAACATGCACAGCATCTCGTAAATTCCACTTACCGTGAACCTAAAAGCGCGCTGCCTATCCTGCGTGTGCTTTTCCACCTTGGCGGTATTTCTGCTTATCCAGTCGTGGCGCGTTTTGGGGTTTGGGATGCGCCGCTGATAGCCGCCAAATATCATAGCGTACACAAGCTTTGAGCGGTGATACTGCCCGAGTAGCCTGCACATCATGTTTGTTTTGAAAATGACTGTGTCTACCATGGGCTGTGGGCCGCTTGTGCCGCTTAAAAGAAGCCCGTCGATGGACTTTGGGTACCGCACCGCATATAAGCGTGCCAAAAAACTGCCCATGCTGTGCCCTAAAAGCACAATTGGCAGTCCGGGGAAAAGCCCACGCACGTAAGCATTCATGGTTTTTAAGTCCTGCACCGCCGAGTAGCGCCCACTATTTTGCTTAAAGTGCCCCAGTTCGTTTGGGCTCGGTGCACTTAGCCCGTGGCCGATATGGTCGCCTCCGCACACCACAACACCCCTGCGCACCATAAATGCGGCAAACTCCTCATAAAAAGGGATGTTCTCGCACATGCCGTGGGATATTTGCAGTATGCAAAAAGGCTTTACGTCCGCACAGCTGTATATGTACCCCGCTATGCGTGAGCTGCCATCGGCGGAATTAAACCGTATGTCTTTTCTCACGAGTGGACGCATACTTTAGCGCCTCCTCACCTACTGCTATCATTTTAAGCTGTGTGTAGTTTTGTATGATGTGGGTAGGCTTTATATTTTCGGGCAGTGGTGCGTTTGCGAAATTGCACCAGCAGGTATCCAGCCCTGCGCCTTGCCCGCCCTTTACATCCGCCGCAAGGCTGTCGCCCACCACCAAAACACGCTCTTTCTTTGTTATACCCAGCTGTTTCAGCGCAAGGGTGAAAAACTTTGGGGAGGGCTTTGTGACACCCAGCTTTTCGCTTACGAACACATCGTCGAAGTATTTCAGCAGGCCGCTTTTTTCAAGGCGGCGCATCTGCACCTTGTGGGAGGCATTTGTGGCAACTGCCAGCGTGGCAAACTCCGCAAGTTCCTCCAGCAGTTCATCCGCCCCCGAAATCACGGGTGCTTCGTGGGACAGCCGTGTCATAAACTCGCTGTTTATGCGCACTGCATCCCCCTTTGCGTTCAGCGCCTCCAGCAGCTTCTTAAAGCGTGTCACCACAAGCTTATCCTTTTTTATTTCGCCCTTTTCAAGCTGTGACCACAGCTTTGCGTTTATGCTTGAAAAAAGGTCTATCGTAGTATCGTCATATGGTAGCTGAAACTTCTCCAGCGTGCCGCCTATGGCATCTCTCTCCGCCTGCTCAAAATCCAAAAGCGTGCCGTCCACATCAAACAAAATACAGTTGTAGTTTGCCGTCACAAAAATCCTCCTCGCACATGGCGTATGTTTCGGGTGATGGCACAAGCACGCCTACACGTTGTAGGCGTGCTCTCGGTAGTAGTCCATCCATGCCAAGACACCCTGCTGGGTTAGGTGAATGCCGTCCGCCTCCATATATTCGGGGTGGGCAAAGCCGTCGGGTGCGCTTAGCTCCTCGTGGCTGTCCAAAAAGGCAACACCTATCTCTATGCACATGTTTAGCAGTGCATCGTTAAACTTTAGTATTTCCTCCCGTGTGAGCTTTGGGTAGCTGCTATATTCAAGCACGGGTGGAATGGCGCTTATGACAATATGCGTATCGGGGCTTGCCCTGCGCAGAGCGGCGATGGCATCTGCATACTGCTGTGTGAATGCCTCGGGTGTGGTGTTGCCCACATCGTTGCTACCAAACGCCATGAGCACCCTATCGGGACGAATGATTTCCACCGCCTGCAAAATGGTGTATCTGCCCGAGTGCCCCTCTATTTGTACAAGCTCAAGCGTATCCACAGCGCCTATGCCTATGCCCGACTGCGCCAGCACCTGTTCTTCGGGCACTGCCCCCATTAGCGAGAGGCGCACGGTGTTGGAGTCGCCCAAAAACAGTGTTTCCTCGATGTAAGCGTTGCCTGCGTCTTGCGTTTCGCCCAGTGCAAGCCCCGGGCCGAACTCCACCGTGCGTGTGCCCTGCCCACCGCCTATGAACCTACTTATAGTGCCGTTTTGCCACAGCAAGAATATCAGCGCCGCAAAAAGCAGGGCGAATATTATAAGTAGTGTCCAAATCACACCGCCACCCTTTTTCTTGGGTGGGGTGGGGTGGGGGGCGTATGGGTACTCAAGGCGGTATGGGTTTTGCAGCGCCTGCCGCATCTGTTTTTTTTTGTTTTGCTTTTTGCTCACGGGAAAAATATATCCTTTCGGCATATGCCGTGCGGCGTGCGAGCGTAAAGCAGTGCACACCGCTGCTTTTGTGCGTGCTGAAACAAAGCTCTTTTAGTGCAAGGGCAGTGCAAAATTAAAACAAGCTACCCACAGCGATGAGCTTTGCGGCTAAATCCGCACGGTAGTCCTCGTCCTTGGGCTTTAGGCTGCTTACCACAACGCCCTCACTGCCCACTGTATCGGTGGCGTGCACAAAGCGGTTTTCACCCATGTAAATGCCAAGGCTGTTTTCAAAAAACAGCACATCGCCCTCGTCCATCTGGCTTTTCTTTATGGGGTGCAAATCGCCGCAAGGCTCGCTTAAATCTTTGTGCGGAAGCTGAATGCCGTTCATTGCGTAGCTCATCACCACAAGCCCAATGCTGTCTATGCCAAGGGGTGTTCTACCGCCAATGCGCAGTGCGGCACCGTTGTACGAAAGCGCTGTCTCTACGATGTTCCAGCGGGTGTCCTCCTCCGATAGCTTGCGCCAGTCCTCGATGACTTCGCCTATGTAGGAGGAGGCGGTAAAGCCCACACTGCCGTCCACAAGGCCTACCTTTTGCCAGCCGTCCAGCCCGGGGTTGCCCAGCGCCACCAATATGCCGCCACGTGGCAGGCTGGTGATGCGTGCAGAGGTGGCGGAGGACTCCGCCATGATGTCTATGTAGGGGGCGAGCACCGTCTGCTTTTTGTAGTTTCGCCACGCTGTGGCTATCTGCTCGTCCTCCTGTAAGCCTGTCGTGGGCGTGTAGCCCTCCATGCCGTACTCGGTGCGTATATAGCTCCAGCCGGTCTCCGACTGCTGAACGATTTGCACCGACATTCCGTACAAAACCTCGTCTGCCATTTTGGCCGAAACGGAGGGCTTTTCATAAAGCGGTATCATATCCGCCTTTACACCGGCAAGTCCCATCTTGAAATATCCCCTTTCAAACTTAAAACTTCAAAAATTTATCCGTGGCATTGCCACTGTGTTTGTATAGTAAAGGTAGCTATTTTGGAAGCATATTTGCATCTACCAAGCGAGGGGTGTCCTTCGCTTGGTGGCGAGGCCGTGTGAGCTGCGCAAGATGCTCCAAAAATTTGCCGCCTTGGATGATGTCACCGTCCAAAAGATGTATAGAAAGCTCGGACGCACGAGTACGCAGTGCTTGGTGGTGCGCCCTGAGCGGCGATGCCGTAAGCATGACGGCACGGGCGTTGCTACCGCCGAACTTGCTGGCTAAAATACGTATCTCGCTAAGCGCCAGCGCAGAGGGAACGCTCATCTTGCAGCTGATAAAAACGGGTGTTATGCCGCACACTATTAGCGCATCTACCTCGTTTTTTGTGTTGTCCTTGCCACCCTCCACACCGTCCCAGTCGATGACGACACTCGTGCGCACATCCCCAAAAAGACCACTGCGCTTTGCGGTGATGTACGCATACAGCTCCAGCCAAATTCCCTCGATAAGCAGGCATTTTTTGTGCAGTGCACTTGTGAACTCGATGCTTATGCGGTTGTTTGAGGTGCTGAGCGTGCGCAAAAAGCCGACGTCCTTCAGATTGTTTAGCACGCTGAGGTTTGCGTTTGTCTTTTTGCCCCGGCGGTGTCCCTCTATCGAAAGGCAGGAGGGGCTACTGCCTGCGCAAAAGCCTTGTAGCCAGGAGACAAACGTGCCCCACGCCTTTGTGTTGTGCATCACAATGTCAAATACACGCAGTGCGGCCTGCTCAAAGCTTTCGTTTGTGTCGGAGGGCAAAAAGTGCCCACTGCCTGCAATGGTAGCCCCTGCCATGGTGAGTATATCATCCGCCGAAAATGAGGGGAGCTTAAAGTCCTTTTCCAGCTGTTCGCACCCGCATATGTTTATAAAGCGCTCACGAGGAATATCCATGTAAAATGCGGATACCCGTATCCGTGCAAGGAAAGTGCCAGCCACAAGCAGTACAAGGTCTTTGCCTCCCGAAAAATCGAAAACACACTGCGGATAATCACGCACCACCGCAGAAAGCACCAGCTCTATGTTCACGGGGTCGGAGGCATCGAAGTACAAAAAGCGGGGGAGCGTTTTCATTTTTCTGCGCTTAAAAAGGCGAAAAATAGCAGACTCTTTGAAGAACGAAGAGTCTCTGCTATCGCATAAATACACCACCACATCGGGGGCGAAAATACAAGGTCCCAGTACATTGTTGATGGGGTCCTTGTCCAGCATCTCCACAAGAACGCGCACGAAAACCTCCGCAAATGTATTCTTTACCTTTAACAGTTTACCCTATAATGTGCTTTTTCGCAAGAGTTACAGACGCTGGCTGCGGAAATCAATTTTCGGGTGTTGTGATGTCAATGCCACACACAAAATGGCATTTCACCCCGTAGGCTCATGGCTTGCCATAGCCGCTTCTCGGGTATATCAAAGCGCTCACGGCAAGCCGTGAGCCTGCAAAGACCGTACAAGAACCATGGATTTTCGGCAAAATTGATTTCCGTGACACTTGGGTGTAAATAAACGCATTGGGTTAGCTTAAATAGTGGGATACCCGTGTGCGTAGTGCACAGATGCACAATATATATATAGACCAGTGTATATTTGTGTGAGATTTCACAATTTCGCAAAATGTGGCGACAAAATGAAGCAAAGCACTTGTATTGCACAGGGTATTTGGGTATACTTACTTTGTTAAAGCGTAGCAGATTTAGCGCTTGTGAATATAGGTGGATGATGACTGCTGAAGATTCTGTTTTGGGCAGAACCGAAGGAATAAGCCGCACAGCTTGCCGCCGTGTGTGTGAATATCTCAGGTATAAAGGACTGCAGTCGGACACAACTCTGGAGAGCGAAAGCGCCGAAGGAGCAACCTGCACACGTGCAGGGAATCTCTCAGGTTATGTAACAGAGTAAGGCGAAGTTTTTTTCTATTGCCTTATTCTGTTTTTTTTTGTGCGATTTTACGCAAAAGTCTATGCGCATGTGGCGATTGAAACAGAATTCAAAAGTAACTTTGGCGATGTTGTCGATTGCCCGAAGTGTGTGCCGAATGATACTATTAGCATATAGCGTGTGGCGAAGGTGGTGTGCATGGTGCGAAAAGATGTAATTGTGGTGACTAACAATCCCCTAACAGAGCAGTGCCTGCCAAAGAGCATCCAGTGCCGCTGTGCTCCCGAGATGAGCCACCGAGATGTGCTGGTGCTGGTGCGGGATATGGTGCACAAAAACCACAAGCTGCTCACCCATCCGCTGGCAGGTAGCGTAAAGCCAAACGAGACACCCTACCGCTCGATACTGCTTACGAGCGAGGGCACACAGCTGTGCGCCGAAAGCGTGGACATGATGAGCGCAGGCATAGAGAAGTACGACACATTCGTGCAAAAAAACAGGCAGCTCACCGAGGAGACAAAGCTGGACTTCATGATGATAGACTTTATTCTTATTGCGGGTGCGCTGAGGCTGGATGCACAGGCGATTTTAGAAAACAACAAAGATTTTGTTCCACCACAGCAGTGAGGCAAAGCCACTGCACACAAAAAAAGCTAAAATATGCCGCTTGAACACTATTGGTGACACTATGTAAAGCATATAATCCTTTAAGCTAAAAGTTGCAACGAGATTTTAGGACGGAAAATTTGTTTAACAAGGCAGAGGAATGAGGAATACTTTTTGTATTTCGCCCCTTGATGACGCGGATAAACGGAATTTCTGTAGAATAGATGCTGCAATTTTCAGCCTAAAGGACTATATATACGCAACAACCATGCAACGACAAACTTTACTAAAAGGAGGAGCTCGGTTTGAAATTAGAGTTAGGGTACATTGAGGTAAAAGACATTCAATTCGGCAGCCAAACAAAGCTTGATGGCAGCACACTCATTGTGTCGAAGGATGCGATGAGCGAGTACATTATGGGCATTGATGAGGCAAAGGCTTACATTAAGTCCATAGACTTTGACATTGCTCGCCCCGGCGAGAGCGTGCGTATCACCCCCGTAAAGGACGTGATAGAGCCTCGTGTTAAGGTGGACGGCCCCGGTGGAATTTTCCCCGGTGTTATCGCCGATGTGGACACAGTGGGCAGCGGCAGGACACATGTTTTGCGCGGCATGTCCGTTGTGACTGCGGGCAAGATTGTGGGTTTCCAGGAGGGCATCATCGACATGTGCGGCATCGGAGCGGAGTACACTCCCTTCTCCCGCCTGAACAACCTCGTGGTGATATGCGAGCCTGTGGAGACAGCCAGCCGTTATGAGTACGAAAAGGCTGTGCGCCTTGTGGGCCTTCACTCTGCTGTGTACCTTGGCGAGCTTGCCCGCAACGTAACACCCGACAGCATCGATACCTTCGAGACGCTGGGCATGAAAGAAAGTATGCAAAAGTACCCCGAGCTTCCCCGCATTGCGTATGTTCACATGCTGCAAAGCCAGGGTCTTATGCACGACACATATGTGTACGGCGTGGACATGAAGCTTTCGCTCAGCACCATCATCAACCCCACCGAGACGATGGACGGCGCTATCATCAGCGGCAACTGCGTTTCCGCCTGCGACAAGAACACCACCTACCACCACCAGAACAACCCCGTGGTAAAGCATTTGTTTGAGGAGCACGGCAAGACGTTCAACTATGTTTGCAACATTATCACAAACGAAAACGTGTACCTTGCGGACAAAAAGCGTTCTTCCGACTGGTCCGCAAAGCTGTGCGCATTGATGGATTTGGACGGCGTTATCGTCTCGCAGGAAGGCTTTGGCAACCCCGACGCTGACCTTATCATGAACTGCAAGAAGATAGAGCTTGCCGGCATTCCCACCGTCATCATCACCGACGAGTACGCAGGCCCCGACGGCAAGAGCCAGTCGCTGGCAGATGCGGACCCCATTGCGGATGCTGTTGTTACCTGCGGCAACGCAAACGAGGTGATTGTGCTTCCTCCAATGAACAAGATTATCGGCACGCTTGATTATGTGGATGTTATATCCGGCGGCCACGACGGCTCTTTGCGCAGCGACGGCTCCATAGAGGCGGAAATTCAGATTATAACCGGCGCAACCAACGAGATGGGCTTCAACCGTCTCAGCGCAAGATAGGAGGAAAACGGATGAGTTATCGTGTAGTACATTATGTAAACCAGTTCTTCGCCGGCGTGGGCGGAGAGGAAATGGCACACATCGCCCCCGAAAAGCGTGAGGGTGCGGTAGGCCCGGGCCTTGCGCTGAACCAAGGTTTTGGTGATAGTGCGGCTGTTGTCACCACAATAGTTTGCGGCGACTCTTACTTTGCGGAGAACGAGAAAAAGGCTGTGGAGCAGATAATCGCATGGGTGAAGGAAGAAAACCCCGATTTGTTCATTGCAGGCCCTGCGTTTAACGCCGGCCGCTACGGCTATGCTTGCGCAAACATCTGCATCAAGGTGCAGGAGGAGCTGGGCATTCCCGTGCTGACAGGCATGTACAAGGAAAACCCCGGCGCGGACATGAAGGACAAGGTGCTTATTGTGGAGACGGGCAATTCTGCCGCCGCCATGAGAAAGGCCGCCCCCACCATGGTGAGCCTTGCGAGCAAGCTGATGAAGGGCGAGGCACTGGGCGCATCCTGCGAAGAAGGCTTTATGCCCAACGGCATTCGCAAGAACTTCTTTGAAAAAGAAATCGGCGCAAAGCGTGCCATTAACATGCTCAAAAAGAAGCTGGCAAAAGAGGAGTTCGTAACAGAGTTCCCCATGCCCACCTTCGACCGTGTAGAGCCAAACCCCGCCGTGAAGGACCTTGCCAACGCTACTGTGGCGCTGTGCACCTCGGGCGGCATAGTGCCCAAGGGCAACCCCGACCGCATTGAGGCGTCCTCCGCTTCCCGCTATGGAGAGTACGACATCAGCGGCCTTGACACCATCACGGGCGAGGGGTACGAGACAGCTCACGGCGGCTACGACCCCGTATACGCAAACGAGGACCCCAACCGTGTTCTGCCGGTGGACGTGCTGCGTGAGATGGAGAAAGAGGGCAAAATCGGCAAGCTGTACAACTTCTTCTACTCCACCGTGGGCAACGGCACCGCTGTTGCTTCCTCCAAGGCATTTGCTGTGGAGTATGCGGCAAAGCTGAAAAATGCGGGCGTTCAGGCCGCTATCATGACAAGTACCTGAGGCACCTGCACACGTTGCGGTGCAACGATGGTAAAAGAGATTGAAAGAGTGGGCATCCCCGTGGTGCACCTTTGCACAATCACCCCCATTTCCATGACAGTAGGCGCAAACCGCATAGTTCCCACCATTGCGGTGCCCCACCCACTGGGCAACCCCTCGCTCAGCGCACAGGACGAGTACGCCCTGCGCAAGAGAATGGTGCAAGCGGCGCTGGACGCTCTTGTCACCGAGGTTGATGACCAGACAATTTTTGCGGTATAGTACATACTTTGCAAAACTGAAAAGCAGGATAAAAACCGACGAGCGTCCTTTGTGCTCGTCGGTTTTTATGTGCAGGTAAAGTATAGCCGTTAGGGAGCAATCCGAACACGTATTACTTCCTAACGGCTAAGTTTAGTGGCTGGGTAGTGGGCATATAGAGGTGATTTGAAATACGTTAAGTTCGATAAGCAGGCGGTATATCCTCCTTCGCCTGCGGCGGGGGAGGATATAGCAAAAACTCCAAATTATTGCTTTTGAGCACTCCCGTGGCTGAAAACATATTGCGATTTTATCATAATTGTGCTAAAATACACATATAGGAGGTGCTTGTTATGAATGTTATCAGGCCTGTTTCGGACCTGCGAAACAACTTTGCGGAAATTTCAAAAATTGTACACGAACAAAACGAGCCTGTCTTTTTGACTAAAAACGGCTACGGCGATATGGTGGTTATGAGCATGGAGGCCTTTGAGGAGATGCGCTTTGAGAGCGAGGTGTACACAAAACTTGCGCAGGCGGAAAGGCAGGCGGAGCTGACGGGCGAGAGATTTTCCTCAAAAGAGGTGCTCAAGGCGATGAAAGAGGTAATAGGTGATGTATAGCCTTGTGTATCTTCCCCTTGCAAAAGAGGACATGGTGGACATAGCAAGGTACATAAGCGGTGAGCTTCACAACCCCACCGCCGCCGCAAGGCTTGCGGAAAAGATGGTTGAGCGTGCGCAGGCACTGTGCACATCGCCCTACATGTGCCCTGCGTACATCCCAGCAAAGCGGCTGAAAAATGAATACCGAAAGCTGATTGTGGACAACTTTGTGCTGTTTTACTATGTGTCGGAAAAGGATAAGACAGTCACAGTAGCAAGGGTGTTGTACGCAAAAAGAGATTGTGCAAGGCTTTTGGAATAGCAGGGCGCAGGCGATTTGTAGCGGCAGTTGCAGAGCATTTGCCCTACAATCGGTTTTTCCTGTATATATCGGCGAGCACCCTGTGTGCTCGTCGGTTTTTGTGTGTAATGAGTGAAAAAAACAAGCTGCTCTTGACTATATACCTACCGTTAGGTATACTATTGGTGATAGCTATAACGCAAAGTTTATGGAACATTTTCAGGAGGACAGACCGATGGAACACAATGCGCTGGCGAAAAAATTTAATACAGCAAAGCTGATAGGATACACTGTGCCCACCATTATAATGATGGTTTTTATGTCCATGTACACCATTGTGGACGGTATTTTTGTCTCGAACTTTGTCAGTGAGCAGGCGCTGGCGGCGGTGAACATCGCCTTTCCCATGGTGCTGGTGGCTATGGCGATAGGCCTCATGCTGGCAATAGGCGCAAATGCTATAATAGCAAAGCGCATGGGCGAGGGCAAAAATGAGCAGGCGCGCAGCTTTTTCACGCTTATCTATATCGTTGGTGGCGTGCTGGGCATTGCCATCACGCTTGTAGTGATGCCTTTGGTAGGCGTCCTAATGCCTTTGCTCGGTGCAAGCGAGGCTATTGCGCCGCTTTCGAGTGACTATCTATTGTGCCTTTTGCCCTTTGTTACACTTTTGTTTTTTCAGGTGTATACGCAAAACTTTTTCATCACGGCAGGCAAGCCCATGCTGGGGTTTATAAGCTGTGTGCTGGGCGGAATTGCAAATATTGTGCTGGACTATGTGCTCATAGTTATGGCGGACATGGGTATAACGGGTGCGGCGGTGGCAACAGGCATAGGATACTCCATTCCCGGCGTGTTTGGCCTAATATACTTTGCGGTAAAGCGCAAGGGAACGCTGTATTTTGTAAAGCCCGTGTTTGAGGGTGCAGCTCTAATTAAAAGCTTAAGTAACGGCATGAGCGAGCTTGTGACGAGCTTGTCCTCCGCTATCACAATGATGATTTTTAACATCATCATGATGAATATAGCCGGCGAAAACGGAGTTGCCGCAATAACTGTTATCATGTACATCCAAATGTTGCAAATGGCCATTTATACAGGGTATTCCTTTGGTGTGTCGCCTATTATTAGCTACAAATACGGCGAACAAAATCACGCACAGTTAAAGCAAATAAACAAAACAAGCTTTTTGTTTTTGATAGTAGTCTCTGTTGTTACTGTGCTGGTGTCGCTAATTTTTGCGCCGCAGGCGGTGGGGGTGTTTATCGCACAGGACAGCCCCACGTTTGCGCTTGCGGTGGGCGGCTTTAGGATTTATGCGGTGGCGTACCTGTTCATGGGTATAAACGTCTATGGCTCGGCTATGTTTACCGCACTTTCAAACGGTAAGGTCTCGGCGTTTCTTTCATTTGTGCGCACGCTGGTGTTTATTGTAATTGCGCTGCTCACACTGCCGATGTTATTCGGGGTGAACGGCGTTTGGGTAGCGGTGCCAATAGCTGAGGCGCTGGCGATACTGCTGTTTATAAAGGCATATAGGGACAATAGACCGATATACAATTATTGATAAATGGTGTAGAAAGGGGGGGTGCACTATGTCCGACACACGCAGTAAAATACTCGACTGTATGTACAAAGAGGTGGCGGCGGAAGGCTACGATAAAACCTCCATAGGCAAAATATGCAAGCAAGTAGGCATAACAAAGCCCTCTGTTTACTACTACTTTAGCAGTAAAGAGGATATATTTGTAGCGATGATGAACGAGTATAACACGGAGATACTTGGGAGCATGGGCACTTTGCCTGCGATAGGGGACAAAAAGGCGTTTATGGATTTTGTCATAGAGATAGGCGATGAGTACATAGATTTTTTTTCGCAGGATGCAGACCGATGCAAGATGAAAGTGCAGATGGAGATGCTATACAGTAGAATGGAGAATGTGAAACAGTACATCGACAGCTTTTACGAGCGGTGGCTTGAGTGGATGGACAGCGTAGTGGAGTGTGGGAAAAAACTTGGCGCAATAGATGCGCATGTGGATGCCCGCGACTACAGCGAGATGGTGATGATATTTTTGGATGGCATAAGTGTTTCAATACACAATGGGTGGGAAAGTGATGTAAAAAAATTCTGGCGTACATTTGTGCAAAATTTACTGCGGTAAAGGCCAAAGATGTACGCAAAAGAGCACCTCTTCATAAAGGAGAGGTGCTCTTTTGTGATTTTTGGGATGTGTTCACACATGATTTGATTTGGAAAAAGCATCAAATCTCTTTATCATGCAGTGGCTTGCTGTCACGCATTGGAATGCGTTCGAGCCGCTCGCCAAGGCGGGAGAGCACTTCATTAGCTATAGAGCCGCAAGCCTGTGCAACATCTTCCGCCGAAATGTGTTCCTCGCCGTCACTGCCTATGAAGGTGGCAACATCACCCGGATTCACATTTGGGATGCCCGTGACGTTCAGCATGAGCATATCCATGCACACCCTGCCTACAATGGGTGCACGCTGTCCCAAAACAAGTGCGCTGCCCGCTCCGTTTGAAAGCGCACGGGGCAGGCCGTCCGCATAGCCTATTGTGACGGTGGCGATGCGCATGTCCTCCTGTGCGGTGTATGCAAGGCCGTACCCGATGCCCTGCCCTTTTTTTAGCTCGTGTACCATGCCGATACGTGCACGCACCGAGCCTACGCCGCAAAGTTGTATGTCGAGCGTGTCCTCTGCGGCTGACTTTGCGCCGTACATTAAAATGCCTGCTCGTGCAAGAGAGCAGTTTGGCGGCGTGCAGTTTGCTATGCCGTAGCTGTTTTGTATATGAAGCTTGCCCGGCTCTATGCCCTGCCGGCAAAGCGCCTGCACGGTGTTGTGAAAGCTGTCTATTTGCGCCTGTGTAAACTTCGCCGTTGCATCGTTGTTCATTTCCGCAACGCATAGGTGGGAGAAGCTTCCCTCTATGCGCAGGTTTGCAAGGCGGTATATCTGCGAAAGCGCCTGCAAGTCGTGTGTGCTTTGCCCAAGACGGTGCATTCCTGTGTCTATTTTCACGTGCACACGCAGAGGGATGCCCTGCTCGTTCAGCGCAGTAGCGTGTGCAAGGTCCACCACCGTGAGGATAATGTCCTGCTCGGCGGCTTGCCCTGCACATTCGGGTAGCGTGTAGCCCATGACGAGGATTTCCGCCGTGATGCCCGCCTTTCGCAGTAGCATAGCCTCCTGCAAACATGCCACCCCGAGGTAGGTCACACCCATTTTTTTCAGCGCCTTTGCCACTATGACATAGCCATGGCCGTAAGCGTTTGCCTTTACCACACCCATTATATCGCAGGTGGGAGCAAGGCGGCGGCGAAACGCACATATATTGTTTTCTAAAGAATTCAAGTCTACCTCAATCCATGCTCTATTCATGCGCATGTCCATAGTGTTACCTCCGCAGTATGAAAGCTGTTTTGAAAAGCAGGATATTCTCCGCTATTTAATATGCCTTAATATTGTAGGGATGTCAATACAGCAAAATATGGGAGCGTGTAAATCGATTTTGGCAAAAAGCCCTGTTTTCTGTGTGGTCGTGCAGGGCTACGGCTTGCCATGACCCTGTGGGCTACGATACTGTTTTGCGTGCAGGATATATGGCAAATACAAAATTTTGCAAAAAAATTAAAAAATTTGCATTTTAACACTAAAGTTTGTTTTTGCATGACCGATATATTCAGTGTAAGGCTCGAAAAGCGAGCTAAAAACAGGCTTTGAGTGCGTGGGAAGGGCCCTTCCGCCGCAAAAAGCCACAAGCCGAAGAGCATGATGCTCTCGGTAAGAAAAATTAGGGAGGATTTACAGAATGATTATCCAACACAACATTATGGCGATTAACTCGCACCGTCAGCTGGGCATCAACAACAGCAACCTGTCCGGCAACCTTGAGAAGCTGTCTTCCGGCTACCGCATCAACCGTGCGGCTGACGACGCAGCAGGTCTTGCTATCTCCGAGAAAATGCGCGCTCAAATCACCGGCCTTAACCGTGCTGTTTTGAACGCACAGGACGGCGCATCGCTCATCCAGACAGCTGAGGGCGCTCTGACAGAGGTTCACGGTATGCTGAACCGTATGGTAGAGCTGGGCACACAGGCTGCTAACGGCACCATCCAGGCTGACGACCGTCAGAAGATTGAGGCTGAGCTCACCGCACTTAAGGGCGAGATTGACCGTATCTCCGAGGCAACAAACTTCAACGGCATCCAGCTGCTCGACGGTAGCCTTGGCGCACAGAGCTTTGAGACTCTTGAGCTGACAAACCTCACCCGCACCACCACTACTGCCACAAACGCTGCTGCTGTAAAGAACTCCTTCACAGCTGCTGCAATTTCGGCAGCTACCGCAACTGCGGGCCAGAGCATTAGCTACACAGTAACACTGTCCGACAACACTTCCCAGACTGTTGAGTTCACCATTTCGGGCGACGGCAAGAACATGGTGGCAGCGGATGGCACAGAGTACACCACAGCTTCCGCAAACGCACAGGCACTTGGCGAAATTGCTTCGGCTCTTGCTTCCGAGCTGAACAAGACCTCCGGTTTCGGCGCATCCTTCACTGCGGCAGGAACTTCCGCCGGTGTTATGAGCTTCACCGCTAAAGAAGCGGGCACAGGCGCACCCAAAGTGCTGAGCTTCTCTCAGACGAATACAGCCGGAGTCACCGCGGCTGTTTCTTCCACGACAACAGTAGCGGCCGCTGATGAGGCGAAGGGATATACAATCACCGCATATGACGGCACAAATGCTGAGAGCGCTGTATTCAGCGTGAATGGCGTGAAGTTCGCAGTGGCAACAGAGGCGAATGCAAGCAAGTTGCAGGATGACAGCGTAAACCTGATAATCACTGCAGGTACTGACGCTGTTGACTACTCTGCTATTGCACAGCAGATTGCAGCGAAGACAGGTGTGGACGTAACAAGCACCGCTCCTAACAGCACCACAAATGTTGCAGAGCTTGTATTCCACGAGAGCACCGGCGACGGCCTGACCATGCAGGTGGGCACATCTTCCGCAGCGTTTGACAAAATCACCGTTGCTGTTGACAACATGAGCTCCACAGGTCTTGGCATCAAGGACATCTCCATGTCCTCGCAGGAGTCTGCAGCTGCCGCTCTTGACAAAGTAAACGCAGCTATCGAGAAGGTTTCCGTAAACCGTGGTAACCTCGGCGCTCTGCAAAACCGTCTTGACCACACCATCAGCAACCTGAATGTTACTTCCGAGAACATGACAGCTGCTGAGAGCCGTATCCGTGACGTTGATATGGCGAAGGAAATGATGGACTTCACCAAGAACAGCGTGCTGGCACAGGCTGCGCAGGCTATGCTTGCTCAGGCAAACATGCAGCCTCAGCAGGTTCTGCAGCTGCTCGGCTAATCTTAAAAGCAGTGTAAGCGTTTTGGCCTTGTGCCATATGTTATATGCTATTTTAAGAAAAAGTACAGCTGTTTTGGGGCCCTCCAAAGTTGGTTGTGCATTCAAAGCTCCCCGCAATAGTGGGGAGCTTTTTGCGTGGGATGAGCGTTGCGTAAAACCGAAACTGATAAAGATTACATCCCACCGCCTGCGGCGGGGGATGTGCGGAAAAGCACCCAAGAGAAGGGGAGCTTTTTGCGTGTTGGGGCTTTGTGCAAAACCGAACCTTACAAAGGTTAGAGCATCCCGCATCAGGCAGGGGAGTGTGCAGTATAAAGTAGGGGAACTTTTTGGGGGTCTTAGCTCATACTAAAAAGAACACAACACATTCGTGCAAAGCAAAACACCCCTACTTTTTGTAGGGGTGTTTTGTTACAGGCAAGCCGTAAGCCGGGTTCTGTACCAAGACGCAAAAGCGCCTTTAGAGGACAATCTATCTGGGCCACCTGTCGCCAGCGTGGCTCGGTGCCACCTTCGGGGCGCGCAGGGTACGCTATATGCCCCATATAGGTGTTGCATCCGGCAGGGTTTACATGGTCGCGCAAAGTTGCCAGTGCGCCGGTGCGCTCTTACCGCACCTTTCCATCCTTGCCTTTGGCACAAGGCCAAGTGGGCGGTCTATTTCTGTTGCACTTTCCCTAAGGTTACCCTTGGCTGCGGTTAGCAGCTGCCGTTCCCTTGCGAAGCCCGGACTTTCCTCGCCGTTAAAGCGCTGTCCTTTGGCTTACCTGTAGGATAAGTATATCAAATATATATCCCTGTCGCAACATTGCTGTGAGGAAAATATAGCGCACAGGTGGTTAGCGTGTGCATACGATGAAACGATTGTCCTTGTAAGGAGGACAATTTTGCGGCAAATAAAACGAGTACGCTTAATTTATATGGATTTGCTTTAATAAAACAAAGAATAATATGCTGTAAACTTAAAAAAACAGAGGAAGTAAAAAGTTAATTTGCATTAAAATAATTTGAATCGAGGCATTTATTCGTGTAAGTGTACAAAAATCAACAAAAAACAGCGAATTAAAGCGTGAAAAATTGATTTTTGCAGGCGTATATAGTATAATCGGCTTGTATTAAAAAATAAGTGCGTGAATTGTCCTTGAAATAAGGACGCTTCAAACAGGTATGACTACGAGTTTTCTAAACCTTAAGAAATTTTACTTTTTGCGGATACAATAAAAGGAGGAAGCGAAATGTTCAAAACTGATTATGTGACACGTGTGTATGAGACCACTGCGAAGCGTAACTCGGGTGCGACGGAGTTTTTGCAGGCGGTGCATGAGGTGTTTGAGAGCCTCGAGCTGGTGGTGGAAAATGACCCGCGCATCCAAAAATATGGCGTGCTGGAGCGTCTTGTGGAACCGGAGCGGCAGGTGCAGTTCCGTGTGGCATGGGTGGATGATAAGGGTCAAGTGCACGTAAACCGTGGTTTCCGTGTGCAGTTTAGCAGTGCCATTGGCCCTTATAAGGGTGGCCTGCGTTTTCACCCCACAGTTACAGCGTCCGTAATCAAGTTTTTGGGCTTTGAGCAGATACTTAAAAATGCGCTAACAACACTGCCCATGGGTGGCGGCAAGGGCGGCTCGGACTTTGACCCCAAGGGCAAGAGTGATGCCGAAGTGATGCGCTTTTGCCAAAGCTTCATGACGGAGCTTTCAAAGCATATTGGTCCCTTTACGGACGTGCCTGCGGGAGATATTGGCGTAGGTGGACGTGAGATTGGCTATATGTATGGCCAGTACAGGCGTCTTAACAATGAAGTGTCGGGAGTGCTAACGGGCAAGGGGCTTACCTACGGCGGTAGCCTTGTGCGCACAGAGGCTACCGGATACGGGCTGTGCTACTATGTGCAGGAGGCTATGAAGGTGGCGGGCACAGGTAGCTTTGACGGCAAGACAGTTTCTATCTCGGGAAGCGGAAATGTTGCAATATATTCGGTGGAAAAGGTGACACAGCTGGGTGGCAAGGCGGTTACGCTGAGCGACTCGGGCGGGTACATCTATGATGCAAACGGTATCGACCTTGACCTTGTGAAGAAAATCAAGCTGGAGGACCGTGGGCGCATCTCGGAATATGTGAAGCATCGTGACGCACAATATCACGAAGGTACAGGAATTTGGAGCGTGCCGTGTGATATTGCACTGCCCAGTGCTACGCAGAACGAGCTGAATGCAGAGGACGCACGTATGTTGGTGCAAAACGGCTGCAAGGTGGTGGCGGAGGGCGCAAACATGCCCAGCACACCCGAAGCTGTAAAAGTGTTCCGTGAGAACGGCATCATGTTTGGCCCCGGTAAAGCGGCAAACGCAGGTGGCGTTGCGGTGAGCGGCCTTGAAATGTGCCAAAACAGCGCACGTCTGTCCTGGACGTTTGAGGAGACGGATGAGAGGCTGAAAGGAATCATGAAAGACATTGTCCGCTCCAGCTGTGATGCGGCAGAGCGTTACGGCAAGAAGGGCGACCTTGTGGTTGGCGCAAACATTGCGGGCTTTGAGAAGGTGTCGCAGGCGATGATTGACCAGGGCGTATGCTACTAATCATCTCGCTGCTTTAAGGTGAGTACAAATGAATAGCAAAACAGTCGAGCAGAGGCATTGCCTTGGCTCGGCTGTTTTTTGTGCAATTCGTGTAAGTGGAAAGATGTGCAAAAAAGCGGATGGGCTTTTGATAAACTGAGTCACTTTTTTGTGTGCGACTTGTAATGCCTAAAGAAAATGTGTAAAATGTACTGTAAAGATGGGTGCGGACAAAGGATTAGGTTTGGTTTTTTTGGTATATCCTCACCGCCGCAGGCGGGGAGGATATACCGATTTCGTCTCACACTTAACGTATTCTTAATCGTTTCTACGTGTCCACTCCAATAAAGATGATGTGCCCAAAGGGCATTGGTGCTTGAAAGGGTGTGAGGATAAAATGGCAAATAGCATGACAGGCTTCGGACGAGCACAAAGCGTATTGAACGGGCGGGAAATCACAGTGGAGATAAAAAGTGTTAATTCACGATACTTTGAGTATTCTTCTCGCCTGCCACGTGGCTTTGCTTACGTGGATGACGGCATAAAAAAGTGTGTGTCAAAGAGCGTTGCACGTGGTAAGACAGAGGTGCACCTAAGCGTGCAAAACCTGCAGGATGCGCAGGTGCAGATAAGCGCAAACCTCTCGGTGGCAAGGGGCTACTACGAGGCACTTTGTAGTGTTGCGGACGATTTGCGCATTAAGAACGAGCTGAATTCCTCCGATTTTTTGCGTATGAGCGATGTGTTTGAGGTGCGCAGAGCGCAGGCGGACGAGGACGAGGTGAAAGAGGATGTGCTAACTGTGGTGGGCGAGGCTCTGGCGCAGTTTGATGCAATGAGGGGAAGCGAGGCACAGCGCCTTGTGACGGACGTGCAAAGCCGCCTTGATACGCTAAAGGAGATGCTACTGCGTGTGCAGGAGGGCAGTGCCGGCAGGGTTTTGCGGTACACCGAAAAGTTGAGCGAGCGCCTGAGGGAAATTTTGCAGGACAAGGCGGTGGAGGAAAGCCGTATACTCACCGAGGCGGCGATTTTTGCGGACAAGACCGCCGTGGACGAGGAAACGGTGCGCCTGCAAAGCCACCTTGAGCAGTTTGCGGAAATCTTGAACAGTGGCGGACAGGTTGGCAGAAAGCTGGACTTTCTGACGCAGGAGGTAAACCGAGAGGTGAATACCATCGGCAGTAAGTGCCAAGAGCTGGATATTACACGCATTGTGGTGGATATGAAGGCGGAGATAGAAAAAATACGTGAGCAGATACAAAATCTTGAGTGATTTTGTGAAATTCCCATTTTTAGATGTCGGACACAGGCAAAAAAGCAGGCTGTGATGCTACACACATGGTGCAAAGGGGGCGGCGATGAGGCTTGTAAATATCGGCTTTGGAAACATGGTGAACGCCGCAAGAGTGCTTGCTGTCATCAGCCCCGAGTCTGCGCCTGTTAAGCGGCTGATTACGCAGGCACGCAGCAAAGGGGTGCTTGTTGATGCCACATACGGTAGGCGCACCCGTGCGGTGATTATTTGCGATTCGGACCATGTTATTTTGTGTGCGGTACTCCCCGAGACGGTGGCGGGGCGACTTGCGGAAATTACGGACGGTGGAGAGGAGCAGACGGATGAATGAACAGCGGCGTTTGCTGGTGGTTAGCGGGCCCAGTGGAATAGGTAAAGACACTGTGGTCACCCACCTAAAAAAACAGCACACGGGTATAGAGTGTTCGGTGAGTGCCACCACCCGCCCACCCAGAGACTATGAGGTGAACGGACAGCACTACTATTTTTTGTCGAGGGAAGAGTTTGGCCAAAAGGTGCAAGACGGCGAGATGGTGGAGTACACAGAATATGCGGGCAACTATTACGGAACGCCCAAGAGCGAAGTGGAAAAGCGCATTTCAAGCGGTGTGGACTGTGTGCTTGTAATCGAGGTGAACGGTGCGGCCGCCATAAAAAGGATGTACCCCGAGTGCACCACTGTATTCATCGAAGCGCCGAGTATGCAGGAGCATGAGCGCCGCCTGCGCAAGCGTGGTAGCGAGAGCGACGAGGAAATAGCTCAGCGCATGGAGATAGCACAAAAAGAGATGGCGCTTGCCGACGAGTACGACTTCAGGCTGGTGAATGATGATGTGCAACGCTGTGTGGACGAGCTGTATGATATTTTGAAGATGCGGCAGGGATAGACGCTATAACGATTTGGGGCGTGGACACATACCAAAAGACTAAATCATTGCGTTTGTCCACACCTGCGATTTAAGCGCATATGCTGCGACGGTAATGTGATTAGAGTATGCGGTATCCTCGGAAGTGTGTTTTGTAAAAATGGGGATGCCGCACTTTTTGTGTGGGGTTTGGCACTTGGCAATGGACATGCCTGGCCCTAAACAGTAACACTCGGGAGCGGGGGAATGGAGATAACGCAACAGGCTATGGTACAAACGGTGAGCGTTGCGGTGGCACAGGCCACCGTATATTATGACAAGCTGTATACATACGCCCTGCCAAATGTGATGCAGGGGCGTATTTTTGTGGGCAGTATTGTTTTGGTGCCGTTTGGTGTGGGGCGTACACGCCCACGCATAGGGCTTGTGCTGGAAATCTCGCAGGAGCAAGCCTCGCCTAAAAACCTCAAGGCCGTTTTGGATGTGGCGCCAAAGGAGGATGCCCTTAACGAGGAAATTCTCGCCATTGTGCGCTATATGCGAGAGGTGACCATGTGCACATGGTTTGATGCGGTGGGGGCTGTGTTGCCGTACGGTGCGCAGTACAGGGCGGTGCAAAAAGAGGATGGCTGGAAGCTACACAAAAAAATGCAGGTAGCCACCTGTGCCGTGTACAGCGTAGCGGAGAATGTTGCGACGGAAATCGGCGAAAAAGCACCGCCGTCAAAGCTCACCGAAAAACAACGCAAAGTTTACGAGTATGTGTGTAAATCCCCCTGTGAGATGGTGGAAATATGCAGGGAGTGCGGCGTGGGGGAAAGCGTTGTAAAGACGCTGTGCAAAAACGGTATTCTCACAAAACAGCTACGCCAGTGCGTTCCGGATGGCCTTGGCGATGCACAGCGTGACGCACAGGTGCAAACGCTAAACCAAAGCCAAGCGCACGTGGCGGCAGAGCTTGAGCGTGAAATGCGCAGTGAAAGCCCAAAGCCTACATTGCTGTACGGCGTGACAGGCAGCGGCAAAACGGCTGTGTTTTTGCACTTGATACGAAATGTGCTGAAAGAGGGCAAAGCGGCGCTGGTGCTTGTGCCCGAAATAGGCCTTACGCCCCAAATGCTGGGGCAGCTTAGAGCGGCCTTTGGGGGCGTGGTGGCGGTACAGCACAGCGCACTCAGCCAGGGCGAGCGCCTTGCGCAGTGGTACGCCATAAAAAGGCAGAGCGTGCGTGTGGTAGTGGGCACACGCAGTGCGGTGTTTGCGCCACTGCAAAATATCGGCCTTATCGTGGTGGATGAGGAGCAGGAGCACACCTACCAAAGCGAAAGCTCCCCAAGGTACGATGCACGGGATATTGCAAGGCGGCGCGCAAAGCGGCACGGGGCAATGCTGTTGCTGGCGAGCGCAACGCCCTCGGTGAGCAGCTACTACATGGCGCAGACAGAAAGATACGGCCTGCAATGCCTTGGTGAGCGCTTTGGGGATATTCCGCTTCCCGAGGTGGAGATGGTGGACATGCGAAACGAGCTTTTGCAGGGCAACCCCGGTGTGATGAGTAGCCGCCTTGCTCAGCAGATAGAAAACACGGTAAATGCAGGCGAGCAGGCCATTGTGATGCTGAACAAGCGGGGATACCAAAGGGTGGCGCTGTGCGAGGAGTGTGGCGAGGCGGTGCAGTGCACCGAGTGTAGCGTACCCATGATACTGCACCGCTCAAAGGATAGGGCGGCGCAAAACAGCCCCATAAACGCAGATGCACTCACACACCAAAGCGATATACAGCAGGACATCTCCGCACAGGAAAGAGCGTATGCCGAGCTGTGGCAGATGCCCAAAAACAGCAGGCTTATATGCCATTACTGCGGCAAAAAGAAAGAGCCTGCACCGCAGTGTTGCCCAAAATGTGGCGGAAAGCTGCAATACAGTGGCTTTGGCACACAGCGCCTTGAGGACGAAATACAAGCCCGCCTGCCAAGTGTTCGTGTGCAACGAATGGACCTCGACACCACCCAAAATAAGGGCGCACACCAAAAGCTTTTGGCGCAGTTTGCGCAGGGGCAGTATGATGTTCTGCTTGGAACGCAGATGATTGCCAAGGGGCTGGATTTTGAGCGGGTGAGCCTTGTGGGGGTGGTGGGAATAGACTCACTGCTGTATGGGCAGGGCTACCGCACGTTTGAGCAGGTGTTTTCGCTGGTGACACAGGTGGTGGGCCGTGCAGGCCGCAGCAGGCGGCAGGGCAAGGCGCTGATACAAACGATGAACCCACACAATGCAGTATTACAGGCGGCGGCACGGCAGGACTATGATGCGTTTTACGAAGAGGAGATAGCTTTTAGGAAATTGTCGCTGTATCCACCGTTTTGCAGTATGTGTATGGTGGGCTTTGTCTCAAAGAGCGAGGCGGATGCACTTATGGCATCACGTCGCTTTGCGGCGATGCTATCGCAAAAAGCGGGCGAAAATGCCAAGATGCCACTGCGCATTTTAGGGCCTGTACCCATGCAGGTGGCGCAGGTGGCGGGAAGCTTTCGGTACAGGCTCACGCTAAAGTGCCGTGCGGATGCGGCGTTTCGTGCGCTGTTGCGGCAGACATTGCACGACTATGCACAGGAAAAATGGCCGCAAAAGGTGAGCGTTTATTTTGACTTTCACGGGGATAATTAAGATTTTTCGGGAGTGGACACATAAAAGTGATTTAGAATGCGTTAAGAGCAAGAAGAGGGCGCTGTATCCTCCGCCTGCGGCGTAAGGATACAGCAAAAAACTAAATCACTGCGTTTTTACATACCTGATTTTCTGCCTGTGTGCAAAGGGTGAATTTTCACATTTCCACAAGATTTTAACATTTGCTTGATATACTACAAACACGAGAGAGGTAACTAAACATGGCATTGAGAAACATAGTGAAGGACGGCGACCCCGTTTTGAGAAAAGTGTCACGCCCGGTGACATCCTTTGATAAGCGCCTTGCAACGCTACTGGACGACATGAAAGAGACGGTGCTGGATGCTTCGGGCATGGGGCTTGCAGGGCCGCAGGTGGGCGTGATGCGCAGGGTGTTTGTGATGGTGGACGACAGCGAAATGCCCGACGTTTCGGAGATGAGCGAAGAGGAAGCACAGCAGGCGATGGACAGCTGGACGCCCGACGTAATGGAGTTTATAAACCCCGAGATTATCGAGACGGAAGGGGAGGAGACAAAGTACGAGGGGTGCCTTTCCTTTCCGGGGGAGTTTGGCGCAATATCACGCCCCACACGTGTGAAAGTTCGCGCGCAGGACCGCCTTGGAAATACATTTGAGTACGAGGGTGTCGATATGGAGGCACGTTGCCTGTGCCATGAGACAAACCACCTTGACGGGCTAACCATCGCCGATTTGGCGGATTATTTTTACGACCCGGAGGTGCCCCACGCACTGGACGACACGCTGGGCCTGCACGATGAGGACGAAGAGGAGTAGCGCAGGCAGGTGTGAAGGATATGGCAAAAAAACTAAATCACCGTGGTTGCTCACACCCGGGGATGTTGGGGGTAGTGCAAAATGCGAGTGGTTTTTATGGGAACGCCGGACATTGCAAAACATGCGCTGGAGGCGATATTAAAAGCAGGGCATGAGGTGGTGGCGGTGTACACCAAAGAGGATAAGCCGGTGGGGCGAAAGCAGGTGCTCACAGCGCCACCCACAAAACAGCTGGCGGAGGAATACGGCATACCCGTAGAGCAGCCCAAAACCCTGCGCACGCCCGAGCAGGCCGAGAGGCTTGCGCAGTACGCCCCGGATGTGGTGGCGGTGGTGGCATATGGGCTTTTGCTACCGAGAAAGATTTTGGACATACCAAAGCACGGATGTGTGAACCTGCACGTCTCGCTACTGCCGAAGTACAGGGGTGCGGCGCCCATTCAGTGGGCGGTGATAAACGGCGATGCGCTCACGGGTGTTTCTATAATGCAGATGGACGAGGGCATGGATACGGGCGCGGTGATTTCGGAGCGCTCGTTTGAGATTGCACCGAGTGCAACAGCGGGCGAGGTGTTCCTGCAAGCGACGGAAATAGGTGCACAGTTACTTGTACAGACGCTCATAGATATTGAGGCAGGAAATGCCAAGGCCACCCCTCAGCAGGGGCAGGCAAGCTGCGCACCCCGTCTTGAAAAGGGCATGGCAGAGCTTGATTTTGAAAAAAATGCGCAGGAGATACACAACCTTGTGCGTGGGTGCAACCCCTGGCCGCTTGCGTGGTTTACATCGGGCGGCAAAAAAATAAAGGTGCTGTGCACACAGTGCGAGCCGTCCTTGAGCGGCAAAACAGGCGAAGTGATAGCGCTAAAGCCGCTGACAGTTGCGTGTGGGTGCGGCGCAGTGGTGCTAAGCCGTGTTGTGCCCGAAGGCTCACGTGAAATGCAGGGCGAGCAGTGGGCGATGGGACGTAAATTTTCGGTGGGGGATAGCGTATTTTAGGCTGTGCACACTGTGATAATAAGATGATACAAAAAGCGCAACGACTTGCTTGTCGGTAGCAAAAAACAGGAGGAAACACAGTTGTTTTTTTACGGATTTAACATGTACTATTTTTTGTTTATGATTCCCGGGCTTATTATTTCCATCTGGGCGAGCATTAAGATGAAGTCTACTTTTGCGAAGTACAGCAAAATTCAAACTACCGACGGCATGAGCGGTGCGGCGGTGGCACGTCGTATTTTGGACATGAACGGCCTGCAAAACGTGCCTGTGGAGCAGGTGAGGGGAAACCTTACCGACCACTACGACCCAAAGGAAAACGTTGTGCGCCTCAGTGCCGCTACCTTCGGCTCTATGAGCATAGGCGCTGTGGGCGTTGCGGCGCATGAGGTGGGGCACGCCATACAGCACGCACAGGGCTACGGCCCCGCAAAGCTGCGCAGTGCCATTGTGCCCATTTGCAGCATAGGCTCGGGGCTTGCCGTGCCGCTTATATTTGTCGGCTTTTTCCTGAATATGCTGAACCTTGCGTATGTCGGCGTGATACTGTTTGGGCTTGTGGTGGTGTTTCAGCTGGTGACGCTCCCTGTGGAGTTCAACGCCTCAAAGCGTGCGATGCAAACACTGAACGGCGCAGAGATGGTGACGGCAGAGGAGAGCAAAGGGGTGAAAAAGGTGCTTACTGCGGCGGCGCTCACCTATGTTGCGGCACTTTTGAGCAGTCTTTTGCAGCTACTTTATTATGTGATGATATTGGGCAGGCGGCGAAATTAGCAATAAACACTTAGTGCCATTTTAGAAGCAAAGTTAAACATGATGAAAAAGGCGGTATCCCCCGCCATAGGCGGGGGATACCAAAAAATTAAACCACTGCACTTGTCCACACTCGCAACACTAACCGCATTGACACTTGTGTAGACACTGCCGAAAAGGAGAAACATTTATGGACATGGCAAGGTGTGCGGCGGTGCGTGCGCTGATACGTATGCACGAGGGTGCATTTGCGAACCTTGTGGTGGAGGGCGTTTTTGAGCAGTGCGGCCTGAAAGGAAAGCAAAGGGCGTTTGCGGCGGCGCTTTTTTACGGGTGCGCCGAGCGTGTGGTGACGCTGGACTTTTTCCTGCAAGGCTTTCTCAAAAAGCCGATAGAGAAAATGGATGTTGAGGTTAGGGCTGTTTTGGAGCTGGGGCTTTACCAGTGCCTTTACATGCGTGTGCCGCAACATGCGGCGGTGAGCGAGAGCGTAAAGCTCGCACGTGCGCTGAAAAAAAGCAGTGCGTCGGGCATGGTGAATGCGGTGCTTCGCAAGGCGGTACAGCGCTGGCAGGGTGAGGGCAATGACCTCGCCCGCTTTGCGTTTAAGGATGAAGTACAGCGCATACAGGTGATGTACAGCCTTAGTGAGGCCGTGGCGAAAGAGCTGATGGCGTCACTGCCGAATGAGTATGAGGATTACTTAAAGGCGTGCCTTTTTTCGGCTGAGACGTGCATAAGGGTGAACACGCTGAAAACCGACATAGATGCGCTTGAAAAGGCGCTTGCCGAGCAGGGAGTGCGCACAAGGCGTGCACAAACCGCACACTGCCTTTACGCCGAGTTTGCGCAGGATGTCGCCAAGAATCCGCTGTTTGAGCAGGGGATGTTCCATGTGCAGGGGCAGGCATCGCAGTATGTGTGCGGATGTGTCAAAGCAAAGGGCGGCGAGCGTGTTTTGGACCTGTGCGCCGCACCCGGCGGCAAGAGCGCAACGCTTGCACAGGATATGGGCGGCGGCAGTGGGCTTATTGCGTGCGATGTGCGGCAAAACCGCCTGCCGCTTGTGCATCAAACCTTTGAAAGGCTGGGCATAAAGGGCGCAAAGGTCCTGCTTAACGATGCGTCGCAGTACAGCGTCGAGCTTGAGGGGCAGGACGTTGTTTTGTGCGATGTACCGTGCAGTGGGCTGGGCGTGATGGCGGCAAAGCCGGACATAAGATATTCGGGCGGCGAGGGCTACGAACAGCTGGAAAAACTACAGCGGCAGATACTGCAAACAGCGTCACGCTACGTGAAAAAGGGCGGCAGGCTGGTGTACTCCACCTGCACGGTACGAAAAGAGGAAAACGAGGATGCGGTGCGTGATTTCTTGAGCGCAAACGCAGAGTTTTGCGTCCAAGCGCCGCCTAAGTTTGAGGGTGCTGTGTCGGAGGAGGGTATGCTCACCTTTTTGCCCCACCGTACCGAGACGGATGGTTTTTTTGTGGCAATTTTGCGCAAAGCATGATATAATAAACTGATATAGTATTGTGCATAAGCTTGCCTATTGGTTATGGGCTTGTGCACTTTAGTGTAATGTAGCAGGGCGAATGGGCGCTTTTCAAGAGCCTAAATGTATGCCCTATATGAGAGTGGGCTGAAGAGATATTTGTATGCAAAAGGATAAATCTGCTATTACATCGCTGAATATTTCGGAAATAGAGCAGGTGATAAAGCAATACGGCCTGCCATCGTGGCGGGCAAAACAGCTTTACTCGTGGCTACACGCAAAGGGTGCGACCTCCTTTGAAGAGATGAGCGACTTGCCGCGCAGTTTCCGTGAGAAGCTCGCACAAACGCACCGCATAGAGAGCGTATCCCCTGCCGCAGTGCAAACAGCCGCCGACGGCACAAAAAAGCTACTGTTTTCGCTTTGGGATGAAAACGAGGTAGAGAGCGTTGTAATGCGCTACAACCACGGGATTAGCGTGTGCGTGAGCAGCCAAGCAGGATGCAGAATGGGCTGTGACTTTTGCGCCTCTGCTCCACTGGGGCTGGGCCGCAACCTAAGCGCAGGTGAGATGCTGGCGCAGGTGTATGCGGCGGCGGCTCTGCAGGCAGAGCGAGTGGGGCATGTGGTGCTCATGGGCATAGGCGAGCCGCTGGACAACTACGAGCAGGTGCTGAAATTTATACGGATGCTGAGCGATGAGGCAGGCTATGGCATGTCCGCACGCAACATAAGCCTAAGCACCTGCGGTGTCGTGCCGGGCATACGCCGCCTTGCAAAAGAGGGGCTGGGGCTTACGCTGAGCGTGTCGCTACATGCGGCGAATGACCCACTGCGCAGCCGCCTAATGCCGGTGAACAATAGCTGGCCGCTGGACGTGCTGATGGACGAATGCCTAAACTATCAAAATGAGACAAAGCGGCGAATCAGCTTTGAGTATGCGCTGATGCAGGGCGTGAACGACAGCAAGAATGATGCAAACACGCTGGCAGGGCTTTTGCGAAGCAGGAACTTTTCCCCAAGGCCGCACCTAAACCTGATAGGGGTGAACTCGGTAGCAGGGGGCAAATACACCCAAAGCAGTGCGGAGCAAACACACGCTTTTTGCGAAATACTCAAAAGCCGTGGGATAAATGTGACGCTTCGCCGCCGCCTGGGCGATGATATAGACGCCGCCTGCGGACAGCTTAGGGCGAAAAAAGCAGCAGAAAAACAGCGAACAAAGGCTAAAATTTAGGTGATGCCCAAGGTGTGTGTTGTGTTATGGGGTGTCAGCTTTGAAATGTACTTTACGGACATAGATAATGAGCTTGTGTGGTGAGGATGTTTAATGAAAATCTCGGGAAAAACTGATATAGGTAAAAAGCGTGCTGAAAATCAGGACACTTTCCGCAGTGGCAACCTGCCCGGTACGGGTGCTTGGGGCGTGGTGTGCGATGGCATGGGTGGCGCATACAACGGCAAGCTTGCCAGCGCCGTTGCGGCGGACTGCATGGAGGAGATGCTCTACCAGCAGATGGAAAAGCCTGTGGCGGGCGTGGGCCCGCACACGATGCTGCGCAGGGCGATAGAGCTTGCCAATGCGGAGGTGTTTGAGCGTAGTGGCGAGGATAACTGCATGATGGGCACTACCGTTGTGTGTGCGCTGATACGCAAAAATACACTGCACCTTGCACATGTGGGCGACTCAAGGGCGTATTTGCACACAAGCGGTATGCTGCACCAGCTAACACGGGACCACAGTATGGTGCAGGAGATGGTGGAGGCGGGCAAGCTTACAAGCGAGCAGGCCAAAAATCACCCTGAAAAGAATGTGATTACACGTGCGCTTGGGGTAGACCCAAAGGTAGAGCCCAGCTTCAGTGAATGGGACTTTGAGCCGGGGGATACGCTACTGCTTTGCACCGATGGGCTGACGAATATGGTTCAGCCTAAAAGGATAAACGAAATTATGAACACGGTGAACTTTTGGGATATACCAAGGGAGCTTGTGAGTGCGGCGCTTAAAGCGGGAGGAGAGGATAACATCACGGTGCTGATTATGCGCAGGGATGATGTGAAGCCTGCTGAAAAATAGCGTTCCGGAGAAGCTTTAGTAAGAGTATTATTACGCTTAAAATAGCGTTTGTTAGATATATTATTCTTTTTTCAAAGCGGTGCGGCGCCTATTTGCCGCACATGTGTGTGATTGTTTAGGGGAGGCACTACTTTAATATGGACAAATACATAGGTACACGGCTGGACGGAAGGTATGCCATCGAAGAGCTGATAGGCGAGGGTGGCATGGCGAACGTATACCGTGCGAAAGACCTTACAAATGATACCACCGTGGCCGTTAAGCTACTTAAAGATGAGTACAAAAACAGCGAGGAGCTGGTGCGACGCTTTATTAACGAAAGCAGAGCTATCAGCGTGCTTAATCATCCTAATATAGTAAAAGTGTACGACGTAAGCGTGACGGACAAGGTGTACTACATGGCAATGGAGTATATCAGCGGCATCACGATGAAGGAGTACATAGAGCAACGAGGTGAGCCACTTACCTACAAAGAGGTGGTGCACTTTATAGGCCAAACATTGCGTGCGATGCAACACGCCCACGACAAGGGCATTGTGCACCGTGATATAAAGCCCCAAAACATCATGATTTTGGAGGATGGCACCATTCGGGTGATGGACTTTGGCATCGCCCGTCTTGCACGTAGCGAGATACACACCGCAGAGGAGCAGGCGGTGGGCAGTGTGCACTATATCAGCCCCGAGCAGGCGCAGGGTGCGGACACCGACCACCGTGCAGACATTTACTCGCTGGGCATTGTCATGTATGAGATGCTAAGCGGACAGCTTCCGTTTGAAGATGAAAATGCGGTGTCGGTGGCCATAAAGCAAATTTCGGACAAGGCTGTTCCGCTCAAAGAGATAAACCCCAGCGCACCGCAAGGCCTTGCGGATATTGTGGCCAGAGCCATGGCGAAAGACCCACGTATGCGCTATCAAAGCTCGCTGGAAATGTTGCGTGATATAGAGGAATTTAAGCAAAACCCCAGCATAAAGTTTGAGTATGATTATCTCGATGAAGAGCCGCAGAGATACGTAAACAAGGTTATGGGAGACAACAAAAAGCCGATGACAAAGGAAAAAAAGGCTAAAAAGAAGAAGAAAAAGCACAAAAGGCGTATGGGACTGCTCATGCCCGTGACGTTTGGGCTTACCATAGCCATTGTGGGCGTGTGTGTGCTGTATAGCCTTGACCTTGTGCAAAACAGCCCAAACCCTCTTTTTGCAGACTATGAGGACATAAACCTGCCAGACTTTACCAGCATGGAACTGGACGATGTGCAGCAGATGTTTGCAAATGAGCCGTATGATGAGCTGCGCATGGAAATAGAGGAAGTGTACAACCCCGACGTAAAGGCAGGCACGGTAATATCCCAAAATCCTGTCAGTAACAATGACGACCCGCTTGTGGTAAAGGAAAACCAGGTTGTCTACCTCGTGGTGAGCAGAGGTATTCAGACGGTGGAAATACCCGATTTGACCGCATACACAAAGCAGGAGGCGGAGGAAGAAATACACAGCCTCGGCATGATGCCATATGTGCAAAACATGGAGGTGGCAGACGGAACCCCCCCCGGTGTTGTGATAGGTAGCGAGCCGGAGGCGGGCACGCTGGTGCAAAACTTGCCCGGCTCGGTAGTGACTATTTTCATCAGCTCCGACCAGCAGATATATTATGTGACAGTGCCTACCTTGACGGGAATAGAAAGCTTGGATGATGCACAGCGTGCGGTAGACCAGGCAGGCCTGCTCATGGGCAATACAAAGGAAGAGTACAATGAAGCGCCAGCAGGCACTATAATAGCGCAGTCGCCCCAGCCGGGAGTGCAGGTGACAGTGTACGAGACGATATACTTAACGGTAAGCAAAGGCCCCGAGCCGCCGCCTGCACCTGCCGAACCTACTGTAATATCTGTGCCGGATGTGAGCGGAATGCCACTGTCTACGGCGCAGGCAACACTGGCGGGGCTGGGCATACCCGTTTCACTTACGGCGGTGAACCACCCGACAATTCCGTTTGACACAATAGTCAGCCAAAATCCCCCGGGTGGTGGCACTATTGCGGTGGGAAGTGCTGTGATGCTGTGGGTTTCGCACGGGCCTGAGGCTACGCCTGCTCCTGAACCAGAACCAACGCCCACGCCTACCCCCGATACCACGTCTACCCCTACCGTTTAGATGATGCAGGGGATAATATACAGGGGCATAGGTGGGTTTTACGACGTACAAACGGCAGAGGGGCTCATTTGTTGCAAGCCGCGCGGAATTTTTCGCAAGCGTGGGCAAAAGCCGTTGGCAGGGGATGCCGTAAGGCTTGTGAACGAGGCGAACACATGGTTTATAGATGAGATTATGCCCCGGAAAAACAGCCTTGTGCGCCCACCGGTGGCAAATGTGGACATTATGTTTATCGTTGCCAGCACCACCCAGCCACAGCCGAGCTTTTTTGTGATAGACAAGCTCACAGTGGCCGCCATTGAGCAGGGGATAACGCCCATAGTGCTGATAACCAAGACGGATTTGCAACATCCGAATGAGCTTCAAAACGCATACGAGCAAAGCGGTATTGAGTGCATAGCTGTACATGTGGATAACAGGGATGCTTGTACGGTGATTACCGAGCGGATGGAAGGCAAGCTGTGTGTGTTCTGCGGCAACAGCGGTGTGGGAAAAAGCACGTTGTTAAATCATATTTCCCCTGAGCTTAACCGCGACACGGCCGCCATCAGCCGCAAGCTCGGTCGTGGAAAACACACCACGAGAGAGGTACAGCTCATTGAGATGGCAGGTGGTCTTGTGGCGGATACGCCCGGATTTGCAAGCTTTGACGTGTTGCAGACAAACGATATACTTGCGGATAATTTACAGCTGTATTTTCCTGAAATAGAGCGGTGTATCGGAAAGTGTAAGTTTTCGGGTTGTGCACATATGAAAGAAACGGGATGCGCGGTGAAGGTGGCGCTGTCACAGGGGGATATATGCCAAAGCCGCTATGACAGCTATTCGGTGCTGTATGCACAGGCGAAGCAGGCGGAAAATACATACTGATGTGGTGGATAGGTACATGAAAGGCTTTCAAAATACGCAGGAATGTAAAAAAACAGCGGTGATTATAGCATCCCGGTCGGTGACGGCCGGGATGCTGCGGTATGTGCCACAAAATGCGCATGTTATCACTGCGGATGCAGGCTGGCAAAATGCGGTATCGCTGGGACTGCACATAAACCTTGCGGTGGGCGATTTTGACTCGTCTGTGCCGCCTACCTGTGCGGATAGGCTGTTGCACCTGCCGACAGAAAAGGACGACACAGACACGTTTTTTGCCCTAAAGCAGGCGATTTCCTTGGGGTACGAAAGCCTTGTGCTATTGGGGGCGCTGGGTGGCAGACAGGACCATCACTTTGCGAATATGCAGTGCCTTTTGTATGCGACAAAGCGGGGAGTGCACTGCATGGCGGCGTGCGAGGACACCGAGATTTATTGTGTGGGCAGGCAGGCACTAAGCCTTGAGCGTAGGGAGCAGTGCTGTGTTTCGGTGTTTGCGGCGGAGGAAAGCACTGCTGGGGTAAGCCTGCAAGGGCTAAAATACACACTGAATGATGCTACTTTGTATGCGGATACGCCACTTGGGCAGAGCAACGAATTTGCAGCTGAAAATGCTCAAATAAGCTGTAAAAATGGGTATTTATTTGTTATTGTTGCAAAAAACACTTAAAGAGTGTGTCGTGTGAATAAAACGCAAAATATATTTGTGAAAAACGATTTAATATGTTATTGCTGCGAAAATATTAAAGTGACAATAAAAATTACACGTGCAAAAAATTATTGTGATTTCAAATGATTAGTGCAGTAAAAGCAAATAATAGTGAGCTTTGTTGTTGATTTTATGTGATTAAAGTAGGTTCAAAGAATACATGAAAATAGAATTCAGTGTCTGCGCACAGGATGACGGCAAAAAGCTGGGCAACTATCTGCGCAAAAAAGGTGTTTCGTTAAGCGTAGTACGTAGCCTGAAATATTTTGAGGATGGCATCCTGCGCAACGGCAGTAGAGCAAAGACAAACGAGCTGCTGTGCGCAGGGGATAGGATAGCGCTGAATCTAAGGGAGCGGGATGGCTTTTCGGTACTGCCGCAGGTGCTTCCCATTGAGGTGGTGTACGAGAGCAAGGATGCGATAGTGCTGAATAAACCTGCTGGGCAGGCTGTGCACCCCTGTCCCTGCCACCGAGAGCAAACACTCGCAAACGCATTTTGCGCAATGATGCAGGCACGTGGGGCGGGCGGTGCGACCTTTCGGCCGATAGGAAGGCTGGATGTGAACACAAGCGGCCTTGTGCTTGTGGCGATGCACGAGGTGGCGGCGCCTGTGCTAACAAGTAGTATGGAAAAGCAATATATTGCGCTGGTATGTGGCAAAACACCCGACAGTGGGGTGATAGACGCACCGCTGGCGCCGGTGCAGGACAGCGCAATAATGCAGCATGTGCACCCGGATGGAAAGCCGAGCGTGACCGAGTATCAGACACTTGCGAGGGGTGAAAGCCTTAGCCTTGTGAGGGTGTGGCCGAAAACAGGGCGAACGCATCAAATACGGGTGCATCTTTCGCACATAGGCCACCCTTTAGTGGATGATACGCTGTATGGAGGCGCAGAGCAGGGTGTCGGGCGGCACGCTCTGCACTGCGAGAGGGTAAGCTTTAGGGAGTTTTCGGCGGAGCAGGTGCTTAGCCTACATGTGGGATTGCCCGATGACATTGTGCGGGTGGCGCTTACGGATGGCATTTCTGCCGATGTGCTGAAAAGCAGTGAATTTGCCTAAAAAAGGGTGCACTTGCAGAAACTTGCCCTTAAATGTATAATGTAAAGGGATTTTGTCCGAAATGATGTGAGTTATGAGCGCAAGCGCAAATGGCGATTGGGTTCAGAAGGAAGGAAAAGGAGTTAGTTGTTTGGCAAAGAAACAAAATAATGAAACTCCTCCGACCAAGGAGCAAAAGGTTGCGAGCAATATAGGTGCGTCTGATAAGCATGTTTATAAACGAGCAACGACCTCGTTTGATGCGGCCGGGGTGAAATATTCTCCTGTGAGCAAAACAAACTCGCAAACGGATAGCGTTGGTGTACCCACCGCAGATGTGCGCAAAAGCTACACGGGCAGAGTGGGGCTTGCGCCTGCGGACACAAAAAGTGGGAGCACGGGCAAAATAGGCTTAGCCGATGCAGACACGCGCAAAGGATTTACAGGCAGGGTGGGGCTTTCTTTTGCGGATACACGCAAAGGTCACACAGGTAAAATTACGCTTGCGGCATCGGACACAAAAACGGGGCGCACCGGAAAAATTACGCTGGAGGATGCAAAACGCCTTGACCCAAAGGAGCTGAACCCCGTAGAAAGCATTTTCCTTGCGGAGAAAAGCTCGAAGTTTGGTATATTTTCCTCCATCGGGAATATATTCTATGCGTTGGGCTTTGCGGGCGAGTACAAAATGCGCCAGCTAATGCGAATGTTTTTGAGCATAGGTGCGTTTTTTGCACAACTGCTGGTGTGGATATTTTCAAGCATATTTGCGTGGGTGGCGCAGGCGCTTTATACTGTGTGGCGGGGATTTACAGCAGGATTTAGGCACTTTTTTAGGCGGCGTAAGCAGCTGCGCCGTGTGCGAAGAAGGCTGAGAATGCGTGGCTACACAGGGGATAACAAGGCGCTGTCACGCACTTTTTTCTATTTAGGGGCAAAAAGCACCGTGCGGCTTGTGGCCTCTATACTGGGTATTGTTTTGCCGCTTTTGGCGACGCTTGTGTTTGTTTTGACAGTGCAAAACGTGATAAACATGCAATATGCGCTGGCAGTGGAGCTAAATGGCAGGGTGCTTGGCTATGTTGCGGACCAAAGCGTTGTGGAAAATGCAAAAAGCCTTTTGCGAGGCCGCATTCAGCTGGCGAGCAACCAGTCGGTTACCGACTGGCAGATAGAGCCAAGCTACACCATTGCACGGGTGAACAGCTTTACCACAACGCCCCAGCTTGTAAACGAGATACTGCTTAGCCACGAAAGCCCGGACGATTTGGTGCAGGCTACGGGGCTTTATATTGAGGGTGAATTGTACGCTGTGACAACAGAGGGTGAACGCTTGCGTGTTTTTTTGGATGAGCTTTTAGCAGAGCGTGCACAGGGTATAGACCCCTCCGCAGAAGTTGGATTTACTCAGGATGTGGTGTGCCAGCCGAACGAAAACGATGTGTTTTTTGCCTCGAGTGTGCGGGATTATGAGGAGCTGATACAGGAGCTTAGTGCGGATGTTTCACAGGCGCAATGGTACAATACCGCCCCCGGGGAAAGCGTGTTAGAAGTGGCGGAAAAGAACGGCATTACGACGGAGGCACTGCGTGCGCTGAACCCACAAGTGGCAGAGCTTTCGGATGAGGATATTATTGAACAGACGCTGAGGCTGCTTGTGCAAAATGCACAGCCCTTTTTGCAGGTGCAGGCGACATTCCGTGCCTCTGCGGTGGAGAGTATCCCCTTTGAAACGGTGGAGGTGGAAACCGACGAGCGTGCGCTGGGTGCACGTGTGCAGGTGCAGGAGGGTGTAGACGGCTCACAGCAGGTGTGGTACGACATGGTGTATGTGGACGGTGTTTTGCAAAGCAGAGAGCTTGTGCAGGGCATGACCGAGATTTTGCAAGCGCCGGTGGATAGCATTGTGGAGATAGGAACGTATGAGTTCTCCAATGCGAACATAGGGGATGACGGCGGGCCGTATCTGTTCCCCGTGCCATCCTCCACATGGTCCAGCAGGGGCATGAGCTCTTACCATAGGGCGATTGATATAAACGGCGAGGTGGGTGCGCCGGTGTATGCCTCAAACGGTGGTATTGTGGTGACGGCAGGCTGGCACTGGAGCTACGGCTGGCATGTGGTGATAGACCATCCCGACGGGCTGACAACGCTGTATGCGCATAACACCTCACTTGCGGTGCAGGCGGGGCAGGTGGTAAAGCGAGGGGACTATATTGCGGCGCTGGGCTCTACGGGCAACTCCACAGGCCCGCACGTGCATATGGAGGTGCGTAGGGGTAGCGAGTATCTCGACCCGCTGGATTATATTGTGCCGCCGGAGGGATACACGCTGAACATGGGGTAAATTACCTCATTGGGATGCAAGGCTTGCTAAACGAAAGCACAGCCGCAAAAAATGCGGTGTAATCAAAAAAATGGGTGCGGCGCACCCTGTATGAAAGGAGGGGGTAGTGATGGATAAACAAAAAGCAAATCCGGCCGAGCAGGTAGTGCAGGACGAGCAGAGTGTGGCAACAAAAAAGTCGCCCGAGGTAAATACCCCCAAAGACGCAGATGAGGCGAGCGGTAAAAAGCTCAAGGAGCAAAATGCCGAAAAAATAAAAGATAAAAAGTCAAAGCAAAAACAAAAGCAGCCGAAAGAAAAGCAGCAAAAGGCAAAGAGCGTAAAAAAAGCTAAACAGCGAAAAAATGAAAATGCACAGCAAGAGGCCGAGAGCGTGCCACTTGCACAGGATATAGTATTCCCCGGCGAAGAGAAAAGCTTCTTTACGCTGATATTTGCTATGGTAGGCAGGTTTTTGTACTCGCTTGGGTTTGCTGCAGAGTATCACACAAGGCAGATACTGCGTATTTTATTAACCATCGTGCGCTCGGTTGGGCAGCTTGCAGTATGGCTGTTCACAGGGCTTGTGGATGTTATCACACGGGCGCTTTCGGCTTTTGCAAAGGACTTGTATGCGCCGTTCAAACGCATACGCAAAAGGCGTGCCCAGCTACGCAGAGTGCGCATGCGTGCTAAAAGACGTAAAGCGCAGGGAGATATATCCAAGACAAGAACATTTTTAGGTCTTAGGGCTAAGACGAGTGTTCAGTTTGTGGCGAACATTGTGGGCATTGCGCTTCCGATTGCGGCGGTGATGGTGCTTGTTTTTGCGGTGTCAAATATGATGAACATGCAGTATGCGCTGGCGGTGGAGGTGAACGGAAAGCTACTTGGGCACGTGTCCAGCCAGAATGTTGTGGAAAATGCAAAGGGGCTTTTGAGGGATAGAATTCAGCTTGCACAAAACCAAGAAATATCCGACTGGGAGTTGGAGCCGAGCTACACGCTTGCACGGGTGGACAGCTACACCACCACACACCAGCTGGTAAATGAAATACTGCTGTCCGGCTCGCAGGATGCGGGCGACCTTGTGCAGGCGACAGGGCTGTATATAGACGGTGAGCTGTATGCTGTTACCACCGAAGGGGAACGCTTAAGCGAGTACTTGGACGCACGTCTGCGCCCGTATGAGGCGACGGCGGAGGAAAATGCACACGTGAGCTTCTCGGTGGAGGTGGAGTGCGAGCCGAATGAAAACGATGTATTTTTTGTCTCCAGCGTTGAGTCTTATGATGAGATAGTAGACCGACTTGAGCAGGTGAGCGGTAGCGACAGGACAGACACGTTAGATGGCGAAGAGACGCTTTTGCAGGTTGCAGAAAAGCACGGCTTGCCGATGGAAACGCTAAAAGCACGCAACCCCGAATATGCGGATGAGGCGGAGGATTTTGCGCCCGAGGCGGGCAGTGTTCTCTTGATAGAGCGTGCAAGGCCGCTTTTGCAGGTGCAGGTGGCATTCCGCACTATGGTGATGGAGACAATTCCGTTTGAGCAAATCGAGGAAGAGTCGGACGAGCACCCCATGGGCGCTGTGGTTGTTTCACAGGAGGGTGTGGACGGCGCAAGAGAGGCGTACTACGACTATGTTTACATAGACGGCGAGATGGAAGAGCGTGTGCTGGTGGAGGAACTTACCACTGTTGTCACAGAGCCTGTGCCTCAGATTACACAGATAGGCACGAGGGATTTGTCGCTGGAAATTCCGGAGGGTGGATTCGGCGGCAGCTGGATATTCCCCGTGCCCAGCAGTACCTATTCCAGCAGGGGCATGAGCGAATATCACCGCGGCTTTGACATAAACGCAACCACAGGCGAGCCGATATTTGCAACTCAAGGTGGCACTGTTGTCACGTCGGGATGGCACTACAGCTTTGGAAATCACATTGTTATAGACCACGGAGGCGGAGTTCAATCGCTTTATGCACACTGCAGTGCGCTGTATGTCAGTGTGGGCCAGCAGGTGGGCCAGGGCCAGCACATTGCGGCAGTTGGCTCTACGGGCAACTCCACAGGCCCGCACCTTCACCTTGAGGTCACGGTGAACGGTGCGCTCGTGGACCCTGTGGGATATGTGGGCTATCCGTACTAAGCCGAGTTAGGTGAGAGTTGGCGGCGTTGAAGCAAATAAGGGGGCGTAGCATGTATTACGGGTTGGTAATTGTAAATGGTATGCTATTGGCTATTACCATTGCCCTAAACGGTCTGCTAAGTGACGGATACGGCTCCAACGCATCGCTTGTGTTTATCCATGCGCTGGGGCTTGCAGCCATAGTGATTGTGATGATTTTCAGGCACGAAAAATTTACGACTCAAAAAAAATTGCCACTGTGGATGTATCTTGCAGGCTTGCCGGGGGTTGTGGGAACACTGTTTTATAACCTTACATTTACCTTTGGCGCTATATCCGTTTCAGCGATGATGGCTCTGGCGCTCATCAGCCAGAGCATCACCTCTATTGCGGTGGATAAGTTTGGGCTGTGTGGCATGAAAAAGCGTAAATTCAACAAGAAGAAGCTGATAGGCCTTGCCATTGCCACGCTTGGGGTGGTGGTGATGTTTGTGGTATAGAGGGCATCGCTGAAACAGTAGGCGAAATCAGGCGGCACTGTGTCTTGTAAATTGAGAGGGTGGGGGAGTACGTATGTTTTTGGCCATCTTTTTTTCCATATGTGCAGGTGTGTGTGCGGTGTTTGTGCGCACACTGTCTGCCCGCCTTGCCATTGCGACAAATGTGTTGTACAGTACGTTCATCTGCTATCTTTTAGGGCTTGTATTAAGCGTAATTATGACGGTGGCAAGCGGCGAAGCACCGGGGATATGGCAAAATGATATCCTGCCTTTGTGGGTGTACGGTGGCGGAGCGCTAAGCGTGGTAGTAATGGCGCTTGCAAGCATAGGGCTGAAGAACATCCCCTCACTCTACTATACAATGCTCATTTTTGTCTCCCAGTCCATTGGGGGTATCATTATAGATACGCTTATAGATGGCGTCATATCGTGGGGCATTCTCATAGGTGCGATGCTGGTGGGTGTAGGCTTTATGTTCAACCTATGGGTGGACCATGAGCAAAGTGAAAAGGAAAAGGCGGCCGAGAAAAGCGGCGCTTAAAAAAAATGAGGAGTGGACAGGGAGCGCTGGTTTAGAGATAAAATTAGCAATGCGGTAGGATATGCCAAAAACCAAATCACCGCTTTTAGCCACACCTAAAAATTGAGATTATCATTGCACACAAAAAAGCCTGCCGAAAAACCACTTTTGGGTTTAACGGCAGGCTTTTTAAGTTACATCTGTTTTGCCTGAAACGTAGCTTATGAATAGCGTGTTCCGCTAAACAGAAGCTATGTGCTGTGAAAAATTACTCGGTGATATATCCTACAACCTTCAGCTCTTCGGTAATTTCTTCGACGGCACTGTCAAGTGCTTCTTGGATACCAACCTGTCCGGCCAAAGCCTGACCCAGCCAGTAGCTTACCATTTCGTTTACAACGCCGGCTGCGGGGGTAAGGGGCATTGTTAGCACGCCGTTGGCGATGGTGTCAGCAGCAGACTGGTAGTAGGGGTACATCTCGATGACCTCGGGGTCATTCAGGACGGACTGACGGATAGAGATGGAAAGGGGAGCGGCCTCAAGGGCTGTTTCATAACGAAGGCTCTCCATTGCAACCACGAAAGGAATTTCGGGGCTGATGTCGATGTTTTTGGGGATAACCCACATGTCAATAGCGAGAAGGGTATGAGGTATGTCGACACCTTCCATTACGAGTGCGGGAGCGGTTGCCCACTGGCCCACTGTCTGGGAAACTTCCTCATCTTCCAAAGAAGCAAGACGGGTTGCGAAAAGGTTACTTGTTGCAGCAGCGCCCTGCTGTAGACCAACAGTGATTGTGTCGATGTTGTCGGTCAGGATGGAGTCGGGCATGTACTCCATAAGCTTCATCAGGAACTCAACAGCGGCAACACCCTCAGGGCCGTTAAAGATGGGGTAGTTGTTTTCGTCGAAGAACTCGCCGCCATGGCTCTGCAGAGCTGTGAGGAACTCAGACCACAGAATGTCGGGAGCTGCCATGGAAACAATAGCGGGGTAATCGATTACGCCGGCTGCCTCTATTGTATCCAGCGCTGTGAACCACTCATCCAATGTGGTGGGAACTTCGATGGAAAGGTCCTCGAAAATGTCGGTGCGGTAGGTGAACATGGGCAGGTTCTGCTGGTAGGGAATGCAGTAGATGCCGCCGTCGTAGGGAGAGGTAACAACATCCAAAACAGCATCATAAATGTCTGCGGTGTCATATTCCTCTGCATACTTTTCAATGTACTCGTCTACCGGAGCAAGCCAGCCATCATACAGCTGACGAGGATAGTATTCGTTGTAGGAGTAGATGAGGTGGTAGTTGGACTTAGCACCGCTGAGAGCCAGCTGGGACTGCTCAAGGTACACGCCAAAGTCGGCGACGTTTGCCTCAACATTGATGTTCTCAAGGTTCTCAGCTGCGTCAATCATAGCATTTACGAAGAACTCGTTTGCGGGAGTAAGGAATGTAAGAACCGCAACGGTGGTCTCTTCCTCGGGAACGATGATGCCGGATGCCTCGCCGCCGGACGCCATAGAGCTGTCGCCACCGGCCATGGAGCTTGTGCCTGTGCTTGCGGGGGCGGTGCTTGCGGGCGCTGTGCTGGAGCTGTCGCCGCCACATGCCGCAAGTAGACCTGCAAGGAACACGGTGGACATTGTAAGAGCAAGTACTTTTTTCATTCTTGATGCCTCCTTCAAATTATGTGAACTGTAAATCAGTTTGTACCGCAAGTAAATAAACCCAATAAAAAATACAGGGAAAAGAGTGGTTTGTGATTATGCACAAAATTTACAAAGAATGAAATACAATTTAGTTTCAATCGAAGTATACAAAATTTTTTAAGCAATGTCAATGAAAAGGGTGAATAAGTAGTAATTCTGTAATAGTTTATGATGAAATTATCAAACATGACATATATACACCCATAACTCCACAAAAAACCCACCAAACATGCGCAAAAGTTGCTGATATTTTGTGTGTTTCAGCACCACACCACATAGTGGAAAGAAGTAACTGTAAAATGGTGCTGCAACCCATATAACAAAACAAAAAAAGCCTGCCGAAAAACCATTTTTTGGTTTGACGGCAGGCTTTTTAAGTTATATCCGTTTTGTCCGAAATACACCGGTGGTAGCGTGTAATGACACTATCTAAGTATAACACTTAGCCCAGCGCCTTCTTGTACACACGCAGTAGGTTTTCGCCCATGATGCCGGCTATGTCGCTTTCGCTGTAGCCGTGCTTTTGCATCAATGTGGGAAGTGCGGCAAACTCCTCACGTGCGGCACCTTTCACAAAGTCATCCTCACGGATGCCGTGCCAAATGCCGTCCACCCAGCCGGGGTACTTTTCGCTCTGCACGGGTGTTTTGTAGTCTCTTCCCGGGCTTGCGTCGGGGCTTAGCACAGACCAGCCCTTTATGCGGCTGCGCTCTGTGGGGGTTTGGATGGGGGAGTAGTCGGGCGCGAGCGCAATGTGCTCAGCACCGCACATGCCTGCGATATGGTCGATGTGGCGGAACAAGTCCTCGGTGGTGGGCGCGTCCTTGTCGCCGCAAATCATGGAGCTTCTGAACGAGATGCCTATCACGCCGCCACGCTGTGCAATAGCCTTAATGCGTTCGTCGCTGATGTTACGGGGGTGGTCGTACACTGCCTTTGCGGCTGTGTGAGAGTCTATTACAATACGGCTTGTGTTTTGCATAAGGTCATCAAAGCCGTAGCTGTTCAGCTGTGCTGTGTCCAGCAGCATACCAAGGCGGTCGCACTCCTTTATCACGTTGATGCCGTAGTTTGTCAGGCGGCCACGGGTACGCTCCTGCGCCATGCCGTCACCCAAACGGTTGCGGCCGTTGCCGGTGAGCTGTACACTGCGAAGGCCTGCCCTGTAAAGGCTGCGCAGGCTGGAAAGCAGCTGAACATTCTCCTTGCCCTGAAGCGCTTTACAGCCGGACAGTGTTGCGATAACTGCAATCTTGCCCTCTTTTTGTGCGGTGTCAATGTCTGCGGCGGTGCGGCAGAGCATAAAGGAGCTACTGCCGTGCTCAAGGTCTGTCAAAAGGCAGTCCAGCTTTTTGTGCGCATCCCAAAACAGGTAGCGGTCGGTGGCGCTGTACATAACCATAGCGGTGTGCTCGCCACCCACAGCCATGTTCACCATGCTCACGCCCTGCTGTTTCAAAATGGGCGCATAGTAGCTGTCAAAGGCGGAATAGCTGCCGCTTAGTACTTCATCCTCGTGCAAAAGGAACTGATATACATAATCTTCCATCATGGGCTGGTACGCATCTGCAAAATAACTCATTATAAGTGTCCCCCTTTCTTAACCGATAACGGCTTTGAACAGCCGTAATGCGTTTTTGCCAAGAATGCCCGCTATTTGCTCGTCAGAGTAGCCACGGCGCACAAGATAGTCTGCGATAACATAAGACTCTTCCACCTTGTTGGGGTCGTCCAGCATGTGGTCGCCCTTGGGTATGCCCGTGGGGAAGCCTTCTATAGAGCCGGGGAAGGGCGCCATTGCACGGTGTACGTTGTGCACAAGGTCAAAGTTGTCAAAGTCAAGGCCGATGCACACGTGCTCGGGGCCGACAAGCTCTGCAATGTGGTCGATGTGGTCCACCACGTGGTCAAAGGTGACAAGCTCGGCCGTCTCTTGGCTGTTTGGCAAGATTTCCGTCTTAACCATTTCCATGCCGATGAGGCCGCCGTTTTTGCCGATGGCCTTTATGCGCTCGTCGCTCAGGTTTGCAATGGAGGGGCAGCAGTGCTGAACGCCCACATGGCTTACAAGTACAGGAGCGGTGCTCACTTCCATAACATCAAAGAAGGTGTTGTCGGTCATGTGGGGAAGGTCGATGATGATACCAAGGCGGTTCATCTCCTCCACATGCTTTACACCAAAGGTGGTAAGCCCGGCGTTTGCACGGATGTCGCCCACGCCGTCGCCAAACACTGTGCGTGCGCCGCCGCAGATGCAGTTCATGCGCAGGCCCAGCTCATAAAATGTGCGTAGCATCACAAGGCTTTCCTCGGTGTAGCGGCCCGCAAACGCACGAGAGCCCTCACACGACAGCATAATGCCTATTTTGCCCTCTGCTTTTGCGTCCATAAAGTCCTGTGTGGTGGTACAAATCTTAAAGCTTGCACCCTCTCTTTCCTCCTGGCGCAACATGTCTATCTGTTCAAAAGCGCCAAACTCCAACCAGTCTGTTAAGTTGCAGGTGTTAGGGGAGTTTGCGCCTACTGTTGTAGCGATGGCATCAATATTGCCTGCCCTTAGGATGGGAAGATAGTGTGTGTCGAAGATGTTTTTTTCGCCAAGCGCATGGCGAATAGCAAACTCGAACATCATGTGGTCGTGTACATTAACGAAAAAGCCTTTGTTCAGTTCTTTTGCACGCTCGCTTATTTCGTCCGGACGGAGCCTTTTGAGCGGATAAGATTTTGTCATAGTTTCCTCCCTGCCGATACACGGCAATAATATAAATACATATCTGCATTTTTGGCAAGAAAATCACCAAAAAGATTGCAACAAGTATAAAAAATGGAGTGTGGACAAAAGCGCAGCTTTTTTGTTATAGCTCCCCGCCTGCGGCGAGGAATATAATGCTTTCTTATTTTGCTTAACGTGCTATAAATCGCTTCTGTGTGCCCACTTGCAAAAAAAAGCTTTATCACGAGCTTTTTGTGAGGTAATACACTCTTGTGACAAAAGCGGTATTGCCCCACAAAAAGCCCGCGCAAAGAGCGCGGACTTTGATATGCTCCAACACTAAGTGGAAAATATCCTATTCTTTTACAGCGCCTGCGGTGTAGCCCTGGATGAGATACCTTTGCAGAATCAACACGATGATAACAATAGGAAGTGCGATGGAGATACAGCCTGCGGCCGACATAGACCAGTAGCGAACATCCTCTGCGCTAAACTGTGCAATAGCCACAGGTAGCGTCACGGCGTTTACGGAAGTCAATGCCGAGGGGATGAGGTACTCGTTGTAGGCGAGCAGCAGGGTGAAGATACCCGCTGTGATGATACCGGGGCGCATGATGGGCACAACAACCTTGCGGAAAGCTTGGAAGCGTGTACATCCGTCCACCATGGCGGCACCCTCGATGCTGGTGGGTATACTTAGGAAGTAGCTGCGCAACAGCCAGATGGTAAACGGCTGGTTGATGGAAACCATGATAAGAATAAGCAGTGTGCGTGTGTCGAACATACCCAGCATGTTTGCAACCGTGTAAAAAGGAATGGTGAAAACAAGACGGGGGAAGCTACGAAGCACCAGCGAATACATAAGAACAAAAAAGCTTGTCTTGCTCTTGAAACGAGCCAGTCCGTAGCCCGCCAAAAGACCTACCGAGAGCGAGATGCCAATGCTGAAGAAACAAACAACAACCGTGTTGAACAGATAACGGAAGAAGTTTCTTTCCAGCCACAGCTCTGCATATGAGTCCAAGGTAGGCTCAAAGAAGAACACCGGAGGTGTTGCAAATGCATCAACGGGCAGCTTAAAGGATGTGAAGAATATCCAAATAAAGGGAAGCACGCTCATGAGTGCAACAATTCCGATAAAAATATTCAAAAGTACATTGACCGGTTTACTTGCTTTCATTTTTCACCCCTCCTTAATCCAGCTGTTCTTTGTATGTCACCCTAAGGAACGGGATGAGCAAAAGTATAATGCCGACAACGGTAAGCACACTGATAGCACTACCTGCGCCGAGCTGAATTCGGGTGAATGAGATTTGGTAGTTGTAGTACATGAGTGTTTCGGTAGCACCCGCAGGGCCGCCACGTGTCATAACAGCTACCGAGTCGTACAGGCGGTATGCGTCCATAACGTCCACCATTACAACAAACACGATGAGCGAGGACAGCTGGGGAAGGATAACCTTTGTGATTTTTTGCCACCAGGTCGCGCCGTCTACAATGGCGGCTTCCAGCGGCTCAAGGCTCATGTTTTGCAGGCCGGAATAGAACACCAGCACGCCAAATGCAAGACCGCCCCATATCCAGTGGATGTTGATTAGCGACTGTGCGGAGATTGCGTCGGAGAACCAGTTGATTTCAACACCGATGAGCGAGAGCAGCCAGTGGTAAAAGCCGCCGTACTCGTTGAACATCCAGCTGAAAATCATGGTACCCACAACGGGTGTTACGATGAAGGGGGTCATGATTGTGGACAGATACAGCCCACGGCCACGCTTGTTGCGCAGATTGAATATCATAAGCGCAATGGTGAGCGACAAAACAAGCTTTGCAACGGTTGTAAAGATGGTCACAAACAGTGTAAAGCTAAATGCGCTCCAAAAGCGGCTGGCAGTGAGCGCATCAATATAGTTGTCGAGGCCCACAAACACGGGGTCGCGTCCGAGCGAGTAGTTGAAAAAGCTAAGTCCGAATGTGAACAAAAGCGGAACGAGCGTAAACACAAACAGCAAAATCATGCTGGGTGTGACGTAGAACAAAAACTCTTTGAATTTCATCTTCATTGAGGCAATTCCTCCTCTTTGTAAGGATAAAGTAAATGTGTCCCACACATGCTAATAATAACGAAATAAGGAAAAATATACACATGCAACAGCCAAGTTTTCACGATAAGTGCCGCATATTTACATAGCTATATGTTTTGTAAAAGTTAAACGTGCCAAAAAGGCTCTTAAATGGGTATATTTTTGGATAATAGAGTTTAGTGCGCCGAATAAAAAATGTACAGGTGAGGCTTTCAAAGATTATGAATTAAACATGTAAAAGGCTGGGTGTAGCGTGTTATCTGGCTACAAGCCCGGCCTTACTTTGAAGTTGCACCTGTTTTGTAAAGGGGGTGCCCATGAAATATATGACCATACGTCATGGGCACCGCTTAAATAACAATTACTCGGTGATATATCCTACAACCTTCAGCTCTTCGGTAATCTCTTCGGCGGCACTGTCAAGTGCTTCCTGGATACCAACCTGTCCGGCCAAAGCCTGACCCAGCCAGTAGCTTACCATTTCGTTTACAACGCCGGCTGCGGGGGTAAGGGGCATCGTTAGCACGCCGTTGGCGATGGTGTCAGCAGCAGACTGGTAATAGGGGTACATCTCGATGACCTCGGGGTCATTCAGAACGGACTGACGAATGGAGATGGAAAGGGGAGCTGCCTCAAGAGCAGTCTCGTAACGAAGGCTTTCCATTGCAACCACGAAAGGAATTTCGGGGCTGATGTCGATGTTTTCGGGGATAACCCACATGTCAATAGCGAGAAGGGTGTGGGGTATGTCGACACCTTCCATTACGAGTGCGGGAGCGGTTGCCCACTGGCCCACTGTCTGGGAAACTTCCTCATCTTCCAAAGAAGCAAGACGGGTTGCGAAAAGGTTACTTGTTGCAGCAGCGCCCTGCTGTAGACCAACAGTGATTGTGTCGATGTTGTCGGTCAGGATGGAGTCGGGCATGTACTCCATAAGCTTCATCAGGAACTCAACAGCGGCAACACCCTCAGGGCCGTTAAAGATGGGGTAGTTGTTTTCGTCGAAGAACTCGCCGCCATGGCTCTGCAGAGCTGTGAGGAACTCAGACCACAGAATGTCGGGAGCTGCCATGGAAACAATAGCGGGGTAATCGATTACGCCGGCTGCCTCTATTGTATCCAGCGCTGTGAACCACTCATCCAATGTGGTGGGAACTTCGATGGAAAGGTCCTCGAAAATGTCGGTGCGGTAGGTGAACATGGGCAGGTTCTGCTGGTAGGGAATGCAGTAGATGCCGCCGTCGTAGGGAGAGGTAACAACATCCAAAACAGCATCATAAATGTCTGCGGTGTCATATTCCTCTGCATACTTTTCAATGTACTCGTCTACCGGAGCAAGCCAGCCATCATACAGCTGACGAGGATAGTATTCGTTGTAGGAGTAGATGAGGTGGTAGTTGGACTTAGCACCGCTGAGAGCCAGCTGGGACTGCTCAAGGTACACGCCAAAGTCGGCGACGTTTGCCTCAACATTGATGTTCTCAAGGTTCTCAGCTGCGTCAATCATAGCATTTACGAAGAACTCGTTTGCGGGAGTGAGGAATGTGAGAACAGCAACAGTGGTCTCTTCCTCGGGAACGATAATGCCGGATGCCTCGCCGCCGGACGCCATGGAGCTGTCGCCACCGGAAGCCATAGAGCTTGCAGGTGCTGTGCTTGCGGGTGCTGCTGTGCTGGAGCTGTCGCCGCCACATGCTGCAAGCAGGCCTGCCAAGAACACGGTAGATAGTGTAAGTGCAAGTACTTTCTTCATTCGTTAGTGCCTCCTTGAATCTTTTTTTTGAAAAACTGGCAAAACAGGTACTTCCTCGAAAGCAGATGTGTGAGATACAGCTTCACTGCGTTTGTGTGCCACATAATCTATAACTACGTCATAGTGATGCAGGCACAATGCAATGAGGAACGGTACTCTATCGATAGCAGGGGCTTGCTGTGGGAATTTGCGAGCACCAAACCGACAGAGAAATGTAATATTTCACACAATGCAATTATATCCAAAGGTGTTCTGTGGTGTCTATGCAAAAAAAGACAGGTGGAGATGCAAAAAGGACAAAATGAAAATTGTGTGAAATTAGTTCTAAAAGTAAGTGTTGAGAGGGCTTTAGCGCATGGAATAGGGTTATGTGTCGTAGTTTAGGTGCTCTACGTCCCAATTTTGCAGGACATTTAGCATGTCCTCTGCGTCTTTTTTTGCACCCTGCAGGTTGTGCTCTCGCCAGTTTCCGCATTCGGGCTCGCTTGCGCCCGGAATATCGCCCTCAAAATCACGTACGAATGCAAAAGCATTACGCACCATCTGAATGGCATTCTCGTGCGAAAGTCCTTTGGTTAGAAGGTAACAGCCTGTGCGGCAGCCCATAGGCCCAACATAGACAACGGTGCTACCGTGTTCGCTGTTGCGTGCGTATGTGGCAAATAGATGCTCAAAAGTGTGCAGCGCCTCAATGGAAAGATAATCTCCGCCGTTTGGCTCTTTCATGCGAATGTCATACGTTACTATATCCCCAAAGTCCACACGGGAGATGTACATTCCTTTTTTTAGGGTGGTGTGGTCCACCGAAAAGCTGGCTATTCGCTCCATGGCATACCTCTTGTTTATAGTTTGATTGTGAAAGGAATAAGGCCTTGTGCGGCTGTTTGTGCAATGGAAACAGCACAAAAAATATGCACAAACAGCAGGTTGGTTGTCGAACACATTGTGTATTCTGCTGTTTGTGCACGTGTTGTTGCGGGTGAAAGCTTCGCTTACTCTGGCATCACACGAACAATGCCCCTCTTAGAGTCCACAGAAATCACATCGCCTGTTTTGAGCTTGTGTGTAGCACCGCTGGCTCCTACGATAACGGGCTTGTCCAGTGTAAGCCCCACAATGGCGGCGTGGCTGTTCATTCCGCCCTCCTCCGTTATGATGGCTGACGCTCTTTTCATTGCGTCCATCATACGGTTGTTTGTAGCAGTAACAACAAGAATTTCGCCGTCTTTTAGGTTTGCGTTTGTGTCGTTTGAGCCAAAACACACACGTAGTTTGCCGACAGTGTTGTGGTCGTTCACGCCGGTGCCGGAGGCGAGCACGTCGCCCACAAGGTGAGTTTTCATCATGTTTGTGGTGCCGGATACACCCACGGGAACGCCTGCGGTAATTACCACAAGGTCACCCTCGTGCACAAGCCTTGCCTTTTGGGCGGTTTCTACAGACAGGCTGATTAGCTCATCTGTGCTGCTTGCAATGGGCATCATCATGGGGGAAATGCCCCATGACAAGCTGAGCTGACGCTCTACGTACTCGTCGGTTACGCAGGCGCAAATGGGGGTTGAGGGGCGGTATTTGCAAAGCAGACGTGCGGTCTCGCCGCTCTGTGTCACTGTTACAATAGCGTTTGCGCCGGTGTCCATAGCAGTGGTGCAGGTGGCGTGGGATACAGCCTCGGCTACCGAAAGCTTGCCCTCGGTATGCTGTAGCTTAAATAGTTGATGGTAGTTAATGGAGCTTTCGGTGCGCTCGGCTATGGTGGCCATGGTGCGCACAGTCTCCACCGGATACTTGCCTGCTGCAGTTTCTCCGCTAAGCATAATAGCCGATGTGCCGTCGTAAATTGCGTTTGCAACGTCGGTTATTTCGGCACGGGTGGGGCGGGGGTTGCTCATCATGCTTTCCAACATCTGTGTGGCCGTTATAGCAGGACGCCCTGAGTTGTAGCAGTGCTCAATAAGCCTTTTTTGTATTATGGGAATCTCCGCAAAATCTATCTCTACACCCATGTCGCCACGGGCAATCATGATACCGTTGGAGGCGGATAGGATTTCTTCGATATTTGTTACGCCGTCCTGGTTTTCGATTTTAGCGATGATAATCATGTGCTCGCCGCCGTTGTCCTCAAGGAAATTGCGTATATCCTGAATGTCACGTGCCGAACGTGTGAAGGAGGCGGCGATAATGTCAAAACCCTGTTTTATGCCAAACAGAATGTCGTTTTTGTCCACGGTGGATAGATACGGCAGGGACAGCTGTACCCCGGGCACATTTATGCTCTTTCTGTTGGACACAGGGCCGTGGTTTTTCACCTTACACACGATGTCCTCGCCCTTTATCTCCTGCACAATCATTTCAATCTTGCCGTCGTCTATAAGCACACGGCTACCCACGCTAACATCCTGATAAAGGTTTTTGTAGGTGACGGTGGCCTTTTGTTTGTCGCCCTCAATTTCGCGTGTGGTCAGAGTGAATATGTCATCTTCGTCGAGATGTATCTTGCCCTCTTTGAACGTGCCAAGGCGAATTTCCGGGCCCTTTGTGTCCAGCAGTGCGGCTATGGGCAGGTTCAGCTCTTCACGCAGAGCCTTTAGCGCGGTTAGGCGGCGAAGCTGCTCGTCGTGTGTTCCGTGCGAAAAGTTGAACCTTGCCACGTTCATGCCGGCAAGTGCCATTTCTCGAAGTATGCCGGGGGCGTCGGTGGAAGGACCCAGTGTGCAAACTATTTTAGTTCGTCTCATTTCAAACCTCCAAATAATTAAGTGCTTACGTCGGTAAATCATGTCCTCAATAATTCTGTTCCAAATCATTATACCTAAATTAAGTATGCAACTTCAAGTTAAATTCATGTAATTTTAGCAGAAAGTGTGCTGTGGGTGGATGCATGAGGTGAAACATGGGGTAAAACAGATGCTACTCTGCGGAGTAGAAAAGACAAAACTAAGCACAAAAAAGACATGATTTTGCAAAAAAAGCAAAAAAAGGTATAGAATAAATTTCGTTGCCTTGGGTTCGAATATGTGCAAAGTGCACATTTTTTTTGTGAGAACATACAACATGAAATGTGGCACAGTAAAATTTGCTTGACAAGGGGTGGCAACATCACGTAATATGAATTTCGACAGATATGTCGAAATGTTGAATGTATCATAAATTTATAGGCAGCGTCTACACGAATTGAAGCGATATGATTTTAAGCAATTTTTTTTTGCCGGACACGGCGGAAAAATTGCTTAAATCAGGAGATTGAACATTTGTGTAGACACTGCCCAACCAACCGGGAGAAGCGCATGTACGCAAAGTCCACCGAAAAACGGGAGCAGATACTCGAGGGCGCAAAGGGTGTGTTTTTGCAAAAGGGGTTTGCGGCGGCGAGTATGCAGGATATTATACAGGCGTGTGGTATCAGCAGGGGCGGGCTGTATTTTTACTATTCTTCGGTGGGGGAGATTTTTTGCGAGCTTATTACCGGGCGTGCTCGCACCACACAAAAGATGGTGCAGCACATGATAGAGAACAGCACAAGCTTTGAAAATTTGTTGCGCGAGTACTTTGCGTACCAAAAGGAACGCCTGTGCAATATGGATAAGAGCCTTTTGGGAGCAATGGTGCAGTATGGCCTTGCGAACGAGACAGGAGAGGGCAGGCGCTTTGTACAGGAGCAGTACGAAAAAACACGCCTGCTGGTTGAGAGCATTTTAGCCCACGGGAGGGCGCTTGGGCAGTTTTCGGGGGATGTGCAGGCCGCCGCAAGCCACATACTGTTTGTGATAGAGGGCATGAGCATCATGGCGATGACTGCGGGAATGCAGGTGCAAATGATGGATGCGCAGTTTGAGCTTTTAATAAATATGTTTACTAAATAAAGGGGTTAAATATGAAAAGAACCGAAAAGACGTTGTTTATCACAAGGTTTGGCATTTTGCTTGCCATCGAGGCGATTTTTTGCTTCACACCGCTTGGCTCACTGCCGGCGATAGGGCCCATTGTGGCGACGCTTGCGCTACTGCCTGTGGTGGCAACAGCCATAATGATGGGCACGGCGGCCGGCACATTGATGGGATTTTTTGCGGGGCTGTTCAGCTTTTTGGTGTGGACATTCACACCGCCCAGCCCTTTGGTGGCGTTTGTGTTTACTCCGTTTTATAGCTTTGGAGAGTTTCAGGGAAACTTTTTCAGTCTGCTCATCTGTTTTGTGCCCCGAATACTGGCAGGCACGGTGGCAGGTGCACTGTGTAGTGCGCTGAAAAATAAGGGCAACATACTGCGCTTTACGCTGGCCGGCTTTGCCGCAAGCATGACAAACACCCTGCTTGTAATGGGCGGCATATGGCTGTTCTTCGGCGGACAGTACCAGCAGGTGGTGGGCAGCGCCATACTTATAGTAATAGGCATGACGGTGCTGACCAGTGGCATACCCGAGGCGATTATAGCGGCGATTACGGCGCTGGGGCTGGGCAAGCTTGTGAGCAGGGGAAAGGCGAGAGGAAAGTAAATGTGAAATAAAAGGTACTGCCCGAGGGCGGTGTCTTTTATTCGCTGTTATAGACGAAATATCATATGCACATCCGGTTGCACAGCACATACTAAAAAAATATTTATTTTTTGGCAATTTGGTATTGTTAAAAAACCTGCACTGCTGTTATAATAGTAGCGCTGTATTTGAAGAATAACATGCTTGGGAGGAATACAAATGGCAAGAATTTACAATTTTTCGGCAGGCCCGTCCATGCTGCCCGAAGAGGTATTGAAGCAGGCGGCTGACGAAATGATGGATTACAAGGGCAGTGGCATGGGCGTTATGGAGATGAGCCACCGTAGCAAGGTGTATGATGAGATTATCAAAAACACCGAGGCTATGTTCCGCAAGGTTATGAACATCCCCGATAACTACAAGGTGCTGTTTTTGCAGGGCGGCGCTACCATGCAGTTCGCAATGCTCCCCATGAACCTGCTTACAAAGAGCGGCTCTGCGGACTATGTGCTCACAGGCAACTTCTCCACAAACGCCTACAAAGAAGTAAAGGCGCTGGGCAAAGAGGTGAAGATTGCGGGTAGCACCAAGGAGGAGAACTTCTGCCGTATTCCGAAGCAGGAAGAGCTTACTCTGGATGCGAACGCAGACTACCTGCACCTTTGCACAAACAACACCATCTACGGCAGCAAGTGGCAGTATGTTCCGGCTACAGGCAATGTGCCCGTAGTGGCTGATATGTCCAGCTGCATTTTGTCCGAGCCTGTGGATGTGTCCAAGTATGGCATAATCTACGCAGGTGCGCAAAAGAACATTGCTCCCGCAGGCGTTACCATCGTGATTATCCGCGAGGACCTGCTGGGCGAGCCCCTGCCCGGCACTCCCGTTATGCTCAACTACAAGACAATGGCGGAAAAGGAGTCCATGTACAACACTCCTCCCACCTACTCCATTTACATGGCTATGCTCGTGCTGCAGTGGATTGAAAAGACGGGCGGCCTTGAGGCAATGAAAAAGCGCAACGAGGAAAAGGCGGCAATCCTGTACGATTACCTCGACTCCACAAGCTTCTACAAGACGGACATCGTGAAGGAAGACCGCAGCATGATGAACGTTACATTTAAGACAGGCGATGACGAGCTGGACGCAAAGTTCATAAAGGCAAGCGTTGCGGCAGGCATGTCCAACCTCAAGGGCCACCGTGTGATGGGCGGTATGCGTGCATCCATCTACAACGCAATGCCCATCGAGGGTGTTAAGGCGCTTGTGGCCTTCATGAAGGAATTCGAGAAGGAAAATAGCTAAATTGTACGGTGTCACCTAAAATCTTTTGTGTGCTCCTCGCCCTCAAAAAGGGTGAGGGGTGCATTTCCTAAAGCTAAAAACAATAGTGAGGTGTTAATTATGGCAAGGATACTTGCATCCGACGGTCTTGAAAAGTCCGCAATAGCAAAGCTGCAAAGCTACGGCCACGAGGTTGTGGAGCAGTTTTACGAGGCGGAAGAGCTGAAAAATGCGGTAAAAGAGTACGACGTGCTTGTGGTGCGTAGCGCTACAAAGGTGCGTGAGCCTATCATAGATGCAGCGCTGGAGACGGGCAAGCTGAAGCTTATCATCCGTGGCGGCGTGGGCGTTGACAACATTGACGTGGAGTACGCACGCTCCAAGGGCATTACGGTGGCAAACACCCCCAATGCCTCCAGCGCTTCGGTGGCAGAGCTTGCCATCGGCCACATGTTCAGCATTGCACGCCACATGTATGCCGCAAACGTAACCATGCGTGAGGGCAAGTGGGAGAAGAAAAAGTACAGCGGCATCGAGCTTTCGGGCAAGACTCTCGGCCTCATCGGCCTTGGCCGTATCGGACGCTGCACCGCAGATAAGGCGGCGGCTCTGGGCATGAATGTCATCTACTACACCCGTAGCGGCCACAAGGAGGAGAACGCTCCTTACACATATGTGGAGAAGGACGAGCTGCTTGCAAAGGCGGACTTTATCTCCCTGCACTCGCCCAAGGCACCCCAGCCCATCATCGGTGCGGACGAAATAGCCAAGATGAAGGACGGCGTGTACCTGGTGAACACCTCAAGGGGCAACCTCATCGAGGAGGATGCACTTGTGGAGGCGCTGAACTCGGGCAAGGTAGCGGCGGCGGCGCTGGACGTATTCGCCGAAGAGCCCACCAAAAACGAGGCTATCTACACACATCCCAAAATTTCGCTCACTCCCCACGTGGGTGCTTCCACGGGTGAGGCGCAGGAGCGCATCGGCGAAGAGGTTGTGGCGCACATCCAAAAGCAGTTTGGCTAAATAGTGGCGACGCTACCTAAAGCGTAGCATGTATAGTATTCACCGCATAATTCCGAGACGCAGCGGGGTTGTGCGGTGTTGCTTTTAGCAAAATGTTTGAGTTGAAATGAAAAAGCAGGGGAAACAAAAAAGAATACTTGTGTTTTCATCACATCAGCTTGCCCTAAATTATTTTTTTTAAGGAGAGATAGCATGGCAATAGTGAAGCCTTTTAAGGCAGTGCGCCCCACACCCGAGTGCGCAAGCAAGGTGGCGGCGCTTCCGTATGACGTTATGAACAGCGAAGAGGCACGTGAGATGGTAAAGGGCAACCCCCACTCCTTTTTGCACGTGGATAAAGCGGAGATAGACCTTGACCCCTCCGTGGACATTTACGACGCAAAGGTGTACCAAAAAGCACGTGAGAACATGGATAAAATGCAGGATGACGGAGTGCTTGTGCAGGATGCAAAGGCCTGCTTTTACATTTACAAGCTCACCATGGACGGCCGCCCGCAGGTGGGTGTGGTGGCCTGCCCCTCCATTGATGATTACATGAACAATATCATCAAAAAGCACGAGTTCACCCGTGCGGACAAAGAGGCGGACCGTATTCGTCACGTGGATGTGCTGGATGCGAACACAGGCCCTATCTTTTTGACGCACCGCCCAAACGCACGTCTTGCGGATATAGTGGACGGCTGGATGGCGAAAAACAGCGCTGTGTGCGACTACACAGCGGAGGACGGCGTGGGCCACGCAGTGTGGGTAATTGACGATGCAGCGCTTGTTGCGGAGATTGAAAAAATCTTTGAGGGCATCGACTACCTGTACATTGCGGACGGACATCACCGTTGTGCAAGTGCTGTGAAGGTTGGGCAAAAGCGCCGTGAGGAGCTGCCGAGCTACACAGGCAACGAGGAGTTCAACTTCTTCCTGTCGGTTATTTTCCCCAGCGACCAGCTAAAAATCATGGACTACAACAGGCTGGTGAAAGACCTGAATGGCAACGATGAAGCGCAATTTATGCAAAAGCTTGAGCAGGACTTTGACATCGAGCAGTACACGGGCGCAGGCCAGATGAAGCCGAGCGAAAAGCACACTTTCGGCATGTATCTCGGCGGCAAGTGGTACAAGCTGAGCGCAAAAGCAGGCACATACGACGAGAGCGACCCTGTGAGCCGCCTGGATGTTTCCATCCTGCAAAACCGTGTGCTTGCGCCTGTTTTGGGCATTGAGGACCCCCGCACGGACAAGCGCATAGACTTTGTGGGCGGCATTCGTGGCCTTGCGGAGCTGGAGGAGCGTGTGAAGGGCGGCTGGGCCGTGGCGTTCTCCATGTACCCCACCACGCTGGACGACCTTATGGCCATTGCGGACGCAGGCATGGTGATGCCTCCCAAGTCCACATGGTTTGAGCCTAAGCTGCGCAGTGGCCTGTTTATTCACAAGCTGAGCGACTAATATTTTTTGTAAGTATAATAAACACAGCTTAAAATCCCCTACGAGCAGAATGAATGCTCATAGGGGATTTTGTGCGTGAAAAATATGTGTTTTATTGCGGATTTCAGTGTGAGATGAACTGTGTCTCCGTGCTAAAGCGACTGCCACCAGCGCAAAAGCCGGGAGTGTTCTTTGGCGGTGAAGCTGCGCCCTGCCAAGCTGTGAATACAGCTGTTTTTGGGCAAGCGTTCGCCAAAAGCTATGCCGAACGCACACAGCATCTGCCCTAAAAAGCCTGTGGGTGCTTTGCGGCCACCGTATTTTGCATCCCCCAAAAGCGGCGCACCAAGATGCGCAAGGTGCGCACGTATTTGGTGTGTGCGTCCTGTCAAAAGCTGTACCTCGCACATGAAATACTCACGTTTTTGCTCTACACTATGTACAGTGGTGCTTATGGGTTTTGCGCCCTCAAAGGCCTCACTTGACACACGCACGCTGTGTGTGGCGTGCTCTCTGCACAAAAAAGCGTGGTGTGTGCCCTTTGGCGGTGCGGCGGTGCACACGCACAGGTAGCTTTTGTGCACAAGGTTTTCTCGGATAGCCTCGTTCATCTCTCGCAAGGCGCCTGCCGTCTTTGCGGCGATGAGAATGCCCTCGGTGTTGCGGTCTATGCGGTTGCACAGCGCAGGGGCAAAGGTGTTTTCGTCGTCGGGGCGATATATTCCCTGCTCGGCAAGCTCGTGTATGTACGCATCCAAAATGCCATGCTGTCCGTCATCTCCCCGATGGGCCAAAATCCCCGAAGGCTTGAACAAAAGCGCTATGCCCTCATCCTCGTAGATTTTTGGCACGTGCTTAAAATGCGAGGGCAGTGAAACCTCATGCGCACTGCGTGTGGTGTTCCCACGCTTTTGGGTGAAATATTCATCGTTTATGTACAGTTCAAGCACATCGCCGCATTGCAAAGTATAGTCGGGCAGCTGCCTTTTTCCGTTTACCTTTATGCGCTTGTTGCGAAAGGCTTTGTGCATGTGGCTTTGGGGTAGGGTGCGGCATACCTTTTGAACAAACCGAGAAAGGCGCATACCGTCGTCGTTTTGGGAGGCTACAAATGTTTTCATAGGGTTTTCCTTAAAAATATTGCACGAGTGTATTTTCACCTATTATATATTGAAGCGAATATCATCGCAACAGCGAGAGTCTTCTCGAAGTGAAAAATAACATGAATATGCCTATAAAACGATGTCGTGTGTAGCTTTTTTGTCAAAAAACTTTTTATTTTGCAAAACATCCTGTATAATAATATGGGTGATTGCACATGGATGATTTGATTATTTTTGTTACAGTGCACTCTGCCCTGCAAAAAAGCACGCCTTTGGGTGTGCGGCCGAGCGGAAGGTGACGAAACGTGGGCATACACGATGGACATAGAAAGCGACTGCGAAGGCGTTTTTTACAAGAGGGGCTATCCGGCTTTGAGGAGCACACGGCGCTTGAAATATTGCTGTTTTACGCCCTGCCGAGATGCGACACAAACGGGATTGCACATGCTCTTTTGGCGAAGTTCGGCAGCTTTTCCGCCGTGATAGATGCACCGATAAAAGAGCTGGCACAGATAAAGGGCGTGGGTGAAAATAGTGCAATACTGATAAAGCTCATTCCCGAAATGGGAGCATACTATCTTGATAACAAAACACTGCCCGGCGAAATAATAAACTCCACCGAGCGAGCGGGTGCGTACTTCATGGCGAAATTTTTCGGCAAGTGCACAGAGGAAGCGTGGATGCTCTCGCTGGATGATAAGCGCAAGGTGATACGCAGTGTGCTTTTATCGGATGATGGCATTGTGAATGCGGTGCGCATAACTGTGCGGCATATTGTGGAGCAGGCGGTGAACTCCAACGCGACGAGCGTAATACTTGCGCACAATCACCCGGGAGGGGTGGCACTGCCCTCCATAGGGGACAAGCAGGTGACAGCACAGGCGTATAAGGCACTGCACATGATAAACGTACAGCTTGTGGACCATATTATTGTTGCGGACGGAGACTTTGTGTCCATGGCAGATAGTGGGTATATAGATATGATGAGCAGAGACGTGAGAAACGGATAGCCTGCCCCTTAAAAATATAGTATGGAGGAAAAGCATGTGAAAAAAATTGTGCAATGTGTGTTGTGTTTCGTTCTGATGATGAGCTTGACGGCATGTGCTTCGTTTTCCTCCCAAAATATTACAGAGCTTTTGCGTGCGCCTGCCCTTGGTGGAGGGCAGGACGAAATACAGGATGCACTTAGCGAATATTTGGGCGAACAGCCACAGTATATATTCCCGAAAGAGGGAAACTGGACAAGCCCTTTAATACGCTCCGACCTTGACGGCAACGGCAGGGACGAGGCGATACTGCTGTACACGTTGAGTGATACAAGTAACTTGGGCAGAGAAAAAGGCAATGCGGTGTGGGTGGCAATACTTGATTATCGAGATGATGAGTGGCAGGTGGTGCAGGATATTCAGGGGTTGTCCATTGATGTGGCAAACCTTGAGGTGGCGGACCTTCTCTCGAACGGCACACAGCAGCTTATCATAGGCTACACTACCTCTAATTTGAGCGCAAAGACACTGGGGGTGTACACCTATTCACAGGATGTTTTATCGCTGATATATCAGTTTGATTATTCTATTTATGAGGTAGGGGACTTTACGGGCAGAGGCGGCTTTGAGCTGGTGGTGGTGAGCAGTGAAGAGCAAAGTATGCGTATGCAGTTTATAATGGCAGAGGATGGCGAGTTTGTCACGGATGCCGAAATGCAAGCGCCGGTGAGCCTTGATGCAAACTTTGTCTCCTGCGTAAATATTATGCCGGGTGAAACCGCAAGCGGGGAGCATATTGTGGTGGTGGATGGTGTGGCTGCCGCCGATACGGGAGCTTTGGCAAGCCAGTTTGTGTATTACACGGGCGAGCGGTTTTACACGGAGGAGGCAAACCCACTTAGGGGAAGCACCTCCCGCATATCACCCTTGCTCACATCTATGGACATCGACGGGGATGATATTGTGGAGATACCCCTGCGCCACACAAGAAACACAATAATGACACCCAATGCGGACAAAAACCTTGAATACGTTGAGTGGAAGGACTTTACACAGGCAGAGCCTGTGACAAAGCAGTTTGGCATTCTCGATTCGGACCGTGCTGTGTATATCAGCCTACCCGAAAGCTGGAAAAATAACCTAAACGTCATCGACGGGGATGCGCAGGGAGAGTGGATACTGCAAACAAGGCAGACGGGGGAAAGTGTTTTGGAGATGAGGTATGTGGAGGACGGCGGCTTTTTGCCGGGAGCATACAGAGTGCCCGGCTCGACAAGTAGCTATCTGTATATTCCCACGGGCCTTACGGACGAAGAGCGAAGCGCTATATCCATGACGATGATGGGATAGTAAAGACCGCAGTGTGATATTGCGGTACACACAGAAAATTATTAGTATACCGAAAATGAGGTTTGTTATGCGGAAAATTCTTGTTGTGGAAGACGAAAACTCCATCAGAGAGCTTATTGTGCTGAACCTTGAGATGGCGGGATATGAAATTGACAACTTCGCAAGTGCGGAGGAGGGGCTTGAGCAGTTTACAAAAGCGCCCGAGGGCTATTGCTGTGCCATACTGGATATTATGTTGCCGGGGATGAACGGCTTTTCGCTGTGCGAAAACATACGAGAGCTTTCGCCTGTTGTGGGCATTGTGATGCTCAGCGCAAAGTCGCTGGAGGCGGATAAGATACGTGCGCTGTCCATAGGTGCGGATGATTATATCACAAAGCCGTTTTCCATTAGCGAGCTTAAAGCTCGCATAGAAGCACTGTGCAGAAGAGTGGAGCGCACCAAGGTGTCGGGCGAGGAGGAGGGCAAGCTTTCGAGCGGTGAGTTCGTGCTGAACGAAAAAAGCAGGGTACTGCTCAAAGACGGAACTCCCATTGACCTTACACAGGTGGAGTTTCAGATAATGGAGCTGTTTTTTCGCAACAGCGGCACGGCGCTTGTGCGTGAAAAGATATTGGAGGGCGTTTGGGGCGAAAACTACTACGGCGATGTAAAGATTGTGGATGTGAACATTCGCCGCCTGCGCATGAAGGTGGAGGACGACCCAAGCAACCCAAGGCACATACTCACGGTGTGGGGCTACGGCTATAGGTGGAACGCATAGCTGAATATGTATTTTAGATGTTTCGGGTAATGTGTGTAGCATAGCTCGGCCAAGGAGGGCAGGCATTGAAGTCGTCAATCACTAAGCGCTGGGTAAGGGGAAGCTTGCTCTTTACGCTGGCGGTGGTTTTCGTGGCGGAGGGGCTGTTTTTGTTCTTTATGATAAGCGGCTACTACAACAACGTGCGTAGCGCCATCCAAAATCAGTTTGGCACACTGCAAGCACAGCTGTCACTGCCCTCCACAGCCACTACGGACGAGCGATACCTGCGGCTTATTCGCACGGTGGAGCAGTTTGAAGCGAAGTCGCAGTTTGAGCTGACGCTTATTCGCAGTAACGGTAGCATTGCGATAACGAGCACAGGTGTTATGTCCGGTATAAGCGAGCCGTCGGAGGATATAGAAAAAGCGCTTAGTCCGGGCGAGGATACGGGCGAGTTTGTGGGTGAAAATGAAAACGGCGAGCGCATAATGGCCATAACAACGCTTACGCCCTACTCCGCAGGGGACATTGTGGCGATGCGTCTGTCCACCAGCATAGAGCTTGTGGAGGATGCGATTTTCAGCAATGTGCTACTGTCGGTGTTGCTTGTGCTTGCGATTATTTTGGCAAGTGTTATTTCGGGGGTGTACTTTATACGGTCTATCGTTTTGCCACTGCAAAAGGTGGAGGCCAGTGCCGCACGCATTGCCCAAGGGGATTTTGAAACTCGTGTTTCGGACAACGCAAAGGACGAAATAGGCAGGCTGTGCCAAACCATAAATAACATGGCGGAGGAGCTTTCCAAAACCGAGCGCATGAAAAACACGTTCATATCCTCCGTTAGCCACGAGCTTCGCACGCCTCTCACCTCCATAAAGGGCTGGACAGAAACAGTGAACCGCTTGTCCGACCCCAAAAGCCCAAGCTTTAGGCGAGGGCTGGATATTATCAGTAGCGAGACGGATAGGCTGTACGACATGGTGGAGGAGCTTTTGGACTTTTCCCGTATGCAGGACGGCCTAAGCCTTGAGTGTGAGCTTTTGGACATTGCGGCAGAGGTGGAGGCGGCGGTGATACTTAGCGAGCAAAGGGCGGCGGAGCTGGGGGTAAAGGTGCTGTATGCGCCGCCCGAGCTACCCCTGCCTGTGATGGCGGACAAAAACCGCCTAAAGCAGACGCTTGTGAACGTGCTGGACAACGCAATAAAGTATTCTTTTGTGGGCAGTGCAGTGCAGGTGAGTGTGCAAAGGGAGCAGGACAGCATAAACATATCTGTGAAGGATGAAGGTCAGGGAATTTCCCCGGAGGATATTGAGCATGTGAAGGAGCGCTTTTACAAGGGTAAAAGTGCTGTGCGTGGCAGTGGCATTGGCCTTGCGGTGGCGGATGAGATTATGTGTGCGCACGGTGGAACATTGCAGCTGCAAAGCGAGCTGGGCAAGGGCACGAACGTGATACTCACCTTTCCCGCATACAAAAAACAGGTGAAAACCATAACTGAAAAGCATACAAAAAAAGGCGAAAACGTTTAAGTGAGGCGCTTTGCTTGCACAAAGTTATCACAGGAAAATCGTATAATATATTGTCAGGAACATTCTGAAAACAGAGCATAAAACTGGGTGTGGGCAAACGAGGTGATTTGGCTTTTTGCTATATCCCCCGCCGCAGGCGGGGGATATAGCGCCTTTTTCTTGCACTTAACGTATTAAAAAAACCTTTATGTGTCCACTTACTATAAAATTAACATTAAAAGGCATTAAAATGCCTCAAGGAGCAAAGATAAATGTCAAAAGCTGCGAAGAGATGCAAAATAAAGACCAGTGTGGGCGGCCAGGCGGTGCTGGAGGGGGTCATGATGCGAGGGCCGTCCAAGTGGTGCCTTGCGGTGCGCAAGTCGAACGGCGAGGTGGTAACGGAGGAGCACGAGACAAAGGCAAGGCCGTGGACAAAGATACCGCTTGTGCGTGGGGTGCTTAGCTTTTTGGACTCGCTTGTGATGGGCTACAAGACGCTTGCACGCAGTGCGGAGCTTTCGATGGAGGAAGACGAGGAGGAAGAGCTCTCCCGCTTTGATGCGTTTGTGGAGCGGCACTTTGGGCAGGCGGGCACAAAGTTCGTCATGGGCGCCGCCGCTGTTTTGGGCATTGCGCTTGCGCTTGGCCTGTTTATGTTTCTGCCCACGTTTTTGGTGAGCATGGTGGATAGATATGCCTTTGAATTGCACGGATTTAAGGCTGTGGTGGAGGGGCTGATAAAGGTGGCTATATTTGTGGGCTACCTTGCGCTGGTGGGCAGAATGAAGGACATACGGCGTGTGTTCAGCTACCACGGGGCGGAGCACAAGACCATATACTGCTACGAGGCAGGGGATGAGCTAACAGTGGAAAATGTGCGTAAACACAGCCGTTTTCACCCAAGGTGCGGCACGAGCTTTTTGTTCATCGTCATCCTGCTCTCCATAATAGTAAATGCCGCACTGCCCTGGCCGCAGATAATGGGTGGCACGCTGGTGCGCACAGGCCTAAAGCTGCTGGTGTTGCCGCTAACAATGGCGCTCTCGTACGAGCTCATTCGCCTTGCGGGCAGGCACGATAACATTGTCACACGCATCATCAGCGCACCGGGAATGTGGATGCAAAGGCTCACCACCAAAGAGCCAAATGATGAGATGATAGAGGTGGCGATAGCCGCCGTAACACCCGTGTTGCCGAGCGACCCAAAAGAGGCGAAATGGTAGCGGCGAGTTAGTATATAAGATTGTAAGTTGAATATAAATGGGGGTTTTTTGCTGTATGAGCGAGTATAATGTGGCAAAAAGCCCCCGTGAAGTTTATGCCGAAATAAAAACATTACTCGAAAAAGCGGGCATCGAGGGTGCAGCGTTTGAGGCGGATATTCTCATAAGTGAAGTGTGTGGTGCTTCACGTTTTTTGCTGGGGGAGGTGTCGCCCACCCAATATGAAACACTCATCGCATTTGCACAGCGCCGTGCGAAAAGAGAGCCACTACAGTACATTTTAGGTTGCTGGTCGTTTTTATCGCTGGAATTGCAGGTGGGCGAGGGGGTGCTTATTCCACGCCCCGAGACGGAGCAGGTGTGTGATATAGCGGCGGATTTTATCCGCAATATCCCAAGCCCTAAGCTTATGGACCTGTGCAGTGGGAGCGGCGCTATTGCGCTGGGCGTGCACAGCCTTGTGCCAAACGCAACTGTACTGGCGGTGGAGTGGGATGAGGATGCCTTTGTGTGGCTTCAAAAGAACATGGCCGCATACAATGCGCAGCACGTTGGAAGCGCTCTGCCGAGCGAACACTGCCCTGAACACATGCGCCCCACCGCAGTGCGTGCGGATGCGCTGAAGTATTGGAAGACGCTACACATGCAGCAGTGGGATGTGATAACCTGCAACCCTCCTTACGTGACACAGGCGGAATACGAGGAACTACAGCCTGAACTGTACCACGAGCCAAAACAGGCGCTTGTGCCACAGGGTGGCGAGAGTGACGGCCTGCTGTTTTACAAGGTGATAGCCGAAGGCTACAAGCAGGCGCTCAAAGCGGGCGGGGCGATAGTCTTTGAGATAGGCGCAGGGCAGGGGGAGGATGTTGCGCAAATAATGCACCAAAACGGCTACAAGGATGTCACGGTGCACAAGGACATGGCAGGGCTGAACAGAGTGGTGACAGCGAGGGTGTGAAAAATATATAAGGTTTATCAAGTGTGAGTTTTTTGAAAATGGTGGCTAAAAGTGCGCACGATGTGTTGACGTTGAGCATTTAATACAGTATAATATATAAGGTTTTGCTAAAGTTAAAATAAAATATCGGGGTGTAGCGCAGTTGGTAGCGCGCCTGCTTTGGGAGCAGGATGCCGCAGGTTCGAATCCTGTCACTCCGACCAGTGTGAGTGTTCTTATAGGATTTTAATATCCTAATAAGAACACAGCGCTTTGTGCGGCTGTAGGGTATTACAAATAACAAGGAGGTACAACACATGAAAAGCAAAAAAAGACTGGCATTTGGACTATCTGCGCTGATGGTGACAGCGTTGCTTGCGGGGTGCGGCGAGGCGGCTGCCTCCTCCTCATCCATGATGGCAAGCTCGAGTGCACAAAGCACCGCTGCTACATCTATTTCGGATGACCCCGCCGAGCAGGAAATGGGGCAGGTGTATTTCCAAAACTTTAAGCCGGAGCAGGACGAGGCGTATCAGATGATTGCCAAAAAGTACACAGAGATTACGGGTGTGCCCGTAAAGGTGGTTACCGCAGCGTCCGGCACATACGAGCAAACACTGCGTAGTGAGATGGCAAAGACCGATGCACCGACCATTTTTCAGGTAAATGGCCCTGTGGGATACAGCGCATGGAGCGACTATACGGCAGACCTTAGCGGCACGGAGCTGTATACGCACCTTTCGGATGAGTCGCTTGCAATCAGCGATGGCGACGGTGTGTATGCCATTCCGTTTGCTATTGAGGGATACGGAATTATTGTGAACAACAGGATTATGGAGGAGTATTTTATCAGCGAAAGCCCTGTTGTGACCAGCCTTGATGAGATAAATTCCTTTAACACGCTCTACACGCTTGTGGAGGATATGAGCGCAAAAAAAGAGGCGCTGGGCATTGAGGGCGTGTTTGCGTCTACCAGCTTGCAGCCGGGCGAAGACTGGCGCTGGCAGACACATCTAATGAACATACCTATGTACTATGAGTGGACAAACAATGATGTAAATCTAAGCGATGCCGCCGCTACGGATACCATCACGTTTGAGTACAACAGAAACTTTAGAAACGTATTTGACCTTTATCTCAACAACTCGGTGACAGAGCCGGCGCTCACGGGAAGCAAAACGGTGAACGACTCCATGTCCGAGTTTGCGCTTGGGCAGGCCGCCATGGTGCAAAATGGCAACTGGGCCTATAGCCAGATAGCGGGCGTGGACGGCAACGTAGTGCAGGCGGAGGATGTTGTGTTCATTCCCATCTACACGGGCATGGAAGGCGAAGAGACACAAGGTTTGTGCATAGGAACGGAAAATTTCTTCTGTATAAACAAAAACGCATCCCCCGAAGACCAAGCTGCTTCCATAGACTTTTTGACATGGCTGTATACCTCGGATGAGGGCAAGTCCTACGTGACAAACGACCTTGGCTTCATTGCGCCGTTTGACACATTTACGGAGGACGACGCCCCTGCGGACCCGTTAGGTCAGCAGGTGATGCAGTGGAATGCAAGAGATGACGTTCAAAATATTCCGTGGGAGTTTACACTTTTCCCGAGCCAACAATTTAAGGACGACATGGGCGGAGAGCTTTTGCTTTATGCACAAGGTCAGGCACTGTGGGAAGATGTTGTGGCAAATGTTATAAGCGACTGGGCGACAGAAAAGCAGGCAACGACAGAATAATTGCTTTGGCTCAAAAGCGCACCGTGGTCTTGTACTACGGTGCGCTTTTAGATAGCTTTGTCAGGGGGCAGTTGGCTGAATATGACTTGGTAAAATAGACAAATAAACATGCGGTAAAAATGCAAAATACACATACTTTAGTGAAAAGTTTGAATATGTCGTCGGTGGTGTGATAAAATGTAGACAAGGTTTTTACACACATGCCGACAGCACAGCCTTGAAAGGGGAGCTATGTGTGCAAAAGAACCTTAAAAAATACTTTCCCATACTGGTACTGCCCACGCTTATTGCGTTTGCAATTTCCTTTTTAATACCCTTTGGAATGGGAGTCTGGCTGTCATTTTGTGACTTTACTGTGGTGACAGACGCAAGCTTTGTCGGCTTTGACAACTACGTTCGTGCGTTTAGCGACCCCAGCAGTAACTTTGTGTATTCGCTCGTGTTTACGTCACTTTTTACGGTGGTATCCGTAGTAACCATAAATGTTATAGCGTTTGCGCTGGCGCTGATGCTAAGCAGGAAATTTAAGGGAACAAATTTTTTTCGTGCAGTGTTTTTTACGCCTAATTTAATAGGTGGCATTGTGCTGGGGTATGTGTGGCAGACTATTATAAATGCCATACTTGCGCAGTTTTTTGGAGTGACACTGATGTTTGACCCCGCATACGGCTTTTGGGGAATGGTGTTCCTGATGAACTGGCAGCTCATAGGCTACATGATGGTCATCTACATTGCGGGCATTCAAAATATATCACGTGACGTGAAAGAGGCGGCGGCGATAGACGGCGCAAACAGTCGCCAGACGCTCATGCGCATTACCATCCCCGTTGTGATGCCATCCATAACTATATGCACATTTTTGACGTTGACAAATTCATTTAAGATGTTTGACCAAAACCTTGCGCTCACGGCCGGAGGCCCTGCGGGCCAAACTGAGATGCTTGCGCTTAATATTTACAGGACATTTTACGGCAGAAACGGCTGGTCGGGGGCAGGGCAAGCGAAGGCCGTTGTGTTCTTTATAATGCTGGGAATTGTGGCAATAATACAGCTGCGCATCACCCGCTCTCGGGAGGTGGAAAGCTGATGGTACAGGGAAAACAAAGCGGTGCATCGCGCATAATTTTTTATGTTTCGCTGATAGTGCTTGTGCTTGTTTTTATGCTTCCGCTCGCTATTATACTTATGAACTCCTTTAAGGGCAGGCTGTTCATTTCGGACGATTTGTTCGCACTCGTGAACAGCGAGAGTTTTGTGGGATTTTCCAACTACGAGCTGGGCTTTACCCGAATGGATTACTTTGGTGCGTTTGGGACATCGCTGTTTATTACAGTGGCATCTACCGTTTTTATAGTACTGTTCACATCTATGACGGCATGGTATTTAGTGCGCATAAAAAACAAAATTACATCAATTTTGTACTATTTATTTGTTTTTGCTATGGTAGTTCCGTTCCAAATGGTGATGTACACCATGAGCTGGATGTCCACCACCCTGAACCTTGGAAACCCCGTGGGGATTGTTATTTTATATGTGGGATTTGGCTCGGGGCTGTCTATATTTATGTTTTCCGGCTTTGTGAAAAGCGTGCCGGTGGAGGTGGAGGAAGCCTCGGTTATCGATGGGTGCGCCCCTTTGCAGACATTTTTCAAGATAGTGTTTCCCATCATGCGCTCTACCACCATCACGGTGGCAATTCTCAATGTTATGTGGATTTGGAACGACTATCTGCTGCCCTCGCTCGTGCTCAACTCTGATTATCAAACACTACCCATCGCCATTCAAAAAATATTTACAGGCTCCTACGGCGGTCAGGATATAGGCGGCCTCATGGCGATGCTGGTGCTCTCGATACTGCCTATCATAATTTTTTATGTATTTTCACAGCGATATATTATTGAGGGTGTTGTATCGGGTGCTGTAAAAGGATAGTTTAAGCACGATATAGGTGATTTTTTGTGGATAATTTGTTCAAACGGTACATTTTGTAGACGGGATATCTTTTTGTAAGAGAGGGGGCGGATTGAATGTACAGTGTTTCGCAGGAGCTTGACAGCATGATTTTGGAGAGGTACGAAAAGGAAAAGGCGGAGTGTACGCCACAGGAGATTTGTGCGCTACTTGTGGAATTCACAAACCGCCGAATGCAAGACCTTGCGCCCTGCGAGGGTAAAAAAAGGGCGTATTACCTATCTATGGAGTTTTTGGTAGGGCGATTGCTCGTGTGCAACCTAATAAACTTGGGCGTGTACGAGGAGGTGGAGCAGTGGCTTTGCGATGCGGGGCACACGCTTTCGCAGATAGAGGAGCTTGAGCCGGAGCCGAGCCTTGGCAACGGCGGCCTTGGGAGGCTGGCGGCTTGCTATTTGGATAGTGCGGCCTGCCTTGGCCTGCCGGTGGACGGCGTGGGGCTTTGCTATCACTTTGGGCTGTTTAAGCAGGCTTTTGCGCAAAACAAGCAACAGGCTCTGCCCAACCCGTGGATGGGCGATGACAGCTGGCTGATACCTACAAAACAACGATATGAAGTGAAACTTTGCGGCAAAAAGGTGTATGCTGTCATGAAGTACATCTGTGTGCCGGGTGCACAGGCGCACGCAAACCGCCTGTGGCTCATGGACATAGAGAGTGTGGACGAAACACTTGTGGATGCGCAGGGGATAAACTTCGATAAGACGGATGTTTTTAGGAATCTAACGCTGTTCCTTTACCCCGATGACAGCGACAAAGAGGGGGAGATGCTTCGCATTTGCCAGGAGTATTTTTTGGCATCAGGGGCGGCGCAGTTTGTTCTGCATCAGGCAAAGCTAAGAGGGAGCAACCTGCACGATTTAGGCGAGTATGCGGTGGTGCAGATAAATGACACACACCCCAGCATGGTGATACCCGAGCTTGTTCGCCTGCTGATAAATGACGGCTTATCGCAGGATGAGGCGATTAGCATCGTGTCGGGGATGTGCGCATACACAAACCACACGATACTTGCGGAGGCGCTGGAAAAATGGCCGCTTGAGGACATAAAAAAGGTAGCGCCACAGCTCGTGCCGATAATACGACAGCTGAGCAAGCGGGTTAAAGAGCGATGTGACGACGAAAAGCTGGCAATCATCGACAAAAACAAGACGGTGCACATGGCGCACATGGATATACACTACGGCTTTTCGGTGAACGGTGTGGCCGCACTGCACACCGAAATACTGAAAAATAGCGAATTGTCAAAGTTTTATGAGCTGTACCCACAAAAGTTCAGCAACAAAACCAACGGCGTGAGCTTCAGGCGGTGGCTTTTGGCGTGCAACCCTGCACTTGCCGAGCTTATCGAGAGCACTATAGGTGGAGAATACAAAAAAGATGCCACCCACCTCAAAAAGCTTGCAGAGCATGTGAATGATGAGGAGCTGCTGCAAAAGATTGAGAGCATAAAACAGCAAAACAAGCGTAAGTTAGTGGATTTTCTGCGCCAAAATGCGGGAGTCACTCTGCCTGAAAATGCGATTTTTGACATTCAAATCAAGCGCATACACGAGTACAAGCGCCAGCAGTTAAATGCGCTGTGGCTCATAAAAACCTACCTCGACATCAAGGCAGGCGCACGCCCACAGCGCCCGATTGTGAGCATCTTTGGGGGCAAAGCCGCCCCTGCGTATGTGATTGCGCAGGATGTTATCCACCTGATTTTGTGCCTGCAACAGCTGATAGAGTGCGATGAGGAAGTGTCACGTTATCTGCGTGTTGTCATGGTGCAAAACTATAATGTTTCGGCGGCAGAGCGTCTAATTCCTGCCTGCGACATATCCGAGCAAATATCGCTCGCCTCCAAAGAGGCCTCCGGGACGGGCAACATGAAGTTCATGCTGAACGGTGCGGTGACGCTCGGCACGATGGACGGCGCAAACGTGGAGATAGCACAGCTGGTGGGCGAGGACAACATTTATATTTTTGGAAAAAACAGCGATGAAGTGATAGAAAGATACGAGAAAAAGGACTATGAGCCGCTAAATTACTACGCACAGGAGGAGATAGGCCGCCTTGTGGATTTTATCGTAAGCCCCGAGCTTGTGCGCATAGGTGACCGCCTTTGCCTCGCAAGGTTGCACAGGGAACTTATAGCTAAGGACTGGTTCATGACACTGCCTGATGTGCAGGATTATTTTGCGGTGAAGAGCAAAATGCTGGTGGACTATGAAGACCGCTCTGCGTGGCGCGGGAAAATGCTTCTAAATATAGCGCAGGCAGGTTTCTTTTCTTCCGACCGTAGCGTGGCGGAATACGAAAAAGACATATGGCATTTGCGCTAAAAAAAGCAATATGCGCAAACTGAAATGAGATAACACACGGCTTTTTGGGTTTTGAAACACCTGAGAAGCCGTGTGTTTTGTGGTAGCATTGTGATTTTTTGCACACACTCCACCACAAGGGAGTGAACATATAGAGGTGATTTAGAATACGTAAAGCGCAAGAAGAAGGCGCTATATCCCCCGCCTGCGGCGGGGGATATAGCAAATATATCATCGCATTTGGACACACCCCACTACAATATTTTGTGGCATCATAAGCATTTTTATGGTATAATAAAAAAATTAGGGTGAAGCGGTGTGGCCGTGGTGCTACGGTGGAGTTTTACCCTGTATTGATGCCACAAAGTACACTGAAAATATACTGACTAAAAGTGGGAGTTGAGCGGATGCAAGCCGATGCGACACAGTTTGTCGAGATGCGAAAAAGGCACATCGAGAGCCGTTTTGGACGACTGAACGATAAACAGCGGCAGGCTGTGTTTACAGCGAATGGGCCAATCCTTATTTTGGCGGGCGCGGGTAGCGGCAAGACAACGGTGCTTGTAAACCGTATTGCGAACCTCATTTTGTTTGGGAGTGCGTACGGCTCGGCGCAGCTTGCTCACCCGCCTACACAGCAGGAAATGGACGAGCTTGAGCAGTGTTTGCAAAATGGGGAAAGCCCCTCGCAGGCGCTAAGTGAGCAGCTGCGTGTAAATGCCGTTAAGCCGTGGAATATTTTGGCGATTACGTTTACAAATAAGGCGGCGCAGGAGCTGAAGAGCCGCCTGTGCAGTTTTTTGGGTGAGGACATAGCCTCCGACATAAACGCCTCCACTTTTCACTCGGCGTGTGTGCGTATTTTGCGTAGGGAAGCGGAAAAGCTGAGCTTCAGCACGAAGTTTACCATATACGATGCGCAGGACCAGCAAAGGGTGCTAAAGCAGGTGTACAAGGCGCTGAATTTTGACGACAAATTCCTGTCCGTCAAGGCGGCGGCCTCCGCAATAGGGCGGCTGAAAGACCGAATGATAAGCCCTGCCGATGCGCTGAAAGACCAGGCGGACATGCGCGCGCAGATGGTGGCGCAGGTGTACAAGGCGTACGCAAAGCGCTGTTTTGAGGCGGATGCGATGGACTTTGACGACCTAATATACCACACGGTGCGCCTTTTGAGAGAGCACAAGGACGTGCGGGACTATTACCAAAACCGTTTTCGCTACATTCTGGTGGACGAGTATCAGGACACCAGCGTTGCGCAGTTTATGCTGGTAAATCTTTTGTGCGGCCCTGCGAACAATGTGTGCGTGGTGGGCGACGACGACCAGAGCATCTATCGCTTTAGGGGTGCGACAATCCAAAATATACTCGATTTTGAGCAGCGTTTTGAGGGCACTAAGGTTATTCGTCTTGAGCAAAACTACCGCAGTAGCCAAAGCATATTGAACGCCGCAAATAAGGTTATTCAAAACAACGATAGCCGCAAGGGCAAGACGCTGTGGACGGACAACGGCGAGGGCGAAAGGGTACAGCACTACCGAGCGGCGAGCGAGCAGGACGAGGTGAACAACATTGTGCAGCTCATCGGCGAGCGGGTAAAAAGCGGCGGTGCGCTCCGTGATAATGCGGTGCTTTACCGCATGAATGCGCAGTCCAGCCCGGTGGAAAACTATTTTGCTCGCAGTGGCATACCGTATAAAATAATCGGTGGCACGAGGTTTAACGACCGCAAAGAGGTAAAGGACATACACTGTTACATGAGCATTGTGGCAAACCCTCGTGACAACGAGCGCTTGCGCCGTATTATAAACGAGCCTGCGAGAAAAATAGGCGCCGTAACGGTGGATACGGTGGGGGAAATAGCAGACGGCCTCGGCGTGCCCATGCTTGAAGTTATTCAAAACGTACAAAACTACCCTGCGCTCTCACGTGCGGCAGGAGCGTTGCAGGGCTTTTATGAGACGTACCAAAAGCTCGTATCAGCGGCACAAAGCCTGCCCGTGGATGAGTTTGCAGCGGAGATTCCGCACATCACCGGCTACATGACTATGCTGAAAGCACAGGGCGAAGAGGGCGAAAGCCGCATTGAAAACATAGGCCAGCTTATCTCCAACGCAAAAAGTTACGCCCAGCTGAACGGTGATGACGCAAGCATAGAGGGATACCTTGAGGAGATAGCGCTAATCTCGGACATAGACAGCTACGATGAGGATGCGGACAAGGTGGTGCTCATGACGCTACATGCGGCGAAGGGGCTGGAGTTTCCGCATGTGTACATAGTAGGCCTGGAGGAGGGGATTTTCCCCGGAGAGCAGAGCCGTTACAGCAACGAGGACATCGAGGAGGAGCGGCGGCTGTGCTATGTGGGCATCACCCGTGCGAAAAAGACGCTGTGCCTTTCCAGTGCGCAAAGCCGCCTGTTGTTCGGGCAGACACGGCGCAACGCCCAAAGCCGCTTTTTGGAGGAGATAGGCGCAGAGCTTTTGGAAGAAAAAAGCTCTGCTGCGTTAAATTCCGCAAGGCAGGCGGAGAGGAGTTCCCACAGCGAGGGCGCAGGCGGATACCTAAGCGGCGAGTACAACCGCAAAGGCTCTTTTGGCGGTGCGAGGGCATCTTCCGTGGCGAGAGGCTCGGTGCGGCCTGCGGGTAGCGCCACCATAACCTCCGCACGTAGCGGTATCAGCGCCGCCCCAAAGCAGAAACAATCCTCGGCAGTGTATGCGCCGGGAGATGTGGTGGAGCACAAGGTGTTTGGCAGGGGTGTTGTGCAAAAGGCAACTCCTGTTGCGGGCGACTGCATGGTGGAAATTCAGTTTGAGACCGCAGGGCTTAAAAAAACTATGGCAAACTATGCTCCGCTCACCAAAGTGTAGGTGCGGCAGTTTGCTTAAAACTGTGCAGTAATCACAAAATATGAGTAGAAACAACAAATGCAGTGGCAAATTGCTAAACGTGCAGTAAAAACATTGAAACAATCACAATATGCTATTGATGTTGTTGTAAATGCTGTAAAAATGCTATATCTTCAACTGCTAAGATGCACCGAGAGGGGGAGACTTTTTTGCAGGTAAACCTAATATCCCACACGCCTAATCCCGAAAGCGTGGTGGCGGCGGCGGCAAGGCTGTGTTACTCAAACACGCCTGTGGCACAACTGATGGAGCAGATGAGCGATGCCGAAAGCAAGCGCCTTGTGCGTATGCTGGCGGACATAGGGCACGAAAGCCCCATGGAACATGCGGTGTTCACCTTTACTATCGAGGGTGTGAGCCGCACCATGATGGCGCAAATCACCCGCCACCGCATGGCGACGTTTAGCGTGCAAAGTCAGCGATATGTACAGCTAAACAACTTTGAGTACATCACTCCTCCCGAGATAGCAAGCGATGAAACCTCGCAGCAGCTTTTTGAAAGAGCGATGCAAAAGCAGGCGGAAATATACGAGGAGCTTGCACAGGACCTTGCCAAAACTCACGAAGAAACGCTGATTAAAAGCGGAGTGGACGAAAAAACCGCCCACACAAAAGCGCAAAAAATGGCGATAGAGGACGCAAGATTTGTGCTGCCTAACGCATGTGCCACTCGCATGATGGTGAGCATGAACGCACGTAGCCTGATGAATTTTTTTGCTCTGAGATGCTGCAACCGTGCCCAGTGGGAGATTCGTGAGGTGGCGCAGGAGATGTTGCGCCTTGCGTATGGGGTAGCGCCTGCGCTGTTTGAACATGCGGGGCCTGCGTGCGTGAGCGGCAAGTGCACCGAGGGTAAAATGAGCTGTGGGGAGATAGATAAGGTGCGTGCGCAGTACAAGCTTGTGAAAGAGCAGGCTCTCGGGCAGTAGCTTTACGCAAAATGATTTTATGTGCGGCATGAGCATGATTTGTATATTTTTTAGGAAATATTTTGTTTGAACAGCATTGTTTTTTGCGAGACACATGCCGAAAACAACTGAAAGGAGCATTGCGAGTGGGCAAGCTTGTGGTGATTGAGGGGCTGGACGGAAGCGGCAAAGCAACCCAAACAGCGATGCTTGAAAAGGCACTTTGCGCGCAGGGCAAAAATGTGCGTGCGGTAAGCTTTCCAAACTATGAAAGCCCTTCCAGTGCGCTTGTGCGCATGTATCTTGAGGGGGCGTTTGGGCAAAATCCCGAGGGTGTGAATGCCTATGCGGCCTCCTCCTTTTATGCGGTGGACAGGTACGCAAGCTACATGAGAGACTGGGGCGAGTTTTATAACGGTGGTGGGCTAATACTTGCCGACAGATACACCACCTCCAACGCCATTCACCAGTGCGCAAAACTGCCGCAGGAGCAGTGGGAGGAGTACAACAGCTGGCTTTTGGAATACGAATACAAAAAACTGCAAATTCCGCGGCCGAGCCTTGTTATATATCTTGATGTGGAGCCGAATGTTTCGCAAGATTTATTGAGCGAGCGCTACAAGGATGAAGGCGAGCGGGATATTCACGAAAAAAACCTTGAGTATCTTTTGGCTTGCAGAAAAGCGGCGGCGTGGTGTGCACAGCGCTACGGCTGGAAAACAGTGCAGTGCACCAAAAACGGCAACATGCGCTCTCGCGATGAGATTGCAAAGGAGATAATGAGCATAGTGAAAGCAGAGTTACCGCTTTAGACAGTGACAACACACCATAGGAGTTTAATTTTCAATTATCCATTCTCAATTATCAATTTCCCAAGGAGGTAGTATGCAGTTTCAGCAGGTTAGTGCGGAGGACGGAAGATGGGCAAGAGAGCTTTTGGAAGCATCAAACCCTATGGACTGCGAGTACAGCTTTGTAAATATATACATGTGGAGCAAGGTGTATTACACACGCATTGCACGCTTTGAGGACTTTGTGATTGCACGCAGTGAGATGGGCAGAAACCGCCTGCAATATCTTTTCCCCGCAGGCAAAGGGGATGTGGGTGCGGCGGTGAAAGCTATATTGCAGGATGCAAAAAGCGATGGCCGCATCCCAACGCTTTATTCGCTGAAAGAAAAGGATGCGCAGTGGCTACAAGAAAGCTATCCCGGCAAATTTCGCATTGAAAAGCCGATGGGTGAAGCGGACTATATATACAAATCTGCCGACCTTGCGAGTCTTGCGGGCAAGCGCTTTCAAAAAAAACGCAACCATTGCTCCTATTTCGAGCGTGAATATCCCGACTGGGAGTTTTTTGAGATAACGCAGGATAGCGTAGAAGAGGTGCTAAAGTTCAACGACTATTGGTGCCACCTGTATGATAACGAGGGTAATGAGGGTATTGAGGAAGAACAACGGGTAATAGCACTTGCGTGCGCACATTATGATGAGCTAAAGCTAAAGGGCGGATATATTCGTGCAAACGGGGGGATAGTGGCGTTTTCGTTTGGCAGTGAGCTTGGGCAGAATATGTTTGTGACGCACGTGGAAAAGGCGCTTTACGATACCCGTGGGGCATACCCCATAATAAATAGGGAGATGGCACGCAGGTTTTGCGAGGGCTATACCTATATAAACAGGGAAAACGATGTGGACGAGCCGGGGCTTAGGGAGGCGAAAATGTCCTACCACCCCGAGAAGATGACCGAAAAATACACAGCCGAGCTGATAGTGTGATATTCGGGGAGTGGGAACATACAGCAAAAAAACTAAACCGCCGCGTTTGTCACACCCGATGTCAGCAAGCGTTTGGCGAGGGGGGTAAAGCGTGCTGTACAGACGGATGAATTCGGATGATATGGCAGGCATTGTCACTTTGTGGCGAAGTGTATTTTTTGACGATGAAGCTTTCATTAAAAGCTGTATACACAGCTTCGCCACACCGAAAAATGTTTTTGTTGCACAGCAGGACAATGAGATTGTGGCGCATCTTTTGGCGGTAGAGTGTTTGCTGAAAGGGCAAAGGGGGGCATATGTTTATGCGCTGGCTACCCGCGCAGACATGCGAGGGCAGGGGGTTATGCAGTGCCTTATGGACTTTGCACAGAGTGAGCTTGTGGCAAGTGGTGTGTGCTTTTTTGTTTTGCAGCCTGCCACGGAAGAGCTATTCGCTTACTACGAGCGAGGGGGCTACACTCATCGCCTTGCGCTGTGTCGTATGAATTTTCCGCCCTTCCAACTTGGTGCAAACACAGATGCCCTGTTTAATGATGATATAGAGTATGTATTTTCCCAAGTGCCCACAGCGCAAAAATTGCACACCCTGCGAAGCCGCTTTTTGGATGTGCCGTATGTTGAGTTTTTGGGCAGTGCGGCCCGGCTGGTGGCAGAGGACATATCACAGCAGGGAGTACGGCTGTGTGCCTCGCAGGGGGCATATGCACTGTACAAATGTGAAAATGGAGTGTTGTGCGTGCAGGAGATGGGAGCACAGGACGCTAAGGTGGCAAAACATCTACTGCAAAGCCTGTGCGCTGAAACAAAGTGTGCACGTGTGAGTATTAGCATTGCACAGCATAGCGCATTGTGTGAAAGTTTTGTTGCGCACAGCACAAGCTGTAGCGTAGAGCAAAATGCCATGCTGAAGCCTTTCGGGGATTTTATCATGCCTAAAGGAACGTATCTGCGCTTTGCGCTGGAGTAGAGCGTGCGCAATGTTTGCTGTGGTGAAAATTTGTCCGAGGAGTGATACAGCGTTGTTCGGCTCTTTGGCACACCGACACGTGTTGACAAATTTCCTCAAAGAGGGCATTATTTATAATAGTGAAGTTTGCCGTGATGATGTGGCGTTGTTAAGTTGAAATAAAAATCAAGGAAACACAAAGAAAAAACTTTGTAAAGCCGCTGATGCTACAAGGAGAAACTGTGGATGAAAACAGCATATGTTTTTTTGGCGGAGGGCTTTGAGGAAATAGAAGCCGTTGCGCCTATTGACATTTTACGCCGTGGCGATGTTGCGGTGAGGACGGTGGGCTTGAGCGGCAGGGATGTGTGCGGCGCTCACGGCATAAAGGTAGAAGCGGACATGAGTGCGCAGGGCTTTGTGCTTCCGAGCGACGCAGACATGGTGGTTTTGCCGGGCGGCGGCGGTGGAACACAAAATCTGGCACAAAGTGAACTTGTTGCACAGGTGCTAAAAGAGGCGAACAGCCGTGGTATATACATAGCGGCCATTTGCGCCGCCCCTACGATATTGCACAAGGCAGAATTGTTAAAAGAGAAAACCGTAACAGCGTTTCCTACGGTACAGGGCAGCCTTGCAGGAGCAAATGTTTCGGGAGGTGCGGTGGAGTGCGACGGCAATATCATCACCGCTCGCAGTGCGGGTGTCGCAATGCAGTTTGGGCAAAAGCTACTGGAGATTTTGCAGGGCGAGGATGCCGCACAAAAAGTGATAAACAGCATGTATCCGTGAAAAAATCTTTGTGCATATTATAAAAAAATGGGTGTGGACAAAAGCGGTGATTTAGAATACGTTAGGTGAGAGAAGAAGGCGCTATATCCCCCCCGCCGCAGGCGGGGAGGGATATAGCAAAAAAACTTAATCACCTCTATGTGTCCACTCCCCAAAAAATAAAACACATCGGCAGTGGCCGAAAAATACGGAGGGTTCAACAGATGCCAAACAGCTCGTTTGAAGGTGCAGGCTCCCGTGGTGCGTCTCGAGGTAAAGCACCCGACACAAAGCCGAAAAGGGTAAAAAAAAGCAAGTGGGATGATGATGAGTGGGTAAACCGCCACGACCGCTCCATAAAGTTTGCAAACAAAGGGTGCGCATTGGCGTTTTTGGGCGTTATGGTGATTACGCTTATTACGCTTTTGGTTATCACCATCAGCGTGATAAATGAGATAAACGGCAAAAGCGGCAGCGCACAAGGCCCTGTTACGCTGGATGTGCCCTACGGCGCAGGCGGCACGACAATAGCGGGCATTTTGTACGATAACGGCCTTATTTCAAACCAGGGCATTTTCCAGTTTTATGTGCGCTTCAACGGTGCGGGCGCAGGCTTTCAGGCAGGGCGCTACACGCTGGAGCCGGGCATGAGCTACGATGAAATAATAGAGATGCTTTCGCAGGAGCCGCCGCCCCGTGAGACGGTGTGGGTAACCTTCCCCGAGGGTAGCACCGTTATTCAGTTTGCGGAAATTGCGGCGGAGGCCGGCCTTTGTACCGTAGAGGAATTTTTGGATGCGGCGAACAACGGCGACTATAGCGACATTGAGTTTTGGAATTATGTAGACACACAGCCGAACACATTTATGCGTGCGGAGGGTTTTCTTGCGCCGGACACGTATGAGTTTTATAGCGACGACGGTGCGGAAAACGTGGTGCGCAAGCTGTACGAGCAGTTTGATAAAAACATCGAAGAGATGACATTTATTGTGGCGGACGGCGAGGTGGATTTTTACGCAATGTTGGAAGAAAGAGGCATAAACCTGCGTGAGGCCATCACCATGGCATCCATCATTGAGGAGGAGGCGAGTGTTGCGGACGAAAACCAGACGATGGTGTCCGGCGTTTTTTGGAACCGCATATACAACGACCACCCCTCGGGCGACTTTGCCAGAAGGACGCTGGGCACAGACGTTACCACACGCTATCTTGCGGACTTTGTGATACGTGATTACGCAGAGCCGGACTATACCGACTGGACGCTGGAGCAAATGGTGGAGGACATGCTTACCATCATTCCGCACGATGTGTTCTACTCCTACTTCACGGGGGACGACGATGCGCAGTCGATAGAGGGCCTGCCCGTAAGCCCGCTTTCAAGCCCGGGCCAGGCGGCGATTTTTGCGGCGGTGGAGCCTGCTGTGCACAATTACTACTACTTTGTGACGGACGACTACGGCGATTTCCGCTATGCTACATACTACAGCGAGCACCTGAACAACATCTCGCAGGCAGAGGCGGCAAACGCACAAAAGGCGGAGGAGGACGCAGCGGCGGAATCAGCACCCGCCTCGGATGTGTCCGCAGCGGCATAATGACAAAACATGTAGAATTGCTGTCGCCGGCAGGGGATGCCGAGTGCCTTGCGTTTGCGCTGGGGTTTGGCGCGGATGCGGTGTACGTTGCCGCAAAGGATTTTGGAATGCGTGCATCGCCCGCAAACTTTACGCAGGCGCAGATTGAGGATGCGGCAAAGCTTGTTCATTCGGCAGGCAAAAAGCTGTACCTTGCGGTGAACATTATCCCCACCACCGAGGAGGTGCGCAAGCTACCCGGCTTTTTGTACAGCATGGCAAAAGCAGGGGTGGATGCCTTTATCATTGCGGATATAGGCGTTTTGCAAATGGCAAAGCAGTACGCACCCGGTGTGGAAATTCACCTGTCCACCCAGGCAGGCATAGCAAACCAGGCGGCGGCATCTGCCGCACACGAGCTGGGCGCAAAGCGTGTGGTGCTGGCACGGGAGCTTTCGCTGGAGGAAATTGCGGACATTCGCAGAAGTACCCCCTCAACGCTTGAGCTTGAGGTGTTTGTGCACGGGGCTATGTGCATGTCTATTTCGGGGCGGTGTCTTTTGTCCAACTACATGGCAAAAAGGGATGCCAATAGGGGGCAGTGCGCACAGCCCTGCCGCTGGAAGTACAGCCTTGTGGAGGAAAAGCGCCCGGGGCAGTACTACGACATAGAGCAGGATGAGGACGGAAGCTATATTTTCAATGCGGACGACCTATGTGCCGCACCATTTTTGAACAAGGTTATTGAGGCAGGCGCAACCAGCTTGAAAATAGAGGGGCGTGCGAAAAGCTTTTACTATGTTGCGTCGGTCACGGCGGCGTACCGTGCGGCGCTAAATGCTGCGCTTGCGCAAAAAGAAAGCTACCAAATGCCCGATTTTACTAAAAATGAGATAAATAAGACGTCCCACCGTCCGTTCAGCAGTGGATTTTTCTTTGGTAGGGATGGCGCAACCCAAAGCATCACACGTGGGGGATACGAGCGAGCGTGGCAGGTGCTGGGTGTTGTGTACGCACAGCAAGACGGACGCATATTTTGTGTACAGCGTGGGAAGTTCACGCTGGGGCAGGAGCTGGAAGCGCTACTTGCAGATGGCAGGGCGGTGCGCTTTACGCCCACCGACATTCAGGACAAAGACGGAAAGCCCATCTTGGCAACAGCCCAAAGTAAGATGATTTTTTCAGTGCCCATACCCGAGGGCGAGGATTTCCCAAACGGCACAATTTTGCGGCGGGAGAATCCGTAAGGTAGGGAAGGCGGCACCCTTCAAAAAATCCACAACAAAAATAAAAACCATGATAAGAGGCAGTTGCCTTTGTCATGGTTTTTTGTGTTGGTAAATTTGTTTGCTTTGCTTTGGCAACGTATAGGCTACTTCCACGGAGCATCGCCCGAGCGAAGCAAGGAGGTGAATTCATCAAGGGACAGTGCATCCGAAAAATACTTGCCCTTTGCACAGTCGCACCCGAGCGTATTCAGTATGTTAAAACATTCCTTTGTGTCCACCGACTTTGCAAGTGTTTGCACGGATGGCATTTTTTTGCAGGCGTACAAAATAGCGTCCACCACATTAAGCGCCTTGGGTTCCTCCGTTATGCCTCGGATAAGCTCGCTTGCAATTTTCACAGTGTGGAAATCGTGCAAAAGAAGCTTGCTAATGTTGGCGCTGTTTATGCCGAAGTCGTCCATTGAAACGGATATGTTCTGCCGTGCAAAGGAGGATAAAATGGCCTTGAAGTTTGCTTGCTTGAGATTGCAGAAATCGGATTTAATCTCTATGTCCAAAAGATGGCGGGGGAGGTTGTTTGCATCAAGCAGCATCCCTATTTTTTCGGCACACCCCTCCTGTGAGAGTGTTACACTTGATAGTTGCACCGAAATTTGTAGCGGAAAGCCTGCTTTTACAAGGCTTTGGTGATATTTTAGAAGCTCCTTAAGGGTGTAGTCGTCCAAATCTACGATTACGCCCTCCTCCTCGTACAATGGTACTACATGGTTGAGCGAAATGGAGGAGTCGCTATCACGTTTTTGTACAACACACTGTGCCGCAACAATCTCACCATGCTTGAAGCCGACTATTGGCTGAAGCAGTACCTCAATTTTGCCGCCGGAAATATCTCGAAACAGCTGTTCCTTCGCAATGGAGGAAAAGTTTTGCTTACTGCTTGCGATAGAGCGATAATAGTTTTGCTTGTCGTTGTACATCAGTGCATCGGCCTGGATAATTTGCTTGTTTAGGTCGGTTTTTCCGTCGTTCCAGTTGTGCCCTATGGAGATGTTTACCTCCTCACGCTCTTTGACTATTGTCTTGAATTTGTTTATAAGTTGCTCAAAAACACCCTTTTCTATATTGGGGTACACAACAACAAATTCGTCCCCACCAACACGGAAGATGGAGCGTTTGTCGAAGACATCCTTTAGAGCCTGCGCCGAATCTTTTATGAGAATATCTCCAAACTCGTGCCCATATACGTCGTTTACCTGTTTTAAGCCGTTTATATCCACAAAACAAACACCGACATTTTGAACGCTCTCTTCCTGCAACCGGCGAAGCTCTGAGATATATCTGTTGCGATTGTACAAGCCTGTAAGAGTATCCGTAAAGCTTAAAGCCTCGAGTTGTTCAATGTAAAAGCGCTTGTCCTTTTCGGCGTTCACAAAAAAGGATGTAGTGTGAAGAAGCTTCAAATCATCTGTGTGGGAGGTGGGGTTATCCACCCCCAAAAAGGCGATTATCTTGTTGTTTTTTATTATGGGTGCGGCCAAAAGGCTGTCTATACCCTGCGCTTCGAGAATTTTGTAGTAGTCGCTTTCTTTGTCCACATCATCAACAAGGCAGGTTATGAAAAATTCGCCCTCCTGCTTAAAACGGCGAAACCATTCGTCTGCATATTCCTTTGGTATTGCCTGTAGGTTACCTATTTGGGGAGTTATACCCTCTGCACACCACTCGTGTGAGTTTTTTAGTAGGTCATTTTCATAATCAACATCAAAAATGTAAGCACGCTGTGCTCTGTAATAAGTGCAAACCTTTTCCAAAAAAAACTCAATGGCCTTGTCTATGTCTGTCTCGAACTGGAACGTCCTAAGACAGGAGGCAATCGCCTGCTCATATTCCAGCCTGTCCGAAAGGTTATCAAGCTGATTTTGTGTGGCGGTGACATCACGCGCAAACTCAAGCCGCAAGGGCTTGCCATCCTCCGAGGGGATGAATGTATCCACTATGTCTACATGAACATTGAAGTTTTTATTAAAAAAAGGCCACCGATACGGCTCATTAAGTTTCAGCTTGTCATTTGTGCAAAACTCACAAGGGGCATCCTTGCCCTGCAAAATTTCATAGCACATCCTGCCCTTATAGCTGTCATCAGTGACACCTATTAAGGTTTTTGCGGTTTGATTAAGGTAACATAGCTCGTATGTCTCGGGGTCGCTAATATAACAAATCACGTCCAGCTTGTCCATTGCAAGCAGAGCATAGTAGCGGTCGTCGCTTTTCATAAATAACCTCGGTGTATATGTAATACTATTCTAAAAACAATTCTATGAATAGCCTATCATGTATTGTGACAAAAAACAAGCAAATTAAGTGATAATATTATGTAGTACGGTCAAAAATCTTGACATATATGTCGTAAAATTGACCTTGAAACGATAGTGTGTTATGTGAGTGCATATTGTTTTGATGCGTTATTAGGGGAGTGGACACATAAGAGTTGATTTGGCGGTAAATGCACTATAAAGACTAAATCAAAAAAGCGAGAGAAGGTGTGTGAAGCCAAATCATCGGTTTTGCTGCTCCCTTATTAGGTCTGAACTTGACATATGTGATTTTAAGCGGTATAGTTTTACTTAGAAGTTGCACAGAAATATAAGGGTTGGCACGAGTGAAAATGAGGGGTGATAAGATGATTGTTACGGTTGACGAAATTGTGATGCGCACATCCCGTGATTTTCCAATAAAGTATCCTCATTTTAAGATTTTTCAAAATGATGACGCATATTTTTCTTACTGGAAATTATGTGTACAAACGCTACAAAACAGAGACCTTTTGGGGCAAATAGTGTTTTGTAACGACCTGTTTAACATTCCACCGGTAAAGACATTTTTGTGCTATCATGCGCAGGAAATAAAAAATATTACAGGCAGAGAGGATGCTGCGCTTAGCGACTTTGTCAAAAAAGCAATCGGCGCTGTGTGGGGGTATGTTTTTAAGTTTGTTTTTGAATATGCGGGGCAGAAGAGCGTGTCTGTGTCATTAAACAAACTTTTCCTGATGAAGACCGCTACATACTACACAAATCCGCAAAAAACACTGGTGCTTGCGTATTGATTGGTGTGTGGCAACAAACATGCTTGAAAACATGCTATTATCCGCGTAACTTTATATCAGAGATTTTGCGACATTTAATATTGCAATTTACCCTTGCGTTGTTGTACATAAAAAACTCTTGCATAACGGAGTGCATTATATTATAATGTTATTCGTGGCTTGTGTGCTACAAATAATGTGCCGGCGTGGCGGAATGGCAGACGCGGCAGACTCAAAATCTGTTATGGGCGACCATGTGGGGGTTCAAGTCCCTTCGCCGGCACCAGTGTGAGTGTTCTTATAGGATTTAAGTATCCTAATAAGAACACTCACTTTTTTTATGTCTTTTTACACTAACAATTCACGGCTTGGCTGGCTAAGGGCGTGTAAGTTACCGCTACACCTCGTCTTGTAGGTAGTGTAATTTGAGGTAGCTCTAACGGTACATCTTTTGGTATTTCGATAGAGCCTACACAATTATAATGAATAGTGATATTTTGGGTCTGCACTCCGTTTTTCTTCTCGGAGTGGTAGACCTCTATTTTTTCGATAAGTTCGTTTAACACCCTCGGTGTCAATTTTCGTATGCGTGTATATTTGCGTACCGCACTGATGAACATATCACCTGTCATGGTTTGACTTTTGCCTTTTTGCAACTCAGCTTTAAGTGTCTTGATTTTGCTTTGTACTTCGACTTGTTCGTCCTCATATCGTCTTGACATTCGGCTAAATCTGTCATCGCTCAGTTTTCCCGAAACATTGTCCTCGTAGATTTTCTCAAAAAGTCCGTCTAACTCATTTTCCCTTGCAAGCAAGGTGGTGAGTTCTTTTTGTTTTATTTGAATATCTTGTTGTACTACCTTTTGAGAATATCCCATAACTGCCTGTGTGAACACGTCCTCGTGCTGTGTTGCAAACTTTGTAAGCCTGCGGATTTCTGCTAACACCACTTGTTCCAAAAAGTCCACTCTTATATAGTGGGTGCTATCACAAGTACCACGGTTGCCCTTGTAGTTTGAGCAGTTGAAATACTTAATGTCGTGATTAGCTTGGTTAAAGTGGAAGTGCAAATTGTGTCCGCAGTCTGCACATACAAGAAGTCCCGAAAACATATTACGCTCGCCGCTACCTGTTTTCCTTTTGCGTGTACTACCTCTTTTGACTTGAACTTTCTCAAAAGTAGCACGGTCAATGATAGGCTTGTGAACATCTCGGAATATCGCCATATTTTCAACATCATTATCTAACCGCTTTTTGTTCTTGTACGATTTTGAATAGGTCTTGAAGTTGATTACATCGCCGCAATATTCTTGCTGTGCCAAAGTTTTTACAATGGTTGAGCTGTTCCAATGGTAGGGCGGTGTTGTCGGCGGTGACTTTCGTGGACGGCGAATACCTTTGCTTTGCCAGTAGAAATATGGGGTTAAGATTTGCTCTGCTGTTAAAGCTCCTGCAATTTGCTCTGTTCCCATTCCTTCAAGAGTCATAGCAAATATTCGCTTTACCACATTTGCCGCTTCTTCGTCCACTATCCACCTTTTAGGGTCATCGGGGTCTTTGATATAGCCGTATGGCGGTTGTCCAAGCGGCTCTCCTGCCGCACCTTTTATCTTGTTGCTGATACGACGCTTTTTGCTTATATCTCGGCTGTACCACTCGTTAAAAAGGTTGCGGATAGGGGTTAGCTCGTTTTCGCCCTCGTCCGTATCTATGTTGTCGGATACCGCTATAAGCCTTATATCGTGTTCGGGGAAAAATTCCTCCGTTAGTCGTCCTACTTCAATATAATTTCTGCCCAAGCGTGACATATCCTTTACGAAAACCGCTGATGCCTTGTGCTTTTCAAGCTCGCTTATCATTTCCTTAAAACCGGGGCGGTTCATCGTGACACCCGATACACCATCGTCCGAAAATGTGACAAGGTGGGTATATCCTTTTTCCTTTGCTACTTTAGTTAGTAGCTTTTTTTGATTTCCGATACTATAACTTTCACCCTCCATATTGTCATCTCGTGAAAGTCTTAGATAAAGAAATGCCGTAACATCTCTGCTTTTTTTGCTTTTTGACTGTTTCATTAGTCCTCCTTTCCGACAGTCAACAAGCAGTATTTACGATTACATTATACCGCTTATTGTTGCCGTTGTCATTGTTGTCAAAAGGAGTTAGGATTTGTCGATGTCCGACTTCATAAGAGCCAGCAAGATTTCTCCGAGGGTTTCTTTTTTGTTTTGACAAAAGACGGGTGTAACAACAAATTGTTTGCCCGATACTGTGTATGTTGTTTGTGCTTCCAAACCTACATCAGATTTTCTGATTTCGTTTGGAAGTGCATTTGTAATTGTACGCATAATAATGCTCCATTCCGCCGCTTCGCATCGGCACAAAATTTAATGAAATACCTCCTAAATGAGTTTGTCTTCATCCATAGATTCCCTTTCTAAGCACGTTTTTGTAGGAGGTAGTCATATCCCATCCCCATTTGGCAATGGCAGCACGGCTCTTTGATGGTTTGCATCGGGTCGGCACGGTGCAAAAGGGTGGATGAATTGTTAAGATAATCTTGCCGGCAACGAGGGCATAAGCAGAGGAGGAGAGGTGCGCTTCCAGTGCTTTTCTTTTTTCGGCCACGGTGCAGCGAAAGCAAGCGGTTGAGCTTTGGGACATGGACGTCCTTGTGAAGCACACCGATGGGCGACGCAGATAGCAAAGTAGCATTCACTTGTTCCACTTGGTTCACCAAAATAACAGAATTTTGAGCGAGGCCAAAATCTTTGCCGTAAAGCACCAGCGTAGGAGAATTGGTTCTGCTGAGAATTTTTGTGATGAAGGCAACGGTCACTGTGTGCTCTTTCTGGTTTTCCACAACCAAAACAGGGTGCAAAGCCGAGAATTTGTTTTGTGTGTCTATGGGGCAGAGATAAATGTCACCACGCTTGGCAAGGTGTATTTGTGTGTTCATGTGTATGTCCTTTCGAGGGCCTTGCGGTGTTTTGAGCAAGGCTTCTTTTAATTGGTGTAGTATTTTTCCTTTTTGTTTATGAACGGCAGAATGGGATAACGTTAGGACGGCGGCCACTTCACGCTCGGTTTTGCCGTTTAGATACAATTCGCAGATTAAAAAGCGTTCTTGAAAAGAGAGCCCGGACAACGCTTGATACAGCCGCCATTGTAGGTCGTCTTCCTCCACGTACTTCTCAGGAGAGGGGCCGGACGAAACAAATTGTTCCCTGTTTTCAAGACACTCCTCAAGCGAGGTTTCACGCTTACGGCACGCTTGCATTTGTTTGTGTTCCCGCCAAAGCGAGCGACGGTAGGCTTGATAGACGGATTTTGTTACGGGCACAGCGGCGTCGTTTAGATAAATGGTATGTGTTTTTTGTTCCTCACAGAGGAGTTTGGCTGTGTTGTACAATATAAAAGTCCTTTCCTCGCATAAGCAGAGAAAAAGACTTTCATCATCGTGTGAAGCGGGGTGTATTTTGCAAAAAGGCAACAAAAAAACACCGTATCAAGGCAAGACAGAGCACAGCTCTGTTCTTGTCTTCACACGGTGCTGGGGAAGTCTTTGCAAGAGGCAAAGCTCCGCTTACGCGATAGAGTACTAATATCCAATAAAAGCAATGCGAAACTTTGCCTTATATCACACAGAACGGCGTTATCGTCATTCGGAATACAACAAGTATTCCTCGTTCCTCTGCCTTGTTCTGTGCGATATGCGCCTGCGTTTCTTTCACTGTTTTTATCGGATGTTAGTACGAAGAGTTGGTTATTCAGTTTTCAAGAAGTTAGCGAAGATGTTTTCGTTGCGGGGTATACAAAAAATTGGACGGACGCCTTCTGCGGAAATAGGCAAGATTCAGCACCATAACGGCCTTGCATTTTGGGCACTTGATGCGGATGTGCCCGCTTGCATCGGAGAAAATACCATCCAATACAAAAGTGCAGTAAGGACACTTGAGCGAGCGTTCGGTGAGCTTTGCACATTCCCTAAAAGAGCGGTCTATCTTTTGTATGGTATCTTCGCTTGTGGGGCGTGTTAAAAATTTCGGGGCTGTATTAGGGAGCAACTGCAGCACCCCCGTTTGTTTTGCGCAATCCAATTCGCAATTCCTCTGCCAAATATTCCTCCATAGGGCGATACTCTAAAAACCCAAGTTGCTTTAGGCGAATCAACAAGGCGGTAAACGATACACCAAGACATGTGGCCATTTCGGTGAGCAGTCGGTGCTCTTTTTTGCGCAGAACATTGTCGCCGAAAATTTTGAGAAAGTGTCCGTCTGTAAAGCGATACAAGGTTTTTTCTACGAGAAAACGTGGCATCAAAAGTGTAGCGGCCAATCGGTTTGCCTGCATTTCAATCACATTGAAACGCTCGTAGTAGGCGTTTAAGTGATATTTTGCCTCACTGTCATAATCTCGATGAAACTGTGAAGTGCCGCCGGTGACCTCCATTCTGTCTAAAAGAATGTGCCCCACTTCGTGCGCTAAGGTAAAGCGTTTGCGGCCAAGCTCTTGCCTGCGTGTAAGGTAGCGGTCGAGAACAATGGTATGAACAGGGTAGGTTACCTGCTGTATTTGATTGTCTTCGTAAACGCTCAATGGTGTTTTTCCGTCCGAGAGGAAGCCAAGTTTGTCTTTGTCCTGCTCGGCCATGCTCACATAGCAAATGGGCAGGCCAAGAGCATCTGTGATAAAAGATTCGATGTCAATCTGCACAGCGCCGGGCTTGTTTTGGGCATAACTTGCTATTAGCCCCTCGGCAATTTCGTCGAGCGCTGCGTTTGAAACTGTTCTGCTCAAATAAACCTCCTAAGTGGGTTAAAAAATTAGTGGTACGACAGCCTCACAAGGCCTTAATTACATGCTGAGCTACACCTTGGATGTCACAGTGTGTGGTGATAATATCCTCCATTTCCCTATTTTCGGGGTGCAGGATAATACGCCGATTTTTTTCGTCCTTGTAAAACCTCTTGAGGGTGTTTTCCCCATCGACAAGAGCGACCACAACATCACCGTCTTGCGCCGTATTTTGTTTTTGGATAACTACAAGGTCACCGTCATCAATGCCGGCTTCAATCATAGAACTTCCGGATGCACGCAGAACAAACAGCTCGCCACGGCCAAAAAGGGAAGCGGGAAGGGTGACACATTCCTCGATATTCTCCTCGGAAAGCAAGGGCAAACCGCAGGAGATAGAGCCAAGGATGCTGGCGGTGGCCATTTGCGTGTTGGTTTTTTGTGTTAGGCTTGTGGCAATGGTTTTTCCGTTGTAAAAAATGAGGCCTTTTTCATTCATTTCCGTCAAATAGCGGTGCACACCGCTGCGTGCAAGGCCCACTTCCTCTGCAATTTTGGTGATGGAGGGGGACGTGTGGTGCGCAAGAAAATACGCCTCCACAAAAGTGCAAATAGCATGTATTGTGTCCTCATTTTTCTTTCTCATAGGTGGCCTCCTTTGAGCAAAGCAGAACAATTCGTTCCGCTTACACCATCAGTATAGCAAGCAGTGAAAGCAGATGCAAGAGGAAAAAAAGCAGGTGGCCAAATAAATGACCACCTGCCTTTTAAGTTTGAAAATGCAAAGTGCGATTTAGCATATCCACATACTCTTTTTGAACATCTAAAGGGGATAAAATCTTCATTCTTTCGCCAAATTGAAACACCCAGCAAAAGAAAGTGGGACTGATGCAAACATCAACTGTGGCCTTGAAACACTGTGTATCAAGCGGCACGGTGTTCACCTCTTCGCCAAAACGGTCGATGATGATTTTCATAAGCCCGTTGTCGCATTGTAACTCCACTGTTTTCGTCTCACCATCGTACATGTCAAAAATTCGATTTGCATATTCTGCGGCGTTAAAATCATTGGGACTTGGGTGGGCAGCTCTTTGAGTCAAAGCAACTTCTGCCATTCGGTCTACTCGAAACTGGCTGATGTTGTCGTGGTTTTCGCAGTAGCCAAGGGCATAGTAATGGTCGTTGTTCCACGCAAGAGCGTACGGACTCAGCGCATAAATCTGCCCATCGTGCTTGTAAATACGTTTCTTTTCCGGCGTGTAATCGAAATATCGAAACTCAATTTGCAAGGATTTTGCAATAGCGGTGTGGATGATGTCGATAGAATAGTAAACGCGTTCATTTTCAGGCTTGATGCGTTTATCAACAAACACATGGCGGCACAGCTCCTTTGCCTCCTTGGGGCTCACCAATTTTGTGAGCTTTTCCACAAGCTGCTTGCTTTTCTTTGGTGTAATCAGCTTGGACGACTCCACGGCGTCCACCAGCAATTTCACCTCGGGCAATTCAAAATCACGGCTTGCAATGTAATATAGGTTTCGGGTGGAGCGAATGGCGATGATGTCCACGCCGAATTCCTGCAAAAGGGCAATGTCTGAAGCCACGGTCTTGCGTGTGACTTCAATGCCGAGCGCACCCAACTTTTTGATGATGTCAGTAGTGGAAAGAGGATGCTGTTCGTCGGTGTTTTCAAGGAGAAGTTTGTAGAGATAGAGGATTTTGGATTTGGGCTCTTTCATTAGCGCACCTGCCTTTCGGATAAGGCCTTTGTAGGTTGATTTTCTATTTTAAGAGTACGATTTTTGCAGGCAGGTTGCAAGTGGTTTTGTGAAAATCAGTCAGAAGCCTCAACATAAGTTTCAAGCCCTCGTGCGAGCCTGACTCAACCCCCGCATTGCCCGCTTTTTCTACTGCTCAAAAAAAGAAAGTGGGTCTACCTCCACCCCATTTTTCGCCACCTCAAAATGCACATGGTTGCCGTTCGAGCTGCCGGTTGTGCCGACATAGGCTATCACTTCGCCCTTCTGCACCGTCTGGCCATGCGTTACGGCTATGCTGAAACAGTGCGCATAAAGCGTTTCATAGCCATCACTGTGCTGTATTTTTACATAATAGCCATAACTACCGCCCCAAGAGTCTGTGCCGTTTGCCACCGCCACCACGCCGTCGTCTGCGGCAAGTATGGGCGTTCCCTGTGGTGCGGCAATATCTATGGCGCTATGAAATTCCAGCTCGCCCGTAAACGGATTTTCACGTAGCTCAAAATAAGAGGAAATATTAAATGTGTCCGGCAATGGGTAGGAAAAGCGCCCTGTGGGGATAACGTCTGCACCACTCACAATAATTTCCCCACTGCCCTGCACAAATCCGCCTAAAATTTCCGCCCACACGCTGTCGAATTGGTCGGATAGCAGCAGCTCCGCCTGTTTTGCTTGCTCCTCACTAAAGCCGTATTCCGACATCATCTTGGTGTACGGCTTTTGCTCTATCGTAATTGATAGCACGCTCTCGTCAGAGGTCTCCTCCTCGTCGGGATTCGTCTCTTCTTCGGAAGGTGGCGCTGTTTCTATCACCTCATGCGTGAGCGATGCGGTATCATCAAAAACGGCTTGTAAATGTGTCACATCATCGGGGGTTATTTGTGCTATGAGGCTACCCTCTGAGGAGGATTTCACAGAAAATACCGTCAAGAGCTCTTTCCAGTTGATGACCTGCTCACCCTGTATTTCAACCCTGTCGGTGCTGTATTCTTCTTTCAAGCTGTCGATTTTCGCATAAAAATCATAGGAAATGTCGCTCATCGCTCTCGTTATTGGTACGGTGTTTGGGTCACTCGGCTCGTTTGCATAAAATATTCCGAATGCAGAAGACAGAATAAGCGCTAAGAGGCAAACTATGATTACCACAATTGCCGCAACCCAGCCGCACACGGCAATGGTGGCAATTAAGCCTTTTAGTGCGAGCATAGCGCCTTTTGCGGCTAAGCTTATGCCTTTAACCGTTGCTCTTGCGGTTGTCGAGACAGCTTTTGCGGCTGTTTTCGCCACAACCTGCGTCGACTTTGCCGACGCTTTAGCCGAAGCCTGCGCCGCTTTTGCCGAAACTTGCGCCGTCTTTGTCGAGACCTGCGCCGCCTTGGCTGAGGTTTGCACGGCTTTTGTTGAAGATTTGAGCGCCGTTGTAGCGCTCTTACTCCTTACACGAGCGGAGTTGAAAGTGGTTTTGAGACGAGCACCTGTACGTGTGGTGTTGGCGGCAGTTTTAACATTTGCACCTGCCTTGTGTGCTGTCTTAGCGGTTCTTACAGAATTTTGCACCTGCTTTGCAGCACGCTTTTCCATACTGCGCCGCACACCTTTTTTACCACCATCAACAGCAAAATCAGCCGTTTTTAAGGCGGCTGATTTTGTGTTGTCGGCGTATTGACCTGCTTTGCCCACTGCATAATCATTGGCGGTTTGGGCTTGCTCCTCCTGCGTGTGGTTTTTTTGGCTTACCTTCGGCTTATGCTTCTTAATACTGCGCTGTAAGGTCTTGGCGTTGATAACCTGTTTTTGCTTTATGTTCATATTTTCTTGGCCACCACCACAAAGCGCCCGTCCTCCAGTGTGTATTCACAGGTGGAGAGCGTCAACAGCATATCGCCGTATTCAGCGGTAACACCTGTGTCGTAAAATGCGTGGGCTGTTACCTGCTCGATGTATTCATCAAACTGCTCCTCGTCCATGTCGGTGTATGTGGTGTAGAAAAAAGGGTCGGTGGACACATCAACCTTAAACACCGCCAAAATTTCATACTCACCGTAACCCGAAAGGGTGTCGAAACGGATAACAGGGTTCTCTTTGCAAAAATCCTCATCGGCGTATTTTAACAGGGCATCAAACATACTGCCGTCGGTCATGCTGTGGCCGTAAATGATGGTGTTGTTTGAAAGGTCAATGCCGCACTTTTCGTCAACATACGGCACACCATAATCTGAATATTCACCCTCGAAATTGTGTTTTAGGTAGAAATTGGGGCTTTCCACCGTTTGCATCACAGGATAGCTCAACTGTGTATCCTCAATGCTTACCCAACCCACAAAATCGTCGTTGAGCTCGTGCAGTTTGATATACTGCTCATAGGCAGTAATAGGAGTTTCCTGCGCTTCGTTTCTTTCTTCCTGCTCGCCGTCCAAAACAATCTGCTCCAGTTGTTCAAAAGTTTGTGCGCTCTGTTTGCTGTCGAAAAATTGCGCCGTCAAAATGATGGCAGACACCAAAAATGTTATCGCAGATATGATAGCAATCGCCATCACAATGTAAGTTTTTTTAGTTCGCATAGTTGATTTCCTCCCCGAATTTGGTTGTCATTAGCTTGTACAGCTCTGTGTTGTTGGCTTGCCTGTTCACAAAAGGCACGAGCGACGAGCCGACTTTTATCAGCCCACGGCCGGCTTCCACATTTGTGATGTGTTTTAGCTGTAAATCGGATATGCCAAGCAGGTGTGCCAGTTCCTCACGGTCGGTAGAGGCTTGATTGAGCATCACAAGAAACTCGCTGTTGGCAAGCATGGTTTTTGCGGTGTGGCTCTGCAACAAGTCGCCCACATTTTGGGTGATGCCTGTGCAAAATGCACCGTATTTTCGCACACGCTTCCACAAGGTGAACAGGAAGTTTGCAGAGTATTCGTGCTTGAACAGGAGGTAGATTTCGTCTATGAAAATGAAGGTGGTACGCCCTTTTGCACGGTTGGCGGTGATGCGGTTGAAAATGCTGTCCAGCACCACGAGCATACCCACCGGCAAAAGTTGTTTGCCCAAATCGTGGATGTCGTAGCAAATAAGGCTGCTGTTCACATTCACATTTGTTTGGTTAGCAAAGGTGTTGAGCGAGCCGTGTGCGAAAATTTCAATCGCCTTTGCAACATCAGTTGCCTCAACGTCTGTTTGCCTTAAAAGTTCGCTGTGCAAGTCTTTCAAGGTTGGGGCCTCGCCTGTGTAGTTGTTGGAGATGTATTTTTCATACACAATGCGCAAACAACGGTCTATGATGGATTTTTCCGACGGCGACAACTGCTTTTGCCCATAAATCTGCTCCACGAGTGATAATACAAAATCGAGCTTGCTTGAAATGGGGTTGTACCCATCGCCGTACTCCGCATTGATGTCCATTGCGTTGAGGTGGGTATCACTTTTTGAAGAAATATACACCACCTCGCCGCCGAGCGCTTTCACGAGGTTGGTGTACTCACGCTCGGGGTCAATTTGTATCACATCAATGTCACCGGCAAGAGAAGCTTTTATCAGCTCGCCCTTGCTCATGAAGGATTTACCACTGCCCGAAACACCCATGATAAAGCTGTTGCCGTTGAGCAGTTCTCGGCGGTCGGCGATGATGAGGTTGCCTGATATGCTATTCTGCCCATAGCAAAAGCCGTTTTTGTGGAAAATCTCCTGCACCTTAAACGGAATGAACACCGCAAGGCTCTCAGTGGTCAAGGTACGGATGGCGTTTATCTTGCGCAAACCGAACGGCAAGGCGGTGTTTAGGCCGTCCATCTGCTGATATTTCAGCACTGCAAGCTGGCACAAATGCTTTCTCGCCGTGGCAAGCAGCGTTTCGGTGTCGCTGTCGAGCTGTGCTTTGCTCTCCGCCGTATGCACAAGCGTGATGACGGAGAACATCATGCGCTGGTCACGTGTGGTGAGGTCATCCAAAAACTCTTTGGTCTCCTTGCGCTGCTGCTCCATATCATACGGCAGTATTGCAGAAAAGTTGTTGCTTGCGTTCTGCCTGCGTTGCCAGTTTGCCGCATTAGTTTCAACCCCAAGTAGCCGACTTTCCACCTCTCGCACGGCCTCATCAGTGGGTATGGGGATGATGTCCACCGATAGGATGAGGTTGCGATTGAGCTCTGTAAGTTCCGATACCATGTTGTCTTTGATATAACTTGCGTAATCTTTCAAATACAGCACTCGCCCATACCGCTCGCCGATTTTGAAATAGTCACTGCGGAATTTCATCGAGTCGGGGCAGATATAGTCCTTAAAAGAATGTCCTTTTTTCATCATGTCTGCAAGGTCGATGTTGAAATAGGTTTCCTCGCCGCTACGATAAAAATCATAAAAAATACGCAGTTTGGAAACGGCGTCGAGTTCGGTGCATTTACTGCCGAGGGCGGCAAACTTCGCCGACAAATCGCTACCCACACGGGCGAAATAGTTTCTTGCCTCATCAATGTTTTTCTTGTGAATGCTGACGGTGACATATTTTTCCTGCACAATGCCGTTTGCGCCGCTCGACTTTTCCGTCAAGTCGTCGTTAATCTCTTTTCTGAAACGGTCTTGCTCATTAC
>CAYJGZ010000003.1:0-141768 GCA_964370045.1 uncultured Oscillospiraceae bacterium
CAAAGGCGGAGATGAGCGATATTTGGGGCGAAGCGCCGTCGTCATCGCCACCGCTACCGCCATCGCCACCGCTGGCAAAGACGCTAATCGGCGAGATGCCAAGCAGTATCGCAAGTGTTAAAAACAGGGCCGCAAATCTTTTGGTTTTCATGAAAAGTCCTCTTTTCGGGGTATTTATGCGCAAGTGGGTAGCGTATACATTGTAGATTATATCATATTGAGTGGGGGAAGGGAACACAAATACAACACAAAATAGTGTGACTTTTTCAAAAAAAAGCTACATAATATGTTGCACTAAAAACGACCTCTCTCATTTTCAGAGAAAGGCCGCTTTGGGCATGTGTTTCTTTAGTTAAATGACAACAATTTAGGCAAAGAATAAGATATCCCCCCGCCTGCGGCGGGGGGATATACTAAAAAGTTAAACCTAAATTTTGAACTACCTACGCCGATACTATGCGTACACCCCAGTCTGTGGGCTAAGCACCGTGGTAGTGCCCGACGTTCCACGTGAAGCCCAGTCCACCACCACGCTGTACACCGAGAAGCTTGTGGGGGCAAACTCCACATAGCCATCAAAGCACACAGCATCGTACTTCTCTATGCTGCCGTCCGCCTTTTCGTGCAGTACCCACGCTTTGTCCTGTGGGGTGATGCCCGGCACGTCGATGCGTATGCGTGTGTTTGCGCCGGGCTGTGCGGCTGTTCCGTCTGCTGTGTTCACCAGCGTTAAATCGGCGATGTAGATAATCTCGCCGGTGAGGCCTGCGTCTACTGCCGCCTGCTTCATCTTGTTGAGCGTGTCGGCCGACACAGGCGTGCCCGTGCCCTCAAGGCGTGTGCCTGCAGGTAGGGTGGAGCTGCCCGTGTTGAGAGTGCCGCTGGGGTTATAGGGGAAGTCGGCGGAGGAAGAGCCGGAGGAACTGGAAGCATTTTCCGTCCAGCTTGCGGTTGCCGTTTTGTTAGCGGCATAGTTCCACACGGTGGTGCTTGTGATGCTTTGTCCGTCTACCATCCACCCAGTAAAGGTATAGCCTGTTTTGGTGGGGGTGGGCAGGGTGCCGATGGCCGCATCGTACGTAACGCTCATGTCGGCCGCTGCTCCGCTTCCGCCGTTTACATCAAAAGAAAGTGTGTAGGTATTGGGCGTCCAGCTTGCTGTTGCCGTTTTGTTGGCATCATAGTTCCACAGGGTGGCGCTTGTGATGCTTTGGCCGTCTATCGTCCAGCCGTTAAAGGTATATCCCGTTCTTGTGGGGGTGGGCAGGGTGCCGATGGCCGCATCGTACGTAACGCTCATGTCGGCCGCTGCTCCGCTTCCGCCGTTTACATCAAAAGAAAGTGTAAAGGGATTTCCTTCAAATTTAGCATATAAATCTAAGTTTCCGGTTACATTTTGCGTGAAATCGTATTTGTTTGTAAGGGCGCTGTCTGTATACCAACCGACGAATGTATAGTTTGTTGCCTCGGGGGTTGCCGGCCTGCCTGTTGGGCTGCCGCCTACCACGCCTTGAGCAGGCGGCATGTAGGTGGTGGTTATGCCCGTGTCGCTTATGAACGTAACCGTGTAGCCAGGGGTGCCGCCGCCGCCGCCAAAATTTAAGGGGATGAGTGTATAATCGGAAAATGCGTTATCTTGCCCCGTGAAGGTGTTTCTTTGCGCGTTCGGCGCGTCATTCCCGTTGATAATAGACTGTGCGCTTCTGCTTTGGCCCGCCGCTAAGCCTGCACCGTTAAATGTGCCTTCAAACGAGGAGTTACCCCCTTGTGTTGGCACTCCTTGGGTAAACCGAAAAACTTCGTTTATAACAAGGTTCGTTCCTGCACTTTGAAACATTCCGGCGGCGAATTGGTCTCCTATGGAAGCAAGTACATCACTCTGCGGCAGGTTGAAGTTTGCGCCCATGCTTTCGAGGTTTGTGCAGCTGCTGAACATTTGGGCTGCAAAACTGTCTCCTATGGAAGCAAGTACATCACTCTGCGGCAGGTTGAAGTTTGCGCCCATGCTTGTAAGTCCTATGCAACCTCTAAACATGGCGTATGCAAAGCTTTCCCCGATGCTCGCCAGTGCGGCACTCTGCGGCATGGTGAAGTTTGCGCCCATGCTTTGGAGGTTTTCACACTGGTTAAACATCCCGCTTGCAAAATAATCTCCGATGCTCGCCAGTGCGGCACTCTGCGGCAGGTTGAAGTTTGCGCCCATGCTTTGGAGTTTTTTGCAACCGTTAAATATGTAGTATGCAAAATCATTTCCTATTTCAGTAAGTACGGCACTTTGCGGCAGGTTGAAGTTTGCGCCCATGCTTTGGAGGTTTGTGCAACCGGCAAACATATCACTTGCAAAATGATCTCCGATGGACCTAAGTTCGCCCCCCTGCGGCAGGGTAAAGCGGTCGTCTATGCTTACAAGTGAGGTGCTTACCGCAAACATCTTGTTTGCAAAATTGTTTCCGATGGTCTTGACACTCTCCCAGCCGTAAGAAAAGCCGGGGCCGATGCTCGTTAAATTTGTGCACCCATAAAATGCCTCTGTCCATTCGTAGTGTATCTGCGCTGTGTCGCTTGTTATTTGCGCCTGTGTGCGTGTCATCAGGGGGGTGAAGCCCGAAAGGATGGCCGTTACTTTGGCTTTGTTTGCGGGTTCATTGGCTTTGCCCGCCGAATCCTCCACTGGGAAATGCTCGAAACCAAAGGCCGCCAGCCATGCCTCGTTGTTGGCTGTACTGTCGCCCGCATTGGTTGCGTTGTTTGTGATGGTGATGGTGTAGGTGCCGGCGTCTGTGTAGGTGTGGGGGATGCCGTCGGAAGTGAAGGCGTTTGGGTTGCCCAGGTTGGCACTGCCCGGGTCGGCAACGCCGTTGTACCATACTTCCGGTGCGCCCTCGCCCCAATCTATGCTCCAGTTGTAGGGTTTTCCGTAGGTGGCAGAATCCGGATTTGTCCCCGAACCGCCGGAGAGGGGGATGTAGAATACTAAGTCATCGGTGGTCAAGGCATCTCCATCGTCCGCTACGGTCACTTGAAAGCTAAAGCTTTCCGGTGCGGGGTTGCTTGCAGGCTGTGGCGCATGCAAAAGCGCCTCGCCCACCTGCACCTTTTGGCTGGGCAAAATAGCCTCGCCCGAGAGGGTGTAGCCCGCCGCAAGTGTCGGCTCGTAGTAAAATTCTGCTTGTGCCGCAGTGGAAAATGCGCCGTCCGCCGTGCCGGCGTACACCAAGCTCCACTCGGTCACGGGCACGCTCTCGCCTGCCGTGCCGTTTACGGTGGCGGACACAGCATCGGGAAAGCTGTCCATAATTTCCGCCTCGGTGCGTGTATCGCCTATTGCCACCTCGATTACATCAGGCTCAATGAATGCGGAGATGAGCGATATTTGGGGCGAAGCGCCGCCGTCATCGCCACCGCTGGCAAGAACGCTAAGTGGTGAGATGCCAAGGAGCATTGCAAGTGTTAAAAATAGTGCTGCAAATCTTTTGGTTTTCATGAAAAGTCCTCTTTTCGGGGTATTTATGCGCAGGTGGGTAGTGTATACATTGTAGATTATAGCATATTGGGCGAGGGAAGGGAACTGATATATTCTACAAAAAGCCTTGTTTTCTGTATGAGTAAATTCCCAAAGTAAATTCCACTTGACAATTCAAGGGCGAAAAAGAAGATACCCTTTTGATTGAAACTTACCTTGGACGAACAGCAAGAACAGACGAGCTACAAGCTTTTAACTCAAACAAGGCCTTCATTGATTTTCTTTGAAGCTTATGGGGCAAAACAAAGGTTGCCTTTGGGGAGTCGAAGTTTGAAGATTATGCAATGGAACGCTACCTCAGAATGAAATCTTTTCTAAATTCGCTGTAGGTAGTGTCTACACGAGTTAAAGCTATATGATTTTAGGCGATTTTTCGCCACATTTCTCACTCACAAAATGCTCTTGCACCATTGTTTTAGGCAAGCATCAAATTTGAAAAGTGGTAGTCGCCTACTTTTGTATAGGCAACTACCACTTTTTAATATACTTTGCTCATAAAGCCCACTTTTCATAGCCTGTGCTCAAATTTTACCACAAATGAGCCATTCTGCTATGTATGTTAGCCGGTAAAGCCATCGCCTTTTATAGTACATCTCTTCCGCTTTATTGACAAAAGCTACTCTGCCGTAAGTGCCGCCATAGTGATGTAGTTGTAAGGCTGGTTGAAGTGTGGCAGGAAGAAAATGTCCAAAAGCTTTAGTTTGTCTATCGTCACTTTTTCCTGTATCGCAAGCGAGAACATGTGAATAGCCATGGAAATATCCTGTGTGGATGCTATTTGCGCGCCCAGTATCCTTCTGCTCTGCTTTTCGTACACGATGCGAATTTTAACCTTGCTGTTGTTCTCTGTCATGAATGCAGGCTTTTGGAAATCCTCAAAGTCGGTGTAAAGCACATCATACCCTGCCTTTTTGCACGCTTCAAGGTTTAGCCCGGTGGAAACCATGTTGTAACCAAAAATGCTTATGCCGTTGGAGCCTTGTACCCCGATGCTCTCAAGGGCGGTATTGCACACGTTGTGCCCCGCAACAACACCACTGCGAACGGCGTTTGTGGCAAGCGCAATATAGTTTACCGACTCTGTAGCGTTGCTGTACACGGTGGCGCAGTCGCCTATTGCGTAAACATCCTCAAGGCTTGTTTTTTGGCACAGGTTCACCTTGTATGCGCCGTTGCCTATTTTCTCAATGGCGTCCTTGCCAAGTGCTGTATTTGGCTTAAAGCCTATCGCCATGACCACCATGTCCACATCATACTCGCCCTTGTCTGTCACCAAAGTTTGCACGTTTGTGTCGCCCTTCAGCTCCTTTACCGTCTCGCCGTAGTGCGTCTCTATGCCGTTTTTGCGCAAAACTTCGTCCATGTCGTCCGTGAACCACGGGTCGTAGTATGTGGAAAGGCAGGTGTCTGCCATTTCAAACAGCATTGCGTTTTTGCCCCTGCGCTTTGCCGCCTCCACAATCTCAACACCAATGTAGCCCGCACCGATAACCGCAACATTCTTAACGCTCGCAATATCCATGCACGCATCCGCTTTTTGGCCGTCCTGGTACAGCTTCACGCTCTGCACATTGCCAAGGTCCATGCCGTTAATTTTGGGCTGAATGGGCAAAGAACCTGTGGCCAGCACCAGCTTGTCGTAGCTCTCCTCTATCGTGTTGCCCTGTAGGTCCTTTGCGTACACAACTTTCGCATCAAAATCTATATCATACACTTCGGTCTGCATGTATATTTTCGCACCCTTTTGGGCAAGCGCCGCATCGGAGGAGTAAAACAGCTTCTCCGGCCCATCAATCTGCTTGCCCAGCCACAGCGCCGTTCCGCACCCGAGGTAGCTTATGTTTGAGTTACGCTCAAATATAACCAGCTCGTTGCCTTTGTAATTGTCCAGTATCGTGTTTGCACACGCAGTACCCGCATGGTTTGTTCCTACCAGTACAATCTTACTCATAAACAATACCTCTTTTCAAAATGTTTGTTTCCAACCTCGCCAGCCTATGCTTAAAAATGTCGTAATAACTTTAGCACTACTTTCTATTTCATCTACATGTAGCACCGCCTCAATTAGGACATGTTCCTATTAAATCATATTTTTCTTAAAATAAAAAGCTTTTTTTGAAAAAAAAGAAAAAAAATCGCATTACAAAAAAAGAACCGAGCCCTCCTTACTTTGAGGATGCTCGGTTTTTCGTGTACAAAATATGGTTGAAGTAGGCTATTTTTATAAAGTCCTCATCCTGCGAAAGCTTATTCTCAATCTCAAACATATCCTGCGCCCAGTTCTCATTGCTTTGAACTTTTGCATCGTGCAGGCTGGCAAGCGTCCGTATACCGTAAATCTTTTGGATGTCAAGACTGTTTTCGCACCACTTGTCTACATCTTCATTTTGAAAATACTTTATGTCTCCGAACGCACTTGAGTAGGAAAATCCACCCTTCATAAGCGCATTTGCGTCCGTAATATTATAGTCCTGCACCACCGCCTGAACGAGGCGTCCGTTTCTGTTGTGCCTCACAAGTGACAGTGTGCCGCCCTTTTTTAGCACACGTATTAGTTGCGCCAATATGTCCTTTGGGTTTGGAACAAACTCCAGCACCAAATGGCACACAACAACCTCAAATGTCTCATCCTCCATATTTTCAAGCACTTCTATGCCACCGCAGCGCTGGGTATACTCTACCGATTTTTCACAGGCGGCTATCATGTCGCTGTTGTACTCTACCGCCGTTACATCGTTGTTTTTTGCCAAAAAACTTGTGGTAAATCCAAACCCACTGCCGAAATCCAGCACCTTTTTTCCCTTGATATCCTTTAGCTGCTCCTGCACCGTCCTGTAAAAAAGCTTTCCCAGCGGCGAAACCGTATAGTCATAATATAGCTTCATGCCCTCATCCACAACATTTCCTCCTATAGCGATGTTTTCACCCAACTGAAGCGCTTTATAAAAAAGCTTATCGCTTGTCTCTTCGTTCTAAAAAAACAGCACTTTTTATGTGCAGTTTTTTTTACTTATATGTTTATAACTGCTGTTGCTATCACTGGTATTGCCCTTAATCACAGCTTTCTCTGCAACATATCTCACGCCATGAATTCTACCACAAACGGTGTCTAATGTGAATAGTTTTATGCTCTCAATGTCACTAAGATATTCCTACCGAGAAGATGTTCAGCGTGTTGCAATTCCACATAATTTTTGCTATACTCTGCACATCCTATATAAAAGGGGTGCACATGACACAGCTTTTGCACGAAGGCACGGAAGAAATACGCTTAGATGCTTTTATCCGCAGGCACTTTCCCTCCCTTTCCACAGGGGCACTGCACAAGTACCTGCGCCAAAACAAAATAAAGCTCAACCAGAAAAAGTGTCCTCTTTCCACCACGCTTAACCAAGGGGACGTTGTGCGCCTTTACCTACCTGATGAGGTGCTGAACTTTTTGCCAAGCTTACGCATAGTGTACGAGGACGAGGGCCTGCTTGCGGTGGATAAGCCCGCCGGCATTGCGTGCATAGACGAAAGTAACGTGCACCTAATGGCGTGTGTTTCGCGCTATTTCGCAAGCACCAAACCTGCATCGCCGAGTGATTATTCCCCTGCGCTTTGCCACAGACTGGACACCGGCACAAGCGGTATTGTGCTCATCGCCAAGACCCCCGAGGTGCACACATTCGTCACCACACTTTTGCGCAAAAAAGAGCTACGCAAAATATATTTGGGCATGAGCTACGGGCATCCCACTCCCCCAAGCGCAACGCTGAGCGGCTGGCACCTAAAGGATGCAAAAAGCGGCTTTGTACGTGTTGTGCAAAGCTCTGCCCATGGCGCAAAGCCTATTGAAACCCGCTACGAAACTGCAATGCTACGTGATGAATTTGCTTACTTGCGCATATTTCCGCTCACAGGCCGCACGCACCAAATTCGTGTGCACTTAGCCTCCATAGGCACACCGCTTGTGGGCGACTCAAAGTACGGCAACAACCTTTTGAACCGCAAAATGCGTTGCCGCTATCAATGCCTGTGCGCTCACCAGGTGATTTTTCCGCTCATCACAGACGATGCCCTTGCACAATACAGCAATCTCAAACTCACCTGCGACTATCCTTGGTTTTGGCAGGATGCGCTGGGTAATTCACGTTAATATGTGTGATTTTTTAGTATATATACCGATCTAACTTCACACTATTCTACAAATTAAATTTTATTATATATTTATTCAACATCAACTATTTTTATATATGATATTTTAGCATATGTGATTTTACGACAAAAAAACAGCCCACAGTGAAAGTTTCAAGTCTTCCCTGTGGGCTGTACCTATTTATGCTTTAGCTACAAGCAGTCGCACTTTAACGCTCGGGAATTAGCACGCCGTAGCTTCCGTCATTCCTTGCATACACCGCATTTATTTCGTCCGTATCTGCATTGCGGAAAAGGTAAAAGCTGTGCGCCAGCATGTTCATCTGAAGGATTGCCTCATCTATAGTGGCAGGCTTTACCACAAAACGCTTTTCACGTATCAGGTGGTAGCTCTCCTCCTCCACAGTCTCCTCGTCCTCCTGCACAGGTATACTGCGCTGTAGGCGCTCGCTGAGCTTCTTGCGGTTTTTGATAATATTTTTTGTTAAAACATCTGCGGCCAGCTCAAACGCTTCCTCCATTTGGTCCGCAGTGCGCTCCGCTCTCGCCACAAATGCGCCATCTCGCACTGTAATCTCCACCTTGTGGTAGTTCTTTTCCACATTTACAGTCACGTTTGCCTGTGCGTCCTCACCAAAGAATTTGTCCAGCTTTGCAAGCCGCTTTTCCACCCTTGCGTTAAAGCTATCCTTCAGTGCCACTTTACGTCCGTTACATGTCGTGTTCATATATCTGCCTCCCATGCACTTATTCCGCAGACGAGCGGGGAAACACACTCATCTTGCATTAAGTTTATTATACCCTAAATTTTGTGCGTATAATAGTGTTTTTCACAAAAAAAACTTAAATTTTTCAAAAAAACTTTTCAAATTCACCATTGCCGTGCTTAAATCATGCTCCCGCAAGCTCCTCTTTGCAATGGCATTTGCAATTTAGTTGGTTTGTACACAAAAAAGCAGGCAATCACTGTGGAATGCCCGCTTAAACATCAAAAAACTACCGCCTTCTGGAATATCCGCCGCTACTTCCACCACGGCGTGCCTCTGTCACCCTGCGAAGGTCGCTGATGCGCTCTTCGCTCTGGCTCTTGAAGCGTGACATCATGTCCTCAAATGACATGCCCGAACCCTGCTGTGAGGAAGGCTTTGGCTGCCACACTCTACCGCTGTCTGCCCTTGTGGGACGAGACGGGCGCTCCGCACGCTCGGACGGCCGCTTAGAGGAAGCCGGCGCAACATCCATCGCCTTTTTCATGGACAGGGCAATCTTGCCGTCCGGCGCTACGTTCACTACCTTCACCTTCACCTGCTGGCCTTCCGAAAGCACATCCGCAAGCTCTTGAATGTAAGAGTTGCTAACCTCCGAAATGTGCACCATACCCGTCGAGCCGTTTTCCATCAGCACAAATGCACCAAACTTTTTTACCCCTGTTACTTTTCCCTCTACTATCTCGCCTACCTGAAGCTGCATCTACTTCTCGTTTCCTCTCCGTTATATCTCTTGTCCGCACCGCAGACACTGTACACTAAAAAATTGCACCAAATCGCAAAAATGCCGCCCAAATTTCACACCTGCCAAAACGGCACAAACCTCTTTTACCGAAAGAGACTACTCGCCCGTTAGGTCAATAAAAATTCTCTCCTCGGGGCGGGCATAGTACAGCTTTTCACGGGCCATTCTCTCCACATATGCGTCCTCATCACCCGAGGCCATCAGCTGCTGTAACTCTGCATTTTCCTGCATTTGAAGTTCCAGTCTTGCATTCACCTCATTTAGTTCACGTTGCTTTGAGGACACCTGCATCTGGCCGCTCACAAAAGTAAACAGCAAATAAACTGCTACAAGCACCACCGCAGCACGCAGCAGCTTTGCCGCAAGACCTTTTTTAGCGGATGCTCTCTCTTTTTGCATTACAAAGCCCTCTATACTTGACACTAAGCCCTCACATTGGGCATTTCAGATGAATACTTCAGCGCTACATTCATGGGTAAATTATACACTATGCAGCGGAGCAAATGCAAGCTTTTTTACCTTTTTAAGATGAAGTCTGCCAAATCACGCCTATTCTTCTATGATTTCGTACATTTCACGTGCCACGTCCTTGCCTTTTGGCTCTTGCAGGGACAACACTTTTGCCTTTATCGGGCGATTGCCAAACGCCACCTCTATCACGTCGCCCACCTTCACCGTGTAGCTTGCTTTCACGCTTCGCCCGTTCACCACCACACGCCCAGCATCCGCCACATCGTTTGCCACGGTGCGGCGCTTTATCAGGCGCGAAACCTTCAAAAACTTGTCAATACGCATAATTTTTCACTCCAAAATAAGGGTATGGGCAAAAGAGTATGTTTTGGTTCATCCTGCTTGTAGTGTGGTATTTTCACCTCTAAGTCAACTCTATTTTGCCACTACCCACAATGCAAAAGGCAACCGAACATTCGGCTGCCCCTCGCTGTTAACAATTTTTCGCTTCCGCCATACAGCAAAAGCTCTGCCCAAAAAGTGCAGAATATACTGCGTTTACTATCCGTTTACTGCGTCCTTCAGTGCCTTGCCTGCCTTGAATACAGGAGCGTTGGATGCAGGGATGTCGATTTCTGCCTTTGTCTGGGGGTTGCGTCCCTTGCGTGCGGGGCGCTTGCGTGTCTCGAATGTGCCAAAGCCCACCAGCGCAACCTTCTCATCCTTCTTCAGTGCATTTGTTATGCTGTCCATAACTGCGTTAATTGCCTTTTCAGCGTCCTTTTTGGAAAGCTCTGCCACCTGAGCCACTTCGTTTACGAGTTCACTTTTTGTCATTTGATTCTTCCTCCCAAATATATTTTGCTGTTTGATTAGTTAGTCTAATGCTTTTATTATAAAACCGCATCGCCGCAAAATCATGCCATATCGCTTGGCTGAGCCTGCGCCATCTGCGCTTTCACACTTTTCCACATTTCGTCTCGCTCTTCATCCGAAAGCTGTTTCAGCGTTTTTCCACGCTCCCCTGCCATCTTTTCCACCGCAATCACCCTATCCGAAAAGCGGCGTGTCGTCTCGCTCAGCGCCTGCTCTGCATCCACGCTCGCAAGCCTTGCCACGTTCACCGCACTGAACAAAACATCCCCAAGCTCGTGCTGTACACCCTGCTCTGCGGCCATGGCGCTCTCCAGCTCCTCTATCTCCGCCTTCAGCTCACGCAGTGCGCTCAAAGCATCCGCATACTCAAAGCCGAATGGCGCCGCACGCTTTTGCGCCTTTGCGCTTCGCATCAGCGCAGGCAACGCAGGCGGCACACTGCTTAGGCAGTCCTGCACCGTTTTCCTGTCCTTTTCGGCGTTTTTCAGCGCCTCCCAGTTGTCCAGCACCTGCTCGGCACTCATTTCTTCCTCACTTGCAAACACGTGCGGGTGCCTGTACACCAGCTTCTTGCAAAGCTCATCGCACACATCCGTGAAGTTGAAAGCACCCTTTTCCTGCTCCATTTGGGTGTGAAGCACTACCTGCAAAAGCACATCTCCCAGCTCTTCACGAAGCAGTTTTGTATCGCCACAGTCGATGGCTTCCAATACCTCGTAGGTTTCCTCTATAAAGCTTGCGCGTATGGACTCGTGCGTTTGCTCTGCATCCCACGGGCATCCGCCCGGCAGGCGAAGTATGCGCACAATATCCAGCAAATCGCCTATGTCATACCTACTTTTAAGCTCAAACTCCACAAAATCCCCCTACGTTATCTCCATAACTGCACACACTTTATGCACCTTTGCAAATTCGGCACGCTGTCAATTTTACATCATCACACACTTTTTTTCAAGAGAAATATGGCATAATTCATTTTTACAAATTGCACACGGCACAACTTTGTAACATTAAACAAAATCCCATGGTCATACAGCGTGCACCATAAGGCTTTTTTGTGCTATATAACGAAGGAGATGGCTACCGCTTAGCCCACAAATTCCCTTAGCATGGAGTTTGGCGGTATGTATCCCTCGCTTAGTGGGGTGCATCGCTTAAAGCGGTTTATCAGGCTACTTAATATCTCCTGCGCCTGCTCGTCCTCCGTTTGTATCTTCATCTCCGCCACAAAAGACGCCAAAGCGCATATCTCATAGCTGAATGAAGTATCCAGCAGAAGGTCTGCGTAGCGCTTAAAGCTCTTGATGTACATGTCCTCCCCATCGCACACCATGGGCCACATGCGTATTGTCTTTTCGGGTGTGTGCCCCCTGAACTTGCTGTCCCGCACCATGCGCCTTGCAAGGCGTATGTCCCGTGTGGGCAGGCTGCGCTGGCCACCGTGGGAGTACTCTTCCCTCAGGCCTGCATATATCCTGTGCACACTGCCCTGCGGAAGCGTATCGGTGAGCAGTGGGTTCAGCGCATGAATACCCTCTACAATCACGACACCGCCGTTTAGCTCTATGCTTTGGCGCTCGCTTTTTCTGCTCTCTGTGGGAAAGTCAAACATCGGCAAATCCGCTTTCCCGTTTTGGATAAGCTCCCCAAGGCAAAAGTGTATCTCGCTTATATCCAGCGCATGTACGTTTTCATAGTCCTTGCTACCATCGGGCAGGCGGGGGTACTCGTCCAAGTCTTTGTAAAAGTCATCAAGGCTCACCACCACCGCATGTGTGCCGCTGTCCTGCATGGCCTTTGCCAGCTTGAGCGCCGTGGTGGTCTTGCCCGAGGCGGAGGGCCCTGTGAGCATAATGACCTTGCTTTTACTTTCAATGCTCTGCTGCGCCGCCGCTGTTATTCTGTTTTCGTACTCAATTTCACACTGGCAGACGAATGCGGCAGGGTTCTTCGCCGCCGCATTGATAAGGCTGATTTCAACAAGCCGCTTAGGTATCCAAATAGCCGACATAAGATGCACTCACCTCCGTTTTTCTCTTTAGCACTTCGCTAAAGCTTTGAATGTACTCAAGGGGATACTTTGGGTTGTAGCTACGCTTTATTTTCACAGGCTCTCCACACACTGTCTTTGTGCAAGCGCCCGCACCGCACGCTAAAATGCTGTGTACTTCCTCCATAATATATATGTTATACAACCCCTCAAAGCCGGGCAGTGTCCAGCCTGTGTTTTCAAGGCTACCCACTGTGTTTTTTTGACGGTACATATAGTAGGGGATGTATCCACTGTCTTCAAAGCGTTTGTACGCATACTTTAGCATTTGGGCAGGTATCATCGCCTCTCGCTCCCATGCACCTGCCAAGTCCGAAGCGCGTTTCAGCGTGAGCGTATGCAGTGTTATGTTTTCGGGCGCAAGGCTTAGAACACGTTCCACCGTGTCCGAAAATCCCTTGACAGTATCGCTTGGCAAGCCTGCGATAAGGTCCGTATTTATTATATTATGCCCTGCACTTCGAGCATTATTAAAACATTCTATCGCTTCTTTTGCCGTGTGCGCACGCCCTATGGCCTTAAGCACATCATCCTGCAATGTCTGCGGGTTTACCGAGATGCGCCCCACGCCGTACTCCTTTAGCAGTGCAAGCTTTTCGGGAGTAGTGCAGTCTGCCCTGCCTGCCTCCACCGTGTATTCCTCTACGGATTGCGTATCAAAGTTTTCCGCTATACTGCGCAGTAAGCTCTGCAACTCAAACGCGTTTATGGCCGTGGGTGTTCCACCTCCCACGTATATGCTCGCAAGCTTTAGCCCAAGCTCCTCCGCAAGCTGTGCCGTGTGGCGAAGCTCCTCGTTCAGCTTTTGCAGGTACTCCCCCACCAAGTGCCCCTGTCGAGCGGTGGTGTGCGACACAAAGCTGCAATACGCACAGCGTGTGGGGCAAAACGGAATGGAAACGTACAGGCTGTAGCTGTTTTTTGCGCTTGACGCAAGCACCGGACGCTGTATGCGCTCCACCCTGCACGCAAGCTCAAAGCGTTCGGGCGACACATCGCACTCGTTCAAAAAAAAGTGCTGTGCCTGCTGTATGCCGCCCTCGCTCATCTGCCTGCGCAAAAGGTTCAGCGGCCGCACCCCCGTAAGGATGCCCCACGGCGGCCTTACTGCGCTCACTTCGCACAGCACATCGTACAATGCCTTGCATATTCGGCGCTTTTTGTCCCGCTCATCGCCCTCCGAAATGCCCTGCACCTGCCGCACGACACACACGCCGCTTTGGGTGCGCACACCCACCGCCGTGCGCCTTGTGCCCCTGCGAACGTACACAACACTTCCCCTTGTGCTACGCCCTTTTCGCACGTTCACCTTCGGGAAAAACACCCTCGTCAGCTGTTCAGGCTCGTACGCAGAGCCAAAACCGTTTACTGAAATTTCCATCAGGCTTTTTTGAGGTATGGATTTTTTTCTTTTTCTTCATCCAGTGTAGAAAAGCGCTCGTGTCCCGGCAGTACTTTGGGGTTGCCTTCTACGGTTGTGCGTATTTTTTTGAGGCTTTCCCACATTACGTCCATGTCGCCACCGGGCAGGTCCGTGCGGCCTATTGTGCCCGCAAACAGCGTATCACCCGTGAACATAATCCCACCACACACTATGCAGGTAGAGCCGGGCGTGTGCCCCGGCGTGAAGATGGTGCGAAAGCTCATGTCGTCCACCGTAATCTCGCCGCCATCCACAAAAAATACATCCGCATTAAGCTCGAAATGCTCTGCGTCTGCCTTGTTCATGCACAGCAGTGCGCCGTACTTTTCACGCAGTGTCTCCACACTGCCTATGTGGTCGTGATGGCCGTGCGTAAGCAGGATATGTGTCAGCTTTGCGTCATTTTCCTGCAGTGCTTTCTCAAAATATCTCGCATCTGCGGCAGGGTCCACCGCCACCGCATTGCCCTTATCCCCTATGAGCAAAAAGCAGTTTGTGTAAAGGGGAGGGCCGTCCTTAATATGTAACAATTTCATTGTTTATAATCCTTTCTGATGTCAGCTTGCCCTTTGACAAAGCCCACTGGCACAAAAGCTACCACTCGTCCAAGGTGTAGACATACGCAGTGATTTGGTTTTTTGCTATACCCCGCCTGCGGCGGGGTATAGCGCCTTCTTCTTGCGCTTAACGTATTCTAAATCGCCTCTATGTGTCCACTCCACTCGTCCGTGTCCAGCATTATAGTCACAGGGCCGTCGTTTATCAGCTCTATTTGCATGTTTGCGCCAAACTCACCCGTCTGCACCTCGCAAAGTCCCTGCTTTTTTAGATGCTTTATAAACTCCTCGTAGCAGTCCACGCTCAGCGGCGGCTTTGCGGCGGATATAAAGCTTGGGCGCTTGCCCTTTTTTGTGTCGGCGTAAAGTGTGAACTGGCTCACCGCCAGCACCGAGTAGCCCAGCTCTACAGCGCTGATGTTCATTTTGCCCTCGTCGTCCTCAAATATGCGAAGGTTTGCACATTTTGCCGCAAGCTTTTGGGCAAGCGCTATGTCATCGCCCTGGCGCACCCCAAACAGCACCAGCAGGCCTCTTTGGATGCTGCGCTTTTCTGTGCCGTTCACCGTGACCGAAGCGGATAGCACCCGCTGTATCAGTGCTCGCATAGCCTGCTCCTTTAGCTGTTAAAAAACACGTATTTTCGTGGATTTGCGGGGTGTGCTCGGATTATTCCCTAACGGCTAAGTCCTCTGTATATCCAAAACATCCTTGATTTTTCGCAGGCGTGAGATGACACTGTTAAGGTGCTCTATGCTTTGGATGGACAGCGTGACCGTGATGGATGCACGCTCGTTTTGGGTTTTTCTTGCGTTCATTGCGTGGATGGGCACACGCATGTCTGCCAAAGCACCCGACACATTCGCAAAAAGGCGTGGGCTGTCCATCGCCGTGATTTCAAGCGTTGAGGTAAAGCTTTCCTTCACATCCTTTGCCCAGTATGCGTGTAGCCACCTTGGGGACGTGCCCGACTGCGCCGCATTTTTACAGTCCTCTTTATGTATAGAAACACCGTACCCACGTGTAATAAAGCCCACAATTTTGTCACCCGGTAGTGGGCTGCAACATTTGGCAAACTTCACCAGCACGTCGCTCATGCCCTCCACCATCACACCCTCGCTCGCCTTGTGCGCAGGCTTTTCCGGAATGGAGAATGTCTCCACAGGGCCTGTGGAGCGCACGAGCTTTGCGTACTCTTCCTTTATTTTGGGCATAAGACGGCTGACATGCACACCGCCGTAGCCCACTGCGGCGTACAGCTCCTGCACCGAGTTCATGCGCTGGCGCAGTGTGATGTTTTGCATGAACTCCTCGTACTTATCCGCAGGCACGGATATTTGCGCACGGCGCATTTCTTTATCCAGCGCCGCCTTACCCTCTATAATATTTTCCTCTTTGCGCTCTTTTTTGAACCAGTTTCTTATCTTATTCTTAGCTTCGCTCGTGGTGACTATGTTCATCCAGTCACGGGTAGGGCCTTTGTTTTCAGGCCCCGTCATCACCTCTACCACCTCGCCGCTGACAACCTTGTGCTCCAGCGGCACGATGCGCCCGTTCACCTTTGCGCCTATCATGCGGTTGCCCACGGCGCTGTGAATAGCATAGGCAAAGTCTATCACGGTAGCGCCCGAAGGCAGGTCTATCACATCACCCTTCGGGGTAAAAACAAACACCTCATCGGGCAAAAGCTCCCGCTTAATATCCTGCAAAAGGTCGCCGCCGTCCTCCGCATCCCGCTGGCTTTCCAGCAGCTGGCGCACCCACGCAAGGCGCTCCTCCATGTGGTTGCCCGTCTGCAGGCCGGCCTTGTACTTCCAGTGTGCCGCCACGCCAAACTCGGACACCTGGTCCATCTCGTGCGTGCGTATTTGTATCTCAAATGCAATGCCCTCGTGCCCTATCACGGTGGTGTGTAGGCTACGGTACATGTTTACTTTTGGGGTGGATATATAGTCCTTAAAGCGGTGTGGCAGGGGATGGTACATATCGTGAACTACCCCAAGCGCTGCGTAGCACTCGGGGATGGTGTTCATTATTATTCTAAGTGCGTATATGTCGTATATTTCCTCAAACGTGCGGTTTTGTATAAACATCTTACGGTAGATGCTGTAGACACTTTTTACACGGCTGTGTATTTCGGCATCTCCAAGGTTGTTTTCTTTCAAATGCTCCATAACATCGCTTGATATTTTGTTTATATACTCAAGCGCCTTGCTCTTTTGGCCTATGAGGTTTACTATTTCGTCATAGCCCACAGGGTCAAGGTACCGCATACTGCGGTCCTCCAGCTCCTGCTTGATGTTGGCTATGCCAAGCCTGTGCGCAATGGGTGCGTACACCTCCATTGTCTCAAGGCTTTTGTCCCGCTGTGTTTGGGGAGACCATGCGTCTGCTGTGCGCATATTGTGCAGTCTATCGCACAGTTTTATCAGCATCACACGCACGTCCTTGCTCATGGCAAGCAGCATTTTGCGCAGGTTTTCCGCCTTTTCCTCCTCTATGGAAGAAAAGGTGATGCGCCCAAGCTTTGTGACGCCGTCCACCATCAGCGCCACATCTTTGCTAAACTCTGATGCGATTCTCTCCAGTGGGATGTCTGTATCCTCCACGACATCGTGCAAAAGCGCCGCCACCAGCGTCTCGGTGTCCAGCCCAAGGCTAAGCAGTATGGTGGCCACCGCCACAGGGTGGCTTACAAAAGGCTCGCCGCTACGACGCTTTTGCCCCTTGTGTGCGCTATCTGCCATCACATATGCTCTGTCCAACATGGCAAAGTCGTACCCTCGTGCAGACTCCTGCGCCATGGTACGAAATGTGGCATAGCTGATAACCTCACGTTTTACGGTACTCAATTTACCCCACCTGCCTTATCTCAATGGAATATTTTTCACAAAGCAACGCCATGGATTTTCAAAGTTACACCGATATATCTCGTGCAAACACACACACTATCTACACAGTGCTCAGCCGCTTAAACAACGCACTTGTGCAAAGCTCTCTTTTTTCTTTCACATTCACCACTTTGTAGCACCCACTGCTAATATCACGCTCAATGAGCCCAAGCTCCTCCAAAACAGCAACCGCCGCAAGCGTGCGCCCTGTTTTGTCCTCTCCAAGCTTTATAAAAACAGGGCGCAAATCGCCGTAGTACACCATGTCCGGCCCCTTCAAAAGCCTATACACATGCGCTACGTCCTCACGTGTGGGCAGCAACATTTTTCTTCTCTCCTCATCAGGTTGCCAGCCTGCATAAAAGCTTTCAAACACAGCGCTTTGCTCTGCGTGCAGGTTCTTCATGCCAGCAGGGCGTATCTCCACCACCCGTGCGGATACCTGCGAGCCCCTTGCACCCTCATACACAGAAAGGCTTAATATCACATCCACAAGGTCTCCCGGGCGGTAGGGCAGCGCCTGTGGCGCTATGCCAAACATAACCGCATGTATTGCGTTTTCCGCACCGTATGAATTTCCCGACGATGGTTGCCTCATACGCAGACGGCTGTGCTTTGCATCCCCTATGGGGTACACCGCCTCCACACACATGCCCTTGAGCAAAAGGCGTGGCACCGGGTTTCCGCTACCGCAGGGGGCAAGCTTGTCCAGCTCCTGCACCGCCGCCACATTCACCTGCTTTATATCCACACGCACATCCGCCCACATGCGTGGCAGAGGCGACACGGGGCTTACCTTCACAGCCCACTCGTTCACCCTTTTGCGAAAATCCTGCATGTGCTCTTTCTCTATGGAAAAGCCTGCCGCCAAATCATGACCGCCGTAACGGATGAGAATATCCTCGCAGGAAGCTATTGCGCCGTGCAGTGAAAACCCACCCACACTGCGCCCGCTACCCTTGCCCTCACCCTGCTCAAAGCTCACCACAATGGCTGGCTTTGCGTACCTATCCACAAGGCGGCTGGCCACAATGCCTATTACCCCCTGGTTCCACCCATCGCCCCAAATCACCAGCACTCGGCTGCGCTGAATATTTGGGTTTTCATCCATCTGTCGCTCTATTATCTCCAGCATTTCCTGCTCTGCGGTTTTTCGGGCGGTATTGTACTCCTGCAATTGCTGTACAATCTCCTCCGCCGCCCGCTCGTCCTCTTCAAGAAGAAGCTGCAGCGCAAGCGTTGCATCGTCCATGCGCCCTGCGGCGTTTAGCCTTGGCGCAAGACCATAACTGATATTTTCCGCCGTCAGCGTGCGCTCCTCCCAGCCGCAAGCGGCTATCAGCGCACGCAGCCCCGGGCGCTGTGTCTCCTGCAGGGCGTTCATGCCCAGCTTTACCAGCGTGCGGTTGTGCCCGCTGAGCTTCATCACGTCCGCAACAGTGCCCACCGCCGCCAAATCCCCAAACATGGGCATTAGCTCCTCCGCAGGGCACTCCTCCAACGCCGCAAGAAGCATAAACGCAACCCCCGCACCCGAAAGGTGAGTAAGCTCGCTCTCATCATCCACCCGGCAAGGGTTCACCAGCGCATGTACATCCGGCAGGCTCTCGTAGGGCAGGTGATGGTCGGTTACCACAAGGCTTACCCCACGCTCTTTTGCTCGCTCTGCCGCCTCAAAAGCGGTAGTGCCGTTGTCCACCGTCACAATAAGGCTTATGCCTCGGTCGGCCATTGTGTCCACAAGCTTTGGGGAGAGGCCGTAGCTGTCATCACTGCGGCTGGGCAGCTTGTAAAACACCTGTGCGCCCATGTCCTCAAGATATGTGTACACCATCGCCGTTGCGGTAATGCCGTCCACATCATAGTCGCCAAAGACTGCTATGGACTCCTCGTTTTGTACCGCAAGGCGGATTCGCTCCACCGCTTTGTTCATATCCTTCATCGCCAAAGGTAGGGGCAGTGCATGTGTGCACTCTATTATATCGGCGGCGGCCTGCGCCGTATCCACCCCTCGTGACACAAGTACGCTACTTAAAAGCATTCCCAGCTGAGCCTCTCTTGCAAGCGTTTCGACCGCATCCTCGCTCGGCGCACCCACCTGCCACTCACGATAAATCATTCTGCCCCTCCTTTCTTAGTGTAACTCCACACAATAATTATGCGATGTTACACAAATTATTCTTCGCCGCACTTATCTACAAAGCGGGCGGTGCATACCTGCCTATAATGGCCACCGCTGTTTTTATTCCGTCCACCGCTGCACTCATTATGCCACCTGCGTAGCCGGCACCCTCGCCGCAGGGGTACAGCCCCGCAACATGAGTGCTCTCGCCGCTTTGCTCGCGTGGTATACGCACAGGGGAGGAGGTGCGTGTTTCCACACCCGTGAGCAGTGCATCCCCTACGCCAAAGCCGGGCAGTTTTCTGCCAAAGTCGGGCAGTGCCTGCCGCAATGCCTGTGTGATATACGCAGGAAACAGCGCACCCAAGTTTGCCGCCGTCACCCCTCTTGGGTAAGTGGGTAAAACACTTTTTGCATCAAGCCTTCCCTCACCACTTAAAAAGCTCGCCTGCGTTTCGGCAGGTGCCGAAAACGCTCCGCCCCCTACCCTAAACGCCGCCTGCTCAAGCCCTCGCTGAAAGCGTATCGCCTCAAATGGGTCATCGCCAAAGTCGGCAGGTGTTACGCCTACCACCACCGCCGCATTTGCGTTTTCGCCGGCACGGGAGTGTAGGCTCATGCCATTAGTGACAACACCGCCCTCCTCGCTTGCCGCCGCCACCACACTGCCGCCGGGGCACATGCAAAACGTATACACGCCCCTGCCTTCACACTTTGTGGCAAGGTTGTATTCACCCGGTGGTAGCGCAGGATGCCCCGCCGCCGCATGATACAGCCCCTTGTCTATCTCCTTTTGCAGGTGCTCTATACGCACACCCACCGCAAAGCCCTTTGCTTGTAGCGGCACGCCACTCTCGTGTAGCATCTCAAATGTATCCCGTGCGCTGTGTCCACACGCCAACACCAGCGCACCGCAGGGTATTTCTCCATTGTGCGTGCGCACCGCTTTGAGCTGACCGTTTTTCACCACAATGCCGCTTAGCTGTGTGTTAAACATCACGCTGCCGCCCAGCCGCTCTATCTCCTGCCGCAATGCGTAAAAAACACCCTGCAGCTTGTCCGTACCTATGTGGGGCCTGCTCTGCCATGCAATTTCTTTCGGCGCACCTGCGTCCAAAAGCGCCTGTATCACCCTTGCGCAAAGCGGGTCTTTTATTCGGCTGGTGAGCTTTCCGTCCGAAAATGTGCCTGCGCCGCCCTCGCCAAACTGTATGTTTGCGTTTTTTTGCAAAGCTCCCGTTTGCTCAAAGTGCTCCACTGCGGCTCTGCGAGCGGACATTTCAGGCCCTCGTTCCAGCACAAGCGGCGCATAGCCTGCCTTTGCAAGCTCCAGCGCCGCAAACAGCCCCGCAGGCCCCAGCCCACACACAGCCACCCGTGTGCAAAGTTTTGTCGTTCCGCTTTGCGTTTCAAAATGCGGCTGCCTCACTATTTGTACGCTCTGCGGCATAGCCTGTGCCAGCTTTTCGCATTTTTTGCGCTGTGCATCGTCCTTTAGCTGTAAGGCCACCGAATACACCATTATCGGACTTTTGTTCCGTGCGTCCACCGAGACTCTGTGTATCCTTGAGCCGAGTATATCACTTTGAGGTATGTTTAGCTTTTTTGCCGCCCTCTCAAATGCCACATGAGCGTCTTTTTCGAGCGGCAGGCGAATACCATGTACCAATATCATGTTCAAAGGCATTTCACAAAACCTTGCTTTGTCGTATTATCGATATTTTACCCAATACAAAACCGCACACAAAAATCCGTGCGCATATCACTGCACACAACACACATCTAACCACAGCGGGCATTCACACCCACCGCTATCCACAAACATACACTTTGATGCCCTGCAACACGCTATACGACATTTGCATAAATTAAATCGTACCACATTAACGGCTTACATTCAAAGGGTTTTTCACAAAAATATGCACAAAATTTACACATCACAGGCACATCGGCTTTATTTTACGCCACCATACATCCTTGGCAAAATACACAGACCCATTAGGGGCTTTAAGCGCACAGTGTTAGTCATCACCTAACTCTCATCCACAGAACACACCACGGGATAGCTGCCCACCGCAAACACCTGGTCCGAGCCCGGAACAGTCACAACAGCGGGAACTGTCTGCTGTCCGCTGCCTGCCGACTCAACACTCGAAGCGTCTATCTGCACGGTGACGTTGCCCGACACCAAGGCCGCCAGCTGCTGCGTCTCGCCTACAAGCTTTACGCTCAGCGTATCCTGCACGGGGGTAACGGTAATGTCTTGCGGGCCGTTCAGCACCCGCACATTCTGCATAGGAATTTCCATAATGCGCTCTGTCATACCGCTTGTGTTGAACGAAATATCCACCTGCGAGAGCTGGTCGTAGCTGCTAAGGCCATCCGGCAACACTATCTCCGCCGTGCTCTCCCAGCCTATATCAAGCTGTGTAATGTCAAACGTTCCTATTACAAGTGGGTTGCTGACATTTTCAAATGCACCCGATGTACCCACCACTCGCAGAGTATCTTGGCTCAGATTTACACGGTTGTAAAACCACTCGACATCCACATTTGCAGGAACATTTATAAAGTCAGCCGTAAGGTTTAGCGTGTGCACTTCAAAAATAGCGACACTCACCTCTACCGTCTGTTCTGTAATCTCCAGCCCCAAAGCTTCCGCATCAAGCTCGTTGCCCAGCGAGTCACGCAGGATAAGTGGCACATCCGTGTACGTTTTGCTCTCGCTCAGCTCCTCGGTCACATCAAGGCGCGCCACAACAGAGGCCACCTTTTCCACCTGATTTTTCGGCCCCGAAATATATATGCTCTCAGGGTTCGACACCGGCTCGTCCATAACAAAGCTCTCCGCCGCCGTCACGCCACCGGTACTTATGGAAATGGGGAATTGCTCGGTAGCAACCTCCTCAAAAACAATCGTGACACGAGTTTTTGGGTTGTCTATAGAGTAGGCGCCGCTGTTGATACTGGCGTTTCCAACAGTATAGTCTCCCTGCACAATTTTTTCCACACGTATGGGCACCTCGTGCGGCCCCGGGCCGTCAACTTCACTGTAGTCGGCATATACACTAAGCGAGGTATTGGACAGCGGCCCTATTATAGCGCCGTCTCCGTTCACCTCAACATCCACATACACATCCGTTAGGTTGCTCACAATGCGCAAGCCTTTTTCACGATATTGTTCCTCGTTTAATGTGTAATTTATGGCGATGTTAGGGATAACTTTGTAATCTCCCGGCTGTATGAAGCCAGCCACAACAACCCACGCCATTACCGATATAAGCAGCGATATTATCAGCACAACACGCTTATCCGCAAAAAGACCTTTTTGCTTGTCTGCACCCCTGCCCTGCTTTGTGTCCTTTTTATCACTCACCTGCGGCATCCTCCCTCTTGCGGGCAAAAAAACTCCTGATACCCTTGCGTGGTTTCTTTTCCTCCGGCGGAATAATCTCATCACTCAGCAGGTTAAACAGATTTTGCCTGTCCAGCCGCCTAATCATGATGCCGTTTTTCGCAAGCGAGATTATGCCCGTCTCCTCGCTCACCACCACCACTAAAGCGTCTGAGTTTTCGCTGATGCCCAGCGCACTGCGGTGTCTTGTGCCCATCTCCTTGCTTATTTCAAGGTTATCACTAAGCGGCAAAAAACATCCTGCGGCGGCTATCCTCGCATCGCTCACCACAACAGCACCGTCGTGAAGCGGCGTACCTTCGTAAAAAATAGTGCCCAGCATCTCCACATTCACCTCGCTGTTCAGCGGAGTGCCCGTGCGCATAACCTCCCCAAGGTTCGTGTTGCGCTCCAGCACAATCAGCGCACCCGTGCGCTCCTCCGCAAGGCGCTCCGCCGCATCGCACACCGCTATGATGGACTTTTTCCAATCGGTACGCAGCGTATCCTCCATGCGCTTTGGCTTTATGAAGCGTGAAAACGCCGAGTTCACCCCACCCACCTGCTCGACAGCACGCCTAAGCTCCGGCTGGAATATTATCGCCACCACGATTATTCCGAACTGCATAATCGTCTGTAGCAAAAACAGTAGCGTTCTCATCTCCGCCACAGATGCCAGCATGTAAATCAGCAAAAGAAATATTATTCCCTTGCTAAGCTGTGCCGCCCTTGTGCCCCGCACAAGCAGGATAATCTCATACACCAAAAAAGCAACTATGAGCACATCGAACAAGTCCGTAATCTTAATTTCATCAAACAAAAGGCTCAGCTGGCCCATTATGTTGCTGAAAAGTTCCTGTATATATTCCATGCTGTGGTATCCTCCTAAAAATATCGGAGCTTGTGCGCAAAGCTTACTTTAATTTATTTCCACTGTTCGTGATTTTTCGCCGTGTGTTTCATCCATGTTTCTACTACATCTAATAATACGTTTTTACGTATATTTATGCAGTAGCGCAACACTGTGCACTGCCACAGCCTGCCCCTCACCTATGTAGCCGAGCTTCTCCTCGGTGGTCGCCTTTACACAAACAGCATCCACCTTTACGCACAGCACACGGGCTATGTTTTCACACATCTCGGGTATGTGCGGCGCAAGCTTTGGCGCTTGGCACACAACAGTGGCATCCACGTTGCACACTGTACAGCCCTCACTGTGTATCAGCTGTACCACTCGCCCAAGTAGCTCCATGCTGTTCGCACCTTTGTACGCAGGGTCCGTGTCCGGAAAGTGGCGGCCTATGTCCCCCAGCGCCGCCGCACCAAGCAGCGCATCCGCCACCGAATGTAATAGCACATCCGCATCCGAATGACCCAAAAGCCCCTTGTCGTGCTCAATGTGCACACCGCCCAAAATAAACGCTCTATCGGGAACAAGCCGGTGTAGGTCATATCCGTATCCGATACGCTGTACTGCGCTTTTCGCCGCCGCAGGCTCTGCCTGCTCTCGCAGGTCCTCGGGTGTCGTTATTTTAAGGTTCGCCTGCTCGCCTTGCACAATGCACACTGCTTTGCCCGCCCGCTCCATCACCATGCAGTCGTCGGTGAGCTGTGTGTATTCCTCGGGCGAAATTTTTTCAAGTGCGCTCAAAAACTGCGTGCGACAAAACACCTGCGGCGTCTGCACCGCCATTAGCTCCTCACGTGGCAGTGTGAGTAGCACTTCGCTTTCATCCTGCACATCATCGCATTTTTTCACACGCTTAACAGTATCCTTCAGCGGCAGGCCGGGTGCCGCCGCACCACACTTTTCCGCCGCCAGCACCACCCGTGTGATAAGCTGCCGCGATACAAACGGACGTGCGCCATCGTGAACAGCCACCAGCTGTGCGCTTTCGCAGACGTTTACACCTGCTTTTACCGAGTGCGTTCGGGTATCGCCGCCCGATACTATTCTCAGCGGCTTATTCACAGGATGCGCCGCAAAAAGCGCAGTGATACGCTCAATGCTCTGCCCTGCCACCACCACAATCTCGTCCACCATGGGGTGTGCGTCCATCGCATTCACCGAGTGGCGCAGCACCTCTATGCCTCGAAAGGTGCAAAACATCTTGTCAAACCCCATTCGTGCGGAGCGCCCTGCGGCCACCACAACAGCCGCCAGTCTTTGTCCGTTTACCAAAGCACCATGCCACCTTTCCCGCTGTCCATGTGCTTACTTTGCCGCATTTCTTTGCCACAAAAAATGAGTTCCCACTTTTTTGCAAGAGTACCCCTATTTTTAACGCTCTTCCTATACTTATATTACTATGTACGGCTAAAAAAATCCAGTCCCGAGGGCACTTTTAACTATTTATTTCAAGCCCTTTCACATTGTATACACAAGTACGCCCTCAACTGCCTTTGAGATTTTCTTACCCTCAGGTATTGCAAATCATACCAAAATAGTATACATTTTATTTGTAGAATACCCAAGGCTAACCACTTAGCCGAGTGTGGATAAACACAGTAATTTGGTTTTGTGGTATATCCACCTCATTCTTCTTGTGCTTAACATATTCTAAATCACTTCTATGTGTCCACTTCCCATTTAATACATGCACAATCAAGGAGGTACACCGTGCGAGAGGAAATCTTTGATGTTACAGGCATGAGCTGTGCCGCTTGCTCTTCAAGCATTGAGCGCACACTGCGCAAATTACAGGGCATCCAAAGGGCGGATGTGAACCTTTTGGCAAACAGCCTCAGCGTAAAGTTCGAGGATGCCAAGATAAGCACACAGGACATCGAGCAGGCGGTAAAAGGGGCAGGCTACGGCGCTACACTGCGCAGCACAAAGAGCACCGCCGCCTCGGGCGCACCCTCCCCCACCGCACTCGCAGGCGATGAAATAAAAAAGATGCGCAACCGACTTGTAGTATCCATTGCGTTTTTACTGCCGCTCATGTACGTTAGCATGGGCTCGATGATAGGCCTTGCGCTACCATCTTTTTTGCAAGGCGTGCAAAATGCAGGCAACTTCGCGCTGACACAATTTTTGCTGACGCTCCCCATCGTTTTGTGCAATAGCAAATATTTCACCGGCGGTTTCAAAACACTTTTGCGTGCACGGCCCAACATGGACAGCCTTATTGCGCTGGGCGCAGGCGCTTCGCTTGCGTACGGAATTTTTGCTATGTATCGTATAAATTTCGGCATCGGTAGCGGCAATGACGACATAGTGCACCTTTACATGCACGATTTGTATTTTGAAAGTGCCGCCATGATTTTAACGCTCATAACGCTGGGCAAAACACTGGAAGCGCTCAGCAAAGGGCGCACAGGCAGGGCGATTTCCGCACTGCTGAGCCTTGCACCCAAAACCGCACTGCGCATAAAGGACGGCATAGAGGAGAGCGTGCCCATTGAGCAGCTTTTGCCGGGGGATGTGCTGGCGATAAAGCCGGGCGCACGCATTCCGCTGGACGGCGTGGTGCTAAACGGAAGCTCGGCCGTGGACGAAAGCGCGCTCACGGGCGAGAGCATCCCTGTGGACAAGGCAGCAGGCGATGCGCTCACCGGCGCGACGCTCAACACCTCGGGCTACCTCACCATGCGTGTGGAGCGTGTGGGAGAGGACACCACGCTTGCCCAAATCATAGCGCTGGTACAGCAGGCCGCCGCCTCTAAAGCGCCCATTGCAAAGCTTGCAGACAGGGTGAGTGGCATTTTCGTGCCCATAGTCATGGGCATTGCGGCGGTGTGCTTTGCCGTTTGGATGATAGCGGGTGCAGGCTTTGAGTTTTCACTTGCACGTGCTGTCACCGTGCTCGTAATCTCCTGCCCTTGTGCGCTGGGCCTTGCAACGCCCGTCGCCATAATGGTGGGCACGGGCATGGGCGCAAAAAAGGGCATTTTGTACCGAAACGCACAGGCGCTTGAAACTTTAAGCGGCGTAGACACATTCGTTTTTGACAAAACGGGCACCATCACCGAGGGAAAGCCCACACTCACCGATATGGTTTGCATAGGCGCTGACGAAAAAGCGCTTTTACAGCTGGCGGCATCGCTGGAACAAAAGAGCGAGCACCCCGTGGCACTCGCCATAACAAACTACGCAAAGCAGCAGGGCATCACCCCACTACAGGCGGAGGGCTTTGCCGCCTTGAGCGGCCTTGGCGTGAGCGCCACTGTGGATGGGTACGCCTGCCTTGCAGGCAACGAGCGGCTCATGGCACAGCATGATATTTCGCTTGATACCGTAGGTGATGCCGCCGAAAAGCTTGCCACGCAGGGAAAGACACCCCTGTTTTTCGCGCAGGACGGCCGGCTTTCAGGCATTATTGCGGTGGCGGATGTTCCCAAGGCGGACAGCGCCTTTGCTGTCGCACAGCTACGCAAACAGCAAGCTCGCACCATCCTGCTGACAGGCGACAACGCCGTCACCGCCGAGGCTGTGCGCAGTGCGGTGGGGCTGGATGAGGTTATTGCGCAGGTAATGCCTGCGGACAAGGACGAAAAGGTTCGCCTGCTCATGCAGGAAGGACGCCGTGTGGCAATGGTGGGCGACGGCATAAACGACGCACCCGCCCTCGCACGAGCGGACGTGGGTATAGCGGTGGGCGCAGGCACAGATGTCGCCATTGAGGCGGCGGATGTTGTGCTGATGAAAAGCGCCCCCTCCGACGTACTCACCGCTCGCAAGCTTTCCCGGCGTGTGCTACGCACCATACGGCAAAACCTCTTTTGGGCGTTTTTCTACAATGCAATCTGCATTCCGGTGGCGGCAGGCGTGTTTTTTCCCGCATTCGGGATTGTGCTAAACCCCATGTTCGGCGCCGCCGCCATGAGCCTTTCCAGCCTGTTTGTGGTGGGCAACGCACTTAGGATAAACTTTTTCAAGGGCGCTCCGCTTGCTCTATCGGGAGGTTTTCCCACATTATCCTCCGGCACACCCCACGCCTATACGAGCGCACCTACTATACAAGTTGTAGCAAAAAACAACCATACATCAACAAACACACAGGAGGTATCCACCATGAAAAGGACAATTATTATCGAGGGCATGAGCTGTGGGCACTGCACAGGCCGTGTGGAAAAAGCGCTGAACGCACTAAGTGGCGTACAGGCCAGCGTGAGCCTTGAGGACAAGGCGGCAACAGTCACCTTTGAGGGCGACATCAGCGACGACACCCTGCGCACTGCCGTAACAGACGCGGGCTATGAGGTTGTGGATATTAGGTAGGTGGTCAGCCGACGCAAACGCCGAATAAACCATCTTGCTTATTATATACGCCTGCTCAGGAGGCCAACGTGAAAGAAATCACATCAAAAACCATCATCTCAGCAAAAAACAACATGAATATATATCGAGGCTGTACGCATGGCTGCATTTACTGCGATAGCCGCTCTGAGGTTTATGGGAAAACGTATGACTTTGAAGATGTCGAGATAAAAACCAACGCTTTAGCGCTAATTGATAGGGAGCTTTCTAAAAAGAGCAAAAAGGGTATGATTGTAACGGGGGCAATGACCGACCCCTACATACCTCTTGAAAAAGAGCTTATGCACACAAGAAAATCGCTTGAGCTGATAGAAAAGCATGGTTTTGGTGTGGCGCTACTCACAAAATCGGATTTAATTCTGCGCGATGTGGACATCTTAAAGCGTATAAACGAAAAGACAAAATGCGTTGTACAAATGACACTTACAACCTACGATGAGGATTTGTGCAAAATTTTAGAACCTAATGTTTGCACAACGAGGCGCAGATTTGAGGTACTAAAGCAGCTCAGGCAAGCAGACATTCCCACCATTGTTTGGCTCACACCCATTTTGCCGTTTATAAACGATACCGAAGAAAACATCAGAGGTATATTAAGCTACTGCAAAAATGCAGGCGTGAAGGGTATTTTAACCTTTGGTATTGGCATGAGCCTGCGCTATGGCAATCGTGAATACTACTACAAAAAGCTTGATGAACATTTCCCCAACATAAAAAAAGAATACATGAAGAAATACGGCTCGTCTTATGGGGTTAAAAGCCAAAACAACGCCACGCTTTCAAGGATAATCCGTAATTTTTGCAAAGAACATAGTATGCTCTGCGGCGAAAAGGAGGTCTTTGGCTACATTTGGGACTTTCCACAGCAAGACGAGCAATTAAGCATCTTCAATGTGCGTCAAGCCCATTAACAAGCAAAAGAGCAACTCAAAACATCCCCCGACTTTTCAGCCGAGGGATGTTTTTTATTATTATATTGCAAATCCTATCCACTGCACTCTACATCTTGTTAAGCTGTGCAATAAGCTCGCTCGGTATTGCGCCGAGCGGCAGCTGCTTTACTACGCCGCCTTTATTGTACGCAACCATGGGCATACCATACACAACACAGCTCTGCTTGTCCTGCCCCATCGTGTATGCGCCCGCCTGCCGCATTCTCACCAGCCCCTCTGCGCCGTCCGCACCCATTCCCGTGAGAATAATTCCCACACTACGTGACTTTGCCACCTGCGCTACCGAGTCGAACAGCACGCCAACCGAGGGCATATGGCCGTTCACCTTTTCCTCACGCTTTGAGGTGATATAGTAGCCGTTTGCATCCTTTGCAAGGCGCATATGGTGGTCGCCCGCCGCAATAATAATAAGCCCTTTTTGCACACGGTCGCCGTTTTCGGCCTCTTTCACCCGCATACGACATTCCCTATCCAGGCGGCTTGCATACATCGCCGTAAATCCCACCGGCATATGCTGTGTCACTAAAATGCCGGGCGTTTCGGGCGGCAGCTCACGCACCACGTCCGCAATGGCATCTGTGCCGCCTGTAGATGCGCCTATCGCCACCACGACATCGTTTAGCGGACGTGTGATTTTGTTCATGATATTGCCTATTGCAGGCTTTATTGGTGGACGTGTAAACGCTGCTTTCGCACCCACATTTGCGGATGCCGCCACCCGAATAGTGGTGCGCACACGGTTAAAAAACAGCTCCTTTGCCTCATTTGCAGTAGGCTTTGGAATGAAATCCACCGCACCGCTCGCCAGCGCCGCCAGCGTCACGCCCGGTGCGCTGGACACCACCACCACCGGAATTTTGTACTTGTTCAAAAGTTGCTTCAAAAACTCAATGCCATCCATCTTGGGCATCTGCACATCGCACACTATTACATCGGGCGCTACTGTCGCAATTTTCCCAAGAGCCTCTATGCCGTTGGTTGCTGCTCCCGCCACTGTCAGCGTGACATCCGCAGAAATTGCAGACTTCATGGCCGCCATAAACAGCGGCGAGTCCTCCACCAGCATCACACGAACCTGTGGCATTCACTCACCTACCTATTTTTATAAATAACCATATATCGCTTTTTACGAGGCACGTAAGTGCTCACTTTTTCACAGGCGAAGCCATTCGCCACAATGCTCCTAATCTTTCCTAAACACCGATGCCTTCACCATTCGGAACTTCGTAGCGTTGCGCTCTATATTTTCAGAGTGGCTGATGAAGAAATAGTACCCGGGAGCGGTCCACTCGTAAAAACGATTCACAAGCTCACGCTTTTTGTCCTTGTCAAAGTAAATCATCACATTGCGGCAAAACAGTATCTCAAACGGCGCCGAAAAACGCACCGTATCCATCAGGTTTACGGTGCGGAAAGTCACCTTGCTACGCACTTCCTGCTTTACCCTGTACTCATTGTCGTTGATTTTATCAAAGTACTTTGATATCCAGCCCTGCGGCAGGTCTTTTAAGCCTTCCAGCTCGTACACCGCCTGCTGTGCTTTGCCCAAAACGTTTTGGCTTATGTCCGAGGCCAAAATAGAAATTTTCGGTTTCGTCGGCTTTTGCGCATAGTAATCCATCAGCGTCATCGCCAGCGTGTACGGCTCCTCCCCCGAGGAACACCCCGCGCTCCACACACGTATCTCACGCTTTTTGCTCGCATCAAACTCGGGCAAAAGCACGTCGCGCACAAAGTTAAAGTGCTCTTTCTCACGCATGAAATATGTCAGGTTAGTTGTGAGCTTGTTCAGCAAAGTATTTATCTCGTTGCCGCTTTTGTCCGCCTGCACAAAGCTGATATAGTCCATATAGTTGTTAAAGCCTTTTTGCTGTAACATCGTAGAAAGTCGCCCTTGTATCAAAATCCTTTTTTTGGACAAATCTATCCCGTAATTGGACAGCACAAAATCTCGCAACGTCGCAAACTCTTTATCTGTTAATTCAAGCATAAAACCCCTGCCTTTTTATTTGTATAGTCACTTAATTTGAAAAACAATGCTATATTATCGAGCAGAATTTTTGTATATCAAGACGGAGGAGTGAGCAGTGCTTTGCGCATTGCTCACTTTGACAACGCAGATAGACAGAATTTGTGCCGGCAAGATATGCCTGCTTTTTAAGTTAAGCAACTATTGTGTATTGCAATCCGCCCTATTTTCAGCGTTTCAATACAAGGCCATCCCCGCACCACAAAGCAAAACGGCGGTGTCCGCACATAACCACCGGACGCCACCGCTTTGCACAAAATCAACCGATGCAACAAATCGCCGCAACGAACAACTTTGGCAGGCAGCTTACTAACCAATATTCAGGATGTTGTCATCCTCTAAAATAGTCTCGCAATTTAGGTTCATCACAAGCCTATCCCCCACACGTGATACGCTGGAAATATATCTGTTTGCGTTCACGTTTCTAAACTCGGGCAAAGAGGAGGTGTCTATCGTCTCTGCCTGCACCACATTGGACACACAGTCCACCACAAGACCCACAGTAATATCACCTATCACCGTGATTATCACACTCGTTTGGTCGTCATATTCCCTTGGCTCTTGCCCAAACTTTAGGCGGACATCCACCAGCGGCACAATGCTACCGCGTAGGTTTATAACACCCTTTACGTACATAGGTGTTCCCGGTACTTTCGCAATGGGAAGCACCTCGATAATTTCCACCACGTTTGTAAGCGACAGGCCATAGATGACATCGCTTATAAAAAACGTAAGCGAACGCCCTTGTAGCTCATTTTTTTCTCCAGCCTGTGCTACTTCGGCCGCCACAGCGCTTTTACTCATATACAAAGCCTCCAATTCATAGGACTACTTCAGTTTCGAGCAAACTCAATCCGACCCTAATCACTTATACACTAAAGGCACACCGCTTAATATGTCGTGCGCACCTTGCCGCTGTTTGTTTCGCTGCGATAGCTTCCCAAAAGGCAGTTGATGTCCAGTATAAGGCTAATGGAACCGTCGCCCATGATAGTGCATCCCGAGAAGCCCAGCTCTTTAACGTTGTAGCGATTGAAGAAGCTTGGGAAGCTCTTAACAACCACCTGCTGCTCCCCTATGAGACGGTCGGTAAATATGCACGCCTTGTCATCGCCGCTTTCCACAATAATGAGGATGCCGTCCGAAAGCTCCAGCACTTCTGTCTCGATGTCGTAAATACGGTGCAGGCGTATAATCGGGTAGGTTACACCACGCACCATTACCATCTCGGTGCCGTCTGTATCGTGCAAAAGTTCCGTCTCTGCGCTGAGCTTGTAAATTTGGCTGATGGATGTAATGGGTATTGTGAATATATCCTCCGCAACACCGATTTTCATGCCATCCACAATAGCGAGCGTAAGCGGTATCTTTATAATAAACGTAGTGCCCTCGCCGTAGGTGCTCTCCACTCCTACGCTACCGCCCAGCTTTTCAATATTCTTGCGCACCACGTCCATGCCCACGCCACGGCCGGAATACTCCGTAACCACCTCGTTGGTAGAAAAGCCCGCCAGCATGATAAGCCCGTACGCTTCTTTGTCGGTGTAGTCAGCTCTTGGCTTTGTCAGAATTCCGTTGCGCTCCGCCTTGTCCAAAAGCTTCTCACGGTTCAGGCCCTTGCCATTGTCCTGCACGGTGATAATTATATCACTGCCCACGCTCTTTGCCTGCAAAGTCACAGTGCCATCTGCGGGCTTTCCTGCCTCAATGCGCTCCTCGGGGCTTTCGATGCCATGGTCCATCGAGTTACGAATCATATGCATGAGCGGGTCTGCCAAAACGTCGGTGATGCTCTTATCCACTTCCGTCTCGCCACCTATGGTGATAAGCTCGGTCTGCTTGCCGAGGTTTTTGTTCATATCACGCACAATACGCCCCATTTTTTGGAATGTACCCGTCAGCGGCACCATGCGGATGCTCATGACAATATCCTGCATTTGGTCAGTCAGCTTGCGCAACTGACGTGCAGATTTGTTGAAGTTATCCAAATGCAAGTCCTTCAAATCCGGGTTTGAAGCCACCATACTCTCGGCTATAACTATCTCGCCCATGATATCCACAAGGCTGTCTATCTTGGTTTGGTTCACGCTGATAAGGCTCTGCTTGCCTGCGCCCGCCCCGGCGCTTGGCGCTTTGGGTGCCGGCTTTGCCGCCTCTTTTGCGGGCTGGGATGCCACAGGTGCTGCAACCTCAGGCATTTTAACCTCTTCGGGTATAGCCTGCACCTCAGCTGCGGCAGTATCGGCCTGCACCTCAGGCTGTGCGTGCACCTCTTCATAGCTTTGCACATACGTGTCCTGCTCTATAAGATTGTTTAGCAGCTCCATATCGCCATCATACTTTATGCGGAACAAAAATCCGTTGTCCACTATCTGCTGCAGTGCCTCGCTGTTGGCCTCGGGGCTGGATGGCACCATGTCCACAATTTCGCCATACTCTTTCAGCGAATTCACCAGCACAAACGCTCGCACGTTTTCCATCTGCGCATCTTCCTGAAAATGCACAAGGAACGTGTGTACGTTGTCCTGCTCTGCTACATCAGATGCCGCCGCAGATGCAGCCGCCGCAGGCGCAGGTGCCGCCGAAGCAGGCGCGGGTGCTTCACCTTTCAGCGCCGCAATCTCACTCTTAATTACAGATGTAAGGCGCTCTGGGTCTGCGCTTTGGTAGTCGTCGGGGTTGTCCTGAAGGTTGCCCAATTCCTGCCGCAAAAAGTCCGACACTTGAAACAAAATATCGAAAACAAGGCCGATATGCTCACCTGCCAGCTTGCTCGGGTCATCCCTTATAATAAAGAACATATCCTCCGCACGGTGGGTCATCTCCGAAATATCCGAAAGTCCCATCATCGCCGCAGAACCTTTTACCGTGTGCATCGCACGGAAAATTTCGTTTATTTGGTCATCACCCAAACTTTTTTCCTTTTCCGCTTCCAGCAGTATCTCATCCAACTGGTCGAGTAATGTAGTTGTCTCGAAGATGAATGTATCCAGCATGGGGCGCATACTCTCGTCAATTACGCTCATTTCATCACCCACTTTTCACAGTTTTTACCCAAGGTCACCGATGTCTTCTAACGCAATCACCCCAAACACAAAACTTCTCACCATTAGGTTAAGCCGATTTGTTTTGAGCCGATATACCATATGTAGGTTAAAAGTACCCACTACTACTATTATAATATTTTTTTTGATTTGTGCAAGATTTTAACGTAATTCTTGTAAAACAAATGCAAAAAATGATGTTTTTTACCTCTTCAGACAATTTATATACCCTACGTACTGTACGATTTCACTATAACGTGATAGAATAATGATGTGTGCGTTTCACTTTTTTGATATTCAAAAGTACAAAAGCTACTTTTATGGTTTGAATTTTACGAAATTTTACTGCGACAGTGCTTTGCCGCCATCTCACAGGATGGCTTTTGCCGCATCTTACAAACTATTTCCATTTCAAAAGGAGAGTGTCCATGGCCGACATTTTGAAAATAAGCACCCCTTTAGTGGAAAAAATGCCGGTGCAAGCCGCACGTCCCACCGCAGACCCTTCCATGCCCTTCAACCTCTCCGACGTGACACGTGTGGCACACCCCAGCGATACCTCACAGCTATTGCAGCAAAACACAGGAATGATTGCCGGGGATGCACGGCCTAAAATCCTTGAAAACCTGCTCAAGGACCCCTCTGTTACCGCCAGCACTATCCGCAATATTTATGTTTTGCAGGAAATTATCCGCCTGCTACCCGCAAACAACACCGCCCTCACCAAGGAAATTCAGCAGCTTTTTGACATGCTGTTGCTTCGTCCAGAGGACCTTGCGGGTGAGCTTGGGCGCCAAGAGCAAAACACCACGCTATTCAAAGGCGAGGTGTTTGATATGTTGCGGGGGTTACTTGCGCAAAACGCAAACCGCCCCGAGGTGGTAAACGGCATCGGCGTTTTATTAAAAGGGTTAAACGCAACACTCACCCAGCGGGATGCGCTGGATAGCGTTTCCAACAATCTTGCGTTTTTATCCGAAAGCCTTTCCTCCAGCAGCCGCCTCAGCGAAAAGCTCAACGAGCTTGTGCTGGCTTTTCGTGCACCCGATGCAATAGAAAACTTCACCGAAAACAAAGCTCAGGTTCTGAGCGTTTTGAAGGAGATAGAGGCAAGCGTGCTTTTCAGCCCAAAGCTTGAAAAGATTTTGCCGCTTGTGATATACAATTTATCACGTTACAACGATAATGCAGATTTTTTGCCGGGTGCACTCTCCTACCTTTTGAACAACTTAGATGCAAGCGCCGACAAAGCAGGGCTTGTAACTAAATTACAGGATTTTTTAGACAAATTCACTCTTTCCGTAATGGGCAGAAGCGCTCAGCCGGACGCACCACCTGCCGGCACACCGAGCGAGGTGGCACTTGCCATGTCTGCCGAGGCAAACGCCTCCGCCCTTGCCGGCCCTGCGCAGGGACAGGCAGACACAGGCTCGAGTGTTGCGGATGCGTTGTCGCTTTTGGCTCAAAATGAAGCCACCGCAACACTTGCCACCACCGCCACGGGACACGCCGCCTCTTTGATGCAAGCAGAGCAGGCACAAAGCCGTGTGATGGATGCGCTCTCAAAGCTTCTCGGAAAAAGTGCAGAGAACGAGGACCTCACGCTACTTAGCGGAGACAAGGTGGAGAAAATAGTGCACAGCCTTTTGTCCAGCCCCTCAAACTTCACCCCGCTTTTGCACTTCGTTTTACCCGTTGAACAAAACGGCCTACACGCTTTTGCGGAAATATGGATAGACCCAAACGCCGAGGCGGAAACAGGCGCACGCAACACAGGCGGCACAGCGGACAACCTGCACATGCTTTTGGTTTTCGATGTGGAGAGCCTGGGCCGCTTTGAGGCAGAGCTGTATGTTCAGGACAAGCGCATAGCCATGAACCTCATGTGTCCACCCGCCTACACCGAGACTTTCAAGGGCATCACCTCTTCCATACGGCAGGTTGTGTCCAACATAGGCTACGGCTTTGAGACCATAAAAGTAAGCAGTTTGGAGCGCACCCACAGCCTGATGGATGTGTTTACCGACCTGCCGCACAGAAGGACGGGCATAGATGTCAAAATTTGAAAACAAGCAAAAAAAAGGTGCGGGCAAAAGCAAGGCGGTAGCGCTTCGATACAGGATAAGCGAGGACGCCTCACCCGTGGTTATCGCCAGCGGCTACGGCACTGTGGCGGATAAAATAGTGGGTATTGCGGAGGAAAAGGGCATACCTGTGTTTAAGGACGATTCAACAGCAAGTATGCTGTGTATGTTAGAAGTAGGGCGCAACATCCCACCCGAGCTTTACGAGGTAATTGCTGCCATATATATGCAGATACTTTCCGCATCACAAGAGATACTGGGCACATCCTCCCAAAGCGCAGATACCCCTCGTAGCGCAGAGCAAATACGTGCACAGCTGGAACACGCGCGAAACGCCATCTCTCCCGAAAAGTAACAGCGCGCTATATGAGCACTGCCCAACATACCACAACCACGCATTTCTTTGTGTTCCACCGTAAATATTTCCACCCCACATGTCCATCAATATTTCTTGTGCACACAACACACTAAATGCTTGTGTAACTGTGTCTTTTTTTGCTATAATATAGGTGAAGCTGCCACACATGTTTTTGGCTGTGCTTTTTTATACATACAAAGTGTACAGCACTGCCCTGTGTCATATGAAAATCTCGGCGCAACGCTTGGAGTGTGATTTGCGATGGTTCAGAATTATATGGAGACACTTGTGGACAATGTCCTTACGGATGAGTTTGCGTCTCATCCGGAAAAGTACCAGGCAATTTGCAAGTGTTCACGTTGTATTTCCATTATAAAGTCGGCCGCACTAAACAACTTGAAGCCGTTTTATGTCACCAGCCTAACCGGTGAGGTTTTTGGCGAGTTTCAGTACAAAGCAAAACAGCACATGACAGATGTTTTGGTAGCCGTTGGCCGGGGAATAGATGAGCTTATGCGCTTTGAAGAGCCACACAAATTGTAGCGCTGTCATTGCGTAGCAGCCGCCCTGCAAGTTCACTTGCTTTGCAAGATTTTCTACGATGTCTTCCACCCATCACAGCCACACCGACCAATTCTATTTCCGCCATTTAGGCGATTATAAGCGAGGTACTATATGCTGGCCATTCCACAAGAATACCTTGATGCCACCTGTGAAGTTAAGAGCATGGAGAACGAAACTTTAACAGTGGCACGCATTATAAAAATAGATTTTGATGCGCTGGAGCTCGCCGCTCCCGCAGGCACACGTATGCCGCTTTTGCAGTATCGTATGCCTGTAAAGCTTTTTGCTCATTCGAGAAAGTTGGAAATGCGTATTCTTGTGGGCGCAATATACCTCTCCACCGAGAATTTTTTGCGTGCAGAGGAAGTGCGCCCGCTTCAAAACTTTGAGCGACGGGGAGCTTTTCGTGTAAACACAAATGTGAATGCACATCTTTCTCCCGTACTCACAGAGGAGGAGCAGGCCAAGCTTGACTTACGCCTAAAGGATGCCAGCCCGCAAGAAGCTATTCAGATTTCGCAGGAGGGCAGGATGGACGTGTGCGTGATGGATATAAGCCTCACCGGGCTTCGTCTGCAATCGGGCACTCCGCTTACTGTCGGCTCCCACTTTTTTGTGGATTTTAAGTTGCTTGATTCCATCATAAACCTATGCTTACGTGTGCAGCGTATTGTAACCGCCCCCAACGGGGACACACATTACGGGTGCATATTCTTTGATTTCACCGAAAAGCAGATGGACGTACTTTGTAAAGAGCTTTTTCAGCTACAACGCTTTGAGAAAAAGCGCCGCATGAACGCCCTTGGCGCACTATAGTTGCAAACGTACGTTTTCACAACCCAAATCGGGAGGTACAAGCGCTTTTGGAAACCCATATGCCCGTAAGGGATGATTTGATTTTTGTGCTGGACATAGGCACCCGCAGTGTAGTAGGCATTGCCGGCTACAAGCAGGGTGGGCTTTTTGTTGTGGAACATTCCGAGTCCCGCCTACACTCCCGCCGTGCCATGATAGATGGGCAGATAGAGGATATTGAGCAGGTGGCGCAGGTGGCGCAGGAGGTAAAGCTTGCCATCGAGCAAAAGCTGAATGTCAGCTTTAAGCGCGTGAGTGTTGCCGCAGCGGGTCGCTCGCTAAAAACCTGTCGTGCTACCGTAAAAACAGAATTTTCTTCGCCCACCGTCATCACCGCACCGTTTGTGTACCAAATAGAAAACGATGCGCTCATGGCCGCACGAGGCGAGCTGCAGCAGGACGATATATCATATTTTTGTGCAGGATATTCGGTGGTGCGCTACTTGTTGGACGACTATCCCTTTTCCACAGCAATAGGCCACAAAGCGAGCCATGTGCAAGTGGAAGTAATTGCCACTTTCCTGCCGGCTGAAGTGGTGGAAAGCCTGCGCCGTTGTATGCAGATGCTGGGGCTGGAAATAGACACCATGACGCTGGAGCCTATTGCGGCCATGCGTGCCGTTGTGCCGCAGGACATCCGCCTTTTGAATTTGGCTCTGGTGGATGTGGGCGCAGGCACATCGGATATTGCGCTGTCCGCAAACGGCACTGTGGCAGGATACACCATGGCCACCGTTGCGGGCGACGAGATTACAGAGGCGCTTATCCGAAGCCATCTTGTGGACTTTCAAACAGCAGAGCGCTTAAAATCCGCTGTAAGCAGTCAGGAATCCATAGAGTTTGAGGATATTTTAGGCTTTTCGCAAACGGCAAGCGCACAAGAGCTAAAGCAAAGCATGTTACCTGCCGTGCAGACACTTGCGCAGGTGGTTGCCGAGCGAATTATCGAAGCAAACGGCGGCTGCCCCACTGCGGTATTTTTGGTTGGCGGCGGCTCCATGACCCCCGACTTCCCAAAACTTCTTGCCGAGGAGATGGGCCTTGCCCACAACAAGGTTGCTCTTGCAGGCACTCGCTTTTCGGGCAGAGTTTTGAACGAGGGTTCGGGGCTGGACGGCCCACTTTACGCCACACCTGTGGGCATTGCGCTTATTGCGGCGGACAACGCCGATGTACAGGGTGCTTCCGTAAATGTAAATGGGCAAAGGGTACGCCTTTTCACCACTTCAGAGACACGTGTCATGGACGCACTGCTTTTGGCAGGGTATCGCTATTCCGATTTGATGGGGCGCTACGGTCGCCCGCTGACGTTTGTGCTAAATGGTGTTCCCACCATCAAAAGAGGCGGCATGTACACCTCTGCCGAGCTTTTGATAAACGGACAGTCCGCAAGCCTGTCCGCCACCGTCAAAAAGGACGATGTGATAGAGCTTACCCCTGCTGTATGCGGCGAGGATGCCACTGCACAGGTTTGTGAATATGCCGAAAATACGCCATTTATCACAGTACATCTAAACGGCGAGCAGCTTATGGCCGGGCTTGTTATTCGCATAAACGGCCAGCCCGTATCACCCGATGCGCCCATATTCGAGCACGATTTAGTAGAGGTGTTTACCCTTATCACTGCGGGTGAACTATGCAAGGCGGCGGGCTTTTCCCCCGATGGTAAAACACTTTTAATAAATGATAAGCCCTCCGACTCAAAGCATATCTTAAAGCAGGGTGATGTGATAGACTGCCCCGATAGCGACAAAGCCGAGCCTACGGCGGCACACCAGCCGAATGTTCCACTAATGAAGCGCGTCGCCCCACCAAAGCCTCCCTCTCAAAAGGATGCTTCGCCCGAGCAAAGTGCTTCATCCACACATGATGTTCCCTCTGCGGAGGGCGCACCATCCGCATCTCAGGATGGGCTCTCCCTCGTTACGAAGACTACCGTTTTTGTCTCTCACGACGTCGGTGCTCCGATATCCGCAGAGCTTAACACGGATAAAAACGCTTCTTCAAGCACCCAAAACACAGATGATGTATCGTCTTTTTCACCCCTTGGTGCGAACAGGACAGAACCGTTTGATGCCCCGATTTCGGATGATGTGGATGTTTCTTTGGAAGTGCCGAAAGTTTCCGATGGTATGGATGCACCGCAAGCTTCTGCGCAGATACTTGCGGACGACACTGACGCATCCTGCGACATTTCCAAAAGCATGAATAGCAGTGTCGATGATACATCGGAGGAAGCGGCCGCCAGCACCCCCATCGAGCCTGCTGAAATTTCCTCACAAAACGCCGAGGATGACACGCCCAAAGCGAATGCTGACAACACCGATGCAGGCACAGAGAAAGTTTCCGATTCTTTGGAAGAGGCTGATAATTCCGAGGAACTTGATGCCTCAAATGAGGAGCAAGCCACCCTATCCACCTCCTTTTCAGGCCGCAGCCTTCGTATCGAGCTAAATGGCAAAACGGTAGTGCTACCCCCAAAAGGCGACGGCACTTCACATCTTTTAATGGATATGCTTACGCTTGTGGATATGGACTTGCGCTCGCCCAAAGGTATGCCACTGATACAAATAAACGGCAAGGAAGCACCATTTCAAGAGCCACTTATCAACGGAGATGTCGTGACCATAGGCTGGCGTGAAGGTTTCTCTGTTTAGTTATACCGGGGTGGTATGTTCCCTTGGATACTTTTCAAAGTTTCACATATATTCGGCTTAATTTTTGTGTGTTTATACAATTTTTTCAGTAGCATAATTTGCCATCACAATTATATGTTATTCCTATAGCATATTGCTGAAAATGGTGCTATACTTAATCTATGTAACATCGGCTGTATCTTCAATAAAAAACTTGCTTTGTGCGAGCGTGGCAAGAGTACCTTATTGTTGATTCACAAAGTGGAGTCCATCGCATTTAGTAGCGGGGACATCTTGACCTAAGTCATAGGAGGGTTTTGCGCATGAGTGCGAAGGCTGATATTTTGCTGGAATCCGGAACCAATGAGCTTGGTATTCTGGAGTTTATGATTGATGGTAACCTTTTTGGCATAAACGTGGCCAAAGTAAAGGAAATCATGAAATTTGAACCGGTGAACCCAATGCAAAAGTCCAACCCAAATGTAGAGGGTGTGTTCAAGCCTCGTGACGAGGTAATCACCGTTATAGACCTCTCTTTCTATCTTGGGCTTGGAAAGAGCGAGCACCCTGATTACGATGTATTTGTGGTGACAAACTTCAGCCAAGAAAGCTATGCTTTTCATGTGCACAAGGTGGTGGGTATATCTCGAATTTCTTGGGCCAACCTTCAAAAGCCGGACGAGATTATATACGGCGGGGTAGACGGCATTGCCACGGCTATTGCCGAATATGACGGCAGGCTGATAACTATCTTGGACTTTGAGAAAATCATCACCGAAATAAACCCCGACAGTGGCATAAACCTTGCAGACATCGACCAGCTGGGCACACGTGCAGAAAACCGCTCGCTTATTTTGCACGTGGAGGACTCGATGCTACTTAGCCGCCTTGTTGTGGACGGTCTTGCAAAGGCAGGCTACACAAACATCATCAAGGCAAAAAATGGCCAAGAGGCGTGGGACTATCTGAACTCACTCAAGGACAAGGGCAGGCCTGCACACCAGCAGGTGGCTTGCATGATTACAGACATTGAGATGCCTGTAATGGACGGCCATCACCTCATCAAGCTGATGAATGCGGACGATGACCTTAAAAAGATACCCATCGCCATCTTCTCCTCGCTCATAAACGACCAGCTTTTGGAAGTAGGCAGGAAGCTTGGCGCCGCAGGCCAGTTCTCAAAGCCGGAGCTGTTCCAGCTCATTCAGTTTGTGGACAGCCTTTTGGGTAACAGCGGTATTTCCGCAAACACCTTCGGTTTTTAGGTTTTACGTTTTTTGTGGCGTTTCTGCGTTTTTACTGTGTGTGACCTTTTTCGCCACCGCTATTTTTCAAAGCTTTCTCGTGCCCAAATTTTAGAAGCATTAGTTTGTTGTCCTATTCTTAGGATGCTTTTATTTGTTTCTAATCCGCAACCAAGGAGGATACTTTCCGCATGAGCGCCAATATTATTAGGCAACCTATTCTTGGCCCAAACAGTGAGGCAATAGCTTACGAGCTTTTGTACGAGGACCGCGGTGTTTCCCTGTACAACCAACAGGATACGCTGGCCGCCAATATGATTGAGGATTTTTTGGTAGAGATGGATTCCGGACGCCTTTTGGAGAACAAGCAGGCGTTTATTACCTTTACCCCAAATCTCTTGGAAAAAGACATCCCTAAGATGTTTAATCCTGATGGTTTGGTTATCCAAATTGAGGATAACATTTTAGTTCACCCTGTGGCACAAAGCCTTGTGGAGCAATACAAAAAGCAGGGCTATCCGGTGGCTATAAAAGGTTTTGAATTTTCCAGCCGTTATTTTGCTATTTTGGATATTGTGGACTACATAAAGCTAAATATGGCAAAGCCCAACCCCTCCATGAGTAGCATCATGAACATTGCCGAAACTTTCAAAAAGACGGTAATTGCGTATGGTGTAAATACAACAGAGATATTCGAGGCCGCAAAGGCTCTTGGTATCCAGTATATGCAGGGCAGTGCTGTGGCGGAGAGCATGTACCACACAGTGCCTCAGGTGGAACATCTACAGTCCAACTTTTTCCAGCTCATCATCGCTATCACAAAGGAAGAGCCGGATGTTGACGAGATTGCCAATATCATCTCACGAGATGTCACGCTTACATTTAGCCTGCTAAAGCTTGTCAACTCTGCTTATTTTGCCCTTCGCAACCCCGCCCGTAGCGTAAAGCAGGCTTTGGTTGTGCTGGGTGTGGGACAGCTGAAACAGTGGGTTTATCTGCTTTCTTTCAAAAACAGCGAGGGCAAAATACCCACAGAGCTTATCAAGACAAGCTTCTTGCGAGGACAGTTCTGTCAAGAGCTTGCCCCCTATGCGCCAAACCTTCCCATCAACAAAAGCGAGACATACCTGCTTGGCATGTTCTCTACGCTCGGTCTTTTGATGGGCGTGCCTATGGAAGAGGTGCTCGAGCCGCTTCCCATTTCAGACGAGATTAAGCTTGCGCTTTTGCAGGGCGAGGGCGTGTGTGGCTCACTTTACCAGCTTGTACTAAAATACGGCAACGCCGACTGGAAGAGCATTGTACCCCTTGCGGATGATTTGGGCATTGACCACAACATCGTGAGCCAAAAATATCTTGAGAGCGTCGAGTATGTAAACCGCATCTGGAACGACTTGATGAGCCCCTACTCTGCGGATTAGGTTTTGGGTGTTTACATTACAAAAAAGTTTATTTAACTTTTTAACATCAGCAAAATTATTATATTTGAAAAAGAGATGTGATTTTATCACATCTCTTTTTTTGTTGGGCAAGAATTTTACATATTTTATTCATCAATATTAAGCCTGTCATTTATCCTATCTTGCCTTTTGGTATTTATCCACGCTACCACTTTTAGCACAAGAAAAGTGCCTACAGTGGCGCTGATAAACGTCACAGCTGCAACCGCAATCGTATTTTGCACAATGGTGTCCTGCACGACATCACCATACTGATAATAATTTTGCACCGTATTTATCACAGCTACTGTGGCACCTGCAATCAAGCTTTGAACTATCATCAGCACCTTGCTGCGCTTGCTGTTTGAAAGGTTCAGGTCATTTCCTTTCAAGACATTGGCAACAAGAATATAAAAGGACATAGCTAAGACAATAACCAGCTCAACTAAATACTGTGAAAGTGGCGCATTAAACACAAATTGCTGCACGAGCACCGAAACCCACAGCAAAAGCCACACCAGCGCAAACCCATCACTTTGAATTTTTCTTTTGGCCGAAACCACTCGCTCGTCCTTAACCATTTTGTTGTTCATCGTTTTCCTCCCAAAATAAATCGTTCAATGTCCTACCGAGCGCCTTGCATATTGCAATGCACAAGTTTAGCGTGGGGTTGTAGTTGCCGGCTTCAATCAACCCGATAGTTTGCCGTGTGACGCCCACAGCATTCGCCAAATCCTCCTGCTTCATGTCGCGCTCTATCCGTGCTATTTTAAGTTTTTTGTTTTTCATGCAGGCCCTCCTTATATTGCATATTATAATATATAAATTGCTTAATGTCAAATATATATTGCATTTAGTTTTTAGCGCAATTCAAAAAGCGAAGCACAAAAGTGAAAACACTTTCATACTTCGCTCTCAAAATACCACTTTAGGATACACCTATCACAAAACACCCTTAGTAGACAGCACACCCGTCGTGCGCAGCTCGTAGCTTGTGGCCATGTCCAGCGCTTTGGCAAACGCCTTAAAGCACGCCTCCGCAATGTGGTGGTTGTTCGTGCCGTAAAACTGCTTTAGGTGCAGGTTCATCCCGGAGGAGTAGGACACCGCATAAAAGAAATCGCCTATCATCTCGGTGCTCATGCTTCCTATAGTGGGCACCGTATAGCGCACATCACTCACGTAATACGGCCGTGAGCACAGGTCTACCGCACACATCATTAGCGTCTCATCCATGGGCAGCGTAAAGTGCCCATAGCGCCTTATGCCCGCCTTGTCCCCTGCCGCCTGCTTTATCGCCTCACCTAGCGCAATGCCCACGTCCTCTATCGTGTGGTGCGAGTCCACCTCAATGTCACCCTTGCACACAAGCGACAAATCAAAAAAGCCATGCTTTGCAAACCCTGTCAGCATGTGGTCAAAAAAGGCAATCCCTGTAGTACACTCCGCCTTTCCCTCACCGTCCAAGTTAAGCGTGATTTTTATGTCCGTTTCTTTTGTTACTCTCTTTATCGTTGCTATTCGTGGCTGCATAACACCACTCCCCCTCTCATGCGGTGCACGCTTGCTTGTGCGCTACGCATACAATTATCTCGTGTGTAAGCCGACAAACAAAGCACAACATGCGAGCTACACAAGGTGCAGGCCGCTTGCAATACTTGCATACTATAATACCACATCCTGCGTCGCTGTATCAAGCAAGAGAGCTTTGTTTTATACCCATCTAAAAATGTGATGATAACATCATACTTATAGCTTCATTATGTTTCTAAATTCCCTACACAGCGTTAGTTTTCACTAACACACAGTAAGGTTTAACTAACTTTTTGAATTGTGATTAAATTGTGATTATTTCATGTTTAATTACTCACATTACTTGTGTATTTTGTAATATCATGCAAAATAATTCATTTTTTATTCACAATATGTTATTATACTATACTATATGCTGTATTAAGTTTCTGCACTTAAGAAATCATCAACTATTTTACCCACAGGGGGACTTTTGAAAAGAGGAAAATATGAGCAACCAAACACAACCATGTACATGCTCCGGTACAGAACAGGAAAAAGCAATGGCTCAAATTGCCAACGTGATTGACCTTTACAAGGACAAGGACGGCAGCCTTATTCAGGTGCTACACTTAGCTCAGGAGATTTATGGGCATCTGCCCATGGAGGTGCAAGCCTTTATTTCCAAGGAAATGGGCATACCTCTATCCGAAATTTCGGGTGTTGTGTCCTTTTATTCCTTCTTTTCCACCACCCCCCAAGGCAAGCACACCATTAGGGTATGTCTTGGCACAGCATGTTATGTCCGTGGCGGCAAGCGTGTGGTGGAGGGCCTGCAAAGCAAGCTGGGCGTAGAGCTTGGCGGCACTACCGACGACGGCAAATTCACGCTAAAGGTTGCGCGCTGTATAGGCGCATGTGGGCTTGCACCCGCCATGATGATTGACGATGTGGTGTACAAACAAGTGCACGTAAACAAGATAGATAAAATCCTTGCGCACTATTAAGGGGAAGGAGGACAACGAATGACCATTAAAACAATCGCTGAGCTTGAAAGCGTAAAAAAAGCATATAACGAACGCCCCGACGCAAAAAAGTATCAGCTGAAAATATGCGGAGGTGCAGGATGTATATCCTCCGATTGCGCCGCCATTCAAAAGGCCGCCAAAGAAACACTGGAGGAATTCGGCCTTAGCGAAAGAGTCGCCATGATGGAAACGGGATGTATGGGAACCTGTGCCATGGGCCCTGTGATGCTCATTTCCCCCGATGATGTGTACTATACAAAGCTTACACCTGAGGCCATGCGCAAGGTCATTAAATCGCACCTTGTGGGCGGAAAAATACTTGAAGAGCATACTTTTTTCGACTGCACACTGCGCAAGCACGTTCCCCACCTGATGGATATTTCGTTTTTCAACCAACAAGAAAAGATAGCACTGCGCAACTGCGGCAGGATAGAGCACGCCCTTATTGAAGCATACATTGCGCAGGACGGCTACCTTGCGATAGCAACTACACTTAAAAATAAAACAGGCCTTGACGTGGTAAACGAAATAACCGCCTCCGGCCTTGCAGGGCGTGGCGGCGCAGGCTTTTCCACCGGTGTGAAATGGAAAGCCGGCCTAAAAGCTGTGAGCAACACAAAGTACATCGTGTGCAACGCCGACGAGGGCGACCCGGGCGCATTTATGGACCGCAGTATCATCGAGGGCGACCCTCACTCTCTCATAGAGGGCATGATGCTGGGCGGATATGCCATCGGCGCAAACCAAGGCTATATCTATGTGCGTGCAGAGTATCCGCTTGCCATCGAGCGGCTGGAAAAAGCGCTGGCCCAAGCAGGCGAGTGTGGACTTTTGGGCAAGAACATAATGGGCACCGGCTTTGACTTCGAGCTGGACATCCGCATCGGTGCAGGCGCATTTGTGTGCGGCGAGGAAACCGCACTTATGAACTCCATCGAGGGCCAGCGGGGCGAGCCAAGGCAAAAGCCCCCCTTCCCCTTCCAAAGCGGCCTTTTCGGCAAGCCTACTATCATAAACAACGTGGAGACGTTTGCAAACGTGCCTGCTATCATTTTGAAGGGTGCGGCATGGTACTCCTCTATAGGCAGTGAGAAGAGCAAGGGCACAAAGGTATTTGCGCTGGCAGGCGATATTGTCAACACAGGCATTGTGGAGGTGCCCATCGGTATGCCACTGGGCAACATTCTCTTTGACATCGGTGGCGGCATACCCGGCAAAAAGCAGTTCAAGGCGGCGCAGATGGGCGGCCCCTCCGGCGGCTGTATCACACGTGAGCAGTTGAACACCCCCACCGACTACGAAAACCTTAAAGAGCTGGGCGCTATCATGGGCTCGGGCGGCCTCATTGTGATGAACGAGGACACCTGCATGGTGGACACCGCCCGCTACTTTATGGACTTTATACAGGATGAAAGCTGTGGCAAGTGCGTGGCATGTCGCCTTGGCACAAAGCGTATGCTGGAAATTCTTGAGCGCATCACAAGGGGCGAGGGCGAAGAGGGCGACATCGAGCTTTTGGAGGAGCTGGGCGAGACCATCAAGCAGACAGCCATCTGCGGCCTTGGCCAGACAGCACCAAACCCCGTGCTCTCGGCCATAAACAACTTCCGTGATGAGTTTATAGAGCACATCCGCTACAAGCATTGCCGTGCAGGTGTATGTAGTGAGCTGTTTGTCTCTCCCTGCGAAAACACCTGCCCGGCTAACGTCAACGTGCCCGGGTACACCTCGCTTGTAGCGGAGGGACGTTTTATGGACGCATACAACCTTGTGCGCCAGGAAAACCCCTTCCCTGCCGTCTGCGGCCGCATCTGCACACGCCCGTGCGAGGCAAAATGTCGGCGCAGTAGCCTGGATGAGGCCGTGGCAATATGTGACCTAAAGCGCTTTGTGGCGGACTACGCCCACAAGCACGAGACCCCCTTCACCGAGGACATCGTGTTCCCCAAAAACGGCAGACGTGTTTCCATCATCGGTGCGGGTGCGGCAGGGCTTACCTGCGCACACTACCTTGCACGCATAGGCTACGATGTGGATGTGTACGAGAGCGAGAGCATAGCCGGCGGCGTTTTGGCATTCGGCATCCCCGAGTACCGCCTGCCCATGAACGTCTTACAGCACGAAATACGCCTTATCGAAAAGGAAGGCGTGAACATTCACCTCAACGCTCTCGTGGGCGAGTTCATCACGTTTGACGAGCTTAAAGAGCGCAGTGACGCTATATTTGTTGCCATCGGCACGCAGTATCCTCAGCATATAGACATCCCGGGCGAGGAGCTTTCGGGTGTTATCCACGGCATAGACTTCCTTAAAAAGGCAAACCTAAAGCGTGAGCTTGAGATAGGCGAGCGTGTGGTGGTGATAGGCGGCGGCAACACCGCAATAGACTCCGCACGTACCGCACTGCGCCTTGGCGCAAAAAAGGTGACTGTGCTGTATCGCCGCTCTCGCAGCATGATGCCTGCGTATGAAACAGAGGTTGCGCAGGCGGTGGAAGAGGGCATTGAGATTATGACAATGACCCAGCCCGTTCGCTTCATCGACGATGGCAACGGCAAAACAATGGGCATTGAGTGCCAGTGTATGACACTCGGCGAGTTCGACTCTTCCGGCCGTCGCAAGAGCATAAGTAACGGTGAGCCGACATTTATCGTCGAGGCAGACACCGTAATTCCCGCCATCAGCCAGCTTGCGGACCTTCCCTTTATTCCCGCAAACGCCATCGGCCTTACCCCGTGGGGCACTTTCACCGTAGAGCCGGACACAATGATGACCACCATGCCCGGGGTCTTTGCGGGCGGCGACATCGTGCACGGCCCGGACAGCGTTATACAGGCGATTGCAGACGGCAAAAAGGCGGCATCTGCTATCGACAAGTACTGCGGCGGCAGGGGTGTACTCAACAAGGGTGCAAGCATTGAATTCACAACAAAATACGACGACGATGAGATGATGGAGCTAATTCGCTATCCGCTGAATATGCTGGAACTTGAAAAGCGCCGCAACAGCTTTGACGAGGTGGTAATCGGCTACCACAAGCTCACCGCCATGGCCGAAGCCATGCGCTGCCTACACTGTGAAAGGAGGCTTTAAGCTATGGTACAAATCACTCTAAACAACCAAAAGCTTAATGTCCAAGAGGGCACCACCATCATGGAGGCCGCCCGTGAAAACCATATAAACATCCCAAGCCTATGTTATATGAAGGACATACACAAGTTCGGCGCTTGCCGTGTGTGCGTAGTGGAGGTGGATGGCGCACGAAACCTGCCAGCTGCCTGCATGACAGAGGTGCATGAGGGCATGGTAATAAACACAAACTCCAAAAAAGTGCGTACCGCCCGCAAAATGCTGTACGAGCTGATGCTGAGCGACCACAGCCAGGACTGCAACAGCTGCACCCGCAACCAAAGCTGTGAGTTCCAAGCACTGGGCAAGCAGCTGGGCGTTGATACCAGCCGCTTTGAGGGACAGCGCAGCGCCTACCACATGGATGCCTCCCCTTCCATCACACGGGACATGTCCAAGTGCATTCTCTGTCGCCGCTGTGTCACAGCGTGTGGCAAGGTGCAGGAAGCTTGTGTGCTCGCACCTCAAAACAGAGGCTTTGACACGGAGATTTCCCCCTCGGGCAGCCTGCCCATAGGCACCGTAAACTGCGCCTTTTGTGGCCAGTGCACCGTGGTGTGTCCTGTGGGCGCACTTAAAGAAACCAGCAGTGTACGTGAAGTTTGGGCTGCTATTGACAACCCCCAAAAGCGCGTAGTGGTGCAGGTTGCACCCGCTGTTCGTGTGGCGCTGGGCGAGGAATTCGGGTACGAGGCAGGAACACGTGTCACCGGCAAGCTGGCGGCTGCACTACACAGAATGGGCTTCGACGATGTGTTCGACACAAACTTTGGCGCAGACCTCACCATCATCGAGGAGGGCACGGAGTTTTTAGGCAGGGTGAAAGCGGCGCTCACAGGCGGTGCGGCAACACTGCCCATGATTACAAGCTGTAGTCCCGGATGGGTTAAGTTTATGGAGCACAACTACCCCGATTACCTTGCACATCTTTCCGGCTGTAAAAGCCCGCACACCATGCTGGGTGCGCTTGTAAAAAGCTTTTATGCGGAAAAGGTGAGCGCGGATGCAAAGGACATGTACGTGGTATCCGTAATGCCCTGCACAGCCAAAAAATTTGAAGTTGTGCGTGAGGAGATGAAAAACGACGGCAATGCCAACGTGGATGCGGTTATCACCACACGTGAGCTTGCGGAGATGATTAAGACCGCAGGCATCGACCTAAAGCACCTTGATGACGAGGAGTTTGACAATCCGCTGGGCATGTCCACCGGTGCCGCAGATATTTTCGGCCTGACAGGCGGCGTTATGGAGGCGGCACTGCGCACAGCTTACGAGCTGGTAACAGGGCGTGAGCTGCCCTTTGAGGGGCTTCATGTCACGCCGATTGTGGGGCTTGACCAGGTGAAGCAGGCATCTTTAACTATCGAAGGTACGCTCAAAGAATATTCCTTCCTTGAGGGTGTGCAGGTAAACATCGCCGTCACCAGCGGCCTTGCCGGTGCACGCAAACTGATGGACCAAATTGCAAAGGGTGAAAGCCCCTACCACTTTATCGAGGTTATGGGATGCCCGGGCGGCTGTATCATGGGCGGCGGGCAGCCACGCAGTGAGGATGAAAACGTGCGTGAAAAGCGCATGGCCGGCCTTTACAGCGAGGACGAGAGCAAAAAGCTTCGCAAAAGCCACGAAAACCCCTTCATCACTGCGCTTTACACCGAGTTTTTGGGCGAGGCAAACGGGCACAAGAGCCACGATTTGCTACACACCCACTATGTGCCTCGCGGTATGCAAAATGAGCTTTCCAAAAGCACCTACGTGGTAGAGCTGGACCCACACATCGTAAACAAAGTGAAGCCTGCAAACACCCCACAGTCGCAACAGTCTACTCCCAAGCCCGAAATCTCGGGAGGCATGGAGCCTCCACAGTTGCTTGAGCTTGAGAGCGAAAACAAGCGCCTGAAAAATGAGCTAAAGGAAGCACTCGAGACTGTGGACATCCTAAAGATGGTTGTGGCGGATTCTGTCGCAAAGTAAGGGAATATTCCCTCACGATTTCACCAAACTTTCATTCCTTATTTGCACATATACATATTTTTTAATTGAAACTGACAGCTTCTCGGTGTAAAATTGGAGAAGCTGTCAGTTTTGTTTGCTCGTTTGTTTTGTCAATAGGTAAGGGAGTGTACACCATGTCGGAGAAAAACCGAATTCTTTTTGCGGATAGCGACGCCTCTTCCCGTGATGCCATGTGCGCATCTTTGGCAGATGAGGGCTACCTGTGCGATGCGGTTTCAGACGGCATTCAGGCCATAAAACAGCTCAAGCGTCACAGCTACCACATAGCTGTTTTAGACGCTGAATTGCCCGAGCTGGACGGCAAGCTGGTGTGCCGGCACATCCGCAAAACCGAAAAAATGCCGGTGATACTACTGAGCAAAAACACCCGAGAGGAGCACAAGCTTTCCGGCTTTGCCTCCGGCGCAAACGACTATGTGGCAAAGCCGTTCTACCCACGTGAGCTTATCGCCCGCATAGCCGCTTTTTTGCAGCTGTGCGATGCCCCATCGCAAAAACCTGCCGAGCTAATCGCAGGCGCTTTACGTATAGATATTTATTCCCACAGTGCATACATTGCAGAGCAAAGGCTACATCTATCCCCCAAAGAATACGACCTACTGCTGTTTTTTATTCAGAACAGTGGGCAAGCCTTCTCACGGGATAAGCTTTTGGACATGGTGTGGGGCTTTGAGTTTGACGGCACAGACCGCACGGTGGACACCCACGTAAAAAGCTTACGAAGAAAAATACATCCTTATCAGAATTACATCGAGACTGTATGGGGATTTGGGTATAAATTTTCTATATAACGCACTATATTTTGTATCACACATGCAAATTACATCACTTAAAATATCAGCTGTAATTTACGCAAATAATTATATTTTTTCAGCAGAATTATTATATATATTTTCAACTTATGTATGTTTTATTGGCCATTGTGCTCTTCGGGCTCATGTTAAAAACCTCCTCCACCCACGCTACTATCGGCATGGATGTCGGAGGTTTTTTACTTATAAAATACACTTAGCCTTACAATATTTACCTATTGATGCTATATCTACACGCCAATCACGCCTTTGTACAGCATGTTGTTCATTTCACGTGTGGACATCACCTTGCACAGTAGGCGCTTCACCTCTGATATGCAGTAGGAAAGGTCGTTGTAACGGCGAGGCTTGTGCTGTGTGCGTATCCAGTGCTCGTCCGTAATCCACAAAAAAGAGTATTCACTCGCAAGCTCCTCTTGTGGGCTTTGCTTGCTTTCAGGTGGCGCTTGCTTTGCCATAAGCGGTGTTACGCACAATTTTTGTTGCAATTCCAGCAACGCATCCGCCATATCCTCTGTGCTTTGCCCCGTTCCTCGCTGTATATGCTCGGGCATTTTCAGCTCGTTATCACACAGCCAGTCGTAGGTGTCCTGTGCTTGCTGTGAAAGTACCGGTTCATTATACACTGCTCTCAAACAAAAACACAAATGGCGGGAAAGCAGCGTCTCCTTTTTTTGCAAAAGACGACAGTAGAACACCTCCCTGTCCTGCATGAGCGAGATGGCCGGCTTTTGCCACATATCCCTTTGCACCCCGAGCTGTGTGGAAAGCTCGGGCAGGCATACAACCCCTACCCTGTCAACATATTCAAGCAACAGCTTTTCGTCCATAATCGCCCCTCATCGCATCAAACGTCATTCGTCATTTTGCCATGCCCTGCTGTGCGCCCTATCCGTTTAGTGCGGACATACTTTCCCGTATGCGCTCGGCCTTTTGCTGTGCGCCGCTTAGCTTGTCCCTAATATCCTGCACCACGTGTGGCGGTGCTTTTTTCACAAAATCCTCATTGGAAAGCCTTGCCGAAAGGCTTTTTACCTCCTTTTCGGCATCCGCATATTCTTTGTCAAGGCGTGCTTTTTCCTTCTCTTTATCTATCAGCTCCATCATGGGAATAAGCACACGTGCCTTTGCGGTGGACACCTGCACCATGCCCTGCGTATCCCCCTTGTACTCGTCTGTGCACTGCACGCTTTCAGCGCCGGCCAGCCGCATTATCTCATCCTCGGCCGCCGTAAATGCCTGCGGAACCTGCGTCTCTATGATAAAAGATGCACGCTTTGCGGGGTGCACGTTCATCTCGCTTCGCACGGTGCGCACCGCACGTATCAGCTCCACCGCATGTGCAAAATCCTCCTGCTCCGCCGCAAAATTCCACCGCTCCTCACGCTTTGGCCAGCTTTGCACCATTATGCTCTCGCCACTGCCGGGCAGTGCCCTGTAAATTTCCTCCGTGATGAACGGCATGAATGGGTGCATCAGCTTTAGCGCACCGCTCAAAAGGAATATCAGCACCTGCGATGCAGTGTTTTTTGCCTGCTCATCCTGCCCGTTTAAGCGCACCTTCGCTATTTCAATCGTCCAGTCGCACAGCACGTCCCAAATGAAATCGTACACCTTTTGCGCCGCAAGGCCAAACTCAAAGCGCTCGATATTTTCGCTGACCTCTTCTATAAGTTCATTATAAACCGAAATCGCCCACTTGTCACTTAAAGTGAGCATTTTTTCGTTTGGCGCATCCGCCTTGTAGTCCTGCGGCAGGTTCATCAGCACAAAGCGTGCGGCATTCCACAGCTTGTTTGAAAAATTACGTGATGCCTTTATTTTTTCATCCGAAAAGCGCATATCGTTGCCCAGCGTAGAGCCCACCAACAGCGTAAGGCGCAGTGCGTCCGCTCCGTACAGCTCTATAATTTCCAATGGGTCTATGCCGTTGTCGAGGCTCTTGGACATTTTGCGCCCCTGAGCGTCACGCACCATGCCGTGCACCAGCACTGTGTTAAAGGGCGCTTTGCCCGTGTAATGCAGCCCCGAAAAAATCATGCGGGAAACCCAAAAGCCGATGATGTCATACCCTGTCACGAGGGTGTTTGTGGGATAAAAATAGTCGTAGTCGGCTGTTTTTTGCGGCCAGCCCAGCACCGAAAATGGCCACAGCGCGCTGGAAAACCACGTGTCCAGCGTGTCGGGGTCACGGTGAACCTTATCGCTTTGGCAGTGCTCGCACACACTCACGTCGCTCTCGCTCACGGATATTTTTCCGCAGCTGTCGCAGTACCACGCAGGAATTTGATGCCCCCACCAAAGCTGGCGAGAGATGGTCCAGTCGCAGGTGTTTTCCATCCAATGCAGGTATGTTTTGGTAAAGCGCTCGGGCATAAACTTTATGCTACCGTCCTTTACCGCCTCAATGGCAGGCTTTGCAAGCGAGTCCATGCGCACAAACCACTGCATACTCACCATCGGCTCGATGGTGGTGCCGCACCTGTAGCAGGTGCCCACGTTGTGCGGGTTCGCCTCGCTTTCAAGCAAAAGGCCCTGCTCTTGCAAATCTTTCAGCACCGCTTTGCGTGCCTCGTATCGCTCAAGGCCTGCGTAAATGCCGCCCGCCTCGTTTATGTGCGCATCCTCCGTCAAAATCTTCACTATGGGCAGGTTGTGCCTGCGCCCCAGCTCAAAGTCGTTGGGGTCGTGCGCAGGCGTAATTTTCACAACACCCGTGCCAAAATCCACGTCCACGTAGCTGTCCGCCACCACAGGTATGCGCTTGTTCACAAGCGGCAGGATAGCCTCCTTGCCAACAAATGCGCTGTAACGCTCATCTTCGGGGTTCACCGCAAGCGCCACGTCACCCAGCATCGTCTCGGGACGTGTGGTGGCAACCTCCAAAAAGCCGTCACCCTCCGCCATGGGGTACCTTATATGCCACAGCGTGCCCTGCTGTTCCTCGTGCTCCACCTCTGCGTCGGAGATGGATGTCCTGCAATGAGGACACCAGTTAATTATGCGCTCTCCTCTGTAAATAAGCCCCTCATCGTACAATTTCTTAAACACATAGCGCACGGCCTCGCTACATCCCTCGTCCATGGTGAAGCGCTCACGGCTCCAGTCGCAGCTTGTGCCCAGCTTTTTCAGCTGCTGCACAATACGTCCGCCGTACTGCTCTTTCCACGCCCACGCACGCTCCAAAAACTTTTCTCTGCCGATGTCCTCTTTGGAGATACCGTTTTTGCGCATGTCCGCCACAATGCGTGCCTCGGTGGCGATGGACGCATGGTCCGTGCCGGGCACCCACAGCACCTCAAAGCCCTGCATCCGCTTAAAACGAATGAGAATGTCCTGCCATGTGTTGTCCATGGCGTGCCCCATGTGCAGCTGCCCCGTAATGTTCGGCGGCGGCATAACAATGGTGTACGGTTCTTTTTCTTCATCACGCTGTGCGACAAAAGCCCCCGACTTCATCCAAAAGTCGTAGGTTTTGTCCTCCACCTGCGCAGGGTCATATAGCTTGTCAAGCTCTCTCATGCTGTGATTCTCCTTATAACATAACTTCTGTATTATATAGATATGTATTTACTGAATTTGTGCATTTTGCATTATGCTATTTAACATATGTCTTTTTCACACACAAAAATACCGCCCCACATATCATGGGACGGCATGAAAATACCGCGGTACCACCCAAGTTGCTCCAAAAAAGAGCCACTCTAATCCCCCTAACGCAGGGCATACGTGCAAGGATACTTGGTAGCAACACCGCTACGCCCTTCACCCTGCCTGCTCCGAAGCGACCACACTGCCCACAGCCTGCCACCCTTTCAGCCTTGGGGCGGCTCTCTTTGAAAGCCACAGCGGCAATGCGCTCTTCATCACTGCATTTTCGCACAAAATACAGCTTAAATTATACCCAACTTATGGCGTGATGTCAACACCGACACCCCACCTCAAAGCACCGAGTTTGTGCGCCTATTGCACCCTACCCCAGCGAAATGCCCATGCACTTTGCCACGTTTATCAGCGAACACTCGGGAGTGACAAGCTTTGTTTTGCCCGCAACCTCGCTAAGTGGGTTGCTTATCACACGGTTGTTGCGCATCGCAACGGTCACACCGTAGTGCTCATTTTCCACAAGCTGTGCGGCATATGTGCCGAACTCGGTGGCGAGCAGGCGGTCGTACGCAGAGGGCGTGCCGCCACGTTGGATGTGCCCCGGCACCGCAAGACGGGTTTCGTAACCCGTTGCTTTTTGAATTTGGTGGGACAGCTTTTCACCCACAGTAGCAAAGCGCTCGTCCTCCCGCTTTGCCAGCCACTCTTTGCGCTTCATTTCGCTCTCCGCCACCGTGACACACCCCTCGGCCACCGCCACAATGGAGAAGTTTTTGCCGGCATCCTCACGCTTTTGAATAGCCTCTACGACGTTATCGATGGAATATGGCATCTCGGGTATCAGCACAATATCCGCGCCGCCCGCAATGCCGCTGTACAGCGTCAGCCAGCCTGCTTTGTTGCCCATCAGCTCGATAACCATTACCCTGCGGTGGCTGGAGGCTGTGGTGTGAATACGGTCGATAACCTCCGTGGCAATGTCCACCGCCGTGTGAAATCCGAACGTAATGTCCGTGCCCCATATGTCGTTGTCGATGGTCTTGGGCAGACCGATAATGTTCATCCCAAGCTCGGACAGAAGGTTTGCGGTCTTGTGCGTGCCGTTTCCGCCAAGGCACAAAAGCGCATCAAGGCCCATCTCGGCGTAGTTTTCCTGCATGGCGGCCATCTTGTCTATGCCATCCTCGCCTATCACCTTCATCTCCTTAAACGGGGTGCGCTTTGTGCCCAAAATAGTACCGCCACGGGTAAGCAAGTTGGAAAAATCGTACTCCTCCATCTCGATGTACTCTCCGCAAATCAGCCCCGAAAAGCCGTTGCGCACACCCACAATCTCCACTTGGTTGCCCATGCGCTCATACAAAGCCTTGGCCACGCCACGTATTGTTGCGTTAAGCCCCGGGCAGTCTCCACCGGCTGTCAAAATACCCACTCGTTTTTTCATTCAAAGTCACCTCCGTCAAGTTTTTAGGCGTCATAGCAATGTTTTCACATCGCTTATTACAATACATTTGTCTCAAGTATATCCTATATTTAATCCTACCATCAAAGCTTTTTTTGTCAACATCTGCCAGCGCCGACACACAAAATTTACAAATCATATTTTGCGAATTTTTGTATTGACAAATCACGGCTCACCTGATATACTTATTCGTGCACTGCGGAATTGTGTAATGGTAGCACGGCAGACTCTGACTCTGTTTGTCTGGGTTCAAATCCTAGTTCCGCAACCAAATCGTCGCTTACTGTTTAGTTTGCGACGATTTTTTTGTGAAATCGCAAAGCCTTCCGACAAACGTCGGAAGCTTTTTTTGTTTTTGAGTGGTTCAAAATTCACACACAGCTACAGCCTGCGCTGTTTTATCATGGAGTAAAACGCAAGCCCCAGCTGCGCCGCAAGCAGCACAAGCACAACCACCGTCGCCACCGTAACGCTCGAATGAGGGCCGTTTGTGTCCTCCCCTAAGATGAACACAGCCCATCCCAAAAGCGGCATCGCCAGCGCAATCAGCATGTACAAAAGCCCGCTTTGCCTCATGCTCGGCCGCTTTGGTGGCTCGGGCGGGTCCACAAGAATATGCACGTCCTCCTGTGCGGCCACGCTTTTGCCGCCCTGCTCGTAATCCGCATCATCCTCATGCTCTGCGCTATCCCCTGCGTAATACCACTCGCCCTCTTCGTCCTGCGCATATCCTCTCATATGTTCCGTATCTTCGTCATATTCCTGCTCATCGTACTCTTGCTCACTGCGTGCGGAAAAGCCGCCCGACAGCGCCGCTATCAGTATCCCCACCAGCACCACAAGGCTCACGCCGCACATTATCACCGCAACAAGAAATGTATAAAGCGACCACGAGCCGCTTGCCATCTGCTCCATTTCAAAAAAAGCCACTGCGCCCGTAGCGAGTATATCAAAATTCACCATGCTAAATCTCCTTTTTTTGCGCACACCATCCACCATGTGCGTTGCCTTAATTGTACCACACATGGTATAATTAAGCAAAACAGGCAATGTCAAGTTAAGCTAACAGCCCGTGTCGTCTCTCCGCCTGCGGCGGGGAGGTGGCACAAAAAAAGAAAAAACTTTGTGCTATCCAAAAGCTGATAAATTTTTTACCTTAGCAACTTTACAAAGCCGCAAAATCATATCGGAGGTTTTACATGATTAGAATACTGCCCATACACGAGCCGGAGGTTGTGGACCAGCTAAACGACGGACGCTTTGAGGGAGATGTGCAAGGATACATACTGATGAACGGCCCCTCCTACCTTGGTCATGCACTTTTTTGTGTACAGGACGGCGCGTGCACCGTTTTGGACACAGGTGTTGAGGACACCGCCTGCCTTGACGGAATAGTGCGAGCGTGCATAGCCGCAGGGCAAAATAGGGGCGCAGAGTTTTTCGAGATAAACAAGGAGCATCCGCCGCTCGCCAACTGGTGGAGGATTTTTTGCTCCAAAATGAGCACGCCTGCCGAAATAGCCGAGTTTTTCAAGATGTGTTAGAGGGTAGACGTGCACGAATGCTTAATGTCGCAGAAAAAAAGTGCGCCCACTAATATTAACACTCTTAAGCAAACAAGCTGACACTTCACCTGCAAAGTGTCAGCTTGTTTTAATGTGGGTTGTGCTCATTTCACTTATGAGCAGGCTCAAAATTCAAGTGCTTTATTTCTCCTCTTGCCCAACTTTTTATTTTATCTTTATGTTTCTTAAATTCAATCCCCATAGGGTCAATCAATAGAAAAAAGATTGAAAAGGCAACAATGCCAACAATGTATTTTATAAATTTCACCGTTCTTAGCTCCAATCATTATACAACCAACCTATAACACCACCTCAAACCCCTACACCACACCCTCGCCCGCAAAGCGGCTGTTGTACAGCCCTGCGTACATGCCGTTTTGCGCCAGCAGTTCCTCGTGGTTTCCTCTTTCCACTATGCGCCCGTGCTGCATCACAAGTATAACGTCTGCGCTCTTTATGGTGGACAGCCTGTGCGCCACAATAAAGCTGGTGTGCCCCTGCATAAGGTTTTTCAGTGCCTTTTGTATGAGCATCTCGGTGCGAGTGTCTATATTGCTTGTAGCTTCGTCCAAAATAAGCATCTGCGGCTTCGCCAGCATTATGCGTGCAATACACAAAAGCTGCTTTTGGCCTGCGGAAAGGTTTCCCCCGTCCGTCTTTAGCGGCGTGTCATAGCCGTTTGGCAGGCGCATTATAAAGCTGTGCGCATACGCCGCACGTGCCGCTTCTTCCACCTCCTTGCGGGTGGCGCTCGGCCTTGCATAGGCTATGTTTTCGTGCACGCTGGCGGCTTTCAGCCATGTTTCCTGCAAGACCATGCCGTACATGCCCCGCAACGTGTTTCGCTTTATGTCCAAAATCGGCACATCGTCCACGCTTATGCTTCCGCCGTTCAGCTCATAAAACCGCATAAGTAGGCTTATTACGGTGGTTTTGCCACTTCCCGTAGCACCCACCAGCGCAATGCGTTGCCCCTTGTGGGTAGAAAGGTTAAAGCCCTGTATCAGCGGACGCTTTTCATCATAAGAAAAGCACACATCGCTCATCTGCACACGGCCGTCGGCGGTCATCTCGCCTTTTGCATCGGGTGCATCCGCCGCTTCGCTCGGCCAGTCCATCACCTCAAACATCCGCTGTGCGCCCGCAAACGCACTTTGCAGCTGTGTCAGCACCGCCGTCACGTCGTTGAACGGCTTTGTGTATTGGTTCGCATACGCCAAAAATGCGCTTATCTGCCCTATGGTGATGCCGCCCATTATTGCGGATATTGCGCCAAACGTGCCCACCGCCGCATACACAACAGCGTTCACAAAGCGTGCGCCGGGGTTTATTATGCTGGAGTAGAGTATCGCCAAAAAGTTTGCCTTTTGGTAGCCCTCGCTCGCATCCTCAAATTCATCCAGTGCTATTTGCTCCGCACCAAACGCATTCACAACATCCTTGTTTTTTACCATTTCGGACGCTACGGAGGACATTTTTCCCTGCTGTGCGCTTTGCGTTATGAACAGCTTGCCCGTCCTGCGGGTGACTATTCTTGCGAACAAAACGGATAGCGGTGTTGCGATAATAACAATGAGCGCAATGCCTACATTCAGCATGAGCATGAGCAGGATGGTGGTTATTATGGTCACAACGCCGGGCAAAAGCTGGGTGATAGCCTGCAAAAAGCCCTCGCTCACTGCGTCCGCATCGTTGATTAGCCTGTTTGTCAAATCGCCCTGGGGGTGCTCGCTCAGCTTTTTCAGCGGTGCGGCGTGGATGCGCTCGAATGCCTGCCTGCGCATTTCTTTGGCGGCCATAGCGGATATTTTTCGGGTGCACACCTGCATAATCCACTGCAGCAGTGCCGCCGACGCAGCCGTAGCGCCCAGCCACACAAGGTTTTGCACCACCGCCTGCATGTCCACGCCGCCCTCGGCGGAGAAAGCGTCTATCGCTTCGCCTATGAACACAGGCCCCAAAAGCGCCAGCGGCACATACAAAGCGGCGCTGGCAAACGCCGCAAAAAGCAGTGCTTTGTACTTGGTTATGTAGGAAATCATGCGTTTTAACGTCTTGTTTTTCATGCTTGCACCTCCGCATCAACATCCTGAGAGGCGCATATTTCCCTGTACACCTCGCACGAGCGCAAAAGCTCCTCGTGCGTGCCCTGCCCTGCCAAAACGCCGTCGTCCATCACAAGTATCCTATCTGCCTCCTTGATGGAGTCCACCCTTTGGCTGATGAAAAACACCGTGCACTCCTGCGAGATTTTTTTCAGCGCAGAGCGAAGCTTTGCGTCGGTGGTGTAGTCCAGCGCAGAGGTGGCATCGTCCAAAATTAGGATTTGTGGCGCTTTCACCAGCGCACGTGCAACGCACAGGCGCTGTTTTTGTCCACCCGAAAGGTTTTTGCCACCCTCGTGAACCTGCGCATTCAGCCCATCTTTTGGAGTGGCTACATAGAGGTGGTTAAGTTTTTTGCTATCTTCTCCTCGCCTGCGGTGGGGAGAAGATAGCGCCTTCTTCTCGCACTTAACGTATTCTAAATCACCGCTTTTGTCCACACCCCCATTTGGCATCTGCTGTACAAACTCCTGCGCCTGTGCGTCCGAAAGTGCCTGCCACATCTCCTCATCGCTTGCGTTCGGATTTGCAATTTGCAGGTTTTGCCGCACGCTTCCGCTGAACAGCGCCGCCGTCTGCGGCACAACGCCCATCTGCGCACGCAGCTCGTGCAGTTTGTACGCTCGCACATCCTGCCCGCCTATCAGCACCTCGCCGCCGCTTGTGTCGTAGTGGCGCACCATAAGGTTCACAAGGCTGGACTTGCCACTGCCCGTGCCGCCTATCACCCCGATGGTCTGCCCCCTTTGCGCCGTAAACGAAATATGCTCCAGCGCATTTTGCGCCCCCTCGTGGTACGCAAAGCACACGTCCTTAAACTCTACCGCAGGCGCATCCTCTATGGGCTGTGCGCCGATGCCGTCCGCAATGGTGGGCTGTGTGTTCAGCACCTCGGCCACCCTGCGCGTGCTCGCCAGCGCACGGGTGAACAGCACTGTAAGGTTCGCCGCCACAATCAGTGCCAAAAGTACCTGGTTCATGTACGCCACCAGCGCTATCACCTCGCCCGGCAGTACGTCGCCGCTTGCGGCATAGCCTGCGCCCATCCACACAATGCACACGATGGCGGCGCTGACGATTATGTTTGTAATCGGGTTTACGGCGGCGGATATTTTGCCCACCCGCATCATCTGCAACGACAGGCCGCTCGCCGCATCATCGTACTGTGCCTGCTCCTCTTTTTGGCGTGAAAAGGCACGAATAACACGTATACCCGATAAGTTTTCGCCGCTCAAACGGGAAAGCTCGTCCTGCTTGTGCTGTACCTTTTCGTAGCCGGGTATGGTATAGCGCATAATCATGTAAAGCACCAGCGCCACAACGGGCGTGCATATCAAAAAGATTATGCCTATTCGAGGGTTCAGGTACATCGCCATTACCACACTGCCAATGGCCAAAAAGGGCGCACGTGTGCCAAGGCGTATCATCATGTTCAGCCCTGCTTGGATGTTGTTTGCGTCGTTCGTAAGGCGGGTGGAGAGGCTTCCTGCCCCAAAGTGGGCGGCTTGCGAAGGGGATAGCCTCAAAACATGCACATACAGTTGCCTGCGCAGGCTTCTGCCAAACGCACCGCCTGCCTTCGCCGCATAATACTGGCATATCATCGCACACGTAACACCCAGCGCCGCAATGCCCACCAGCATACCCGCTCGTGTTAAGACATAGTTCATGTCCCCCTTCATGACGCCTGCGTCAATCATATCCGCCACCACCAGCGGCACAAGTAGCTCCAAAATCGCCTCCAGCAGCTTAAAGAGCGGCCCCAATATAATCTCTTTGTAGTGCCCCTTTGCGTTTTGCGCAATCAGTTTCATGCTGTAAAAACTCTCCCATATACGTTATGATATTTCTATGCTATATTCAATATAAAGGACTTGCCCCGCATGGCGCGAAAGACATCCTTCCTTACGTTATTGTACAGGCGCATCACTTTTCCGTCAACAAAACACTGTCGTTGACAAAGACAAGTTTGCGCTATACCATATCTGTACTTCTATATATTTATAAGGAGGCTAAGCATGGACAAAACATTCTCATGCGTAAGTTGTTCTTCCGGCGCATGTGGCGGCGCAGAAAGAGAGTTCCCCTCCTTTTGCCCCACACAGCAGCTGAAAGAAAGGCTCGTGGCGCAATCGCTGGCGGAATACGAAGTGCCCGAAAACAAAAAAATCGCCATAGCGGCGGCCGAAACGGAGTGCGAGGCGTACGGAGTGCTCACACGTGTGGAGGAGACTGTGCTTTTCGCAAAAAAGATAGGCGCAAAAAAGCTGGGAATCGCCACCTGCTTGGGCCTTGTTCGGGAATCTCAGGCGCTGCAAAAAATCCTCTCGCTTCACGGCTTTGACGTATACGGCATCTCCTGCAAGGCAGGAACAGTGGAAAAAACAGCGGTGGGCATCCCCAAAGAGTGCGAAAAGGTGGGTGTCAACATGTGCAACCCCATACTGCAAGCAAAAAAGCTAAATGCGGAAAAAACCGACCTCAATATAGTAATGGGGCTGTGCATCGGGCATGACAGCCTTTTCTATAAGTATTCGGATGCTTTCGTCACCACACTCGTGGTGAAAGACCGCATCACGGGGCACAACCCCGTAGCGGTGCTGTATCAGCTGCATTCTTGCTATAAAAAGCTGTGTGAGGGATAGCTCACGCTACCCATATAAATCACTTTGATACGTGTCTTTTCTCAAAATTGCAAAAAAAATACAAGTTGTCGCCATAAATAGTTTGACAACGCCTTCACTTTGCGCTATAATCACTTTAGGTTTAGATATTCAAAGGCTTTGACAAAAAAACAGTAGCTTGCTGTGGTATCGCTAAGAGAGCTGTCGGGTGGTGCGAGACAGTGCGAGAGCACAAGTGAAATCCTTTTTGTAGCCGCCGGCTGAAGGGAATTTTTTTCCTGTGTAAGTTTGGACGCGTAGCGCCCCGTTAAGGCACTCGATATTAGGCGTTTTTTGCGCCCCGATGTCGGATTTGAGTGGTCGCACTTTTGGTGCGGCAAAAAGAGTGGTACCGCAGAGTTGTCTCTGTCTCTTTATTTTTAAGAGATGGAGCGTTTTTTTTTAGGAAGTTTTTTACAAAAAACACCAATTATCGTACATTGCACACAAAGTTACGCTATATTAACGGACATCAAGGAGGGTACAGCTATGAAATTAACAGGTGCGGAAATTGTTGCTCATGTGCTTATGGAGCAGGAGGTAGATACTCTGTTTGGGTATCCGGGTGGTTCTGTGCTTGATATTTATGACGCGCTGTACAAGCACAGGGATAAAATAACGCATTACATCACAGCGCACGAGCAGGGCGCTGCCCACGCCGCCGACGGATACGCACGGGCGAGTGGCAAAACGGGTGTTGTGCTGGCAACCTCCGGCCCCGGTGCTACAAACCTTGTCACGGGCATAGCCACCGCCTACATGGACAGCGTGCCCATGGTGGCTATAACCGGCAATGTGGAAAGCGCCTTGCTTGGCACCGATGCCTTTCAGGAGGTGTACACCGTGGGCATCACCATGCCCATAACAAAGCACAACTACATGGTAAGCCGTGCAGAGGATATTGCGCCCACGCTAAGGGAGGCGTTTTCCATAGCTTCAAGCGGGCGTAAAGGCCCTGTGCTTGTGGACATCACAAAGGACGCAGGTATACAAACCGCCGAGTACGAGCCTAAAAAGCCTCTTGAAGAGGCGAAAATTCTTAGCGTAAGCGATGAGGATATTCAAGCGCTGGTCGATTGGGTTCAGCAGAGCGAATGTCCGATAGCTGTTGTGGGCGGTGGCACTATAAGCAGTGGCGCGTCGGGGATTTTGTACGATTTACTGCATAAAATGAACATTCCCGCCGTGCACACGCTGATGGCAAGCGGTGTTATGGGCTGTGATGACGAGCTAAACTTAGGGCTTGTGGGAATGCACGGCAACTTTACCGCAAACAAGGCCTTGGAGATGGCAGACCTTGTGCTTACCGTGGGCTTTCGCTTTTCGGACCGTGCGGTGCTGAATACAGGACGCTTTTCAAAGGACGTGCGCATAATTCAGGTGGACATCGACCCGAGCGAAGTGGGCAAAAACATGCAGCCGCACCATGCGGTGGTAGGGGACATAAATTTGGTGCTTCAAAAAGCATTCCCCATGCTACAGCCTGCACAGCACACGCAGTGGCTTGCACAAATATCCGAATGGCGCAAAGAGGACTATGTGCCAAAGGACAGCACAGAATTTTTGCGGCCGCACCAAATTGTACAAATCGCCGCCGAGCTTGCAGGCACAGACGCTATATTCACAACCGACGTGGGACAGCACCAAATGTGGGCGGCGCAGTATTGCCGCAGGACGCTCCCCCGCAGCTTTTTGACAAGCGGTAGCCTTGGCACTATGGGATACGGCTACGGTGCGGCAATAGGCGCACAGCTTGCCATGCCCACCCGCAAAGTATTACACTTCACGGGCGACGCAAGCTTTCACATGAACATGAATGAGGCGTGCACTGCTGTCACGTACAAATTGCCCATCATCAGCATTGTTATGAACAACAACGCACTTGGCATGGTGCGCCAATGGCAAGAAATTTTTTACGAAGGCAGATACTCCGCCTCCGTGCCACAGCGCCTCACAGACTATAAAAAAGTGGCGGAAGGTTTCGGGCTTGCAGGGTATCGTGCCACGACACCCGAGGAATTCAAAGCGGCAATGCAGATGGCACTGAAAGAGGATGGGCCTGCGTGGATAGAATGTGTCATAGACCGTGAGGAGATGGTTTCGCCCATGATTCCGGCAGGAAAAAGCGTAGCTGACACGATTATATTTTAAGGGGTGGTGCAAGTATGACTGAGAAAAAACAAATAATTTCAATACTGGTGGACAACAATTCGGGTGTTTTGTCCCGCATCACCAGCTTATTTGCTCGTAAAATATTCAACATCGATTCCCTGACGGTATCCGCAACAGACAACGAAAAAATATCTCGCATCACCATAACCATGCGTGGAGACGAGGTGCGGCTTGCCCAGGTGCTCAGCCAAACAAACAAGCTACACGAGGTGCGCTATGTGGTGGCGATGGACTCGGAGGAGATTATCCAAAGGGAGCTTTTACTGGTGAAGGTGGCCACGGATGAAACCATGCGGCATGTAGTGCACGAGGTGGCCGAAATTTACAAGGCGAGCGTCGTGGACCTTTCGGTGGACAGCATGGTGGTGGAGCTCACGGGAAAGCCCTCAAAAATCGACGCATTTTTAGCGGTTATCGGGCAGTATAAAATTTTAGAGATGTGCCGCACTGGTGTTACTGCACTTGGGCGAGGAAGTAGCAGATTGGGTGATGACAACTGACCTTTAAGTGTGCTATTATATAAAGGTGGGTGCAATATTGCACTCCATATAAATGTGCACAGGGTGTTTCTTGGGTTTTGTTTTTGACTCAGGTAGCACATCTTAAAAAAATACATCGGTAGTGCCGCAAAACAAAATGGCGCTACCGCATGGCGAAAATGCAAAAGGAGCGGTACATAATGGTAAAGAAATTCTATGACAGCGACGTAAACCCGAAAATTCTTAACGACAAGACTATCTCGATTATCGGCTACGGCAGCCAGGGTCACGCACATGCGCTGAACCTGCACGAGAGCGGCATGAAGGTAGTTGTGGGTGTGCGCAGCACCTCCCCCAGCTGGCAGGCAGCAAAGGACGCAGGCCTTACCGTAATGGAGCCTGCGGCAGCTGCAAAAGAGGGCGACCTTGTGATGATGTTGGTGCCGGACGAAATCGCACCCGAGATTTACAAAAACGACATCCTGCCCGGCCTGTCCGAGGGCAACGTGCTTATGTTTGCACACGGCTTCAACATCCACTACATGCAAATAAACCCTCCCGCAAATATCGACGTTATCATGGTTGCACCCAAGGGCCCCGGGCACACAGTGCGTAGCCAGTATGTGGAGGGCGCAGGTGTTCCCAGCCTTATTGCGATTTATCAGGACTATTCCGGCAGGGCAAAAGAGTACGCACTTGCATATGCAGGCGGCATCGGCGCAGGCCGTGCGGGCATTTTGGAGACAAGCTTCAAGGAGGAGACCGAAACGGACCTCTTTGGCGAGCAGGCTGTTTTGTGTGGCGGCGTTACCGAGCTGATGAAGGCAGGCTTTGAGACACTTGTTGCCGCAGGGTATGAGCCGGAGATGGCATACTTTGAGTGCGTGCACGAGATGAAGCTGATTGTGGACCTTATCAACCAAGGCGGCTTTGAGTACATGCGCTATTCGGTGAGCAACACCGCCGAGTACGGCGACTACCGCACAGGCACACGCATGGTGACGGAGGAGACCCGCAAGGAGATGAAGAAGGTGCTGGAGGAGATTCAAAACGGCACATTCGCCTCCGAGTTCGTACAGGAGATGGGCGCAGGCGGCAAGGCACGCTTTTTGGCCACCCGCCGCAAGGAGTCGGAGCATCAGCTGGCAAGCGTGGGCAAAGACCTTCGCGGCATGATGAGCTGGCTGAAGGACAAAGAGTAATTCTTTTTCCTTCGCATCACATACTAAAAACAGTGCCCCGCCCCTTGGGGCGGGCGCTTTTTTGTTATACACAGCTTGCACGGGAATTATCGTGTAGCGCAAGACTATACAAGTAAACTTAAAAACAGGAGTGGACAAGTAGGCGTGATTTAGAACTCGTTAAGTGCGAGAAGAGAACGGTATATCCCCCGCCACAGGCGGAGGATATACCGAAAAAGCTAAACCTTCCCTTTTGTCCACACCCTAAAAAACAGACGGGATTACACTATAATGAAAGAGAACAGCAACAAAGTACTACGGGGTGCAGAGCGTGCACCCAACCGCAGCTTGTTTTACGCAATGGGTTACACACCGCAGGAGCTTGAGCGCCCGCTGGTGGGTGTTGTGACCGCATTTTCGGAGATTGTGCCGGGGCACATACACCTGGACAAGCTTGCGCAAGCGGTAAAAACAGGCGTGAGCATGGCAGGTGGCACACCGGTGCTGATGCCTGCCATAGGCGTGTGCGACGGCATCGCCATGGGGCACATCGGCATGAAGTACTCGCTTCCTTCAAGGGAGCTGATAGCGGACAGCGTGGAGACCATGCTCATGGGGCATGGCTTTGATGCGCTGGTGCTGGTGCCCAACTGCGACAAAATCGTGCCGGGCATGATTATGGCGGCGGCAAGGCTGAACCTGCCCACAGTTTTGGTGAGCGGCGGGCCTATGATGGCAGGTGCACAGGGTGCACGTGAAATAAGCCTTTCCAATATTTTCGAGGCGGTGGGCGCACGCAAGGCAGGCATTATTGATGATGCACTGCTCACAAAAACCGAGATAGACTGCTGCCCCGGGTGCGGAAGCTGTGCCGGAATGTACACCGCAAACAGCATGAACTGCCTTGCGGAGGCCATAGGCATTGCACTGCCGGGCAACGGCACCATACCTGCTGTACACGCACGGCGCACCATGCTTGCAAAGCAGGCAGGTATGCAGGTGATGGAAATGCTAAAAAACAACATCCGTGCGCTAGATATTTTAAGCAAAGAGGCACTGCACAACGCCATGGCGTGCGATATGGCGCTGGGATGCTCCACAAACAGCGTACTGCATCTTTTGGCCATTGCGCACGAGGCAGGTGTTGAGCTTAGCCTTAAGGACATTGCGGCGCTGAACGAAAAGATACCCAACCTATGTCACCTTGCGCCTGCAGGCACTGCGCACATGCAGGATTTGGATGCGGCAGGCGGCATATCCGCACTGATGGCGGAGCTAAACAGCATCGGCAAGCTAAACACCTCCCTCATGACGGTGAGCGGTAAGACCATTGCGCAAAATATTGAGGGTGTAAAAAACCTCAATCCCGACGTTCTGCGTCCCGTGAGTAACCCCTACAGCGAGACGGGCGGCATAGCTGTCTTGTGGGGCAACATCGCACAAACAGGCAGTGTGGTAAAACGCAGTGCGGTAGCGCCCGAGATGCTGGTGCACGAGGGGCCTGCACGTGTGTTTAACAGCGAGGAGGAGGCCATTGCGGCGATATATGCGGAAAAGATAAAATCGGGAGATGTGGTTGTCATTCGTTACGAAGGGCCAAAAGGCGGCCCCGGCATGAGGGAAATGCTCAACCCCACCTCCGCACTTGCAGGCATGAAGCTGGACAAAGAGGTTGCGCTCATCACCGACGGACGCTTTTCGGGTGCATCAAGAGGCGCATCCATCGGGCATGTCAGCCCCGAGGCGGCCGCAGGGGGCAACATCGCGCTCATCGAGGAGGGCGACATCATCCGTGTGGACATCCCTGCCGGAAGGCTGGACGTAAAGGTGCCGGACGAGGTGCTAACACAGCGCAAAGCCAAATGGCAAGCGCCCCCCTGCCCCATCACAAGCGGATGGCTCGCACGCTACTCAAAGCTTGTCAGCAGTGCCGACAGGGGAGCAGTGCTGGATTAGCTTAGCTCTTTTAGCTTTTATTCAGTGCGTACCAAAGAAATTTGCAAGCTTTCACATATACTGGGAGTGTCCAAACGCAGTGATTTAGTTTTTTGGTATATCCTCTTCTCTCACTTAACGTATTCCAAATCACCTCTATTTATCCACTCCCCATATACTTTTATGCAACTGCACCGATATAATTTGTTGGTGCAGTTGCATCTGTGTTTTGTCATGTTTTGATTTTACACTGTAAAATCATGAGTAAGTCTTGCGATTTTCACCTAAGTATGCTAACATTTATTGAAGCTATCAAGTAAAATGTATATTCTATAATACGTGCGCTTTTTCACAAGACACAGCAAGGGGAAACAATGATGGAAAGGGAGCGAAACACATCTGCATCAGCTCCACCGCCCGATATAAAACTTCCCGACCCACCGCCGCTTTTGCCCTCTCGCAAAATAACAAAGCGAGAGATTATCATAATGGCTGCGGCTGGTGTTTTGCTGGCGGTGCTTGCCACATGGTTCATCACCTTTGCGCTCTCCGCCGCGCGTCCCTCGCACCAGCTGCTAAGCGAGCACTCGGCAGGCCTTGCGGTGCAGGAGGATATTTTAACGCTGAGCGTAAAGGGCGACACAGAGCGCTACTTACAGTTTTACATCAGCGGTGATGCGCTTGCGTGCGCTCTTTTGGAGCGAGGCGCAGGCGGCTTTGTCGTGAATGATGTGGCAGGTGGCCTTGCGCTTACCTCAAGCGAAGCGCAGGGAATATGGATGCCATTTGGGCTAAACAACGATGATGAGTACTTTATCGTAGGCCTTGTGTACGACGACGCAGTGCGAAAGGTACAGGTAGAGGGAATGCCCACGGTGCTTGTAGACAACGGCGTTTACAGATGCTGGTACTATCAGGGAGAGGGTACTATGTCCATAAACTCACAGTCGGTTGTGTATGTCGTTTAAGTAACACCACACACGTAAAAAACCGAGCGTCTCACTCATGGCGGCGCTTGGATGGAAATGGAGGATATATTTTGTACACCATAGTAGAAAAAGAGGCACTGAACCCCACGGTCAGCCGCATGGTGATTGACGCACCGCTCATTGCGAAAAAGGCAATGCCCGGCCAGTTTATCATCGTACGTGCAAAGGACGACTCGGAGCGCATCCCCCTCACCATTGCAGATTACGACCGCGAGGCGGGCACCATCACTATTATCTACCAGATAGTGGGTGCGGGCACAATGCAGCTGGACAGCCTGAAAAAGGGCGAGTCTGTGCAGGATTTCGTAGGGCCTTTGGGCAGGCCGAGCGAGCTTGAGGGTCTTAAAAAGGTAGCTGTTGTGGGCGGCGGCGTGGGCTGTGCCATTGCGTACCCCACCGCAAAGTACCTGCACGACATGGGCGCAGAGGTGCACAGCATCATCGGCTTCCGCAACGAGGACCTTGTTATCCTTGAAAAAGAGTTTGACGCTGTGAGCGAAAAGCTTGTCGTGATGACGGACGACGGCAGCTACGGCGAGAAGGGTCTTGTCACCGCCGCACTCGAAAAGCTTATCAGCGAGGGCAACGAGTACGACGAGATTGTTGCCATAGGGCCTCTTGTTATGATGAAGTTTACGGTAGAGGTTGCCAAAAAGTACAACGTAAAGGCCACCGTTTCCATGAACCCCGTTATGATTGACGGCACGGGCATGTGCGGCGGATGTCGGCTTACCGTTGGGGGCGAGACCAAGTTTGCGTGTGTGGACGGCCCCGACTTTGACGGCTACAAGGTGGACTTTGACGAGGCAATCAAGCGTGGCAGTTTCTACAGTGATTTCGAGGCGCACGCACGTGATGAAGCGTGTAAATTGTACGGCAGGGAGGTAAAGTAATCATGCCAAATATGGACCCTAAAAAATGCCCCATGCCGGCACAGGAGCCGGATGTGCGCAACAAAAACTTTGAAGAGGTGGCCTTGGGCTACACAGAAGAGATGGCTGTTACGGAGGCACAGCGCTGCATCCAGTGTAAGAACAAGCCATGTGTGGCAGGCTGTCCCGTGCTCATAGATATTCCCGGCTTTATCGGTAAGGTGGCCGAGGGAGATTTTGAGGAAGCTTTCAACATTCTCAGCGACCAGACGAGCCTGCCTGCCGTGTGCGGCCGTGTGTGTCCGCAGGAAACGCAGTGCGAAGAGCTGTGCATCCGTGGCAAAAAGCATGAGCCTGTGGGCATAGGCCGCCTTGAGCGCTTTGTTGCCGACTGGAAGATGAAAAACGGTGGCGACATTCCCGCACCCGCACCCAAAAACGGACACAAAGTCGCCGTAGTGGGCGCAGGCCCTGCAGGCCTTACGGTTGCGGGCGAGCTGGGCAAAAAGGGCTACGATGTCACCATATTTGAGGCGCTTCACAAGACGGGCGGCGTTTTGGTGTACGGCATCCCCGAGTTCCGCCTGCCAAAGGCGATTGTTCAGCGTGAAATAGACAACCTTGAAAAGATAGGCGTGAAAATCCAGACAAACATGGTCGTGGGCAAGGTGCTCACCATTGATGAAATTTTCGACATGGGCTTTGAGGCTGTGTTTGTGGGAAGCGGCGCAGGCCTGCCCATGTTTATGGAAATCCCCGGCGAAAGCCTTAACGGCGTGTTCTCCGCAAACGAGTTTCTCACACGTGTGAACCTTATGGGCGCATGGAGCGAGAGCAGCACAACGCCCATCATGCGTGCAAAGAAGGTGGCTGTTGTGGGCGGCGGCAACGTGGCAATGGATGCCGCGCGCTGCGCAAAACGCCTTGGTGCTGAGGAAGTGAGCATTGTTTATCGCCGTGGCATGGAGGGTCTGCCTGCCCGTGAGGAGGAGATTCACCACGCACAGGAGGAGGGCATCCTCTTCAAAACACTCACCACACCCAAAGAGGTGCTGGGCGACGAAAACGGCAACGTCATCGGTATGCGCTGTGTCAAGTGCGAGCTGGGCGAGCCGGACGCTTCGGGTCGTCGCCGCCCCGTAGAGGTAGAGGGCAGTGACTTTGTGCTGGACTGCGACGCTATGATTATGTCCATCGGCACATCGCCCAATCCCCTTATCCGCACCACCACCCCGGGGCTTGAGGCAAACCGCTGGGGCGGCCTTATCACCCGCGACGACAACGGCCTTACCACCCGTGACAACGTGTGGGCAGGCGGCGATGTGGTAACGGGTGCCGCCACTGTTATTTTGGCGATGGGCGCAGGCAAGCAGGCCGCCGCCGCCATTGACGAGATGCTCAAAAACAAATGATGAATCTTTTGGTGCGTCTTTTCGTGAAGGATGCGCACAACACAGCCCAGCCGTCCGTGCATGCCCGCTATGGGCGGCTGGCCGGCTGGGTTGGCATATTGTGCAACATATTGCTGGCAGGCATAAAGATGCTTGCCGGCCTTGTTTCGGGTAGTATTGCGCTTGTAGGCGATGCGCTGAACAACCTCTCGGATGTCGTAAGCTCGGTGGTCACGCTGGTGGGCTTTAAGGTATCCTCTCGCCCTGCGGACAAGGACCACCCCTTCGGCCACGCACGCTCGGAGTATATCGCAGGGCTTGTGGTGGCAGGGCTTGTCATAGTGGTGGGCGTACAGCTTTTTAGCACAAGCGTCCAAAAAATCTTCGAGCCACAGCCCATAGACTACACATGGCCGATAATTATCATCCTGTTCATTTCGGTGCTTGTGAAGGTATGGCTCGCCGTATTTAACCTAAAAATATCCCGCACCATACACTCACTTGCGCTAAAGTCCACCTTTGCTGACGCACGCAATGATGCCATTATCACGGGCGTCATTCTGATATGTGCGCTTTTTGCACGCTTTACGGGCATTGTAATAGATGCGTGGATGTGCCTTGGCGTTGCGGTGTTTATTGTTATAAACGGCATCGGCCTTGCAAAGGACACCATAGACCCCCTTTTGGGGCTTGCGCCCGACAGGGAAAGCCTTAGGGGCATTGCGGACAAAATAATGAGCTACCCCGGCGTTTTGGGTGTGCACGATATTATTGTGCACGACTATGGCGCAAGCTGTCGCTTTGCAAGCGTGCATGTGGAGATGTCGGGCAAGGCATCCGCCGCAAGCGACCACGAGATAATCACCAAAATAGAGCGGGACTTCTTAAAAAACGAAAATATACACCTTATCGTTCACTACGACCCCATAGCAACGGGAGATGCACACGCAGACCATGTGCGCAGCATGGTGGCGAACAAGGTGAAAGAGATAGACAGCCGCCTTAGCATACACGATTTTTACATAGAGGAGCGCCAAAATCACGCACACTATGTTTTTGATGTTGCGGTGCCACCTGACTTTGAAATGACCGAGCAGGAGCTTGCACTGCGCATAGAGAATATGCTGATTGGAAATGCAATGCCCATACAGGTAAAGCTTACTTTGGATGAAAAGTACGCCGCAGTGCAGGAAACGGCAGTGGCAAAGTAGCGCTGCTTCAAGGGTAACAAAGCCATAATGCAACCACAGAAAACCGATGTATTTCCCTCCAACGCAAGCGGGCAATACACACAGGAAAATCAAACCTGCTTTTTAATTCACACCCCGAAAAACATAGCTTGTTTTATTGTATAGTGTTCAGCCGTACTATCCTGTAAAAAAGTTGCAAAAAGAGGAGAACTGTATGAGTGTTTTTGAGTATAGCAATAAAGTTACGGCAATGCGCCCATCCATAATAAGGGAGCTGCTAAAGCAGATGGCAGACCCACAGCTTATCAGCTTTGCGGGGGGCAACCCTGCGCCGGAGGCATTTCCCAGCGAGGCCATTTGCAACATATCGGACGAGCTTTTGCGAAACGAAGCGCCCACCACGCTACAGTACTCCATCACGGAAGGCTACCCTGCGCTGATAGAGCAGTCTAAGCTGTACCTCAGCCGCCAGTGGCCGCTGATAAAAGAATACGACGGCGTAATGGTCACCTCGGGTAGCCAGCAGGTGATGGACTTTATGTCCAAGCTTTTGTGCAACGAGGGCGACACAGTGGTGTGCGACGACCCTGCGTTTTTGGGTGCGCTGAACTCTTTCAGGAGCAACGGCGCACAGCTTATCGGCGTGAGCATTGACGCAGAAGGCCCAAACATCGCACAGCTTGAGGCGGCACTTTCGCAAAAGCCAAAGCCCAAATTCTTTTACACCATACCCAACTTTCAAAACCCCACCGGCTACACCACCTCCCTGCAAAGGCGCAGGGAAATTTACGAATTGTGCAAAAAATATAATGTGCCTATTTTGGAGGACAACCCGTATGGCGAACTTCGCTTTACCGGGCAGGACATACCACCCATAAAAATGCTGGACGAGGAAGGCATTGTGGTATACGCCGCCTCCATGAGCAAGATATTTGCCCCCGGAATGCGTGTGGCGTTTTGCCTTGCACCAAAGGAGCTTCTTGCGAAAATGACCGTGCTAAAGCAGGGCAACGACGTGCACACGCCGCTGTGGAGCCAGCGTGTCATCGCAAGATATTTTGAAACGCAGGACTACGATGCGCACATAAAGCGCCTTCAGGGCATCTACGGCGCTAAGGCACAGCACATGATGCGCACGTTTGAGGATGTCCTAAAGGGCGACATAAGCTACCTGCCTGTGCAGGGCGGCATGTTCATGTGGCTCACCCTGCCCGAGTATGCCGACATGCCCACCTTTGTAAAAAAATGCCTTGAGCAAAAGCTTGCGCTTGTGCCGGGCAATGCGTTCTTTGTGGAAGATTCCACCCCCTGCCAGAGCGTGCGGGTGAACTTCTCCTCCCCAAGCGCTGAACAGATAGATAAGGGTGTCACCATTATGCGCAGTGTTCTTGACGAAATGAAGGGGTAGTTATCTGACCTATTGTATAGCGAAAAATAACACCCGTCGAATTTACACTAAGTATTTTCGACGGGTGTTTGCTATTGTGTTATTATACTTGTATAATATATGTTAATCGCCCTTGATTTGACCGGCTTTCTCTTGGGGCAAAGCCCCTTTAGTGTGTTCTTGCAAATCATTAAACCAAGTGCGAGTTGTAGGTTGTCTGCCGCGTCGGTATTTATTGACCGAGACGGCAGTAAATAAGTGCGTTTCCACATAGGCAGTGTCTATACGAGTTGAAATCGCCTATATAATTCCTATCAAAATGTATTGTCGCTGCTAAATCTTATACCTATCCCCTCCGCTTCCCTCCAAAAACACGCTGTGGTGTTTTTGTTTGTCATGGCGATAGTATACCTATGGCTTGTGAAGAAGATTTGTTGGAAATGTAAAACATCAAAAACGGTGTGTATCCCTACCAAAAACAACAGGGAAAAGATGTGCCACCCAAGGAGCTTACATGCAAAACTTACAAAAAGAGATGGAACGTGTCATCGCAAGCACCGAGCTCGGCACACGGCTTTTACTACACACCTGCTGTGCGCCCTGCGCCGCCTCTGCGTTGCCAAGGCTGTGCGAGCACTTTGAGGTGAGCATTTTTTACTACAACCCCAACATCGCATCCTACGAAGAGCACGAAAAACGCTATGAACAGCTTGTGACGCTGACGAAATGCTTGCCACTGAAAATAGCGCCTCAACTAATAAAAGAGCCGTTTGCACAGCAGGACTTTTTGCAGGCGGTGCAGGGTATGCAGGATGCCCCCGAGGGCGGCGTGCGGTGTGATGCCTGCTTTCGTGTACGCCTTGAGCGCACAGCGCAGTTTGCCGCAGGGCAAAACATCGGGTGGGCTGCCACAACGCTAAGCGCAAGCCCCCACAAAAACGCCGCACTGCTGTGGCGCATGGGAAATGAGCTTGCGGACAAGTACAGCGTGAAGTGCCTGCCCTGCGATTTCAAGAAAAAAAACGGTGTATTACAAAGTATACAGCTTTGCAAACAGCATGATATATATCGGCAGAGCTATTGTGGGTGCAGTTTTTCACACAGCGAAAACACACCGACATCCGATTTCAATTAAGAGCTTATGCACAAAGGAGAACAAAGATGGTTATTACCAACGGGCTTGTTTTTGGGGAGGACTGCTTGTTCAAAATGGCAGACATCGCCTTTGAAGGAGAGCTCATCACGCAGGTAGCGCCGCTCGGAAGCCTTGCGGGCAAGGGTGCTATTGATGCAGGGGGCGGCTATGTGCTGCCCGGCTTTGTGGACATTCACACGCACGGTGCTGTGGGTGGCGACTTTTGCGATGGAGATGCTGAGAGCATAGAGAAAATGCTGGAATATTACGGTGAGTGCGGCATTACCAGCATTTTGGGCACGCTAATTTCATCTGACAAGGACAGTATGTCGGGCGCTATCACCGCCGCCGCAGACTACTTCGGCAAGGACGGCCACGGCGCTGTACTGCGTGGTGTGCACATGGAAGGCCCGTTTATAAACCCTGAAAAGAGCGGCTCGCATGATTTGAGCAGTGTTATTCCGCCGAGCAAGGAACTGTTTGATGAGATGTACACGCTTGCAGACGGCTATATAAAGCTTGTGGGGGTTGCTCCCGAGCTTTACGGCGCGGTGGAGTTTATACGCCATGTGGCACACAGGTGTGTGGTGGCGCTGGCGCACACCGATGCCACCTACAAGCAGGCGCTGGCAGCGTTTGATGCGGGTGCGGGGCATGTAACGCACCTGTTCAACGCCATGTCCGCCTTTGGGCATCGAAGCCCCGGCGTGGTGGGTGCCGCAAGCGACAAGGACGCTTTTGTGGAGCTTATTTCGGACGGCATCCACCTACACCCATCTGTGGTGAGGTCTGCATTCAAGTGGTTCGGAGAAGAGCGTGTGTGCCTTGTGAGCGATAGTATGCGTGCCTGCGGTATGCCAAACGGCCACTACATGCTGGGCACACAGCGTGTGTGGGTGCAGGAAGACACGGCAGTGTGCGAAGACACGGATGTTATCGCCGCAAGCGTGCTGAGCTTAGCCGAGTGTTGCCGCAGGGCAATAGGCTTTGGCGTTCCCATCGAGCAGGCGGTGCGAGCCGCCACGCTAAACCCGGCCACTGCCGTAGGCCTGCAAAGCAGTATAGGCAGCCTAATGCCCGGCAAGCGTGCGGACATTGTGATATGGAACCGTTCATTGCAAACGGACGAGGTGATTGTGGGCGGAAAGTGTCTGCTGGGGTAAGCTTGCACCGCTATTTTGCGTCATACTTTTCGCATACTTTAGGGATATTCAACAGCACAATATACTATATGTAAAATAACATCCGACATTTTGGGAGGCTTGCAATGTCAATATGGTACGAGCAGGACTTTGACGTTTTACACTTCGAGTGCGACATAAATGACAGAATGACACCCTCGGCAATGCTCCGTCGTGCGCAGGAGGTATCGGGCAGGCAGTGTGTATCACTTGGCATAGACGATGCGTTTTACGAGCGCAGTCATTCGGTATTTTTGCTCTCTAAAGTGTCGCTCAAAATAAGCAACATGCCCTATTCACAGCAGCACGTGCGCATAAAAACACGTGCGTACGGAATAAAGCGTGCGGTGTATTATCGCATGACAGTCTTGCAGGACGAGCGTGGCGAGACGCTGTGCGAGATGGATTCACGCTGGGTGCTTGTGGACACACAAACTAAGCGCATAATGCGCACTGCCCCAAGCGAAATCTCACAGCACTTTTTTGGCGAGCCTGTGGGCGAAACACACAGCTTTGATATTCCAAAGCCGGGGGCGCTGTTTAATCTTCAGCAGCTGCGTGCAGGCTACAGCGTATGCGACCGCATCGGGCATGTAAACAACAGCAATTACGCCGACTTTGTGTGCGACCACCTGCCCTTTGAGCGCCTGCAAAGCGCACTGCCCCAAAGGATGGTCTTCTTATACCGAAGCGAAATTGTCGCAAACAGTAGCTTTTCACTGCTGGGCAGCTGTATCAGCGAGGGCGGATACTACTTTTTAGGCGAGCAAAACGACATCAAAAATTTTGAAGCGTACGCAGAATTTTAGCGACATCTGTTATCGCTCAAACCAACCATACACGCAAAAAAACTTTCCGTGCAACCACAATGTGCGGAAAGTTTTTTATGTGCAGTTATTGCAATATATCCATCTACACGGATGTAATGTATTGTTTTTTTATCATTGTATAGACATGTCTTTAATTTTCTCGTCCAAGTGCATTTATTGCACTGTTATAACAAAATTCAATGTTATTTATTCGCAATATTATGTTATTTTATCCGTATTCACTCTATTAAACATCTTACGCTTCGCCGTACACCAGAGAAAGTACATCCGCAAGCTTTGCGGCAGGTATCTGCCCGGGAGCGGATGCCTTTTCAAGGCTGGCGAACGTAATCGCAGAGCCAAAATGTCCTGCGCACACACGGCTGAATGCCCCCACATCCCCCATGGAGATTGCTATGCAGGGATGGCTTGTGTGGCGTGCGTATGCGCCTGCCGCACTTAATAGTGCAAGCACATCATCCGCATCTTTGGGCATCACCGCAATCTTGGGTAAATCGGCGCTTAGGCTGTGCATGTGGCACAGCGTGTTAAACATCTCCTCCATGCTCGGCGTATCCTCAAACATGTGAGCAGACAGCAATGTTTTCAGCCCTGCCATCTGCGCCTGCTGTAACAGGTCCAGCACCATGCCCTCGCCGCAGGACAGCTCAATATCTATAAGGTCTGCGCCGCCAGCCTCAATAGCGGCTGTACAAATACGCCTGTACTCCTTTAGGGTAAGCGAAAGCCGCCCGCCCTCCCGCTCGCTGCGCAGTGTGAACAAAATGGGCATATCACAGAGCGTTGCACGCAGCATCTTCAGCGCCGACACAATGCTCTGCTCCTGCGCTATATCCTCAAAGAAATCCGCACGCCATTCAATTAGCTGTGCTCCGCTATCAGCGGCAAGCACCGCCTCTTTCAAAAGCGCCTGCAAGCTTTCGCCCATTAGCGGCACGCATATTTTAGGTATACCCGTGCCAATCTCTACCCCACGCACATTAAGTATATTATTCATGAAAATCTCCTGTTTGTATAGTCACTTAATTGAAAAGCAAATGCACCGTGCCACAAAGACACGCTTATTTCTGCCCCTCAAGTGCGCACAGTAGCGCCTGTGCCCCTTCATCCAGCACCTTTACCTCTACGCCTAATGCGGCGGCAATGTCCTCAGGGGATACATCGTCCAGCAATATGTCCCCCTCTGCACGCAGTACATCCTTGGGCAGCAAAAGACGGCCACTCTTCATTCGCCCCTTTAGCTGTGCGATGATGTCCCGCCCTGTCAAAAGCCCCGTCACGGTGACACCATGCCCGAAAAAGTCATTCCTTATCTCCTGCACATTCAGCGTTATTCCGATGTTTTTTTGTTCAAGTAGGCTTGCCAGCCTGCGCATTAGGGGTGCTGCCAAGCTTCCGCACACCACATCCGCACACACAGGCGTTGCAGGGCGCTGTATCTCGCTTAGCTCCTGCTCAAACTCATCGCAAAACAGCCGCCACATGCCCACACCGTTTTCAAGCTGTGGGTATCCATCGTAAAATTCAGCGGGCGGCACATCTCTTCCGCTTAACAAAAACCACTCGTCCGATGGATATACAAGCCTTACACCCTCGGCACTGCGCTTTGCGAAGCTATCCCCAAAGCCCAGCATAATATCAAGCTGCTCTTTGGCGCTTTGCTCTGTGTAGCTTTCAAGCTTGTGCAAGCCCTCTCGGTGCTTTGTCAGCCCCACGGGCACCGCCGCAACGCTCCTTACCACAGGATGTAGTGCCGCCAGCCACTCAAGGCTTTTTTGCAGCTCAGCCCCGTCATTTACGCCGCTGCACAGCACCAGCTGAACGTTCATCTCTATGCCTGCCTTTGCAAGCCGTGGGATAATTTCAAGGCATTTGCCCGCATTTTTGTTGTGCATCATCTGCGTGCGCAGGGCAGGGTTTACGGTGTGCACGCTGATGTTCACCGGCGAAAAGCGCATTTTTATGATGCGCTCAACCTCCCGCTCGGAGAGGTTTGTCAGCGTTATATAGTTGCCGAATAAAAAGCCCAGCCGCTCGTCGTCATCCTTAAAGTAGAGCGAGGGGCGCATACCCTTTGGCAACTGGTCCACAAAGCAGAAGATACATCGGTTTTTGCAGGCGTGCTGTGCATCTATGAGGTATGTGTCAAACTCACACCCAAGCGGCTCATACTCCTTTTTTTGCACGGCTATGGTGCGCATGGCATCTCCCACCTGTAGCTGTAAGCTAAGCTGTGCGGCGGACGAGTAAAACTCATAGTCAAGCCCATCACAAATGGGGTTGTTGTTGATACAGCACAGGCGCATTCCCTCGCGCACCCCTGCCTTTTGCGCCGGGCTGTGCGGCGATACGGCTTTTATAAGCACCGCCATTTGAAGAGCCTCCTTAAATGGTATTTACCCAAAACAACACCTTTTACACAGAGAAAAAGCGCAGGGAACGTTGTGTCCCCTGCGCCGCAGGCATATTTATGCCTCCTTTTGCTTGACTATCTCTCTGCCCTTGTAAAAGCCGCAGCTTCCGCAAGTGCGGTGTGGCACAGTGTAAGAGCCACACTGTGTGCATGTTACCAGCGTGGGAGCATCCAACTTCCAAACGTTGGAGCGCCTTTTGTCACGCCTTGCCTGGGAATGTTTACGCTTTGGTACCGCCATGATAGCACCTCCTCATAAAGGTCTTGGGCTTTTGGCCCGTGGTTCTCGGCACTTAAAAGTGCCGCTCTCGTATTATCGCATATTTCAGCGGCAAATGCCGCACTGAAAACATCTTTACTGCCCCTCGTCATCCTGCGCTGTCAGCAAGTCCCTAAGCACCTGCAAGCGTGGGTCGCACTCGGGCTCCTGTGTACACTTGCACACCGTCTTGGACTTGCCACACTGCGCGCACAGCCCTGCGCAATCTTCATCGCACAATATTGCTTGCGGGCTTTCCATCACTATCTCACCGTAAGCAAGCTCACGCAAGTCCAGCATTCCATCGGGTGTGAGCGGTAACTCGGGAAATGGATTTTGCAAATCCTGCTGTCTTAGGACATATTCTTTGTCGATTCGCAAAGTATAACACGCATCCGAAAGGCAACGTGAACACTCGGCGCTTAGCGGCGCTGTAACGCTTACAATTATGCGCACAACACCATGCTCGGGTGTAGCTTTCCAGCATAGGCTTGCTTGCTGCTGTACCGAAAACCCGCAAAAATCCTCGCCCGAAAAGTCAAACACCTGCTCGCCGCTTGCGGCTTTTGCCTGCGGATGAAGCAGCCCCTGCACATCTAACAAACACAGCACTCCTCGTAGTACCTTGTGTAATCTAAAAGTTTACAATAGATATCGAGATATTTTTGTTCAAAACAAGGCGGAGGAATGAGGAATACTGTGTGTATTCCGATTGACGACAACGTAGTTTTGGGCAAAAACAACCGACAGATATGTAAAGTTTTAGGTTTCACACGGTAGTAGGGTATTGGTGGTGGTATCAAGAGTAGCAACGATTATTATATATAATAACAGGCTTAATGTCAAGGTGTTATCGGCTACTTGTTACTATGTTTTTGTAGGATTGTCAAACATATTGGACAGAGAGGCAATAAGAAGCTACAAGAAAAAGCCATCGAGGAATTGCAATTCAATGTGGCAAAATGTTTTACCATCTTGAATTCGTTATCCGCTCGCGCACGCTCCATTACCCCCACATCAAAATTTTTTAAGCGTGAGTTTAGCGCAAACTTAATTTCTTTTCTGTTTGTTACCTTAGATAACTATACATCTTATCTTGTTTACTACACATTTCCCATCACAACTTCACAAAAAAGTATTACTATCCTGTTAGAAACATTTACACAGGCAACATTCATTGTTATCATAAACATGTAGTAAGTTTCCAAAAGAAAATTATCAAGGAGATACTTAAAATGAAAAAGTGGAACACACCCGAAATAGATGTCTTGAACATCGCCGAAACTGCACAGGGCACCGTAGACCCCTGCCCCGATATGTACGACAAAGGCTCTTTCAACGGACCCGGCAGCACCCCTACAACGCAAGGCATCTGCAGCTAACAAAACCGAATAATGTGGTATAATATAGAGGCATTGTGTATATAATGCCTCTATATTTTTGTTTGTGTAAGGAGAATGTATGTCTGCTATTTGGGGTGCCGTCGACTTAGATAATGCCGAAATAAATAGTGATATTGCCGCCTCTATGCAAAAAGCACTGAAAAAGTACAGGATAGACCGCTATGCCTTTGAGCACGAAAAAAACGCCGTAATGGGCTGTGGCATACAGTATACCCGCAAAAGCTCCGTAAAGGAGCGCCTGCCCTTTTCGGACGACGGTTTGCTGTTTACCGCAGACGGAATGCTGGACAACCGCTTGGAAGTCGCCGAAAAATTAGGCATATCCCCCCTGCCGCCCGATGGTGAGCTATTTTACTTAGCGTTCAAAAAATGGGGTGTAGAGGTCAACGAGCACCTGCGGGGGGCTTATTCCTTTGCGGCATACGACAAGGCAAATAACAAGCTCCTGCTTTCTGTTGACCATGTGTCAAACCGAGTGCTGTATTACTGCAAAGAGGGTAGCACCGTTTATTTTGGCACAAGCCTTGACAGCATAGTGAATGCTCTACCGAACGAGCACGGCGTGAGCGAAGTGTGGATAACCGAGTTTTTATCCACCAAATTCATCTCTAACCTACAAGAAACCTGCACCACCCCCTATGCAGGCATCAGGTTGCTCCCCCCTGCGAGCTTGCTTGTTTTTTCAGCGGACGTGGTTGAAAGCAGGACGTTTTGGCAACCACACTTTACCGCAAGTGATAAAAGGCCGGATGCCGAGGTATTTGCGGAGTTGCGGAATATTTTTGATAAATCCGTCGCCGAGGTAACGGACGACGTAGAAAAAACCGCCATACTATTAAGCAGTGGCATGGACTCCACCACAGTGGGCGCCGCCGCCGCATTCCATTTGAAAAAGCACAAAAAAAAGCTCTACAGCTACACCTCTGTGCCCACACCACAGTACAAGGGCAAAAACAATCACCTTTTTGCAGTGGATGAATCAGGGCTTGTGAAACAGCTTTGTGAGATGCACAAAAATATTGAACCTACGTTTTTTTCTGGCGAAGGAAACAATTCGCTCACCTTCATTGACGACTCTCTTCACCACTTGGAAAACCCGTTCAAAAGCGCAATCAACCTAACATGGCTGTACCCCTTGAACAAGCAGATAGGCGAAGAGGGATGCACCGTTTTATTAAACGGCAGTGCGGGAAATATCACTATATCTTTCGGCACTGTGCTGCACTATGCTACCACCTTAATGTACGCAAGAAAAAGACCTCTCAAGGCGATATGCGCCCTGTTGCGCCAGGCAAAAAGGTACAACTACTCAAGAAAGCTATCCGTCAAATCGTGGCTCGAAAGCACCTTCCCAAGATACGCCGGAAAGAGCATAAAAAGAATCAAAAACGCTGAAAACTACAACGTAATTGCGAGCAAAGAGCTTTTCCAAAAGCACGATATATCAAATAAACTCATCCAGAAAGAGCTATACGCAGGCGCGCGAAACACTTTTGAGTACAACCGGCAACGCCGCACCATGATGAGCGCCGACTCCCTGCTGTCAAAGGGCGTCTACGAGACAAAAATGAGCCTCATGAGCGGTGCTTTTTCAAGGGATATTACAAGGGACAAGCGGATATGTGAGCTTTGTTTTTCGCAGCCGCTGGAGCGCTTTGCAAAGTTTGAAAAGGGCACGAAAGAGTTTGCCACACGGCGCATGATAGCGGGTGCTTTTAGCGATATTCTGCCCAAAAAGCTTGCGGAAAACGTCATGACCTTTGGCGTGCAAAGCGCCGACTGGACGTTTCGGTTGAGAGAAAACTATTCCGACGTAGTAAAAACATTTGAAGAAACTTTTTTTGATGAGCGGATAGCGCATTATCTCAACAAAGAGCACATCAGCGAGCTTATAGCCCTCTCAAAAACGGACGATGCAGAGGGCAACGCCGCACTCATGGAGCTTGTTTGCAACTTTTCCGCCGCAAAGTTTTTGATAAATCATTGTGAATAGCCACAAGGAAAAGCTCACACCTCTTGTATGAGATGTGAGCTTTTTTAATGCAAATACTCTCTAATAAACGTTCCGAATATCCTCTGCCCTCTTAAAAATATTAAGCCCTTGCTCATTGAGCCAGTAGGGAATGTCGATAAAGCACCAGTTTTCCGAAATTTTGCCATCCTTGACATAGTAAATGTCAATATCACCACGCATACGCACATCCTTGTTGCCACCGGGCATACCCAGCCAGCCACCTTCGGGATTTGTCTGCAAGCTGGTGAAGTAGGTGGCAAACGCACCCTCCGCAAAGTAAGCGTTTATCTTGTTAAATGTGGTGTCGGGCAGTGCATCGCAGAAGGGATGGTGGTGATGATTTTGATAGCCCTTAATAGTGTAGCCTGCGCCCTCGCCGCACGGGCCGTACCATATCATATCCTCCGCCCAGGTGCGCTGCAAGAGTTTGTACGTCTCCTCCTTGTCGGTGATGTTCTGCACAAACAAATCTTCCAGCTCATCATTCATCTGCTTTACTATTCTGAAAGTTTCCTTCGATTCTTCGGGGTTTGCATCCTCAAACAGAAGGCCGTTGTGGTCACGGGGGCCGGGGTACACAAAGTAGTTGCCCAGCATGGGTGTGAGCGGATAAACGCCCGCCTCCATCATAAAGCCCACCAAATCAAGGAACAGCGCCGTGTGCACAATTTTGCCGTTTTCCACGCGGCTGTATTCACAGTACTGTAGGTGCTGCATTTTATTCGTGTGGCGAATGCCCAGAAAATCCTTGTTGAAAACGCCCATGAACTGCCCCATGCTCATAACCCAGGTGATGCCATCCAGCGCAACACCTGCGATGAATACATCCTGACGACGCTGCATAAAATACATGGATTCTTTCAGCGGCTGCCAAAAGTCCTCCGCTACGGCTTTAGGCCCATTTTTGTCCATGAAGGGGAAGGGTCCTTCCCAAAAATAATCTTCCGACATAAACTCTGCCAATACATCCTTGCACTCCTCTGGCTTGCAACGCTCGAGCTTGTCGAAATACTCTCTCACAATTTTTTTCTCGGTTTGAAATCCTGTTGCCATAGCAAAATCCCTCCTGATAATTTATATAATCAATCCAATTAAAAGCCGATATGCCAAAATGATAGCGTTGTCATTTTGGCATAAAACAAAACCCCACGGGAGTGGACACATAGAGATAATTCAGAATACGCTGGGCGCAAGAAGAAGGCGCTATATCCCCCACCTGCGGCGGGAGATATAGCGAATAAATCACCACATTTGGACACTCCCAATCCCACCAAAAACCGCAAACAAACATGTACTTTTCTACAAAAAACCACCACATTCGCTTTCACAGTTTTCATGATACACTAAAAATTTCCTTGTGTAAATCTATTTTACCCCAAAAAACGACATTGAGTCTCACAAAAATTTTGCCGCATATTTGTGCATTAAGGCAATAACGCACAATATCGCTTTAATATCTTTTATGTCTGCAAGCACAAATTTCACACCTTCAAGTCTCGCTTTTGGTAGGCTATGCACCCTGCTACCACAAGCACAACATAAATGCCAAAATAGACCGCAAGGCTTGCGATAAACTCACCGTCCATACTGAGTGAATTTTCCACGCTAAAGGCCTTGAACGGAGAGAGATAGAACAAAAACTCCGCCTTATCGCCCAAAAGCTCCCCAAGATACCCAAGCATATAGCTTGCTATCACCACAACACTCACCGCCGCACCGCCGCCTATTTTACCGCTGAGCGCCGCCATAAACAGCCCCACTGCGCCAAAGAACACCGCCGTAAAGCCCGCTGTTTTCGCAGAGGTGAGAACGCCCGCAAGGCTGAACGTTTCACCGCCGTTTATAAGGCCACACACAGCCGCTGAACACACAGCACCCACCAGCACAGCCGCCACCGCAACAAGCGAAGTTATATACTTAGATACGTATATTTCCTGCCTGCTCACCGCCAAGGAGCTCAAAAACTCTATCGACTTTGTCTTTTCCTCCTTTGTTATTAGCCCCGCCGAAAACGTCGCCGCAAATATGGACACCGCCACAAGTATTATGCCGAATATCATCCCATAGTAGGTGGTGTAGTTTGCCATATCAGACAGCGAGTCCATGCCCACCAGCTGTAAAATTTCCGTGGGCAGGGCATCCATTTTCACCCCAGCTATGTCCTGCACGTACGGAAACAAAATCATGTACAGCGTCATAAGCGCCGTCACCACACAGCACCATCCTATGATGGCCTTGCGCAGAATGTATATGTTAAACTTGCACAGCCTGACTATATTTTTCGCCTGCATCTCCCTCACAGCAGCTCACTCCCCTCGTAGTAGCCTATGAATTCCTCCCCCACCGTCTTTGTCTTTATTTCCAGCCTTTTCAAATCCAAGCTTGCAAGCTTTGCCACAAGAGTGTTTATATCTCCGTCTATTTCAAAGCTCTCGGTTTCGCCCTCTGCCGTCTCGTAAAAAACCGTCTGGGTGTGCCGATGCTTCACGTCCTTCATATCAAAAAAGTCCACAAGCTCGCCGTCCTTGATAATAGCCACCCTATCGCAGTATTTTTCTATTTCATCAAGGTTGTGGCTGGAGAGAAATATTGTCTTGCCGCTTTGCTTTTGCTTTAGTAGCAGGTCAAAAAACTTTTTTTGCATCAATGGGTCAAGGCCGCTCGTCGGCTCGTCCAGTATCATAAGCTCCGCCTTTTTCAAAAACCCCTGCACGATGGACACCTTTTTCCTGTTGCCAAGGCTTAGCTCCGTCACTTTTTTGGAAAGGTCCAGCTCGAAATACTCCGCAAGCTGTTGCATCTCCTCTATGGTGCTGTCCGCAAACTGCATGGCAAACAAAAGCAAGCGGCGAACGGTGACATCATCATAAAAGCTCGACTCGCTCGGCACATAACTGACACGTTTTTTCATCTCTTTCGAGCTTTGCACACTATTCATCCCAAGCACAGTGATGCCACCATGTGTGGGGTGTATAATATCCAAAATACTGCGAATGGTGGTGCTTTTTCCCGCACCGTTCTTGCCCACAAACCCCACTATTTCCCCTTTTTGCACGGATAGGTTTAGAGCGTTCACCGCCGTAAAGTTGCCGTATTTTTTAGAAAAATTTTTAAGCTCAATAGCAGACATCGCAGTTTCCCCCAAAGCGCATTTTCCCATACACCATTATACACAAACACCGCACTATATTAGGTATTCCCAATGTGCGGTGTTTTCTTGTGAATTTTTCAGTCGCTTGCGGCAGTTGTAATGATTTCTACTGCCGTTTTAATATCAATAGCAGAGGTGTCGATAAAGAGATTGTAGTTTTCAAGCTCTCCCCATTTTTGCCCCGTGCAAAAATAATAGTACTTTGCACGCTCCTTGTCTATACGGCTAATTTGCTTTACTATTTCCTTTTCATTTAGCCCATCATCGTCTTTTTTGTTTTTACAGCGCTCTATTTTGCAGGCCATATCGGAAGCATAGATAAATACTTTAAGCGGATTTTGCTCACGCAAAATATAGTCAGCACACCTACCCACTATGACACACTCGCCCTTTTGGGCAAGCTTTGTTATTATTTCAAACTGCGCCTTTTGTATCTCTTCCACAGGCGAGTCCTTATACCCGTAAAACGTAGCGCCATAGGTATACGGGTATACTCTTGTCACTGACTTTTCGCTGTACTTTTCAATATACTCCTGCGCAAATCCCGTCTGCTTTGCAATCTCGCCCACTATTTCCTTGTCGTAATACGCGTACTGCAACGCATCTGCCAGCCTTTTTCCCACCTGGCGGCCGCCGCTTGAAAATTGCCTGCTTACAGTAATGATTGTTTTCACCGCTCGTCACGCTCCCCTCAGTTTGAGTTTAGCCTTCTTCTAAATCTATTTTATGCTTTTCTCCGGCATTTTTCAATTCTTTCATAATTTTTTTTGCCACAATTACCACAACAACAACCGACAACACATCCGCAATGGGCGCCGAAAACAAAATCCCCTCAACGCCAAAAAACTCAGGCAGTACAATTATGAGCGGCAACAGCAGGATAAAATCTCTAAGCAGTGATAAAACCAGCGCCATAAGCGGCTTTCCCAGTGCCTGCAAAAATATGCTCATCGTCTTGTGTATGCTTGTAAGAATAATAGTGGACAGAAAAATCCTAAAGGACAAGACTGCAAACTCATTATAAAGCTCATTCTCGTTGCCGAACACAGAGATTATCTGCATGGGAAAAAACTCAAATGCTAAAAGCGCAAATAAGCCCATTATCGCCACAACAACAATCATCTTTCGCAAAATTTCCCGTATTCTGTCAAAATTTCCCGCTCCGTAGTTGTAGCCCACCAGCGGCTGGCAACCCACCGCAACACCCACCACAAGCGAGTTTACAATTTGGAATACTTTCATCACTATTCCCAGCACAGTAAGGGGTATGTCGGCGCCGTATTTCGACGCTTCACCGTATTTCACAAGCGCATTATTTATCACCGCCATAACCACCACAACAGACAGCTGTGTCAAAAGACTGCTGATGCCAAGTGGCACCGTTTTTTTCAGAATGCTGATGCTTGGCACAAAGCTGTGCTTTTTCAGCCTAAATGTCTTTGCCCTTCGCAAATAAAAAAGACACATCCCTACCGTTGCTATCTGCCCCGTTATGGTGGCCAGCGCCGCCCCCATCATGCCCCAGCCCAGCACAAATATCGCAATGGGGTCGAGTATAACATTTATCACACAGCCCACAATCATTGCCAGCATCGCAAATTGCGGGCTTCCGTCCGCCCTTATTATCGAATTTAGCGCAATGCCCAGCGTAAAAAACGGAAAGCCTATTAGTATATAGCTGAAATACTCCACAGCATACGGCAGTATTGCGGGTGTTGCCCCAAATAGTGACAGCAGGCTTCCCATGTTTAGGTAAAACACCACCGCCAAAAATGTCCCCGTAAACAGCGATGTCACTATCACGTTTCCAACATTTTTGTGCGAGCTTTCGGTATCCCCTCTACCCGAAGATATGCTAAGGTATGCCGCTCCTCCATCGCCAAACATTATTGCGCATCCAAACACCACCACTACCAGCGGAAACACCACATTGGTTGCGCCGTTGCCCAAAAAGCCAACGCCCTGCCCTATGAAAATTTGGTCAACTATATTGTAAAGGGATGAAACCACAAAGGAAAGTATGCAGGGCAGGCTGAATTTCACCATCAGCTTGCCTATTTTTTCCTCCGCCAAATATCTATTTGCTCTTTCGTTCATATATTCCTCCAAATGTTCGAGCTTTAGTTTCAGCCAAAAAAATACACCGAACCCTCAAAAGGTTCGGTGCTACGATGGTCCGAGTGGCGAGACTTGAACTCACGGCCCCTTGACCCCCAGTCAAGTGCGCTACCAACTGCGCTACACCCGGATATTTACCGCTTTGCTATTGTAACAAATTTGTGTGCGCTTGTCAAACATAAATTTCAACTTTTTTCGTTTTTTCCACAAAACACCCACCCACTGCTATTTTTTGCGCTCATCTCTGCGCACCCATCTTCGCAAAACACTCGCCACAACAGAAAGAATAGGAAGCTCAATCAACGGGCCGATTACAAGGGACAAAGACACAAGCGGCCGGCCCTGAAACGCCACTACCGCAATGGCAAGTGCTAAGGGAGAGTTGCGAGCCATTGTGGTGAAATTTAGCGCAACTATATCTTTTTTCTTGAATTTCAAAAGCTTTCCCACCACTTGAGCTATTACAAATAGCACCGCAAAAAATATGAGTAGTGGAATAAACATTTTAAGCAGTAAGCTTGGGTTTTCAAATAGGCTCTTTCCCTCCGAAGCAAACATAACAACCACCGCCATGCACAAAAAAATTAGCTGCATGTTGTCGCTCTGCCTTTCTATAAATTCCTTCACAGGCTGTTTGTTCTTTGTCACTTGTTTTGTAATCATCGCCAGTGCAAACGGAATCAACAGCACCATTCCTATGCTTTGCAAAATGTTAAATACATTTATTTGCACCTCACTGGACAAAAACATCAGCAGGTACACCGGCATCAGCACTATTTGCAGAATTAAATTTATGGGCAATATGGACATGTTTAACTCCACATTTCCCCTGCCAAGGCCTGTAAAAACAAGATACCAGTCGGTACACGGCGTGACAAGGAGCATCAAAAGCCCGATGCGAATATCTATAGATTCCGCAAAAAACACCGCACCGAGAGCATATGCAATAAATGGTGTGATTACAAAGTTAATTACAATACTTGCCAGTGTGTACCGCACATTTTTAAGCGCATTTCCGAGCTTTTTCAAATCCACCGTAAGAAACAGAATATACAAAAGGAGCATTAAAAACACTTCAATAAAGCCGGAGGAAATACTCCCGAGCGCCGTAAACTGCCCAAGCAATAAGCCTATTAGCGCAGCGCCTATAATGATAATCGGTTGCAACTTTCCCACTAAGTTCACAAGTATTTCCTCATCTTTATTTTTGTTTCACCGTAAAGCACGCATTTGCTTACATGTGCGCCGCCATTTAGCCCTCTATTTAGAAACACTCACGATGTTGAAGCCGTTTTCCTTTAATGCCTTTTCTATTTCACACAGGTGCTCGTGGTTTCTCGTCTCAAGGCTTATCTTCAAAAAGCAACTATTTATCGCAAGGTTTTTGTCCGAGTAATCATACTCTACCTTTACCACATTTGCCCCAAGTTTCGCAATAATACTCGATACACTCTCCAGCTGGCCGGGCTTATCTATAAGGCTCATTGTGAGGTTTACGTTTCTTCCGCTTGTTATGAGGCCACGTGTAATCACCCTCGAGAGGATGTTTACATCAATATTGCCGCCCGACAGCACACACACCGTCTTTTTGCCCTCAAGCTGGAGCTTATTGTACATCGCCGCCGCAACGCTCACAGCGCCCGCACCCTCCGTAACAAGCTTTTGCCGCTCCATCAGTGTCAAAATAGAGCTTGCCACCTCATCCTCGCTCACGTCCACCAGACAGTCCACATAGCGGCGCACAAGCTCAAATGTCAAGTCACCGGGACGCTTCACCGCAATGCCATCCGCAAAGGTGCTCACCGCATCAAGCGTGACATTTTTACCCTTTTGCACGCTTTTCAGCATGGAGGCCGCCCCTGCCGCCTGCACACCGTATACCTTACATTCAGGGCGCAAACTTTTTATCGCAAACGCAATGCCCGAAATAAGCCCGCCGCCGCCCACGGGCACTATCACAGCCTCCACATCGGGCATCTGGCTGAGTATTTCAAGGCCTATGGTTCCCTGCCCCGCAATGACATCCTCATCATCAAACGGGTGCACAAAGCTCATGCCCCGCTCTTCCTTCAGCTGCAAGGCCCTTTCGTAGGCATCGTCATATGTGCCCGGCACAAGCTCCGCCACAGCGCCGTAGCTTTTTGTCGCCTCTACTTTTGCAATAGGCGCAGAGTCGGGCATACAAATAAGCGCCGGAATACCCATCTTTTCAGCGGCCAGCGCCACACCCTGCGCATGATTTCCCGCAGAGGACGCAATAACCCCCTTAGCACGCTCCTCCTGCGAAAGCCTGCTTATCTTATAGTAAGCACCTCTCAGCTTAAAGCTTCCCGTCACCTGCAAATTTTCGGTTTTAAGCCAAATATTCTTGTCTGCGCACAAATCAGGTGCGGCAATTAGGTCCGTCTCACGCCGTACATCCTTCAGTACGTATGCCGCATGGTAAACCTTATCCAGTGTCAAAGCCATTTGTATACCTCCAAAGTAAAAAGCCACGTGTATTGGAATGCGTTATTTGCAAAAAAATAAAAGCCCCGTCTCCAAAAGAGACGAGGACTGTAAACCCCGCGGTACCACTCAATTTGTCGCCCAAAGCGACCACTCAAAGCGCATCAAACAACACGCTCGCCCTATAACGGTGGCTTCCGTCCCGGCCTACTCGGTGCGCACAGGCAACCTTTGGGCGGGCAACTCCAAGGTGATTAAGCAAAAGCATCCTTTGCCGTTTTGCACCACCCAACGGCTCTCTGTGAAAGGATTGTACCCCTGCTCGTCCTTTTCGCAGTCTTTACGTTTCTATGTATGGTTAGAATATCACAGCTTTTGATGCTTGTCAAGTTTTTGCGCATAGTGGGTGTGGGCAAAAGCGGTGATTTAGAATATGTTAAGTGCGAGAAGAAGGCGCTATATCCTCCCCGCCTACGGCGGGGAGGATATAGCAAAAAACTTAATCACCTCTATATGGCCACTCCCCACATAGTGGAGTGTGGGTAACCGCATAGTGTCTACCAAAACACCACAAAAAAAGCCACGCCGAGTGTGTCGGCGCAGCTCTTCTAAGTTTTAGACAGTGTCTACACAATTATGCAGTGCAAAGCTTCACAGCAACCTCGGCTGCACTACCGGCATCGGGAGTGTAAGCATCCGCACCGATTTTGTCCGAGAACTCCTGTGTGATAGGTGCGCCACCCACCATGATTTTCACGCTGTCACGCAGGCCTGCAGCCTTAACAGCCTCGATAACGTCGCCCTGAGCTGCCATTGTTGTGGTGAGCAGAGCGGACAGAGCCAGCACCTGGGGCTTGTGCTCTTTGATAGCCTCAACGAACTTCTCGTCGGGTACGTCGATGCCAAGGTCGATAACGGTAAGGCCAAAGCCCTCCATCATCATGCGCACGATGTTCTTGCCGATGTCGTGCAAGTCGCCCTTAACAGTGCCAAGAACCACAACGCCCTTTGCCTCAACGCCTGCCTCTACGAGGAAAGGCTTCAGCAGTGCTGCGCCCTCGTTCATGGCCATTGCACACACCAGCACTTCGGGCATGTAGATTTCGTCGTTCTTAAAGAGAACGCCGATGATATTCATGCCTGCCAGCAGGCCGTTCTCCAAAATATCCTGCGCAGTTTTGCCTTCGTCCAGTGCTTTTTGCACCAGTTCAACGGTCAATTCGGGTTCGCCATCCTGCAGAGCTTGAGAAATATCATCTAAAATCATTGTCGCATCCTCCTAAAAAATATCACATTTGTTTGTTGATGTACGAGTTGTTTCAGCTAATGTAAACCATAAGTACTACATTGATATAAATTATAGCTCACGTGCACAGTACTTGACAATATTTTTTTGTAGTGTGTCCTGCAAATCTTTGTGAATGTCCGTTTTGTGCTATTGAACTAATGGGATATTTTGCGTATTTACGCATTATTTTTTCAAAACTGCTTACATTTAGCAATTTTACACCTCATATAGCTGAAGGCTCAAAAAAATGGTATCCATTAAAGGAATATACCTTACTTCAAAACATCCTTCACTTCATGTTTAATTAAATTCTATCCACAAAAAAACACTTCCTTTGGAGAGTTTTGGTGTGGCAACTTAAACTGTACTCCTTATTTTAGTGCTTTTTCTCTTTTTGTTTTTATGCCTCATTGTCCAATATGTATTGTAACCTTACACAAACACGTTGTGCCCATAGATTTTGCATTTATTGACAATTCACATATTCACGTGTATAATTTACTCTGAATTTTCGCATCAACTGTGCCCTGTCCATTTTGCAAATCACAACGTTATTGCGACTATTTTAATGCGGTTCGCTTCACAAAAGGGGTGTCAAGATGCGCGAAAAAATAGGCGGTGTACTACTGGACTACAGCCTTTATCCGGGAGAGGATTTCTACTCAGACGGTAGTGTTGAGGACACACTGCTTGAGATAGTCCAAACGCACGCGGAAGAACAATACGACAAAGTGATTTTAGAGAAGAACGATTGGGCAATTTTATACCATTTATCGTCCGCTCGGAGCAATATAGTACACTCCCTGCCGATTTCTAAGCAGGACAGTGTTTTAGAGATAGGCTCGGGGTGCGGCGCTGTCACGGGTGCGCTGTCGGACATGTGCGGGCACGTCACCTGCGTGGAGCTCTCCAAAAAGCGTAGCCTAATCAATGCCACTCGCAACAGCCACAGGGGCAACATCGACATCATGGTAGGAAACTTTCAGGATGTACAAAAGGCACTGCCAAAACGCTATGACTGTGTTACTCTTATAGGGGTTTTGGAGTATGCGGAAAGTTATATAAAGGATACAGACAATGCTTTCAAAAGCCTTTTAAGCGCCGCGCACGAGCTTGTTTGCGATGGTGGAATGCTAATTGTCGCCATTGAAAATAGGTTTGGCCTAAAATATTGGGCAGGGTGCATAGAGGACCACACTGGTGCTTATTTCGAGGGATTGGAAGGGTACACCAAAAGCGCCGGCGTGAAAACATTTTCAAAGCCACAACTGCTACAATTGTGCGAAGAAAGCGGATTTTCCTCCTGCGAATGCTACTACCCCTACCCCGACTACAAGTTCCCCACAAAAATATACTCGGATGAGCACCTGCCCAAACCGGGGGAGCTCAAGGATAATATGCGCAATTTCGACAACGAAAGAGTTGTTCTGTTTGACGAAAGCCTCGTGTTCGACGGGTTGATTGAGTCGGGAATGTTTCCGTTTTTCTCAAACTCATATTTGCTTGTATTGAGAGCATAAGCTGCCCACTTTCGAGCACCTTACATCATCTTATACAGTTGCCTTTTGCACTGTGACAAAGAGGGATTTTTTTGAGAAAAAATATATATTCTTCCTACTCAAGCAACAGGCTTGCCCCTTTCCGAACCGCCACAATCATTTCGAGCGAAAACGGCGGTAAGTCGGTAAAAAAAAGTCCGCTCGGCTCACAATCCGTTGCGCACATAGCTACAATGGAAGCGTCCTACCACACTCTTAAATCTTTGCTTTACGACACCGAAATTGACGTAGTTCCCTGCCGCAAACAAGATGATACAATAATTTTCGACTTTATAAAAGGGCAAACCGCCGAGAAATATCTGCTGACAGTTCTGAAGGAACAAGGGTTGCCCGCTTTGCTCACCGCAATAAACAAGCTGTTTTCACATCTTTCTCACCCAAATATAACCACTTCTTTTGTCAAAACAGCTGAATTTGAGCAAGTGTTTGGCAATGTGCCGCTTGAGAGCGACTGCGAGGCTTACCGCTTTAGCAATGTTGACCTAAACTTTGACAATCTCATCTTTCAATGCGCAGACCAAGCACGGCTTACTATAATAGACTATGAGTGGTGCTTTAACTTTCCTGTGCCTACTCGATATGTTTTTTACAGAGCTGTGTGGTCTTTTCAACAAAAAAGCCCCTTGCAAGCTTTTGAGTTATTCCCTGATTTAGGTTTTAGTGAAGACGAGTGCGCCACTTTTAGCAAAATGGACGCAAATTTCAATCGGTATGTTTTCGGCTCTTCCACATTTGAGCGGAGTGTGCCGGGTCACTATTTCCTAAAAAACAGCAACACTCTAAAAGAAATAAAGCAACTTTCAGAACTTTCGCAAGCGCGCGGAGAAGAGCTTATAAAGCAAGCCGCAAGCTTTAACACCCAAATGGAAAATGCCTTGAAAGAAATAAAGCAGCTTTCGGAGGTTTCGCAAGCACGTGAGCAAGCGCTTGTGCGACAAGAACAGGAAATTTCAGCGCGTGGAACATGGATTGAAAAGTTGGACAAAGACATTACCGAGCTAAACGATACCATCGTGGCGCAAGCCCAAACTATCGAGGCGCAAAAGTCCGAACTTGAACAGTTAAAACAAAAAAAAGGCTTGTTCGGGCGGTAAATTTGTTTTGACAGCTGTGTGTCACATCTGTCAACATAGAGGGGAAACGAGTAATGAGCACCCGCAACGTCGGCAACAAGTGGGTTTATGTTGTTGCATGGTCTCTAATTTCCATCATTATCATGACAGCGAGCTATGCTTTTGTCTGGTATACCTTTTATAAAGACACTATTTTCTCTCCGTTTTTCCTACGTGGCAACTGGATGATGGTGTTTTTGTACTGCCTTTCGCTGTATGTATTTACCGGGTTTCTTAAAGGCTATAAAATCGGCATTTCACGTGTTATCGAACTTATTTATTCCCAATGCATGGCCATTTTTCTAACAAACGTCTTCGCTTACCTTCAAATAGTTTTGATTCGATACTATTTTTTCATCCCTACGCATCTCGTTTTAATGACACTCGTACAAATCATAATCATGTCCGTTTGGGTATACATCGGAAACAAAGTCTTTTACAGCATTTTCCCACCCAAAAGCTTGCTTGTTATCACAAAAAGCGGCAGCCCTGCCATTGTAGACATAAAGATGAACTTACAACACAAAAAATACAAAGTTGCAGGATTTTTGAAGCCTCAGGGCTTACAAATCTCTGAAATAAAACAAGAAATACTAAAGTATGATGCAGTCGTTTTGTCCGAAACTGACAATGAACTGCAAAATTTATTGGTCCCTCTTTGCTATGAAAATGGCAAAAACTTCTACTTTTATCCAAGCCCTACCAACATCATCCTAAGTGCCGCTGAACAAAAAAACATCATGGACACTCCCGTGCTTTTGTGCAAAAACCAAGGGCCTTCGGGCGGTGTTTTGTTTTTCAAAAAGTGTACCGATGTGATTTTATCGCTAATTTTGCTGGTTCTCACCTCACCTCTCATGCTCCTTACCGCTATTTTGATTAAGATACAGGACGGCGGCAAGGTGTTTTTCAAACAAGAACGCCTGACAAAAGACGGCAAAACGTTTAATTTGTATAAATTTCGCAGCATGATAGTGGACGCAGAGGCGGATGGCATTGCCCGCCTCGCAAAAAATAACGACAGCCGCATCACCCCAATAGGTAAATTTATCCGGCGAACACGTTTTGACGAATTACCACAGCTTATCAATGTTTTAAGGGGGGAGCTTACCTTTATAGGCCCACGCCCCGAACGCCCGGAGATTGCGGCGCAGTATGAAAAGGAATTCCCCGAGTTTAAGTATCGCCTGAGGGTAAAGGCAGGTCTCACGGGCTACTCGCAGGTGGTGGGGCGCTACAACACCACCCCAAGGGACAAGCTTTTGCTGGATTTACACTACATAAAGCATTGCTCCATCCTAATGGACTTTGAAATTTTGCTTATGACCGCAAAAATTTTAATTTTACCCGAGAGCACACAGGGTGTAGAGCAGGTCACGGCGCTTGTTGAAAAGGATGAAACCAAGTGACTTTACCACTAAGTTTGCGTATGAAGAGAGGTCTACTTTTTGAGTAAGATATGGATTTTCAACCACTACGCTCATACGCCGGAAAACGGCAACATCACACGCCACTACGATTTTGCGGGCATTTTGCAGGAGCGTGGCCACGATGTAACCATTTTCACTTCGGGTGCCGTGCACAACACCGACATCAACGAGTGCCCAAACGGCGAGCTTTATGTAGAAAAAAACATAGAGGGCCGCCACTATGTCTTTGTGAAAACACGCACCTACGGAAACAATGGAATAAAACGTGCGCTAAATATGACTGACTTTTATTTCAACCTACAAAGAGTAAGCAAGCATTTTGCAAAGCCCGATATTATCTATGCCTCCTCACCGCATATTTTCACACTGCGAGCTGGGCTGAAAGTGGCAAAGCGCCTTAAAGTCCCCTGCCTGTGCGAGGTGCGTGATTTGTGGCCATTATCCGTTGTGGAATACAGTCGCTTTACAAATAAAAACCTCGGAATAAAATTTTTGTACAAAACGGAAAAGTCCATTTACAAAAAGTCGGATGGATTGATTTTCACTATGGCCGGTGCTGTACACTATTTGCAAGAACATGATATTTATGACGAACTTTCCCATGAAAAAATTTCACATGTCAGTAATGGTGTAAACTTGGCAAAGTTTGATGAAGACGCTCGCATCCATGCGCAATTTGCCGCTGAAAATTACCCAAAAGAAGGGTTTTGCATCACCTTCACCGGTGCTTTGCGCTCTTTGTACCGTTTGGATTTTTTGCTGGACTGCGCAAAGCGTATTCAGGACTTGGGGCATAATGATATTCGATTTGTGGTTTATGGAGCAGGCGGAGAATCAACCTCACTAAAACAACGTTGCAAAGATGAATCTATTGAAAATGTGATTTTTATGGGTCGGGTGGATAAAGACTACATCCCCGCCATCCTGCAACGAGGAGATGTAAACCTTTGGCATTCAAGGGAAGTCCCTTTGATGAAGTATGGCACCAGCCCTAACAAGCTGTTTGAGTATCTTGCCAGCGGAAAGCCAATTTTAGCTACCTTTTCCGCCTATGATTGCCCCGTCACACGATATGACTGTGGTGTCACACTAAAAAAACAAGAGGTCGAGCCGACTGTTGAGGCTATTTTGAAATTGTATCAAATGCCAAAAGAAACACGAGAACAGATGGGTGAGCGCGCAAGAGAGGCTGCAAAGGAATATGATTTACCTATACTTTGCGAAAAACTTGAGGATACCATCAAAAACACCATCTCCCGATACAAAAAAGCCTAAAGGAGTATCCAATGATTAAGTACGCCATAATCGGCTGCGGCCGCATATCAAAAAACCACATGCAAGCGTACAAAGCACATCAAGACAAGCTACAGCTCGTGGCGGTGTGCGATATTGTGCCGGACAACATGAAAGCCATGCTAAAAAACGCAGAGCTGCCCGAAAGCACGCCCCAATACACAGACCATGTAGAGATGCTCAAGGCCGAAAAGCCGCAGTTTGTGGCCATTGCCACCGAGAGCAACCTGCACGCACAAATGGCGCTGGACTGCATGGAAAACGGCGCAAACGTAGTGGTGGAAAAGCCGTTTGCGCTGTCCATGCAGGATGCACAGGCAATGCTGGACATGCAAAAAAAGACGGGGCTTGTTTTATACCCTTGCCATCAAAACAGGTTCAACAAGTCCATACAAAAAATGCGCACAGCGCTGGAAAACGGCGATTTCGGCAGGCTTTTGCACGGCACGGCGCACATTCGCTGGAGCCGTGACAAAAACTACTACACCCAAGCGCCTTGGCGCGGAACATGGGAAAAGGACGGCGGCGCGCTGATGAACCAGTGCATTCACAACATTGACCTTCTGCGCTGGATGATGGGCGGCGAGGTTGATGAGGTATTTGCCTACACGGACCGCCTATGCCACGACTATATCGAGGCGGAGGACGTAGGGCTTGCGCTGATAAAGTTTACAAACGGTGGGTATGGTGTTGTGGAGGGCACAACAAATGTGTACCCCAAAAACCTCGAAGAAACGCTGTATCTTTTTGGCGAAAAGGGCACTGCAAAGGCAGGTGGTGCATCTGTAAACAAGATAGAGGCATGGTACTTTGGCGACGGCGCAGACGAGGCGGCCGTTTTGGGTGAATACCAAGAGACACCACCAAACGTGTACGGCTTTGGCCACACATACCTTTATGCCGACGCAATTTCCGCGATAAATGGCGAAAAAGAGCCATACATCTCCGCCGAGGACGGCATGAAGGCACTGGAGCTTGTTTTGGCCATTTACCGCTCCAAAAAGACGGGCATGCCCGTAAAGCTGCCGCTTACGGACTTTGCCAGCACCGATATGCAGGGTACGTTCAATGGGTAAGGGGTATTTTGTGCACGAAAGTAGCTATGTCGATGAGGGTGTTTGCATCGGCGAGGGTAGCAAGATTTGGCACTTTTGCCACATACAATCGGGTGCTCAAGTGGGTGAAAACTGTAGCTTTGGCCAAAACGTAAATGTCGGTAACAATGTAAAAATAGGTGATGGTTGTCGCCTACAAAACAACGTTACAGTATATGAAAACGTGACGCTTGAGGACTATGTATTTTGCGGGCCATCCATGGTATTCACAAACGTAGGTACGCCAAGAGCAAAGTACCCCGTCAAGGACAAGGCGAGCGGCTTTAGCAATACGCTGGTGAAGTACGGTGCTTCCATCGGTGCAAACGCCACCATTGTGTGTGGCAATACGGTGGGCAAATGTGCGCTGGTGGCGGCAGGGGCTGTGGTGACAAAGGATGTCAAAAACTATGCAGTTGTGGCAGGTGTTCCGGCAAGACAAATCGGCTGGATTTGCGAGTGCGGAAACCTTTTGAAAAATAGCTTTACATGTGAAAAATGCGGCAGAAGCTATACCCTTACTGCTGACGAGGAATTAGAGGAAACAACAAATGGACTTTAGAGACTTAAAGGCGCAGTATGCTCACTTACAAGAAGAGATGGATGCCGCTATTTTACAGGCAGTGCGTAGCGGACAGTATATTTTAGGCAAAGAAGTAGCACAACTGGAGGCAGAGCTTGCACAGTATGTGGGCGTGTCGCACTGCGTCAGCTGTGCAAACGGCACCGACGCACTACAGCTTGCTCTGCTTGCAAAGGGAATTGGGCCGGGTGATGCAGTATTTGTTCCCGACCTCACATTTTTTGCATCGGCGGAGATGATAGCCGCAGTGGGCGCAACCCCTGTGTTTGTTGACATCGACACCGGCACGTTCAACATGTGCCCAAAAAGCCTACAGTCTGCTATAGAACGTATAAAAAGCGAGGGAAATCTTGTACCTAAGGCTGTTATGACTGTGGACTTGTTCGGCCTGCCTGCGGACTATCCCGCCATTTCGACGCTGTGCAAGGAACACGGTCTTGTGCTTATTGAGGATGGCGCGCAGGGATTTGGTGGCGCTATCGACAAAAAAAAGGCGTGTAGTTTTGCGGATATTGCCACAACATCATTTTTTCCTGCAAAGCCACTGGGCTGCTACGGCGACGGTGGCGCTGTCTTCACAAGTGACAAGGATACAGCAGACCTACTCTGCTCACTGCGCGTGCACGGCAAGGGCGAGGACAAGTACAACAATGTGCGTATAGGCATGAATTCTCGCCTTGACACAGTACAGGCGGCTGTTTTGCTGGTAAAGTTGCGCGCATTTATAAAGCATGAACTTGAGGACGTAAACAAGGTAGCACAGCGCTACACCGAAAGGCTTGAATCTCTTGTGGCTGTTCCCCGTGTTCCGAGTGGGTGCTTTTCCTCCTGGGCGCAGTACAGCATACTGCTGAAAAGTGAAGAGGAAAGGGATGGCCTGCGTGCGCATTTGCAGCAAAAAGGCATACCTACAATGATTTATTTCCCAAAGCCGATGCACGCACAAACTGCGTTTGCATACCTCAAAGATGATGGCAAGCACTGCCCGAACGCCTGCGATGTAAGCCACCGTGTGCTGGCACTACCCATGGGGCCATATTTGACACAACAGGACCAAGATGCGGTGTGCGATGCGGTGGAGGGGTTTTTGAAGAAGTAAAATTTATTTCACTTGATTTTGTGCGAAATGACGAAAGGGCTTTCATTTCATGATAGATATTCTTCACAGCACAGGTGTGTTTTTTGCTTTACTTGTCGTAATATTTGCCTTTGGTACGCTCATAATGCACAAAACTCCAAACCCCTCTTTCAGTCTATGTATGCTTGTAGGCTTCATTTCGCTTTTCGCACTATCCGAACTTTTAGTTTTGCCATTTACACTTTTGAAGCAATCACTCACAATCACATCATACATATGGATAGGTGTAATTTTACCTGTCACCGTGTTTTCACTTGTATGGAATCGCAAAATTTGCTATCAAACGCTAAAGCGCATACCTATGTTTTTTAGGAAACTTCCTGCGCTTGGATATGTGGCTGTAGCGTTGTTTGCACTGGTTATTTTGATTGTTCAGAACACATGGGTTGTACATTCTGATGATGCATACTACACCGGTCTTATCAGCTCAGCTATGTACACAGACACCATGCATCAGCACAACCCATACACAGGAGCGGAACTACCGCACATAGAGATGCGCTATGCCCTTTCTTCCTACCATATGGTTTCAGCCATAATTTGCAACCTAACTATGTTGCATCCACTACTTTTGACAAGACTACTTATGCCGACGCTCATTCTGCTACTTGTTTTTCTTCTCTTTTATAAAATCGGTCAGGAGTTGTTCAAGTCTAAAAGCACGCACACTTTTTTGTTTTTAATATTCTATACAGTTATTCTTTTATTCGGGCACTTTTCGGCTTACAATCCATTTCCTTTTTTGCTTACCCGCACAGCACAAGGAAAGAGTATTCTTGCAGGTTTTCTTCTTCCATTACTCTTTTTACTCTGCTTATACCTATATAAAAACCCATATTCTAAGCGATTGTGGGGGTATATGTTTATCCTTGCACTTGCCGGTGTAAGTTTCTCCATAACATCAGCGTTTTTGCTACCGGTTGCTATGGGTGTGTTTTTCATACCATTAGCTGTAGTTAAAAAAAGTGCAACCCTTGTTTTGAATTTTTTACTGTGTTCTCTTCCGTGTGTTATTTTTGCAGGTATATTTTATCTTCACTCTCAAAACATTCTCACTATCCCCATTTAAGAGAGGTCTACCATGTCAGCTTTGCAGGGCATTTTTGAATCTTTTCGTGAATTATTTACTATGTACGCTGGCACCGGATTTTACATGGGGTTGTACGGTGCTTCCCTTATCTATATTTTGGCAAAGGGTGACAAACGAGAAAAAATCGTGTTTTTAGCAACACCGGCTCTTCTTCTTCTAACGGCACTAAACCCATTTTTAATGCCTCTCACAACCACTCTTTACGGTGGCGACTCCGACATTTTTTATCGTTTTTTTTGGATACTTCCCATTGGAATATTGCTGGCTTATTGCGCTGTTAAGCTTGTTATGGAGCAAACAAAAAAGCGTAGTCGCTTACTTTTAGCCTGCACTTGTATTCTTATTTTCATGATATTCGGACAATTCATTTTAGGTTATCGAGATTTCAGTACACCGCAAAATCCCATGAAAATCCCCTCGGAAACGATAGAAATAGTAGATGCACTACACGAGGACAACATCCAAAACGGCGGGAAACCAAACGAGGAAATCACAGTCGCTGTTTCAGCGCACCATATTTATGATATACGCTCTTACGACCCTTCTATTCAGTTAGTCTTTGGATTTGGGGATACTATAGGACGTTGGTCTCCGAGAGAGCCCGAAAATATAAGCGTACTTATCAATCTGTTTTGGAATGCTATCCCCGAAGAAGCATCGGCAGTACAGCGTGCCCTAACCGAGGAAGCCGTCGACTATATAGTTTTTCCAGCAAGCTACGCTGGTGGTGATGTGTTTATCGACATTGGTTGTGAGCTGGTATCTACAGTCGGAGATTTTTTGATTTATAGGTGCCCCACGGCATAAAATGAAAGTATTTTACAACATACAGATAGAGCACTTCCCCAAAACTTGTGGGAAGTGCTCTGCTTTTTATTGATTCAGAAAAAAGTTATGGTATTCGGCACTTTGCTATCCTAAGCACTGTGCATAATCCTCGTGGCAAGGTTTTGAATATACCCTATTTTTTGTTGTGCTTATTCCAAGGTTTCAGGTTCTTTGGGGAGAGGCGGTTTAGTATTCTCTTCATGTACTTTGTCTACATTTGCTTTCTTTTCAAATACTGCATTAAAAACAGGTATTACCGCCAAATACATTGCAAATCCAATAAATTGTGGTCCGGGAGAGTATACGCTGGCAAATATACCCGTCATACTTACAGCTACCACAATTAAAAGCGAATAAATATAGGTGTTATTCTCTCTATGCTTCATCGTTAGCAAAAATGCTTTAATTAACATGTATAGCTTAAAAACAACAAATAAAACCGCTGTGATAATTCCACCAATAAACGCCAACTCAAAAAAAGTGTTGTGCGCATTGCGTATCGTAGATTTCCCATCCACGTCATATGGCCTTTCGCTCTCGGGCTTTGCAAAAACACCAATGTTTTCTGAATATATTTGCCACTTAGCAAGTCTTCCCGATGAAAAATTGTTGAGTGCCTCTCCAACGTCAGTATCGCCTTCACCTTCAGCAGGCTCGCCAAAATACCATGGCGATACAATATGTCCGGGCAAAACATTGGCCAGTACCCGATATGAAAATGAATACGCTCTTGCATCCCAAGTGAAAGACGGCTTACCTTCCAGTGGTAAGAGCCCATCCTGTTCAATCTGTGGCATACCAATTCTTGACAGCCCCGTGGCTTCATGAAACAGTAATGCCGTGCTTGATAGTAATATTGCGATGGCAAATAACGTGCTTAATACTGTCTTTCCAACTGTTTTCAGTAGATTTTTTCTGCTTTTTTTATTGCTTTTGTATCTGGACGCAATCACGAAAACAACAAAAATTATAGCACAAGAAACCCACGCAGTGCGCGAGAGCGAAAAAAAGGTGAATGTAATGGAAAACCCCAGCAAAAGATACGTATAAAGAAGGATTTTAGTCGATTCTCTTTTATAGATACTTGCCAACAAAATCGCAAAAATAATGGTAACAAACTGCCCCATATAGTTTGTATTCGTAAAAATCCCTGTATATCCTCTACCAAGAAATGGGTTCAACAACAAGCTTAGAGCGATACACATGGCAAATGCAACGCTTACACCTTTTGTCACTAAGTCAAAAAAGTTTTTTTCTTCTTCCTTTGGAAAAAGAAAATAGAGTGCAGAAAACAAAAAAAGGCTTATTATGGGCACCGGCAAAAAGTTTGTTTGGACAAAAACTGTGTTCACCAAAAACCACGTCCACATTATTACCCAAGCAATAACGATACCTTTCGGAATTTTCCTTTGGAAAACCGAAAGGCGTGCATACACGAATATAAAAACACCTATCACAAGCGCTGTAAAAAGGTAATACCATCTATATTGAATAGTAAATAGCTGCGTGCCTACAAGAATATCCATGCTACAAAAAAGCACAATAAGACTAGTCACAATATTATTGCGTAGCTCTTGTGATACAAGCATATCCCTACGCTTTATTACATTCTCAAAAACTTTTTTCATATAAGTATTCACCCTCAATGCTATTCGCATGGACTTGTCCGGCCATTATGTAGCGACTATGCTCACTTCAAAATAAGCGATTCACTCGTTTTATCCGAAATTTTCTTTGCAGGCACACCCGCAATAGTGCAGTTTCCCTTTTCAAACGAGTGATTAACAACAGAATTTGCTCCGATAGCGGTATTGTCTCCAATTTCTATTGGCCCGTACAGCTTGGCACCGGGACCGATGTAAACATTGTCACCCAAAACAGGCGCACCTGCTTTTTCACCAATAGCAGCAGAGCCTATATTCACACAAACATGAATTCTACAGTTTTCGCCGATTTTTGCACACCCGGACACAACAATAGTACCCCTGTGTACAATGGCAAGCCCCGCCCCAAACACATTTGGCGGGATAGTCCACTGATAGCGGTTGCACAGGCGTGCATGGCGCAGCTCTTTCAATTTGCAAAAAATCTTTCCGAAAAAGTGTTTTTTACGCACACAGTTTATCATATATTCCGTTTTACGAAGACTTTTATAGAATTTCTTTCGTCCATCAGCTACTTCGTTTACGAATTTTTGCTTTGCAATACCGCTCGCTATCAAATCTCTTTGCAGGTAGTGTTTGTAGTCTTGTTTACTTTGTATCATAGCGCATTCCCTAAGACCTTCCAACGAACTTCTTGATAATATTTTTCACCGCTCGGATATGTTTGCCCTTATTACTCTGATGCAAGGCTTGTTTTTTTCGACGTGCAATAGCAAGTTGCAACGCTTCCTCTGTCTGAATGTGATAGAAAGCCTCTGTAAATGCAAGGCGTTCGCGCAAGTCTTTCTCAGCTTTAGGAGTGATACCCTCTATCGGCGGAATGTTCAAAGAATTTGCGTATGGATATAGCTTTTGTTGCTCTTCGCACCATTTTTTGCCAATGCTATATTTTTGCAGGCACATTGTCTTCACTTTTTGCCCCTTGAAAATACTCTCGGTAGGCACTTCCTCCGCCACAATAACCCCATTTTGAATAGCTTCTTGAATCAAGCTCTCTCCACGCTCATTACGTGTTACAAACACACTATACCCTTGCGGAACGCATTTATCAGCAAGTCCCCATGGGTCGCCCACTACAATATCCGAAAAAACATTCATTTGGTCAAAGCACAGTAAGCATCTATACGATTCAAAAACTTGTTTACTCCGAAATCGCTGTTCCTTCGCCACACGAATTGTTTGACCATCTTTTTCAAAGCTAACATTTCCCGGCCAGCCATCAAAATATTTGTCTCTGAACTTAAAATTGCGAACACCGACGCTACCGCCACACAAATCATCTATCATCTTGCCGCTATTTTGTCCTGCACATACAAGACCAAACACATAGCTTGGCCTTGTAAAACTCACATCTTCTTTACAAAGCAGCTCCAATGCTTCAGACTGGCATCCAAGTAGCACCGCTGCATAATTCTGTTGCCGCAGATACTTTTTCTGCAACATAGCTGTCTGTGAATAAAACGAGCCGGTCGCACTCAGTAAGTCCTCTTTACTTTTTGCAATGTATGGCTTTGGTCCATTTGAGCTTTCGTCATATCTGTTCACAAGCGCCGATTGGATTCGTTTTTCTTTTAGCAGATAACCTAAAAGAGCAGTAATGACGCCCCCGCTTTGCCCCCGCTTGCGGATTTGCTCATCTGCAGCATAGCCAACATATCCTTTTATTGCATTGCCGTACAAGGGGTCTTTTAATTCACAGGCAACTTGATTATTCGCAACGCTGGGACATACCCTTGTGCATTTTTCACAATGTATGCAAAGCGGCTCATCAATGTATGAGCGCAAAAAACCACTGATGTTTCGCTTCATCTGAATAGCATTTACAGGGCATATATTTTCGCAAGCGCCACACGCTGTACAAATGGCATTTTCCGCAATATTCTTTATGTTTTTAACAGACATAGCCATTAAACCCCCAGTTCATGAAGTGCAAGCGAAAAGGTGTGTCGTACCTCCTCCTGCACAACCGGACGTTTCTCCTTTATTTCCTGCCGAATCGTATCCCTTTGCGCATAAAAATCTTCAAATTTACTATGAAGCGTTTCAAATGTACAGTTCTCCGTGGATAGTCCCCACTTGCTTTGCCCGTATCGTTGCAATAATTCCTCGTATTTGTTGTGCCACCCAAGCACCAGCAATGGCACTCCGGCTGAAAGCGCTGCTACACAGCTATGATAACGGCTTGCAATCACTACCTCGGCACTTGCAATACATTCTTTTACTTGCAAAGCACTAAAGCCCCGTGTGTCTATAACATCCACAAAAATATTTTTTTCTTTTAGCAGTGCCTGTATCTCCTTTGCCACAGCTAAATCATCGTATTCATTGGCGAAAAGCTCGTTCGGCAATAGTTGCACTTTTGAGTTTTTCTCAACAACAATTTTCTCGCACAATCGTGCAATTATATTGCAGTAGTTTTCATTGTCGCTACCCGATTTTTTCCATTGTCTAATAATTTGATGGCTTACCGAAATCAAAACCGCTTTTTCGTTTTCAAGCGCCGGCATAGGGGCCGGCATCAAATTGGCTGTGTCGGGCGAAAGAAAAATAGGCTTTTTAATCCCTGCAACCTCTTGCATAAGCTGTAAAGCCTTTTTTTCTCTGGCTATGAAGCAATCAAAAATGTGCTTATCCGCAATTTGTGCACTGACAGCACTTTCCTTGTGTTTCATTGGGCCATAAGAGGCTGTGTTTTTCAATGTTTTAACACCTAATTTTTTCGCACAAAACGGCAAAACAAATCTACCAACGGTGGCTTTCAAGTTTTTCAGATACGAAGTCGGGTAGCTGTTTGCATCACAAAAGCAGATGCCATATAAATCAACCACTAAATCCGCAGACTGCAACTCTTTTAGCAGCTGGGTCTCAACCGTATCCGCCTTCTTGCTCTTGAAAAATTTTTTCAAAAAAAGGCTTGAAATCAATTTTTTTACATTATAATCAAAATATTTTGTTTCAAAAGGAAAGTCCGCAACCTCTTTTGAGTTTTTCGGCTTCCTCCCTTTTTGGATATTTACAACTTCATAGGAACCTTTTAATAATTCTCCCATTCCCAAAAGTAGAGAAGGGCATCCCAAGTTATCCTCCGCAATCAAGCCGCACAAAATGATTTTTTTCATGGAGCATCTCCTATGGTTTTTTTTAAGTAGCGTGTAAAATACAGCAAACTGATAATGGCCATGATAATGCTTACTGCCAAAGTAGAGTAAGCCACACCGATAGTGCCAAATTGCAAAATAAATAAAACATTCAGCACAATGTTTATTGCTCCCGCAACAAGCGTTAGCACTATATTTATCATTGTTTTTCTTTGTGATAGCAAAAATGTCGCTGTGGGCAACTTGTAGCTTGCCGAGAAAAAATAGGCAATCAACAGAACCCGAAAATATGGAACTGCTGATGTGTACTGCGCCCCGAAAATAGCAGGAATAAGCCAGCTACTAAAAATCAAACCTACGACAACAATACCGCCATTGATGAATGTATTATACAAAACAAGCTTCTTGTAAAATTTGCCAAGCCATCCCTTGTCCCCTATATGCCGCACAAGGTGCGGAAACAAGTATGTTGAAATCGACTGAGGGACAAATACAAGTGCCGTGGGTATGGTCGCACCAACCTTATATTCCGAAACGAGGCTAAACTGTGCAACAAAAAGGCCTATAACGAAAATATCTATCAATGCAATAGATGCAGCGGCCGCGTTATTAAACTGATTTGCTAAGGAATACTTCAAAAAGTCGCATCTCTCTTTTTTGCTTAAAGAAAGACCTTTCCAAGTATAGCTCAATTCCTTTTTTGAAACAATCACACTAAAAATCAAAACCGAAAGCTGTATGGCATAAGCACTAAGCACTGCTCCTCCCAAGCTCCACAAATATGCCACCGGGATGATAATCAAGTAATGTACAAATGATGAAAACACATTGATTATGGCAAATTTATTATTGAGAAGGCGCACTCTCAGATGGTTTAGCAATACCCCATTCACGCTTGTGATAAGCGGCAAAAGGCACAGCCATTGTGTCATGGTAGCTACTTCACGTGATGTGTATGGATAAAAGTAGGGGGAAACAAAAACAAGCACACCGGTTATAGCGGAAAAAAGAACGCTCCGTGAAAATCCGTATACGAAATAATCGTTAAACTTTTTTACCTTATTGTGATTTTCACTACAAAATTGATTGATTGCCGTGCTACAACCAAAATCATTCAAAAGGCATAATATTCCAAAGCAGTTTAGAACATAAGCATATTTGCCGTAATCTTCGGGAGATAAAATTCGCACAAGGATAATTCCGCCAAAAAAAACAACAGTTTTTGCAAGAATATTGGAAAAGAAAATCGACGTAAATCCGGTTTTTTGAAGTTTGCCGATTAGATTTTTAATCCTATTGCTACTTGACACGATAAAAATACCTCTTATATATCGCAAGCACGTAGGCACAATATATCTTATTATATACTTTGTTTTGCTTAAAAACCTTTGTAATGTCCTGCTTAAGTTGTGTGTCCTCCACAAGCCCAATATTGGTCTCGAAGTAACGTTCAAAGAAATTTACAATTTCAGGATTGGTTTTATACCAATAGTCAAATGGGCTGGTATCGTCCGAAAACAGAAAACGATAGTTTACCGAAAATACCCGAAACAGCTTATTGCATACTCTTTTAAAGAATTTGCATATACTATCAAAATGTTTTCTCATATAAAGCCTGCCGTTCAAATAATGATGCACAGGCATCTGCTTTGTTTGCCAGTTGTATTTTGCCGCCTTTGGGTAATACTTGTCCATCCATGTCATGCTAAAAAGATAATCCTTGCGATACTTCAGTGGTACTTTGTATGAAAACTCCAAAAGGTCTTTATCCACAAATGGCGAGAACACTTCCACCTTATCCTGCCTTATAACAGCCGATGTCATGAAAATGGCAAAGCTGTATTCGTACAAGTTCATGTGCTCGTAGTTATCATAGTCTTGTGTATACTCTTTGGGAACGGTTAGCTCTATCTCCGTAATTCTCCTGTTGGTAATATAATTACTGGGGGTGTGTTTGTCCCCTTGTGTCCAATAGGCATTTTGTAGTTCACCCAAGAGCCCCGTGCAAGCAAGACCGATATTATCTGTGTCGATGTGTTTGAATGCTCTGTTCATCCCTCTTGAAAAAATGTACATCAGCTGCCCGCCGAACTTATCTGCCATCTCATCTATGTCCAGTAGGAAATTTCCTCCATCCAGTGGCAAAAAGAAATATTCATTGCCCAAATCGCTCGCTATTTTTTTGGAGATAGTGTGGTCGAGTGTTCCACTCTGACCAAAGGAAACATTCAGAATATCCGTGTATCCCATTTCATGTGCCACATAGGTAGCCATACGGCTATCAAGACCGCCCGACAAGTCACACTCCGCCCGATAGCCATATTCTTTATTTTTAGAGTAAATGCGCTCTATCGCCTGCCTGAATAGGACATCAAATTGCTTTACACACGCTTCAAGGCTCAGCGTATGCTCGGGCACATTGCGAAACATGTGGTATCGCACTTCACTTGCAACGCCTTCTTTGTACATCATGTACTTGCCTGCCGTAACCCTGCGCACATTTTCAAACGGTGTCTTGCCTTGTAGTATAGAGCCTGTAATAAGCATCTCATACATGGATGCAATGTTCGGCTTTACCTCAGCATGATTAGTACCCATAATCTCGGTTGTGATGTTATTGTGGCTTGCAATAATAAGTGCACCGTCCGCCACTGTGTAATACACAGTTTTCTCACCCGAGTGGTTCGTGTAGGCAAAAATCGTATCGTTTGCTTTATCTATGATTATACCTGAAAACGAGCCTCTAAACTTGTTAATAAGCTTAGAGGGCTCCTCTTTACAGTACTCGTCATACAAGCTGTTAAATGTTTCTTGCCAATCGGATTTCCCGTTTTCGCCCATAAGTTCCGTTTTGTTGAATATAACGCCATCCAGCAAAACAATCTTGCTCTCATCCTCAAAAAATAATTTATCCTGCATAAACTTATTTAGCGGGCTGTATGCCAAAACAATATCCTTGTAGCGCAGTGTTTTTGCATCTGTCAGCGGATGCTTTTCACAGTCTATGCCTTTACAACAAAAAAATCCGTTCATGGATGTACCTCTATGTTTTTTTGAGAGAGAAAACTTCTCCATCTGAAAGTAAACAACAAGTCTATGCTTGTTTTTGCTTTTCTAAATATTGTAGCATAATATCTCTATATTTTTTATTTTGACAAGAGCGAGAAAAATCTTCAATTTTTAGCTGTTCATCCAAGCAAGTCTCTTTCAAGCCTATTGCTTCGGATAGGCTTTTATAAACATGCTCTTCATTTTGGCAAATATAGGCATTTTTATACTTTTGAAGCAAATTATAAAAATCGCCATTTTTGGGAGCAATGGCAACAATAGGCTTGTTTACATAGATATAATCAAAAACCTTGGTTCCAAGCCCCCGTGCGTAGTTAAGCACCGCCGCGCAAATATCCGCCCGCATCAGCATTTCCATGCCATTCGCATAAGAAGTGCGCCCTGTACATGTATATTTTTCTTTCGGAAAGTTTAGCTCACTTAAAATCTTTTGTGTTGCCTCTTCATTTTCACCTATATGTTTTATGTGTAAGTTATACCCTTCATCAAGTAGCCGCTTTACTGCTTTTAGGTAGTGCGTAGCATAAACAATCGAATACTGCGCAAGTTTACCAAAAAAGCAAATTTCGACATCAGTACTCATTGTGGGCGTCGTCGGCCTTTCTATGTTCAAAAGCGAGGCATCATCATAGCCGTTGTAGATAAGGTGTCCACTTTTGATTTTGTACTTTTTTTGCATAACATCAAGGCATATAGGAGTTACTGTGGCAAATAAATCCGCGCTTTCCACAGCCGATTTTTCAAATCTTTTATAGCGCATCTTAAAAATTTCGTGCCGTATTTTTGTACTGAACACATCTATCTCTCCGTCGAAATGAATCCACAAGTCTCGATAATCGAGCACAAATGGAACGCCATACTTCTGGCACAGTGCTTCGGTGGCAGGGAGAGTATAGTTAGGCCCGCAAGAGCAAATCAAAATATCAAACTCATTTTGAGAAAGTAGCGCATCTAAAGCTTTGTGAAAGTCGTGAGCATTTTCTCGAAATGAAGCATTTTGCCGCAAGGTGAAATTTGTGTATCGAATGCCATCTATGTGCTCTTGTCCTAAAAATTCTTTGGGATACTGCTCATTGCTCAGCTTCAGCACACTTATATCATCATTTTGGGCGAGCAGATACTTTGCAAAACTGCTCATCCTTAAAGCTCCAACTCCGTTGAAAGGCAAAAAATAGGGACTTACTATCAGCACTTTCATCTCCCAAGCCCCTCCTTTCTAAAAAATTCACCCGTCACGCTTTCAGCAATCCCTCATATATCTCTACAAGTTCACCTGCGATTTTTTCTTCACCATACTTATAAAGAGCATCCCTTGAAATACATTCTCTATCATAACTTTGATAGTTTTCATATATATTCACCATTGCTTTGTACACGTTTTCCACTGTGTTTTCTTCGATAGCAATGCCGTTTTTTTCGTTAATGATTTTGTTCTGCTGTGCGTGTTTAGCACTGATAACCGGCAGACCGCAAGCTATGGCCTCAATGTACACAACACCAAAAGTTTCGTAGTCGCTGGGTAGCACGAAACAATGGCTTTCCCCAAAAATAGCAGGCAGTAATTTGTTTTCAACCCTCCCCTTAAATTCCACTTTATCAGAGATTTTCAAATTATCCACCATTACTTGAAGCGCATTTTTTTCTTCACCCATCCCAACAATTATCAGCTTAGAATCGGGAACACTTCCTGCAAATTGCGCAAACGCAGCTATAGTCAAGTCAAATCTTTTCATATATATCAGCTCACCGACACTTAAAAAAGTAAAGGGTTCACGCTTTTCCTTTTTCATAAAATGAAAATGAGCAGAAGCGATATTGTTAATTACGGTTACATTCCCGGAAAAAAAATCTATTATTGAAGCATAAAGCCCCTCGCTGACGCAGATAACACTATCACTTTTTTCGTAAACACTTTTGGCCTGCTTTTTAATTTGTTCCGTGATTTCGAAGGTTAAAACATTTGATGTGTGCTCCGTTGTGACAAGCGGTACATTGTATTTTTGACTAAGGGGAATGGCCGCATAGGCATTATAGTAAAAATGTCCGTGTATAATATCCGGCATTCCCCAGTCCTTCAGGATAAGCCTAAAGGTCTTTTTAGCAAGCGTACGGCTAACAAGCCTTAAAATCGCTCCAAGTGGGCCACACGGAAAGGATGCCACAAATACAGGAATCTCATCCAAGGTACATCTATAAATACCAAATTTCCTTTTACGTCTTAAAGAACGGGTATCCATAGAAAGCACACATACTTCGACACCTTTCTTTTTCAATGCAAGTGCCTGATGATGCACAAACTGGCTTGCAATATTTGTCTTTCCATCAGTGTAAACGCCACAAAGCAACAGTACCTTCACTCTATTCTCCTTTGATATGCAGAAAGTCATTTTTGATTTGTTCCCATTCCACACATAGCATTTCAAAACAGTACTGCGTTACTGTGCATACACATCAAATTTTCGCATAAATACCTCAGTCGTAATAAATTTAACTGCAAGGTTTCCATTGATGTTATGATGCAATTCTTCTCTCACCTTAGGCAAATTAAAATATTTAGCACTTCTGGCATCTTTCAGCAAATCATCCAGATACTGTATGGAGTAGTGCTTTGTCCAGCGTTCAGTCGGTGCTTGAAATCCCATTTTATTGATTCGCCAAGTCACTTCTTTTGGCATTTTATCGTCAAATATTTTCCTTAGAATATGTTTTGTATATCCTTCTTTTATTTTACAGTGTGGGTGAATTTGACAGGCATATGCCACATAGCGATAGTCAATGAAGGGCACTCGGCTTTCAATTGAATGTTTCATGTAAAGACGGTCATCATGACGCAAAATATGCGTCAGTTGGGTTGCCGTTAATTCATTATAGATTAAATTACGCAACGATTTTGGGCGCAAGATTTTTTTTATTTTTTTATCGTTTAGCTTTTTCGTAATACTCGGATGTAAAAAAGCTTTATTATCTCTCAAATTTTTCCTTTTGCGAACTTGCCAAATATTAAAATAAATAAGCATTTTGAACAATGTTTTTACATCGTATTTTGAATTTTTACTCGCCATCTTTAACCCATTTATAAATGTTGCAAAACGGGCTCTCTTAAGCAAATCCGCAAAATAATAAGCGTAATATCGTTCATATCCAAACATGGTTTCATCGCCGTTTTGGCCGTTCAAAATTACTTTGATTCCCTTTTGATGTACCGAGCGAAGAAGTTCATCTACCCCCAAAAAGGCAAACGAACCAAAGCCTTCTATGTGCCAAATGATTTCCTCAAAGGCTTTTTCCACCTCTGTAAGCTGTGGATATACAAAGTTTTGCCGTAACCCGTTATGCTCATTCACAAGGTTTGCAAAATAAGATTCATCATTCTTTTCATCGTTTTCATAACAAGAGGTAAATGTATTAAATTGTGCGGGATTATGCCCTTGTTCTTTTAGAATTTGCGCAATTTCTGTCACCATACACGAGCTATCTAAGCCTCCGGACAACAAAGCACCAACGGGAACATCACTTCTCAATCGTAAACGAATACTCTCTGATACCCTTTGGTAAACAACATTTTGGATTTCTTCCTGATTATTGACTTCTTCCGTAACCATAATATCCCAATATCGGTATAGTCTTTTCTCGATTTTTCCTTGCGAAAAATCAATCGTCATATTGTGTGCAGCAGGTAGGCAAACAAAGTCACAAATCAACGTCTGTTCATCATAATCTGTGAGACCATATATCAGCGCACTGGCCAGCACTTCCTCATTTATTGCTTTGTGTATTCGGCTGTCTTGGCATAGTTGCTTTAGCTCTGAGGCAAACAAAAATTTGCCAGCTTTTTGGTAATAATGAAATGGCTTTTGACCAAACCTGTCCCTTGAGCAAAACAACTTTTTCTGTGAGCTGTCATAAATGCAAAAGGCCCACATCCCATTGAACCGCTCTACACAATGCTCTCCCCACTCTTTGTAAGCGACTAACAAAACTTCCGTATCACATTCTGTGCTAAACGTATAACCCAATTCCATAAGCTCGTGTTTAAGCTCAATGTAATTATAAATTTCCCCATTGTATGTGACAAAAAGCTCACTATCTTGGTATTGCATAGGCTGATGACCTGTGGGGCTTGTGTCCAAAATGCTAAGGCGTCGATGGGATATTCCCAAAAAGAAATCTCCTTGCAGCTCGCTGATACGAGCTTTCCCCTCAACAAGACTGTCGTCTCCATGCGCTATGAAAACATCCTCTTTTGAAAACAAAAGATATCCCTCATCGTCTGGCCCTCTGTGACGAATAACATCTGTCATTTTTTGAAGCACCTGCATGTTTACGCCTTGTTCTAAATCCAAAAAACCTGCGATTCCACACATGAAATTCAGAGACTCCTTTCATAGCCCAAGCCCACTTGTCAATATCTACTATGGTTTGTACTCATTTTATAAAGCACTGTAAAGTTGCAACAATTTTTTTTCTTCTTTTCCCCAGTTAAATTCCTCCAAAATAGCACGTCTGCCATTTTGCCCCATTTCATACGCAATATCAGGATTTTCTTTCAGGTATTTTATCGCCTGAGCAATTTCTTCTATATCATCCGGCTGTATCAACACAGCGAAATTGTATTTTTCGTTTATTTTTCTTGCATACGCATAGTCCGTAAGAACCACCGGTAACCCCATTGACATATACTCATATACTTTAGTTGCAAGGTGGTCAACATCATTATACTGTCCCACATTGAGTAAGTTACAAGCACCTACGGAGCATTCTGCATAAATTTTCAGTATTTCATCTCTTGAGCAAAATCCCCTGTAGTCTACACACTCGTATTCCTTCGAATTCATCATCTCTTGCTTAAATGACTCCGGTGTGAAATTACCTGCCAAAATCAGCTTGCTTTCGGAGGCATAGCAAGCTTTAATAATATGGGAAACGCCTCTTATATATGTTAGCCCACCACTATAGCATACGGAAGTTGAATTTTTACGCTTATCATCCACATAGTTGTCGTATAGTTCTTCAAGCATAGGCTCATTGCCCAAAGTGATAACATTTTTGCATTTTCCTTCAAATATATGCTTACCGTTTTTTAGGCACGGAAAAATAACAGCATCTATTTTTTTGAATATTCTATCCTGATATCTACCATAAATTGCGGAAACCGCTTTCCTGAACGGCTTCGGTATATAAGCTTTTGCACTTATTTGCACTGCGTAGTTTTCATGACTATCAAATATTACTTTCTTTCCCCTTCTTTTTAGCTTTCTCGCATGTGCCAAAAGCTCAGGGTCGTGCATCTGATAAATATCGCAGTTTAGCTCCAGTGCTTTTTTATAAACCCTTTTCGACATTTGCGTCATACGTTTCAGGCGGCCACCCACATTTTCTCCCACGCCGATAACACGTACCCCATTTTCCTCATAGCTATCACCGGGCGCAACCAAGTACACCTCATACCCCGCCTTTGCAAGGCTTGTGCATTGCTTTTTCAGTATACGAACATCTTGGCTCTTGTGCGCAGAGGTCATGTGACAGACTTTCATTATTGTAATGTCCTTTTCAATATATCACATATTTTTTCAGCCGAGTGCCCATCGCCAAACGGCATATAGCTTTCATCAAACACCGCTTGTTTAGCCAGCGCCTGCAAAATCACATCCTTTTGCGGTACTGCCAGCTGATTGCAGTTGTTTACCATTACCTCCGGCCATGCCACGAGATTTATAAGGGAAACATGCTGCTTTTTTGCAAAAAAAGCCTCTCTTTGTACTCCGCCCGAGTCACTTGCAACTTTTTTTGCTCTGTTCACAAGCGCAATGGAGGTTAAGTACCCAACAGGTTTTGTGAGGATAATATTCTCAAACTTATGCTTTTCGCAAAGGGATTTCACAATTCCTTGGCTTCTTGGGTGCACCGGGTAAATTGTTTCACATTCCAGCGAGTTCATCGCCGAAAGAATTTGAAACAGCTTTTCATCACTATCCGTGTTTTCCTGCCTGTGGCAGGTGAGATAGTAAAATTCTTTTGGCACAGCGATTTTTTCGTCGTTAAATCCTACAATTTGCTCAAGCTCTTTGCCGTCACTTTTTGCGGTGTAATACAAAAAGGCGTCATACATGGGGTCGCCCACAAGATGTGTCTTGTGCTCTTTTCCCTCTTTCTTTAAGAACTCCACAGAGGACTCAACGCACGCAAGCAGAACACTCGACAGATGGTCGGTTACGATTCTGTTTGCCTCTTCCGGGTTTTTAATCTCCCCACACCTGTTTCCGGCCTCTATGTGCGCTATTGGAATTTCAAGCTTCACGCCCGCAATGGCGGCCGCCATGGTAGAGTTTGTGTCACCGTACAAAAGTAGCAGGTCGGGGGCTTCCCTCATGAGAACCTTCTCAAGCTCTATTATCATTTCACCCGTCATCCTGCCGTGCGTGCCGCCCGAAATGCCCAAATTGTAGTCCGGCTTTGGAATGTCCAGCTCCTCAAAAAACACATCCGACATATTGTAGTCATAGTGCTGGCCGGTGTGAATAATCACCTCATCAAAGCATTCACGCAATTTCCTTGACACCACCGCCAGCTTTATAAATTGCGGCCGTGCGCCCACCACAGAGCAAATTTTTTTCATCGTATCCCTCTTTATGCTTTATCTGCTTTGCCTACCGCCTGCCAAAACATGCTTTTTGTATTCTTCACTCCACAGTTAAACAGCACGTCAATAATTGAAAGTCCCTTTACAAATTCCGCTGAATTCAGCTGTGTATATGTGGGGTGCTCAAAATCTTGAAACTCTATTTGGATGTTGTTTTGATTAAACTGCTCAACATTCAAATATTCCAGCGAGGCGCCACGTCCCGCCAAATACACATCCGCCTTTGCCGCCTTGCACAGCTCTAATATCAGCTCGTTCTTTTTCGCCTGCCTGTCATACTCAAGCGCACTCTGATATGTGAACTTAGTGTCTATTCCCAGCAATTCACAACACAAAAAGATGCTGTTGCAGCACCATTCGTTGAGGGTTTTATAGCTATTATTGTTCAAAAAATCCTCGATGATAGGATACACTTCTTTGAAGTACTCGCTTTTGCGGTAGTAGGCGGAAATGTAGTTCAGCTGCTCGCCCTTCCAGTCCGCATCATTTTGGGTCAAAATTTCGTTGTACTGCTTTTCTCTGTGGGACTTTGTGTCCGCTTGTATGCTTATATAGTTGATACTGCCGTTTGTGCTGAGTATTCTATTTCTTATCATGTTGGAGCGCTTTACAAGCTGTACCTCGTCCATAAGCACAAATAGGTCAACCTGCTGTATTTTATCAAAAAAACCAAGCCACGGAAAATAGTGTGGTTGCTGAATGGCTATTTTCATTCTTTCCCTCCAAAGCTACGTTATATCGCCACAATATACTTTCGCAAAAGCACTTTTTTACCCTTTACCTCATCCTCTTTTGTGTAAGAGCTGTCCGCAACGTTAAACTTTTGCACCAGCTTGTTGGAGGCGACATTTTCCACATCGCAGTAGTGGATTACCTGCTTTATTCCTGTGTTCTCCCTAAGGTAGGAAAACACGCTTGCATACGCATCAAACATATGCCCTTGCCCGGCGTAGGCTCTGTTCACAATGCAGGAAATCTCCGCCTCATCCTCGGTGATGTTGTACAGCCGCACAACCCCTATCAGCTTGCCGTCCAAATCAATTCCCAAAAGAACGTCCGACTTTGTCTCATAGTTTGCCAATACTTTTTGGATAAACGCATCTGTTTGCTCTATTTCGGTGTGCGGACCCCACTTTAAGTATTTGCATGTCTGCGCATCGGATGTGTATTCAAACATCGCACTTGCGTCCGACGGGATAATTTTTCTAAGGCTTGTCCTCGCTGTTTTAATATTGCTGTTTAGCATTTTTTCCTGCATCAGCGCACACTCTCCCTCTGCATTATTTGCTGTATGTCCGTAATGTTGCTTGCCAAAAAAGCGTACCTCTGCTTGTTTGCGCTGTTGACAAACTCCGCCACGGTTTGCTCTATTGTTTTTTCCGTCTCACCATACCAAAATGCGTGGGTTAGAATGTGCATCTTGTCATTTTTCTTTATTGCCTCAAACGGGTCTTCTCGCCACCGCCGCCTGCTGTCCGAAACATACTTGAACTCTCTAAAGAACACTTCACCGTACGAATTGACCACACCGTCTATCACGTAGTTTGCCGCCAATGTCGCTTTAGAAGGCCTGTGCATAGATACACTTTTAATCGGAAAGCCAAGAGCGGCCGAAAGTGTATCACATTCCATTTTTATCAGCGAAGGAACGTCAATATCTCCCTCATAATTCATTTCGTCAAAATGCAGGCCAATCTCGTGCCCTAAATCTTTAATTCTCACAATTTCTTCTTTTGTACTCTTCGCAAAGACATTGTAGAAGGGTGAGGAAATCAGCACAAAATATGTTGAAGCAACACCCATTTCATGCTCCACCAAGGCCATTTTCAGTGCTTCCTCAGTAGAGTAATCCACATCATGACGCAAAATACATGGTTTGGCGGCCTTTTCATGGTCGTGATAAGAGCATATCGAAAAGCCCTGCTTTTTCACTCCCTCAATGAGCTTTTCGTATCCGCTGTAGGTAAACTCCATCGCACAAGCTCCTTGCCGATTTTTTGTTACAAAACCTCTATGTTGTCACGATTTGCAATTTGTTTGCACACATTCTTCGCATCAAACACAGGCACGCCCACATTTACGATTTTTTCATAATCCACCGTTGTGTGCGCCGTGGTGATGACAATTATGTCATATTCGCTTAGCGATGCTAAGCTCTCTATCGAGCTACGCTGTACGCCCTTGTGCTTAAACGTCGGTATGTACGGGTCGTAATAGGAGATTTCCGCACCGTATTTTTCAAAGTTTTCAATCACCGCAAGCGCAGGGCTTTCACGGTAATCATCTATATCCTGCTTGTACGCAACGCCGCAGATAAGCACCTTTGAGCCATTTAACGCCTTTTTGTGGCGGTTTAGTATTTTGGAGCAGCGCTCTACCACATACTCGGGCATGTAGTCGTTTATTTCGCCCGACGTTTCTATCAGGCGCATGTGATAGTTGAACTCACGTGCCTTCCACGAAAGGTAAAACGGGTCCAGCGGAATGCAGTGTCCGCCAAGGCCGGGCCCCGGGTAAAACGCCTGAAATCCGTACGGCTTAGACTTTGCCGCATCTATCACTTCCCACACGTTTATGCCCATGCGGTTGCAGATAATGGCCATCTCGTTCACAAGGCCGATGTTGATGTTTCGGTAGGTGTTTTCGAGAATTTTTTCCATCTCCGCCACCTTAGGAGAGGACACCTTGTGCACATCGCTGCTCAGCACCGCTTTGTACACCTGTGCAATCACATCGGTGGCATCCTCGCCCACACCGCCCACTACTTTAGGCGTGTTTTTTGTTTTGTAGATAAGGTTGCCCGGGTCCACACGCTCGGGCGAGTATCCGAGGTAAAAATCCTCGCCACACTTCAGCCCCGATGTCTCCAAAATCGGTAGCAAAAGCTCCTCTGTCGTGCCGGGGTAGGTGGTGCTTTCCAGCACTATCATCGTATCCTTGGAAAGGTGCTCTGCAACAGCTTCGGTGCTGCTTTTCACATAGGTAATGTCCGGCTGCTTAAAGCTGTCCAGCGGAGTAGGCACGCATATGGCGATAAAATCCACATCCGCCACAAAGGAAAAATCGCAGGTGGCGGAAAGCATCCCGCTTTGCACCACCTCGCTCAAGTCCTCCTGCACCACATCGCCTATATAGTTTTCGCCACGGTTCACCATGTCCACTTTGGCGCTTTGCACATCAAAGCCAATAGTCTTAAAGCCTGCCTTCGCCTTTTCCACCGCAAGCGGCAGGCCGACATACCCAAGCCCGATAACGCCAATAACCAGCGATTTATCTTCGATTTTTTTAAGCAGTTTTTGTTTCATGCAAAAGCCCCATTCTAAGTTGTTTCTTTTTGTTAAAATCATCCCACTCAAGTGTGCGCCAATCGAAACTCGACAAAGCGTACCATGCCTATTCTCGCACTATTGCCCATAATAGTATAGTCTTTTTGTGTCAAAAAAGCAAGCAAGTGCACGACCTGAGTGTGGCAAAAGCGCACGCTTGTTAAAGGAGTGGATGCATAGCATTGATTTAGAGGTAAAATGCTATACATCAAGCGTAAAAAAGAGCGGTATCTTTTATGGCGACGAAGAAGATACACACCGACAAAGCCGCTGCAACTACAGGCCCATACTCCCAGTCAATTTACTGCGGAAACATGCTGTTCACATCCGAGTAAATTGCGCTGTACCCTGCAAGCGGCGAGGTTGTTGGCAGTGACATCACCGCACAATCGCACCAGGTGCTCAAGAATCCAGATACATTTTTGCTCGCCGCTGGCACAAGCATAGAAAAGGTCATAAAAAACAACCTACTTTGTGGCGGATATGGCTGACTTTGCCACCTTCAACGGAATCTATTATCAACACATACTCTCCAAGCCCGCACGTAGTTACGCAGCCGCAAAGGCACTTCCCAAGGGTGTTCTTGTGGAGGTTAAAGCTGTAGCTCTTATCGAGTAGATGTTGTTTTTGATGCAAAAACACACAGCTCTCGCCCAAAGAACATTTGCAGCTTTTTCATGGTGGGCGCTATATAATTTCATGAGAAAATTTTTGTCGCAATAGGTATTTACAAATCACATATAATTTTATATACTAAACGTGTGTGTCAGCATCTGTGAACAGAAATCATACTGTGTCTCAAATAGGGTTTGCTGCGGCAAGCTCTATCACAGGAGTTTCTGCTCGACACTCTGGGGGTGTACTTGGTATATCAGATACCTTGGCATCCCTTGCTTGCGCCGAAAATACCGCTGTTTTTCTTCCCTAAGCTCGCCACGGCTTTTGCCCGGGGTGCTGTGTAGGAAAGCTAAACAAACCTTTTGCGGGTGGTATTAGGCAGAAAATTTCTGCCGCAGTGTAAGCCTCCGGTTACAAGATGCAGCTGTTCCGGAGAGGAGAAACAGGAAACATCCGCACCAAGAGCTTCGCACGGGAGCTTTGGGTTTTGGCAGGGTGCCTGTCCGCAAAGGGGGATGCGAAAATGGAATGTACAAATAGTATCGTTCGTATTAAGGACATTGTCGTTGGCTTTGGTGAAGATATTGTACTAAACGGACTTTCGCTGGATATAGGCGATAAGGCGTTTGTTACACTGCTGGGCCCTTCGGGATGTGGCAAGACCACAACCCTGCGGGTAATTGGCGGGTTTCTTTTCCCAAAGTCGGGCAGTGTTTTTTTTGATGGCAAAGAAATTACCGCTCTGCCGCCTTACAAGCGTCAGGTGAACACAGTGTTTCAAAAGTATGCGCTGTTTCCCCACCTGAATGTTTTTGAGAATGTGGCGTTTGGCCTACGCCTAAAAAAGCTACCCGAAAAAGAACTACGTGAGAGAAGCATGGAAATGCTACATCTTGTGGGGCTGGGCGGCTTTGAGGCACGTGGAACGGAGCAGCTTTCAGGCGGCCAGCAGCAACGTGTAGCGATAGCACGGGCGCTTGTAAACCGCCCAAAGGTGCTTTTGCTGGACGAGCCGCTGGGCGCGCTGGACCTAAAGCTGCGCAAGGAGATGCAGACTGAGCTGAAACGCATTCAACAGAGCCTTGAGATAACCTTTGTCTACGTCACGCACGACCAGGAAGAGGCACTGACCATGAGCGATACCGTTGTTGTCATGAACGACGGTGAAATACAGCAGATAGGCACGCCGCAGGACATTTACAACGAGCCGACAAATGCGTTTGTGGCCGACTTCATCGGCGAGAGCAACATTCTCGACGGCATTATGCTAAAGGACTTTTCGGTGGAGTTTGCGGGGCAAAGCTTTACCTGCGTGGACTCGGGCTTTGAGCGAAACCAGCTGGTGCAGGTGGTGGTGCGCCCGGAGGATGTGCAGGTGGTGCCCGCTGTGCAGGGAATGGTAACAGGCGTTGTGAAAACACTGGTTTTCAAGGGCGTGCATTATGAGATGCTGGTGGAGCAGGCGGGATATGAATGGATTATCCAAAGCACGGTGGCCTCCCAGCCGGGCGAGCTTATCGGTATGCGCATTGAGCCGGACATGATACACATAATGCACCGCAGTAAAACTGCGCTTGCCTACTCGGAAGAGCGGGAGGAGGGCACAGATGCAGACGAAACCTAAGCGCAAAAATCGCATTGCAACGCCTTATCTTGTCTGGATTGTGCTGTTTACCGTACTGCCGCTTTTCATGGTGGTCTATTTTGCTTTTACCACCTCGGACGGGCAGTTTACTCTGTCCAACATCAGCGGCCTTGGGCACTATGCCTCGGTGTTTATCTTCAGCCTTGTGCTGGCGGCCATTGCCACCGTTTTGTGCCTTATCATCGCCTATCCCGTCAGCTTTATGCTCAGCCGTATGCGTAGCGGCCGCCAGAGCATCATGCTAATGCTGGTGATGCTCCCCATGTGGATGAACTTTTTGCTACGCACCTACGCATGGATGAGCCTGCTTGAGCGCAACGGCCTTATCAACCGCTTTTTGGCAATATTCGGCATAGGCCCGTTTGAAATGATTAACACCTCCGGCGCTGTTGTGCTGGGCATGGTGTACAACTACCTGCCCTACATGATTTTGCCGCTGTACACCGCCATGCTGAAAATTGATAACTCGCTCATCGAGGCGGCGGAGGACCTGGGCGCAGGCTTTTGGCACAAGCTACGGCGCATCCTTCTGCCCATGTCAAAGCCGGGCATACAAACGGGCATCACCATGGTGTTTGTGCCCGCAGTGTCCACATTTATCATCAGCAAAATGCTGGGCGGCGGCAACTTTTGGCTCATAGGCGACCTTATCGAGAGCCAGTTTTTGGGCAACTCGTACAACTACAACCTCGGCAGTGCCATGAGCCTTGTGCTTATGGTGGTGGTGCTTATTTGCATGGCCTTCATGGGAGGCTTTGGCTCTAAGGACATAGAGGGGGTGATTTAGTTGCTGGCAAAGGCGCTAAAACGTTTTTATCTTGTGCTTCTGTTCTCCTTTTTGTACGTTCCCATTGCGGTGATGATTGTGTTTTCTTTCAACGAAAACGACAGCCGTACAAACTTTACCGGCTTTTCATTGGAGTGGTATCAGCGGCTTTTCCGCAACGACGAGGTGCTGAGCGCACTTGCGCTGAGCGTGATGCTTGCGCTCATATCCGCCATCATCGCTACCGCCCTGGGCACCATGGCGGCGCTGGGCATAAACCGCATGAGGGGCGGCTTTAGAACACTTATAATGAACATCAGCTACATACCCATTGTAAACCCCGAGATACTCACCGGCGTTTCCATGATGCTTTTGTTTGTAGTGTTCAAAAATATATTTGCTTATTTTGGGCTTACTGCCGTGTCGGACACGCTTATCGGCCTGCCCAGCCTGCTCATTGCGCACATCACGTTCAGTGTGCCGTATGTGCTGTTCAACGTAAGCCCAAAGCTACGCCAGATGGACCACAACCTATACGAGGCGGCGCTGGACCTGGGCTGTAACGAGCGGCAGGCGTTTTTCAAGGTGGTACTGCCCGAAATTATGCCTGCGGTGCTGTCCAGCTTTCTCATTTGCCTCACCTACTCGGTGGACGACTTTACGATAAGCTATTTCACCTCCGGCAACCTGCAAACACTTCCCATAGCCATCTACTCCATGACACGCAGGCGTGTCAGCCCCGAAATAAACGCACTGTCCGCAATTATGTTCGTGACAATTTTGCTTATCATTATAGTGGCAAACTACCGTGAGAGCGCGGCGGCAAGGCGCAAGCAGGGCCGCAGGGTGAGGGCATAGATGTATTAGGCAGTGCCTATGTATCCTTTTTCATCGCCACTTGTGGTACTTTTGTGTCGTCATCTCAAAAAATCATTCCGACTTTAGCAAACAGGGAGGATTAACAATGAACAAGGGGTTTTTACGTAGCATTTTTGCAAAAACAGTCGTATTTGTCCTGCTTTTCAGCCTTGTGGCGATGCCTGTATACGCACAGGGCACTGCGCAGGATACACAGCAGTCCATACCGCACGAGGAGCTTATTGTCGCAGAGGTGGACGACGAGGTCATCTCCTGCGGTGATTTTTCCAATGGGCTTGCGGTGGTGAGACGTGCGGACCAAGCATTCGGCTTTATGAACACAAGCGGCGAGGTTGTCATTGATTTTGCCTACTCGGTTGTGCTAAATTTTGTGGATGGCCTTGCGGCGGTTCGGGATGTAAACGGAATGTGGGGATTCATAGACACCACAGGTGCTGCCATAACCGACTTTGAATACTACAATGTCGGCTCCTTTTCGGAGGGCTTTGCGTCGGTGCAAAAAGAAGAAGACGGCAACTGGGGCGTTATAAACGAAAAGGGCGAAGTTGTCATAGACTTTGTCCACCCCTATGTTTCCATGTTTTCAGACGGGCTTGCGCTTGTGGAAAACGAGGAGAAAAAGTACGGATACATAAACACAAGCAATGAGCTTGTTATTGATTATGATTACCGCAGGGCATTTTCCTTTTCGGAGGGGCTTGCCGCCGTGCAAAACGACGAGGAAATGTGGGGCTACATAAATACCTCGGGCGATGTAGTCATTGATTTTGATTTTTATTTTGCTCTCTCATTCACGGAGGGGCGTGCTGCTGTCACAAACGAAAACGACCTGCGGGGATATATCGACCCCACGGGTGAAGTTGTGATAGATTATGAATACTCGACCGCTATGCCATTTACAGACGGATTTGCGGTGGTACAGCGCCCGGACAGTGAGCACTACTACGGTGCTATAAACACAATGGGCGAGCTTACCGTCGATTTTAACTACGACACCATATGGCCGTATGAAGAGGGTCTTGCGGCGGTGCAGGAGGACGAATACGGCAACTACGGCTACATCGACCCGCACGAAAACGTCATAATTGATTTTGTGTATAGGAGCACATACGGCTTTTCGGAGGGGCTTGCGACCGTACTGCACGAGGACGGCAACTGGTACATAATCCGAAACCCGCTCGGCGGTGGCGGTGATGGATTTTTAGGCCTGCCCATGATGACCTGGATAATCATAGCAGGCTCGGCTGTGGTGGTGATAGCAGGTGTCATATTGCTACTGCTTATCCTGCGCAAAAGGAAAAAGAAAAAGCTTGCCGCCACAGCATACGGCTATGCACAGCCACAGCAGGGCTATGACGGGCAATACTACGCACAGCAGGGCTACGATTACGCACAAGGCCAGTACGGCGCAGGCACACAGCAAGCGCAAAGCTACAATTACGAGCAGGGGCAATACGCTTCGGGTTCGCCGCAACAGGGCTATGCGCAAGGCCCATATGATGCAGGAGCACAGCAACAGGGATATGGCTCTACACAGCCGCAATACGGCACGGACGCACAACAGCAAGGCTACGGCTACGAGCAGCAGCAAAATGCGCAAAACCACTACGCCCACACAGCGCAAGGCTACGCACAGCAGCCGCCGCAGGATTATGCGCAAAACCAGCAGTATTCTCAGCAGGGATATACCCAGCAGCCCTATCCACAGCAGCCCTATGCCGGGCAGCAGGTGAACAATGCAGAACAGCCCACATACCCCGATGCACAACAGGGCTGGCATGATAATAACCATCAGCAGTAGGCTATCATCGCCTTAAATGTACTGCTTTACCAAACCGCAAATTTTGCAACAATCACATTATTTCGCTTTTACAAATTGTGTAATTTGTGAAAATATCGCTTTATTTAGATAGTGTCGTCATAAGTTGAAACGAGCAGATTTTGAACAATTTTTTCGTCAGACAAGGCGAAAAAACGATGCACTCCTTTGTGGAATGCGAGTTTTGACTACGTAGTGTGGCGGAAAAATTGCCAAAATCGGACGGCTGAACACTTGTGACGACACTATAATAACTTTCAGGAGGAAAAAATGAAAAAAGTACTATCGCTGATTTGCGCTGTCATGATGATGGCAATGATGCTGTCCGCATGTGGCGCAGAGGAAACACAGGGTGTAGAGGTGGCTGAAGGCTACGACTACGGCCGCTTTAAGGATGCGGGAATCACGCTGAACGTGTACAACTGGGGTGAGTACATCTCCGACGGCACCGACGGCGAGAGCATGGACATAAACGCCGAGTTTGAGGCGCTGACGGGCATCACGGTGAACTACACCACCTACGACACAAACGAGTCGCTTTATGCAAAGCTGAAAAGCGGCGGCGCAAACTATGACATCATCATCCCCTCCGACTACATGATAGGCAAAATGGCAAACGAGGGTATGCTGGCCGAGCTGAACTTTGACAACATCCCAAACTACGGCATGATTGGCGATGAGTACAAAGACCAGGCGTACGACCCAAACAACATGTACAGCGTTCCCTACACATGGGGCTATGTGGGCATCATCTACAACACCACCATGGTGGACGAGGTGGTGGACAGCTGGGACTTCTTGTGGGACGAAAAGTACGCAAACGACATTTTGATGTTTGACAACAGCCGTGATGCGTTCGGCATTGCGCTGCGTCGCATGGGCGAGTCGCTAAACCCCGACTCCGAAAGCGCTATCGACCATGCGGCGGTGGAGCTTTCGGCACAGCGTGAGGTGGTGCAGGCGTATGTAATGGACCAAATTTTTGACAAGATGGAGGGTGGCGAAGCGGCACTTGCCCCCTACTACGCCGGCGATGCCATCACCATGATAGAGGGCAACCCCGACCTTGCCTTTGCCGTTCCCAAGGAAGGCACAAACTACTTTGTGGACGCAATGTGCATTCCCTCAACCAGCCAAAACCAAGAGGCGGCAGAAATGTACATAAACTTTTTGTGTGAGACGTCCGTCGCCATGGAAAACTGCATGTACATAGGGTACTCCACCCCTCAAGTGGATGCAGAGGCCGCACTGCCCGAGGAAATTCGCAACAACCCCATCGCTTATCCTTCTGAGGAAGTGCTGGCAAACACCGAGACATTCACCGTGCTGAGCGACGAGCTGAACGCCTACATGGACAAAGCGTGGAGCGACATGCGAACGGCGCCGTAAACGCAAAAACGGCATACGAAACGCTATATGACACAGCATAAAACTTCTCTGCAAAAAACACCCCTCGGCTTTTGTGAACCGGGGGGTGTTTTTTTTGAATAAACAAGCACAATCCGAACCTGATAAGCCACGACATCATGCGGCTTATCCTGTTCGGATTGTATGATTTAATGATATGAACTACACGAGCGTGACAGCATCCGGTAAGCTACTATCTGTTAAACTTAAAGTGCTCTGTTACTGCTTTCAGCGTGTGTGCCTGCCCAAGCAGTTCTTCGCTGACTGCTGCGGTCTCTTCGGCAGAGGATGTATTTATCAATACAACCTCCGAAATTTGCTCAACACTCGACTTGATATATTCGGCAGAATGTGCCTGCTCTTGGGTTGCGTCTGTGATGTCGTCAACCAGCTCACTAAGTGTTGTAGCTCCCTCAAAAATGCTCGTTATAGAGTCGGAGGTGCTGGTAGCAACCTTGTTTCCCTTTGCGACAGCTGCAAGAGTTTCGTCGATTAGTGTTGCGGTATCTCTTGCCGACATGGCTGATTTTGATGCAAGGTTTCTCACCTCATCCGCAACAACCGCAAAGCCTTTGCCCGAGGCGCCCGCTCTTGCGGCCTCCACTGCGGCATTAAGCGAGAGGATATTTGTTTGAAACGCAATATCGTCAATAGTCTTAATGATACTTCCGATTTCATGCGATTTTTTGTTTATCAGCTCCATCGCCTTCATCATGTCCTGCATCTGCTCGTTACTCAGCTGAAGCGCCTGCCTTGTCGAAAGGTTTGCCGCCTTCACGTTGCGTGCATCCTCTGCTGTTTGGTTTATTCTGTCAGACATTTCATCGACGGATGTTGTCAGCTGCTGTATAGCGGTGGACTGCTGGGTTGCCCCCTGTGAAAGGGTTTGTGCGTTATTGGCAAGCTGTTCACTGCCGCTGCGAACAAAGCCGGAAGCATCCTGCAACTGCTTTAGTGTGTTGGAAAGGTCAACATTGATTTGGTTGTATGCGATGGCCAAAGGTGCATAATCGCCCATAAACATTTGCTCGTTCATACCCTTGGACGTAAAGTCGCCCTTAGACATGCACGTAAGCCCAGCACTCAGCTGCGAAATAATTCCCGACATGTTCGACACTGTTGCTTTTGTAGAGCCGACAAGCACACCGATTTCGGTTGCGTCAGTTTTCAGCTCAAGCTTGTGCGAAAGATTTCCCTTTGATATTTCAAGCAGTGCATTTGAGCATTTTGTGATGGGATTTATCAGCTGCTTTTTTATAATCACTTCCGAGACAATCTGCACCGTAATAATCAGCAGTAAAAGCACAACCATCACAATGTATATAATGAAATTTTGCGAAAACACCTCCATAACAAGCTGCTCTGTACGGGCGTCAATCATCTCGCTCAGCTCCACCTGTAAAGCCGCAATCATTTCAAGGCCCATTTCATACTCTTGCCCAAAAACACTGTCAATCGCAGTCTGCACATCTCCGGCCGCAACCGAATCCATGGCGGCACTTTCAAGCGGTATTAGGTTGTTTGAAAGTGCCTGCATCTCGGCAATTATGCCGGACTCTTCATCTGTAATGCCGATAGTACGCATGTTTTCTACAGCAATATCCCTGTTCTTTAGTGTGTTTACCTCTTCCCAATAGTTATCATAGTGCAGCTCATCTCCCATAACAGAATAGGCACGCACCTCCGAGGTAAGGTATGCCGAACCGTCCATGAACCTGTTCAGATTTATAATAAGGTCTGCCCTGTTAGTGCTGTATGTCTGGATTCTCATGCTAAGCATTATGGAATAAGCAAAGGTAGCAACAAGCGCCAGCACAAGAATAAACATAGTTGTCACTCTCAAGCGCTGCATTGTTGAGGCTTTAATTGACGTTTTCATCTTATCCACATTCCTTTCTCGCATTCATAGAGCATTGCAAAACACCCCATAGTATCTGCATCTTATGGCCGCTGTTTAACGATATACCGCTATTTGTAACCATCAAATCTCATCTGCCGCTCACCACAAACAACCGCATGTGTAAAAAAATATTGCAAGTGCCACTGTCCTTACACACCGAAACCTCCCCCTGCCACCACAGTCCGCCTCTACGCCACTTTTATATACTATTGGGCTGTGGCAACATCAATTTCCCGCTTTACAAAGTCGCAACCGTTGCCGCTATTCATGTAAAAAATCGGAGAACCTACACCCCAGCTCTTTCGCACAATCTTCTTTTCGAGAATATATCCTATCGCAATTTCAAGACGAGGTGATGCCTCTTGCCTGCTTTCCGACAAAAAACAACATTTCCCTACCCTATTAAATCGTATCACTCTCTAAATGTCATTGTCTACTGACAAAACACAGAAAAAAACAGACTTAATTAGTCACTAATGATGGGTAGTTTTCTTTTACTGTATTTTTTTGTGGAACAGTACCATCTTTGCCCCCAACACAGCAAAACTTATCCGTATTTTCACAACCTGATAAACGGTATCGGTAGCAGCTGTCATTCATTTTTATACACTTTTTGAAATATCGGCTGCCCATTATATTTGCAAATACAAAAACAGCACATCAACCACAAAGCGATTAACATGCTGTTTTTTATATTGAATCATACTATCTTCATTTTTGGTCTTGATTCTTTGCGGATTGTAGCGTTCTTTCTCCTTTTGTTCTTCTCTACCATACAGCCCTATTTCGCCGCAAAGCGCAGCGTGATTTTTGTTCCCTTGCCAAGTGCACTGTTTATCTCCACATGTGCGCCGTGCAGCTGTGCGCCGTGCTTTACTATGGACATGCCCAGCCCCGAGCCGGGTATTTCGCTTGAGCGGCTCTCATTCACACGGTAAAAGCGCTCAAACACCCTGTCGTGGTTTACGGGGTCGATGCCCATTCCCGTGTCCGCAACACTTAGCACAGCCGCATCCCCCTGCTTTTGCACGCTTATAGCCACACTGCCGCCCTCTGTGTTATACTTTATTGCGTTATCGCACAAATTGTACACCATCTCGTGCAAAATTTGCGCAGAGCCGTATATAACAACATTCCTCCCCGTCGTGTTCAGCGTGATGCCACGCTCCTGCGCAATGGGCGAAAGGCTGTGCACCACATCCTTTGCCAGCGCCAAAAGCTCCACCTCCTGCTTTTGCAAAAGCATCTGCTTTTCGTCTATTTCGGACAGGTTCAAAATATCTCTCACCAGTAAAATCAGCCGCTGTGCCTCGTTGTAAATATTGGTGGCAAACTTTGGTATATCCTCCTGCATCACCATGCCGTTTTTTATTATTTCGGCAAAGCCGGATATGGAGGTTAGCGGCGTTTTAAGCTCGTGCGAGACGTTCGCAGTGAACTCCCTGCGCAGTGCCTCCCTTTTTTCACGCTCTGTCACGTCAAAAAGCACAATGACAATGCCTGCAACCTTCTCCTCCTGCATGACAGGGTTTGCAAAAATCTGGCACACACGCTCACGAACCTTCACCATCTGCTCCATGTGCTTGCCGCTTAGTGCGCCTGCCACACACACACGAAAAGGCTCCGAGCGGTTTATCTCGTAAATGCTCTGCTTGCCCTTTGGGGGCGCTATGTTCATCAGCAGTAGCATGGCTCTGTTGTGGGATATGATGTTGGCATCCTTGTCCAGCACCAAAATACCCTCCTGCATGTTTTCGGTTATGGTGTCAAACTCCTGCTTTTGACGCTTCAGCTGGGATATTCGCTCGTTCAGCTGTCTTTTTTGCGTGTTTATCCTGCTAATCAGCGGGGCAAGTTCCTCATATGCAAGCTCCTCGCTCGGCTCTTGCAGGTCTATTTCGCTCAGCTGTTTTGCCACGCTTTTGCTTGCGCACCACGCTATGAAAAAGCATAGCCCCACCCCTGCCAAAAACGCGGCGAGTATCGGCCACGCCATGCTTAAAAGTATGCCGAGCATTCCCTCAAACACCAGCGAAACACACACAACACTGCCGTCCTGCAGGCGCTGTGCGTAGGAGACCGCCCTTTGGGTGAGCGAGACGGAATACCCTTCCTCTTTGCCCTGCCCCACATCAAACGCCTGCTTTACATACTCCTGCTCAATATAGCTCTGTTCGCCATTCGGCTGTGCGCTTGCCACATTTGGAGCACTCTCAAAAAGCGGCTGTCCCTGCTCGCTTAGCCACACAACACCGCCTTCGGAAAAGGAGGGCACGCCCTGCAAAAAGGCCATTCCCTGCCCCTGCACACCTGCCGCAATATAATCAAGCTCGCTTTGCGCCCTGCTTTGAGCCGCCGAAAGCGTTTGCCCATAAAAGACATACGCCGCCATCGCCGCCACAAGCATTATCACCATAGCCGCCACAAAAATTCCGTAGCGGAACACCTGCCACATTATACGTGTCATCCTATTTTATACCCTATGCCGCGCACCGTTTCAATGTAGTTGCCACACTCTCTTAGCTTTTGCCTCAGTGTGCGCACATGCACATCCACCGTCCTGTTTTCACCGTCGAAGTCGTACCCCCACACCTTGTTCAGCAGCTTGTCACGTGTCATCACAATGCCTGCGTTTTCCATAAGCGTGCACAGCAGTTCAAACTCCTTGAAGGTGAGCACAACCTCCTGTCCGCTCACCTTTACCTCATGGCGCAGGCGGCTGACGCAAAGCTCGTTCAGCACAAAGTCCTCCTGCTCCTTTTGCGAGCCTGCCCTGCGCAAAAGCGCACGCACCCTCGCAAGCAGCTCCATCATGCCAAACGGCTTCACCAGGTAGTCGTCCGCACCGCTGTCAAGGCCTATCACCTTGTCGTACTCGGTGCCCATCGCCGTCAAAAGAAGCACCGGCGTTTTTTTCGTCTTGCCATCCTTGCGCATCTTTTTGAGCACCGATATGCCATCCTCCTCGGGCAGCATAATATCCAGCAGTACTAAATCAGGCACTTTTTGCCCCACCGCCTGCCAAAAATCGGACGGCTTTTCAAACCCACAGGTATCAAAGCCCGCTCCCTTTAGGGTGTAGGCCACAAGCTCTCTTATGCTATTGTCGTCCTCCACAAGATAAATCATGCACCGCTCTCCTTTGCACAATGGTTTTTACAGCAGCAGTAAACGCACAATATGCACCATATTTATGCAATACTTTGCAAAAACAACGATAAGCACAGCGACACATAAATATATGTACACTGTGCTTATGTTTAGCCAAACTTATGTAATGCTACCCCATCTCGGCAAGCGCCTCATCAATCTGCTCGTCCACATGCCTGCCCGTTATGGAATACTCCACCCACTCCGCAATGTTTGTGGCGTGGTCGCCTATGCGCTCAAAATATTTTGCAATCATCAAAAGGTCCATACAGCACTCCGCCTTGTCGCTGCCGGATGCTATCAGCTCAATAAGCTCCGTCTTTGTTTTGTCAAACAGCGCATCCATCACATCGTCCTGCTTTATCACGTCGCTCGCCATTTGAAGGTCTGCCTTGACAAAGGAGTCCACACTTTGGGTAACCATCTTCACCGCCACATCCGCCATCTCTTTAAGATGTAGCTCGCACACAATATCCCCAAACTCCACAAACTTTGAAATGTTCGCAATATCCTGCGCTTGGTCGCCTATGCGCTCCATGTCCGAAATCATTTTAAGGGCGGAGGATATAAAGCGCAGGTCCTTTGCCACAGGCTGTTGTTGCATGAAAAGCTTCATGCACAGTGCCTCTACCGAGCGCTCTACTTTGTCTATCTCATCGCCCTTTTCTATGGCCATCTCAATGGCGTAAGCGTCCCCTTTTAGCAATGCCTCTATGGCATACTTTATCGCATCTTCGCACAGCGCACCAAGCTTTATCATCTCCACATTCAGCTGGCTTAGCTGTGCATCAAACTTATTTCTGGGCATATTTAACCGAACCTCCCCGTAACATAATCCTCTGTTCTTTTATCCGCAGGCATTGAGAAAAGCTTGTCCGTCTTGTCGTACTCCACTACCTCGCCCAAAAGGAAGAAAGCGGTGTTGTCCGAAATACGTGCCGCCTGCTGCATGTTGTGCGTAACAATGATAATTGTATATTTGTTTTTCAGCTCCAGCGCAAGCTCCTCTATCCTGGAGGTGGAAATGGGGTCCAGCGCACTTGTCGGCTCGTCCATAAGCAGAACATCCGGCGATACCGCCAACGCCCTTGCGATGCAAAGACGTTGCTGTTGGCCGCCGCTCATGCCAAGGGCGCTCTTTTTAAGGCGGTCTTTCACCTCGTCCCAAATGGCCGCATCCCGCAGTGCCTTTTCTATAATTTCGTCCAGCTGGCTTTTGGAGCGTACGCCGTGTGTGCGAGGGCCGTACGCCACGTTGTCATATATGCTCATGGGGAAAGGGTTTGGCTTTTGGAACACCATGCCCACTTTTTTGCGCAGTACGTTCGCATCCATGTCGCCGTATATGTTCACACCGTCCAGCAAAAACTCACCCGTAATCTTACAGCCCGCCACAAGGTCGTTCATGCGGTTTAGGCTTTTGAGCAGGGTGGTCTTGCCACAGCCGGAGGGGCCGATAAAGGCGGTTATATCCCGCTCGGGAATGTCAATGCTAATGCTCTTGAGCGCCTGAAAATCACCGTAAAACAGGTTTGCATCCGTAACTTTATACTTCATTCTACACATAGTCCTTTCTATGCCGCTATGTTGGGGCTATTATCTTAGATAGTGTTGCCTAAGTTTTCCCCTTCATCACCCGCTTTGCCACAAGTGTGGAAATGCTGTTTATGCCCACTATGATAATAAGCAAAACTGCCGCTGTTGCGTATGTTTGGTCGATATGGTAGCCCTCGCCCGACAGCATGTACATGTGAACGGACAGCGTGCGTCCGCCTGTCTCAAATATGTTTGTTGCGGCCTCTGTTGTGGTGCCGGAGGTGTATATAAGTGCGGCCGTCTCGCCCACAACACGCCCTACTGCAAGGATAATGCCCGCCACTATGCCGTTTGTCGCCGCAGGCAGTACCACGCAAAACACGGTGCGCAGGCGGGATGCCCCAAGGCAAAAGCTCGCCTCACGATAGCTTTCGGGCACCGACTTCAGCGCTTCTTCGGTGGAGCGTATGATAAGCGGAAGTATCATGATGGATATTGTCAGAATGCCGGATACAAGGCTGAAGCCAAGCCCCAAGAAGGTGACAAAAAATATACTGCCGAACAGGCCGTATATTATGGAGGGAATGCCCGAGAGCGTCTCGGTGGTGATGCGTATAAGCTCCACAATTTTATTGCCCGACTTTGCATACTCCACAAGGTACACAGCTGTTAATATCCCGAAAACACAGGATATGGCAAGCGACATTGCCACCATAGACAGCGTATTAAAGATAGAGAATACAAGCGAGACGTTGTCCGAGTTGTAGCTCCAGTCAAAAAGCGAGGGCACACCCTCTATAAGCTTTCCTATTTCCGCAATAATCTGCGGTACACCCATCACAAGGATGTATGCGATAATGCCCACCACAATGGCGGTGGTTATTCCGGCGCACAGATATACCAAAACCTTAAAAGGAGAAAGACGAAACTTTTTGCCACCCTGCGGCTTGTTTTTGCGTGTGCTTGCATCGGGGCTGCCGCTTTGCGCTATGCTACTTTGTTGCATTTTATTTCATCGCCTTTCTCTTGATTAGGGAGAACGAAATATTGATGATAAGGATGAAGACGAACAGCACCACGCCCGTTGCCACAAGCGCCTCCTCATGAAGACCCTGTGCGTACTTCATCTCCATTACAACGTTCGCCGTCATGGTGCGGATGCCGTCCAGTATGTTTGCCGTAAGGCGAGGCTGGTTGCCCGCAATCATGATGACGGCCATCGTCTCGCCTATTGCACGGCCTATGCCCAGCACCACCGATGCGGAAATGCCCGACTTTGCGGCGGGAAGCACCACCTTGAACACCGCCTGCTCGTGTGTTGCCCCAAGCGCACGTGAGCCGTCGTAGTAGGCGTCGGGCACTGCCCTTATGGCGGCCTCGCTAAGGTTAATTATGGTGGGCAAAATCATAAACGCAAGCAGACAGCTCGCCGTCAGGATGCTGTTTCCGTTGCCGCCTATGTACTCACGCACAAAGGGCACCATAACCGTCATGCCGAAAAAGCCGTATATTATGGAGGGAATGCCCGCCATAAGGTTTATTGCCGGCTTTAGAAAGCGATACACCATAGGGCTGCAGTATTTTGCCACATACACAGCGGTAAGCACGCCAATGGGCACGCCTATTATAATTGCGCCTGCTGTTATGTATATACTGCCCACAATCATGGGAAAAATGCCGTAAATATCGTTGGCAGGCGCCCACTTTGTGCCAAACAGAAAATCAAACAGGCCTATCTCTGCCATTGCCGGCACACCGTTCATAAGCAAAAACACACATATTACAAGAACAGAGAGGATGGACATCATCGCCGTCACGGCAAATACTACAGTAAAAATTTTATCTTTCATACTTCCCCTTACACCTACACTTTAGGATAGACTGCATCAAAGGCTTTGCCTTGTAAACACAGCGCGCCGACATTTTCCGTCTGTCGCATCGCACATCCCCTGTTTTGGCTGTTCACAGTTCTGCTCAAAAGCTCATCCACGAGTAATTTTTGATGCACATTATCTTTTTTTCACGCAACCCGTGCCTTGACCCACTTGCTCTTAACAGGGAACATGCGTTACGGTAACCATCACCCTAACACACGTCCCCTGCTATTTTTGCCTTCGGGCAACTGCCCACCCAAAAGCGACAACCGCTCTATTTTTGATTATACTCTACTTAGGCCAGCTCGTCAAAAGTTGTTATAGCCTCTGTGTAGATAGCCTTGATTTGCTCCATTGTGATGTCGGTCATGGGGTTCTCAAGGTTTACCACCATTACAATGCCGTCCTGCGCTATCGCAACGCCGTCCAGCACTTCCAGCTCCTCAGCTTTCAGCTCACGGCTGGCCATGCCGATGTCGAATGTACCTTCTTGTACGCCTGTCATTCCGCCGGTAGAGCCAATGCTCTCGATGCCGATAGTAGCATTGGGGTTGAGCGCAATGTACGCTTCCTTCATCTTCTCAATCAGCGGAGATACGGAGGTAGAGCCGCCGATGGTGATTTCGCCTTCGGGGGAAGTGGTGGTGAACGCCTCGCCCTCTTCCACTGCGATGAAGCCGTTCTCGTTTACAATGGCCTGACCCTCTGCGCTAAAGATAAAGTTCATGAAATCCTGCGCTACGGGGGAAAGCTCCGCACCTTTGAGTGTTGCGATGTTGAAAGGACGTGCAAGTGTGTACTCGCCGCTCTTCACATTTTCCGCTGTGGGCTCAACGCCGTCCACGCTAAGTGCATTAACTGTATCGTTCAGCGAGCCGAGCGAGATGTAGCCCATAGCGCCGGGGTCGTTTGCCACAGCTGTGAGCACCTTGCCTGTGCCGTCCTGCACCACTGCGTTTGCCGTTGTGTTGTCCATGTCGTCTTCCATAACGCCGGTGATTTCCACAAATGCACCACGTGTGCCCGAGCCATCCTCACGAGTGATAACGGTGATAGGGCCTGTTGCCATGCCGCCCTCTGCCTGCGATGCTGTGCTTGCTGCGCCGCTTGCCGCAGGTGCTGCTGTGGAGCTTGCACTCTCGCTCGAACATCCTGCGAGTACACCTGTCATTGTAAGTACAGCCGCCGCTGTCAGTGCCAACTTCTTCAACTTCATCTTCATCAATCTCCCTGTGTTTTGCTTTTTTATTTTTTTGTGCGTAAGTCTTGTAAATCTGAATACATGAGTGCTCTCACGTACAAATGCAGTATATGCCGTTTGTGTTAAATCAAAAAGTTGCGAAATGTTAAATCCATGTTAAGTCGCTTACGCTCGCTTTTCTTTCGGAGGAATTTTAGCGTTGTTATGTGTGTTTTCAGCATCACCTTTTGCTCACAACCACAGTGAAACGCAAAAACATTGTCGCTATCGACGGAATTTTTACATATTTTATCAAAATTTTTGTCTGCTTCGCATTTATTGATAGTGGCTTTTGCGCCTACACACGCAAAAGCACCGCAGGGCCTTCGCCTACGGTGCTATTTAATGTGTGTTTAGTTTGTTTTTGGCACTTGCACAACCCAAAACTTTAGCACAAATAAAGCCTTGCCATCGCTATGGACGACTCCCCTGCGCACGCATATAGCAGGTACAGCTGTCCGTCCTCCTCGTACACAAACGGGTCCCGCAGCTGGTTTGCCATGCCGTACGCCGCCCCCACCTTCGAGGGTGTCAACGGCTCGCTCGCGCCCTCGTAGTCTTTTACAGGGCGCAGCACCTCCTGCCCCTCGCCAATGCTCCAGCTCGTCCACTCGCCCTGTGTGTTAAAGCAGCTCACGTATATCCGCTCGGGCGCTTGCTCCTTCACGGTGTAAAACAGCATATTTTTGCCCCCATGCCGCAAAAACGCCAAATGGCGCACATCCTGCCCGTTGTAGTCAAACGGGATATTTTCCCAATCTGTCAGCCCATTTTTTGAGCGGTATATTCCATTCGCCATCGTCACGGAATAAAAGTAGCCGTCCTGCTTAAAAATTCTGCAGTAAGCCCCTCCTATTATTTCGGGCAGTGCCGTAAAGCTAATGCCGTCCTCCGACACCGCCACCCTCGACATGTGCTCGCCCTTGCTCCTTGTAAAGCCGTGGTAGTACATGTATATCTTTTTTTCTTCATTGTTTATATAAATTTCGGGCGAGGCGACATGCGTTTCAAAGTAGGAGTTTTCAAGCGACAATGCGCCGCCCTCGTATATTTTCCAGTCCTCATCAAGGCTATCATTGTACGCCAGCCTTATACTTTCCCCATCATGATGCGCAAAATACAGATAATAGTTCCCCAAGGGATTTTTCACCCACTCGGGCACTTTAATTAGGGTAGGTCCGTTAATGTTATCGCCCAAGCTCTCGTGCATATCCTGCGTTATGATGGGTGCGTCGAACATTCTTTCTACCTTAATCATGTTAAGGCCTCCTCTTACTATATATAACATTGCGCCAAACAAAACACAAAGTATTGAACATCAAATCAATGTTCTATCGGACAAAAGCACCCTTGCCGCTTCACACAAAACAGTATATCACACAGCATATTAAATGCAAGCAAATTGCAAAACCTGCCCACAAATACACCCGCAGCATTTTTTATTTGCATTTTTTCCTGAAAAGTGGTAGAATTTTTAAGCGGAAGAAAAGTTATACGCATTCGCAAAGCAAAGCATACGCCTCCATAGTTAAATGGATATAACGGTCCCCTCCTAAGGTTACGTTGTAACTAACCCCTCAGCTCTCAAGGTATTAGTCAAAAATTAAATATGCCCTTATAACACAATGGATAGTGTGCATCCCTCCTAAGGGCCTGTTGCAACAATCAACTTTCGCCAATTTTGAAACACAAAAAAATGAGTATGCCTCCATAGTTAAATGGATATAACGGTCCCCTCCTAAGGGACAGTTGTAGGTTCGATTCCTACTGGGGGTACCAAAAAACTTAGTGTCTACGCCGTTTTTTCGGCTTGGACACTTTTTTGTTTTGCAAACAAACTCCGATTTTTGCAAACAAAACTTAAAAAAGTGTGCCGATTTTCAAGTCAGCACACTTCTTTTTTGCTTTAAGTTCTTGCTAACAGAGCAGACGTTTTTTTTGAAAATCTGCTAACAAAAATCACTTCTTGCTAACAGGATTTTATAGAAATTTCAGTCTTGCTAACAAACTTGCTAACAAAAGTTGTTTGTTACTCGTTCTAACCGTTTTTTGCCAACAATGTTTTAAGCAATATTTCGGCAAGCTCGGGTGACTGATTGATAAGCTCTAAGAGTTGTTTGCTCTTATCTTGGGTGGCAGGCTCAGGGGCTTTCGGTTCTTCTCTATTGTAAAATGCACTCTCTAACTTCTGAGCGTTTTTACACCTGTCCTCGTCGATGATGTGCGAATAAACATCTGTTACCATGTTTATCTGTGAGTGTCCTGTGTCGCCCTGTACGGCTTTAATATCGCCACCGTTTAGCTTTAGCTTATAGGTGACACTTGTGTGCCTAAGCCCGTGCAAGCGAATTGACGGGCAAGTGCGCCTAAAAATCGGAGAACCACCTCGAAATCGAGGCAATTAAAACTTAATAGCAAAAATCTAATCCCTAAACAGGACTATTCCTTGTTTAGGGATTTTTATATATAATAAATAATAATATCGGAGGATACAAAAATGGCAAGAACAAGTAGAAAATACGTAATTGAAGAAGAAAAAGACAACACATTCCGTGTGGGTGGGTACATCCGTTTATCAGCAGTCAAATCTGATGAGCCAAATTCTTCTATTGAGTCGCAGAAGCTAATCATTGAGAATTTCATTAAAGATAAGCCAGATATGATTTTAGAAAAGCTATATATTGATGAAAATGTCAGTGGTAGCACTTTCAAAAGACCGGCATTTGAGGAAATGATAAAAGATATTGAAAGTGGTAAAATTAATTGCATAGCCTGCAAAGACCTGTCTCGCTTTTCCAGAAACTTTTTAGGCACAGGTTACTATATAGAAATGTATTTCCCTGTAAGAGAAGTTAGATTTATTGCAATCACTGATGAGTTTGACACAGCACATGATATTTATGCAACCGATGATAAAGGCAATCTCATAAAAGATTTTCGTGTTAAAAGTATGCTTGATGAAGCAGTTACTCACGATATATCTAAAAAGGTATCTACGAACTTAAACGAACTTGCTAAGCAAGGGTTATTCATAGCACCACGAGCACCGTTTGGATATAAGAAAATAAATAAGCATAAATTAGGAATTGATCCAATGGCAGCTATTGTTGTGAAAAAGATATTTAAGCTCGCAAGTGAAAATGTCGGCATAACAGAGATAGCTCGCACATTGAGTGAAGAAAAAGTTTTAACACCTATGGAGTATGCCACTTCCAATGGAGCTAAGGGTAATTACAATACTGGAAACGGTAAATGGAGCACACGCACTATCAAAGATATTTTGACTAATATCACTTATGCAGGACATTTGTGTCAAGGTAAAGAGAAAATAACAGTTTTAAATACACATGATGCTGTTATAGCACAAGATTTATTTGATAAAGTGCAGGCAATTATAAATCCAACTAAAGCAGTTAGTAATGTATCTACATCTTTAAAAGAAGCAGTAGATAACCCACTTAGAGGCAAAGTGATATGTGGGTGTTGTGGTGGTAAAATGCAAAGGCGTAAAGGCACTGGTAATGCTGATTGGTACTTCTTCACTTGTATTACCAACAATCGTCAAGGTAAAGGCAGTTGTGACGGTATGTATATTAGGGAAAGTGCTATCTATGATGAAATTAGAAAAGACATAGCTGAGTTTATCACTAACAATACCGATACAATTAAGCGTATGTCTACACAAAAACAGGAACTTAGAAAAACAATGTATGATTTACATCAGAAAGTTATTGAAGTAAATTCATTCAAGAGGTCTTGCTATGAAAAAGTTTGTTTGGGCAAAATGTCTGCTGAAGAATATAGAAAAATGGTTGATGCTCAAACAGATAATACCGACACTATTGCTGAGATTGAGCATAAAATTACTG
>CAYJGZ010000004.1:0-136618 GCA_964370045.1 uncultured Oscillospiraceae bacterium
ATAGAAATGAGCACTCACAAAAGGCTATGCCCCTTATGAGTGCTCATTATGGTGCGCGCGAAGGGACTTGAACCCCCACGTCAAAGACACTAGATCCTAAATCTAGCGCGTCTGCCAATTCCGCCACGCGCGCGCACGGTGTGCCTGCATACGAAACATACTATCCTGTCTGTATCAGCACGTACAATATAATACAACACAAATCAAAAATATACAAGTGTTTTTTGAAATAAGATGTAGATATTTTTGTGGGATTACAATATATATTGCCCACACTCTGTGTCGCAAGCTGCTTGACATTTACCTTGCTAAATGATATATTTGTTTTACTTAATGATACTAATTATTAGCAGGGAGTGAATTTAATTATGGCTGCTGTGCGCAATACCATTCAGCGCAAGCTAATTCTTCAGACTGTTCGGCAGATGACTAATCATCCCACCGCTGACGAAATATACAAAAAGGTGGTGCTTTCTCATCCTCACATCAGTAGGGCCACCGTGTATCGCAACCTTACGGTGCTTTCGGATGCGGGCGAAATTTTGCGGGTGAGCCATCTCAACGCTGCAGACCGCTTTGACTTCACCGTGAAGCCGCATTACCATTTCAGGTGCGAGGAGTGCGACAGCGTGTTTGATGTGGAAATTCCCTACGACGAAACGCTTTTGGATAGAGTGCAAAACCCCGATGGCTTTGAGTTTAAGGGATGCGAAATTACGTTTTTTGGCGTATGTTCATCATGTAAGAACAGTGGCGAGCGTGCCCTCGCGTAGGGTGGGTTTTGGCGTTCACTTGCTCGCCACAAAAAGGGTTGCTTGCAATAAATTAGTAGTAATACCGCATAGCTTTGCGCACACCAAGGTGTGTCATCCAAGCTGTGCGGTATTTTCGTGTGGTTTTGTGTTATTAGGTGCAAATTTTGCAGCTAAAGCGCATCCGCTTTGCAAAAGCGCTCGTGTATATACGCACAGCACTGCTCAAAGTCACCACTTGTAAATGCGCTCACATCCTCGTTTTTTGCATTGATTAGATAATCCGTCACAAGAAATAGCTGTATGCCTGCCTTGTGCGCGGCGCCGTCCTCCGTTGCGTCGTTGCCCACCATAAGGCACTGCTGTGGTTCTTTGCCCACTGCGCTGAGTATCTCGGTGTAGTAGCTTGGGTTTGGCTTACAGTAGTGGCTGTTATTGTAGCTTGTGATATAGCTGAAATCCTCCGGCTCAAGGCCTATCCACGAAAGACGAGTGCGCACCGCCGCCACAGGGAACAACGGATTTGTCGCAAGCACCACAGTGTATCCTTTTTTGCGCAACCCACGCACCAGCTTTGCCGCACTTGGGTTTTCCTTTGTTGCCGCCTGCGCTTTGTTAAATTCGCATTCGTAAAACTTTTCGAGTATCGGCTTTAGCTGTTTGGCGTGCGGGCCCATCGCTTGCTCAAATTCCCGCCAAAAGCACTGCTCATTTGTAAGGCTACCGTCATTTTGCAGCATGGCCTTTGCCCCTTGCATCACCGCCTTCACTGATGCTTTTGCGTCACAGCCGTGCTCTGCGCATTTTTTGCCCAACTCGCCCAAATAAATTTCCATAAATTTGGGCATGTCCATCGGCAGTAGCGTGCCGTCCAAGTCTATTAAAATCGTATCCATTATGCACGTCCTGTTCTTTTGAATTTTGTGTGTAAAAAGCTACTGTAAAACTGCGCTATTTCAAAGCGGTATTTGTGCGGGTGCTTTTTCTGCTATTTACGATGCCGCTCTTCTTCCAGCTGCCGGAAAAGTACGCCGGCACAATGATAAGTAGCGCAACAGCCCATCCACAGCCGTACGCAAAATACATGTTTGCCGGCCCAAACCAGTGTGCAAACATATACGCCAGCGGCACTCGCACTATACATAGCCCCAGTAATACCGAAACCATCGGCAGGAAGGACTGCCCGGCTCCTCGCATGGTGGCGTTTGGCATAAAAGCCGTTGCGAACAAAAAGTAGCAGGGCATCACCCGCACAAGGAAGTCCATGCCCGCCTGTATCACTGCCGTATCGCTTGTAAACATGCGCATCATGTAGCCGCCGAAAGGTATGAGCAAAAGCCCCACCGTCGCAAAGCCATAACACATTAAAAGCGCAACACGAAGTCCCTTTTTCACACGTTCGGTGTTGCCTGCACCCATGTTTTGCCCTGTGTATGCGATAAGCGCATTTGAAAGGCTTTGAAATGGCAGAAATATAAACGTCTCCAGCTTGCTTGTGGCAGAAAATGCGGCGGAAAATGTCGAGCCGAACGTATTCACAAGGCGATTGAGTAAAATTATACTCACCGACAAAACGGCCTGTTGTATTCCTGCGGGCAGGCCGATGCGCACTATCTGCTTGAATATCGTCACATCGAACTTGAAGCTGAGTGGGTTTATATTGATTTCGGGGTATCTTTTATTTATAAATAGAATGCCGAAAATCCAGCTGAATGTCTGTGCAATTATGGTGGCAATAGCAACTCCGCTCACCCCAAGGTCCACCACCAGCACGAACACAAGGTCTAAAATAATATTTATCACCGTGGATATAGCCAAGAACAAAAGGGGCGAGCGAGAGTCGCCAAGGCCTTGCAGTATTCCTGCGTTAAAGTTGTACCCAAGCGTGCCCAAAAGCCCGCCCATAATAATGATAAGGTATGCGTACGCCTGCTCTCGCACATCCGGCGGAATGCTTAAAAGGTCGAGTATGGGGTTTGTACACAGCACCCCCAAAACTGAAAGCGGTACGCCCCCCACAACGAGTGCAGTGTATATAGTGCCTATTGCCCTGCGCATTTCCTCGTAGCTTTTCGCTCCGAAATATTGGCTTATCACCACCGTTGCGCCCATGCCCAGCCCCATGAAAAGGCTGGACAACAAAAACACCACCGGAAACGCCACGCCCACAGCGGCCAGCGCCGTGTGCCCCACAAACTGCCCCACCACCACGCTATCCACCATGTTGTATAGCTGCTGAAGAGCGCTTCCCACAAGCAGTGGGAGCGAAAATGTAAGTATCAGCTTAAAGGGGCTACCCTGTGTCATGTCCAAAGAGGCCGTGCTGCCGCTATGCTTCAAGGCAAATCTCTTCTTTCAAGCTTTTATTTTTATGGTGAATGTTGCTGTGTTCAAGGGTGTATTACACACCAAAGCTATTTTACTCTACTATATAGTACGAAAGGTAGGGCGAAGCAAGCCCTCCCTCATCCTCGGCAGGCTCACGAACGGACGTTATGAAAACCTGCACATCGCCACAAAGCTCTGTTGCGCTTATGCTTCCTTCACCGCCTGCATACAGCTCCTGGGCTTGTGAGCGGGGCAGGGAAGCTACATAAATTTCAGGCGTTTCAAACGCATAAGTGCCCTCGATTTCAAGCTGCTCGCCCAAATCTGCGTCTATGTAAGCGATGAAAAGGCTTGACTGAAACTCCGAAAGTACCACAGCGATTTGGTTTTGGGGCAGGTTAGTAAACTCGGGCACAAAGCCCCACACCGTGGCGACGAATGTTCCCCCTGCGTTCAAATACACTATTTCATCCTCGGCACTCGCCGATGCCCCACCCTGCATTTCGTTTTGCACCACTGCATTTTGTACAGGCTCGCTGCTTTGTTGCACGGCCACAGGCGCTTCGCTTTGCGCCATCGGTGTTTCTTCGGATGCAGCCGCCTGTGTCTGGCTTGCTGTCGCAGCAAAAGTGCACCCGCTTAAAGTAACCGCAAGAAGCGATGCAATCAGCATGGCAGAAATCAAAAATTTACGCTTTAACATGTGAACATTTCTCCTTATAGTATCATCCAAATCGAAAAAACACTCCTAAGCACAGTTTACTCTTTGTGTAAAACGATGTCAAACACCGAATGTACAATGACACGCCACACTGCCTTGAAATACCACCTCGTGGCATTGTGATATTTGCCACAATGGTGTATACTATTGTGAAGTATTTATTTTGGATACGCATTATACACGGGACGCTTTTCGTGAAAAACACAAGGGGTGTTTATTTTTGAAAGTATCTGTTATAGGCAACGGCCGCTGGGGCAGCTTTATCGCATGGTATTTGGACAGAACGGGGCACGAGGTTCTTTTGGGTGGGTGCGCAGGCAGCCCCGACAGCCTGCGCTTTGAGGAGACACGCACCAACGGAATAGTAACGCTCCCAAAGAGCATCACGCTAAACGACGACACACAAACGGCGCTTTTGGCGGACACCATTGTCATATCCGTGCCCAGCCAGAGCCTTAGGGGGCTTTTTTGTGAGATAAAGGCGCTTGGGGCAAAGGGCAAGCTGTTTGTGCTTTGCATGAAGGGCATTGAAATATCCACCGGCAAGCGGCTGAGCGAGGTTTTCGGCGAAATACTCGGCGATGAAAACCGTGTGGCGGTGTGGCTGGGGCCCGGACATCCGCAGGAGTTTGTTCGGGGCGTGCCCAACTGCATGATTATCGACGCCCAAAACACCGCCGATAAGGAGCACCTTGTAAGCGAGTTTGGCAGTGATTTAATACGCTTTTACTACGGCGAGGACTTGATAGGCAACGAGATAGGCGCCGCCGCAAAGAATGTTGTGGGCATTGCGGCAGGTATGCTGGACGGCTTTGGCCTTTCCAGCCTGAAAGGTGCGCTCATGAGCCGAGGCACACGTGAGTATGCTCGGCTTATAAAGGCGCTGGGAGGCAAGGATTTTTCAGCTTACGGCCTGTGCCATCTGGGCGACTACGAGGCCACTGTTTTCAGCCCCCACAGCCACAACCGCCGCTTTGGCGAGATGCTCATTAAAGGCGAAAAGTTTGAAAAGCTTGCGGAGGGGTACTACACCGTAAAGGCGCTTATGAAGCTTGCCGCCGACACAGGCACCGAGCTGCCCATATCCGAGGCGCTGTATCGTGTTTTGTACGAAAATCTCGAGCCAAAGCTTGCGCTGGAGCAGCTGTTTTCACGTAGCTTAAAGCAGGAGTTTTATTAGGGGCACCGCTTTGCATACATGCCCATCCGGGAGTGGACAAATAGAGGTGATTTAGATTACGTTAAGTGTGAGAAGAAGGCGCTATATCCTCCCCGCCGTAGGCGGAGGGGAGGATATGGCAAAAAACTAAATCACTGCGTTTGGACACTCCCGCCCATCTGCGCCCTTGCGAATTTTTTTGTTTTGGGGTATAATTTTAGTAGGAATTTACCTATTTGCGGCATGTATCCGCAAAAGCTGTGCTTTTAGCATAGTCCAAAGGAGGAGGACGCACTATGTATATTCCATCTATGCAAGCATCTCTTCCCACCTATGGGTATTCCGCTGTGCCGAGCGGTACGCCACACTCTATGAGTACTCCTGCGCAGGATGCACTACCCACAAGTGCCCTAAGCGCCCCCGCCACAGCCGACACCGCCCAAAACACACCCGGGGCTTTTGCGGATACATCTTCACCCGAGCAAAACATCGCGCGGGAAAAGGCGCTAGCCAAAATAATGAACGACCGCTTTGAGCAGGAGTGTCAGACCTGCAAAAGCCGCAGGTATCAAGACGGTAGCAACGACCCGGGTGTTTCTTTCAAATCACCCACCCACATAGACCCTGCCGCCTCCGCAAGCGCTGTTATGGGGCACGAGATGGAGCACGTCACACGCAATGCCGCAAAGGCAAAGTCGGAGGGTGGCGAGGTGATTTCCTCGGATGTCGTACTGCACGGTGCTGTGTGCCCCGAGTGCAAGCGGTTTTATATTTCGGGCGGCACAACATACACCACTACCCGCCACGGTGGACAGGATAGCCCTAACGCAGAAAGCCCCTCAGACGGCGGAAAGCTTGATACAACAGCATAGCTTTGCCCTGCGCAGGAAATTTCTGCATAAATGTGCACGTTATCAAAACAAAACAACCCGAAAGGAGCAAAACAGGTGGACGACAGTAGTGCCCGAAGTATCTGTATATTCATCCGAGTTATTTGTGCAAAAAATCCGACGCATCTGCCTGTTTTTGCAGAAGTGTCGGGCGGTGTTTCGGTGGCTTGATTTTCACAAGCCTGCCATGCGCCGCCTTTTGGCGGATTTTTTTATAGCCTTTTTTCGCAAAAGGCACCTGCACTTTTTATGATGGCCTGCACAGTTTGTGCGGGGGCGCTTTGCGCTTATATATAGCTACACGCACATGCGTACTGTCTAAGCTTTTGTTTTGTCAAAAAGCCTTAGCGGTGTGTCATGTGCTTTTTTTGTGTGTAGTGTATACATAGCATTTATTCAGATGTAAAGCACCATACGTTCAGCAGAAAATGAAACCGGTATACCTTCCCCGCCTGCGGCGGGGAAGGTATACCAAAAAACAAACCATCGCTTTTACTCGCACTTTTTTGTGCAAAATCGCCACGCTCACCCGTTCTTTACCGAGGCTTAACACTTACATTACATTAACATGATTTTAGCCTGTCATAATTTAGGCTGTCGCCGTATGCCCACACACAATACCCGAAAGGAGGTGCGCACATGTCCACTGCAAGTACCGTTATAAATCTTGAAGATTTACTGCTTGAGCGAAACTACCGTGCGCTGCGCACCGCCTTTGAGGAGATGAACGAGGTGGACATTGCCCACTTCATCCAGGAGCTGGGCGAGCGGGATGCGGTGGTGGCGTTTCGCACGCTGCCAAAGTCGGTGGAGATGGAGGTGTTCGCACAGCTGGACAGCGATGCGCAAAAAGCTATTGTGCAGTCCATCACCGACAAGGAGCTTGCGAACATCATAGAGGAGCTTATGGTGGACGATGCGGTGGATATGCTGGAGGAGATGCCCGCAAAGCTTGTGCGCAGGGTTTTGCGCAACTCCTCCTCCGAGACACGTGCGCTCATAAACCGCTTTTTGCGCTATGATGAAAACTCCGCAGGCAGTATCATGACGGCGGAGTTTGCGGACATAAAGAAAAACATGACGGTGGAGGCCGCCATAAAGCGCATTCGCCGCATAGGGCACACCAAGGAAAACATCTACACCTGCTATGTGATAGGCCCAAAGCGCCACCTTGAGGGTGTTGTCACCGTGAAAGACTTACTGCTTGCGCAGGATACGGACACAGTGGAGTCGCTCATGAAGCCGTCGGTCATTTCGGTGCACACAAACGAAAGCCGCCAAAACACAGCGGCACTGCTCGCAAAGTACGACCTCATCAGCCTGCCTGTGGTGGATGCGGAAAACCTGCTTGTGGGCATTGTCACGGTGGACGATGCGCTGGATGTGCTTCAGGAGGAGGACACGGAGGACTTTGAGAAGATGGCGGCCATGGTGCCCAGCGAAAAGCCCTACCTAAAAACAGGTGTGTTCACCCTCGCGCGCAACCGTATGCCCTGGCTTTTGGTGCTCATGCTAAGCGGCATGTTCACGGGCACTATCATAGGCCATTTTAACAGCGTGTTCATTGCCTACCCCATTTTGGTGAACTTTATCCCCATGCTCACCGGCACGGGCGGCAACGCAGGCAACCAAAGCGGCACGCTTATCATCCGTGGTATGGCGCTGGACGAAATACGCCCACGGGATTTTCTTGCGGTAATCCTAAAAGAAGCACGTGTCGCTATACTTGTGGGTGTGGCGCTGGCGATTGTGAACATGGTGCGCATGTTCATCATGTACCCATCCCAGCCGCTGGTGGCCGTGGTGGTGTCCATAACGCTGATAGCCGCCATAATCATGGGCAAAATCATCGGCGGTGTGCTGCCCATTATCGGGCGTGCGGTGCATGTGGACCCTGCGCTTATGGCAGCGCCCTTTATCACCACCATCGTGGATGCGGTGGTGCTGATTTTCTATTTCAGCATGGCGCAGCTCATTTTGCCGGGTATGTAAAGGCTGGGGAATATATTCCGAAAAGTTACCACACACTTTTATTTACACCCAATTTTCGGGGCAAATCATCACAAGGTGGAAGGGGGGTGCAGCATGTCTGTCGCAGTAAACGAAGTGCGCCTTGGCGTACTTGCAGGGCAAAAAAACTACCGTGCACTACGCGCGGCGCTTAGCGAAATGCAGGACGTGGACGTGTCGCAGTTTATACAAAACCTCCCAAAGGAGCAGGCACTGCTCACCTTCCGCACACTGCACAAGGACCAGGCAATGGCGGTGTTTGCAGAGCTTGAAATAGAGACACAGCAGGCTATCATAGAGGCTTTTACCGACCGTGAGATGGGCGTGCTTTTGGACGAGCTTGCGGTGGACGACGTGGTGGATATGCTGGAGGAGCTTCCCGCAAGCCTTGTAAAGCGTGTTTTGCGCAGCGCCCAGCCCGAGACACGCAAGCTTATAAACCAGTTTTTGCGCTATGCCGAGTACTCCGCAGGCAGTATCATGACAGCGGAGTTCACCGACCTTAGAGCGGACATGACCGTGGCGGACGCCATAAAGCGCATACGCCGCACCGGGCAGGACAGGGAGACGATATACACCTGCTATGTCATAGACGACACCCGACATCTTTTCGGTGTTGTGAGCGTGAAGGACCTGTTTTTGTCCGCCGACACGGAGATTGTGCAGGACATAATGCGCTCGGATGTCATTTCGGTGAACACTGCGTCCGACCAGGAGCAGGCGGTTTTGCTCATGAGCAAGTACGATTTTATCTGCCTGCCGGTGGTGGATGCGGACGGCCGCCTTGTGGGCATTGTCACGGTGGACGACGCTGTGGACGTTTTGCAGGAGGAGGCCACCGAGGACTTTGAGAAGATGGCGGCTATGATTCCCAGCGAAAAGCCCTACCTTAAAACAAGCGTTGCGGCGCTTGCCAAAAACCGCTTTGTGTGGCTTTTGGTGCTGATGATAAGCGGCATGATAACAGGCTCTATCCTCGGGGTGTTTGAGGATACCTTCAGCGTGATTCCGCTCTTGGTCACGTTTATTCCCATGCTCAACGGCACGGGCGGCAACGCAGGAAGCCAGAGCAGTACGCTTGTCATAAGGGGCATGGCGCTGGGGCAGCTACAGGCAACGGACGCCGCACGTGTGGTGTGGAAGGAGCTTAGGGTAAGTGTCATTGTGGCGCTTCCCATGGCGGTGCTGAACTTTGGCAGGGTGCTTATTTTTGACCCAAACGCAGGCATGGAGGCGCTGGTAATTTCGCTCGCCATGGTGGCAACGGTGCTGATGGCAAACGTGCTTGGAGGCATTCTGCCCATCGCCGCAAAGTCTCTGCGCATAGACCCTGCCATTATGGCGGCTCCGCTCATTACAACTATTGTGGACGCATTATCGTTACTTATTTACTTTGCACTTGCCGTGGCGCTCTTGGGGCTGTGATGTCAACTCACCCGAGTGAGGTGTGTGTACAAAAACGGTGATTTAGTTTTTTTGCCTTTTACAAGCATAACCCCCCGCCGTAGGCAGGGGGTTATGCTTGTTTCTCTCGCACTTAACGTATTCCAAATCACTTACATGTGTTCACCGCTATTGGAGCGAATGCAAAGACAAAATGCCTGTGGCTACTCCTCGGTTGCGTCAACCCATTCATCCATGGCAGTGTTTAGTTGTTCATTTAGCCCTTCAAGCGCCCTGCTGTGCTGTGCGAGTGCCTCATAGTCGCCCATGTTTTCGGGCGATGTCAGCTGGGTGTTGTGGTGCTCTATTTCAGCTTCAAGTTTTGATATCTGCGCTTCCAGTGTGGATATGCGCTGTCTTTTTTGTGCGTCCTGTGCACGCTGTTGTTTTGAGCGATAAGCGCCGCCCTTTGCCTCCTCTGATGCGCTTTGGGTGCTTTCCTGCGCCGCCTGCGCGGTGTCTTGCACAGCCTGCCCCGGCTTTTGGGCGGTGAGTAACAAAGAACTACTTTGTATGTAATTGTCGTAGTTGCCCTCTGTACGCACAAAGCCTTCGGGGCGCATCTCCAAAATAGCGGAGGGCACTCGCCTTAGAAAATAGCGGTCATGGCTGACTACGATTATCGTGCCCGAAAACTTTATAAGGCTTTCTTCCAACACTTCCTTTGCACGGTAGTCAAGGTGGTTTGTAGGCTCGTCCAAAAGCAGTACATTTGCCCTGCGCATTTGCAAAATGGCAAACGCAACCTTGGCACGCTGTGCGCCTGAAAGCTGGCTTACCTTTTTGAACACCGCCTCCCCCTCCAAAAGAAGAGCACCCAGCGCACTGCGTATTTCAAACTCTGTTTTTGCGGGATAGCGGCGGTGCACCGCCTCTATGACGGTGGCGTCCATGTCCAGCCCCGCAAGCTCTTGGTCAAAGTAGCCGATGCGCACATTGCCGCCCCAGCGAGCCGCCCCCGTGTGAGCGACTATGTTCTGTATCGCCTTAATAAAGGTGGACTTTCCCACGCCGTTAAGCCCCACAAGCGCTATTTTCTCCCCACGCATGACCTCAAGGCAGATGTCCTTGTACAGCGTGCGTGCTCGCTCGCCCTGGCCCACCGAGACGCTCAAGGCCTCGCACTGCAAAACACAGCTGAATGGCTCTATATCCTGCTCAAAGCGGAACTTTACGCTTTTATCTGCGGAGGATGGGCGCTGTAAAATTTCCATCTTGTCCAGTGTTTTTTGGCGACTTTGCGCCATTTTGCTGGTAGATGCCCGAGCTATGTTGCGGCGGACATAGTCCTGCATTTTGGCAATTTCTTCCTGCTGCTTTTCCCATGCACGCATTGCGGTAAGCTGGCGCTCTGCCTTTTGCTGCACAAAGCTGGTGTAGCCGCCCTTGTAATGGCTCAGCCTGCCACGCTCCATTTCGCACATGTTTTTTGCCACCGCATCCAAGAAATAGCGGTCGTGACTGACGGTGACAACAGCACCCTTGTAGGTGGAGAGGTAGCCCTCCAGCCAGCCGAGCATGGAAAAATCGAGGTGGTTTGTCGGCTCGTCCAGCATGAGCAAATCGGGGGAGGAAAGCAGCAACTTTGCAAATGCAAAGCGCATCTTCTCGCCGCCCGAGAGAGTGGACACAAGCGACTCTCTGTCAAAATGCGCAAAGCCAAGCCCTGTAAGCACACGCTCAATCTTTTCGTCCGTGCGGTAGCCCTCTTGCGCCTCAAAGCGGGCGAGCAGGCGGTCGTATTCGGCGAGCAGGGCGGCATCGTTTGGCCGGCTTTGCAGTGCCAGCGCCGTTTCATCCATCTGTGCTTTTAGCTCATCCACCTGCGCAAACGCATCCCGTATCTCCTCGTTTAGGCTACGTGTTCCCACAAGTGCATCATTTTGGCGCAGGTAACCTATGCGCAGGCCCTTTGCCCTCACAATGCTGCCTGCATCCGGCTGTAGCTGACCTGATATGATATTTAGCAGCGTTGTTTTTCCCGCACCGTTCGGCCCAAGCAGGCCTATGCGTGCGCCCTGCTCTATTTGCAGTGATACATCACTAAAAATAAGCTCGTCCAAAAAATATTTTGAAATGTTTTGTACATTTAATAGCATGAAATATTCCTCTCTATATGAAGTGGATACAAAGAAGTGATTTAGAGGTAAAATACTATGTGTTAAGCAGGGGAATAAGGCGGTATATCCTCCCACGCCTTTGGCGAGGGAGGATATACCGCAAAAATTCTCTTTTGTCCACGTCCCTATATATAGTGCTTACACTATATATTACAAACGCAACACTACAAACATACCTAAGGCTGGGGCACTTGTCAAGCGGTGGGGCGGTGAGGGCAAAAAAATATCTCGAAAATGCAAAAAAAGCAGTACAAACATCGCTGTATTTGTGCTATACTGACCGAGATGCGACCCATAAGTGCAAATGCTAAAAATATGCAAGTAGCAAACTATTTCCAAAAGGAGTAACAAAAATGAGTAGCTATGTCGCTGAAAAAAAGCTGGTGCGGGAATACATGAGCAAAATCGACACCTGCTCTGTGGAGGACATCGAAAAAACGCTCAAAGAGTTTGTGTCGGACGACTACAAATGGGAAGGCTCCTACCCGTTTATGGATTTGGAGGGTGCGGCGGCGGTTGCCGAGACATTTTGGAAGCCTGTAAAAACCGCACTGCACAGCATCCAGCGCAGGCAGGATGTTTTTATGGCAGGCAGGGCAAAGGACGGCAAGACGTGGGTAATGAGCATGGGTCATCTGATGGGAATGTGCAAGGGAAGTTTTCTGAAAATTCCCCCCTCGGGCAAGCTTCAGCACCTACACTACTATGAGTTTTCGCTTGTGGAGAACGGCAAAATTACATACACGGCGCTGTACGTGGACGTTATCGCATACATGAAGCAGGCAGGGCTAAATGTGCCGCTTTTGGAGACGGGCAAGTACTTTATCTACCCGGGGCCCATCGAGCACAACGGGCTTTTGTTTGGCGAGTGCGACCCCGCAAAGGCAAAGGCGGCAGAGGCAGTTGTGGACAAGATGCTTCACGATATGTACCACGACGACTGCACAAAGCCCGAAGTAATGGCAAGGTCGTGGGCGGACGACATGATATGGTACGGGCCGTACGGCGTGGGAACCGCATACACGATAAAAGGCTTTCAAAAACAGCATCAGGGAGCTTTTCGCAACAACCTGTGCGACCGCAAATCTTTGGGCAGACATGCCTTTTTTGCGGAGGATGACTTTGTGTGCTTTTACACGCATTTGCAGTTAAGCTCCAAGGGTGGCTGGCTGGGAATGCCCGGCGGCACAAAGGACATCATCCTGCGTGGCGACCTTGATGTTTACTACTGCAAGGACGGCAAAATCAAGGAAAACTGGTGCTACTTCGACATTCCCTACTGGCTGTATCAGCAGGGTGTGGACATTATCGAGCGTACGGTGTCCATATTAAGCCCCGAGGATTAAATGATTTCTGTAAAATTCATCTTAAAACACAAAAAAGCATAGAATTGCCATTGTGTCCATGCTGTGATTTTTTTGAGAAAACCTTGCGTTTTACATCGTAGGTAAGTGAAACTGTTGAAAAACAAACTATTTTTGAAAAGGGGTAACAAAATGAGTAGCTATGCCGCTGAAAAAAAACTGGTAAGAGAGTACATGAGCAAAATCGACACTTGCTCGGTGGAGGACATCGAAAAAACGCTCAAAGAGTTTGTGTCGGACGACTACAAGTGGGAGGGCTCCTACCCGTTTATGGACCTTGAGGGTGCTACAGCGGTTGCCGAAACATTTTGGACACCCGTAAAAAACGCACTGCACAGCATTCAGCGCAGGCAGGATATTTTCATGGCAGGCACTGCAAAGGACGGCAAGACGTGGGTAATGAGCATGGGCCACCTGATGGGAATGAACATGGGAAGCTTCCTAAAAATTCCCCGCTCGGGCAAGCTTCAGCATCTGCATTACTATGAGTTTTCGCTTGTGGAAAACGGCAAGATTGCGCACACTGCTTTGTATGTGGACATCATTGCGTACATGAAACATGCAGGACTGAGCGTGCCGCTGCTGGAGACGGGCAAGTACTTTGTGTACCCCGGCCCTATTGACCACAACGGGCTTTTGTTTGACGAGTGCGACCCCGCAAAGGCAAAGGCGGCAGAGGATGTTGTGGACAATATGATTCACGACATGTACCACGACGACTGCACAAAGCCCGAAGTAATGGCAAGGTGCTGGGCAAAGGACATGATATGGTACGGCCCGTGCGGCGTGGGAACCTCCTACACCATACCCGGCTACCAAAAACAGCATCAGCTACCCTTCCGCCTTAACATGACCGACCGTAAATCTTTGGGAAGAAACGCCTTTTTTGCAGAAGGTGATTTTGTGTGCTTCTATTCAGACCTACAGCTCAGCTCCAAGGGCGGCTGGCTGGGGATGCCCGGCGGCGCAAAGAATATTGTCCTGCGTGGCGACCTTGATATTTACTACTGCAAGGACGGCAAAATCAAGGAAAACTGGTGCTACTTCGACATTCCCTACTGGCTGTATCAGCAGGGCACGGACATTATCGAGCGCACAGTGTCTATCCTGAACCCGGAGGACTAAGACCGTGTAAGCACTGTCCAATCATGAAACAGCGCAAAAAACCACCGATGAGCCGTCGGTGGTTTTTTTGTGTGCGCAAAAGCGGCAGGGGGGTGCTGAAAGCTCTTGCTTTACAGCTCATCATAGCACAGTAGCTCGTCCGCGCTTACCCTAAAAAATCTTGCAAGCACATACAGCTCTGTGTCCGTCACAAAGCGCTCGCCGCTCTCTATCTGCTGAACTGCGTTTTTGCCGACATCCAAGTCCAAAAGCTGCAGTCCGTCCGCTACCTGCCGCTGGGAAATTCCCATCATCTTGCGCAGGTGGCGCACTTGCAGCCCACAGCGGTTCAGCCGCCCATCTTTTTGCTTGTTCTTAAACATAAATTACCTCAAATTGACATTCAGTGCTTGTCATTTTGATAAGTATATGCTATGTTATAGATAGAAATGACACGAACTGGGTGTCAAATTGTGTAAGGGAATTAGAATTTGAGGAGGTCTTTATGTACAAATTTATTAAGCGCTCTTGTGTTGCGGCAACACTTATCCTTGCCTTTGTTGTCACGCTGGCATCGCCGCTAACGGTGTTTGCAGCACCATCTTCATCCACAGGTGTTCTTGCAAATTCACCACAGATAAGCCCACCTAACACATTTATACTTTCTTTTGATGCCAACGGCGGCAGCGGCACTCAAGCTCCCATAGCGGTGGATATTAACAAGCCCGGTCAACCTTTGCCGGGGTCAACTCCCGCACATCCGCTCACTATCACCCCTCCCGCAGGAAAAGGCTTTGTAGGCTGGTCGCTCACACCCACAGGCACACCAACATACTACAATGACCCCAGTATCCGTGTGGATACCACCTACTATGCCATATGGGGAAATACAGTCACCGTAGATTTCAACGCCAATGGAGGCAGTGGCACACAGACATCCCAAATCATCGGGGCGGGCTTTGTGTTTTCTCCACCCTATGCCAGCAATGTCACGCTAATAGCGCCCAGTGGTAAACAATTTGCCGGTTGGTCGCTCACCCCGGATGGCGCACTATTCACTGGCGGGCCGATAGATGCAAACACCACGCTTTTTGCCATTTGGGGCGTGCAAGCCACCCTTACCTTTGATGCAAATGGTGGTAGCGGAACACAGGCACCACAAACTATCATCACTGGAGGTTCGCTTTACCTCCCTACTGACTCTAATCTGACACTCACTGCCCCTGAGGGCAAGTTGTTTTCCGGCTGGGCACTTACACCAACAGGCGAGCCTCTCAGTTTTTCTAATTCAGAGAACACCCAATTGATAAATAGAGATACGACCCTTTATGCCATTTGGGGAGAGCCTGTTACACTTACGTTTGATTTCAATGGAGGTACCGGGACACAGCCACCCATCACAGAGGGAAAAGGCAGGGTGATTTACCTAAGCATGGTCTATAATGGCCTGTATGTTGCGCCCGAGGGCAAGACCTTTGGCGGCTGGTCTCTTACGGTGGACGGAGAAGCTATCAATGAGTACCGCTTCACAGAGGATGCTACCCTGTATGCAGTGTGGGAGGGTGGCACGCCTACTCCCACTCCGGATATTCCCTACGCCCCCTCTGGCACAGTGAACACACAAGGCTCTACCCTGCCGGCAGGCACGGCGCTAAACACAAACACCGCTACCGATGTGCAGGTGGCCTCAATGATAGACTATGCCAAAAACTTACAGCTGCGTGGTGCATATGCTTTTATTTCGGACATTACCCTTTTGGATGCGAACGGAAACCCGGTACAGCCTGATGGGAATACTCTCATCCGCATCGACATAGCGGGGCTTAGCCCACAGGATAAAGTTATTGTTGTGCACGAGAAAAGTGACGGCTCTTTTGAGCTAATTACCGCAACAGTATATGACGGATACTTGACGTTCAAGCCCACAAGCTTTTCACTGTATGGTGTGCTGGTGGAAAAAGGCGCAGGTGCTGCCATAACGACTGCGCTTTCACCGCAAACAGGTGCTGTGAGGTAATATAAACCGTAAGCAAGCGCACAACAAGTCAGGTGTGGACGAAAGAGTAGTTTTTTAGCACATCCTCATCACCGAAGGCGGGGGAGGGTGTGCTTTTTCTTTTCGTGCTTAACGGGTAGCATTTTGCCTCTAAATTAAGCTACATGTCTACACCTAATAAACCCCCTTAGACATCCGCCCACACCTGTGGTATACTAAACAAGCTCGTCAATAATCACAGCGTGGGAAGGTATCGGCATTGAGCAACAAAACTAAAGGCATTTTACTTATAATCGCGGCGGCGTTCGGCTTTGCAATGATGAACACGTTCGTGAAGCTTTCGGGCGAGCTGCCCGTTCTCCAAAAAAGCTTTTTCAGAAACGCAATCGCATTCATTTTTGCGCTTAGCATCCTGCTGAAAAGAAAGAAAAAGTTTAGCCTGCCAAGGGCAAATATACCCTGGATGGCTCTGCGTAGCGTGTGCGGCACGGTGGCGATATTGTGCAATTTTTATGCGGTGGACCACCTTATTTTGGCGAATGCCTCCATCTTGGCAAAGCTTGCGCCGTTTTTTGCGGTGCTGATGTCCTGCCTGCTGCTTCGGGAAAAGCCACGCTTTGTGCAGGTGCTTTTGGTGGTGGGTGCGTTTGTGGGAAGCTGGTTCCTCATTAACCCAACGTTTGATGCAGTAGCTATAAATATACCCTCCGTCGTGGCGGTTGTGGGGGCGTTTATCGCAGGCACTGCGTACACGGTGGTGCGCAAGCTGGGCGCAATGGGGCAGGACGGCACTACCATCATCCTTTGTTTTTCGGCGTTTTCCTGCCTTGTGTCGTTGCCGTTCTTGGTGTTCGACTATCATCCCATGAGCTGGCAGCAGCTGATGTTCCTGCTGCTTGCCGGCCTTGCGGCAACGCTTGGGCAGTTCTCGGTGACAAACGCATACATTCTTGCGCCTGCACGTGAAATATCCGTCTTTGACTACACACAGGTGGTGTTCGCCGCAATATTCGGCTTTGCGCTGTACGGCGAGATGCCCTCGCTTGCAAACATGCCCGGCTACCTGCTGATACTGTGCATGGGAATTTTGGCGTTTTTGTCAAAGCAGCCGCCTGCGAAAGAATCATCCTCCGAGGAAAATGCCACCACAAAAGCTTGATGGGGCTTTTTAGGCGCTGATGAAATTATTCTTTAGATAAAAAACCGACAGAGCAGTTGTGCTTTGTCGGTTTTTTGCTGTGAACTATTATGTCTCTTGATTAGAGAGTGTTGACATGAGCTGAAACAAGCAGATTTCAAGTAATTGCTCGACAAACAGCCTCATTAGTGGTAAAATTAGCGTAGTTTTGAGAAAGTTTCCTTCAAATCAACGCAAACTGAAAGAGGTAATATTGATGCTGAGAATAAACAACCTTACAAAAACCTACTCGGGTGAAAAGCTTGCGGTAAACGGGCTTAACCTGCACGTAGCACCGGGCGAGCTTTACGGCTTTATCGGGCACAACGGTGCGGGCAAAACCACCACACTGCGTGCTGTCGCCGGCATAATGTCCTTTGACTCGGGAAGTATCACCATCGACGGATTCGACATAGAAAAGCAGGCGCTCGCCGCAAAGCAGCGCATGGCATTCCTGCCGGACAACCCCGACATGTACGAGTTTTTCACGGGCATTAAGTACCTTACGTTTATTGCGGATATTTACGGCATACCAAAGGCGGAGCGCAAAAACTTAATTGAAAAGTACTCTGATGCGTTTGAAATCACGGGTGTTTTGGGCAGCACCATCTCGGGATACTCGCATGGCATGAAGCAAAAGCTTGCGCTTATATCTGCGTTTATCCGTAGGCCACGGCTGCTTATTTTGGATGAGCCTTTTGTGGGGCTGGACCCTAAGGCCGCCTTTTTGATGAAGCAGTTCCTAAGGGAAATTTGCGATAACGGCGGCGCTGTTTTCTTTTCCACCCACGTTTTGGAGGTGGTGGAAAAGCTGTGCGACAAGGTAGCCATAATAAAGGACGGCAAGCTTATCGAGGAGGGCTACACAAAGGATATTGTGGGCAAAAGCTCGCTTGAAAGCGTGTTCCTCGATGCGGAGGGGATACAAACTGCCCCTGCCGAAAAGGGGGCGCAGTAACATGAAAGGCTTTGTGCCTCTTTTTAAGATGAGCTTTGAGACACTGCTTTTGAGCACCGCAAACATGAGTGCCTCCCGCCGCAAAAAGAAAAATGCGAATGCACGCTCGGTGAGTAGCATAGGTGCGCTACTGCTTTTGTGCGGCATTATGGTGTTTATCTCGGTGACGTACTCCTCCTCAATGGCCTCCGGTTTTGCGCCGCTGGGTGGGCTGGACATAATGCTGGTGTACATGCTCATGATGACCACCTTTTTTCCGATTATATTTATAATATACGGCGCACAGGGAATGCTGTTTGGCACAAAGGACATGGATATAGTAATGAGCCTTCCGGTCTCCTCCTTTGCCATCATGCTGGCAAGGCTGTCCGCCTTATACATGCAGGCGCTGGTGGTGTGTGAGTGCCTGCTGCTCCCCTCGGGGGTGATGTACGTATATTACGGCGGCGAGGACGCCGTGGGTGTTTTGGTGCGTATGTTTATTTTGGGCGCATTCTTGGCGGGTATCCCCACGCTAATATCGCTTATTGTGGGCGGTGTTGTCAGCCTTATCTCCGCGCGCACACGCTTTAAGAACCTTGCAACGATACTATCCAGCCTGCTTTTGGTGGGTGGTATGTTTGCGCTGATATTTTCCTTTAGTTTCACCAGTGGCATGGCGCAGAGCGGCGGCAGTGAGGTAATCGACATTGAGGGCATGAGGCAGAGCTTTTACGGTGTGTTTCCGCCGCTCGAGTGGTTTATGAACGCGCTGTTTGACAACCTGTGGCTTCTGATGGTGTGTGCGGGGTGCCTTGCGCCGGTTTTGCTGGTGACATGGCTGTTCAGCAAAATATATAAAAGGACGCTCAGCGCACTTGCAGGCAACTACCTGCGCACCGACTACAAGCTCAAAGGTATGAAGGCGAGCGGCGCTTTCTCTGCGCTGTTTTCAAAGGAGGCGAAAAAGTTTTTCGGCACTCCTGCCTTTGTGCTGAATTCGGGTATTTCCGCAATAATCTTAATACTTGTGTGTGTTGCGGCGGTGGTTTTCAGCGGAGAAATACAGGCGCTCCTACAGCAAATACGCATGGGAGGCGGAGGCTTTGTTTTGGACATGTACCTCTCGCCGCTTCTTTTGGGCATCATCCTGTTTTTCAGCAGTACTGTGCTTATCTCCTGCGTGTCCATTAGCCTTGAGGGCAAGACGCTGTGGGTGCTAAAGGAAGCGCCTCTCTCTGTGGGCAAAATCTTTGCCGCAAAGGCAGGCTTTAGCTTTTTGCTATCGGCTGCTATCAACGTGATATGCGTGCCGCTTTTAGCGTATGCGTTTGCGCTACCGCTTTTAGATGCGCTGATAATATTTGCAATAGCAATGCTGTACCCCCTGATGTGCTCCATGGCAGGGCTGTTTATAAATCTGCTCCTCCCACGCATGGACGCCACAAACGACACTATGGTGATAAAGCAAAGCGCAAGCGTTATTATCAGCCTTATTTTCGATATACTCATTGTGGCGGCGCTGGTGGGGCTGTTCTTCTTGATGGGTGCGTTCGGCCTTGGGTTTTATGCCTTTGCGGCGGCGGCAGCGGCGGTGCTACTGCTATTGTGTGCGCTGTGTGCGCTGCTGCTCAACACAAAAGGCCGCAAGCTGTTTGCACAGTTGTAAGTAAAAATAGGGTGTGGACAAAATCGGTGGTTTGTTTTTTTGGAATACCCTCTCGCGCTTAACGTATTCTAAATCACCTCTATGTGGCCACTCCCTAAAAATAATAGCAGTAGCAAAAAAGTGGACAAGGGCAATGAAACCGGTTTGATTTTTAATATATATCCCCGTCTACGGCGGGGATATATATCGTGATATTTCTTTTTGCAGGTATTATATGATATAGTTAAACCACTTTAGAAACACACGCAAAGGGGTGAGGCATTATGAACGGTGTTTTAGGCGCATACATAAATGTTTTCATCTGCTTTGCGCTTCCCGTAGGTGCGCTGGTGTGGCTCTTGATATTTCGCAGATGGCTTGTGCTTCCTTTTTTGCTCGGAACGCTGTGCTTTGTGGCGTCGCAGGTGCTTTTGCGCATTCCTCTGTTGTCGTTTTTATCACAGCAGGGCTGGTACCAAAGCTTTGCGAGCGGTGCGCCTATATTATTTGTGATACTCGTGGGTGGGCTTTCGGCGGGCATCTTTGAGGAGGGCGCACGGTGGCTTGTCATGCGGTATGTTCTCGCCTCGAATAATGGCATTGTTTTGAGCATGTCACGATGGCAAAATAAAGAGGGCAAACGCTACACAAGCAATATATCTGCGGTAGCTTTCGGTATAGGGCACGGCGGCTTTGAGGCGGCGTGGCTGGTGGGTGTGCAGTGGCTGTGGCTTTTGATGTACAGCGGCACACCGCTGATGTTTCTGCCGTTTGGGGATGCTTTGGCAAGCGGAGTGGAGCGGCTTATCGCAATGGCGGCGCACGTGATGTTTTCCCTTTTGGTGATGAAGTCGGTGCGAGAGCGAAAAAGATTTTGGCTAATTGCGGCAGTCATCCTGCACACGGTGATAAACAGCGTGGGTGTGCTCACCATGACATACACGGGGAGCGTCTGGCTAACGCAAGGGGTGCTGGCGGCGTGCGTGTTTGCGATGTTTATGATTGTTGTAACTGTAGTACCTTGTGAAACCTAAAACTTTACATGTCTGTCGGCTGTTTTTGCCCAAAACTACGTTGTCGTCAATTGGAATACACACAGTATCCCTCATTCCTCCGCCTTGTTTTGAACAAAAACATCTCGACATCTATTGTACACTTTTAGATTACACAAGGTAGTAGCGCCCGAGCAGGAGGAGCCTTTTCAAAACGGCGGTGTGCCAAACGAGGAAACATTAACAGGAGAAAAACCTGCCACCCAAACTAAGGGAGTGGACACATAGCGGTGATTTAGAATACGCTGGGCGCAAGACGAAGGCGCTATATCCCCCGCCGCAGGCGGGGATATAGCAAATAAATCACCGCACTTGGACACACCCCAAACAAAGGAGAATGATTAAATGAGAAAATTGCTTGCGGTGATAATAGCGCTCACAATGTGCCTTGGGGTTTTTGCAGGGTGCGGGGGCGAAGAGCAGAGCACAAGCGGCGAGCAGGGCGCAAGCGTCGCAGTGCAAAGTATGCCCGAGAGCGTGGATGCACAGGCCTTTACCGCAAAGGCCCAGCAGGCGCTGAGCCTTTTTCAGCAGGGTGAGTACACACAGCTGACCGACATGTTTCTGCCCGAGCTACGCACGGAGCTGACGCAGGAAGCATGGGAGGAGCAGGCTCTGTCAATATTTGGCCAAACGGGGGAGTACGTGGCAACAACCGGCGCAGAGGCGGTGTATGCGAGCGTGCCCGAGTTCGGCGATACGGTGGCTGTGGTAATGAGCTGTGAGTATGAAAACGTGAACATTGTGTGGCAGGCGCTGTTTGACCTTGACATGAACCTGCTGGGTCTTGTGATTGTGGGGTAAAAATATCTTACCCTAAGTTATACATAAAAAGCCGCCCTGCTCAAGGAGCTAACCTTGAGGGGCGGCTTTTGACTTTGAAAAATCAGTGGCGGCTGGGTTACATTCGCAGTGGTGAAAATGGCGCACTTATTTTGCTGTGTGTTCTTCAAACAGCGCAGTGAAAAATCCGCTTGGGATGTCGGATATTTTTCTGGTGGGCGTGGGCACAATAGTGTGTGGTATCAGCTGTTTTCCCGCCCATGTGACATCATGCCATTTGCCAAATTTGTACCCTACATTGTGAAAAGTACCTATTTTTTCAAAACCCAACTTCTCATGAAACCGCCGGCTTTTTATGTTGGGCTCGGTGTATGCGGCATATGCGTTGTAGTATCCCTGCTTTTTCAAAATTTCAAATAGACACAGATATAAAGCTTTTGCCCCACCTTTTCCGTGGCAGTGCTCCGAAAAGTAAACAGAAACCTCAACATCATATCGGAAAGCCGCCCTATCCCTATACCTTGACGCATAAGCATACCCTGCGATTTTGTTGTCCACTTCATAGACAAGATATGGATATATACTCATTATTGAGGATATTCGCTGTTCAAACTCCCCATGTGGGGGAACTTCAACCTCGAAAGTTATGGGTGTTTCAAGGATGTATTTTGCGTAAATGGCTAATATTTCGCTGCTATCGGTAATGCTTGCAAAACGTATAATTTCGCTCATGTAAATACCGCCTTACGTGTTTTGGGCAAGCTGCCTTTCGCTGTGGTGCGTGACGGAGCAAAGCTTCCTACTTTGATAATTCACACAGCCTACCCCTCGGCAAGCAGTGCGCTCACATCACGGCTGTAGGCGGCTGGGTCCTCGATGGGAAGCCCCTCGATAAGTAGCGCCTGGGCGTACAAAAGGCGTGTGTGTGTGCTTAGCGTTTCACGCTGTGCGCCCTCGCCTGCAAAAAGCGCTTGCAGCTTTGCAAACAGCGGATGCGCAGTGCTTACCTCCAGCACCTTTTGGCTCTCCACCTTTTCGCCGGTGGGCATACTGTTCAGCACCTTTTCCATCTCCAGCGAAAGCCCCCCTGCGGCGGTGAGTATGGCAGGGTTTTCGCCCGCACGGGAAGATGCCTTCACCTGCGAGACTTTGCCGCTCAGCGCCTCTTTCATAAAGTCGAACATTTCCTTGTACTGTTCGTTTTGGGCGTCTGCTTGCTTTTGTTCCTCCTCGCTCTCGAGGCCAAGGTCTGCACCCGAAATATTGCGGAACTCTTTTTCATCGTAGTTGCGTAGCATTTGCAGTGCGAACTCATCCACCTCGTCCGTCAGTAGCAAAAGGTCGTACCCTTTGCTACGCACAAGCTTCGCCTGCGGAAGCTGCACAAGGCGCTCCATACTGTTCTTGTCGCCGGCTGCGTAGTAGATGTACTTTTGCTCCTCTGGCATGTTTTGCACATACTCTTTTAGTGTGAGGTAGCCCAGCGAGGGGGTTTGCTCGGTGGCATCCTCCTCCTTTTCACCCTGCGCCTCGGTGTTTTGCTTTGCCGCATCCAGCGCATCCGCCGAGTGGAAAAGTAGCAGGTCTTTCAGCGTTTCGGCGTTTGCGCCGTAGGAGGAGTACACCCCTACTTTTAGCTGCAAGCCGAAGTTTTTGAAAAATTCTTCATACTTTTTGCGGTCCTTGGAAAGCAGGCCTGCAAGCTCCGAGCGAATTTTGCGCTCGAGCGAATTGCGAATGAGTTTCAGCTGACGGTCGTGCTGTAGCATCTCACGGCTGATGTTGAGCGAGAGGTCCCAGCTGTCCACAAGCCCCTTTACAAAGCTAAAGTAATCGGGCAACAGGTCCGCACACTTATCCATTATCAAAACGCCTGAGGCGTACAGCTGTAGGCCCTTCTCGTAGTCTTTGGTGTAGTAGTCGTAGGGTGGGCGAGAGGGAATGAAAAGCAGTGCGTTGTAGGTGGCCGTGCCCTCCGTACTGCTCTGAATAACATGCGCAGGTGCGGAATAATCGCCAAACTTATCGCTGTAAAACTCCGCAAAGTCCTCCTCGGTCACATCCCCTTTAGGACGCTTCCAAATGGGCACCATGCTGTTAAGCACACTCATTTCGGTGTACTGCTCGTAGTCGTTTTCACTGCCGATTTTTTTGCGAGTTTTCTCCACATCCATCTTGATGGGATAGCGGATATAGTCGGAGTAGCGCTTGATAAGCTCCTCAAGCTTCCATGTCTGAAGAAAATCGGAGTACTTTTCCTCCTCGCCATCCTCCTTTAGCACAAGTATCACATCTGTGCCAACGGTGTCCTTTTCCGCAGTGGTGATGGTGTATCCGTCCGCCCCGGAGGACTCCCATTTATAGGCTTCATCCGAGCCGAACGCACGAGAAATGACGGTGAGCTTTTTTGCCACCATAAAAGCGGAATAAAAACCCACGCCGAACTGCCCTATAATATCAACACCCTCTGCGGCGGTGTGCTCCTTGCGAAACTTTAGGCTACCGCTCGAGGCGATAACGCCAAGGTTGTCCTCCAGCTGTTCTTTGGTCATGCCTATGCCATTATCCGAGATGGTGAGCGTGGAATTATCCTTGTTTGGCTGGATGAAAATTTCAAAATCTTCCCTTGCAAGCCCCACTGTGTCGTCCGTGAGCGAGAGAAAATACAGCTTGTCGATAGCATCGGATGCGTTGCTGATAAGCTCACGCAAAAATATTTCCTTGTGTGTGTAGATGCTGTTTACCATTAGGTCAAGCAGGCGCTTGGATTCCGCCTTAAACTGTTTCATATTGTAAAAGCCTCCTGTAAGTAGTGTATGTAATGATATGTACAGTTGATTATTAGCAGTCACACATAATGAGTGCTAACATGTAGTGTACATCTTTTTCGTGCTTTTTTCAAGTGAAAAAAGTATTTTTACGGACGAATTTTCAAAAAAACCCCACAGTACATTAAAATTCCCACAAGGGCGAAGCCTTATGGGAGGTAAAAGCGTGCAACATGGTCTTATTCAACAACTTGTGGGCCATGCGCCACAGGCTGCACTAAAAATGTCTGGACGGACATTTCGTCTATTACACGCTGTGCATTTTTTGCGGCATTTTCATCCGTGAAAAGCCCAAAAACAGCGGCGCCGCTACCCGTCATTAAAGAGGCGAGTGCACCCTCGGTGCGAAACGTGTGGCACAGCCTTGCGGTGAGCTCATCTCCGTTTGCGTGCTGGAGCATGTTTTGCATGTGTGGCGCAAGGCTTGCAAGTTCGGCGTTTTTTATGGCCGAGCACGCCGCAGTTATATCAGGGCGTAGGGGGCTTCCCATTTTGTCAAAGCGCAGGTAGGCAGCAGGGGTGGATACTCCTGTTTTTGGCATTGCTATGCAAAAAAAACAATGTGGCAAGTCGGGCAAAGGCTGTAATATATCCCCTATGCCGCTCACTCGTGCGGTGCCTCCCAACAGGGAAAACGGAACATCCGCCCCCACCGTAGCGCCTATTTCGCAAAGCTCGTTTATGCTCAGCTGTGCACCGTAAAGCTCGTTCAGCCCCACCAAAACAGCGGCGGCATCGGCGCTTCCACCTGCAAGTCCCGCACGTGTGGGCACACTCTTGTGCACAATAATATCCGCCCCGGCAAGCAGACCTGTATGCCAAAAAAAAGCTGCAGCCGCCTTTGTAGCGGTGTTTTTATCGTCCGAAGGCACAGGGCTTTTGGGCAGACGTAGCGAATAGCCCATGCTTTTGCTAATTTCCACATATTCGTAAAGGCTGATGGCCTGCATTACCATGTCAACCATGTGGTATCCATCGAGACGCACACCTGTGACAGCGAGTGCAAGATTTAGCTTTGCGGGTGCTCTCACACGGACTTTTAGCATATAGTTCACATCCTGTAGTGGTTTTTTGAGATGGGGTTATCATTTGCAAAAGGATGATTACCCGCACGACGTCGCCTTGGTACAGCGGATTTTTTAGCGCAAAAACAAGGAACACAGCGACCGCAAAAAATTAAGATTAGCAAAGTGCACCTGTTAGCGCTTATGACTCACAATGCTCTTTCAAAAAGGCGGCAAGCCTGTCCATAGCGATGCTTAGGTGGTTCAGCGAATATGCGTAGCTTATGCGCACAAATCCCTCGCCCGACTCGCCAAAGGCAGTGCCGGGCACCATAGCTACCTGCTGTTCTTTTAGGAGTGTTTCACAAAATTCTTCCGACTTCATGCCGCTTTTGCGGATGTCGGGAAAGATGTAAAAAGCGCCCTGTGGTTCAAAACATGGCAAGCCCATTTCCTCAAACCGCCTTAAGAGATAGCGGCGGCGCATGTCGTACTCGGTGCACATTTTTAGTATTTCGCCCTCGCATTCACGTAGCGCAACCACTGCCGCATACTGGCTGGTAGTGGGTGCACACATGATGCTTGCCTGATGAATGCGATTCATTATCGTGATGAGCGGGGCAGGGCCGCACGCATAGCCGAGGCGCCAGCCGGTCATGGCGAATGCCTTTGAAAAGCCACTTACCACGACGGTGCGCTCGTACATATTGGGAAGCGAGGCAATGCTCACATGGGGGGTATCGCCGTAGGTGAGCTCTGCATAAATTTCGTCGCTCAATACGGTAATGTCCGTATCTTTGAGCACTTCGGCTATTTCCAACATATCCTTCCTGCGCATGACAGCGCCTGTCGGATTGCTGGGAAATGGGAAAATCAAGAGCTTTGTGCGAGGGGTGATGGCTTCTTTAAGCTCTTGTGCGGTGAGCTTGAAATCATTTTCTGCTTTGAGCGCAATGGGAACAGGCACGCCGCCGCCCAAAGTAGTAATGGGGTGATAGCAGACAAAGCTGGGCTCGGGAATAAGGACCTCATCCCCCGGAGCTATGAGTGCACGAATGCACATATCTATGGCTTCACTGCCGCCAACAGTCACCATTGATTGCGTAGCGGCGTCATAATTTAGCTCGAAACGGCGTTTTAGGTAGCTGCATATTTCTGCACGGAGCTCCATGAGGCCTGTGTTGGATGTGTAAAATGTGCGCCCTCGCTGCAAGCTTTCAATGCCGGCTTGGCGAATAAGCCACGGGGTCTTGAAATCCGGCTCGCCCACGCCCAGCGTGATGCAATCCTTCATCTCTGCCGCAATATCGAAAAATTTGCGAATGCCCGAAGGGCGCATGTTTCGAGCACCGGGTGATATAAGTTTATCGTAATCCATTTAATACTCCCCCCAAAGGGTTATGTTGATGCAAAATTGAAAATGATTTGAATTCGACATACGCATATATCAATACAAGTGTCAATACATATGTCAATGTAAACGGTAATGACAAATAAAAGCCAAACATTAGATGTTAAAAATGCAAATGCTGCAAGATTGACTGATTTTTGTTACTATACACCAACTTGTCGTTCGTCCCTGCTCTGCGAGGAAAAAAGCACCCCATCCTGCTTATAAGTATACAAAACAAAGTGGGTGGCAGTGGACAAAACGCCATCCATTAGCGCAAGGCGACGTGCTACAAACATTGCTACCTCGTGGTAGGAAGTGCCGGAGACAAACACAGTTAGGTCGTGTCCGCCGCTCATCAGCTGCACGCCATCCACTTCGCTGAGCTGTGCAATGGTCTCGGCCACATCATCAAAGCCGATGTCCTTGCGAGGTGCAACACGCACCTCTATCATTGCGTGCACTTTGTCCGTGCCCACTTTTTCCCAGTTGATGAGTGTACGAGTGCCCAAAATGACGCCCTCACGTTTATAATCGTCAATGCGTCGGCCGACTGTATCGGTGCTTTCGCCTACAATAGCCGCTATTTCCTCCAGCGTCAGCCGTGCGTTGCTCTCAATGAGCCGTAAAAGTTTATCCATATAGGGTCATCCTTTCTGTGAATATTGCAAGTTGTTAACAGCTTTTTGTACGTAGATGTGTGCTTAGGCATGATTAAAGCACAAGCATAATTTGGATTGTTTTACAAATCATTATACAAAAAAATGGCAAAAGGTACAACCGCAATATGGGATGTTTCGTGCGAAGCTGTTGTAAGGAGGGACCGCTATGTGTATTTTTTGCCTTAAACTGTTGCACAAATGTGTGCATTTAAGCTATAATTTTCGTATATAAAATTTTGCTGTAAACGTGTGACACACCTATGGCATTCTACGTGCAATATAGTGCGCTTGGGTACGGCTTTTTACAATGAGGAGAAATAAATGAGCGTTCTTACGGATGTTTTTAGGGATGGAGCAAAGGTTGTTATCAGCCCTGACAAAATGAGGGCATGGGTGTGGTTGCCGCCTCCGGCAAAGGGGGTTCGCTATACAGAGGAAGCTATAGCACAGTGGCTACCACAAAACGGCGTTGTGTTTGGCGCAAATGTACAAATGATTCGTGGTGCTGTGGAGAGCAAAAAATATAACGACCTTTTGGAGGTGGCAAGGGGCGTGATGCCCACACCGGCCATTAAAAAAAACTATGACTTAAAGGTGGAAAAAAAGCTCTTTTTAGGGCTTTCTGCCACGAGAGATGGCTCACTAATGTACGATAATTTGCACTTTTTACAAGAAGTACACCCGGGGCAAGTTCTTGCGGAAATAATACCCGAAACGCCTGCGCAAAACGGAATGACCGTAACGGGCGAGCCGATTTTGCCGGGTGCAGCAAAGCCGGGGCGCACGCTTGAGGGGAGCGGATTTGTGATTTCGCCCGATGGGCTGAAGGCGGTTGCGCCTGTTTTGTCCCATGTGGGATTTGTGAATGATGCGATGGTGGTAACTCCCGTGAAAAAGATTGAGGACCTTTTGGGAAATGACCCGCCCTGCGAGTTTGACGGAAACGTGGTGGTAGAGGGCGACCTTGGGCAGGGGGCAAAGATAAACGCCGGCGGGAGCATCTATGTTTTAGGCAACGCATCTTCTGCAACACTAACGGCTAAAAACAACATATTGCTGTCTAAGGGTATGCGTGCCGACGGTGCTTTCGGCCAGATTGAAGCGGGCGGAAATGTATGGGGGCTTTTCTTTGAATCGTGCAACATAAAAGCTGAGGGTGACATTTGCGCAAACCATGTGGGCGGGTGTGAGATAAATGTAAACGGCCGTGCCAGTATTTTGGGCGGGCGTGGATATATCGCATACACTAATCTTTACGCAAGAATGGGCGTTGTGGCGGTGCAGCTGGGCGGCGCAGAGGGCGACACCTCGCTAATATCGGCGGGCATGACGAGCGAGCTTATAGAGCGTTTTGCAGGGGTGGAAAAAAGCATTGAGCGCCTAAACACAGACATACAGGCGCTTCAGCAGAATATTGTCGCACACGAAAGAGTGAATAGAATGCGTGCGGACAAGGGAAGAAACAACCCTACCTATCAGGAAATGTTGAAAAGGCGAGAGCAATCCTTGGGAGTATATAAAATTCTCTCGGAGGAGTATACGAAGGTAAAGCGCAGCATAGAAAAGTACAGCAATGTCTCCATTATTGCACGTAACTTTGCGATGAAGGGCATTACTGTCGGAATAGATACCCGCACACGGCGCATAACCACCACGAGAGAGCGCACAAAGTTTTATCGGGAAGGCGAGTACATAGAGTCGCAGGCGACGGGTACACGCTAAACTTAGTCAAGGCATAAGTGCTTGCCAAGCAATAATAAGATGAATTAACACAAAAATTTTTATTTAACATTGAAATTATGTTATTTTGTTGCTATTACAGATGAGAAAGTATGTTTTTTGTTGATTGTAATGTGCGAAAAAGCTCCTCAAACATGTGTTGAGGAGCTTTTTTTGTGCGAAGACATCTACAAATGATATGCGCTGTGGATGATGTATGTGTATATGTCCATATAATGTATATACATGTATATGCGATTATCTGCAAAGTGCAGTACAGCTGAAATATGCTTTTGCGGAATACACGCAACAATAAAATTCCAAAAAAGGGAGTGGATATATAGAGGTGATTTAGAATAAATTAAGTACAATAAGAAGGCGCTATCTCCGCAGCGGGTGGAGGAGATAACAAAAAGCTAAATCACCGCATTTGGACACTTCCAAAAAAATATTTATTTGACAATTAAAGCACTTTGTGATAAACTATTTCGAAGTCGAAATGTTGGGAGAGGGATAGAATGCCTGCACAAGTTCAGTTGTACACAATAAACCCTAAATGTGCTGTGCAGTTACCTTTTTTAATATTTGTGCCGGATGTTTATTTTTTGCCTTTTGAGAGTCGCAAAAGCTGAAATGCTTTTGAGGCTCTTATTTTTTGCGTTTTAAGTAAAGAATTGCCACAAATTACACATACGAATGGAGGAATAACATGCAGTCAAAACAGCAGGTAGCACAGCTTGTTTTGGAAAACGGAGTAAAGTTTGTAGGAAAAGCGTTTGGCCAAATAGGGCAAACGGTGGGCGAAGTGGTATTTAACACGGGGATGACGGGCTATCAGGAGCTACTTAGCGACCCCTCATATGCGGGGCAGATTGTCACAATGACCTACCCGCTCATAGGCAACTACGGGCTTAACCTTGAGGATATGGAGAGCAGGGCGCTTCGCCTAAAGGGGTTTGTGGTGCGCAGTGCGTGCACAGTGCCCAGCAACTGGCGGTGTGAAATGGGGCTTAGCGCATTTTTGCGTCGGCACGGCGTTATGGGTTTTGAGGGAATAGACACCCGTGCGCTCACAAAGATTATACGCAACGAGGGCACTATGCGTGGGGTGATAACCACCGATATGGGCGCAGATGCCGCATCGCTTAGCGATGTGTTTGCCTCGCTGGATAACCGCAACGTGATTCGCGAATGTACGATAGATAGGCCGTACATGATAGAGGGTAGCGGCGCACACATAGCGTTTTTGGATATGGGCGCAAAAAGAGGGCTTGTGCGTGGCTTTGCGCAAAGAGGCTGCAAGCTTACCGTTTTTCCCGCCTTTAGCAGTGCGCAGGAGATTTTAGCGGTAAACCCCGATGCGGTATTTCTTTCAAACGGCCCGGGAGACCCAAAGGACGTACCCGAAATAATACAGACTGTGAAAGAGCTCATAGGAAAAAAGCCTATTTTGGGCGTGTGCATGGGCAATCAGCTTTTGGCGCTGGCGCTGGGTGGGGACACTCGCAAAATGAAGTTTGGCCATCATGGGGCAAATCATCCCGTAAAGGACATGCAGAGCGGCAGGGTGTACATCACCAGCCAAAACCACGAGTACGTGGTGTGTGGGCTTTCGAAGGACGTAGAGCCCTCCTTCATAAATGTAAACGACAAAACGGTGGAGGGGCTTGTGCACAAAACATTGCCCATCTTCGGGGTGCAGTTTCACCCCGAGGCGTGCCCGGGGCCGCTGGATGCAGGCTTTTTGTTTGACAGATTTTTGCGCATAGCAAAGGAGGGTAATAGCCATGCCTAAGGACAACAGCATAAAAAAGGTGCTTATCATCGGCAGTGGCCCTATTGTTATTGGGCAGGCGGCGGAGTTCGACTATTCGGGCACGCAGGCTGTGCAGGCGATGAAGGAGGAGGGCGTTGAGATTGTACTGGTGAATTCAAACCCTGCCACCATAATGACAGACCGTGACATGGCGCATAAAACATACATAGAGCCGCTGACTATTGAGTTTATAGAAAAGGTGATAGCAAAGGAGCGCCCCGACAGCATACTTGCCGGAATGGGCGGCCAAACAGGGCTGAACCTAAGCTGTGAGCTGTACGATGAGGGCATACTTCAAAAGTACGGCGTGCGTGTTATCGGCACAAGCATCGAGGCTATAAAAGAGGGCGAGGACAGGGAGTCCTTCAAAAAGCTGATGGAGCGCACAAACCAGCCCATCATCGACAGCGAGATAGTGACGACGGTGGAGCAGGCAAAGGCTTTTGCACAACAAAAAGGCTACCCTGTGATAGTGCGCCCTGCGTACACGCTGGGTGGCACCGGCGGCGGCATTGCGGAAACCGAAGAGGAGCTGTGCGAGATAGCCGCAAGCGGCCTGCACCTAAGCCGTGTGGGGCAGGTGCTGGTGGAGCGTAGCATAAAAGGCTGGAAGGAAATAGAGTTTGAGGTCATGCGGGACGGTGTGGGCAACTGCATTACGGTGTGCTCCATGGAAAATGTGGACCCCGTGGGCGTGCACACGGGCGACTCCATTGTGGTAGCGCCTGCGCAAACACTGTCCGACCGTGAGTATCAGATGCTACGTACCGCCGCCATAGACATAATAAACAGCGTGAAAATCGAGGGTGGGTGCAACGTGCAGTTTGCGCTGGACCCACACAGCTTTAACTACGCCGTTATTGAGATTAACCCCCGTGTTTCCCGCTCGTCGGCGCTGGCCAGCAAGGCGACCGGCTACCCCATAGCAAAGGTGGCGGCGAAGATTGCGCTGGGGTACAGCCTTGACGAAATTAAAAACGCAGTGACGGGCGAGACGTTCGCCTGCTTTGAGCCTGCGCTGGACTATGTGGTGTGTAAAATACCCAAGTGGCCCTTTGATAAGTTTAGCAACGCAAAGCGCACGCTGGGCACAAAGATGATGGCTACGGGCGAGGTGATGTCCATAGGCAACAGCTTTGAGAGCGCACTGCTGAAGGGTATTCGCTCGCTGGAGATAGGGCAGTATACGCTGGAGCGTAAGTTTAGCCATCAAAAGAGCATAGAGACGCTAAAGCGCCGTGTGATAAGCCCCGATGATGAGCGCCTGTTTGACTTGGCGGAAATGTTGCGCAGAGGCTACCTCATTGAAAAAGTGTGCGAAATCACCGGCATGGACAAGTTCTTCGTGAGCAAAATTGCGCTTATTGTGGACAAGGAGGAGGAGCTGAAAAGCCTTTCGCTGTCCGACATTACGGCGGATATGATGCGTGAGTACAAGCAGATGGGCTTTTCGGACAAGGGCATTGCGGACCTTGTGGGAGCAAAGCCCACGCAGGTGTACAAAAGGCGGGCAGAGCTGGACATAATGCCTGTGTACAAGATGGTGGACACCTGCGCAGGCGAGTTTGAGGCAAAAAGCCCCTACTACTACTCCACCTACGACATGGAGGACGAGGTGGTGGTCTCGGAGCGCAAAAAGGTAATAGTGCTCGGCTCAGGGCCCATACGCATAGGGCAGGGCATAGAGTTCGACTATTGTTCGGTGCACGCTGTGATGGCGCTGAGGCGTTCGGGCGTTGAGACCATTATCATAAACAACAACCCCGAGACCGTCTCCACCGACTTTGACATTTCGGACAAGCTGTACTTTGAGCCGCTCACCGAGGAGGATGTGCTGAGCATTGTGGAAAAGGAAAGGCCGGACGGCATCCTTCTGCAGTTTGGTGGGCAGACGGCAATAAAGCTTGCACGCTTTTTTGATGAGATGCAAATTCCTATTTACGGCACCCACCCAAAGCAGATTGACATGGCGGAGGACAGGGAAAAGTTCGACGCACTTTTGGAGGAGCTTGACATAAAGCGCCCTAAGGGAATGGGTGTGTGGAGCGTAGAGGAGGGCAAAAAGATTGCCGCATCGCTAGGCTATCCCGTTTTGGTGCGTCCGTCTTACGTGCTGGGCGGGCAGGGAATGGAGATTACGTTTGAGGAAAAACAGCTGGTGAGCTACCTTGAAAACGCCTTTGAAAAGGATGCCAAAAACCCCGTGCTCATCGACCGCTACCTGCAGGGCAGGGAGCTTGAGGTGGACGCCATCTGCGACGGCGAGGATATACTCATCCCCGGCATCATGGAGCATTTGGAGCGTGCGGGCGTGCACTCGGGCGACTCCACCTCCATATATCCGCCACAGCATGTGAGTGAGGAAATGCGCAGTGAAATTTTGGACATAACAAAGCGGCTCAGCGTTGCGCTAAAAGTAAGCGGCATGGTGAACATTCAGTTCATCGAGCACGAGGGTACTCTTTATATAATCGAGCTGAACCCACGCTCCAGCCGCACCGTGCCCTACATCAGCAAGGTGTCGGGCGTGCCCATAATAGATATAGCCACCCGTGTTATGATGGGCGAGAGCCTAAAGAGCATAGGCTGTGGCACGGGCATTGCAAAAGAGCCTGCCATGGTGTGCGTGAAAGTGCCCGTGTTCTCCACCGAAAAGCTGCCCGATGTGGAGGTGAGCCTTGGGCCTGAAATGCGCTCCACGGGCGAGGTACTGGGCGTTGGCAAAACATTCCTCGAAGCTATGTACAAGGGCTTTTTGGGTGCGGGAATTCAGCTGCAAAAGCGGGGCGGCCATGCGCTTGTGATGGTGAACAGCTACGACAAAGAGCCGTTTTTACAGCTGGCAGAGCGGATGCAGGCGCTGGGCTTTAGCTTTTCCGCCACGGAGGGTACCGAAAAATACCTGCGTGAGCATGGCATACACTCGGTCTCAACGGTGAAAAAGATAAGTGAAGGTGCGCCGAATGTGCTCGACCTTGTGCGCAGTGGAGAGCTGGACCTCATAATAAACACACCCAGCAAGGGCAATCTCTCGGTGCGGGATGGCTTCCAGATACGCAGGGTGGCCTCCGAGTGCAAGATAAACCTGATGACATCGCTGGATAAGCTAAGCGCATACCTTGATGTCATGGAGGATATGGAGCAGCAGCAGGACGCGCAGGTTATCGCACTGCACGAAATTTGTTAGTCTTTGTCAGTCATAGAATAAAGTTTGCGGTGTAAGTGCCGCTGAAAGCTACACACAAAAAACCTCGTGTTCATGCTAAAACATGGCCGAGGCTTTTTTGTGTGATATGTGATGTGCAAAAAAACATCACGCTTACATCACATTTAAGCGTATTATAAAATATGATAAAGTTGTTTTGGAAGGGAGCGTATTTTATGATTGGCACTGCACGGTGTGTTTTGATAGCGGATGATGAGCCGAAGATGGTTCGTGCTATAAAGGACTTCTTGAAGGCACACGACTTTGTGGTAATGTGCGCAAATGACGGACAGCAGGCGCTGGATGTATACTATGAGCACAATGCCGAGATTGACCTTATACTGCTGGATATTATGATGCCGCACTTTAGCGGGTATGAGGTGTTAAGTGATATTCGCGAAAATCACTCGCTCACGCCTGTCATTCTGCTCACGGCACGTGGGGAGGAGTACGACCAGGTGAAAGGCTTTCAGCTGGGTGCGGATGATTATATCACAAAGCCTTTTTCGCCTTCTCTTTTGTTGGCACGCATAGAGTCGCTGCTAAAGCGTGTGGGCAAGGCGGCACAAAATGACCTTGTAAGGGGAAATATTGTGCTGAATACGGTAAAGCGCAGTGTCAGCTGTGCAGGCCGCCCCTTGCAGCTGACAAAGCGGGAATTTGAGCTTTTGCTGTTTTTGCTGTCCAATTCCTCGCTTATCCTTACACGGGAGCAGATACTGAACAGCGTGTGGGGATACGACTTTGAGGGGGACATTCGCACAGTAGACACCCACATAAAACAGCTGCGCACAAAGCTGCAGGACGATGCACACTACATAAAGACCATCCACCGTATAGGCTATCAATTCGAGGTGCCACATGAAGAAGCTGTCGCTGCAAAGTAAGCTTGTTTTGTCCTTTGCCTCTCTGCTGATACTGCTTTTGCTATGTCAGCTGGGGTTTAACATGTTTTTTGCGAGTGAGTACTACACGTACAAGTCCTCCCAGGCTATGAACGAGGCGTATGAGCAAATTCAGCTAAACTACGATGGCGAAGTTGAGGATATACAGGAGCTTTTGCGCTCTTATGAGGACGGCTACAACCTTGACATTAAGCTGGTTGCGAGCGATGAGACTGTTTTGTACGAAACATCAAATCGCTTTGGAAGCAACATTTTTGATAGCAACTTTATGGGTCCGCCGCCACGCGATATGCCCCAGCTCGAAAATGGTGGACTTGATACGTCCTCGCCCGAGGTGGGTCTACATGTGAGCGAGCACAGCCGCAACGACACGATGGTTTTGCGCCTGTTTGAGAGCTTCGTGTATGAGGGCGAGAGCATTTCGGTGGTTATGTTTTTGACGGTAAGCTCCATTGAAAACAGTGTAAGTGTTTTAGGCGATGTTGGCATAATGATTACGTGTGCGGTGCTCGTTTTGGGGCTGTTTTTGTTTATACTACTGTCCAAAAGCATCACAAAGCCCATAGGTGAAATCCAAAAGACAGCGCAAAGCATTTCGCAGCTAAATTTTTCCGCAAAGGTGAAGGAGCAGCAGCCCTCGGCGGAGCTTTCCTCGCTTGCCCAAAGCATAAACGCAATGTCCGCAAAACTAAGCGGAACTATACAAGAGCTGAACATAGCCAACGAACAGCTGCAAACAGACATAGATGCGCAAAAAAAGCTGGAGCAGATGCGCAGGGAGTTTGTGGCGAATGTATCGCACGAGATGAAAACACCGCTTGCACTGCTGCAAATTTATGCGGAAAACCTAAAAAATAATGTAGAGGGAATAGACAAAGGCGAGTACTGTGATGTCATAATGGAGGAAAGCCAAACCTTGAGCGACATGGTAAGCTCCATGCTTGATATGTCCTCCTTGGAGAGCGGCATGTCTCAGCCTGAAAAGGCGCCGCTTTGCCTTTCGGATTTGTGCAGGGAGTATGTGGACAAGATAGCGCCACTGCTTGAGGGGTATGATTTTTCGTGCAGTATCGAGGAAAATATTTGGGTTGTTGCAAGCGCAAAGCATATAGAGCAGGCTGTGAAAAACTACATAAACAACGCAATGGAGCACACCCCAAAATCCGGGCACATAGAGGTAAAGCTTGCGGTGCAAGGAGATAGAGCACAATTTTCCGTGTTCAACGAGGGTAGCAGTATCGCACAGCAGGAGCTACCCCACATTTGGGAAAGCTTTTACCGCTCGGACAAAGCACGTGTGCGCAAAAACAAAAACGTAGGCATGGGGCTTTATATCGTGAGCACCATAATAAAACAGCACGACGGCAAGCATGAAGCACACAACTGTGAGGACGGTGTTGTTTTTTCTTTTTCACTGGCAGTACAAAAATAATTTATATTGAAGTTTTGTGTTTTCACAGGGTGAAAACTGCTTTGAAACGTAGTTTTTTGAGCAGTTGCCACCCTGTGATTTTTTTGTGTAAATATGGAGCGTAAAATCACAAACACCGCTCACAACTGTATCAAAAGCCCTTACTATACTATGGCAAGACAGCAAAGGAGCACAGGTAAAACAGGTGTGGGCAAACGCAGTGATTTGGTTTTCTTGGTATATTCTACCCTGCCGAAGTGGGGGGATGGTATACCGCATTCTTCTCGCACTTAAAATATTCCAAATCATCTTTATGTGCCCGCTCATAGTAAACTAAAGTGTGAATTTCAAAGAGGCAAAGGGGAGTAGGCTAAAGTGCAACAGGAAAAGCAAGATTTGTTACAAGAGGAACTGGGCATAAAAAATAACCGCAAAAAGTATGTGTTTATTTTGGGTGCAGCGGTACTGCTCGTAGCGGCAGGCATCCTGGTTTGGGTGTTCGTGTTTGGGCAAAGCTCGGGCAGTGGGAGCGAGCTTTCGGCGCAACAGTACATGGAAGAAACTGTGATGCAGGGCAATATCGTGGTGGGTCTTAGCGAGGCGGGCTCTGTAAACATGGACGATATGGCGGTGAGCCTTGGCTTTGATGTCACGGTGGAGGAAACGTTTGTTGCGGCGGGTAGCTATGTTAGCGAGGGCGATGCACTACTAAAAATTGAGCTTGAAGACTACACAGCGCTGTACGAGGAAAAGGCGGCGGCACTGAGCAGTGCACAGCTACAGCTTACACAGGCGCAGGCGGACGCCGCAGTGAAGCGCTCCGACGCACAGTACAACTACGACACCGCCGTGCAAAACGGAAACAATGCAGCTGGCATTTATTCGTTGCAGCTGTCCGAGCTTGAAAACGGATACATAACGCTGCAAAACGAGGTGGCGGCGCTGGAAACACAAAAGGCGAGCATAGAGCGTCAGCTGACAAATGGCCTTGACAACGACTACGGCTTTGCCACCTATCAAAGCGAGCTTGCGGCGATAGATGCGCAGATTTTGGACATAGAAGCGCAAATAAGAGCCGCACAGCCGCAGGATGTGGATGCGCTGAATGCAACCCTTGCACAGCTGGCGACACAGCGTGCAGAAAAGGTGGAACAAAGAACACAGGCGCAAGCAGACTACGACAAGGCATTTTTAGAGATGCAGACACAGCTGACAACGGTGAGCAACAGCCTTACGCAAAAGTACACCGAGCGGGACAATTACCTTGCGGATATGCCCATGCAGAGGATAAATTACGAACAGCAATACAACGCAACCATGCACACGTTTGAGACCGCACAGAGTGTCTACACCAGCGCCATTGCACAGGTGGAAACATCCCTTGAGCAGGCACAGCAGGCGGTGGATACCGCACAGGATGTGATGGATGATTTTGAGCAGATGCCGAGTGATGGCATCATTACAGCGCCTCATGACGGCTATGTGATGAACATGTCCGCACAGGATGCGACTGTCGCCGCAAATACAGCGCTTGTAACGCTTGCGGACAACACTTTTGTGTACCTTGCTGTAAGTATACCGCAGGAGGATATTGCGGATATAAGTGTGGGGATGCAGGCTAATGTACTGCTGGACGCATACGATGACACATCACTGCCCGCTATGGTGGACAGCATTTCTGTCACACCGTCGGGCAATATGCAAAGCTCGGTGAATTATACGGTAGTGGTGTCCTGCAGCTTGTCGGATTACTTAGACATGGTAGTGTACGAGGGCATGAGCGCCGAGGTTACATTTGTGCAAAAGCAGGTGGAGGATGTTCTGGTGGTGTCCAACAAGTGCATCACAAGCGAGGATGGACAGCAAACTGTACAGCGTCTAAATGACGACGGAAGCATAGAGCAGGTTGTGGTGCAGACGGGCTTTTCGGATGGGTTTGATGTGGAAATTACATCAGGCCTGAATGCGGGAGACATTGTGCTGATAGAAAATGTGGTGGCGAGCAATGAGAATAGGTGAGATTTTACGCCTGGTAATGATGAACCTAAAGCAAAATAAGTTCAAGGTACTGCTCACTTCGCTGGGTGTCATTGTGGGCACGGCAACCATTGTGATGGTAATAGCCATAGGCGAGGGCGGACAAAAGGACGTGGAGGAGCAGTTTAAGACGCTGAACGCAGGCACTATCACAGTGAGCATGGGCAGTGACGACCCGTTTGCCATGATGGGGGGAATGATGCCCGGCGGCGGCGGCGGAGGCGGCGGTGCTGCACCCACCGCAGGCGGTGGCGGTGGTACTACGGGTGGGCGGCAAAGCTCCGGCGGCAGTACCTCACGCCCCGGGGTGGAGGACATGAACCTCACGCAGGAGATGCTAAATGAAATATTGCTCTTTGTGCCGGACATAGTGAGCGGCGCAATCACCGCCGAGGTGGATGCGGATGTGATAGGGGGCGAGCTGGAGGAGGCCATATCCTACACAGTGGTGGGCACGGAAAGTAGCTATGCGTCTATATCCAACCTCGCTCCCTTGGTGGGCAGCTTCATCACGGACGAGGAGGAGGAAAATGAGACTCGAAGCGTGGTGCTGGGCTATGATGTTGCGGTGGAAATATTCGGCTCTGCGCAGTACGCCTACGACAGCAAGATTGAAATAGACGGGCGCAGCTATGTTGTAAACGGGGTGCTACAGGCTATGGGCACTGTTGTGTCGGGCATAAACCCCGACACAAGCGTGTTCATGCCCTACACAACGGCGGACAAGTACCTTTTTGGCCCCGACACCCAGCCGCAGTTTAGCCTGCTTGCCACAGACATGGGGATGGTGCCCACTGTTATGGAAAACATACAGCTGGTTTTGGCGCAGTCAAACCCCAACCAAAGCTACCTCGTGGAGGATGCGGGCGCTACTATGGATGCGGCGATGCAGTCGGCCAATACGCTCTCGCTATTGCTTTTGGCAGTTGCGGCAATAGTGTTCATCGTGGGTGGAATAGGCATTATGAACGTGCTTTTTGTGTCCGTAAAGGAGCGTACCTCTGAAATAGGCGTGCTAAAGGCGCTGGGTACACGCAAGCGGGATATACTTATGCTGTTTTTGATGGAGGCGGGCATGATAGGCCTTTTGGGCGGCCTTTTGGGCATAGGCGCAAGCTTTGGCGCATACGCTCTGATGCAAACGGGCGACATCACCCTTGTGCTGACACCCTCCTCCTTTGTGCTGGCGTTTGGCTTTGCGGTTGTCACGGGAACGGTGTTTGGCTTTTACCCTGCGTTCAAGGCCTCGGGGCTTTTGCCCATAGAGGCGCTGAATCAAGAATAACAGGTGATTTGTTAAAGATGATGGGAGTGGCCCATAGAGATGCTTTGGAATACGTTAAGTGCAAGAAGAATGCGCTATGTTCTCGCCTCGCCGTATAGCAAAAAGCTAAATCACCTCGTTTGCCCACATCCGGACGATGAAAATGTTATATATACAAGACAAGACAAGAAAGGAAGTAACACGTGATGTTTACAAAGATGGTGAATAATAGGCAGGTGGCTTTGAAAATACTCTCTATGATTGTGGTTTTTGTTTTGGCGGCGATGATGATTTCCGCCTGCGGTGCTGAAAGTAGCCCCTCCTCCCAAAGTGCAGCCTCCCCCTCGGGAGCGCCGTCGCAGGGCGGCCGAAACCAAGTGGTGGGGCTTGTTACGGAGGTACTGGGCAACGAGATTAGCCTGCAGGTGGGCGAGATGCAGGGCGGCGCAATGGGTGCAGGTGGCGGAGGCGAGCGCCCCGAGGGCGGTGGCGATGGAAGTATGCCGCAAAGTATGCCCGATGGCGCAGAGCGTCCCGAGGGAGCAGGACGCCCTGAAGGCGCAGGTGAGGGCGGGACGCAGGGAATGCCCGAGGATGGCTCTCGCCCTGAGGGCGCAGGCGGCGGCGCAGGCGCAGGCGCAGGCGGCGGAATGCAGGGTGGCGCAGGTGGCGGCATGGGCGAAATGAGCGAGCAGGATTTCTCGGAAATTATCACGCTGACGGACGAGGTGCGCAGCTTCAACATTCCTGTGAGTACGCCCGTGCAGCAGTTCGGCACAGAGATGACCTTTTCGCAAATCACCGAGGACATGTACATAACCATCGAGCTTGATGAAAATGACACGGTGCTTTCCGTGAATATTTTGGGGTAGCGCAGATGATACAGATGCAAAATATATGCAAAAGCTACACAATGGGTAGCGAGCACCTGCAGGTACTGCACGAGGTGGACTTGAGCGTGCAAAGCGGCGAGTTTGTGGCTGTTTTGGGGCCGTCCGGCTCGGGCAAGTCCACGCTTATGAACATCATCGGGTGCATGGATAGCTGGGACAGCGGCAGCTACATGCTGGACGGCATACCCATCCACGAGAAAAAAGCGGGGGCGCTAAGCCGTATCCGCAACGAAAAAATAGGGTTTATCTTTCAAAAGTACCAGCTAATATCCACCTATTCTGCCCTGCAAAATATCATCATGCCGCTTTTGGCAAGGGGATATTCGCACAAGGCGGCGGTGAAAAAAGCGGTACCCACCATAAAGCTGCTGGGGCTTAGCGATAGAATATATCATAAACCGAGGGAGCTTTCGGGCGGACAGCAACAGCGTGTGGCCATAGCTCGTGCGCTGGTCACATCCCCTGCCATTCTCCTTGCGGACGAGCCCACGGGTGCGCTGGACAGCAAAACGGGCGAGGACGTGATGGAGCTTTTTGGGCAGCTACACAGCCTTGGCAACACCATTGTGATGATTACGCATGACGAGCAGGTGGCGAGCAAAGCCACAAGGGTACTGCGTATTCGTGACGGCATGATTGCAAGTTAGCTGTTTGGTGCGTTTTTAATACAAAGACACCTTATCCCCCTTTTACACATAGTAGCAAGGCCCTGCATCTTTTGGTGTGGGGCTTTGCTACGCAATGTTGCAGAGTAGGCATCCTGCATTGCAATAGATAGTTAGGCTTATGGAAACATTGTTTAATTGCACTGAAATTAAAGCATATGAGCAATTATATTGTTGAATATCGAAGAAATATTGTTTAATGGAGTTATTCGAGGGCTTTTGAGTGTACACTCGGCCGAAAGTGTGTTAAAATATTAACGATACAAGAACAATAAAGAAGCTCTTGGCAGTAGCGTGCATTTCAGTGGTTCATATCGCTTGAAATGCTTTGAGGGCGGCAACTGGAATACTGTAAAGCACAAAACGCATGACTTGCAAAAAAACAACAGATGAGGACTAAAATTTATGGCTGAATATCTGAAACTGAAAAAATCAAACTGTAAAAATTGCTACAAATGTATCCGGCATTGCCCTGTTAAGTCGATACGCTTTTCCAGCGGTCAGGCAAATATCGTGAGTGAGGAGTGTATTTTGTGCGGGCAATGTTTTGTAAACTGTCCTCAAAACGCAAAGGAGATTGAGAGCAGCGTAGAGGCAACCAAGGTTCACATCTATTCGGGTGCGCCTGTTATAGCGTCTGTCGCTCCGTCTTTTATAGCAAACTATACCGCAGTAGGCATAAAAACGCTGGAAAAGGCGCTGAAGAAGCTTGGGTTTCACCATGCGGAAGAAACAGCGATAGGTGCGACCATCGTGAAAACCGCCTACGAAAATATGATAATCGAGGACAAGAAGAACATACTTATCACATCTTCTTGTCATTCGATAAACTTGCTTATTCAAAAATATTACCAAACCCTGCTGCCCTATCTTGCGGATGTTGTATCACCCATGCAGGCCCATGCGCTGGATATTAAGAAGCGATGTCCCGATGCCAAGGTTGTTTTCATAGGGCCTTGCGCCGCAAAAAAAGACGAGGCAGGCTCTTACGAGGGGATAGTGGACGACGCCTTGACTTTTGAAGAGCTGAGCCATTGGCTTAGCGAGGAAAATATAGCAATAGATACAAACGAGAGGCAGGATGACACAGAGGAAAGCTTAGCGAGGTTCTTCCCCACAACGGGAGGAATTCTGAAAACAATAACAAACAAAGATGACGACTACTCGTATTTTGCGGTTGACGGTGTTGAAAACTGCATGAAGGTTTTGGATGAAATACTCGAGGGAAATATCGATAAATGTTTCATTGAAATGTCCGCTTGCGTCGGTAGCTGTATCGGCGGGCCTGTCATGGAAAAGCACAGAAGGAACTCTATTTCAGGCAATATTAGCATTAACCGATACGCGGGTGAAAAGGATTTTGTGGTGGCTGCTTTACAGGATGATAGCATGTACAAAAGCTTTCCTCCGATAGAGCGAGTAAAGCTCCCGCCCTCCGAAAGCGATATTGCAAAAATCTTTAAGCAAATAGGAAAAGAAAGCGAAGCGGACGAGCTTAACTGCGGCTCATGCGGCTACAACTCATGTCGGGAAAAAGCGCAGGCCGTGTATTACGGCAAGGCCGACCTTACAATGTGCCTGCCGTTTTTAAGCGAAAAGGCGGAGACTTTTTCTGATTTGATAGTGCACAACACACCAAACGCAATTATTGTTTTGAACGACATTTTGGAGGTGCAAAGGATAAACCAATCCGCATCTCGCCTGCTAAACCTGCGCGCGCAAGAGGATGTATTGGGAGAGCAGATAGTTAAGGTTTTAGACCCGGCTGACTTTATAACGGTTAGAGACACGGGCATTTCCATAAAGGACAAAAGCGTCTATTTGGCAGAATACAACAAGCACATCTACCAAACAATTATTTTTGACAAGCAGTACAGGATGCTTGTGTGCATTATGCGCGACATAACGGAGGAAGCACAGGAAAGAGAGAAAAAAGAGGAGATAAGCCGTAAAACCATTGATACTACGGACAAGGTTATAGAAAAGCAAATGCGAGTTGTTCAGGAGATAGCATCTTTATTGGGGGAAACAGCGGCTGAAACGAAAATTGCACTTACAAAGCTGAAGGAGTCGATTAAAGATGACTAACTTGTGCCCGGACATTGGCTTTCACAGCTTGCACAAGTACACAGAGGAGCTGTGCGGCGACCAAGTCTGCGTTATAGAGGGTGCAGACGACTCTACCACCATCGTTTTAGCCGACGGGCTCGGCAGCGGAGTGAAGGCAAACATACTCTCAACCTTAACCGCAAAAATCATATCAACCATGATTTCGCAGGGGCTAAGCCTTGCCGACTGTGTTGAGACCATCGCCGAAACACTGCCTGTTTGTGCTGTGAGGGGTGTGGCATACTCCACATTCACAATTTTAAGAATACTAAACGGGAACAAAGAGGCGGAGATAATACAATACGATAATCCGCGGGTTATTTTATTCCGAGACTGCCAAAACCATGAGTTCTCTTACACCGAGACGATAATAAGCGGCAAAAAAATTTTGATGTCCAAAATAAATCTTTTTGAAAATGATATATTCTTTTTGATGAGCGATGGCTGTATTCATGCGAGTGCCGGCAGTGAGCTGAACTTTGGCTGGGACAGGGAGGATATTATCAAGTATATGCAGCCGCTTTGCCATGTGGGCCTTACCGCAAAAACGCTCAACACGATACTCCTAAACGAATGCTATGCGCTATACGGTGGGCAACCCGGAGATGACACCACCGTGTGCACTGTCAAAATGAGAAAAAGAGTACCCATGAACTTGATAATAGGCCCCCCGTCCAACAGGAGCGATTCGGATAGGATGATGTCGCTGTTTTTCTCAAAAAGTGGCAAGCATATAGTGTGCGGTGGCACGACCTCCGCCATAGCCGCCGAGTTCCTTGGCAAAGAGGTGGTTAGGCCTCTTAATTTTGCCCACTCGGATGTTCCGCCCATTGCAAAAATCGAGGGTGTGGACCTTGTTACGGAGGGGATGCTCACCATAAACAAAGTGCTCACCTATGCTAAAGACTATTTGGACGAAAACAATCTTTATTCTCATTGGAGCAGCGAGCGTGACGGCGCTTCATCCATTGCAAGGCTACTTTTTGAGGAGGCTACGGACATAAACTTTTATGTTGGCAAAGCAAGCAACCCCGCACATCAAAACCCCGATTTGCCCATTAACTTTAATATAAAAATGCAACTGATAGACGAGCTTGCGGATTGTCTGGAAAAAATCGGAAAAAAAGTGAAAGTAAGCTATTTTTAGGACTGTGGACAAAAGAGGTGGCTCGACTTCTTTCGGTATAACATCCCTCGATGAAAGCGGGGGATGTTATACCGTTTTATTTTTGCGCTTAACATATAAGTTGTGTTGCCCCTAAATCATTACAAAAAAAGTGTCCATATTTCAAAGCTTTTCTGCATTGACAAAAAACAAGGCGATATAATATACTAAAATAAGTATGCTTGCCGAATAAACCGCTGTGGGCGGTTATTCAGCCCCGCCGCAATATTGCGGTGGTCGCAAAAGTGCTCCAAAAAGCAATATTGCGAGGCACACCTTGATGCTTTCCCAAACAAAAAAATACCGTTTTTTGTTTATTCATTGAGCATGAAGTATGCTTTAACAAAGGGGTGCACCGCAAATGATACGCAAATACTTAAAAAAGCAGGACATCGAGATTAGCTTTGAGCGCATAGTGGTAAAGGCGCTGTCGGGCATGGCGCAGGGGCTTTTTGCTTCGCTTCTCATAGGCACTATTTTGGGCACTGTGGGCACGCTTTCAGGCGTTGCGTTTTTTAGCGAGGTGGCCACATTTGCACGTGAAGTGCAGGGTGCGGCCATGGGCATGGCTATTGCGTACGCTGTGAGTGCGCCGCCATTTGTGCTGTTTTCTGCCGCTACGGTGGGCTACGCCGCAAACGCTTTAGGCGGCGCAGGAGGGCCTTTGGCGGTTTACGTCGTGGTGGTTATTGCCGTTTTCTTTGGCAAGCTTGTGTCAAAGCGCACGCCTATCGACCTTATTGTCACCCCTGCTGTCACCATAGTGAGCGGTGTGTTTTTGGCACAGCTCATTGCTCCCGGCATAGGCTATATTGCAAGCTCGGTGGGCGGCATCATAATGTGGGCGACACAGCAGCAGCCCTTCTTCATGGGCATACTCATCTCCTTCATGATGGGCATTATACTCACGCTGCCCATTAGCTCCGCTGCCATATGTGCGGCGCTGGGGCTTGTGGGGCCTGCGGGTGCGGCGGCGCTGGCAGGGTGCTGTGCGCACATGGTGGGCTTTGCCGCTTGCTCCTACCGAGAAAACAAAATAGGCGGGCTTGCCAGCCAAGGCCTCGGCACGTCTATGTTGCAGCTGCCCAATCTTTTGCGAAAGCCCATTCTGTGGATACCGCCCGTTGTGGCCTCCATAGTAAACGGCCCTGTGGCGACGGTGGTGTTTGGCCTTGAAATGAACGGTGCGCCCATCTCCTCGGGCATGGGCACCTGTGGCCTTGTGGGGCCTATCGGTGTTTTGACAGGCTGGCTCTCCCCCTCACAGGAGGCACTTTCGGCAGGGGAGCTTGCCATCAGCCCCACAGCATTTGACTACATCGGGCTTGTGGTGGTGGCGGTGGTTGTTCCGGTGGTGGTGTCGCTCATTGTGAGTGAGGCCATGCGCAGGGCAAAGCTGATAAAGCAGGGGGATTATAAGCTGGCCTCTTGATGAGATTGTCACCTGATTGGGTGCAAACAAAATTACTCATCCTATATAGTGTCGTCACAAGTGTTCAGCCGTCATATTTTGGCGATTTTTCCGCCTTGTCTGACGAAAAAATTGCTCAAAATCTGCTCGTTCGGGCTTATGGCGACACTATCTAAAAATAGCAAAGTAAAAACCGCAGTGAGCTTTTTGCCCACTGCGGTTTTTTGTGTGTAGAGTAGTATGCATCTTTGTTTGGAAACAGTGTAGTGTCAGGTGATTTAGTAGCCTTACTTTTGGTTTTTAAGCAAGCCCATCGCCTTGACAATCTCCAAAACGGGCACAGGCACAAGCGCAAGCCCCAGCGCCACAAGGTACATCTGCCAGGGCAGTATTATAAGGTTAAATGCGGCCGCTACGGGCGGAATGAGCGCCACCGCAAGCGTGAGCACAAGCGCCACTATTACCGCTTGGTTTAGATATTTATTGCTGAACGGACGTATTTTGAAGATGGAGTGCTTGGAGCGCATGTTGTACGAGTGGAACGCCTGCGAGAGCGCCAGCACCAAAAATGCCATTGTCTGCCCTGCGGCGTTGCCCGCCTCCATGCCCATGTTCCATGTAGAGCCAAGCCAGTAGGCAAGCAGTGTGAGCCCTGCGAACATAACACCCTGAAGTGCCACCTGCACACCCATGCCGTGTGCGAATATACCCTCGTTTTTGGGGCGAGGCGTATTTAGCATGATGTCGCTTTCCACTGCCTCACGCCCCAGCGCAATGGCAGGTAGGCCGTCGGTGACAAGGTTAATCCACAATAGCTGCATGGAAACCAGCGGTGCTTCGTTCCACAAGAGCAGTGCGAAAAATACCGTGAGCACCTCGCCTATGTTTGTGCCCAAAAGGTAGCCCACAACCTTGCGGATGTTGTCGTATATGCCACGGCCCTGCTCCACCGCATCCACAATGGTGGTGAAGTTGTCGTCGGTCAGCGTCATGTCCGCCGCACCCTTTGCAACATCCGTGCCGGTGATGCCCATCGCACAGCCGATGTCCGCCGCTTTAAGCGCAGGTGCGTCGTTTACGCCGTCGCCCGTCATGGCGACAACCTCGCCCTTGTCCTGCCACGCTTTCACTATGCGTATCTTGTCCTCCGGCGAAACACGTGCGTACACGGCGATGCTCTCCACCTTCTCAGCAAGCTGTGCATCGCTCATCTTGTCCAGCTCTGCGCCGGTGATGGCAAGGTCGCCCTCTTTGCGAATGCCAAGGTCGTCCGCTATAGCGCCTGCGGTGATAACATGGTCGCCCGTAATCATCACGGGGCGAATGCCTGCCTTGCGGCAGACGGCAACAGCATCTCGCACCTCGGGACGGGGTGGGTCTATCATGCCCACAAGCCCAAGGAAAATCAGGTCTTTTTCCACCGTTTCGCTGTTTACGGTGGCGGGCACCTCGTCTATGGGACGGTAGGCAACCGCCAAAACACGCAGTGCCTTTTTGCTCATTTCGTCATTTTCGGTGCGTGCACGCTCTATGTCGCCCTTTATGCAGCGTGGCGCAATGGAGTCAAGCGCACCCTTTGTTATCACAACCTTCTGCCCGTCCATGTCGCATATGACGCTCATAAGCTTTCTGTCCGAGTCAAACGGCACTTCCGAAAGGCGAGGGTACTGCTTTGCAAGCTCCTCCTTCACCATGCCGTTTTGGTGTGCGGCAAGCACAATGGAGGTCTCGGTGGGGTCGCCTATGTGCTTTACGGTGTCCCCCTCAAAGCGCACAGAGCCGTCGGTGCACAGTGTGGCATATAATAGAAGGCGGCATATTTCCACGCCGTTTTCCTTGCTTATATCCTCTATGGTGCCGCTGGGGCCCTCATACGCTTTTACAAGCGTCATGCGGTTTTGGGTGAGCGTGCCTGTTTTGTCCGAGCATATCACGCTTGCGCTACCCAGCGTTTCCACGGCAGGCAGGCGGCGAATGATGGCGTTTTTCTTTACCATGCGCTGAACGCCGATGGCAAGCACGATGGTAACGATGGCGGGCAGGCCCTCGGGGATGGCGGACACCGCAAGCGAGACGGCCACCATGAATATTTCCATCGGCTCCATCTCGGTGAAGAAAAAGCCGTAGCCGAAAATAAGGGCGCACACAGCAATGGCGGCGATGCCCAGCAGCTTGCTAAGACTTGCCAGCTTGTGTTGCAGCGGTGTTTTGCCCTCTTCCTCGTTGTTGAGCATTCCGGCAATGCGTCCCATCTCGGTTTTCATGCCGGTGGCGGTGACTACGTAGCGTCCACGGCCGTACGCAACACTGCATCCCGAGTAGACCATGTTGTGGCGGTCGCCCAGCGGTGCATTGTCCTGAACATCCGCATCGTATGCCTTTTCTGCAGGCACGCTCTCGCCTGTTAGTGCGCTTTCCTCGCATTTCAGGCTGGCAGACTCCAAAAGCCGCCCGTCCGCAGGCACAAAGTCGCCTGCCTCGATGAGCACAACATCACCCGGCACAACGTCGGCGGCCTCCACAACACATTCCTTGCCGCCTCGCATCACCCTTGCGCTGGGTGCGCTCATCTCTTTCAGCGCCTCCAGCGCCGCCTCTGCCTTGCTCTCCTGCGACACGCCCATTATGGCGTTTGCCACCACGATAAGCAAAATGAGCAGCGGCTCAAAGAACTCATTCCAGTGCCCCTCTACCACCATCACGGTGAAGCTTATGGCCGCTGCAATGAGCAAAACAATTACCATTGGGTCCAAAAATTGCCCCATAAATCGTGCGAAAAGCGACTTTTTCTTTTTTGCGCTAAGCTGGTTTTTGCCGTACTGCTCAAGGCGCTGTGCGGCTACCTGCTCCGAAAGGCCGCCTGCGGCATCCGCCTGCAAGTTTTCCAAAACGGCGCTCGACGGCTCACTGTATACACTCATGTATCATTCTCCCTGCCTTTAATATGTTGTGTGCTTTGCGGCCTTTGCACATGGCGAACATCACCCACTAAAACGTACATGCAATTTTACCTTTATACTACAGAATTGTGCGAAATCGCATGTGATATAATTATAGTATATCATCTTGTTTTTTGTCAATGAGCCTAAAAGCATATTTGCCGGCAGTATCGCAGAGGAGGATACTTTGCACAGGTGTTTTTTTTGTGGTATAAATAGTGGGGCACATTGATGTCGTTTGTTTTTTTGGAGGAAGCATGGCAGGGTTGTTTTTAGCGCTTATCTACGCCACATTTATTAGCCTCGGCCTGCCGGACGCACTGCTGGGTGCTGTATGGCCGGTGATGCGCACAGACCTTGGCGCAGGGCTTGATGCCGCAGGTGGAGTTTTTCTTGTGATATGGGTAGGTACGATTTTTTCGGGCCTTATGTGCGAGCGTTTTGTGCGGTGGTGGGGCACGGGCAGGCTGGTGGCATTCAGTGTGCTCTTAACTGCGGGGGGGCTTTTTGCGGTGTCCTTTGCGGACAGCCTCGCCGTGCTTGCGCTTGCGATGATACCGCTGGGGCTTGGCGGCGGCGCTATTGATACCTCGCTGAACAGCTATGCGGCGGCGCACTACAGCTCTCGACACATGAACTGGCTGCACGGGTTTTGGGGCGTGGGTGCGCTTGTAGGGCCGCTTATTATGGGGGCGGTAATTGCGGCGGGCATAGGCTGGCAAGGCGGCTACCGCATTGTTGCAGGCATACAGCTTTGTGTGGCGGTGGCGCTGTTTGTATCGCTTGTCTTGTGGCGACGCTTTGACAGTAGCACAAAAGAGGAGAATGAGGCGCAAAAATATACCGAAAAATCATCGCAGAGCGCCGATGTAAATAAAGAGGAAACACAGAGCACATCCAAGCAAGCGCAATCGCCCAAATCAGGGATAAAGCTACTACGAGAGCGTGGGGTAATACCCGCAATGCTCTGCTTTTTCTTTTACAGTGCGGTGGAGATGGGTGTTAGCCTTTGGGGCAGTAGCTTTTTGGTGGAGATGCACGGCTTTGAGCAGGCACTTGCCGCAACACTTGCCTCGCTCCTGTTTTTTGGCGTTGCGGCAGGCAGGTTTGTCTCGGGTTTTTTGAGCGCTGCTTTGGGCACAAAACGGCTCACACGCATTGGCATTTTGCTTGTGTGCGTGGGTGTTGTGATGCTGATACTGCCATATCCGTTTGCGGCGGTGGGCCTGCCACTGATAGGCCTTGGGTGTGCACCTATATACCCCGGCATGGTGCACGAGACACCACGCAGGTTCGGCAGGCAAAACGCAAAAAAAGTGATGGGGTGGCAGATGGTCTCTTCCTACGCCGGAATTATTTTGGTGCCGCCACTTATGGGTGTTTTGGCGCAGGCGGTGGGGCTATGGGTGCTTTTGCCGAGCATCGGCGTGTTTGTGCTGGGGCTGTTTTTTCTTTCGGAGCGTATCAATAGCCTGAAAAAAAGCGGCGATGTGTAGGCGGCGCATAGTCTTAAAATGGGAGTGCCCAAATGCGGTGATTTATTTGCTATATCCCTCGCCTGCGGCGTGAGATATAGCGCCTTCTTCTTGCGCCCGGCGTATTCTAAATCACCTCTATGTGTCCACTCCCCTTAAAATAAAAGGTTACACACAAAACCCCCCACAATCGGCTGGCTTTGCTGATTGTGGGGGCGTTTACATATTTTATGGTATTACAGGTCGTACAGCAGTGCGGAGTAGTTGGGCTGTGGCCAGCGGTCCTCCGGTACTAAAAGCTCCAGTGCGTCACAGGCGGCACGAAGCTCGCAAAGCTCGTTTTTGAATATATCGTACATTCCCTTTGCGGCGTCGGGCGCACTGCACACGGTGCATACCCTGCTCATTGCCGAAGAAAGATTCTTCACCGCAACATCGCACGCATCTATGGCGGTGCACAGGTCTGCGCCGAGCTGCTTTGTGTAGGAGCAGCTCTGGCCCACCTGTGAGGTTATGCTTATTGTGTCGCAGACAAAGTTTAGCATCTCGCACGCAGAGGGCAAAAAGCTGCGCCGCGCCATCTCCAAAAGCGTCTTTGCGGCAATGCGGGTGGTTTTGGCGTAGCTGTCCAGCATTACCTCGTAGCGGCTGTGGCACTCGCCTCTTGAAAATACCTTGGTGCGCTCGAACATCGCCATGTTGTTCTCGTCCACAAAGGCGTGTGCCGCCTCGTACATTGTGGGAATGTCCGAAAGCCCTCTTTTTTCTGCCTCGGCGCGCCAGTCCTCCGAGTAGTTGTTGCCGTTGAAAATGCGCCTTTGGTGCTTTTCCCACACCTCGTGGATGATGGCGGCGATGGCGGCATCCTTATTTTCCGAGAGTGATTCTTCCAGCTTTAGCGCAAATTCACGCATCTTGGAGGCGACAGCGGCACACAGCACCGTGTTTGCCAGCCCTACACATTGGGAAGAGCCCACCATGCGGAACTCGAACTTGTTGCCGGTGAACGCAAAGGGAGAGGTGCGGTTGCGGTCGTTGTCGTCCTGCACGAGAAGCGGCAGGCTTTTCACGCCCATCAAAAGGTTGCCTCTGTTGCCCATTTCGTAAGCGTGGCCGTCCGAAAGGCTATTCAAAAGCTCGGTGAGTGCATCCCCTAAGAATATGGATATGATGGCAGGGGGTGCCTCGTGTCCGCCAAGGCGTAGGTCGTTGCCGGGGCAGGCGGCCGAAAGACGCACAAGGTCTGCGTATTCATCCACAGCGGCGATAACAGCACACAGCGTGAGCAAGAACGGACGGTTCTCTACAGGTGTGTCGCCCGGCTCCAGCAGGTTTACACCCTCGCTTGTTATGAGGCTCCAGTTGTTGTGCTTGCCACTGCCGTTTATGCCTGCGAACGGCTTTTCGTGCAAAAGACACACAAAGCCGTGGCGCAGTGCCACCTTGCGCATAAGCTCCATGGTGATTTGGTTGTGGTCCAGCGCAACGTTTGCGCTGGCAAACACGCTCGCAAGCTCGTACTGTCCGGGTGCTACCTCGTTGTGCTCCGTCTTTGCGGGCACGCCTATGAGCCACAGCTCCTCGTCCAGCTCTCGCATGAAGTTGCGCACACGCTCGGAGATACTGCCGTAGTAGTGGTCCTCAAGCTCCTGACCCTTGGGCGGCTTTGCGCCTGCCAGCGTGTAGCCGCACACCTTTAGGTCAAGGCGCAGGTCCATCTGCTCCTTGTCCACCAAAAAGTATTCCTGCTCCACACCCACTGTGGGCTTTACGCTTACTGTCTTTGTATCACCCATCGCACGCAACATGCGCAGCGACTGCTTGTTTACAGCCTGCATACTGCGTAGCAGGGGTGTTTTTTGGTCCAGCGCCTCGCCGTTGTACGCGCAAAAGGCGGTGGGGATATACAGTGTTGTGCCCAGCACAAATGCGGGGGAGGTGGGGTCCCATGTGGTGTAGCCCCTTGCCTCGAAGGTGGTGCGCAGGCCGCCCGAAGGAAAGCTGGAGGCGTCGCTCTCGCCCTTGCTAAGCAGCTTGCCTGAAAACTTTATTATGGGCTCGCCTGCGTTTACTCCGTCGATAAAGCTATCATGCTTGCCGGAGGAAGCGCCCGTCATGGGGGTGAACCAGTGCACATAGTGGGTAGCGCCCCGCTCTATGGCCCACACACGCATGGCGTCCGCCACAATATCCGCCACCTGCGGGTCCCACGGCATGTGCTCGTCCCTTATTTTGCGCAGGCTTTCGTACACGTCTCTGGGTAGCCGCCGTAGCATGACACGGTCGTCAAAACAGTTGCTTCCAAAGCGGCTAAATGCGTTTGATTCAGACAAAACGATTCCTCCCTTAAAATCAGTATGCGGCAAAATGCACTCGCCTTGATTTTTGTAAATACCACATCGAAAAACACCGTGTGATATTACGTGAAACGACAAAATACCTATATATACTAACACGCAATAGCGCAAAATCACAAGGAAAAGTTGATGTTTTGCACAGCATTAGGTATAATACACAAAGATATTGAGGGGGTGGAGTATGTTTTTTGATACTTTGAGGGGTAAAACCGTAGCTTTCATAGGCGCAGGGGTGTCGCACAGAGAGCTTATACCCATGTTCGCAAAGGCGGGTGCACAGGTATGCCTGTGCGACAAAAGGCCGAGGGAGGACTTTGGGCAGTACGCAGGGGAGCTTTCGGCGCTTGGGGTAGAGCTTTTTTTGGGCGAGGATTACCTAAGCGGAATTTTTGGCAAGCAGATAATTATGCGCACGCCCGGCTTTGAATATTTCACACCCGAATTGCAGCAGGCTAAAAAACAGGGCGCTCACATCACAAGCGAAATAGAGCTGTTTTTTGAGCACTGCTGTTGCCGCACGCTCGCCATCACAGGCAGTGACGGCAAAACCACCACCACCAGCCTTGTTGCGGCGATGTACGAGGCGGCAGGCAGGACGGTGCACCTTGGCGGCAACATAGGCAGGGCGCTTTTGCCCATAGTGGACAGCATTTCACAGGGCGACATTGCGGTGGTGGAGCTGTCCAGCTTTCAGCTAATATCCATGAGCACCTCGCCCGACATTGCGGTGGTGACAAACATCACGCCCAACCACCTTGACCACCACAAGGACATGCAGGAGTATGTGGATGCAAAGCGCAACATACTGCTGCATCAAGGTGAAAACAGCGTGGCTGTGCTGGGCTATGAGAATGAAATTTCACGCTCGCTACATGCCGATGTGAAGGGCGAGTGCCGATATTTTTCACGCCTGCGCAGTGTGGACAGCGGCGCATTTTTGGACGAAAACGGGATGCTTTGCATTGCAAAAGAGGGCGAAGCAAAAAGCGTGGTGCACAAAAGCAGGGTGGCCTTGCGAGGAGAGCACAACATAGAAAACCTGCTGGCGGCTTTTGCGGCAGTGCGGGATGAAATACCCTGTGAGTGCATGACAAAAGTGGCAGAAACCTTCACGGGCGTGGAGCACCGCATAGAGCCGGTGCGCACGCTGAACGGCGTGCAGTGGTTCAACGATGCCATTGCCACAAGCCCTACACGCATGGTGGCAGGGCTGTGTGCGTTTGAGCAAAAGCTGGTGGTAATCGCAGGTGGATACGACAAAAAAGTGCCGTACGAGCCGATAGCACAGCAGGTGCTAAAGAGTGTAAGACTGCTTATTCTCACGGGACAAACGGCAAAGGACATAAAAAAAGCGATAACACAGCATGAGGACTATGCTCAAAGCGGCATTGAAATAATTATGGCGGAGGACCTTGCACATGCGGTGAGCCTTGCACAGGAGCACACAAAGGCAGGGGATATTGTCACGCTGTCGCCGGCATCTGCATCGTTTGATGCGTACCCGAACTTTGAGGCGAAGGGCAGGCACTACAAACAGCTGGTGATGGCGCTGTAGCAAAGAGACTTGCGGCGAAACTTTAGAGAAAAGCGAGTACCGCAACATGCGCACGCAAAAATATACACTCAAAAGCAAAGAAAGAGGAAGGGCAGCTTGATAGAAAAATATTTTGACATACCGCAGAATCTTTTGGACGCAGATGCGGCGGTGATGCGGCAGGTGCAGGAGAGATTTGCCGCTGTGGACAGCATAAAAGAGCAAAACCAGTGGAAGATGCTAAGGGCGTTCATGCAGTGCGGTATTGCGGCAAATCACCTTTCGGGCAGTAGCGGCTACGGCTACGACGACGCGGGGCGCATGCGGCTGGAGGAGGTGTTCGCAAAGGTCACCGGCAGTGAGGAGGCGCTGGTGCGGCATCACTTTATGAGCGGCACGCACGCCATAGCGGTGGCGCTTTTTGGCCTGCTTCGCCCGGGCCAGCACATGCTGTGTGCGAGCGGTATACCCTACGACACCCTGCACGGGGTGATAGGCATTGGCAAGGGCGATGTGAGCGGCTCGCTGGCGGATTTTGGCATAGGCTACCGACAGTTAGAGCTGTGCGAGGATGGCGGCATGGACATACCGCAGATAAAGCACCACGCAAAGGATGCGGCTATGCTCTACTTGCAGCGAAGCCGTGGATATGCGCTTAGAAAAACGCTGAGCCTTGCGGACATACAAAGTGCGTCGCAGGCGGCGAAAGAGGTAAACCCCGACATTGTGGTGCTGGTGGACAACTGCTACGGCGAGTTTGTGTGTGCACAGGAGCCGACATCCTACGGCGCGGATATAATCGTTGGCTCAATGATAAAAAACCCGGGCGGCGGCATTGCGCCCACAGGTGGATATATCGCAGGCAGGGCAAAATATGTAAACATGTGCGCACAGCGGCTTTCAGCACCGGGCGTGGGCGCAGAGGTGGGTTGCACCCCCGGCGAAGTGATGCGCCAGATGTATTTGGGGCTTTACTTTGCGCCTGAGATTACGGCGCAGGCGATAAAGAGCGCCGTGTACGCATCGGCGCTGTTTGAACAGCTTGGGTATGAGGTATCGCCACGCTATTGCGAAGAGCGCAGCGATATAATCACCGCCATAAAAATGTGCACCGCCGAAAAATTGCAGGCACTGTGCGTTGCGGTACAGCACCACAGCCCCGTGGACGCACACCTCACCCCCGTGCCCTGGCCCATGCCCGGCTACGACTGCGATGTTATCATGGCGAGCGGCTCGTTCACGCTGGGCAGTAGCATAGAGCTTTCGTGCGACGCGCCACTGCGAGAGCCGTACACGGCGTTTTTGCAGGGCGGGCTGAACTTCGCCGCAAGCCGCGCGGCGCTACTTTGTGCGGCGGCGGGGCTGTGAAATACATTGTAACATCAGGATAAAGCAATGAAATACAGTGTTTGGGTGTGGACAAAACATTAGGTATGTTTTTTTGTATACCTCCCCGCCGTAGGGGGTATACTGCTTTATTCTTGCGCATAGCGTATTCTATAATTACCCCTATATGTGTTCACTTGCGAAAATATACTACTTCAAATAGAAAACCGCTTACAAAAGGCATTGGGTGTGCCGGTTGTAAGCGGTTTTTGCTGTGAAAATCAAGTAGAATAAGCGACAAATCGCACTACGTAGTTTTGCGCACTATAAGCTCGGGGTGTATCACACGGGAGATAGTGTTTGTGTAGTTTTCGGGGGAAGAAATCATGTTTATAAGCATTTCAGCGCCCCAGCTTCCCATGTTGAAACTGGCTTGCCTTATGGTAGTGAGAGGCCTTTCCAAAAAAGATGCAATGGATATGTCGTCGTAGCCAACAACGCTGACATCTTCCGGAGTGGACAGCCCCGCATTGCGAATGGCGTGTAGCACCCCTATGGCAATGGTGTCATTAAAGCAGAATATGCCGTAAGGAGGCGAACACCTTAGCGAAATCTCCAAAAAAGCATCGTAGCCGTCCTGTGTGGAAAGCCCCGAGTTTAGCACATAGCGCTCCTCGAATGGAAGGTGGTTTAATTGAAGCGCTTTTTTGTAACCTTTCAGGCGATTGACAGATGGCGCTTGCTCGGCAGGGCCGTTTATGAAAAGAACTTTCTTGCACCCTCGCTCAACCAGATGGTTCGTAGCAATGAAAGCACCCTCTATGTCGTCGTTAGCTATAAAATTGTACGAAAAGTCACGAGCATCATGGCGTGCTAAAATGAATAATTTTGTGGTAACGTTTTCATAATTGGGCAAATGAATCGGCAGTGCAATTATTCCATCAGCAGAAAATTCATTTGCAGTTTGAATGGCTTTTATTTCCTGCTCAGGGCTTTCGTTGGTGTTGATAATACTTATCTGATATCCGTTATCCCTTGCCACCTGCTCTATTCCTTGAATCAAATCGGTGTGGAATAGATTGCTTATATCGGGAATAAGTACCATAAGCATGTTTGTTTTTTGCATACGAAGAGAGCGAGCCGCCATGTTTGGGCTGTAGCCCATATTTTTGGCGATGCTTTGGATATGCAATTTAGTCTGGCTGTTGATATAGCCGTCATTGCGCAGCGCTCGGCTCACAGTACTGAGCGAAACGTTGGCTTCGCGGGCAATGTCCTTCAATGTGGTCACTTTTGAGTGTTTTATGTGAATCATCCTTTAATTTATGACATGTAGTCAACGAAAAAACGATTGCATAAATAAGTAAAATTAGCATAGCATCAAAAAGCGAAAATTGTCAATTAGCACAATGAACAATATTTTTTGTGAGACTGTGTATATATTAAATATAGCTTAGCTACAATAGATATATTTTAATTGTGGCAAGATTCACCACATTTCGGAGAAATATGGTGAATTTTTACTTTTTGCGCAAAAAAATGGGATATATGCTGTGCAAAAGGCAAAATTGATGAAAATAGTATTGACTTTGAGAAAAAAAGTATGTACTATATGAATTACAGTAACGAAAACGTTTGCGTAAATCTCGTTAATAGTTGCTACGTTATAGAGAAAAGATTGAACAAATGCTATCTATTATCGGGATGCTACACAGTAGTGAGCTATATGCTTGTGAATATTACAGGTGTCCCGTATTTACAGATTTTGCACAGTGACAATGGTATTAGTTAAGTGTAGTGGTTAAAGCCCGTGGTACGGCGAGAGGAATGCTCGGCGAACTCGGATTTTAATAGTCCGTTTTTCCAAAAGGCACAAAGGCATGACACAACAAAAAAGTTTGCACAATCAGAGAGGAGTTTGAAGGGACTTATGAAAAAGGCAAAATTGGTTAGTTTGATGATTTCGGCAATTATGGTAGTATCTATGCTCGCAGCATGTGGCGGTGGGGACGCAAGTTCCTCTACGGCGCCGGCACCCGCAAGTGAAAGCACAGCGGCGGCTTCTTCGATGCCTGCATCCGAAGCAGATGAGTCCATGGCGGACTCCTCCATGCCGGCGGCGGAAGATGAGTATCTTATAGGCTACACTTCCACAGACATGACAGACCCGTTTGTTATTGCGAACAACGTCGGCGTTTTTGCGGCGGCAATGGACCTTGGCGCTCAGCTGATTGTTGCTGATGCGGCAAACGACGTGGGCACACAGCTGGCAGACATGGAAAACATGGTAACCCAGGGCGTTCAGGCTATCATCATCACCGCAAGTGACACAAACAGCGCAGACGCTTACCACGCTATCACTCAGGCTGCGGGCATTCCGCTTATTGCGATGAACCGTGACATCGGCGAAAGCTGTGAGGGCTGGGTAGGCGCAGACTCTACCGAAGCGGCCGCAGAGATGGCACAAATCATCATCGACGAAATCGGTGGCAGTGGCAACGTGGCACACCTTGAGGGAATTCTCGGCCAGACCACAAACAACGACCGTACAAATGCTGTTCTGGGCGTTTTGGAAGAAAACCCCGACGTGGTACGTGTACGTACCGAGGCTGCCGACTGGAACCGCACAAACGCACTTGAAAAAGTGGAAACATGGATTCAGGCAGGCGAGACCATCAACGGCGTTATCGCAAACTCGGACGAGATGGCTATGGGCGCTATGATAGCTTTTGAAAACGCAGGTATGCTGGACGGCGTTGCCATCGGCGGTATCGACGGCTCTCGTGTGGTTATCGACGAGGTAAAAGCGGGCACCATCACCGTTACAATGTCCACAAGCACATTTGATATGGGCTATGAGTCGGTTGTTATGGCTATTGATTACATAAACGGCGACGCAACAGAGTACGAGCGCCGCAACATCCCCTACGAGGCAGTTACCTCCGAAAACGTGGATGACTTCCTTGCAGAGCTTGAGCGCATTGAGAACCTCGGCATCGACGGCTCCAACTACACGGGGTAATCACACAGCGATATAAAAAAAGGATGCGCATTGCAAAGGGCACACTGTGCCTTCACCGTCCAAAGGGGTTTGCCCTTTGGGCGGTGGCATCCACCAAAAATGTGTTCGCAGGAAGGTATTCTTTTTTTGCAGTGCCGCTCGCAGAGTAAATGTGTATAGCGGCGCTGCCGGGCAAAATGCCACAGTGACATATAGAGTTGGTTTAGATACAAAGCTACTGCACAATTAACACAAAAGCGGTATATCCACCGCCTGCGGCGGTGGATATACCAAAAAACTAAACCTACTCTTTTGTCCAAAACCTAAAATACCGCAGGACTGCGGTGTATGTGTGGTGTGTGTATTGCACAGAAAAAGGATGTTTTGGAAAAACGGGAAATTCCTGCGGATGCTCTTTTTGTGCGATTTTTTAAGGGAATAACGAGTGAAAAAGCACGATTGTATGCGGTTATTGAAACTGTGAGACAAACGGCGGGGTAAGCAATATGGATAATGAATATATTTTGGAAATGACCGGTATTAACAAAAGCTTTTCGGGTGTTCCGGCGCTGATTAACATGAACCTTAGGGTGCGGCCGGGCACTGTGCACGCACTGATGGGAGAGAACGGTGCGGGCAAGTCCACACTTATGAAGATTTTGCTTGGAATGTACACGGCAGACTCGGGGAACGTTATGTTTAAGGGAATGCCGCACAACAGCCACTCCATCGCACACAGCCTGAAGGTGGGCATTTCCATGATTCACCAGGAGCTTGTGCTGGTGCCTGAAATCACGATAGCGGAGAGCATTTTCCTCGGGCGTGAGATAGGCAAAGGGGGCTTTGTGAACGACCGTGAGATGCAAAAGCAGACGAGGGAGCTTTACAGGCGCATAGGAATAGATGTAAACCCAAAGCAAAAAGTACGAGAGCTAAGCACGGCGAACAGCCAGATGCTGGAGATAGTAAAGGCGGTTTCGCTGAAAGCAGACCTAATTATTATGGATGAGCCAACCTCCTCCCTTTCGCAAGCAGAGGTGCGAAGCCTGTTTGAGATTATCAACAAGCTGCGAGCTGCGGGTGTTGCGATAATTTATATCACACACCGCATGGATGAGGTGTTTGAGATAAGTGATGAGGTGACGGTGCTGCGTGACGGCTGTCATGTGCAGACGCTGCCGGCGTGCGAGCTTGACACAAACAAGCTTATTAACCTCATGGTGGGCCGTGACATCACCCAGCAGTTCCCCGAGAACAACCTTGTCGGGGGCGAAGTGCTAATGCAGGTGCAGGGATACAGCTATGGCAAGCATTTTCAAAATGTCAGCTTTGATGTGCGCAGGGGCGAGGTGCTCGGCTTTGCAGGCCTTGTGGGCGCAGGACGCTCGGAGCTGTTCAATGCCATATTCGGCGTAACGCCGCACGACTCGGGCGAAATAATCATCAAGGGCAAAAAGGTGAAGATTAAAAAGCCACGAAGCGCCATTAAAAACGGCATAGGCTATGTGACGGAGGACAGAAAAAAGACGGGTATTTTCCCGCCGCTGACCGTGGCTGAAAACATAGTGATGCCCGACATGCGTAGATATGCAAAGGCGATGCTGCTTTCAAAGCGTGCTATAAATAAAGAAGCGGTCGTGCAAAAGGAGCGCATGAGGATTAAGATGGCAGGGCCTACCCAAGAGATACGCTACCTTTCGGGTGGCAACCAGCAAAAGGCACTGCTTGCACGCTGGCTTTTGGTAGAGCCGGACATACTTGTGATAGATGAGCCCACACGTGGCATTGACGTGGGCGCAAAGTACGAGATACACAGCCTTTTGATAGAGCTTGCACGAAGTGGCAAGGCGGTGATAGTGGTTTCGTCCGATTTACCCGAGGTGCTGGGCGTGAGCAACCGTGTGGCGGTAATGCACGAGGGCACGCTTACGGGCATACTGGACAAAGAAGAGGCTACACAGTTCCGTGTGATGCAGTATGCAACGGGTGAGCATGAGGAGCACGGCGAGCGCATTGCCATGCAGTGTCCCGAGCAAAACCCACAGGGGCAGTTTAGCCAAAACGGCGAGCAGTATCCGCAGTAGAGCAGGTAAGCTATTTGTTTTAGACTACGCTTTTTTGGGGGGCATAATCAATGGATTCTTTGAATAAAAAAGCCGGCATGGGATTTGTAAGAACGCTGATTTTCAGATATGCGATTTTTATCATCTTGGCAGTGCTGGTAATAGGACTTACCATACTAAGACCAAACTTTTTCAGCTTTTCAAACACCATTAACATTCTGCGGCAGGTGTCCGTAAACGGCATCCTCTCGCTGGGCATGACGCTTATCATCATCACCGGCGGTATAGACCTTTCCCCCGGCTCGGTGCTGGCGCTTACGGGTGTTACGGGTGCGATGTTTGCGTATGAGGGTATGCCCATTATAGTGGCCATAATCGTGGCGTGCTTTGTGGGTGCGGCCGCAGGCTTTGTAAGCGGTTTTATCATCTCCGCCACAGGCATACCTCCCTTCATCGCAACGCTGGGCATACAGCAGGCGGCCAGAGGCCTTGCGCTTATTCTTACAAACGGCGCACCGGTGGGGGACATGTCCGAGTCGTTCCTTTACATCGGTAAGGGCAACCTGTTTGATACCATTCCCATCTCGGTGGTGGTGTTTATAGCACTTGCAGTGTTCTGCTATTTGCTATTAAACAGAACAAAGCTGGGCAAGCACATCTACGCCATCGGCGGCAACGAGCAGGCGGCTGTGGTGTGCGGCATCAACACCAAAAAGGTGAAGATGATTGTTTATTCGCTGGCGGGCGTGCTTGTGGGTATTGCGGCCATCATCGCCGTGTCCCGTAACAACACCGCAAACCCCTCCATCGGCGAGGGCTTTGAGTTTGACGCTATTACAGCAACGGTTATCGGCGGCGCCAGCCTTAACGGCGGCCTTGGCAGCGTGGGCGGCACTGTTGTGGGCGTTTTGATTATAGGTGTTCTCAATGCCGGCCTTACCTTCCTCGGCGTTTCGCCCTACTGGCAGACACTTGTAAAGGGTGCGCTCATTGTGGGTGCGGTGGTGCTGGATACATACAAGGGCAAGCTGCTACGTGCTTAGGCACATGACGAGGGAGTGGCAAAACACAGCTGATTTAGAAGTTGAAATATACTACTAAAAACACGAAGAAGGCGGTATACCCCCGCCTGCGGCGGGGGTATACCAAAAAAATAAACATGCGCTTTTGTCCATTTCCCTATTACGGCACGGCGTAAAATTACTTTTGGTTACAACTTTATCCGAAAATAACGTAAGGCAAGATGTCCCCCGCCTCTTAAAGCCTTGTCATAACCTTGATATGGATGTCAAATTAAAATATACATTCATATGATGGCGGCGGGTTCCATTTTGAATATTTAGTGGGTCTACAATCGGCCACTAAATATTCAGCGGCTCAAAAGCCGCTATTACCATGTTGAATACGGGGCAAGCCCCTTAATTGAAACTATGCTATGTCAAAATACTACTAAAGAGGTGAATTGATTTGACAACTCGTGAAAGATTTTTAGCTGTCTTCAGGGACCACGACCCCACAGTGCGTGCGCTGAAATGGGAGTTCGGCTGGTGGGGTAAAACAGTAAACGACTGGTACAAGCAGGGCCTGCCCAAAAACAACTGGGCGCCCATTCCGGACAAAATAGTGCGCACAACCTCCTCCACACTGAACACAGCATGGAACATAGATAACAAGTATGTCGCACCGGGCGAGTACCCCGACGGATACATCGTTTGTGCGGGCGGCCTTTACTGGCCCTCCATGGGCTATGCGCTGGACAGGGACGTAAAAAACCACTTTGGCATGGATGAGACACAGTACCTTGTGGACCTCAACACCATGTTCCACCCCCTGTTCGAGCCTGAAATTATCGAAAACAACGAGGAGCACCTCGTGTATGTGGACATCGACGGCGTGACCAAAAAGTACCTCAAAGAAGAGGGCGTTTTGCCGGTGGCGATGAAGTTCAAAATGACCAACTGGGAGGACTGGAACCAGCTCAAGGACGAGCGTATGCGCCTTGACAACATACGTGACCGCCTTCCCCCCAACTGGGACCAGCTGGTGAAAGAGTACAAAAACAGAGACTATCCGCTGGGCATCGGCGGCACACCCATGGGCTTCTTCGGTACGCTTGGCTATATCATGGGCTTTGAAAACCTGTTCATCTCCTACAAGCTTAATCCAAAGCTTGTCCATGATATTTTGGAGCGCTTTACCGAGATATGGATACTCACAGCAGAAGAGGTGCTGAAGGACGTACAGCTGGACTTTGTCACCATTTGGGAGGACATCTCCTTTGGCAAAGGCAGCATGATTTCAAATAAGGCTATCCGTGAGTTCCTGCTGCCCTACTACAAGCGCTACACAGGCTTCCTAAAGGCACACGGCGTGGACGTTGTCATGATGGATACCGACGGCGACTGCATGGACATCATCCCCTTGTTCATGGAGGGCGGCGTAAACACCATATTCCCCTTTGAGGCACATGCGGGCATGGATGTTGCCAAGGTGCGAGAGGCGTTCCCCGACCTTGCAATGCTGGGCGGCATAGACAAGTACATCTTCGGCAAGGACAAAAAGACCATAGACGATGCACTTGCACACATAGAGCCGGTGATTAAGAAGGGTGGATACGTGCCCCATATCGACCACCAGGTGCCGCCGGGAGTTACGTTTGAGGAGTTCAGCTACTACCGCAACCGCCTGAATGACATCATCGACAGCGCAGGCATACGATAGAAAAAGAAAATCACTTTTCCTCTTTACCTGCCTATGATGGGTAAAGGGGAAAAGGATGATAAACCATAGCGTCAAACACATAAACAAAGGAGATGCTCTTTTATGAAAAATGTAATTCATGAAATGCACCACACGGGCGTTATCGTGCGTGATATGGATAAAATGCTTCCCTTCTACACCGACATTTTGGGCTTTAAGGTAGTGGACAACTACGTGAACACGGGCGAGCAGGTATCCAGCCTTGTGGCTGTTCCCGAGGCGACGTTGCACGTTGTGTTCATGCAGGTGGGCGAGGGTAGCACGCTGTTTGAGCTGCTTGAATACAAAAATCCCCGCGCAAAAGAGCTGGGCACAGACTGGCAGAACAACGACTACGGCGTGCGCCACGTGACATTTACGGTGGATGATGTGCTGGCCTGCTACGAGGAAATCAAGGAAAAGGGCGTAAACATCATGGCGCCTCCCGAGATTTTGCCCGAGGGCAACGGCGTTGTGTACTTCAAGGACCCTGAGGGTAACATCTTAGAGTTTTACCAAAAGCCAAAAAAATAAAGTGCCATCATAAGGGGTACACGGGAAGGAACAGCGAATGAAATACGCAGTATGTATTGAGATGCTTTATCACGAGGTGCCTTTTTACGACCGCATTGCGCTGGCGAAGGCGGATGGATTTGACTACATAACCATGTGGGACTGGAAGGACAAAAACCTAAAGCGTCTGCGTGAAGAGTGCGAAAAGCATGGTGTTACCATTGCGGACTTTGTGGGCGACAACAACCCCTACTCCATGATACTTGCAGAAGACCACGAGGGCTTTTACGAGGAATTTCTAAAAGCGGTGGAGGTGGCGAAGGAAATTCGCAGTGACTACATCATGATACACTCCGACTCGTGCATGAACTGGGTGGCAAAGCCTGTGCCCGAAAGCATAAGCGAAGAGCAAAAGCGGCAAAGTATCATAGACATGCTAAAGCGTGTGGCCGACGTTGCACAAAAGGAGGGCATTCCCATCCTGTACGAGCCACTGAACAACAAGGTAGACCATATAGGCTACTTTGAGGACGGCTCGCACGAGGCGGCAAAGGTGATTCGGGAGATAAACTGCGATAAGCTGAAGATAATTTATGATATTTATCACATGCAGATTATGCAGGGCAATATCATAGAGAACCTAAAGGCGGATATTGACAGCATAGGCTATGTACACTTTGGTGATGTGCCGGGACGAAACGAGCCGGGCACGGGCGAAATAAACCTGCCGAATGTGATAAACGCACTTGTGGACATGGGCTATGACGGGATGCTGGAGTTTGAGCTAAAGCCCAAGGCGGACACGAAAAGTGCGATAAAGGCTATCAAGGCGGCGATTAACGCCACCAAGGCAACTCCTATTTAAGCGTGCGCAAAAGTGACATGAAATAAGCGGTGCGTAATTTTTGAAAACTATTATAGTGTCGTCATGGGTTGAAGTGAGCAGATTTTGAGCAATTTTTTCGTCAGACAAGGCGAAAAAACGATGCACTCCTTTATGGAATGCGAGTTTTGACAACACCGTATGGCGGAAAAATTGCCAAAATCGGCCGGCTGAACACTCGTGATGACACTATCTAAAAAGAGGTGTAAATACTTATGGCAAAAAAACTACGTGTGGCGCTACTGGGCGCCGGATATATCGGACAGGTGCACTCCACGGCGCTACATGCTATTCCCGCAACACGCAACGACCCGCTTTTGAAGCTGGAGCTTGCGGCTATTTGTGACCAAAACGAGGCACAGGCAAACGCCGTGGCAGACCGCTACGGATACAGCAAGGTATACACGGACTGGAAAGAGATGCTCAATAGCGAAGAGGTAGACCTGTTTGTGAATGCCGCTCCCAATGTTTTGCACGGGCCTGCCTCTATATATGCGGCCGAAAAGGGCATAAACGTGCTGTGCGAAAAGCCACTTGCCTCCACAAAGGAGGAAGCGTACGACATTTGGAAGGCAGTGTCCTCCCACAATGTCCTGCACATGACAGCATTTATGTGGCGTGCAATCCCTGCCATTCGCCGTATTCGTGAGATGGTGCAGGGCGGCGAGCTTGGCGAAATTATGAACTTCCGCTCCCAGTTCTTCATGAACATGTTGCAGGAGGACGGCGGCCTTTCGTGGCGCTTCTCCCGCGGTGTTGCGGGCACGGGTGCTATTGGCGACCTTGGCTCTCACCACATTGATGTGTGCCGCTTTACGGTGAGCGAGGTTGCACGTGTGGGTGCTATTGTAAAAACGTGGAGCAAGGACGCACTGGGCAAGGTGACCGACGTGAACGACGATGCGTTCAGCTGTGTGGCAGAGCTTGAAAACGGCGCTATAGCAACGTTTGAGGCCTCTCGTGTTACCCCCGGTCATGCGCTTACGGGCAGGATAGAGATAGAGGGTACAAAGGGCACTGTTTACTACGAGATGGAGCGCATGAACGAGCTTATTCTGCGTATGCCGGGCAAGGGCTTCACCACCATGATGCTGAACAAGCCGGGCGACCCCTCTGCGGACCTGTACCTGCCTGTGGGCGTGCAGGGTGCACATCCCCACGGCTGGAATGATGGCTTTACCATGCAGGACGCACACATGGTGCGCACTGTTGCCACAGGCGGTAGCGTAAAGCCGATGGGTGCGGACATGGAAGACGCATACCGTGTAGAGGAAATTGTGGACATGATAGAGCGCTCCGGCCAGACGGGTAAGTTTGAGGATGTTGTCTTCAAAAAGTAGCAGTTGAATAGTAAAGCCCATGTTACCCGAGTGCCTTATTGCAAGCAAATTTTGCGCTATACGGTGATGCCTTGGGGGAAAAACATGGAGTGGGCAGGTAGCGTTGTTTTAGAAGCAAAGCTAAATCACCGCTTTTGTCCACACTAAAAATATGACAATTTTACCGGTCGGTTTGGCAAAAAGGGTGCAGGCTCTGTTCTCCCACAGGGTTTGCACTCTTTTGCCCTTTACTTGCGGGAGTGGACACATAGAGGTGATTTATTTGCTATATCCCCCGCCTGCGGCGGGGGATATAGCAAATAAATCACCGCATTTGGATACTCCCTTACTTGCTATGTTGGCGAAAAATTTCATTGTTTTTCAAAAAGGCAGTTGCGTGTGAAAGGAGAATGAACATGTTGTTGCAAGGAAAAAAAGTGATTATCACGGGTGGGCTTACCGGAATAGGTCGTGAGACGTGCCATGTAATGCTGGAGGAGGGCGCATCGGTGGTGAGCTTTTCACGTGCCGCACCCGACAGCGAGCGTGCACAGCGCCTTTACAAGGAAACCGAGCAGTTCGGTGCGGATAGATTCAAGCACATTCAGTGCGATGTAACGGACAAAGAGCAGGCGTTCAGCGCCGTGAACGAGGCTGTAAAGTTCATGGGTGGGCTGGACAGTGTGGTGCACTGTGCGGCAGTACAGCAGTTTGTGCCTGCGGAGGATTTAACGCCGAAGGACCTGTACGACATGTTTGGCGTGTCGGTGGTGGGAATGGCCATGGTGTGTGCGGCGGCGTTCCCACATCTAAAGGAAAAGGGCGGCACGATTCTCACATACAGCTCCTATGCTGGAATGGAGGGCGTGCCCGGAATGCCCGCATACAGCGCCGCCAAGGGTGCGGTGCTGGCGTATTCCCGTGTTATAGCAAGGGACTGGGCGCAGTATAACATACGCACCAACATCATAAACCCTGCTGTTATGACAGAGCTTGCGCACGAGTGGAAAGCGAACATGGACCCCGAGGAGAGAGCCGCAAACGCCGCATGGCTAAAGCATACCGTACCACTGGGCGGAGACCTTGGCGACGACCCAAGGCAGGTGGCGTACCTAAATGCGTTTTTGGCGAGCGACAAGGCCATATTTATACATGGGCAGACAATAGGCGTAAACGGCGGCATGGTGTTTACGAGATAGTGTTTGCTTAGCTGTGTGAATTTGCATCTTATGCAGGTTCATTCACCCTGTTTGCACAAAAAAGAGCGCCACAAACAAAACAAAAAAGGAAAGCCGACGGCCACTTTGGGCATGTCGGCTTTCTTTTGTGTATATAATAGAAATATCCCCCCGCTGTATGCGAGGGGATATGCTTAAATAATCCGAAAGGTGAATAATGAATGCTTACTTGTACGCATGATACTGATAGGTGAATTTGTCGCTTTCCTCATCGCCGTAGCTTTCCTTCAGGGCGTTTAGCTCCTCCGTGAGCCGGTTGCGCAGCTCGGCGTACTCGGGCAGGTAGTACAGGTTCTTCATCTCGGTGGGGTCGTTTTCGAGGTCGAACAGCTCCCACGAGTACTCGGGGAAGATGCCATAGTCTCCGCCTTTGACAAAGTAGTGGATAATCTTGTAGCGCTCGGTGCGCATTCCGTACTGCTGCAGTACGTTTACCGCATCGGGGTGCTGGTAATAACGGTAGTACACCCTGTCACGCAGTGGCGTATCCGAAGTGCCGCTCACAAGTCCCTTAAAGCTTTTGCCCTGCATGTTTTCGGGGGCGTTTCCGCCTGCAAAATCAATCAAAGTGGGGGCAAAGTCTATGTTGCTGGTCATTGCATCGCACACAGTGCCCGCCTTGATTGCACGAGGATAGCGCATGATGAAGGGCATTTTAAGCGGTTCTTCGTACATAAAGCGCTTGTCGAACCAGCCGTGCTCCCCAAGGAAAAAGCCTTGGTCGGAGCTGTAGCTCACGATGGTATCCTCGACAAGCCCCTCGCTTTCCAAATAGTCCAGTATGCGCCCGATGTTGTCATCCACCGAGGCGACAACACGCAGGTAATCCTGCAAAAATCTCTGGTACTTCCAGCGTTTCATCTCGCCGTAGCTAAGCCCTTCAGGCACCTCCTGCTTTACGTCCATGGGGCCCAGCCAGTCGATTTTGTTCATGCACAGGGCGGCGGCCGCCGCCTTGCCCTCGTAGTCGTCATCGAAGTTGTCGGGGTAGGGGAAGGTGACATCCTCGTACATGTGAGCGTGCTTTTCGTCCGGAATCCACGGGCGGTGGGGCGCTTTGAAGTGGCACATCAGCATGAAGGGCTTGTTTGGGTCACGCTCGGTTAGCCACTCGAGGGATATGTCCGCCACAACATCGGTGGTGTAGCCGGGCACACGACGCTTTTCTTCGCCCATTTTTATCATGTAGCTGTCGAAATATTCGCCCTGGTCCTCCAAAATATCCCAAAAGTCAAAGCCTGTGGGGTCGGAGTCTCCGCCGTGCCCCAAGTGCCATTTGCCCACCATCGCAGTTTGGTAGCCCATGCTCTGCAATTCTTTGGGGAAGGTGTTCTGCCTGCCGTCAAACTTGTCACGTAGCGTCTTTACGCCGTTTACGTGGCTGTGACAGCCTGTCAAAATGGCGGCACGGCTGGGTGCGCACAGTGCGTTGTTGCAAAAGCATCTATCAAAGCGTGCACCCTCGTTTGCTATTCTGTCCATGTTGGGCGTTTGGTTGAGCTTGCTGCCGTAGCAGCTCATCGCCTGACGTGTGTGGTCGTCGGACAAAAAGAAAATCATGTTTGGTTGTTTTTGCGACATATTACGTTCTCCTTTTTAGGGGGTGTCGGAATAGTAGCGTAAGCATAATGGCACTTATTTTTCCTCACCGGATGCCGCAGCAGCTGCGGCCTTTGCTTTTTTGCTCGCGCGGTATCTTGAGAAAATGTTGAGCCCCAGTAGCAAAATGGTGACCACCATGATGATATTGCCGATGCTGAACTGGGAGAAAGCCTCGGGCAAAGAGCCGTAGTATATGATGGTTTTGCGCATGTTGCTTTCCACCATGGGCCCTAAAATCAGCGCCAAAATCATGGGTGCGATGGGGTAGTCGTTTTTCTCGAAGAAATAGCCTATCAGCCCGAAAATTATGGCTATCAGAAGGTTGAAGTGTATGTTTGTTGCGCCGAAGATACCGATAAAGCACACCAGCATAATGAAGGGGTACAGGTAGTACTTTGGCACTTGCAACACCTTGCAGAACCAGCGGCTGAACAGGCACATCACAACGAACATCATGATGTTTGCGATGAAAACACTGCCGATAAAGGTGGTGATGGTATCGGGAGACTGGATGAACAGTATAGGCCCCATGGTAAAGCCCTGAATGGCAAGGCCGCTCATGAGCAGTGCCGAAACAGACTCGCCCGGTATGCCCAAGGTGAGCATGGGAATGAGCGCACCGCCCGTAACGGCGTTGTTTGCGCTTTCCACCGACACAACGCCGTCCAAAGCACCCTTGCCGAAGTCCTCCGGCTTTTTGGAGTGCTTTTTTGCCTGTGCGTACGCAATCATGGAGGCGATACTGCCGCCCATGCCGGGTAGAATACCTATGCCGGTGCCGATGGCAGAGGAGCGCAGCAGGTTGAACTTATTCTGCCAAATTTCCTTAAAAGAGGGCAAAAAGCGTCCCTTTTTGTTGATTTCGATGGGCTTGTCGGTGGAGGCTCTATCGCCCACGATTCTGAAAATTTCCGAAAAAGCGAACAGGCCAATCATCATAGAGAGGAACTCAAAGCCGCCGTTCAGGTCGCTCACACCGAAGGTCATACGTATTCTGCCGTCCAAGGGGCTGGAGCCGACACATGCCAAAACCAAGCCGAATGCGCAGGATACAAGGCCTTTTAGCGGATTGCCGCGAATTAGCATAGATACAATGCTAAGCGCGAATACGGATATGGCAAAGTATTCGTATGCGCCAAAGCCGATGGAAAGCTGGGCAAGCAGGGGCGCAGTGAAAAGCAAAATTATTGTGCTGAACATGCCGCCGAAGAAGGAAGCGAAGGTGGCGGCGCCCAGCGCTCGGTTGGCCTCGCCTCGTTGCGCCATGGGGTAGCCGTCAAACACGGTGGCGATGGAGGCGGCCGTGCCGGGAATACGTAGCAGAATGGCCGAAACAAGCCCGCCGGTTAACCCTCCGATGAACGTGCCTATCAAAATGCTAACCGAATAAATCGGGCTCATTGCGTAGGTGATGGGGATAATCAGTGACAGGGCCGTAGAGCCTGTGAGTCCGGGGATTGCCCCGAAGATAAGGCCGAATATAGTGCCGCCGAAGATTAACAAAAGAGCAATAGGGTCGAGCAGGTCTGTAAGTGTCATGTCTAAACTCCTTTCCTAATCATCCTAAGCGGATGCCCAGCGCCGAAGTGAAAAAGAAATAGCAGGCAACCACGCCGAGCGTGACAAAAACTGTGCGTATTATGATTGTTTTCACATTTTTGCCGAGGTTTTTATTCTTGAAATAAACCATGAGTACCACAAGGGCGTTTACGTACACGATGGAGGGCCACAAAAACCCGATAAACTGGACAGCCACGACAAACAATATGCTGATGGCTACAAAAATTCCCCTCACACCGATGAAGAATTCCTTAAAGCCAAAGGGTTTTGTCTCCTGCTTTTTGTGGTACTTGTTGTAGATGAGCTGTGCCAAAAGAGCAACGCACAGCACAAACAAAATCAAGCCCACAGCGCTTGGGAATATTCCGGGGCCGCCCGATTCGTCCAGCGCCAGTACCTCATAGCCTTGGGTAGTAAAGAACGTAATAAGGCCAATTACAGCCAATATGGCAATAAAAATTATCTCACCCATAAATACTCCACTTTTTTAATCCGGCCGGACGACTAATGTCGCCCGGCCGAATATTGTTTTAGATAGTGCAAACACTGTATATTAAAGCAGTGTTTCCGCTACTTCCTCATAAAGGGCAAATTCGCCTTCGAGGTAGGTTAGGTAATCTTCCTGAGGTAGCAGAGATTCGTAAAGCATCTGGGCGCTTATACGCTCCTCGTACTCGGGGTTGGAAACACCCTCGACAATCGCATTGTGAATGGCATCAAGCACGTCCGCAGGTGTGCCCTTGGGTGCCCAAATGCCCCAGTGCTGCATCAGCTCGATGTCGTAGCCGCTCTCGATAGCGGTGGGAACGTCGGGCAGGAATGTGTTGCGCTCTTGGCCGAAGGTGGAAATGATTTGGAAGTCGCCCGCTTCAACGTACTGGTTCACTGTGCCGAAAGTGTCAAAGAAAGCATCAATACGGCCTGCGAGCAGCTCCGGCTCCTTGGGTACGTCGCCGCCTACCTCGACTATCTGTACGTCGATGTCTGCGTACAGCTCCAGTGCAAGTGTGGCAAAGTGTGCAACGGTGCCCATACCTGCGCCTACTTTAATTTCGCCGGGGGCTGCCTTTGCGGCTTCTATGAGAGACTCAAGGCTGTCGTACTGGCCGCTTGTGCTGGTGTAAAGGCCCATCTCATTTGTGAAAGCGAGTGTCACAGGCTCAAAATCGTTGTAGGTGAACTCGGTGATGTCAAGAAGGTTTGCGATGGGGTAGCCGCCGTAAGCAAAAAGAATTGTGTAGCCGTCGGGGTCTGCGTCAAGTACTTCAGCACCGCCCGTGGTGCCCGAAGCACCGGCCATGTTGATGGCGTTAACACGAACGTCGAGCACATCGTCCATTGCCATAGCCACGATGCGGCCGGTTGTGTCAGCTGCGCCACCTGCACCGAAGGGGATAATCATGGTGATGTCCTGCTCGGGGAAAGCGCTGTCGGTAGCAACAGCGGCAGCACTGCCTGTGCTCTCTGCGGTGGCGGTGGATGCTGTAGAGGCGGCCGCAGGAGCCGAGGAGGCTTCGGAGCCGGAACCACATGCAACGAGGTTTATTACTAACGCCAAACATAAGACAAATACTAAGCTGAACTTTTTCATGATGGAAAGCACCTCACTGAATTATTCGGAATACGTATTCCGTGACAATAATAATAACAAAGAGCACAAATTTTGTCAATCCGTCGAATAGACATTTACAGTGTTTTGGGATATTAAAAATAGCTTTTGCAAGGGGTGTAATTGGGCATATAGCACAAAATAAATGTGATTAAGGAAAAATAGTAGAGCTATTGTTTATTTAATTTGACGAATTTTGAGATATTGTAAAATAATTTGTTCAAATTGTGTTAGGAGGTGAATGTGCATAGGGGTTTATGGTGAGTGGGATATCGTAGTGATTGAAAAAATCTATAACATGTAGTATAATCAATACAGAATTCGTATTACGGAGGTGAATCATGGCTGGAAAAGCGCCGCAAAATGTAAAGAAAAAGGCAGTCACATCTATTGATGTAGCAAAGCTGGCGGGGGTGTCTCAGCCCACGGTTTCACGTGCGATGAACCCGGAAAGTAAGCTGTCTGCAGAACTTAGAGAGCGGGTGATGAAAGCCGCCGAAACATTGGGCTACACCCCAAATGCTATGGCCCGAAGCCTGAAGGGGGCTAAGGCAAATATTATTGCGCTTTTAATCATTGAGTCCACAACCTACTATTATAAGGTTATTACGGGCATTGCGCGCAGATTGCAAGAGCGTGGGTATCAGATTTTGTTGTTTTCTATAGAGCCGGACCATCATCATGATGCAGAGTATATACTAAAGCGTATTAGCGAATATTGCATAGATGGGGTAATTATTACAGGGGCTTTGCAGGATAGCAACCTTATTTATGAGTGTTACAAGCGTAACATACCCTGTGTTTTATATGGGCGAACAATTTCCAAGAGTCTTGTGTCCTCTGTCACCTGCGATAACGTCAAAGCGGGAAAACAGGTGGCTGAATATTTTTTGAAGCAGGGGAGGTATGCTGCGGCTTGTATTTACGGAGACTTGTCCTCCTCGACCAGCATTGACCGCATGAATGCCTTTCTTGGCCATATGCAGGAGTTTTCCCCTAAGGCGTGCATTAGTGTCAAGGGAGGCTGGACGTATCAAGACGGAAAAGCTGCAACACTGGCGCTTTTTGAGAAAAATACACACATAGATGGTATATTCTGTGTAAATATTGATGCCACTATGGGCTGTCTTGATGCCTTGCGATACCATTTGAACTATAAAGTGCCGGATGAAATTGCGGTGGTAGGCTTTGATGATATACCCATAGCGAGTGGAGATTCTTACAATATTACAACGATGGTACAGCCCACCGAACAGATGATAGAGGCCACCATAAACACGCTGTTAAGCCACATTGATGGCACACTTCATGACATAGTGAATCTTACATTTGAGGGAAGCATGGTGGTGCGCAAATCCACATAGCAAAAAGAGATGGTGCTGACAGGTGTCAGCGCCATCTCTTTTGTTTATTGGGTTGTAAAGGGCAAAACAGTATTTTTATGGTCTGTGGCACTTTGCGCTGTGCCGTTTTTTAGGGGGAATATGAAGCTACCCCTTCACACATTCAAGTGCGGCGCTGATGTCCGCAAGGATGTCGTCTATGTGCTCAAGCCCCACCGAAAGACGAATCATGCCGGCGCCCACGCCTGCCGCCTGCAGCTGCTCCTCGTTTAGCTGGCGGTGGGTGGTGCTTGCAGGGTGTAAAACACAGGTGCGAATGTCCGCCACGTGCACCTCGATGCTCGCAAGGTTGAGCGCATCCATAAACTTTATGGCGGCGGGCTTGCCCCCTTTGAGCGTGAAGGAGATAACACCGCTACAGCCCTTTAGGTACTTTTGTGCAAGAGCATAGTTTGGGTCGGTGCAAAGCCCGGGGTAGCTTACTTCGCTTACCTGCCCACATTCACTAAGGTACTGCGCCACTTTTAGCGCATTTTCGCAGTAGCGCTCCATACGAAGTGATAGTGTTTCAAGGCCGATGTTCAGCAGAAAAGCCGAGTGTGCGGCGGGGTATGCGCCGTAGTCACGCATCAGCTGCATACGTGCCTTCACTATGTATGCCGCCTTGCCATATGTATCTGTGTATACAATTCCGTGGTAGGAGGAATCGGGCGTGGTGAGCTCGGGGAAGTTGCCGCGTGTCCACTCGAAGTTGCCGCTGTCCACAATAATGCCGCCCACCTGCAGGGCGTGGCCGTCCATATACTTGGAGGTGGAATGAACCACAATGTCTGCGCCGTGGCTGATGGGCTTGCACAAAATGGGCGTGGCAAGCGTGTTGTCTATTATCAGTGGGACATTATGTGAGTGCGCAATATCCGCAAACTTTTTTATGTCCAGCACTACAAGTGAGGGGTTTGCGAGCGACTCGGCAAACATCGCCTTTGTGTTTGGCTTAAAAGCGGCGTGTATTTCCTCTTCGGAGGCGTTTGCATCCACAAAAATGCACTCTACACCCTGCTTTTTGAGCGTGAAGGAAAATAGGTTGCTACTGCCGCCGTATATTTGATGTGTACACACAAGGCTGTCGCCCGCACTGCATATGTTTTGCACAGCCATCAGTGTGGCCGCCTGCCCCGAGGAGGTGCACATGGCGGCGAGCCCACCCTCCAGCGCTGTGATTTTTTCCTCCACAGCCATTACGGTGGGGTTTGCAAAACGAGAATATATAAGGCTTTGTGTAGGCTCGTCAAAAACAGCGCCCACCGCCTCGGAGGAGTCATAAACATATGTGGTGCTCTGCACTATTGGCATAACACGTGGCTGGGTGTTTTCGGGTGTGTAGCCGGAATGTAGGCATTTGGTCTCGTCACGCATAAGTGTTGCCTCCCTTTAGGTGTTTTTTGTGAGTGTTTGACAGGGCGAAAAGGTACCTTAGCACAAAGTTTGCGGTTTTTTCAACTAAGGGTGTGCTATAAGGTATACATTAAATGATAGCACAATATAGAAAAAAAGCAAGTCAAGTTGTGTATTATGCCTAAATGTGGTATATAGCTTTGGCAAGGTAAATGCCGATGATGTGGCATGAAATAAAACACCCCACAGGCCTAAAAGTGGCCTTGTGGGGTGTTGTGCGAAATTTGGATAGGGGATTTATGGGGCAAGATTACAGCACAAATTTGTCAACAAGCGTGTGCAGTGTGGTTGCCTGGGAGGAAAGCTCCTGGCTTGCGGCGGCGCTTTCCTCGCTGGTGGCGGTGTTTGTCTGCACAACCATCGAGATTTGCTCAATGCCGTCCGAAATTTCACGGATGCTACCCGTCTGCTCCTCGGTGGCTTTTGCGATTTGGTCGATGGTGATAACCATCTGCTGAACCTTCTCCGCAAGACCCTCAAAGGATTCGTTTGCCTTTTGGGCTATGCCCTCGCCCACCTGCACCGCATTGATGGACTGCTCTATGAGCTGTGTGGTGTTCTTTGCGGCCTCGGAGGATTTTTGTGCCAGCGTGCGAACCTCGTCCGCCACAACCGCAAAGCCCTTGCCTGCGGCGCCCGCCCTTGCCGCCTCAACAGCTGCATTTAGCGCAAGTATGTTTGTTTGGAAGGCTATGTCGTCGATTACCTTTATGACCTTGACAATATCATCCGAGGTGTTTGAAATTTCACGCATCGCATCCAGCATCTGCTGCATGTCGTCCAGCGTGGAGGTGGCAACCTCGCCCGAGATAACCGCAATGTCGTTGACCTTCTTGGTATTTTGGGAGTTTTCCTCAACCTGAAGGGAGATTGCTTGAAGGTTTTGCGACAGGCCGTCCACGCTACCTGCTTGGTCGATAGCGCCCTGTGCCAGTGCCTGCGCACCGCTTGATACCATTGCGACGCTGGAAGAAATTTGCCTTGCGGAGGTGGATACCTGCGAGAGTGCACCACGCACAGAGTTTGTCATTTTTTCGGCAGAAACGTACAGCTGTTGCCAGTCGCCTATATAAATGTTGGGACTGCCGATGTCCACGTTCCAGTTGCCGTTTGATATTTTGCCCAGCATCTCCACAAGAACACCGTTGAGGGTGGACAGGTTGCCCTTCATCATGTTGAACGAATCAGCCAGCATACCAATCTCGTTGTTGGATTTTACGTCAAGCTCAAAGTTCATGTGGCCCTGTGCAATGTTTTGTGCGGCGCTCATTACAGTGGAAAGCGGCTTTGACACCGAGCGTGTAATCATGATTTTGGAAACGATAGAGCCCAAAAGTATCAGCGCAATACCCACTATCATGGAGATGGTGAGCGAGGTAGTGGTGGAGGCATCGTTTGTGTGGCTGGAAATTCCTGCGAAAAGAACGCCTATGGTGTTGCCTTCGGCATCTTTGTAGGGAATGTAGGAGGTGATGTGGCTTTCGCCCAAAATGTTCGCCTCGCCCACATACGACTGACCTTGATTTATAACAAGATTTGCAATGGTGGCATCAAGTGCTGTGCCGGTGACTCTTTGGCCGTCCATGACTATAGTGGTAAACTCACGGATGTCATCATTAAAAATAGTGAACTCACAACTTGTAATCTCTTTTAGGCGGTCCAAAACCTCGGTCTTGTCCTCAAGCTCGGCCACTTCGTGCAAGCTTAGCTCGTACGCAAGCAGGTTCGTGCCCGTCACACATTGGTCACGTAGCTCGCCGTTCACGTTGTTTGCCGTTACAATGCCGCTGATGATTATCATGACGGCAACGATAATGGTGGTCATCACCGCAATCATAATATTGAACTGCGTGGCCAACTTTCCGTACTTTTTTCTGCCCGATGTGTTGTTCATGAAATGCTCCTTTTGGAAAGTCATTAACTGCATAAAATAAAACCGTGTTTTTACCTTATTATTATCGGATATTTTGGGTGAAAAGTAAATGCTTTTTTCACAATTTGAACAAACAAGTGATGGAGATGTAAAAAACGCCTTGAGTGAAGTTGAAAAGAAAATTGTTTTTGCATTCGGGATGATGGGAGGCAATCGGCGATGTGGACAATCAAGTGGCATAAAAATCTTAGAGTCAACAAATTTTGCAAAATGTGCTTGACAACAAAAAGACCACATGATATAGTTTTCATGAAAGTTAGCTGCAGCTAATCGATAATACTTGCATTGTTGCGTCCGATTGTTCTGTTTTGTAAAAAACCGATTATGTCTTATGATTTTCAGGAGAAAATCAGTGGCAAAATCGGTGTATGAAGGGGAGCTATTTTTTTGCCCGTTAGTTAGCGTCTGCTAATCAACGTGGCGAACAAGATGGCTTTCTACTAAAAAGGAGACTTGTATGAAAAAAAGTATGCTCTTGTCACTGCTACTTGTTGCGGTGATGGTTTTTAGCGCTTGCGGAAGTGCCGCTGCATCCTCCACACCTGCGTCCGAAGCGCCTGCGTCCGAGGTTGCAAGCACCGCTTCCGCCTCTGCGGCGGATGAAAGCATGGCGGATGAGTCGGGCAGCACAGACGCTGCTATCACAATTACCGACCAGCTTGGTAAAACAATCACGTTTGATGCACCGCCCGAAAGACTGGCCACTACCATTATGCCTTTCCCCTACATTTTTCACGCAGTGATGGGCGACAACCCCCACATGATAGGGTGCAACCCCTCCTCTGTGGTGGCGTACGAGGACAGCGCACTGCGCCACATGTATCCCACTATGGCACAGGCGAACACCTCCTGGGTGGACACAAGCTTTGTGGTGAACGTGGAAGAGCTGATTGCTTTGGAGCCGGATGTAGTATTCCAGTGGAACTACATGGAGGAAGAAATCGAGAAGATGGAAGCCGCCGGCCTTAAGGTAATTGCGCTTGAGTACGGCACGATGGAAGACCTTGAAACTTGGATTCGCATCATTTCTCAGCTGTACCAAAAGGAGGAGCGAGGCGAGGAGATTATTGATTTCTTCTATGAGACATTAGATTCCGTAACCGAAATCACCGACACAATCCCCGAAGAGGAAAAGCTGAGCGTAATTCAGTTCCGTGATGTGCTGAGCGTGGCGGGTGAGGGCAACTTCACAAACTTCTGGATTGACTGGAGCGGCGGCGTAAACCCTGCCATAGAGCTTTCGGGAGATGCGCTGAACGTGGATATGGAGCAGATGCTCATGTGGGACCCGGATGTTATCTATATCGGTAACTTCACCGATTTGCAACCCTCCGACCTGTTTGAAAACAAAACAGAGGGCGGCGAGGATTGGTCGCTTCTGTCCGCTGTGCAAAACAGACAGGTCTACAAGATACCCATTGGCGGCTACCGTTGGGACCCTCCGGGAGTGGAAACACCTTTGATGGTTCAGTGGCTGGCGAAAACCCAGTATCCTGACCTTTTTGCGGACATGGATATGCGTGCGGAAGTGAGCGAGTTCTACGAGGAAGTGTACAACTTCACGCTGACGGACGAAATGCTAGATGAAATTTTAGAAGACACACAAAACTAAGGGCTGTAAATAGCGCATCCCTCGAGTGCAAATGAACATTCTCGAGGGGTGCGTTGTTTTAATACATCGCAAAAATTAAGGAGAAACATGAGGAAAATAGCATTTTACGGAAAAGGCGGCATAGGTAAATCCACTCTAACCTCCTCCATAGCGGCGGCGCTTGCAAATGTGGGAAACAAGGTCTTGCAGGTGGGCTGTGACCCAAAGGCAGACTCCACGCTGAACGTGCGAGGTGGTGCACCCCTAAGTCCTGTGATGGACGTGCTGAAAGAAAAGGGCGGAGTGTGCAAATGTCTTGAGGACATCACCTGCAAGGGATACAAGGGCATTGTGTGTGTGGAGGCGGGTGGCCCGACCCCCGGCAGTGGATGTGCAGGACGAGGAATAATAAAGACGTTTGATACGCTGGATGAGCTAAACGCCTTTTCGGTGTATTCGCCCGACTTTGTGCTTTTTGATGTTTTGGGTGATGTGGTGTGCGGTGGATTTGCCGTGCCGATAAGGCAGGGGTACGCGGATGAGGTTGTAATAGTGACCTCGGGCGAAAAAATGGCGCTGTATGCCGCCGCAAACATAAAGGCGGCGCTGGACAACTTTGAGGACAGAGGATACGCAAAATTGCGTGGTATTGTGCTAAACTGCCGCAATATCCCAAATGAAGTGGAGATTGTACAGGAGTTTGCACAGCGCATAGGCGCACAAATAATCGGCATTGTGCCGAGGGATGAGCAGGTACAGCTGGCAGAGGAAAAAAACATGACGGTGGTGCAGATGAACCCCGAGCTTGAAATATCCAAGACCATCACAAAAATAGCACAAGACATAGCTCAAGTGCCACTGACAGCGAGGTGAAATGATGAAAACGTGCTACTCAAAAACTATTTCGGAGCTTTCCGCAGAGGCACCAAAGCTGGGCACTCGGGGCATTGCGGTGAGCGAGCCTTGCCTACACTACTGTGCGCCGAGCGCCGGCGGATGGGGCATTGTGCGCACAGCACTGCTTGTGCCGCAGAGCGTGCTTTTGTTTGTTGCGCCTCACGGGTGCGGCAGGCACGGCTCGGTGGCGGCCATTCAGCTAAACCTGCGCAATCGCATTTTTTACATGGATGTGACGGAGGAGGACCTTGTAATAGGCAGCCACATGGACCGTATTCCCGAGGTGGTAGAGGCTATTTTGCAAAATCTTGACCAAAAGCCGCCCGTGTTTTTGATTTGTGCTTCCTGCATAGATGACCTTTTGGCGAGCGACTACAAAAACTTGATGAAGCGTCTGAGCAAGGCGCACGGCATTCCGTTTATAGATTGCCACATGAACCCAATTACCGCAAACAGCAACCTGCCGCCGCCGCTGAATGTTCAGCGGAGCATTTACGAGTCGCTGTGGCGAGAGCCGCAAAAGCGCATACCCAAGGATGCAATTAACCTTATCGGGCACTTTACGCCGGTGGTGGCGGAGAGTGAGTTCTACACGGTGATGCAAAAGGCGGGCTTTGAGGCGGTGTACCAGATAAGCGCCTGTGAGACGTTTGAAGAATACATGCAAATGCGGGATAGCGCATACAACCTGTTGCTAAAGCCTTTTGGGCGGCTTGCGTGCGAGCAGATGAAGGATGTTTTGGGCATTGACTACCGCACAAGCTATATTTTTTACCATCCTGAGCAGATTTTGAAGCAGTATCAAGAGCTGGAAAGTTTTTTTGGCAGAAAGCTTGACTACGAAGAGCACTACGAAAAGTGCCTTGAGACAAAAGAACGGATGCGCTCCTCGCTAAAGGGTTTGCGCATAGGTGTGGGCACAGGAGTGAACGGCTCGCCCTTTGACATTGCGCTGGCATTGGCAGATTGTGGGGCGGAGATTACATTTATACTGGCGGATGCCATCATGGGATATGAGTGGCCGCAGGTGAAAATGCTACAAGAACGCTTTGGCCAAACGCCCGTATACACCAGCTACCACCCAAGCATGTCCATGATGCAGGAGATAAGCGAAAAAGCGGATGTTGCCATTGGATTTTCGGCATCTTATGTGTGCCCGGAGGCGAAATTGTTGCCGCTGGATGCGGACGAGCAACATTTTGGATTTGAGGCTTTTTCCGCACTGACACAGGGCGTGCTCGACGCACTGAAAAGTGATGTGTCCGCAAGGGCACTGCTGTATTCCAAGGGGCTTGTGGTGTAGCTTTTGAATAACAGCACACGCTCTGTGGAGTTTCACTCTGATTTTTTTAACTTGCTTGACCGCAAAAGGAGATAGAATGAAAGGATTGTACACAACTTTACCCACACTGTCGCCGGACTTTTCCGGCGTGTGCAGTACACTTTTTGAGCTTGGCGGTATTTTGTCCATACACGATGCGGGCGGATGTACCGGCACATACACGGGCTATGATGAGCCCCGTTGGTTTGACTGTAGAAGCCGTATCTTCACCACAAACTTGGATGATGCGGAGGCGGTGTTTGGGGACGACAGCATACTGCTGGACAAGCTGATGGAGGCAGACGAGTGGCTGGATGTTCCGTTTTTCGCGCTTTTGGGTAGCCCGTCGCCCGCAGTGCTGGGAACAGACTACCACGCCTTGGCAAGGCTGGTAGAGAACAAAACGGGAAAGACCGCACTCGCCTTTTCCACCACGGGGATGCAGCTGTACGACTGGGGTGTTTCGCAGGCGCTGATATCGCTGGCAAAGAATATGCTACCTAAACAGCGCACAGATGTGAAAGACATGCAGGTAAACCTTATCGGCGCGACCCCGCTGGACCTGACAAACATTGAAAATGTGAACAAAGCAATAGCAATGTTGGGCGAAAAAGGCTATACGGTGGGCTCCTGCTGGGCGATGGGAAGCAGCCTTGAAAGCATAAAAGCTTCACTGAGCGCACAGTGCAATATTGCGCTGACAAGCAGCGCACTTGCGGTGTGCCGATACCTGAAAAAAGAGTACGATATGCCGTATGTCATCGGTAGCTTTTCGGGTAAGAAACCGTTTGAAGCGATGTGTGAGCGGCTGAAAACGCAGAGCAGTGACGTGCCCGAGTTTACGGCGCAAAGCGGCAAAAAAGCGCTTGTGGTGGGCGAGCAGGTGCTGGCGTCAAGCGTGCGTGAGATGCTGTATACGGAGTGTGGATACGCACAGGTGGACCTTGCAGGCTTTTTTGGCGCAGATGAGCAGCTGCTGGGCGACAAGGATGTTTTCGGCTGTAAAGAGCACGACATGATAACAATAATGGAGCAGGGCGGCTACGACCTTATTGTGGGTGACCCCTTGCTAAAAGAGCTGATAAGCCCGGATGTATACGGAAACTTTGTGGATTTTCCGCATGTGGCGGTGTCCAGTCGCCTTGGATGGAGCTCTCCTGTTTGTCCGTTTGGGGAGGATTTTCTACAACTTTTTGCGGATGAGTAAAAGCAGATAACGGGGAATTTTATGAATAAAGAGCAGATGTTTCCGGCAAAGCAACGTATGATTATTATAGGTCTCGGTGTGGGGCTTGCTGTCACGGTGATAGCGCTTTTGTGCATGGGGCGATACTCCATCACGCCACTCGAAACGCTCAATGTGCTTTGGAACTCGGTGTTTGGCAATGCGGAAAACCTCGACCCATATCAGGTGACTGTAATTTTGAATGTGCGTCTGCCGAGAATTTTGATGGGCTTAATTGTGGGCGCGGGGCTTTCGGTGGCAGGCGCTTCATACCAGGCGATTTTTGGCAATCCACTGGTAAGCCCCGACATTTTAGGCGTGTCCTCCGGCGCAGGCTTTGGCGCATCTCTTGGCATACTGCTGGCGCTGGGCGTAGTGGGAATACAGCTTACGGCGCTCGCTTTTGGGCTTTTGGCGGTGGGGCTTGTGCTGTTTGTGGCAAGGGTGCGCAGAAGCACAGAGCTTTTTATGCTTGTGCTGTCGGGTGTTGTGATGCAGGCGCTGTTTGATGCGCTAATATCCCTCATAAAATATGTGGCAGACCCACAGGATACACTTCCCGCAATAACCGTATGGCTGATGGGCAGTCTTGCCAGCGCAAGCTATAACGACGTGTTCGTGGCATGGGTTACCATTTTGCCCTGCCTGATAATATTACTGGGCCTTCGCTGGAAATTGAATGTTCTCTCCCTCGATGAGGATGAGGCACGCTCTTTGGGAATAAACGTGAAAAACATACGCAGGATTATTATTCTTGTGTCTACCGTTATGACGGTGGTGACGGTGTCCTTGTGCGGCGTTATAGGCTGGATAGGCCTTGTAATACCGCACATAGGGCGCATGATAGTGGGCACCGACCACCGTGCGCTGATACCTGCAAGTATGCTACTGGGTGCGATTTACCTTTTGATGATTGACACGGTGGCACGCACGCTGACAGCGGCCGAAATACCCATATCCATTTTGACGGCCATCATAGGCGCACCGTTTTTTATTTGGATGTTGCGCAAAAGCTCGGGAGGAAGCAGATGATTTTATCGGTGAAGGAAGCGAGCTTCGGCTACGGAGAAAAAAAGCTGTTTCGGGACTTGAGCTTTGCCATAGAGGATAGGGAAATCATGGCGGTGCTGGGGCCGAACGGCGTTGGGAAAACCACATTGCTAAAGTGTATGCTGGGCTTTTTGCGCCAGCAGAGCGGCGAGGTGCACATTGCAAACAGGCCGTTTAGCAGCTACAAGGACAAGGAGCTGTGGTCTCTTGTGAGCTATGTTCCGCAGGCAAAGCGTGGGGTGTTTTCCTACCGTGTCATAGACATGGTGGTGATGGGGTTGAACACTGAGCACAGATATTTTCAGTCGCCCAAAAAAGCGCACTACGAGCGTGCGTTTGAGACGATGGAGATGCTGGGGATTTCCGCCTTGTCCCAAAGATTTTGCAATGAGCTTTCGGGTGGTGAGCTGCAGATGGTGATGCTGGCACGGGCGCTGGTGTCAAGGCCGTCACTGCTGATTTTGGACGAGCCTGAGTCCAACTTGGACATGAAAAACCAGCTGCGTATTTTGACGGCCATTGAAAATGCGGCAAAGGAGTTCAAAACAGCCTGCCTTTTGAACACTCACTTTCCCAATCATGCGCTCAATATTTCGAGCAAGACATTACTACTTGGGTATGGCCAAAAGAAAAAGTTTGGCAACACGCAGGACCTAATTACCGAGGAAAATATTGAGGAGTACTTCAACGTGCGTGCGCGTGTGGTGAGCTTTGATGCGGAGGATAGAGAGTATCAAACGGTTTTTCCGTATCGCATTGCAAAAAGCGAGGGGAGGAGCGTATCCTAAAAGGTGTGTTGTATTTTAGCGCAGAGGGCGTATACCTTTTTGGCACACAAAAGTATAGCGCAAAAAACGATATAAAGCTGTCTTTCTTTGCATTGAAATGTGGCGGAGCGCAGCAGCTTGCAGCGCGTTTTCGCACAGCTTGACAACCTAAAGCAAGGTGTGCTATGTTGAGATACTGCATAGGATGAGGGCACAAAACCTATCCTTTGCAAATATCTCTAAGTGGGAATGTTTAATGATAGACAAAAGGCTTATAAAGGCTGTGCCCGGTACAATGCCGCACATCCTGAAAAATGTAGCGTTGCAAGTCGCTTCGCTCTTCGGGAGCATCCTGCTCATGTTTTCCATCAGCTTTTTTATAAAGGACTTGATGGAAAAGCAAATCGACCTACAAAGCGGGCTTGTTTACGCAGGCATTTTTGCCGTTTCTGTTTGTATGCGGGTTAGCTTTAGCTACCTTGCTTCGGGGCAGGGGTATCTTGCATCAAAGCCGGTAAAAAGGGTGCTACGGGGCAAAATTTACGACAAAGTGGTGAGCATGGGCGGCGGCTACAATAAAAATATCTCCACGGCGGGGCTTTTGCAGATGTCGGTGGAGGGTGTGGAGCAGCTGGAAACCTATTTCGGAAGCTACCTGCCACAGTTTTTTTACTCGATGATTGCACCGCTGATTTTGTTTTTTGTGGTTGCCTTTGTGGATGTAAAAATAGCGTTTATCCTTTTTATTTGTGTGCCGCTTATTCCGGTGTCCATTATCGCCATTCAAAAAATTGCAAAAAAGCTACTCGCCAAATACTGGGGCGAATACATGGGCCTTGCGGACAATTTCCTTGAAAACCTGCAAGGCCTAAACACGCTTAAAATTTACTCGTCGGATGAATTTAAGCACAAGCAGATGAACAAGCAGGCAGAGCGGTTTAGAGTTATCACCATGAAGGTGCTGTCCATGCAGCTGAACTCTATCATTGTGATGGATGTGGTGGCGTACGGCGGTGCGGCGCTGGGCATAATAGTGTCACTGCTTGAGCTTGCAAGCGGTAACATTGGTGTTGTGGGTGCGTTTGCTGTTATCATGCTTGCGGCGGACTTTTTTCTGCCGCTTAGGCTGCTGGGGAGCTTTTTTCACATAGCGATGAATGGTGTTGCCCAAAGCAAAAAAATATTTGAGTTGCTCGGGCAACAAAGCGGAGCGAAAAGGACAAAAACTGCAGAGATTGCGGACATAAAGCTACGCTCTGCAGGCTATTCGTACGATGAAAAAAAGCAGGTACTGCGGGATGTAAACATGGACATACCCAAAAACAGCTTTGTGTCTGTTGTGGGCAAAAGTGGGAGCGGAAAGTCCACAATATCCGCAATACTCACGGGGGCAAACGAAAACTACAGCGGTAGCATTACGATAGGCGGCGTGGAGCTGAGCGAGATAAGCAGAGAAAGCTTGCTTGAAAATATCACGCTTGTGTGCGCAAACAGCTATATATTCAAAGGAACTGTAAAAGAAAACCTGCTGATGGCGAATGAAAGCGCAAGCGATGAGGAGCTTTGGGCGGTGCTAAAAAAGGTAAACCTCGCAGAGTTTTTGCGCAGTGAAGAGGGGCTGAATACCGCCCTTAGCGAAATGGGCGCAAACTTTTCGGGTGGACAGTGCCAAAGGCTTGCTATTGCAAGGGCGCTACTGCACAAAAGTGACATGTACATCTTTGATGAAGCAACGAGCAACATCGACGCAGACAGCGAAGATGAAATAATGCGTGTGATTGTGGAGCTGGCAAGGCGAAAAACGGTTGTTGTAATATCGCACAGGCTGCTTAACGTGGTGAATTCGGATATGATTTACCTGCTCAAAGAGGGCGAGCTGACAGAGCGGGGAACGCACGACGAGCTACTTTTGAAAAACGGATACTACGCAGAGCTTTGGAATACACAGGCTATCCTTGAAAATGCGGGGGTGGCATCATGATGAAAAAGCGCTCAAGCGTTAGTGTGATGGCAAGGCTACTCGGCCTTGTAAAGCCGCTTTCGGGTGTTATGCTCGTTGCGATAGTTTGCGGCTGTTTGGGTTTTTTCTGCGCAAGCTTTATCACGGTTTTTGCGGCGTATGCACTTTTGGATGTGGTGCAAAACAGCGGCAGTGCTGTTGTGGGCTTTCTTGTGGCCATCGGCGCTATTGCGGTGTTGAGGGGTGTTTTGCATTATGCAGAGCAGTACTGCAACCACTACATAGCGTTCAAGCTTTTGGCTTTGATTCGAGACAAGGTGTTTGCGGCGCTTCGCACGCTCGCCCCCGCAAAGCTGGACGGCAAGGACAAGGGAAACCTTGTTTCGCTCATTACCTCCGACATAGAGCTTTTGGAGGTGTTTTATGCGCATACCGTATCGCCGATTTGCATTGCGTTTATCACATCGACCGTCGTGGTTGTCTTTATAGGCGGCTTTAATATTTTGCTTGGGGGCATTGCGCTGGCGGCACACCTTACTGTGGGGGTTGTCATTCCGCTGATTGTCTCCAAAAAGTCCAAAAAAAGTGGCGAGGCGCACAGGAATAGGGTGGGCGAGCTAAACACATATGTTTTAGACAGCCTAAGGGGCATAAAAGAAACATTGCAGTATGATGCCGCCGCAGAGCGAAAGGAAAAAATAAACCTGCTTTCGGAGGATGCGGAAAACTCGAACAAGCAGATAAAAAAGTACATGGCTAAAACCTATTCGCTGACAATTTTGGCCATACTAAGCTTTTCGGTGACGATGCTTTTGGTCTCGGCGTACATGTACAGCCAAGATGCTATAAGCCTTTCGGCGGTGGTGATTCCCACGGTGATGCTGTTTTCCTCCTTTGGTGCGGTGACGGCAACTGCGAATTTGGGTGCGGGGCTTAGCGGAACAATAGCAAGCGCAGGCCGTGTGCTGGACATTTTGGATGACAGCCCTGCCGTTGAGGAGGTTTTTGGGGGCAAAGACGTAAAGTTTGAAGGCGCAGAGCTTAAAAATGTGGCCTTTGCGTACAAAGACGCAAAAATACTGGAAAACTTTTCCCTAAACGTGCAAAAGAACAAAATACTGGCAATAAGCGGCAAGTCCGGCTGCGGCAAGTCCACTGCGCTAAAGCTTTTAATGCGCTTTTACGATGTGAATAAGGGCAGTGCGGAAATATCCGGCGAAAACGTAAAAAGCTTGAACACAAATAATCTGCGCAGTATGCAAAGCCTTGTTACACAAAGCACGCATATTTTTTGTGACAGCGTTGAAAACAACATAAAAATTGCAAACATCAATGCGAGCAGGCAGCAGGTAGAGGATGCGTGCAAAAAGGCATCCTTGCACGACTTTATCATGAGCCTGCCACAAGGGTACGATACGCAGGTGGGTGAGCTGGGCGATACCATTTCGGGCGGTGAAAAGCAGAGAATAGGCGTTGCGAGGGCGTTTTTGCACGATGCTGATATGATTTTGCTGGATGAGCCGACAAGCAACCTGGACAGCCTGAACGAGGGTGTAATACTGCACTCGCTCAAAAACACCGACAAGACAATCGTGCTTGTATCCCACAGAAAGTCTACCGCAGGCATTGCACATGAGGTGGTGGACATGCAAACGGCAAGGCAAAGCTGATGGAGAAACTGCAAAAAGAAAAGCGGATTGTACAGCTGATGATAGAGCTTTACTGCAGAAAAAAGCACAGGGGCAAGCGGATTTGTGCGGAATGTGGCGAGCTTTTGAGCTATGCTCATTTGAGGGTGGAAAGGTGCCCGTTTAAGGAAGAAAAACCATTTTGCTCAAGCTGTACGGTGCACTGCTACAAGCCTGCGATGAAGGAAAAGATAAGAGATGTCATGCGCTTTTCGGGTCCGCGCATGATGCTATACCACCCGATAGTTGCGATAAAGCATCTGCTACAAAAAGGGAGAAAGAGCTGATAGATGAAAGTTAAGCGCGTCATATATTTGATAGTCGGGTGCATAGGCCTTGCTTTTGGGGCGGTGGGAGCTGTTGTGCCGCTGCTACCTGCGTTTCCGTTTTTGCTTATAGCCGCATTTGGGTTTTCGAGAAGCAGTGAAAAGCTGGACAATTGGTTCAAAAACACAAAGCTGTACAAAAACAACCTGGAAAACTACGTAAAAGGCAGGGGGATGACCGTAAAAACAAAGCTGAAAATTATAATAACCGTTACGGTGCTGATGACAATAGGCTTTTTAATGATGATGTCGGTGCCTGTGGGGCAGATAATATTATTCTTTGTTTGGATATTCCACCTGGTTTATTTTGTTTTCATAGTAAAAACAATAAAAGAATAGGCACTGCCTAAAGAAAGAGAGGGTGTAATATGACTGAACAAAAACAGCCGCACGCCTGTGAGTGTGCTCACCGCAATGTTCCGCACAAATGCTGTGGAAAGCACAAGAAAATGGGTACAGACGTGGTGACGGATAGTGATGTGTATTCCTTGCAGTATCAAATAGAAATGCCGCCGCAAGCGGATGAGGGTGCCGTGGAGAATCGCTAAAGGCAGGGTGAAATTACGATAGGAATGTGCTGAAAACAGTGAGGAAGAGTATTTCCTTGCTGTTTTTTTAGCTTTACAGGCGGTGAATTTGTACAAAGAAAATGAGGGATTACGGCGTGGTTTTCAAATTAGATACGATGCAAAAAGCTCGGCGTGAGAGGTAGGCTGTTGCCATGGACTATTGCGGTGCTTATATGTTAATATGAATAGCAGAACAAATGTACCTGCACTGAAACACCTGTTGCAAAGGAATGTGATGCGGAGTGGAGCAAATGGAAAATTTAAGAATGTTCAACTGCAATATGGAGCTTACGCTTGATGTTATCGGCGGCAAGTGGAAGCCGATAATTATATTTCACATAGGAAATAGCAAAAAGCTGAGATACGGTGAACTGAAAAGAATTATGCCCGATATAAGCGAGCGGGTACTCTCGCGAGAGCTTAAAGAGCTTGTGGGCAAAGGGATTATCTCAAGGCAGGAGTACAAGGAAAATATTTTGCGTGTGGAGTATTCGCTGACTGATATAGGTGGCGAGGTCTTGCCTGTGCTGAATGCCCTGACACAGTGGGGGAATAAGTATAATGCGCTGCATAATTACGCAAAAGTCACCTGTGACAGTGAAAAGGTGTGGATAAATTTGTCCGTATAGACAAAAATATCCATAATTGATTTGTTTTCGCACAGCCGATAGAATATGATTATTGGGAAAGCAAACACTGAAAGGAGACTGCGAAATGAACGCTGTGGATATGATTAAGGGCAGAAGAAGCATAAGAAAATACAAAGATGAGGTTGTGAGCGCCGACGTACTGAAAGAGGTTGTGGAGGTGTCGAAATACGCACCCTCCTGGGCAAACTTTCAGATTGCACGATACAACTTTATATCCGACAAAGCTGTGATTGAAAAAATAGCGCAGGAGGGCGTGAACGGCTTTGTGTACAACAAAGCGACGCTGGAAAACGCAAAAAACATTCTTGTCATAAGCTATGTTCAGGGTAAAAGTGGCAAGCTGGATGTGGAAAAGGACGACTTTGCGACCTCGAAGTCTAACGAATGGGAGATGTTTGATGCGGGCATTGCGTGCCAGACATTTTGCCTTGCGGCGCATGAAAAAGGCATAGGTACCTGCATTTTTGGAATTATTGACGACAAGGCCATAGCTGAAATCATAGGCCTGCCCAAGGATGAAACGGTGGCCAGCGTGGTGACATTCGGCTACCCCGCAGAGGAGATTGCCTCCACCACACGCAAGGATGTCTCGGAGATAGCACGCTTTAAGTAGTGGGGAGCATTGCTCTGCCTGTGTTTGCCATGACATGGCAAGTGTATGGTGGAGTGCTCCTAACTGTAATCTTTGCAAAAATAAAAACCCTGTAGCGTATGCTACAGGGTTTTTGGTTGGGGTGGCAGGATTCGAACCTACGCATGCCAGAGTCAAAGTCTGGTGGCTTACCGCTTGCCGACACCCCAGTTTTTGGAGCTATTCGGACGAAAAAGACGAAACATCCGAAATAAAAAAGGCAGTTAGCTGTTCAAAGCAAAAATGGGGTGGATAGTGGGACTCGAACCCACGGCCTTCAGGGCCACAACCTGACACTCTAACCACCTGAGCTATACCCACCATACATTAAAAGCTTTTGGCTAACCAGCCACTGATATATGCTAACACGTAAGCGGCAGGATGTCAAGATGTTTTGGCGCTTTTTTGTAAAATATGGCATAAAATAAAGCAACACCGCATAATTTTTCTTGTGGCGAAATTTTGCCATTTTGAAAAGTATACGGTGTTGCTTTTTGGTTTTTCGCTAAAACAGACGCTTTTTCACTACGTGGTGGCCTTGTTCAGCTCGCCGTTTGAAAGCTTTGCAAACTCTAAAACCTTGCCATAGTCAAGGCCTGCCGCCTCGGTGAAGCGCTTGCCGTATTCTTCGTCAGCATGGTGGCAGTGCACCGCATGGCGGTACTTGATGTTTTCGGTGCAGGGGGCGATGTCGCCGGCGGTGTTTTGGATGAGCAGCTCCTTTTTGTCCTCGGTGAGCACCCGCCAAAGGTCTCCGCCTGCCCTAAAGCAGTCATCGCTGGGGTCTTCCTTGGGGTCGTAGTGGTATGCCGCACCCTCAATGTCCAAAGGCGGCTCCATCACGCCGGGGGTGGGCGACCAAATACCTGCGCTGTTGGGCGTGTATGCAGGCGCACCGCCGTAGTTTCCGTCCACACGCATTGCGCCGTCACGGTGGTACTCGTTTACGGGCACTTTGGCACGGTTTACGGGGATTTGGTTGTGGTTTACCCCAAGGCGGTAGCGTTGTGCGTCGCCGTAGGCAAACAGCCTGCCCTGCAAAAACTTGTCCGGGCTAAAGCCGATGCCCGGCACGACGTGTGCGGGCGTGAACGCCGCCTGCTCCACCTCTGCAAAAAAGTTTTCGGGGTTTTTGTTCAGCACAAGCTCGCCCACCTCAATGAGCGGGAACTCTGCGTGCCGCCATATTTTTGTGATGTCGAAGGGGTTTTCGTAGTGTTTTTTTGCCTGCTCCTCCGTCATTATTTGCACGTACATTGTCCACTTGGGGAAATCGCCGCTCTCTATGGCGTCAAAAAGGTCCATGCCGTGGTACTCACGGTCCATGCCGTTGATTTTAGTCGCTTCTTCGTTTGTGAAGTTTTTGATGCCCTGCTGTGTCTTAAAATGGAACTTGCACCATACACGCTCGTTTTGCTCGTTGTAAAAGGAGAAGGTGTGCTCGCCGAAAAAGTGCATCTGCCTAAAGGAAGCAGGAATGCCCCTGTCGCTCATGACGACGGTGATTTGGTGGAAGCACTCGGGCAGGAGCGTCCAAAAGTCCCAGTTGTTCTGTGCGCTGCGGCGGCCCGTTCGGGGGTCGCGCTTTACGGCACGGTTAAGGTCCGAAAAATTGTGCACATCACGGATGAAGAAGGTAGGGGTGTTGTTTCCCACAAGGTCCCAGTTGCCCTCCTCGGTGTAAAACTTCACCGCAACGCCCCTTATGTCCCGCTCGCAGTCGGCGGCGCCACGCTCGCCCGCAACGGTGGAAAAGCGCACAAACACATCGGTGGTAGCGCCGGGGCTGAGCACCTTTGCCTTTGTGTACTTGCTGATGTCGCCCGTGACCTTGAAAGAGCCGTATGCGCCCCAGCCTTTTGCGTGCATACGCCTTTCGGGAATTACCTCTCGGTTGAAGTGGGCCATTTTTTCAAGTAGCCACACATCACTGAGCAAAACAGGGCCTCTCGCCCCTGCGGTAAGGGCATTTTCGTTATCCGCAACAGGTGCTCCGACCTCGTTCGTAAGCTTTTTGTACTCATCCATAAAAATGCTCCATTCCGCCGCTTCGCATCGGCACAAAATTTTAATGAAATATGCGGCTCTCATCATGCGAAGCACAAGGAATGATAAGAGCATTATTGATTTTAGATTTGTTATTTTGAAACTTGTTTCAAACTATAACACTCCCTTTCAGTTTTGACGATGCCGCTCTATTACCATAAATGATACTTGTTATCAGTATACAGTAATGACGAAGGACAAACAATAGTAAAATTAGACAAATAAATGCGCATATGTGAGAAAATAAAAACAAACAGTACAGTTTTATGTGCTGAAGGCAATAAAAAAGACTATCCCTTTGTTTGCGCAAATTGTCATCACCATGCGGCAAAACAGCCGATGGGATGATTCTATACACAAACAAAAAAATAGTCTCGTATTTTTGCTCGAAATTTAGGGGTGCTTAATATATGGTAGGCTAATAGATATTAAAGAGTGTGCCCGTGTGCTTTGTTTCGTCGTTTATTGTGATGGGTTTCACCACCCTGTATTCGCCCTTTGGCAATACCCCATCCCACTCAATGTTAAATTCACTCGTGCTGTTTGGCTCTAAAATAATACCGATGGCAGTGAAAGAGTTGTCCTCGCTTGAGGTAAACCATGCACCGTTTCTTTTTTGCTCAATGTAGTATACAGTGTCGCAGGAAAATGTGCTCTCGGTGTTGTTTGTGATGAGCAAAACAAGCCCTGTGCTCGTGAGGCTGTCCTGCTTGACCGACAGGGTGACATCATCCGTGGCGAAAAGCTCGCCGTGTGGGGAGGCGGTGTTAAAGCCGCTCCCATCGCAGGAGGTGAGCGTGAAAAGTGCGAATATTATGAGCGTTAAGAGTGGGATTTTGCGAAGAGTTTTTTGCATAATGATACCTCTAAACCTCTAAAAAATATGCTGTACCGTAATAACCAAAAGAGGAAGCATCACAAGCAGCAGCACCGTGCCCTGCACAACGGCACGTGTGGCGTAGCTTACGTCATGGCCGAAGCGCTCGGCGAAGATTACGTTTATGGTGGCGGGGGAAAGGCTGGAGAGTATGGCCATGGTGGCGGGCATGACACCCTTTAGCCCAAGCGCCCACAGCACGCCTATGACGACCGCAGGGATAAGCAGTAGCCTGAAAAAGCTGACAAGCCACGCCCATTTATCCGTCCATACAGAGAGGAACTTTATCTTGGCGAGCGAGCTGCCTATTATGAGCAGTGCGAATGTGGAGGACATGTCGCCCACCATCTCGAAGGAGGAGACAACCATGTCGGGCAGGCGGAAGGGTGAAATGAAAATGCCTATGGCGATAAAGGGGGCGATGGTCATGGGCTTTAGGAATATTTTCAGCGATGCCTTTTCACCGCCCAAAAGCCACACGCAGTAGGTGTATGCCGCCAGCTGAAACGTAAGGCTGTAGGTGATGGCGTACAGCATTCCCTCTGCGCCGAAAAGCTCGAAGATGATGGGAAAGCCGAAATAGGCAAGGTTGCTCAAAATGACAAGCATGGAAGTGGTGTTTTGCTTTGTGCGGTTCATGGGCAGTGTGCGGCTGAGCAGTACCATCAGCGGAATGGTGATGAGGTAGTACCCTACCGCAATGGCCGCCGCAATAAGCAGCTCGTCCGCAACGCTGGAATCGTAGCTGCTGTTGCCTGCGGCGATGACGCTGAGTGGAAGCGCCACTGTGAGCAAAAGCTCGGACAGTATGCGCTGAAACTCATCCGTGATGATACCCTTTTTGCGAAGCGCATAGCCCAGCACCACGACAAACGCAAAACGAAACATTACCTCGAACAAAACCTGAATGGGCATGAGAGCCTCCCGAAAAATATAAAATTGCGAATTGCTAAGCGGCGACCGCCGTAAAATGCCTATCGAGCGCCGTTTACAAGCTCCTGCAGGCGGCGTAGTGACAGCGGCCGCAGGATGCTGTGCTTGTCGTCAAAGTCGGTGACATCTCGTGCGTCAAGGTACTCCAAAAATGCGCTGTACGCAACGGTGCCTATGGTTTGCCCATTGTCGGTGAGCGTGAGCGTCCACTCGGTGATGGGGGCGCCCTCAAAGGGCGCAGGGCCATATGGTACAAAAGCTTCCTTTGGTATGATGGAGGGCATGTCGCTCTCGAGGAAGTAGCTCGCCTTGACGTTGCCCTCCTCATCCTGTGAAAAGTGCGGCTCTATGTAGGTGAAGCTGCGTGCTTGCTTATCCGAAAGATAGTTGGAAAAGAAAATTTCGCAGTTTTGCGCAGGCAGGGAACAAATGCGCCTGCGCAAAGACTCGGGAAGCCACAGCGGGAAAAGAACACTGCTTACAACGGCGTTTTCGGAACTGCAAAGTTTTTGCAGTTCGTTTTGGTTGCGTACCGCAACGGCGGAAAACAGCGCCACCGCACCACCCCGAGATACCATAGGGCCTTCCGATGGTTGCAGCTCGTTTGCGCCCAAAAAGCGTGCGAGCATACCCGCAAACGCAAAAAAGTCCTCAAGGTCGTGGCTTGTGGTGGGCAGGGGTGTTTCTATGGTGAACAGCGTGCGGGACTCGTCGATGTGCAAAAGAAAGCCTCTGCCGGGTGGGGAGGAGTGCCCGTAAAGAAAAAGGGTGCTCTCGGTAGGGCTTGTGTGAGCACCCAGCGGAATATAGGCGGAAAACTGGCTTGGCGTGCCCATGAAAAACGCAGGGCTGAATTGTTTGAATAAAGCAGGTGTGTCAAGCTTTGATGCGCCCGCTTGCTTGATTGTAAAAGAAAACGACATAATAGGACCTCCTAAAAGGGTGAATTTTAGTAAAACAATAAAATGGTGCACGCCGAGGGGCGGTATCGCAAGGTTGCGAAAATAGTTTTCTAAAATAAGCACTCATTACCACACTATATTATAGCACAGTATGTGCGACGTGGCATTAGATTTTTGAACTGTGCTAATGAAAATATGGCAAAACGATGAAATATGCACGTGGAATACTTGTAAATTGCTGTGAAAAGGAGTATTATTAAGCGAAAATATACAAAAATATTATATTGTATATTTGCAGTGGGAAATGTGAACATATATATATCAGTTTGGGGGTAATGGCGATGTCAGGTGCAAAAACAAAAAACATGGCCAAAAAGCCACCTGAAATAGAGGTCTGCTTTTTTGGTGGATTTCAAATAAAGGCGGACAGCAAAGTGATAAACGATGCTGCGTCACGTGCGAAAAGGCCGTGGAGCCTTTTGCAGTTTTTAATGGTAAATCGCCATAAATTTGTAACGCATCAGCAGCTTATAGAGGCGATGTGGCCGGATGAGACGAGCGAACAACCCGAAAAGGCATTGAAAAACCTGGTGTACCGTGTGCGCAGTGCCTTTGCGGCTAAAGATGTTCCGAACGCCTCGCAGGTGGTGCTGTATCAAGGGGGCAACTACTGCCTGAACAACGAGTTTTCGTGGAAGATGGACTTTGAGCTGTTTGATGAAAACTATGATAAGGCGCTGAATGAGGCTACGCCAAGGTGCGAGGCGATAGAATATGCGCTTTTTGCTATTGAGCTGTACAAGGGAGATTTTTTGCAAGAGCAGGCCTATGAAAACTGGATACTTCAGTTTAATACACATTATCGTTCTAAATATTTCAGCTTAATAGCGGTGGTGCTAAATATGCTGAAAGAAGAGGGCAGAGACGACGACATAGAGGACGTATGCAACAGAGCGTTTGGTATAGACCAGTTTGAGGAAAACATACACCTTGAGTATATGCAAGCTCTTGTGAGGCAGGGCAAAAAATCCACGGCGCTTGCGCATTACGGCAGAATGGAAAGCATGTTTTACAGCGAGATGGGCGTGCTTCCGTGCGATGAACTGAGGCAGCTAAACCAAGAGCTAACTATTGCGATGAACAACGCAGAGGCAGACCTTGCCGCAATAAAAGAGCTGTTGGCGGAAGATGAAGTGAAGAACCAGGCGTTTGTATGCGGGTTTGATGTGTTCCGCAGCCTGTATCAGCTGGAAGCGAGAGCGGCAGAACGTGCAGGTGAGATGGTGTTTGTGGGCTTGCTTACCCTAAGGACGCAGGACGGCGCAACACCAAGCGAAGAAGCGCTGAAAAAAAACATGCCTTGCCTTTTGGAGGCGGTAAGCATGAGCCTGCGCAGGGGGGATGTGGTGTCCATGTTCAGTTCCTCTCAGTATATCCTTATGCTACCCACTATCACGGTGGAAAATGCACAAATAGTGATGTCACGTATTTCGGAGCAGTTTTGCCCGGAGCAAAATGCGCAAGCTGTGATGCTGGACGTGAAGATACAGCCGCTGGAACCGGTGGTTATGTGATGATGGCAGCAAGAGCTTTTTGATGGGGTGCTGTTACCGCAGTGTTACCGTAGGGTGGTAAAATATTATTAAAGTTGGTATATTTATGCAGGTGGATTCCATTAGGAAAGTGCCAAGCGCAGCTGCTGATATATCAAATGAGGCGTAGAGGATAATGGCGATTAGAAGCAGGATGATGGTGCCGAGCACAGCGTCTCGCATTGCTGTGAGCGTGCAAAGATACACGCAAAGCTGTATGACGGGAAGTATATACAGCGAGTATCTTAATAGGCGGATTTGCTTTACGGACGTAGTGGACTTTGTGAATAAGATGGACTTGATGCTTGATGAAATTTCCTTTCCGCTTGCGACAACCGAGTATCGCAGCTTTGAGGCTGTGAAAAAGGAGCAGGAGCGGATGGCATCGCAGGGTGCAAAGGGGAAAGCTGAGGAAAATATGGCTAACGATAATGATGGCAAGCGTAGCTCGGATGTGTTTGTTGTGCACGTTCAGTTTCGGCAGAACGCCACGTGGCAGGGAACTGTGAAATGGGCTGAAAAAAACGAGGAAAAGCGTTTTCGCAGTACGCTGGAGCTTTTGAAAATAATGGATAGTGCGCTGGGAGAGCCGCAGGAGTAGGGCGGTACATCATAGTGTTTATGTGTGTTTTTTAGAAAAAAAACAAACGAGTGGGCGTGTATGCAGTGCATATGCGCTTATTTTTTTGCAAGAAAGCATTGTGTTTTGTAAAGAGGGGTGCTATAATCACGAATTAGATAGTTAGACAAACTAAGTAAATTGCATCGAAAGGAGCCGCCGCAAGAATGTTTGAGGACAGCTTAAACGAGCTATTGAGTAGCGCATACCGTTCTATCGAGCGGCTGGAGTCGCAGATGCTGCGCACGAGCAAGAGCTTTTCGCTGAGCATAAGCGAGATGCACCTTTTGGAGGCGGTGGCCGCCTTTGAGGAGCGCAGGGGCGCAAGCATAAGCGAAATATCCGAGCGGCTGGACATTAGCTTGCCCTCGGTGACGCTGGGTGTGAACAAGCTGATGAGAAAAGGCTATCTCACCAAGCGGCGAAGCCAAAACGACAAGCGTGTGGTGCGTGTGTACATGACACGTCTTGGCAGAAGAGCCGCACGTGCACACAGGTATTTTCATCGCACCATGGCACGCTCGCTCGGCAAGGACATGAGCGAGAGCGAAAAAAAGGCTTTGCTGGATGGAATTTCCAAAATAGAGGTTTTCTTGAACAAAAAAATTAGGATATATGAGGAAATGCCATGAGTTTGTCCATTATAGGGACAGGTAGCGCACTGCCGAGCAGGGTACTGACAAATGACGAGCTTGCCACGTTTTTGGACACGAGCAACGAGTGGATAAAGACGAGAACAGGCATTGAGCGCAGGCATATTTTAGCGCAGGACGAAACGCTGACAGACCTTGCGGCAAAGGCGGCACAAAGGGCGATGCAAAGCGCAGGCGTGACAAGTGATGAGATAGACTATGTGCTGTGCGCAACGCTTGGGGGCGACTACATTACGCCCAGCCTTGCGTGTATGGTACAGGGCGCAATAAAGGCGAAGTGCCCTGCGGTGGACCTGAATGCCGCATGCAGTGGCTTTTTGTATGCGCTGGATATTGCGGCAGGGCTGTTTTGCGCAAAGCGTGCGAAAAAAATACTGCTGGTGACGGCGGAGGCGCTTTCTCGTGTTACCAACTGGGAGGACAGAAGCACCGCCGTGCTCTTTGGTGATGCGGCGGCGGCGCTGGTGCTGCAGCCGGGCGATGAGCTAAAGTACCTGCACCTCACCTCGGCAGGCGATGCGGTGTCGCTTAACGCTCCTAATCAGTCGGCAAACCTGCCCGGATACCCCGAGGGCAAAAAGACAAAGTTTTACATGGACGGCGGCGAAATATACAAGTTTGCGGTGAATGCAATATGCACCGGCGTGCAGGAAGCACTGAATGCATGTGGCATCACCATGGAGGATGTAAACCATGTGCTGATGCACCAGGCGAACCGCCGAATACTGGATGCGGCATGCAAGCGCTTTAACATACCAAAGGAAAAGTGCCCTATAGCAATAAACGAAGTGGGCAATGTCTCGGCGGTGAGCCTGCCGCTGCTGATGGATAGGCTGAACAGCGAAAACGCCATAAAGAAGGGTGACACGCTTGTTTTGAGCGCATTTGGCGCAGGGCTTACTACGGGTACGGCGGTTTTGCGCTGGTAGTGACTTGTGTAATCTAAAAGTTTACAATAGATGTCAAGATGTTTTTAAGCGCCCCATCGTGGGCGATACAAAATAAAAAATGGCGCACACGCTGATACGTTGTGCGGACAAACAAAAAGGAGAATGTAAAATGACTACACTTGAAAAACTGGAAAAAATCGTGAGCGAGTACAAGGAAATCGAGCCGGGCAGCCTGAAGGCAGAGACCACTTTTGCAGAGCTTGAGCTGGACAGCCTGGACGTTGTGGACATGACAATGGCATGTGAGGACGAGTTCGGTGTGAGTGTTGAGATGGATGAGAACCTCAAGAGCTTTGGCGACTTGATTGCTATTTTGGAAGCGGGCAAGGAATAAGCCGGATAGTTTTGAGACAACATACATAACACCAAAAATCACAGGCAGTGGACACATAGAAGTAATTTGGAATACGCTAAGTATGAGAAGAAGGCGGTATACTCCCCCGCCGCAGGCGGGGAGTATACCAAAAAAAACTAAAGCTACTTTTTTGTCTGCACCAAAAAAATCACAGGCAGTGAGAAAATGTGCCTGCCTGTGATTTTTGCGCTGATTTTTTGCCATAGACAAGGTTCTGCTATATAGTGTCGTCACAAGTGTTCAGCCGTCATATTTTGGCGATTTTTCCGCCATACTGTGTTGTTAAAACTCGCATTCCACAAAGGAGTGCATCGTTTTTCCGCCGTGTCTTGCGAAAAAATTGCTCAAAATCTGTTCGTTCGGGCTTATGACGACACTATCTAAAGGTTTTACATTGTGTGAAAAGAGGGGATGCGCATTGATTAAGAGCACTCTGTGTGAAATATTGGGGATTGAGTATCCCGTTATACAAGGTGGCATGGCTTGGATTGCAGATGCAGAGCTTGCCGCCGCTGTGAGTAACGGCGGAGGGCTTGGGCTTATATCCGCTATGAATGCCGACGCCGAGTGGCTGAGGGTGGAAATTCGCAAGGCGAAGTCGCTTACGGATAAGCCGTTTGGGGTGAACATCATGCTCCAAAGCCCCTTTGCAAACGAGGTGGCGCAGCTTGTTGTGGAAGAAAGGGTGCCTGTGCTCACTACGGGTGCGGGCAACCCCGGAAAATATATGGAGAGCTGGCTTGCCGCAGGCATAAAGGTGATGCCTGTGGTGGCGAGCGTGGCGCTGGCACGCATGATGGAGCGCAGCGGCGCAACCGCCGTGATTGCGGAAGGCTGCGAGAGCGGTGGGCACATAGGCGAGAGCACTACCATGACGCTGGTGCCGCAGGTGTGCGATGCGGTGAAGATACCCGTGGTGGCCGCAGGCGGCATAGGCGACGGGCGAGGCTTTGCGGCGGCGCTGATGCTGGGCGCTGTGGCGGTGCAGGTGGGCACACGCTTTTTGGTGGCAAGCGAGTGCAACGTGCACGAAAACTACAAGCAAAAGGTGATAAAGGCACGTGACATAGACACCATTGCCACGGGCAAGCGCCTTGGGCATCCTGTGCGTAGCATAAAAAATGCGTTCAGCCGTGATTACTTTAAGAAAGAGTACGACTCGTCCGTGAGCGATACCGACCTTGAGGCACTGGGCGGCGGCGCACTGTACCGTGCGGCAAAGCAGGGCGACGAAAAGGACGGCTGCTTTTTGGCAGGGCAGGTGGCAGGCATGATAACAAAGGAGCAACCTGCGGCGGAGATAGTGAAGGAGATTTGCGAGCAGGCCGAGGAGCTTTTGAAAGGAGCTTCGGCATGGGTAAAATAGCCTTTTTGTTCGCAGGACAGGGCGCACAGTACAGCGGCATGGGCAAAAGCCTGTACGAGGGTAGCGGTGCGGCAAAGCGGCTGATGGACGAGGCGGAGAGTGTGCGTAAGGGCACACTGGCCGACTGCTTTGAGGCGGATGCCGAGCGTCTTTCGCAGACGGAAGTGACCCAGCCGTGCGTTTTCACGGTAGACCTTGCGGCGGCGCTGGCGCTGAAAGAGGCAGGCATAGCGCCCGAGGGTGTGGCAGGCTTTTCGCTGGGGGAGATGGCGGCGCTGAGCTTCGCAGGCGCTTTTACCCACAAAAAAGGCTTTGAGCTTGTGTGCGAGCGTGCACGGCTGATGAAAAATGCGGCGGAGCAAAACCCCGGCGCAATGGCGGCGGTGCTAAAGCTGAGCGATGAGGACGTGCAGGCCATTTGCGCACGCTTTTCGCAGGTGTACCCCGTGAACTACAACTGCAAGGGTCAGCTGGTGGTGGCCGCCGCAAAGGAGGAGCTTGCCGCCTTTTGCGATGAAGTAAAGGCCGCAAAAGGCCTTGCAAAGCCGCTGGCGGTGAGCGGAGGCTTTCACTCGCCCTTTATGAGCGAGGCGGCAGATGCCTTTGAGCAGGTGCTTTCGGATAGCGGCATGAGCGCCCCCGAAATGCCCGTGTACGCAAACCTTACGGCAAAACCCTACGAGGAGAACGCCCTTGCAAAAACGCTGGCGATGCAAATACAAAGCCCCGTGCTTTGGAGCAGGACCATCCTAAACATGCAGGAAGATGGCTTTGACACCTTTGTGGAGGTTGGCCCCGGCAAAACACTGATAGGGCTGGTAAAGCGCATTGCACCGAGCGCAAAGCTTTTGAATGTTCAAACGGCGGAAGATGTGCAAAATGCGGTAAAAGAGCTTTTGTAGCACCGTAAAATAAGAGTGTGGGCAAAAGCGCCGGCTGTATTTTGCTATATCTTTCGTGCTTGTTGTGGGGTGCTGTGCCTCTAAATCGAATTGTATTACCACGCCCAAAAAGAATAGGAGCATACATGAATTTAGGTGGAAAAACAGCGCTTGTAAGCGGCGCTTCAAGAGGGATAGGCCGTGCTGTTGCGCTGGCATTTGCAAAGGCTGGGGCGAATGTCGCTCTTGTGTACGCAGGCAGCGAGCAGGCGGCGGAGCAGGTGAAATCCGAGGCGATAAAGCTGGGCGTAAACGCAAAGACATATAAATGCGACGTGGCCGACTTTGCCGCGACAAAACAGCTGACAGCGCAGGTGATAGAGGACTTTGGCGGTGTGGACATTCTTGTGAACAATGCGGGAATTGTGAAGGACACGCTGATGCTTGCCATGACAGAGGAGGACTTTGATTCGGTGATAAACGTCAACCTAAAGGGTGCGTTTAACCTGACAAAGCACCTTTACCAGCACTTTATGCGCAAGCGTTACGGCAGAATAGTGAACATCACCTCGGTGGTGGGGCTAAACGGCAACGCAGGACAGGCGAACTATGCCGCTTCCAAGGCAGGCATGATTGGCCTTACCAAAAGCACCGCAAAGGAGCTTGCCGCACGGGGCGTTACGTGTAATGCGGTGGCCCCCGGCATGATAGAATCGGACATGACAAAGGAGCTTTCGGAGAAGGTGCAGGGCGAAATTCTCGCACGCATACCCCAAAAGCGCATGGGAAATGCGGATGAGGTGGCACAGCTGGTGCTGTTCCTTGCGAGCGATGCGGCGGCGTACATCACGGGCGAGGTTGTCCGTGTGGACGGCGGAATGAGCATGTAAAATTGCGCATGTGCGTATATGCTGAAAAGTGTTTCTTCAGCATCACAGGCAGGAAACACAAAATATCAACTTTACACAGTTGCAACTACATATGGGAGGTCATATGAGACGGGTAGTAATAAGCGGGATGGGCACTGTTAGCCCCGTGGGAAATACGGTAGAGCAGGCATGGCAGGCACTGAAAGAGGGCAAAAGCGGCATCGAAAGCATTAAAAGCTTTGATGCGTCCGAGTACAAGGTGCAAATTGCGGCGGAGGTAAAGGACTTTGACCCTCTGCTTTACATCGAAAAGAGCGAGGTGCGCAAAAACGACCTCTACACACGCTACGCCATTGCGGCGGCAACCCAGGCTATGCAGGACAGCGGCATCGAGGGCACAATAGAGCCCGAGCGCCTTGGTGTGTACATCGGCAGTGGCATTGGCGGCATACAAACCACAGTGGAGCAGCATACGGTTTTGGCAAGCGGCAAAACAAAGCTGACACCCTTTTTCATACCTATGATGATAGCAAATGCGGCGGCGGGTGTTGTGGCTATTCGCTACAATGCGCAGGGGCCTACACTTCCTGTTGTCACCGCCTGCGCTACCTCCTCCCACACGGTGGGCGAGGCGTTTCGTGCGATAAAGCACGGCTATGCGGATGCGATACTCGCAGGCGGCAGCGAGGCGGCTATATGTCCGCTCTCCGTTGCGGGCTTTATAGGCTGTATGGCGCTCACCACAAACCCCGACCCACTCACCGCCTGTACTCCGTTCGACGCACGGCGCAGTGGTTTTGTAATAGGTGACGGTGCGGCTGTGCTAATGCTGGAGGAGTATGAAAGGGCAAAGGCACGTGGTGCGCACATTTATGCGGAGGTTGCAGGCTACGGCAACACCACCGACGCATACCACATCACAGCGCCCCAGCCCGAGGCTGTGGGCATAAGCAAAGCCATAAGCCTTGCGGTGAAAGAGGCGGACATCACGGTGGGCAAAAGAACCTATGTGAATGCCCACGGAACAAGCACCCAACTAAACGACAAAACCGAGACGCTTGGCTATAAAAATGCGCTGGGAGGTGCGGCGTACGAGGTGGCCATAAGCAGTACAAAGAGCATGACGGGGCACATGTTGGGTGCGGCAGGTGGAATGGAAGCGATTGTGTGTGCAAAGGCGTTGCAGACGGGAATTGCACCGCCCACCATTGGCTATGAGGTAGCAGACCCCGAGTGCGACCTTAACTACATTCCGAACAAGGCGATAGAGCGTGAATTTGAGACGGCTATCTCCACTTCGCTCGGCTTTGGCGGGCATAATGCTTGCTTAGTATTCAAGAAATATGAGGGATAACACATATGGATATTGCTAACGTAGAAAAGCTGGCACAAATAATGGAGCAATACGGCCTCACCCACCTGAAGGTGGAAGAGACGGACATGCACGTGGAGCTGAAAAAGGAGCAGGTGATGGTGAGCGCCGCCCTGCCCGTGGCAAGTGCGCCGCAGGCCGCCGCATCGTCTGCGCCTGCCGCCGCAGCAGCTGCGCAGACAGAGCAAGCGCAGGGCGAGGCGATAGCATCGCCGCTTGTGGGAGTGGTGTACCTTGCATCCTCTCCCGAGGCCGCACCATTTGTAAAAGTGGGGGACAAGGTGGCCAAAGGCCAGATACTGTGCATTGTGGAGGCCATGAAGGTGATGAACGAGTTCGTTGCGCCTCGTGATGGCGAAGTGTGCGAAATAAGCGTGCAAAACGGCGAGCTTGTGGAGTGTGGCCAGTGCCTGTTTAGGCTGGTGTAAGAAGAAAGAAATGCCGCAAAGGTGCATATACAATATATGTAACTGTAGCGGCGTTTCGCATCTGACACCGTAAATGGGGAAGTGTCCAAAAGCGGTGATTTAGAATATGTTAAGTGCGAGAAGAAGGCGCTATATCCTCCCCGCCGCAGGCGGGGAGGATATAGCAAAAAACTTAATCACCTCTATATGGCCACTCCCATAAATGGTGTATTATTGACAGTCTGAGGGCGCACTGTGCGGTGCGCATATAAAGGAGAGAGCTAAAATGGATGTTTCCGAAATCAAAAAAATCCTGCCTCACCGTGAGCCGATGCTGCTTGTGCAAAGCGTGAGCATGGACGAAGAGGGCACGGCACACGGCAAGTACACCGTGAGCGGCGAGGAATTTTTTTTGCAGGGACATTTTCCGAGCAATCCCGTAGTGCCGGGCGTGATATTATGTGAGATGTTGGCGCAGACATGCTGTGTGCTTTTGGGCGAAAGCGCCATGGAGGAGGGCACAACACCCTACTTCACGGGGCTGGACAAGGTGAAGTTCAGAAGGCCCGTAAAGCCGGGCGAAACGTTCGAGACCGCCTGCAAAATAACACGCAGTAAAGGGCCTTTTTTCTTTGCGGAGGGCACGGGAAGCGTGAATGGAGAGCTTGCGGTGAGCGCACAGTTTAGCTTTGCGCTGGTGAAATAGCGCAGGGAATACACACTGTGTATGAAGGGAGCAGGGCATGTTTCAAAAACTACTGATTGCAAACCGTGGCGAGATTGCGGTGCGCATTATTCGTGCGTGTAAGGAAATGGGCATTGCCACCGTGGCTATATTTAGCGAGGCGGACAGGAACGCCATGCACGTGAGCATGGCGGACGAGAGCGTGTGCGTGGGCGGGCCGCTTGTGCAGGACAGCTACCTGAACATGACCTCCATTTTGATGGCGGCGGTGGGCACGGGCGCACAGGCAATTCACCCGGGGTACGGCCTTTTGAGCGAAAACGCACGCTTTGCGGCGCTGTGCGAGGAGTGCAACATTGTGTTTGTGGGGCCCACAGCACAGCAGATAAGCCTTTTGGGCGATAAGGAAAAAGCACGCAAAACCATGCAAAAAGCGGGCGTGCCCGTAGTGCCGGGCGTGGGGCTGGTGGAGAATGCACGCATAGCGTACTCTGCCGCAAAGCGCATAGGCCTGCCGCTCTTGATAAAGGCAAGAGCAGGCGGCGGCGGCAGGGGTATTCGCAGGGTGGATGACCTAAAGGAAATCCCCTCGGCGTTTGCGGCGGCGACGGCCGAGGCGCAAAGTGCCTTTGGCGATGGCAGCTGCTACATGGAGCGCCTGCTGACAAGCGTAAAGCACGTGGAGATGCAGATAATTTGCGATAACGAGGGGCGTGTGGTCTGCCTTGGGGAGCGTGAGTGCTCCGTACAGCGCAAAAACCAAAAGCTCCTTGAGGAAAGCCCCTCGCCGGCTGTTACCCCTGCGGTGCGCAAAAAGATGATGAGCGCCGCAAAGGCGGCCGCAAAGGCGGTGGGCTACCGTAACGTAGGAACTATCGAGTTTTTGCTGGATGAGGACAATGAGTTCTACTTTATGGAGATGAACACACGCTTGCAGGTGGAACATCCTGTCACTGAGATGGTGAGCGGCATTGATATTGTCACATGGCAAATACGTGTGGCGGCAGGCCTGCCGCTTAGCTTTACGCAGGCGGACATAAGCCTCGAGGGACACGCCATAGAGTGCCGCATAAATGCGGAGGACCCCCAAAAAGATTTTGCGCCCAGCTGTGGCAAAATAAACCTTTTGCACGTGCCGGGCGGGCACGGGGTGCGCTTTGATACGGCGCTGTACCAAGAGTACACCGTGCCGCCTTACTACGACTCTATGCTGGGCAAGCTTATTGTGCACGCACCTACAAGGGAGCAGGCGGTGCGCAAAATGCAAACGGCGCTGAGCGAGCTTGTGGTGGACGGCGTACAGCACACGGCGGAGCTTCAGATGGATATTTTGGAGGACGAAAAGTTTTTGAGTGGGCAGTACACCACCGAATTTATGACAGGTAGGGGCATGTGATGTTAGGTAAATTAAACTTTAAGCGCAGCCGCAACACACTCGAAAAGTGGGCAGGGGATGCAACACAAAACGTTCCCGGCGTGCCCGACGCAATGTGTGTGCGCTGCCCCGGGTGCGCACGAACTATATTCAGCGCCGACATGGAGAGCGAGCAATATTTGTGCAGTGTGTGTGGACATCATTTTCGCATGAGCGCACGCAAGCGAATAGCGCTTATGTGCGATGAAAACAGCTTTGAGGAGCGGGATGCCGCCCTGCACAGCGCAGACCCGCTGGAGTTTTCGGGCTATGAGGTGAAGCTGAAAATAGCCTCGGAGCAAAGCGGCGAGGAGGATGCCGTTTTGTGCGGCACTGCACGCATAAACGGCTATGAGTGCGCCGTTTTTGCGATGAGCGGAGATTTTATGATGGGAAGCATGGGCGGTGTTGTGGGCGAAAAGCTCACCCGACTTTTTGAGAGCGCCATTGAGCTGGGACTGCCTGTGGTGGGCTTTACCACCTCGGGCGGTGCGCGTATGCAGGAGGGCATCCTTTCGCTGATGCAAATGGCAAAGGTGAGCGGCGCGGTGAAGCGGCACAGCGATGCGGGCCTGCTTTTTGTGGCGGTGCTGTGCGACCCCACGACAGGCGGCGTGACCGCAAGCTTTGCGATGGAGGGGGACATTCTTTTGTCTGAGCCGGGGGCGCTGATAGGCTTTGCAGGCCCTCGTGTAATAGAGCAGACAATGCGGCAAAAGCTGCCCAAAGGCTTTCAGCGAGCGGAGTTTTTGCTGGAGAAGGGATTTTTGGATGCGGTGATTCCACGCACACGCATGAAGGTGACGCTTGCGCAGATACTGCGGCTTCACAATGCGAGCAAAAAGGAGGAGGAAAGCGTATGAGTGCGTATGAGATTCTCCAAAAGGCTCGTGCGGCGGACAGACCCACCGGCAAGGCGTTTATCCGCAGGCTGTGCAGTGAGTTTATCGAGATGCGGGGCGACCGCCGCTTTGGGGACGACCACGCCATTATAGGCGGCGTTGGCATGATGGAGGGTATGCCCATCACTGTTATAGCGCACGAGCGTGGCAGCAGCCTTGCCAGCAGGGCACGGCGAAACTTTGGCATGGCGCACCCCGAGGGATACCGCAAGGCACTTCGCCTTGCAAAGCAGGCGGAAAAGTTTGGGCGGCCTGTTTTGTGCCTTGTGGACACGCAGGGTGCGTACAGCGGCATAGGTGCGGAGGAACGAGGGCAGGGGCAGGCGATAGCCGAGAGCCTGTGCGAGATGATGACGCTTAAAACACCCGTGATAAGCGTGGTGATAGGGGAGGGCGGCAGCGGCGGTGCGCTGGCGCTGGCGGTGGCAGACAGAGTGTGGATGCTGGAAAACAGCATTTACTCGGTGATAAGCCCCGAGGGCTGCGCAAGCATACTGTGGAAGGACTCCTCCCGTGTGCAGGAGGCGTGCGAATGCCTAAGGCTTACCCCAAAACACCTTTTGGAGATGGGCGTGATAGAGGAAATTATCCCCGAAAAGACGCAGGACAGCACGTTTGAAGCGCTGAAAGAGCGCCTTGTGCAGACGTTTGCACAGCTTTGTGAAAAGGATACACACACGCTGTGTGAGGAGCGCTATGCAAGGTTTAGGAAGCTTGGGGCTTATATAGACCCTGCGCAGCAGGCATAAAGAGCAAACAATATAGGTAAATGCGCTGCCCACCGAGCAAAAGGATTTGTTCGGTGGGCATTTTGCGGCTGTAACACATGCTCAAATTGACTATTTTTTGGGTAACTTATGGTTGACTGTGAGTGTGAAAAGTGCTACAATTCGGGGGAATGTATTTTGAGATAGGCATAGCAAAATTGCGGCAGGATGCGAAGCCTTGAAGGGGAAGGGTTGTGAGGAAAGAATGAAGTACACACGGCTGGGCAGGATGGAAGCGTATGTGGCGAGCAGGGAGTTTGTGTCGCTGGATGAGCTGTGCGAGATGTTTGGAAAGTCCAAAAACACTATCCGCAGGGATGTGAGCGAGCTTGTCGCCTCGGGTGTGGCGGAGAAAGTATACGGCGGAGTGAAGGCGATTAAGCGGCCGCCAAATGCGCTTATCTCCTTTTCGGACAGAAGCATTGCGCACAGCGATGCGAAAAAAGAGATTGGCCGCCTTGCGGCACAGCACATAAACGAGGGGGATATTATTTTCATAGACTCGGGCACAACGGTGATGAACATTCTGCCGCATCTTTCGGCATTTAATGGCCTTACAATATTGAGCAACAACCTATATGTCATCACCTATTGCATGAATTACCCCGGTATAAATGCAATATCATTTGGTGGCCAGCTGTGTCTTGAGACAGCGTCCTTTTCGGCCAACTACTGCTCGCTTGAAAACCTGCGACAGTTCAACATAAGCAAGGCTTTTATGTCCGCAACGGGCGTCTCGCTGAACAAGGGTGCAACAAATACTACCTCCGCAGAGGCCACCATAAAAAGAGAGGTAGTGAACATAAGCGCCACAAATATTCTTTTGGCGGACACAAGCAAGTTTGGGAATTCGGCACTGCTGACGTATGCGGAGCTTTCCGCATTTCAGTATGTGATAACCGACGAGCCGCCCTCGGCGGAGTATGCGCAGTATTTTAGGGAAAAGTCGGTTGTGTGCGAATGTTAGGCAGTGCCTACACGAGTTGAAACTATTGAATGCACTGCATAGGCAGGTGTGCGCAAAATAGAAAGACATGCAGGAGGAAAAGCATAAAATGAACGCAGAACAGTGCATTAAAGAGCGCAGAAGCGTGAGAAAATTTTCGGATGAGCCGCTTACACAGGGGGTGCTGGGCGAAATAGCAGAGCTTGCACGCTATGCGCCCTCCTGGAAAAACACACAGGTGGCACGCTATCATATAGTGCAGACGGCGGAGTTGAAAGAAAGAATTGCAAGCGAGTGTGTGTGCGGGTTTGAGTTCAACATCAAAACAATAAATAGGTGCAATGCGCTTGTGGTGTTGAGCGTAAAAAAAGGCATCAGCGGATGTGAACAACCTGAGGGTAGCACTGAAACACAGCAGGAGCCGTATTGGGAGATATTTGATGCGGGCATTGCGGCGCAGACGTTTTGCCTTGCGGCGCACGCAAAGGGCGTGGGCAGTGTTATTTTGGGCATATTCGACGCAGATGCGATAACAAAAATGCTTGAGATAGATGAGAGCGAGCGTGTGGTGGCGCTTGTTGCGCTGGGCTATCCGCTAAGTGCGCCAAAGGCCGCACCGCCGAGAAAAGATGTGGCGGAGATAGTGAGCTACCGGTAAAGATATTAGTTATTCCAAAATATATTGACTGCAAAAACAAAACTGACATCACTTTTTGAGAGGTGTCAGTTTTGTTTTTTGGTGTGAGCAAATGCGACAATTTGGTTTTTGTTATATCCTGCACTTGACGTATTCTAAAGTTCTTTTATGTGTCCACTTCCGTTTTTTAGTTGGATATATTCGGATATATGTGGTTTTTCTCGATTTCTCTCACCTGTAGGAGAACTGCGCTAAAATATTCCTCACTGAAGCTTGGTGCGACATATCCCGTGCCCGATTGTGCAATAGCCTGCTTTTGCACATCGCTCAGCTTGCACATGGGATAAAGCCCCAGCGCCAGCGACATTGCCAGCACCAAGAACTTATACACCTGTATTTCACTGCTGCATTTCGTTGCCCTTTGGATACACTGTGCAAGTGGGGCTTGGTACGCCATTATCTCTCTTTTGAAGTTGGCCAGCGCCTCTACACAGGAGTTTTTCTCTATCACTGTGTACAATATGCCGAACAAGTCCATAAACTGCGGTGCATTCTCAAAGCCGTTTGTTAGCACCCTTGCCACCTGCTCGGCAGAGGAATTTTCATCAATGCCGCCGCAAACCTCCTGCACTAATTTTTCCATGTAGTGCAAAATCAGCGACAGCATAACCTCCTCTTTTGTGCTGAAATACTTGTATATAGTGGGCCTTGTGAAGTTGGTCTTTTTGGATATTTCAAGAAAGTTCAGCCTTTCAAGACCATCTTTTTCGTATATTTCTATAGCACAGCGGACAATCTCGCTCACTCTGTTTTCTATTTGTTTGGCTGTCCTTGCTCTTTTGTAGTCCATGCTATCACCTCACACAGTAGCCAAGCTCATACATAGAGTATACCACACAGCTTACACTCTGTAAATAATTATTGACAATATAATTTACATGGTGTATTCTATTAACGTACAGCATGTAAATAAAGGAGTGTGTATTATGCAAGTGGCAATTTTGGAGGAAATGATTGGCAGAGCAGGTATTTATGGATTAGCGTTTGATAAAAAAACCGAAAAACTTATTTATTTAAGCCCTATGCTCGCCGAGTCTCACCCAAACGCAAAAATCGGCGACAACTACAAAACGGCGATTGCCGAGCACACGCTTTTTGGTGACGCTGAAAAAAACACAAAAGCTTTGCTTTTCGACCCGTGTGAAGATGGGCTTTGGTTCAATTGTTTCACCGTAAACAAGGCTTTGGAGGATGGCACCGAGATTGTGCTTATGTACGCAGTCCCCTGTGCGATGCCAAAAGAATTTTTGCTTGTTAAGCGTGAGGAAATATAAGGAGGAGCTATGCAATACAGAAAGCTTGTAAAGGACGGCCCGGACATATCCCTTTTGGGGTATGGGTGTATGCGCTTTCCCACGAAGGGCAGTAGCATCGATAAGGAGCTTGCGTTTTCGCAGATGAAGCTTGCGTATGATAGCGGCGTAAACTATTTCGACACGGCATACCCCTACCACGGCGGCAAGAGCGAGGCTATACTTGGGGAGTTTGTGCGGCAGTATAACCTCCGAGACAAGGTTTACATCGCCGACAAGCTCCCCGCTTTTTTGACAAGCAGGGCAGAGCAGGTGGAAAAATATTTCGCCACCCAGCTAAAGCGGCTGAACACCGACTATATAGACTTTTACCTCATGCACATGCTTAGTAGCATCGAGGACTGGGAAAAGCTAATCTCCTTTGGCATACTCGATTTTATCAAGGCGAAAAAGGCCGCAGGACAGATAAAGTACATCGGCTTTTCCTTTCACGGTAGGCCGGATGAGTTTATAAAAATATTGCAGGCCTACGAGTGGGACTTTTGCCAAATCCAGCTAAACTACCTGGATGAAAACAACCAAGCGGGCGTTGCCGGCCTGCAACGTGCGAAGGAGCTGGGCATAGGTGTTGTGGTGATGGAGCCTTTGCGCGGCGGCTCGCTGGCAAAGGATGCCCCCGACAAAGCACGGGATATTTTTGCAAGCTATGCACAAAAGCACAGCCCCGCTTACTGGGCGATGCGCTTTGCCATGAACTATTCGGGTGTTGCCACCGTGCTTAGCGGCATGAACGTCACCGAGCACGTAAAGGAAAATATCGAGGTGGCAAGCATCACAACGCCCGAGTGCATGAGCGAGGAGGAGCTACAGCTTATACACAGAGTAAAAGCCGTGTACGACGAGCTGATGAAAGTGCCCTGCACAGGGTGCAACTACTGTATGCCCTGCCCCTTTGGGGTGGACATCCCCGGCACCTTCAGCGACTACAACAGCATCTACTTTTTTGGCGGCAAGACAGGATTTGTGAAGTTTCAATACGCAGGAAAGTGTGTGGGTATGCTGGGCGGCGCAAAGTCGGGCGCAAACCTATGTACAGGCTGTGGCAAGTGTGAAAAGCACTGTCCGCAAAGCATCGACATTCCCACAAAACTAAGCGAAGCGCACAAAAAGCTGGACAGCAAGGTTATGCGCTTTGGCCTTGGGCTTATGACAGGCTTTTCGGGCGGCAAGAAAAAGAAAAGATAGATAGCTTATAGCTAAAGAATGTGCGAAAGGGAACCCCCTTCGCACATTCTTTTTTTCGTGGCAAATCACAATAAAAGTTGTGCAATTTTTTTTCTCTTTACTACTTGACATTCGCAGTCCACAAGAGTACTATAAGTGTGATGTCAGACAACAGACGTATGATGTGCTTCATCTCTTCTTGCTTTCGGTGGCGCACACCTACACTCTCCCCTTTAGAAAGGAGCGAACATGACACAGAATATATTGCTTGAGCAACCTTTGGACTTTTTGGTGGATGCACCCAGCGGCAAGGTTGCGGACAGGCTTGCCGAAAAGATACGCTATATGATTGTGGCGGGCAAGCTGCCTGCAGGGTATGTGTTCCCCAATGAAAACGAGTTTTGCTCCTATCTAAACGTAGGGCGCAGTAGCCTTCGGGAGGCGTACCATCTTTTGGAGAACAACGGCTTTATCACCCGCACAAAGCGGGGAACATTTGTAAACAACGACGAAGAGATAGCCACCAAGATGCCCTTTAACGTAGCGGTGGAGATGAGCGACTTTGAGGACCTTTTGGAGTTTCGCCTTATGATAGAGGCGCAGATAGCCGGCTTTGCGGCAAAGCGTGCGAGCGCAGAGGATTTGGCAGAGCTTGAGCAGTCTGTGACTGCGATGGAGCAGGGGCTGAGCGACATAACAAAGCTGACCTACGCAGATACTATGTTCCACCTTGGCATGGCAAAGGCCTCGCACAATCGCCTTTTGGAGCATGTGATGCGCACCGCCATAGAGCCGTTTTCGGCCAGCATCTACCATATATTTAACAGCGCAGATGAGGAGATACAGCAGCGTGCGCTCGCTTCGCACAAAAACATCCTGCAGGCCGTAAAGGAGCAGGATGAAAAGGAGGCAAAGCGCAGAATGCGCCGCCACATAGAGGACGTGCAGTACAGCAGCGACAGCTACAAGCAACAGATAAAGTCAAAAAGATAAATTAAACAGTAGTGTCCAAACGCAGTGATTTAGTTTTTTGGTATATCCGCCCCCCGCCTACGGCGGGGAGGATATACCGCCTTCTTCTCTCGTTTAACGTATTCTAAATCACCTCTATTTGTCCACTCCCAATTAAACATATAAAACAAACAATACGCACACAAAGAGAAAGGATGCAAAAAAATGAGTAGTAGCAAAGGTTATTTTCAGCGAGTACACGAGCAGACAGCCACAAAGTTTTGGATAAACAATCCCAGCCGTGCGCAGGCGGACCTTTCCATTTCACACGGTGCACAGAGCGCCACCATGAACCCTGCTTACATGGGCAAGATGCTTTCGGACCCGGTGGAAGGCCCCTTCATGATGGAGATTATAAAGCGCCTTGTAAAGCAGGAGAGTGACGACACCCGTGTGCTGGAGCTTTTGCAGACCGAGCTTGTGATGGAAGTGGCCAAAAAGTTCCTGCCCATTTACGAGGCAACAGGCGGCCAGCAGGGCTATGTCAGCATCCAGGGCGACCCGTTCAACGAGCACTTTGATGCTATCTACGAATACGGCAAGTACAACGCCTCCAAAATGCCCAACATCACTCCCAAAATTCCCGCCATTCCCGACGGCATAAAGGCACTTGAGGCGCTTGCGGCGGAGGGCATTCCGCTGAACGCCACCGAGATTTTCGCAATGGACCAGTTTGTGGACGTGGGCGAGGCTTACCTGCGTGCAAACAAGGGCAAAAAGCACCGTAGCGTGATGTTTTACTCCCACATCGCAGGCATATTTGACGAGTATATCCAAAACTATGTGGCGGACAATAACGTTGACATCCCATGTGACATCACATGGCAGGCAGGCATTGCGGTGGCACGCAAGATGTATGCGCTTTGCAATGAGCGTGGCTATGGCATCCGCATGATAAGCGGCGGCGCACGTGGGCTGAACCACTTCACCGAGATGGTGGGCGCAGAGGCGAACATCACCATCAACTGGGTGGGCACTGCGGACAAGCTTATCGAGCTTGACGGCCCTGTGGTACAGCGTTTCTTCCAGCCCACACCCGAGAGCGTGAATGACGAGCTATGCCGCAAGCTGCCCGACTACCGTGCCGCATACATGAGCGGCGGCATCGCCCCCGAAAACTACGAGGAGTACGGCCCGGTACAGCTGTTCTTCTCCGGCTTCAGAAAGAACTGGAAGCTTGCGCTTGAGGCGGTGGCAAAGTGCCGTAGCGAGCAGGCGTAACGTCGGATTTTACAGCTGACACCATTTTAATATTTGCCTTCTCTCCGCCTGCCCAAACGGCGGAGAAAGGCTGCCCGATTTTTGTTTGCAACCATCTTTAACAGCAATAAAAAGGAGTGTAAGAATGAAACTTCAGGGTAAGGTAGCCGTTGTTACCGGCGGCACAAAGGGCATTGGATACGGCATAGCGGAAGAGTACCTCAAAGAGGGCGCAAAGGTTGTCATCACAGGGCGCAACACAGAGGACGGCAAGGCCGCCGAGGCGGAGCTGAAAAAAGACTTTAAGGACGTTCTTTACGTGAAAGAGGACGTGTCCGATTTGGGCGACTTGCAAAACACCGTGGACGAGGCGGTGCGTGCGTTTGGCCGCCTTGATATATACATGGCAAACGCCGGCATAAACGACTCAAAGAAAACCCACTTTAAGGACATCACCCCCGAGCAGTATGACCAAATCATGGGCATAAACCTGCGTGGAATGTTCTTTGGCGACCAATATGCCGCACGCCAGATGATAAAGCAGGGCGAGGGCGGACACATTGTGAACATGGCCAGCGTCAACAGCCACCTTGGCCTGGACGCACAGGTGGTGTACACCACCAGCAAGGGCGGCATCGTACAGCTGACAAAGGTGCAGGCCATTGCGCTCACAAGCTACGGCATCAAGGTAAACGCCATGGCTCCGGGCCCCATTGAGACGGACCTCATGCGCCGTGTGGGCACGGATAACCAGCTGATGGACACCATCATCTCCCGCACACCCATCGGCCGCATCGGCACACCCAACGAGTGTGGACGGCTTGCGGTGTTCCTCTCCTGCTCCGACTCCGATTTCATCTTCGGCGAGACCATTTACATAGACGGCGGGCGCAGCTTCCAGGCATTCCCCACACCCGGCTACAAGACGATAACAGACGAGGACTACGAGTTCCTACAAAAAGCAAAGGGGGCAAAATAACATGCCTGAAATAAAAAAGCCGATTATCGGTATGATTACGCTGGGTGACCCACGTGAGCACGAGTGGAACAATATGTTCAAAAAGCTGGCTGGTGAAAACCACCTGAAAATGCTGAAGCTCCTTGAAAACATTCCCGTGGAAGTAAAGTACTGCGACGAGCTTCCCCGCAACATTCCTGCCATAAAGGAGCAGGCAAACCAGCTGAAGGCTCAGGGCGCAGAGATGTTCCTTTTGCACGTTGCCAGCTGGATATGGCCGAACTTTGCCACCACCGTAGTGCAGGCGATGGACCTGCCCACCGTGCTGTGGGCAAACCGTGACCCCGGTAGCCACTCCACCGTGGGGCTCTTGGGCGCAGGCGGTGCGCTTAACCAAATCGGCTATCCGCACACCCGTGTGCAGTGCCCCTACGAGGGCGAGGAGACGATGGCCAAGCTGAACAACATCCTGCTACCCAAAGCACGTGCGGCGGCGGCTGTCAGCCGACTGCGTGGCAGTGTGTTCGGGCTGTTCGGCGGGCGTAGCCTTGGCATCGAGACGGGTACTTTCGACCCCATGCAGTGGAAAAAGTGTTTTGGTATAGACAGCGACCACGTTGACCAGCTGGAGATTGTGCGTCGCGCGCACATTATGGAAGACGCTCGCATAGACAAAATGCAAAAGTGGCTTGCGGATAATTCAAAGTCGCTTACCTACGGCGAAAAGTTCACCGAGGAGCGCTTCCGCTTCCAGATAGCGTGCTACCTCGCCACAAAGGATATCATAGAGGAAAGCGGCATAGACTTTGCCGCCATCAAGTGTATGCCCGACATGACACGCTACCACACACCCCAGTGTATTACAGCGGCATTCCTCAACGACCGCTTTGATGCGGAGGGCGAAAAGGAAGCTACGGTTATGGCGTGTGAGTCGGATGCGGATGCGGCGCTTACCATGCAGATGATGAAGCTGGTAACGGGCGGAATGCCCACCATGTTTGCGGACGTGAGCCACCTTGACCCCGCCTCTTCCATCATCTACCTGCCCAACTGCGGCGCATACACTGCATGGTTTGCCGGGCGTAGCAACGACCCCTACGAGAACCTTGCGAAAATCGACCTGCGTGAGGCAAACCGTCCGGCAGGCGGCTCCATCACATTGTTTACCACAGCGCCCGGCCCTGTGACACTCGCACGCCTCACTCGTATGGCAGGCGAATACAGAATGTACATTATCAAGGGCGAGATGGTAACACCCGAGCCGGAGCGTGCGGAAGAATTTGCCAAGAGCCGTGGCAAGCATCAGCTGCCCACCGCCTACATAAAGGCGAACATCGACTACGAAAAGCTGGTAAACGAGTTTGACTCAAATCACATCGCAGGTGTTGGCGTGGACTGTGTGGATTCGCTTGTTGCCGCATGTGAAATCTTGGGTATTCCCGTGACAGTGGACGGGTAGTAGAACAGTAAAATAGCCTTGCTTTAGAGGCGGAATGCCACACAACAAGTACAAAAAAGCTGATATATCCACCGCCGAAGGCGGTGGATATATCAAAAAACACATCAACACTTTTACCGACACCCGATAAAGGGGATTGCTTAATTTTTCGTCATAGCAACGTTCAAAACTGTAGACGGCCAAAAGGGGTGTAGTATGGCAAAAAACATTTCAGAGATTATTGATTTGAGCAAAGAGTACAAGGTTATTGCGGACGGCTTTAACTTCACCGAGGGCCCTATATGGAGTGCCGCCGAGCAGCGCCTTATTTTCAGCGACATCCCGGGCAACCGCATGTACAGCTGGAGCGAAAAAGAGGGGCTGTGCGACTTTGCTACTTTTAGCTTTATGGCAAACGGAAACGCCTTTGCTATGGGCGGCGTTGTCTCCTGCGAGCACGCCACCTCCCGTGTGTCCTTTAGGGAGCTTTCGGGCGAGGGATACCGTGTGCTGTGCGATAAGTACGACGGGCAGGAGATGAACAGCCCCAACGACATCGTGGGCAAAAGCGACGGCAGTATCTACTTTACAGACCCACGCTTTGGGCGCACCTCCCCCCGTGTGGCGGTTTTGCGAGAGCGAGAGATGGACTACGAGGGTGTTTTTCGCTATAAAGACGGCACGCTGACACTGCTGACAAGCGAGTACGAGACACCAAACGGCCTGTGCTTTTCCGCAGATGAAAAGCAGATGTACGTGTGCTACGCCGCCCTTTACTCCATTTGGGTGTACGATGTGGCGGATGACGGCGGCCTTGTAAACGGAAGGCTTTTTGCCAAAACCGAGGGCGAGGGCATCGGCCGCCCCGACGGCATAAAGATTGATGTAAAGGGCAATGTGTACTGCTGTGCGCAGGGGGGTATACATGTGTTTAGCAAAGGCGGCGACTTCATCGGGCACATTCCCTTTGAGGGGCACGTGGCGAACTTTTGCTTTGGCGGTGCGGACATGAAAACTATGTTCGCAACGGCGGAGGACAAGGTGTACGCCCTTAGGTGCAACATCGCAGGGCAGGACTGTGGCCGCTGATGTATTGCGAAAAGTTTTGCGCAAAAATTGCCAAAATATGACGGCTGAACACTCGTGACAGCACTATCTAACGAATACTTCAAAATAAAGGAGCAAAACCATGGCTGAAAACTCAATACTGTTTAGACCCGAGACTGTCAAAGAATTTGTCACCGAGCTTTTTATGTCCTCGGGCATGTCCAAGGATGATGCGGACTTTCACGCAAACGCACTGGTGCAAAGCAATCTTTGGGGCATAGACTCCCACGGTGTTATGCGTGCACCCGCCTACTTTGGCCGTATGCTCAATGGCGCTATTAACGTGAAGCCGGACATCAAGGTGACAAAGGGCGGCCTTGGCCTCACTGTTGTGGATGGCGATGCGGGCGCAGGCTTTATTGTTGGGCGTGCCGCCATGAACAGAGCTATCGAGCAGGCGAAGGAGTTTAACATAGGCGCAGTGGGCGTCACAAACTCCAACCACTTTGGCGCAGGCGCTTTGTACGCACGCCTTGCGGCGGAGCAGGGCATGATAGGCATTGCCATGACAAACGTAATTCCGCTTATCGTTTCACCCGGCACGGGCAAGCCTGTTGTGGGCAACAACCCACTTGCTGTGGCCATTCCCACCTACGGCGACTTCCCCTTTAGCCTTGATATTTCTTTCTCCAAGGTTGCGGGCGGCAAGCTGACACTCGCTATGAAGAAGGGTGAAAAAATCCCCACCGACTGGGCGACAGACATTGACGGCAAGCCCACGGACGACCCTGCAAAGGCATTCAAAGGCTACTTGCAGCCCATGGGCGAGCACAAGGGCATCGGGCTTGCACAGATGGTGGACATATTCTCGGGCGTTATCACGGGCGGCATTTTCAGCCACATGATGAGCAGTATGTACGCAAAGCCCAAGGACCCCAGCCTCACAGGCCATTTCATGATTGCCATCAACATTGAGGCCATCATGGGCAAGGACGAGATGAAAGAGCGCATGGCAGAGTACCTAAGCTACCTCAAGAGCATCCCCTCGTGGGAGGAGGGCAAAGAGGTAATGATGCCGGGCGAGATTGAGTACCGCAGGGAGACAGAACGCCGCAAGAATGGTATGCCCCTGCCCAAGACCACCGTGGAGGAGCTGAACGCTCTGAAAGCGGAGCACAACATAAAGGCGGAGCTTACTCCGCTTGCATAGTGCCTTTGTGTAGAAAACATTTACTTTGCAAATTTGCCGCCGCAGGGCTACACCCAAGCTTTTGCGGAAACCCTATAGTAAAGGGGTTGACAAACTTTTGTTTGTCAACCCCTTTATTTTGCGTATCTATGAGGGAGGCGTGCGAAAAAGAGCTGCTTGGAATGGGGGGTGTGTTTGAAGTGGTACTATTTGCATAGTAAAAGCCGCTACTATACTTAAGTATAGTAGCGGCTTTGGTGGAGACGATCGGGATCGAACCGACTACCTCTTGAATGCCATTCAAGCGCTCTCCCAGGTGAGCTACGCCCCCATATGGTGTTTTTATGATGGGTAAATACCTTTGAATGTACACGCTGCATTATGATGAAATACACTACAGCCCAAACGGTACTAAACTATATTATCAAAGGATGGTGCTATTGTCAAGTGTTTTGCGTATGGTAACATAAATTTTGAAGAATAATGATGTATCAAAATGACGTATATGCGCTGAAAGCTACTTTGTGTCGGTGGTGCTTTCGGTGGTACTTTCGGGTTCTTTTTTAGGGGAAAGTGCAAGCAAACGAATGACGGGCATCTTTACAATGCACAACACTACGACAAAAAGCAGGGATGCAGACGCAAGATATATAGGGTGAACAGAAAGCAATATGCCTATGGACAGCGCCGCCGCAGGCGGGTGCTCAAAGTCAAAAAGTGTCATGCTGAGAGTGGTGAAGAAAATGACGGCAATGCACAGCCACAGCAGTGCTGTGTAGTGACCCCAAAACATGTGCCACACGCCATACGCTATAAGCCCCCACACACATGCGCACACGTAGCCGCCTATTAGAACACGGGGACGCACCGACTGTGCACTGGGAAATGCAAAAGCGATAAACGCACTTGCCGCAATGGAGGTTATCCACACGGTATTATCCATGAGATGCACCATGAAAAATGCAAACAGTGCAAAAAGTGACACGCACACACTTCTAAGTATGCAGTTGCGAATTTCCCGCCCGCTAAAATCCGGCTTCCACATGAGAAATCTCCTTTCGGGTGTGGGGTATGTCGGCAGTGTTTCGAGGATGGCAAAGAGTATGTTTGAACCACATTAGTATACCACAAACAGATGAATTTGTTTAGAAAAATAGCGCATAATTTTGATGCAAGAGCAAATATAACTTAGGGCAAGGCGCTCCACCTTCAGAAAGAGGATATACAAAAATACTAAATCAGCGCTTTTGTCCACACCCGAGTTTTGTGAAAAATTGTAAATGCCCGCAGACAAGACTCTTGAACCTCACAAAACAAACAACGCATATATGATATTTATTTTCAAAAGTGTACGCGCATAGAGGACAAAAAATATATACATTCCGGAAAATGTATGATATAATCTGTGGCGTAGGGTTTTGCGACTTTTGGAAAAATAGTGCCGGGAGGATATTTTGCGGGCACATTTGCCGAAAGATTTATATAGTGTCGACACTATATAACAAAAAACTTAAACAACAAAGAGGAGGTGGCGTAATATGCAGGCAGTTATTACAGTGGTAGGGTGTGACAAGGTGGGGATTTTAGCGAAAATCAGCGCATTGTGTGCACAGGTACAGGTGAACATTGAGGAGGTAACCCAGAGTATTTTGCAGGGTACTTTCGCTATGATTATGATTGCCAGCTTGCCCGATAATGGCATTAGCTTTGGGGAACTGGTGACACTGCTACAAAATGGCGGTGAGGAAATCGGCGTGCAGGTAACGCTCACACGCCAGGAAACATACGATGCAATGCACAAGATATAGTGCTACAAAGGGCACTGTGCGTGAGCGGATGATGCTATCCGATGCGCAAAAAAGAAAGGCTTAGTGGAACATGATTAACACAAACGAAATTATCGAGACCATCCGCATGATAGATGACGAGTGCTTAGACGTGCGCACCGTCACAATGGGCATCAGCCTTTTGGACTGTATCGACCCCGACCCGAACGAGGCTTGCCGCAAGATTTACGAAAAGATTGTGCGCCGTGCAAAGTACCTTGTGCCGGTGTGCGAGGCAGTGACAAAAGAATATGGGATACCCATAGTGAACAAGCGCATAAGCGTCACCCCCGTTGCGATGCTTTTGGGCGCTTGCCCAGGTGCAGACCCCGTGCAGTTTGCCAAAACGCTGGACAGGGCGGCGGTGGCAGTGGGTGTAAACTTTATAGGCGGCTTTTCGGCACTGGTGAACAAGGGCTTTTCCGCAGGGGATGAGCGCCTTATAAACGCCATACCCGAGGCACTGGCGCAAACAAGCTACGTGTGCTCCTCCGTGAACATTGGCTCTACCAAAAGCGGCATAAACATGGATGCGGTGGCCATGATGGGGCCTGTCATCCGCCGTGCGGCCGAGCTGACAAAGGACAACCACTGTATTGGCGCCGCAAAGATAGTGGTGTTTTGCAATGCGCCGGAGGACAACCCATTTATGGCGGGTGCTTTCCACGGCACGGGCGAGCCTGAGTGTGCCATAAACGTGGGTGTTTCGGGCCCCGGTGTTGTGCGCAGTGCGCTGGCAAAGCTACCCAAGGAGGCGGACCTTTACGAGGTGGCGCAAACAGTAAAGCGCACCGCCTTCAAAATTACACGCATGGGTCAGCTGGTGGGCGAGGTGGCCGGCAAGGCACTGGGCGTGCCCTTTGGCATTGTGGACCTTTCGCTTGCGCCTACACCTGCGGTGGGCGACAGCGTTGCCGCAGTTTTGGAGGAGATGGGCCTTGAGAGCGTGGGCGCATACGGCACAACGGCGGCGCTTGCGCTGCTGAACGACGCAGTGAAGAAGGGCGGCGTTATGGCCAGCGGCCTTGTGGGCGGCCTTTCGGGTGCGTTCATCCCCGTGAGCGAGGATGCGCAGATGATTGCGGCGGCGGAAAAAGGACACCTCACGCTTGAAAAGTTAGAGGCGATGACCGCCGTGTGCAGTGTGGGGCTTGACATGGTGGTTGTTCCGGGCGATACGCCTGCGGATGTGCTCAGCGCAATGATTGCGGACGAGGCGGCCATCGGAATGATAAACAGCAAAACCACCGCTGTGCGTGTGATTCCCGCCATAGGCAAGACGGTGGGTGACAGGCTGGACTTTGGCGGCCTTTTGGGCTACGGCCCTGTTATGCCCATCAATAAACTGTCGCCCTCTGTGTTTATTGCAAGGGGTGGGCGTATTCCTGCGCCGCTTCAGGCGCTGAAGAATTAGGCGCAGTGGGGTGCTTTGCGTCATGGATTGGATAGTGTGGACACGAGTGTTCATTCTAATATAAAACAAAAAGGGTCAGCGCTCAAGTCAAAGCGCCGACCCTTTTTTGTGTTTCAGTAAAAGAAGCAAGCTGTGCCATAATGGGCGAAAGCTTAGCCCTTCTTTACAATCTCCATGGTGTCACGTGCAATCATGAGCTCCTCGTTTGTCTGAACAACAAGCACCTTTACAGCGGAGTCGTCTGCGGAAATCTCCACAACTTCGCCACGCTGTTGGTTCTTCTCGCCGTCAAACTTAACGCCGAGGTACTGCATGTCCGAGCAGACCATCTCGCGCAGGGACTTGCTGTTTTCGCCAATACCGCCGGTGAATACCACGCAGTCCACACCGTTCATTGCGGCGGCGTACGCACCGATGAACTTTTTGATTTGGTATGCAAGCATCTCACGCACAAGCGCTGCACGCTCGTTGCCCTCTTCTGCTGCGTTTTCAACATCACGGAAGTCGGACGAAAGGCCGGATACGCCCAAAAGCCCCGACTTTTTGTTGAGCAAGTCGCTGATTTGAGCGCCGGGTGCGTTCTCAAGCTCGCCCAGGTATGTGGCAACGCTGGGGTCGAGGTCGCCGCAACGTGTGCCCATGAGGATGCCGCCCAGCGGTGTGAGACCCATGCTGGTGTCCACGCCCTTGCCGCCGTTTACAGCCGCAAGGGAGGAGCCGTTGCCCAGGTGACAGGTGATGATTTTTACGTCCTCGGGCTTTTTGCCCAGTGCCTCTGCCGCCTTTGCGGACACAAAGCGGTGGGAAGTGCCGTGGAAGCCGTAGCGACGGATGGAGTTGTTTGTGTAGTACTCATAGGGAATGGCAAATGTGAACGCCTTTGCGGGCATACTTTGGTGGAAAGCGGTGTCGAAAACTGCTGTCTGGGGAACATCGCCACCAAACACCTTTTGTGCACTGCGGATGCCCTGCACCTGAGGGGGGTTGTGAAGCGGTGCCAAAACCGAAAGCTCGTCTACTTTGGCCAGCATCTCGTCCGTGACAAGCGCACTTGCGGTGAACTTCTCGCCACCGTGAACCACACGGTGGCCGATAGCGTCAATCTCGCTCTTGTCCTTGACAACAGCGCCCTCGCCCTCGGTCATCATCTTGAGCATGTGCTCAAATGCCTCTGCGTGGGAGGGGATGTCTGTGTTCAGCGTCCATTCGCTGCCGTTTGCCTTGTGTGTCAGTATGCTACCCTCAATGCCGATGCGCTCGCACAGGCCTTTGCACATCACCTGCTCTGTTTGCATGTCGATGAGCTGATACTTTAGGGAAGAAGAACCGCTGTTAATTACCAATACTTTCATACGTATAAACAACCTCATTCCTGATTTTATGTTCACAAGTTTTGGCAAAGCACCCTATAATCCATGCTGTGCGCACAAATTGTGCAGATGCCGAGCAAAACAATGTATTAAAACCTATATTCAGTCAAACAAAAATATTATATAATAGGTAAAGGCATATTTCAAGCATGGATAAGCCGTAAATTGTGTGGAAAATGGTGTTAAATTTTAGTGTAAGTATTGCGTCTGTGTGTTTTATGTCGAAATAGACAAAAAAATTAGGTTGCGTCGTGGATAATTGAAATAATTTTTGTGAGACATGACGGAATTTGTGCCGTGCAAGGCTGTTAGCCTAAATATTTTTTTGAATAAATAATTTCTGTAGTGAGCGGAGTGCGTTTTTGGACGTAAACGGTAGCGCTTTGGAAGCGAATTGCATAGAGTAGATGTCTCAAATGTGCAATATTCGCAATAAATGACTATGTATTCCTATGTATTGTGTTGAAAAAGCAAATAAGTAAAGACAGTTTTGACTAATGTCAAGTTAATGTCATGAAATGTATATACATAAACACTTGGGGAGTGGACTCATAGAGGTGACTTGGAATGCGTTAAGTGCGAGAGTAAGGCGGGGGAGGATGTGCCAAAAAACTAAATCACTGCGTTTATCCATACCCAAGATTTGCAAGCAGTGAATTATCCTGAAAGGGGTGTCGGGGTGCAACGTACAAGCAAAGAGGAAAAGCAGAATTTGGATGTTTTGGACACGGTGCAGGCAGAGAGTGTGCACCAGAGCATCACCGCAGGCATTGTGGCGGAGTACAACCCCTTTCACAAGGGGCATCACTGGATGATACAGATGCTTCGCCGTGGCGGGGTGTCCGCAGTGGTGTGTGTAATCAGCGGAAATTATGTTCAGCGTGCGGAGCCTGCGCTGATGCCTGTGCACCTGCGAGCGCAAGCGGCGATGGCGGGCGGTGCGGACTTGGTGCTGCGCCTGCCCACGCCCTGGGCGGTGTCCTCCGCCGAGGGCTTTGCGCAGGGCTCGGTGGGGCTTTTGGCGGCGCTGGGGTGTGTGGATGTTTTAGCTTTCGGTGCGGAAACGCCGGAGGTTGAGCTGCTCACGGATGTTGCGGAGCTACTGCTTGTGGATGATTTTTCGTCGCTTATACGTGCGGAGCTTGCCAAGGGAAAGAGCTATGCGGCGGCACGTGCGGCGGCGGCGGAGCTGCTTTTGCCGGGTGCGGCGCAGCTACTGGGAAGCCCGAACAACATTTTGGCGGTGGAGTACATAAAGGCGCTTAGGGGGAAATTGCGCCCTGCACTGCGTGATTTATTGCCGCCGGGGACGCTTTCGTACACACTGCCCGTGCCGCTGGCGATGCCAAGGGTGGGTGCCTTTCACGACGGAGTGCCGCTGGACGGCTACGCAAGTGCAAGCTGGCTGAGGGAGCGTGTGTTTGGCTCGGATGTGCAGGCGCTGAGCGAGTGGGTGCCGCCCGAGTGTATGCCGATTTACGAAAAGGCTCAGCAGACGGGCGAGATGATAGACGTAGGCAAGTGGGAAATGGCACTGCTGTCTCGGCTTAGGGGGAAAAGCGCGCTGGATTTTGCGCTACACCCCGGGGCGGGGGATGGGCTTGAAAGCCGCATGGTGGCGGCAACAAAGCAGGCGACGAGCCTAAAACAGCTTTTTGAGATTGCGAAAAGCAAGCGCCATGCGCACTCGAGGGTGAGGCGCTTAGCGCTGAGCACGGGGCTGAATTTGCCGGGGGATATGCCCATGATTCCGCCGTTTGCGCATGTGCTGGGGGCGAACGAGCGGGGGCTTGCGCTGCTGCGCAGGGCGAAAAAAACGGCGCACATTCCGCTGTCCACCAGCCTTGCAAAGCTGACAAAACTTAGCGATGAAGCACGGCGCATTACGGAGGTGGAGGCCGCCGCAGAGGATTTGTACGCACTGTGCCAAAAAAATCCCTCGCCCGGCGGCGCAAGCTATACGACACCGGCGAGCTTTGTGCTTGAGAAGAATAAGAAGGGTGAGAAGTAGAATAAAACGAAAACACCGCAGGAAGTACATAAAGATGTACAACTTGCGGTGTTTGCTTTGTGAATATTACAGCTGTTCCATGATTTTTATTTTCATGGTGTTGTATTCTTCCTCGGTGATAGCGCCGCTGTCCAGTAGTTCCTTGCATTTTTGGAGCTTGGTTAGGCTATCCTCCGCTTGGGTGGCTTGGGGAGAAGGCGAGGGTGGTGGCGGAGGAGTTTTTGGTGAGAGTATTTCACTTTTACTTGTTCCGCAACCGCAGCTACCTATGTATGAAGCGTTTTACTTTCCACAGGAACATTTCCAACATTCCTATGGGTCTGGGTTGGCTTTGCTCTATCTCTTGTTGCAAAGGTGGTGAGTAGCCTTGCGACGGTGTGTATCCCTGTGGAGGCCCTGAATAGTAGTTTCTTGCGACAGGCTTACATGCGGCAACAATAAGAGCTATGAAGCCAAAGAAAAAGCCCCACCAAAACCAGTTTTCCTCATAGCCTTTATTTTTGACGATAGTTTGCGTTGCAAAGCCGAAAATGAGTGCAGAGATAAGCCCGACAACAATTAGAATTACAATAATAAATCCCATGCTCATTCCCGATGAGGAGTAACCCATTGTGATGCCCCTTTCCGCTTAAGACGAGCAGTGAATGTTACTTTTTGTACACAACTAAGCTTATGTTGTATGCTGTTAGTATACATATAAAGTGCACGTTTGTCAACAATAAATAAACTTTGTCAACCATTGAAATACTTTTAAGCGTTACATTTATTATAGCAAAGTGGTGATAAATAATGGTTGACATGGGACTTAAGATTAAGCGGCTTAGGCTGGAAAAAGAGATGACACAACAGCGCTTGGCCGATTGCGTTGGGGTGACAAAAAGCATGGTGTCCGCCTACGAAAGCGGAATACGCTCCCCATCTTTTGAGGTGCTTATTCAGCTTGCACAGGTGTTTCACGTGTCCACGGACTATCTTTTGGGCTTGCGGCAGGGCGTGGGGGTGGATGTCTCGGGGCTGTGCGAGCGTGATGTGGAGCTGGTGTATCGCCTTGTTCAGCGGCTTAGGAAGGCGGACGAGTAGCGGTGAAGGCTTTTTTTGAAGTGGGCACATAGAGGTGATTTAGAATAAGTTAAGCGCAGGAAGAGAGCGCTATATCCTCCCTCGCCGCAGGCGGGGGAGGATATAGCAAAAACCAAATCACTGCGTTTGGCCACACCCATTTCATGTGTGCGGTTTATGGCGCTTTGTGCAGGATGGTTATTCTTGCGCAATTAAACGTAAAGTGGTACAATATGAGATGTAATGTGGCGTATTGGCAGGGGCATGTGCACGAAATGTGCCCCTATGAGCTCGCCGCAAATAAATCAGCATGGAGGAGACGACATGGAGCTAAAAGGTAGCAAGACTGAAAAGAACCTGCAAGCGGCTTTTGCGGGGGAGAGCCAAGCAAACATGAAGTACACATATTATGCGTCCAAGGCGAAAAAGGACGGATATGTGCAGATTTCCAATGTTTTTGCGGAGACGGCGGGCAACGAGAAAGAACATGCGGAGCTGTGGTTTAAGGCGCTTCACGGCGGCGCTGTGCCCTCCACACCCGAGAACCTTTTGGATGCGGCCACCGGTGAAAACTTTGAGTGGACAGAAATGTACAAAGAAATGGCGAAAACCGCATACGAAGAAGGCTTTGACGAAATCGCAAAGCAGATGGAGGGTGTTGCGGCCATCGAAAAGCGCCATGAGGAGCGCTACCGCAAGCTGAAAGAGAACATCGATAACCAGCAGGTATTTGCACGCCAGGAGGAGCAGGTGTGGATTTGCACAAACTGCGGCCACATTCACATCGGCACGTCTGCGCCGGGCGAATGTCCCGTGTGCAAGCATCCCCGTGCTTACTTTGAGATTTATGTGACGAACTTTTAGGTGGAAACTATTAGTGCAGTATGATAAGTACCGCATGTCGTGCACCTTGCGATGTGCGGTATTTTTAGGCTTTGCATAATAACAAATGGTATGAAATATAGAATATATTCCAATGAGTATATTTAATAGCGTGTAATATTTGTGAAAACATTTTTGTGCTCAAGCAGGTGTGGTATAATGTTAAGTAGTATTATGCGGAGAGTTTGATTTACTTGTAGAATATTTATAGCGATAAATTACCTATAGGATAATTTTTGGTAGATTATTCTGTGATGAAAGAGAGAAAATATGAAAAAAGTAATATCTTTGCTGGCGATGATGGTGCTTGCGTTAAATCTTTTTGGATGTGGGCAAAGTGCGGATACTACGGGGCAGAATGACGATGTGACGGCGCAGGCGTATGAGCTTTACACAAAGGCGAACGAGGAGTTTGCGGCGGCGCCCTCCATAGCGGCGGATATGGCAATGGATATGACTATGTCCATGGGCGAAGAGGCTGTTGTGATGAACATGGAGATTTCCATGAAGCAAAACAATATTAGCGAGCCTGACATGCAGATGCAGGTGCAAACAATGACCCGCACCGACGGCGTGGAAATAGCCATGGACATGTACTATCTTGATGGATTTTTGTACCTTGAGGCGCTGGAGACCAAGACAAAAACACCTATGGACATAAGCGAAGTGCCCCAGCAAAGCACCTACAACGTGAGCTTTACGCAAGAGGCGATAGAGCAGGCGAGCATTACGCAGGTGAATGGCGATAGCCTATTGGAGTTCACTCTAAATGGGGGAATGGTGGGCGATTTGCTGGGTGAGCTGCAGGAGCTTTTACCACAAGAGCTGGGCGCACAGGCAAATATTGGGCAGGTGGACTTGCAGGCGCTTATCAGCCCTGAGGGAGAGCTACGTGAAATTTCCATGCTGTATAATCTCAGCGTGCTGATGTCGGGACAGACGGTGGAGGGAAGCGTTGAAATGCGCATGGAAAACATAGAAATAGGCGATGTGCAGATAGATTTTCCGCAGGATTTGGACAGCTATATGGATGCAGATATGAGCGGGATGGCGTTTTAGGAGAGAGGCTTTGCCGCAAACTGTGAAGTTTTTTTGTAGGGATAACCCTTGCGGTTGTCCGATGAACGCAAGGCTGGGGCTTTGCTTTTGAGCTACAAATAATCGTCAAGCAAAAAAATCCACGGCGGCGACAAAAATTGCTTGACTACATCAGATAAAGCACTACAATAGAAGGTAGATGTAATATTTTTAGGTGGCGCAGGTGATTTTGCACGCGCCTCTTATGAAAAGGAGTGTTTTATATGGTAGTGACCCTGACGAGCGAAAATTTTGAGGCGGAAGTGTGCCAAAGCGACAAGCCGGTGCTGGTGGACTTTTGGGCGGCGTGGTGTGGACCGTGTAAGATACTGGGGCCTATTGTGGAGGAGCTTTCGGCGGAGCACCCCGAGTACAAGGTGTGCAAGCTGGACGTGGAGAGCAACCGCAAGCTGGCGATTAAGTTTAAGGTGATGAGCATTCCCACCGTGGTGGCGTTTAAGGACGGCGAGGAAGTGGCGAGAAACGTAGGCGTGACCGAAAAGGAAAAGCTGGTGGCACTGCTGAAGTAGCGATATGTAGCATTGATTTGGAATTAAAGTGAAACGTGGAAAAAAGTGGCATGTCCCCCGCTGTAGGCGGTGGATATGCCAAAAATATTAAACTGCTACTTTTGCCTGCGCAAAGCAGCATAAACTGCTTGCTAAGACAAAACGACAAAAAAGGACAGTGAGGCGCTCTGTTTTAGAGTGCACCACTGTCCTTTTGGATTTTGTGTATTTGCTCTGAAAATAATAAACTAAGTAAGCATCTGAATGAGCGTGTCCGCCAAGTTTTCGGTCAGCGCACGGATGCGTCCTTCGCTCAGCTCGTCCTGTATGAAGCTGTCCGCTTCGGGCGCCCAGTACTGTGCCTGTGCGGTGGGGCCCACATTGTATGCGGGGCGAAGCGGGCGCTGGCCTGCGGCAGTACCCTTGGACTTGTCTATGCTGCGGAAGCTGCTCCTGCCGTATGTCTCGGGGAAATATGTATGGTTTTTTTCCTGCGAGTATGCGGGCTTTTTTAGCGTGTCCTGTGAGGTGGGGCGGAAGTAAACCACCTGCTGTTGTGGCGGCTTTTGCACCGAAGGGGAGGTGGTGGGGAAACGCTCCACCTGCACGCCCAAAACGTTTAGGCTCTGCTCGGTGCGCCCGAGAGAGGATAGAATTTCGGACAGGGAGGTTTGCACATCCTCCAGCACACGGGAGACATCTCCCTCTACACTGCTAAGCTCTCCACGAAGGTTTGTGATGCTTTTGGCAAGGCCGCCCGCACTGCCGGTTATCTGGCGGTGGATGCGCTCCTTTTCGTCGTTTGCAATGGCCCTTATGCGCTGTGCCTCGGCGTTTGCATCCGCAATGATGCCGGAGGAAACGGAGGTGGCAGAGGCTGAAACGGCGCTTGTGCGCACCGCCGCAAGGGCGGCCTGCTTTTCCTGCTGGGCCTTCTCAAGCTCGGAGAGCGCCTGCGAAAGCTGTGACTGCAACTGCTCGATTTGGCTGTCCTTTTCGGAAGTATCCACCCACTGACCTTGTGAGGTCTCGTCCAGCTGGCGGCGCAAATCGGATATTTGCACATCCGTCTTTTGGAACTCCTCACGAAGCCAGTTGTTCTCCTGCTGTGAGTTGAAAAGCTGCTCGCGAATTTCCGCAAGCTCTTCCTCCGCCTGCTGTGTGGCGGATTTGGCTATGTCCAAATCGTCCTGAAGCTGAAAAACATGCTGACGGCTTTCCTCGTAAGCGGCCTTGTCCACAGTGTCGGCGCTCGGGGTTTGGCCTGCCTGTTGATGGGATGCGATGCTCGCCTCCAAATGGTGGATGCGCTGTGTCAGCTCGTGAATCTGCGAATCGGCCGATTCCTGCCGCTGGTAGTTTTCATCCGCAAGCTCGTCTAAATACTCGAGCACCTCTTCCTTATTAAAGCCGAACATGGAGCTACTGAATAAACGCCCGCCGGTTTGCGGAGCGTATTGGTTGTACTCAAAACTTTGCTCGGACACAAAGCACCATTCCTCTCTTTAAGCGCCACCCTCGCCGAAAATGCAAGGGTGCAAACAATTAGCATAATTGTAGCACAGCAAACGAAGGGTTGACAACAGAAAAAAGAAAATAAATGACAGGTAATGTTGCACAAAGTGTGTTGTGGGGTTTGCAATGTGTAAACTTTGCACTACTCTATGTCAACACCGCCGAATGCGCACACGCAGTTTAGGGTGAGCGTTTTTTCAAAGTCCCCACGCACCTTGTTTTCGATGCCGCCGAAAATGGGCGTGCCGCTTACTGTCACGGATACATTTTCGGGGGCGATAATATCTATGCCGCCAAACAGACACAGGCAGTCGATGATGGCATCATCGCTCACTGTCGCCTGGCGCAGGTCCAGCTCGACACCGCCGAATATCGCACGGACGTGTATTTTTGTGACTTCGCCCGTGACAACACTGTCGTTGCCCGAAAATATTGCGGTGTAGCTGTTTTGCACGGGGCGGGCATCCTTTTGGTTTTTAGGGGTGCGTGCGAAAATAAAGCACAGCCCCACGGCGATGAGCGCAATGGGCCCGAGCAGTGCCCAAGGGATGATGTCGTTTGCCGCAAGCAAAAGCCCTGTGCCTATGGCTATGCTGATAAGGCCGCTTATCCACTGCTTTTGGAAAAGGGCAAATAGGCCGGGAAGGATGATGAACACCGTCCACCAGCCGTCAAAAAACAGCTCAAAATCCCAAAATTCGAGGGAATTGCCCCCGATGACAACGCCTATGGCAACGAGTATCAGCCCGAACAGTATTTTTGCTTTCATGTGGTTTCCTCCTGCTTTTTCCATTTTTGGGATGTGGACAAAATGGTAGTCTGGATTTTTTGGCATATCCCCCGAGGTTAGTGCTGTTTTATGGGTGCCCAGCCGTCAAGGCCCTCTTTTTGCAGTGCGCCCAGCATTTTTTGGTGAAAGGCAGAATCCTGCTGTGCACGTGCGTGGACAAACTGCTTTGCCTCGGCACGGGCGGTGTGGCCGTCCACGGGGCAGGTGCTACGGACAACCGGCGCATCGCAGGCGCTTGCCGCCGCCGCAACCTCACCCTCGCTCGCCAGCACCATGGGGCGGATAAGCGTGATGTCCTGCCTTGAGAGGTGCGTTACGGGCGAAAAACAGCCCAGCCGCCCACCGCCGAAAAGGTTCATGAAAAAGGTTTCGATGGCATCGTCCAAATGATGCCCCAGCGCAACCTTGTTGCAACCGAGCTGTTTTGCGGTGCGGTGCAGTGTGCCCCTGCGCATCTTTGCGCACAGCGCACAGGGGTTTTGCTCGCGCCGCACATCAAAGACGAGCGTGCCTATGTCGGTGCGCTGTATGGTGTGCGGAATATTTTGCTCGGCAAAAAAGCGAGAAAGCTCCGAATAATCGGTGTGCACGCCGCCAAAGCAGGGGTCGAGTGTCAGCGCATGGAGGCTGAACGGGTGCTCAAAATAGCGAGCCAGCCCCTGCAACGCAAGCGTGAGCGCAACGCTGTCCTTACCACCCGAAACACCTACGCAAATGGTGTCGTCCGGCTGTATCATGTTGTACATCTGTATGGCCTTGCGGCAAAGTCCCTCAAGGTGCTGCATTTTTTTAGAGTTGCTCATGAAGATAAGTATAGCAACTGTGCAAAGCGGTGTAAAGTGAAGTGTAGGCGATAGCACCGATTGATTTCTATCGGTATATCCTCCCCTTATATAGATGTATAATTTAATATCACATCCATATCAAGGTTCTGACAAGGCTTTAAGAGTGGAGATTTGCGTAGCAAATACTACTCGTGCCTTGTTAGGTTCTTCCGGATGGGGAGGATATACCAAAAAACTAAATCGCCGTTTTTATTCGCACACCATTTTTGCAAAGTGAAATTGACAAATGAGAAAACATGAGTAAAATAGAGTAAATGAGAGTAAAATGCAGATTGAGTGGGGAGAATTAACAAGACGGAAAAAATCTATTGACAGTGCAGTGATGTGTGGGCTATAATACGTCTTGCGCACTGTTTCGCCTTTTGTGATGTGCACCCGATGAGTGGTGCTGAGAGGCTTTGTGTGCATTAGATGCTTTATTGAAAGATGATTCGGGAGGAAATGTAATGAGCACAACACTTGCAAAACCCGCGACTGTTGAGCGCAAGTGGTATCTTTTGGATGCCACGGGTGTGCCATTGGGTCGCATTGCGGCAAAGGCCGCCGCACTGCTTCGCGGCAAGCACAAGGTGGACTTCACCCCCAACGTGGACTGTGGGGACCATGTAGTGATTATCAACTGTGACAAAGCGGTACTGACAGGCGACAAGCTTCGCAAGAAGTTTTACCGTCGTCACACCGGCTGGGTAGGTGGCCTTAAAGAGGTGCAGTACAGCAAGCTGATGGCCGAGCGCAGCGACTTTGCGATGACGCTGGCTGTAAAGGGAATGCTGCCGCACAACACGCTGGGCGCAAACTCGCTGAAAAGGCTGCGCACCTACAAAGGCGCAGAGCACAAAAACGAAGCACAAAAGCCACAGGCTTACACACTGTAAAGGAGGCGGAGAATAATGTACGAAACCAAACCGTATTTTTACGGCACCGGCCGCCGCAAGAGCTCTGTGGCAAGGGTTCGCATTTATAGCGGAAGCGGCAAAATCACCATCAACGACAGGGACATCGACGACTACTTCGGCCTTGAGACGCTGAAGCTTATCGTGCGCCAGCCGCTGGTACTCATCGGCATGGGCGACAGCTTCGACATCGCCGTGCGTGTTGCGGGCGGCGGCGTGTCCGGCCAGGCGGGAGCTATCCGTCACGGCATTTCCCGTGCACTGCTTCAGCATGATGAGGCACTGCGTGCACAGCTGAAAAAGGCGGGCTTCCTCACCCGTGACCCTCGCATGAAGGAGCGCAAAAAGTACGGCCTCAAAGCCGCACGTCGTGCGCCGCAGTTCTCCAAGCGCTAAAATCTACGATTTTACGGCGCATGCTGCAAAAAGTTATACGAAGAACCTCACTCTTTGTGGGGTTCTTTTTTGTGTGGCAGGGCAGGGGGCACACCAAAAACCCAAACCACCGCTTTTAGCTACATTCAAGATAATTAAGAGTTTGTGAATAATTGCTTTGTGCGCTTGATTTGACGGCGCAGGTGTGGTATTATGATGTTGGATAAGTGCAGATACTTGTGCATAAGTATACGCAGGTGTCTGATGTGAAGTTAAGCTTTTTTTGGTGCTTTGCACCCTGTTATTTAAGGAAAGGAGGGCTTTGTTATTATGAATAATATAAGCTCACTGCTTTCGATGTCCCAGATGTCACAGCAGTTTTCAAGTGTGAATACGTCAAAAACCTCCGCTACATCGCAGGCGTTTGACTTTAACGCCGCAAGGGAGCAGGCGGCGGCGAGCCTTACGACGTTTGAGGCGAACAACACCAAGGTAACCACGCTGAAAAAGGACACGGCCGACTTTTTGACACAGTACACAAACGACATGAACAGCATGAATACGGCGGCGAGCAAGCTTTCGGACTGGAACGCAGGCAATCTTTTGCGTGGCGAGAGCGGCGAAGTGACCGAAGAGAGCATACAGGAAACTGTGAGCGCCGCGCGTGAGATGGTGGAGAGCCACAACAATGCCCTTAGCACGCTGAACGACAACGCAGAGCGAGGGCCTGCTGTGCAGGAGCAGATGATGCGCATGGTGGACGACCCTGCATCCCAAGAGGCGATGGCGATGGTGGGCATCAGCATGAACGATGACGGCACTATGTCGCTGGACGAAGAGGTGCTGACGCAGGCACTGAGCACTGAAAATGTTGGCGGGCATGAGCTGTCGGCGGATATTTTGGGCGACATAGCACGGGATATTCAAAGTGATGCGCAGGCGGGTTTGCGTGAATCTGCACAGGAGCTTGTCTCCAATGACATTGCACAGATGCAGGAGATACAAAACAACGACCCCATTCGCTCCTTTGCACAGAGCCTTAAAAGCGGTGGCTCATATGCACTGAACAGTGCGGCGGCAGGCATAATGATGAACATGCTGGCGTAAAGCTTGATGTGGCTTTGCCGATGGCGTGAGTGCACGTGTGAATGAGCGAGTATGCTCTGAAACAGAAGTGAGGACAAACAATAAGCAAAAGGTGTTGTGTGATGCGCAGCACCTTTTTTGTGCGAAAATGTGGAAGTGCTGAGTAGGCATATTAGAATGTATTAAGCGCAAGAATGTAGCAAAAAATTAAACCACTGTATTTGCCCACGTCCTGAAAATGCTGAGTGTGGCGTGCGGAAATTGCCGTGTAGCAGGGGTACTTTCGCAAAAAAAGTGTGAAAATGAATACAGAAAGATGAGGGTGGAAGTGGAGAGAATACTCGAAGTGGATAGCCTTGTGAAAAAGTATGCCGAGGCTGCTGTGAACGCAGTGGATGGCATTAGCTTTGATGTCTTTAAGGGTGAATTTTTTTGCCTGCTTGGGGTGAATGGTGCCGGAAAAAGCACGACTATAAATATAATATGCACCCTGCTGGGGAAAAGCTCGGGCGAGGTTGTCTTGGGTGGAAACAGGCTGGGAAAAGATGACGATGCAATAAGAAAAAGCATTGGTGTTGTGTTTCAGGGGAATGTCTTGGACGATGTTTTGACTGTGCGTGAGAACATTCTTTTGAGAGCATCGCTTTATGATATAGATGCCCAAAGTGCGAAAAAGCGGGTGGAAACTCTGGCGGAAAAGCTCTCCATGACGAGCTTTTTGGACAAAAAATATGAAAAGCTTTCGGGCGGACAACGCAGGAAATGTGACATTGCAAGGGCGCTACTGGCAAAGCCCAAAATATTGTTTTTAGACGAGCCGACAACGGGGCTGGACCCACAAAGCCGTATTGAACTTTGGCAGACGATAAACGATATTCGCGAGGAGGGTGATATGGCGGTTTTCCTCACTACGCACTACATGGAGGAGACGGAAAATGCCGACCGAGTGGCGATTATAGACAGTGGCAGGGTGCTTTGTGTTGATACGCCGCAAAAGCTTAAAACAGAGTATTCCTCCGACACTTTGCGCATTGTGGCAAAGCCGGGCGAGGAAGAGCGGATTGAAAAGCGCCTTGCTAATGCCGAAAAACTTGCCGACACGTACACTCTTAGAATGAAAAATGGCGTTGATGCGATTGAACTTCTTTCGGAACTAAAGCCGTATATACATAGCTTTGAGATGGAAAAAGGCAACATGGATAACGTGTTTTTGAACGTTGTGGGGAGGAAATCGCAGTGAATAAAACCCTTGCAACCCTTGTGAAAAGGGATGTTAAAATTTTTTATCGCACCAAGGGGAATATATTTTTTGCATCCCTCTCGGTGTTGATACTTGTTTTGCTACACATTATTATTTTTAGGGATATGTTTACGGACGCATGGGTGGAGATAACAGCTCACTTTTCCGCCGTGCCCGAGCGGGAAAGTCTTGCGTGGATTGTGGACTGCTCTATGTTTGCCGCTATACTGCCAATAGGCGCGATTACGGTTTCGCTTGTGGCGCTGGGGCTTATGGTGCAAGACAGGGAAACAAACGCACTATCAGATTTTATGGTGTCTCCCATCAAGCGAAATTCCCTGCTTGCTTCCTATTTGATAAGCTCTCTTATCGTAGGATTTATTATACTTATGCTGTTTATATTGATGTTTGAAATTTACTTTTTGATTGTATATGGCGTGGGGCTTACGCTAATTCAGTTTGCGCTTATAACAGGCACGATAATTCTTTCGCTTGTGTTTGGGAATGTGTTCATGCTTTTGATTATAAGCTTTGTGAAGTCGCAACAATCACTGGGAGCGCTGGGCACAATAATAGGAACGATGCTGGGATTTTTAAGCGGCGCATATATCCCGGTGGGGCAGTTTGGCGAAGTTGTCGCAAGTGTTTTCAGTGCGTTGCCGTTTTTGCAAATCACGGTGCTTATGCGACAGGCATTTTTGTATGAAATGCAAAATGTGACGGGAATTACGCTGGACATGCTTCCCGAGCAGGTGACAAGGGAGATGGGGTTTGAAGTGTGGCTGGGCAGTGCGCACATTCCTGTTTGGGCGGTGGCGTTAATTGTGGGAGGAGTTACGCTGGCGATGCTTTTTGCGGTGGCAATTCGCTTTGACAAAATGAAAAAAGCGGAATAAGTGTGTGCTGGTGTTGTTCAGTACAAGAAAAAAAGAATACAAAAAACAGGATGTTACCGAGATGATACGGTGGCATCCTGTTTTTTGTTGGTTGAATTTTGTGGGCGCTTAGCGCACCGCCGCAGCTAATTTTCGTGGTGGGGATTGTTTTTTACGATGAATATTGCCCGAATTAGGGAGGTGACCAGCCGAGAAGTAAGCTCACGGTTTTGATAGTCGGAGCGCTTGATGAGATGGCTGGGCATGTAGTGGGGCGTGGTGCGGTTAAGAGCCATGCCGCAAACATCGTTGTGGCAACGTGCGCAGGTGCAGGCAGAAAATTTCTGCACATAATAGTCGTAGTAGGTGTCGAATAAAGCCTCGGCGAGATTGATGGGGTAGGATTGTATGTCGTCCTCGGGTGGGGTGGGGTGGGTTGTTTGAGCAGGAGACACTTCGGGTGAGGAGGGTTGCACGGGCTGGGTTTCGGGCGCAGGTGCTTGCTCCTGTGGTGTTTCTTGGGGTGCTTCCTGCGCCGCGAACATGGCGGCGATAGCGTCCGCAGACATGTTGCCGCCGCCCGAGGGTGCAGGGGCTTCGGGCGCAGGTGCTTGCTCCTGTGGTGTTTCTTGGGGTGCTTCCTGCGATGCGAACATGGCGGCGATAGCGTCCGCAGACATGTTGCCGCCGCCCGAGGGTGCAGGGGCTTGTGGCGCAGGTGCTTGCTCCTGTGGTGTCTCTTGGGGTGCTTCCTGCGATGCGAACA
>CAYJGZ010000005.1:0-128914 GCA_964370045.1 uncultured Oscillospiraceae bacterium
TGACCGCCGCCTGCACCTGCGTTCGGGTCTGTCTGACCACTGCCCGCACCTGCGTTCGGGTCTGTTTGGCCTGCGCTACCGTCAGCCAGCACGGTAAACGACATGCTCATCATAAAGATGAGCGCCAAAAAACCGCTGGCTATGCGTTTTAGCCTGATTTTTGATGCTGCCTTTTTCATAATGTTCCCCCTAAAGCTATTTTGTACCTACCTAAATATTTCTTGGCCTTATGAATGCTCCGCGATAGTTTTTTCGCACCACAAAACCGATTTGCTATATCTCTATTATATACCTTTCGGTCACAAAGCGGTCACACAATCTCACAATATGCGGATTTGCAGTAAAAATTCACATTTTCGGTAAAAGTTTTCACGAATTTGCAATTTGCAAAACCACGAATTTGCGTTATTTTTTTAGGTGTGAACATTTTTCATACGCCTTTCATATCGCAATAATTATATATTTAGTCATAATTCGTAGTGTAATTTTGTTCAATCATACAAATATCATACCAAATAAAAAACCACGCAAATACGTGGCTGTCAACAAGCTGTATATTTGTAAGTATCACAGACCTGCAAGCTGCAGCTGCGCAAGCCGCAGGGCAAAGACAAGCCCCAAAACTATCGCCACCACACCCAGCGCTATGAGGCGGCGGCGCAGGCTTTTGCACTTTTTTTCATCATTCATTTTACCGCTCCTATTTTTACAAGCTCGCTGTACAGTGCCGCCACAGGCAGGCCCATTACATTATAGTAGCATCCCTCTATGCCGCTGACATATTTTGCCGCCCAGCCTTGTATTCCGTAGCCGCCCGCCTTGTCGTACGGCTCTTTCGTGGCGACATACTCGGCGATGCTCTCGGGCGAAATATCCGCAAAACGAACAGTGGTGCACGCCGAAAATTCACTCCGCCCGCCGCCGGGTAAAAGCACGCACACACCCGTATGCACCGTGTGGGTCTTGCCCGAAAGCGCCGTGAGCATCTCCTTTGCCATCTGCTCGTCCCCGGGCTTGCCCAGTATGCTGTCTGTTAGCTGCACCACCGTGTCGCACCCTATCACTATGTCTGTGCGCCTGCGCGCAAATACATCTTGCGCTTTTTGCACCGCAATGTACTGCGCCGCATCGCTTGCGCTGTACCCCTTTGGCGCACGCTCCTCGCCCTGTGCGGCATCCACCTCAAAATGTGGCACAACAAGGCTCATCAGCTGCTGTCTTCTCGGGCTTTTTGAGGCAAGTACAATAGCCATTTCAGCCTCCGTTTCTGTGATGTCTTTACACCATTCAAATAGTGCCGGCAGACCCTAAAGCAGGGGCGTGGACAAAAGAGCAGTTTTCTCGGTATTCCCCCGCCGAAGGCGGGGGAATACCGCTTTGTTCTCCTACTTAACGTATTCTAAATCACCTCTATGTGTCCGCTCCCTAAAACAAAACAGGGCGCACCACACTGTGTCCACCCCGTAAGTTATGCACTTATTCTATCTATTCGTCGGAATTAGCTGTCACGGCAGGCTTAACCTTCTTGTGCGTGAGCTTGTGGTATGTGAAAATCGCAAGCCCTATTGTGCACACCTGCACCACCGAAAGCTCCACCATAAAGCCAAAGCTAAGCTCAAACACCGAAAGGTCCAAAACAAACGGAGCGTCGGGGTTAAAGCCTATACTGCGTGAAAACGCAAGCCAGCTAAGCGCCGGAATATCCGCAAATACGCTGGCCAAAAGCGCCCCAAAAACCGCACCTGCCAGCAAAAAAAAGACGAGTAGCAACGCCCTTTTCAGTTTCATCCTCTCACCTCATTCAAATGTTTCCCGTGGAGCCAAAGCCACCCTCGCCACGCTGTGTCTTGCCAAGCACTCTTATCTCTATCATCTCGGGGATTTCCACCGGCATTATCAGCATTTGGGCAATGCGCTCGCCACTGTTTATGCGCACAGGCGCTTCGGACATGTTCACCACCGGCACGCACACTTCGCCACGGTAGTCCGAATCTATCACGCCCACACCGTTTGCCAGCGCAAGCCCACTGCGTAGCGCAAGGCCACTTCGTGCAAACACCAGCGCCACATACTGCGAGCTCTCAAGCTCCACCGCAACGCCCGTGGGGATAAGTGCCCTTTGCATCGGCTGTAGCAGCACACCCTGTTCCTCGCAGCACGCACACAGGTCCATCCCCGCAGAGCCCTCGGTGGCTCTTGCAGGGAGCTTTGCGTGCTCCCTCACACGCTTAACCTTCAAAACCATTCGGCTATTTCACATCCTTACCACCTTGGGTAAGCCCACGCTCGTACATCCCCCGTGTAAAGGGAACGCTCGCAGGCTTTGCGCACGCAAAATCCTCAAGGACCTCCTGCGCACGTCTGCGGCTCTCATTTGTAAAATACAAAGTTGCATAATCGCACGGCCACTTATGCAAGCTTTCGGCCATCCACAAAACATGCGGGTTGTACACGCTTCGCACATCTCGTGCGCACCCCAGCAAAAGCGAGCCACCTTTTTTGCCCGTCAACGTTCCTATATTATCACACTTTTGCACTTTGGGCAACTGTGTAAGCGGACAGGCTCTTGTTATCATCAGCGGAAAATGCCCGTAGCAAATCGCATCGGTGGCCACATTTGCAAGCTGTGGCTCAAGCGCAATGCTCCGCATCTGCTTTAGGCTCAGCTCCGCCGAAAGGCACAGCACGCCGCACCCCATCTCTTCAAAAGCTTTTGCGCTAATCGCATTTGTCACGTTCAGCCCAAAGCCGCCGCTCATGGGAAGGCCCTCGCACAGCTTTAGGTGGGCAAGGTTTTGCACTTCATATCCCGCAAAGCCCATCCTGCTTGTGGCCTTTACCTGCGCCCTCACCTGCGCTTCCCTCTCACCAAACAGCATACGGGGAAGCTGTAAAATTGTTTTTGCGCAAAGCTCGGGCGGCAAATCCTCGGCGTGTTCAATGGGCAGGATGATATACCGGCACAGCTCGTTTGCGCACTGCGGTATTTGAGCCACACTCTCAAAGCGTGCACGAAGCAGCGGCATACCGTGCGGTGTTTTTGTATTTCTTTCAGCAGGCACAAACGGATTCTTTATATCCACCTTGCGCTGTTCATGCAAAACATCCTGCGCCGCCTGCTTTTGTGCTTTGCACACATCCGCATTTTGCGCACTGCCCTTTTGCTCACGCAAGGCAAGCAGGTCATTCAGCGCATCACGGCGCAGTTTTGCCACCTCGCCCCCTGCAATGTACAGCCCATTTGTTTTTATATCGGGTGCGCTTTTTAGGTAAAAGGGCGTGCCGCCCGTCTTTTGCAGTGTGTCGCAAAGCGCCTCGCCGTTGTCCTGCAGTGCCTCACTAAAGCTACCCGTAAGGCTTTTGCTCACGCTGTTTGTGCCGTCCTCCACCATTAGCTGTGCGCTCTGCGGCGAAATTCGCAAGCTCATGCTCACCGCCACCCTCGGCGCTTCCCTGCGGTAAAGCTCCCTCGCCTTGGGCATTGCCTTGCGTGTTGCCGCACCGTCCTCCTGCGTGCGTGCGCCAAACATTTCCGCACCCTGCGTCTTTGAAAACCATCCGCCGCCAAGGCCGCTTCGCCCGAATATATCGCTCACAAGCTGCTTGTCGTACGGCTCTGCCGAAAGCGCCTTTTTTGCGGCATCTACCACCACGGCGCAGTATTCGGGGCCTCTCAGCCTGCCCTCTATTTTTGCAGAGGCTACACCCATGTCCCTAAGGCGTGGCAGTGCGTCCAAAATCGACAGGTCTTTCAGCGACAAATGGTGCGCCTGCTGCTGTGCAGTGCCCTTTGGCGCTTTGGGTTCGCCCTCGCTGCGCTGTGCGTAAAACGGCAGGCGACATGGCCCTGCACAGCACCCTCTGTTGGCGCTTCTTCCGCCCAAAAACGTGCTTAAATAGCACTGCCCCGACACCGAAACGCACATTGCCCCGTGCACAAACACCTCAAGTGCTATGGGCGACTTTGCCGCTATGGCCGCTATTTCCTCCTCGTGTAGCTCACGTGCCAGTATCGCACGGGAAAAGCCCCACTGCGCAAGCTTTTGCACACCTGCAAGCGAGTGCACGCTCATCTGGGTGGAAGCGTGTATCTCCAGCTGTGGCGCACGCTTTTTTACTATGGAGGCCACCGCAAAGTCCTGCACAATCACAGCGTCGCAGCCTGCCTGCGCTATGTGCTCTACCGCTTTTTCTATCTGCGGCTCTTCGCCCGGGAGCATTAGCGTATTCAGCGTGACATACACCCTGCAGCTGCGTGCGTGGCAAAACGCAGTAGCCTGCAAAAGCCCCTCGGCATCAAAATTTTCAGCGCCTGTGCGTGCATTGTGCCCACGCATACCCAAATAAACACTGTCCGCCCCTGCAAAAACTGCGGCGGACAGCATACTGCGGCTTCCCACAGGCGCTAAAATCTCAAGGGAGTTGGGCATTGTGTATCAAACCTGCTTTCACACACCTACACACAAACTGCCCCTGCTGTACATCGCAGGGGCAAGGCGCTGGGAATTTCGGGGGTGAACACATAGAAATGATTAAGTTTTTTGCTGTATCTTCCCCGCCTGCGGCGGGGAAGATACAGCGCCTTCTTCTTGCACTTAACGTATTCTAAATCACCGCTCTTGTCCACATTCGGAATTTTACGGCTTACGGTATATCACCCAAGGGATAAAAGCCGTGATGCTCCGATATATTTCGGGCTATTCACTTTGTTTTCGCCCAAGGCATCTTGCCTTTGGCTACAAATCCTCCAGCCCCATCTGCGCATCACTCGGCTGTGGGCTTTCGGATGTGGCCGCCTGTGTATTTTTCGGCTCAATGTCCAAAAGCGTCGCATCCTTTGCGGCTGGCTTTGCCGGCTTGCCCGTCATGCGCTCGTAATGCGCAAGCTCCTTGCGCAGGCGCTCCGCCTCCCGCTTTGCCTCCTCCGCCGCAAGACGTGCCTTGCTGGCATCCTCCAAATAGCCCTGTATCTGGGTGCGCATATTGTCCGCACCCAAGGCATTTTTGGCCGATTCATCCAGATATGCAAGCGCCGTAATCACCGCCGCCGCCGTTACGCTGGCGTTGGGTGCGGACATCATCACCTGGTTCATGTCCTTGTCCAGCCGCTCTGCCAGCTCCATGAGGTACTCCTCGTTGTCATTTGTGGAAACCACATAGCTCGAGCCGCAAATTTCAAGCTTTATTTTTTGGGCAGACATTGCGTCATCTTCCTTTCTGTATGTGCCACCGCCCCACTGCGCAGTACACAGCAGGAGAGTGTGTTGCTTAATTTATGATGTATCGCCTTGATATGGTGTGACACAAAGAACATGTTTAGTTTTTTGGTATATCCCCGCCGCAGGCGGGGATATACCGCCTTCTTCTTACACTTAGCATATTCTAAATCACTTCTATGCGTCCACACCCATTGATTATACCGCATATCACATCAAAAAAAAAGCCCGAAATCATATTTAACTTGCCTTTGTGCTCACAGCATGATGCGGCTTTATGTGCTTATTCTTTGGCGCAACCTACGAAAACGCATCTTCTTTTTGGGCATTATGTAGATTTTTTGCGTGTGCACACCCACGCAGGGCACGCACATCCTATTTTGCACACAACTTTGTGTAAAATCTAATGTTGTATCCTTGTATTTTGGCATACTTAGGAGTATACTTTCATATATAGAGGTGTCTTTATTATTCAGCATGTACGTTTTGCGCATTTTGTCGCAATGCGATTGTTTTACTTGTAGGCATCATCTGTTTTAATAAGCTCAAAACACCGTACAAAACACATTTAATCCATGCTTTAGGGGTTTGTGGCGTATGTGCGAGGGATAACACCACACATTTTTACATCGGTGCATCCTTTGGGCGAATGTCTCCCTTTCAGCCAACTGAAACAGAGGTGATATTTTGAACCGTAAGTTTACAGCGAAAGAGTTTGAGGAACTTTTGCAAAACCGACTGCTCAGCGAGTTTAACACGGACCTTGAGTCCGCCACCGAACAGCAGCTGTACAGGGGAATTGCAAAGGTCACTCGCCGCATCATGAGCGACGCACGCAAGCAGTTTATGGCGCACACCTACGGCACAAACTCAAAGCAGGTATACTACCTGTGCATGGAGTTTTTGATGGGGCGTAGCCTGCGCAGTACGCTTTTCAACCTCGGCCTTAACGAGGTGGTGCAGCAGGTAATGCAGGAACATAGCATTAGCCTTGAGGGCATTTACAAGCAGGAGCCGGACGCAGGCCTTGGCAACGGCGGCCTTGGGCGGCTTGCCGCATGTTACTTGGACGGCATGGCCACCACGCAAATTCCCGCCACGGGCTACTGCATTTTGTACGAGTACGGCATATTCAAGCAGCACATTGTGGACGGCTGGCAGCAGGAGCTTGCGGACAACTGGCTGCCGGGCGGCTCTATTTGGCTAAAGCGCCACCCCGAGGCAAGCATTGACGTGCGCTTTGACGGCAGTGTGGAGGAAATTTGGGACGGAGAGCACCACTATGTTCGCCACAAGGACTATGCGCTTGTAAAGGCAGTGCCCAGCGACATGTACGTCTCGGGGTACGACTCGAGCGGCGTGTCCCAGCTGCGCCTTTGGGAGGCAAAAGCCCCAAGCTTTGACATGGGCGCCTTCAACGAGGGCAACTACTCCACTGCGCTAAACCAAAACGCAAACGTAGAGCTTATAAGCAAGGTGCTCTACCCCAACGACAACCACCTTGAGGGCAAGATACTTCGCCTGCGCCAGCAGTACTTCCTCACAGCGGCATCAATAGGCGACATTGTGCGGCGGCATCTTGCGGAATACGCAACGCTGGACAACCTTGCGGACAAGGTAGCCATTCACATAAACGACACCCACCCCACCCTTGCCATACCCGAGCTTATGCGCATTTTGCTGGACGACTGCGGCTATGGCTGGCAGACGGCGGCGGATATTTGCAGTGGCACTTTTGCGTACACAAACCACACCGTCATGAGCGAGGCGCTGGAAAAGTGGCCGGAGGATATTTTCCGCCACACACTGCCCCGCATATACATGATTGTGCAGGAGATGGACAGGCGTGCAAGGGCAGACTTTGAGGCGGCGTTCCCGGGCGATGCGGGCAAGGTGAACTACATGGCGCTCATCGGGGACGGGCAGGTGCGCATGGCAAACATCTGCTGCTATGTGTGCCATCACATAAACGGTGTGTCCCAGCTGCACAGTGAGATTATAAAGGAAACCGTTTTCAGCGACTACTACCTGTACAGCCCCGAAAAGTTTGGCAATGTGACAAACGGCATCGCCTACCGCCGCTGGCTTTTGCAGTCGAACCCTCGGCTCACCTCGCTTTTGTCCGAGACTATCGGCGATGAATTCAAGCAGGACGCAAAGCACCTTGCAAGACTGAAAGAGTATAAGGACGACGAGAGCCTATTAAAGCGTCTTGCGCAGGTAAAGCGAGAAAACAAGGTAGAGTTTTCAAACTATGTCGCACGCAAAACAGGCAGAGCCATCGACCCCGATTCCATCTTCGACTGCCAGGTAAAGCGTATGCACGAGTACAAGCGCCAGCACCTGAATGCGCTGAACATAGTGGCGCAGTACCTTGCGCTAAAGCAAAACCCCGGCCTTGACGTAGTGCCCAAAACGTATATTTTCGCCGCAAAGGCCGCACCCGGCTACTACATGGCAAAGCAGATGATTCGCCTTTTGGTAAAGCTGGGCGACCTTATAGAGGCGGATGCCGCCATCCGCCAAAAGCTGCGCATAATCTACCTTGAGGACTACAACGTCACCACCAGCGAGCACCTGATGCCTGCCAGCGAAGTTTCGGAGCAGATAAGCCTTGCAGGCACGGAGGCCTCGGGCACGGGCAACATGAAGTTTATGCTAAACGGTGCCGTGACGCTGGGCACCTACGACGGCGCAAATATCGAAATAGCACAGGCGGCAGGCGCTGAAAACTTTGTGCAGTTCGGTATGCTCAGCGATGAGGTATCTGCGCTGAAAGAGCGTGGCTATCACCCCGTGGAATACATACAAAGCAGTCCTTTAGCAAAGGAGGTTTTGTCCTTCCTTGAGCATGGCTGGGGCGCTGAAAACTTCCACGAAATAGCCAGCAACCTGCAAACATCCGACCCGTATATGGTAATGGCAGATTTTGCCGACTACCGCAGGGCGGAGGCTCTGATTTCGGACATATACAGGGACAGCCTAAAGTTCACCCGCATGAGCCTTATGAACATCGCCACAAGCGGCATTTTTTCCGCCGACCGCTCGGTAATGGACTACGCAAGGGACATATGGAAAGTAACGCCCGTAAAATAACGCAGGGCAAAATGTCCCCCGCCCCATATAGGACAATCCCTTTAATTGAAACTGTGTTTGTGCTTAGGCAGTGTCTACACAGTGATAAAAAAATCGGGTAAATACTTTTGTGACATTCCGAAAGCTTACCTATATTTACACCTAATTGTGTTATGCGCATATCGGGTGGAGGAGCTTATAAATGCCAACTATTTTTGACAGCAGGCATGAGGATTTCAAAAAGCCTTTCGGCGCACTAAAGGCAGGGCAGGCGCTCAGCTTGACGTTGCGTGTTCCGTTTGGCTATTGCTGCATTTCGCCCATTTTGCTACTTCAAAAGGACGGCGAGACACCTCAGCAGTACCCCCTTGCAAACGCCGGCAAGGGCGATGGGGTAAACATATTCACGATTGAGCTTGAGCTTCCGCAGGTAGGGCTGTACTTTTACTGGTTTGATTTGTGGGTGGACTACAAAAAGCTGTACATGGGCGAAAGCGGCAAGGCCGTGGTGCAAACAAACGAGGGGGCTAAATGGCCGCTCACGGTGTACGACAGCAATTTTCAAACGCCCGAAACGGTGCACGGCGGGGTGATGTACCAAATATTCCCCGACCGCTTTTTGGAGGGCAACCCCGAAAAGCCGATGGTGTTCAGCGAGAGGATATACCGTGCGGACAAGCAGAATGTGCCCTACTTTTGGGGCGAAGAGCGCAGCTACGGCAGTCTCACGCAGGACTACTACGGCGGTGACTTAGTGGGCATCATGCGCCGCTTGCCCTTTTTGGCATCGCTGGGCGTCACGTGGATTTACCTAAACCCCATTTTCGAGGCGCACTCAAACCACCGCTACAACACCGCCGACTACATGAAGATAGACCCCTACCTCGGCACAAACGACGACTTTGAACAGCTGTGCAAACAGGCGAAAATGTTCGGCATAAATATTCTTTTGGACGGCGTGTTCAGCCACACGGGAAGCGACTCTATTTACTTTAACAAGGACGGGCGCTACCCCTCTGTGGGCGCATGGCAAGGGCCACAGAGCCATTACCGTAGCTGGTATCATTTTCACCATGACGGCACGTATGACTCGTGGTGGGGCTTTGATACACTGCCTGCCTGCGACAAGCACAACGCCGATTTCCGCAACTTTATCTGCGGCGAGGGCGGTGTAATAGACTACTGGCTGGGCATGGGGGCGGCGGGCTTTAGGCTGGATGTTGCGGACGAGCTGCCCGATGACTTTATCGAGGAGATTCGCAGGGCGGTAAAGCGTAACGGCGAGGAAAAACTACTCATAGGCGAGGTGTGGGAGGATGCCTCGCTGAAAGAGGCGTACGGCGTGCGCCGCAGGTACTTTTTGGGCGAGGAGCTGGACGGGGTGATGAACTACCCCTTCCGAAATGCCATTATAAACTTTTTGCAAAGCTTTGATGCGCCCCGCTTCAAAAACGAGGTGATGGCAATATGTGAAAACTACCCCTCACCCGTGCTGTGCGCCACCACAAACCACCTGTCCACCCACGACACCGAGCGCATTATCACGGCGTTGGTGGGCGAGCCTGTGCGTGGACACGACCGCAACTGGCAAAGCGGCCGCCAGCTAAGCCCCGAGCAGTACCATTTGGGCATTGTGTGTATGCGCCTTGCGTTTGTGTTGCAGTTTATGCTACCGGGTGTTCCCTGCATTTACTACGGGGATGAAATCGCCATGCAGGGCTATGCAGACCCGTTCAACCGTGCCTACTACAACTGGAACAGCGGCGAAACCCAGCTGATTCAGCTTGTGATGAAGCTGTCCGCACTGCGCAAGGACTGCCCCGTATTCAAAGACAGCACCATACGCTTTATCACCGCAAAAAACAAGGTGCTCCACTTTGAGCGCCAAAGCGGCGATGCCAAAGTGTCCATAGCCGTAAACTGTGGCACGTGGCCCGTGGCGGCAAGTATGCTGGGCAGGGTAGTCACGCTTCCCCGCATGTCCTTTGCAATTCTTTCAACAGGCTACGGCGAGGATACGCAAGCTGTTCGCTCGCTGTTCAGCGAGGAGCAAAGCGGCTGATTTTTCACACACATAAAACCCCCTTGGTGTTCTTTTCACGGTGAACACCAAGGGGGTTTTTCATGCTTATCAGTAAGGATATTTCGCTAAATTTCAGTAAGCTTCACATCTACATTTATCTTGCGCCCAATGCCCGACTGCAAAAATCCTTTGCGTATACGGTCCCGCACAAGGCGGCCATCCTCCAGCGAGGTGACACTAAGCAACATCACATATTGGTTTTGCGAGTAACGCGAAAACGCATCCGCCTTACGAAGGTTGTTCATCGCCACCACCTTCATCTCCGCCATGGCACGAACCATGTCATACCGGCTCAAATCATCCTCCTGCGTGATGCTTAGCGTAAACAGTGCCAGCACCAGCACGTGCTTGTTTCTGTCTGCCGCACGCCGCATAATGCTGTACATGTGGCGCAGGGTGGAGTAGCTGCAAAAGTATGCTCCTCGCTGTGGCCTTGCGGCAAACTCCCCGCTTGAAATTTCGGATTTTATAACAATAATATCCTGCTCGGTTTTGTTTATGCGCTCGCTTGCCGCATGATATATACTGCGTGTTTCCAATGGCGGCTCGCCCCCAAGGGCATCATCGTAGCGCTGCGCCATGTGCGAATATGTGGTCACAATCACCCTGTACATTTTCAGCTCATCCATCGCACGGAAAAGATAAATATTGTTCTTTTCATCCAGCGAGTCTATGATAATTGCGTTGGATGCAACATCCAAAAGCTCCTTGTACTCCTCGTTTTTCCACAGATACTCACACAAAACATGCACGCAGTCTAAATACTTGCGCCTGTATTCCAGTGCCAGCGATACCACCCACAGCTCCTGGTCCAGCTGTGGCAAAAAGTCCCCTTTATACGCCTGCACAGCCTTTCTGCACAGCTCTTTCCTCTGCTCTCCCGTAGCACTCTTCGAGTCCTCGCACATCTGCGAAAAAACATCTATGTCCAGCTCCAGCTCCACCTTTGGGTCTATGCGGTAGCCACCCGTCGAGTATATTATAGGGCTTTCCGTAGAGCTTTCGCCACCGCACAGCTCTTTTCTCAGGCTGTACACCGCATTTTTCAGCACATTCGTAGGGTCGGTCAGCAGGTCATTCACCCACAATACGGAGATAAGCTTGCGGTTGCTTATAAATTTTTCCCTGTGCAAAACAAGATAGCAAAACAGTTGCCACGGCTTTGTCAGCTTTGCGGCATCCTTCACAACAGACATTCCGTTTACCCACACGGAAAATCCACCAAGTAAGTTTATCTTTATTTTTTCCACCTGCATTCCGCAAACACCCCCTTTTCTTTAGTAAATTTTATATATCTCACACCGTTTTCACCCAAGCAAAAGCGGCGTAAATTTATCGCCTTGCGCCTTTGCGTTCCTCTTTCTTCCACGCTTTCCGCTACACTTTATCTGCTTAACCCGAGTATTCTACTTATGCGGTGTCACTTTAGAATTTCCAGCACACAAAAATATACTGTTTGCGTATCACACACAGAATTTTTGCACATTTATTATTTAACTATTATCATTATACACTTTTTCTCACAAAATGGCAACTATACTACACATTTGCAACACCATTTAATGCACAAAATAAAAAAAGCGTATCGCCTCATTTTAAGGCAGTATACGCTTTTTATAAATACTACATCTCAGCGTGCATATGCTTGCATAAAGTGTGCAAAGCTACGCCACGCCCTCTGCTATCAGCCTCATATTGGCCGCATCCATTTCACTTGTGGCTACCAGCGCATAGCTATTGCCACTATCTGTCCACACTGCCGCCGTAAAGCGTTCTGCGCTGTTGCCCACATACTCACGGGCTACATTTCCCACCTTTTCGGTGGCAGTAAAGGAATATTCATCCACATTTATGCCACTTAAATCGCTGCTTCCCACCGCCGCACGAAACGAAATTGTATCTGCGCCGTTTGCGTAGGTCATCTGCAAAACATTTCCATTCGCAACGCCTACTTCCAACAGCTCAAACTCCTGCGGCAAGGCTGTGGGCAATGTAACATCAAGCCCTGCTGCCTGCATTGCCTGCTGCACTGTGTCATACAGCTGCACCTGCTCCTGCTGTTGCATCGCACCCGCTGCACTTCTGCCTGCTGCGGCAGATACCGATGCACCGCCCACCACCGTGGGCACCACCAGCACCAAAAGTAGCGCAAACGCAATGCAAAGTATCAATATAATAAGGCTCGTCTTACCTGTATTTTGAGCAGCCGCCACACGTGTGGCGGAGCTGGTTCCTTGGCTTGCCTGTCCTTTTGTCGAGTAATGCACGGTCTTTCGCACCTAATTCCTCCCTGGTATATGTCGCATTTTACTATACTTGCGGTGACTTACTGCTCTGTCAGCGGGCACTGCTCACTGTGTGGCATCCGCCACCGATTTATGTATATGCGTATATATATTTGTGTATCGTTTCAGTCAAGAGACTTGTCTCGCCTTCACATATGGCGGCGGACACCTTTCTCTAAGTTATGTCGCACTGTTGGTAGTGCTCGGTTTTTTCATGCATATTTCCCGTACCGCTTTGAATGTGCAACGCCTGCAAAGGATTGTGCAAGCACCTCACCAAAGCTTTCACATATTCGCACTCGCCACCTCCCTTGTTACTTTTCTGTTACCTGTCAAATTGTACGCCTGAAATGTGAACATATTATTAACATTGATTTTTTTCTGATTTTTGCACAAAATAATTTGCACATTTTTGGTGTGATGTTTCGCAAAAAGCACAAGGCTATTTGTGAATCATTCACAAACAAATTCATTTTTCATCTCTCTGTATTGGCTGTTTTGTCGTTACAATGCGTTTTCCATGGCACATTATGTCGCACAAAGTTGTTCATAATCACTGTTTTGCACGAAACATCGCACAATATTTCACATTATGTGTTTTTTTGAAGAAAGTGCACAAACAGAAACCCTCGGCCTGCGATATGCGCCGAGGGTTTTTGCACAAAGTATCTGTTATGTGTTTTGCACAAGTTCCGCCAGCTGAAGCTGAATGCTCAGCGTTTCGCCTGCCCGCTCTATTTCAAGTGCAACCGTATCACCCACCTCATAATTTTGAAGCGCTGCAGACAAATCTTCGCTCGTCATAAGCTGCGTTCCGTCTATCGAGACAAGGCGGTCGCCCGCCTCAAGGCCTGCGCTCTGTGCCGCACCAAGGCTGTTTACATGCATTATGTACAGCCCTAAAGCAGAGATGCCATATGCTTGCGCCTGCTGCGCATCCTGTATGCTTATCACCGTAACGCCAAGCCCCGGGCCGCCCACAACGCTTCCGTTTTGCATAATCTCGGTGCTTACGCTGAGCGCCGTGTTTGAGGGAATTGCAAAGCCAATGCCTTCCACATCTGTTCCGCCCGACTTTGAGTTTACAACACCTATAAGCTCTCCCTTACTATTAAACAGGCCGCCACCCGAGTTCCCCGGGCTTACTGCCGCATTTGTTTGCATCAATGTCATGGTGTATTCGTCCAGCTGTATCTCCCTGTTCAGCCCCGACACAATGCCGTCGGTAACAGAGCCGCTCAGCGTACCATTTGAGTTGCCTATGGCAAGGCAAAATTCACCCACCTGCACCTCGTCCGAATTCGCAAACACCGCAGGGGTAAGGCCACTTGCATCTATTTTTATAACCGCTATATCCGTTGCGGCATCTCTGCCTATCACCTGTGCGGAGTGCTGTGTTTCGTCGGGCAGTGTCACCACCACGTTAGAAGCGCCCTCCACCACGTGGTTGTTTGTGATGATATACCCATCCTCGCTGATGATAACGCCACTGCCCGCCCCTTGGGCAATGCCGCTGCCCATCATATAGTCGCTCACAAGGTTTTCGGTGGAAATAGCCACCACCGATGCACCTGCAAGCTGTGCCACACTGCTCACCGTATTGGCGGTGGTGTCATTTACGGGCTGTGCACTTTCTGCGGCACGGTACACCACCGTGCCATCTCCCGATGTGCCCCCTCCCATAAGGCTGATTGCGGCGGCACCTCCGCCAAAGCCCACCATAGCACACGCCATTAGCATTGCCGCACCCTTCACAAACTTTTTGCTTTTGCGCTGGGGCTTTGCGGTGCTCTGCTGCGGCGCTTGTGGTTGTTCTGTTTTCTGTGGTGGCATGTACGCACCATATGCACCGTATCGCCCTTGCATATTTGCGCCTGTGCTGTTTGTGCTGTCCCCATACCTATATGTGTATGGGTTGTTTTGCCCGTAGTTGCCATTGCTGTTTTGATTATTCATAGTATAGTGTTCCTCCTTAAACGGATATCGTTTTTAGTGTTTTATCCTTCAAGTAAACGCTTCTCATTGTGCAATTCCAATCGGCCTTTGCGCCGTATCCACACATAGCACCGAGAGTGATTTGTGTTATCATCATAATATACCCCGTATGTGAAAAACTGTTTTTGGCAGGGTGAAAATACTGTGAAACAGTGGCATACGCCACATGAATTGTGTATACTGTGTATACTCGATGGCCAAAGAGTAAAAGCGTCAGAAAAATTAAATGGGGGGATACACATGCCGAGCTATCGTTATACGAAAGATATAAAACCCGAAGACCTTGAAGGCCAAGCCCCACCCGAGCTGACCAAAAAACAAAAAAGAGCCAACTGGTGGCACTACAACCTAAAAACGGTGCTTGTAATAGCCTTGTTTTCGGGAATCGGCATATTTCTTGTGACTGATGTTTTGCTCAACAAGCAGCCGGATTTTGTCGTTGGTGTGCTTTCCCCCACCGGCCTTTCAGGTCCGCTGCTTGACAAGATACAGGACGAGATTGAGCCGTATGTGGGTGACCTAAACGGAGATGGCGATGTGTATGTGCGCGTTGATACATACGTAATAGACCCCACAGGTACGGAGATATACAACAGCACCGCAAACCTTACAAAGCTTGCGGCGGCAATATCGGTGGGCGAGCCGGTGATGTTCCTCGTTTCGGAGGACTTGACAAACGGATACGGCCTTGACTATGGGCTGTTCGGCGACAGAGAGGGCAACACTGTACGTGAGCTGGACGGCTTGGATGATATCGGCGCAGAGTTTTCACAGCTACAGGCATTTGCGGATGTAGACCTGCGCTATGTTGACGTGAACGGCGAGCTTGTGGATGGGCATGATACGCTTGCAGATTATCGCCTTGCAGTATCCGCCGCCGCAAGAGAGAATGAGGATAGCCTCGCGCGCTGGGAAAAAGGCTGGGAGCTTTATGATGCACTGCTTGCGGGCACACCACCTGCTGCGTAATTTTTTCGGCACACACCCTTAAAAGGCACCAGCTTGTATCTTGATTTTTTCATATATTCCTATTTTATGGGAGTGGACACATAGAGGTGGTTTAGAATACGCTGGGCGCAAGAAGAAGGCGCTCAATTAAGGGGCTTGCCCCGTATTCAATGTGGCAACAGCGGATTTCAAGCCGCCGAATATTTAGTGGGCGATTGTACGCTCACTAAATATTCAGGATGACCCTCGTCGCCTATGGAAGCGAGGGTCATCCTGCCTTACGTTATATCCCCCGCCTGTGGCGGGGATATAGCAAATAAATCATCGCACTTGGACACACCCTATTTTATAGTGTCGACACTATGTACTATATATATATAATAAAAGGTATGCTTTGGAGCACCTTGCTTTTTAGGTGCTCCTTTTCTGTGGGAATTTTGTGTGTTGACTCGGCGCACCCACCCACCCTCCTACTCTAATTGTAAATTTTTTAGCATAAACAACAAAAAAGCTTGTGCTAATCGTTTTTTTCTGATACAATCATCAATATAAACGTAGTGGATTTTAATAATTACGTTACATGTGCATCTTAGGAACGGTGCGCATTTGTTGGCTTGTTTACAGGCTAAAACAGTTTTTCGGCCGGAGGGTGTGCATGGATGCAAAAATAACTGCGTTTGCCTCCGGAAAGGGCGGAAGCGGCAAGTCTACGGTATCGCTACTCGTGGGTGCCGCACTCGCCGAAATAGGCCAAAAGGTCATTATTATAGAGCTTGCCTGCTTTATGCGCAGCCTTGATGTGCCCGCACAGGTGAGCGAGATGGTTGTTTTCGACCTAAACGACGTACTGTGTGGCAAAGTAGGTCCCGGTAGGGCTGTTGTGCAAAGCCCTGTCTACCCTAACCTTTCGCTATTGCTTGCCCCATACCTCGGCGGTAAAATTTCGCACGATAGCCTCGGTGCTTTGTGCGAGCGGCTTTCGCACTTTTATGAGCACATTATTTTTGATGTGTGCATAGACTTGCCGAATATTCCCGCAAGCTTTTGCTCGCTTTTCCACCGTGTGGTTTTGGTGCAGACACCGGATGCCATATCTCTGCGTAGCGGCCGCCTTTTGAGCGACCACCTTCAGCAGGTGCATCCAAACATGCGTCTTATTTTGAACAGGGTTTCACTGCGGCATGTGCTGCAAGAAAGCGGCCTTGAGGACCTTGATGAGGCCATCGACACAGTGGGCGCACAGCTTTTAGGTGTTGTGCCCGAAAGCCCTCACATAAAAAGCGTGCTTTCGCTGGGCAAGCGCCTTCCGCACGGATGTGAGGAGCAGGATGTATTTTGCGCCATAGCTCGGCGTATGCTCGGAGAGGATGTCCCGCTCATTATTAAGTGATTTTCGTACGCAACGGCCACCATTTCATTATTCTAAAGAGGTTTTCACATGAACATTGCTCTGATAGCACACGACTCAAAAAAGGAACTCATGGTGCAGTTTTGCACCGCCTACATGCGCACGCTAAGCAAGCATTCGCTTGTCGCCACAGGCACTACCGGCAAGATGGTAGCGGAGACTACGGGGCTTTCGGTGCAGCGGTTTTTGTCCGGCATACACGGGGGCGACCAGCAAATCTCTGCCCGTATTGCGTGCAACGAAATAGACCTTCTTCTTTTTTTCCGAGACCCTATCAGCGCAAAGCCGGGCGAGCCTAATGAGATGAACCTTTTGCGCTTGTGTGACATGCACAGCATCCCCTTGGCAACAAATATAGCCACAGCCGAGGTGCTGATACACGGTCTTGAGCGCGGCGACCTCGACTGGCGCGACATAGTAAACCCAAAGTGATGTAGGCATCTTCGCCCTTGTGTGTGGCTCTTTCCCAAAGATATGCTTTACATCTTGTAAATATATCGGCCGAGGTGCGTGTGCTGCGCAGCTTTCGGCCGATTTTTTGTTGTCATAAATAACGCCTGCTCAACTTCGAGCGATGGGTGTGGACACATAGAGGTAATTTAGAACACCTTAAGCACAAGAATAAGGCGATATATCCTACCCCAACCGATTTTTTCCATTGTAAGTTTTTTGAAAAAATAGTATAATGTTCCCATTGCACTTTTCAGGCAAAACTTAGGGCGCAGTGTCAAAGCCTACACTGTGCACAAAAACATCGCAATAAATTTGTCTTAACCTCAGGGAGATATACATGGAACAAAAGCTTTTGAAGCCACGAGGCACGCAGGATGTGTTGCCCTCAGAGAGTTGGAAATGGCACTCTATCGAAGAAAAAATGCACGAAATCGCAAATATTTACGGCTACAAAGAAATTCGCACCCCCACATTTGAAAGCACCGAGGTGTTTAGCCGTGGTGTTGGTGGGCAGACGGATATTGTCTCCAAGGAGATGTACACCTTCGAGGACAAGGGCGGGCGCAGTGTTACGCTGCGCCCCGAGGTGACCGCGGGTGCAGTTCGAGCTGTTTTGGAAAACGGCCTTTTGCAGGCGAGCGGCCTTCCATTGAAGGCCTACTACATCCAGAGCTGTTTTCGCTATGAGCGTGCACAAAAAGGACGCCTTAGGGAATTTCACCAGTTTGGCGTAGAGTGCTACGGCGCAAGCGAGGCACAAACCGACGTGGAGGTCATGTCGCTGGCGAATAGCCTTTTCGAGCAGCTGGGTGTAAAAGACGCCGTAAGCCTTGAAATAAACTCCATCGGTTGCCCCGAGTGCAGGCCAAATTACTACCGTGCATTACAGGATTATTTTCGTGAGCACACTGCTTCTCTTTGCAAAACCTGCATGGACAGGCTCGAGGCCAACCCCATGCGCATTTTAGACTGTAAGGAAAAAAAATGTGCTGAAATAGCGCATAATGCCCCCATAATTCTGGATTATCTATGCAATAACTGCACAGAACACTTTGAGCAGGTAAAACAGGACGCATGGGATTCAGAGCTAAATTTTATAATAAATCCTCGCATTGTTCGTGGGCTGGATTACTACACAAACACCGTGTTTGAGTTTGTTGCGCAGGGCGTAGGTACCCAAGGAACAGTGTGTGGCGGCGGCCGATACAACGGCCTAATCGAGCAGATGGGCGGCTCTCCCACCCCTGCTGTTGGGTTTGGCATGGGCATAGAGCGACTTTTAATGCTGATGGATGAACGTAAATGTTTTTCACACGAACCCGCAGGAGCTGCACTTTTTGCAGTAGCCGCTACCGAGGCAGGGCGCAAAATATGCCTAAAGCTCGCTTGCGAGTTGCGCCGAGACGGCATCTCCGCTTCTTGCGGTATTTCCTCAAAGAGTGTGAAGTCACAGATGAAAACAGCCGGCCGGCTGAATGCTCTTTATACCGTTGTAATGGGCGATGAGGAGGCCGAAAGTGGCATTGTACGCCTAAAACGAATGAGTGACGGTGACACCACCGAGCTACCTTTAGTTGGGCTACTTTCAATATTCAAGTTCCTCATGCAGGAGGACCCGCTGGCTAAAAGCATTGAACCTCTCGAAGACCTTGTTCGTGACGCAGGACCTGTAATCACATTCGGCGGCAGTTAAAACACATTTTTAGGTTTTTATGTAATTATTATGTTTTAACTGTATATTTTTTGAATTTATTTCTTTTTTGGAGGAATTCGCAAATGGAGCAAATGGGCGAACTTCGCAGAACTCATTACTGCGCACAGCTAAACGGCGAGCTTGCCGGCAAGGAGGTTACTGTTGCCGGGTGGATTGCCAAAAACCGAGATTTGGGCGGACTGCTTTTTGCCGATTTGCGAGACACTACGGGTGTCGTTCAGCTGGCTTTCGGAGACGGCACAGACCCTGAGGTGTTCAAAAAAGCAACGAATTTACGTGCAGAATATGTCGTAATCGCCAAGGGATGCCTTCAGTTGCGTGAAGCGCCTAACAAGGCACTGCCCACCGGCGACGTGGAGCTGTTTGTGCAGGATTTGCGCATTTTAAGCGCCGCAGAAACACCCCCGTTTGAAATAAAGGATGACATTCCCGTAAAGGACGAGCTACGCTTGCGCTACCGCTACTTGGATTTGCGCAGGGATTCACTTCATTCGGCCATCACATTTCGTAGCCGCCTCACTTCGTGTATTCGTCGTTACTACGAAGAACAGCAGTTTACCGAGGTGGAAACACCCATGCTGATAAAATCCACACCCGAGGGAGCACGAGATTATCTTGTTCCCAGCCGTGTGCAACCGGGGCATTTTTACGCACTTCCCCAAAGCCCTCAGCTGTATAAGCAGATTTTAATGCTGTCCGGCTTTGACCGCTATTTTCAGGTTGTGCGATGTTTTAGAGACGAGGACTTGCGTGCAGACAGACAGCCTGAATTTACCCAAATTGACATAGAAATGGCATTTTGCGACGAAAATGATGTTTTAACTGTCAATGAAGGGCTAATTGAAAGCGTATTTAAGGAAATGCTCAACATTGAGCTGAAACCACCATTTAAGCGTATGCCCTACAAGGAGGCGATGGAGCGCTTCGGCAGTGACAAGCCGGACACCCGCTTTGGGCTGGAGCTGTGCGATTTGAGCCATCTTGCCAAGGGATGCGGCTTTGGTGTTTTTGCAAATGCTATTGAGGGCGGCGGCAGTGTGCGAGCGATAAATGCGAAGGGCCTTGCGCAGAGCCTTAGCCGCAAGGAGATAGACCGCCTCACCGACACCGCCAAGACCTACGGCGCAAAAGGGCTTGCGTGGCTTCGTCTCACCGCCGACGGCGAGAGCAGTAGCTATGAAAAGTTTTTGACACCCGAGGAGAAAGAGGCGTTCAGGCAGGCAATGGACGCCCAGACGGGTGATGTCCTGCTACTTGTGGCGGATAAGCCCTCCGTCACTTTTGCTGCGCTTGGTGCTCTACGCCTTGAAATAGCAAAAAAATGTAGCCTTATCGACCAAAATCGCTTCGACTTTTTGTGGGTTACAGACTTTCCTCTTTTCGAGTATGACGACAGCACCGGCCGCTACATGGCAAAGCACCACCCCTTCACCATGCCTAAAGAGGAGGACATCTCAAAATTAGAGACAGACCCTGCCGCCTGCCGTGCCAAGGCATATGACCTTGTTGTGAACGGTGTGGAGCTTGGCGGAGGCTCCATTCGCATAAACAATCCCACACTGCAAGCACGCATGTTTAAGGCGCTTGGTTTTTCGCAGGAGCGTGCAGAGGAAAACTTTGGCTTCTTGCTGGAAGCATACCGCTACGGCGCTCCGCCCCACGGCGGCCTTGCGTTTGGCCTTGACCGTATGGTGGCGCTTATGCTTGGCAAGGACTCCATCCGTGATGTAATCGCTTTCCCCAAGGTGCAAAATGCAGGTGAGCTGATGAGCGGATGTCCCGACATTGTTGAACCTGCACAGTTAGAAGAACTTAGTATAAAAAGCATCGTAGAGAATCCTACCGTATAATTTTTGCCAATTCACTTTTATTTAACAGCTATTGCAAATTATTTATGATTTTAATCTATTTTAGTGCGCATTTCCACTTAATTATGTTTTGCATTTAGCAAGCAAAAAGACACCCTTTCATGTGCTGTTTTCACAAACACAGGGTGTCTTTTTATTTTGCGCTATTTAATTTGTATTTTTTGCCTATTTTGTGAATACTGCACTGTTTGTATCACGCAGGGTTCACATGCTCCGAGTGTTCCGTGTTGGTCGGTGCTGTTTCTTCGGTGTCCGCCTCGGGGGGAAGATGCCTCCAGCGCACAAAATACAACACTACCACGGCAATAATTCCCGCAAGCGAAATCCACTGGCTCGTAGAGAGGATAAACACCCCTCGAATGGCATCTCCACGGAAAAACTCCAGCGTGAAGCGAAGCACACCGTAGCACAGAATATACACAGGCAGTGCCATCCACTTGTGCACGAGCTTGCGTGAAAGTATCGCCAGCGCTATGAATATAATGAAGTTGTAGCCTGCCTCTATCAGCTGTACGGGCAAAATCGGCACACCTGCGGGTGCTCCCAGGGAATTTTCAGGGAATACCACGCCCCAAGGCACCTCAATCCCCCAGCAGCAGCCGCCCAAAAAGCACCCGATGCGCCCAAACGTATGGAACAATGGGATAGCAGGAGCAACAAGACCTGCAACAGCTTTGAACGAAACTTTGTAAATCCTGCAGTATATATACACTGTAAGTGCACCGCCGATAGCCCCACCGTAAAACACAAAGCCCGAGCCAAGCATCATTAGCATAAGCTGCGGATTTGCCATTAGGAAAGACCAGTTTGCAAAAATATCGGGTAGCACGGTGATGACGGCAAGTATTTTCGCCCCGGCCAAAACGCCGAGTATGCCAAGGCAGGCGATGTGCAACAGGTCGTCCTTGGGCACATGCCCCACCTTGCCGCCCCTGTTTGTGAAGTAGACGTACACCCCTGCCACGAGTATTCCCAAAACGCCCATGAGCCAGTAGGAGGCGACGGGATAGCCGAAAATATACACGTAAGGATACATATTATCAAGTCCTTTTCAATTAGGCTTACGCTAAATTATGTCATATTAACGAGATTTATGCCGAACCAATTAAACTGAACGCACATGGTACAGGTGAAAAGCTGTGCCGTGCCAAACAAAAAGCCGATGATGCCCGTAATCATACCTACAATGGAAAAGCCGTCCTCCCCTTTGGGAAGTATTTTTCTCGATGCAACAGCCATTATTACCGCAAGCATACCAAGCACCATGGGCAATATTGCAAAGTATGTTCCGGTATATCCACCACTAAGCAATATTTTGCTGTTCAGTGGCGAGAGAAAAAAGTGCACCATGACAGAAAGTATGCACAAAATTCCAAACAGTGCTGAAAATCCCGCACGGCGCTTTCCACGCTTCATCTTCGCCTCTAAATACCGCATTTCATCGGCATTTGCGCCCGAATTATACACGCTCGGGCGTCCTGCGCCGCTACGATTTGGCCTTTTCATATCCACTGTTCTACTTATCCTCCTATGCGCTGTGGCAAAATCTGCACAATACATAAAATTCTACCAAAAAAGTGCGGCACTGTCAAACAGGGCACGGCCAAAGGAGCGGTTTTCCCTTTTGGCACACCCTACCCCACGGCGAAATTTTGCCATGTATCACAAAATTATAGCCCTAAGCTATCCAGCTGTACACATATGCACACGCCGCACGCCACAAACTGCAACGCCCCCAGCGAAAGCCCCACAATGCCACACGCAAGCCCCGCCGTTGCCATGCTCCTGCCCGGCTCGCCTTTAGGTATGCGCTTGCGTGCTACAGCGGCCAACACCACCGCCACCGCACCTGCCAAAATGGGCAGCGCCGAAAACCATTGCCGCACGCTAAAGCCGCCACTCATCACATTTGTGAGCACACCCACAGGGTCTGTCTGGGGGTTGTACAGCATGTGAATTATGGCAAGCACTATTGATGCTACGCCTAAACACAGCCCCCAAATATGCGCTTTATCGCTAAATGCCTGTGGAGTTTTTCCGCCTGCACCGTCATTCATACAAAAAGCATCTCCCTGCTAAATCAATTTTGCACAGAGCAATATTTAACAAAAACGAGCCGGACAGTATATGCCCGACTCGCAAAAAAACTATATGTCCTTACAAATTACAGGCCGATGGAGCTCATGGACATGCAGGTGCACACGCCGCAAGAAACGAACTGGATTGCGCCGATTGCAAGACCGATGATGCCACAAACAAGACCGGCTGTTGCCTTACCTGTTGTGCCGGGTGCTGCACCCTTGCGAGCCATGGTAGACACAACAATAGCGCCTGCGCCAAACAGTATGGGCAACACGGAGAACCACTGGCTAAAGCCGAATCCACCGCTCAAAACGCCGAAGGGATTGGACATTGCCTGCGAGATGGGATTGTACATAAAGTGAATCAAAACGAACACCAAGGACAGAACACCTGCGATGAGTGCCACAAGGCTCATGGGGCTGCCACCACCCTGAGGGCCGCCGCCGAAGCCGCCGCCACCCTGCTGGCCGTAGGGGTTCTGCTGGTAGGCATTGGGGTCATAGCCCTGCTGGGGCTGCTGATACTGGGGCTGCTGGGGCTGCTGATAACCCTGCTGGGGCTGCTGATAGCCCTGCTGGGGCTGCTGCTGATATCCACCCTGATTTGGTTGTTGATAGCTCATAAATAACACCTCACACTTTTTATAAAGTACATACACCCTTATTTCGTAGCGTGTTTACGCATTTTCACAACTTCAACACACCACTATACTCGTAAGTATAACAACTGAACTACAAAAAGTCAACTAAAATACGTGTAAAATCTGACACAAACATACTTGTATTGATAAATCCCCAAAACACATCAGAAGATGTGTCCAAAGCCGCCTACCTCCAAGCTTTGCGCGCATCGCTTTTCTGCCCTCTTGCACTTTTTATTTGCGAAATTTCGCACTTTTTTGCGCGCTCACGCTTGATATTCCCAGGGTGATGTTATATATTTAATACATGGTATGCGAAATATATAACTTTAATCAATAATACGAGGTGCACCCATGGCAACACTGATAACAAAAATAAAAGAAGCACGTGCACGTACGGGCATCACCCAGCAGGAGCTTGCCGAGCGTGTGGGTGTGCGCAGGGAGACCATCCACCACCTTGAAAGCGGCCGCTACAACCCCTCGCTAAAGCTTGCGCTTGACATTTCGGCTGTTTTTTACATGCCTGTGGAGCTTTTGTTCCGCTTTGAGGAGTAGGCAGTGCAACATCGCTATTTCTCACATCGTGTAGCTTTTTGTTTGTAAAATCCCCGACGTGTGCGCTTTGCACCCATCGGGGACTTTTGCTTTCCCGTAGTTAAAGTAGAAACATACGGCGGTGAATATGCCAAAAAGCAAACTATCGCTACAACTTGAAAGTTTTACAACTTAACGTGGGTTTTTGATGGTCGCCTGCGCCGCCGCAAGCCGTGCCACCGGCACCCTAAAGGGCGAACAGGACACATAGTCCAGCCCTGCATTGTGGAAAAACTCCACGCTGGTGGGGTCGCCGCCGTGCTCGCCGCATATACCAAGGTGCAGTGTGCTTTTTGCACCCCTGCCCAGCTCGCACGCCGTTTTCACAAGCTTGCCCACGCCCTTTTGGTCTATGTGGGCAAAGGGGTTGCTGTCGAACAGGTTGTTTTTGTAGTAGTAATTCAAGAACTTTGATGCGTCATCACGTGAGAAGCCGAAGGTCATCTGCGTGAGGTCGTTTGTGCCAAAGCTGAAAAAGTCCGCCTCGGTCGCAATCTCATTCGCCACAAGCGCCGCACGAGGTAGCTCTATCATCGTGCCCACCTCGTACTTCATGTCGCTGCCCGCCTTCTCTATCAGCCCATTTGCCGCCTGTACCACATACTTTTTCACATACTTAAACTCAGTTATTCCGCCCACAAGCGGAATCATAATCTGCGGCACAATATTTTTGCCCGTCCTTTTGCTCACGTTCAGCGCCGCCTGAATCACAGCCTCCGTTTGCATCTGCACAATCTCGGGGTAAGAAATAGCAAGGCGCACCCCACGGTGGCCCATCATGGGGTTAAACTCATGCAGGCTGTCCATCACCTGCCTTACCTCTACAACGGATATGCCAAGCTCGCTTGCAAGCTCTACGATGTCCTCCTCCTTCGTGGGAAGGAACTCGTGCAGCGGCGGGTCCAAATAGCGGATAACCACCGGCCGCTCGCCCATTATTTCAAAGATGCTCTCAAAGTCTCCCTGCTGGTAGGGGCGTATTTTCTCCAGCGCTTTTTTGCGTCCCTCCACAGTTTTTGAGAGTATCATCTCACGCATCGCCTTTATGCGCTGTGAGTCAAAGAACATGTGCTCGGTGCGACACAGCCCAATGCCCTGGCTGCCAAAGTCGGAGCCTTGCTGTACGTCTTTGGGCGTTTCGGCGTTGCAATACACCTCCATGTCCCGAATTTCGTCCGCCCAGCCCATAAAGCGCTCAAAGTCGCCGCTTATGCTCGCCTTTACGGTGGGCAGGTTTTCGCCGTACACCTTGCCGGTGCTGCCGTTCAGGCTTATGAAGTCGCCCTCTTTGTACACCTTGCCGTTTATGGAGAACTGCTTTTTGTCATAGTCCACCACAAGCTCGCTCACACCGCACACACAGCAGGTGCCCATGCCGCGCGCCACCACAGCCGCATGGGAGGTCATGCCGCCGCGCGCCGTTAGGATACCCTGCGCCACCGCCATGCCCTCTATGTCCTCGGGGCTGGTCTCAAGCCGCACCAAAATCACCTTTTTGCCCTCTTCGTGCCACGCCGCCGCATCCTCTGCGGCAAACACTATCTGCCCTGCCGCCGCACCCGGCGATGCCGCAAGCCCCTTGCAAATGGACTTTGCGCTTTTTAGCGCCGCTTTCTCAAACTGCGGGTGCAAAAGGCTGTCCAGCTGTATTGGCTCCACACGCATGATGGCCTCTTTCACGCTTATCATGCCCTCGTCCACAAGGTCCACCGCCACTTTCAGTGCGGCGGCGGCGGTGCGCTTGCCCGTGCGTGTTTGCAGCATGTACAGCTTGCCATCCTCGATGGTGAACTCCATGTCCTGCATGTCTTTATAGTGGTTTTCCAGCCTGTCCGCTATTTCCTTAAACTGCTTGTACACGCCCGGCATCTGCTTTTTCAGATGGCTTATGGGCGAGGGCGTGCGGATGCCTGCCACCACATCCTCGCCCTGTGCATTTATAAGGTACTCGCCAAACAAAGCCTTCTCGCCCGTGGCAGGGTTGCGTGTAAACGCAACGCCCGTGCCCGAGTTTTCGCCCGAGTTGCCAAACACCATGCTCTGCACGTTTACGGCAGTGCCCCAGTCGTAGGGAATTTCGTTCATGTGACGGTATGCGTTCGCACGGGGGTTGTCCCAGCTGCGAAAGACCGCCTGCACCGCCTGTATCAGCTGTTCTTTCGGCTGTGCAGGGAAGCCCTCCCCTTGGTTTTTCTCATATCGTGCCTTAAATTCCCCCACAAGCCACTTTAGGTCCTCGGCGTTTAGCTCTGTGTCCTGCTTTACGCCCTTTTTTTCCTTTAGCTCGTCAATTATCTTTTCGTACTCCGCCTTAGGCTGCTCCATAACAACATCCGAAAACATCTGTATAAAGCGGCGGTAGCTATCGTACGCAAAGCGTGGGTTGCCCGTCTTTTCCGCCAAGGCCTCTACCACCTCGTCGTTCAGCCCAAGGTTCAAAATAGTGTCCATCATGCCGGGCATGGACGCACGGCTTCCGCTACGAACACTTACAAGCAGTGGGTTTTGCACACTGCCAAACTGCTTTCCCGTAAGCTCCTCCAGCTTTTTAATGTACTCAAAAATCTCATTCTCAATGTCTGCGGAAATTGTGCGGCCGTCCTCGTAATACCTCGTGCACGCCTCGGTGGTGATTGTGAAACCTTGGGGCACGGGCATTCCGACATTCATCATCTCCGCAAGATTTGCGCCCTTTCCACCCAAAAGACCCCGCATATCCTTATTTCCCTCGCTAAATAAATAGACATACTTTGTGCTCAAGTTCTTCAGCCTCCAATTCACAACAAAATTTTTTCGGAAATTACACTATCAGGCACTTTTCTCTTAGTGCCGCAAAATACTTTTATCACCTATTGACTAAAACATTATAACAAAGTACTCAACTTATTACCATATTTTTTTGCATTTCGATGTCGAAATTTGCAGTATTTTTTCATCATAATGCATAAAGTACTTGCAAAATAAGCACAATAAGCTAAACTATATAGTAGAAGATTGTGCTGTCGAATGGTGTCATGCACGAGCGCATTGCAGTTTTTGGGATTTTGGACACTTTTTTAGCATCCATCACCCCTGCAAGTGTGTTCGCTTTTGGCACCGCCTATGTTGTTTGTGTCATTTATACTTTTTTGGAGGCATTGCGTCTATGAATGTGCATGGTAAGGACATAAAGATTTTCTGTGGAAATTCCAACAAGGCTCTGGCCGTCGCCATGGCGGACAGGCTGGGTGTTCCTGTGGGCAAGAGCGAAGTGAGCCTTTTTTCCGACGGTGAAATACGTGTGGATATTTTGGAGACGGTGCGAGGAAGCGACGTGTTTGTGGTGCAAAGCACCTCAAGCCCCGTAAACCGCCACCTCATGGAGCTACTCATCATGATAGATGCGTTCCGCCGTGCGTCTGCGGGGCGCATCACTGCGGTAATACCCTATTTTGGCTACGCAAGGCAGGACCGCAAAAACAAAGCACGTGACCCCATCACCGCAAAGCTTGTGGCGGACCTCATCAGCACCGCAGGCGCAGACCGTGTGCTCACGGTGGACCTGCACGCTCCCCAGATTCAAGGCTTTTTCGACATTCCGCTGGACCACCTTGTGGGTATGCCCATTCTTGTTCCTTACTTTGAGCGGAAGATGCGCTCAAACCCCGAGTTTGGCAAGGACCTTGTGGTCATGAGCCCCGACCTTGGCAGTGTTGCCCGCACAAGGGCCTTCGCCGAAAGGCTGGATGTGCCGCTTGCCATTGTGGACAAGCGCCGCCCAAAGCCCAACGCCTCCGAAATAATGAACATCATTGGCGACATCGAGGGTAAAAACGTAATTATAGTGGACGACATGATAGACACCGCAGGCACGCTGTGCAACGCCGCATGTGCCGTTATGGAGCGTGGCGCAAAAAGCGTCACCGCCTGCGCAACCCACGCTGTGCTGTCCGGCCCTGCCATGGAGCGCATACAGAGCTCGCCCCTTTCGGAGGTTGTGGTGCTGGACACCATCGCCATACCGCAGGAGCGCAAGATAGACAAAATAAAGGTGATGTCCTGCGCCTCCGTCATGGCGCAAGCTGTGGAGCGCATCTACTCGGACAAGCCCGTGTCCATCCTGTTTAAGTAGGCACATTTCAGCACGCTGTGTTGCTTATGTGAAAAAGCGGGAGTGGGCATAAGAGGTAATTTAGAATACCTTAAGCGCAAGAAGAAGGCGATATCCCCCCCGCCTACGACGGGGGGAGATATCAAAAACTAAATCACCGTGTTTGCCCACACCCCAAGAAACATGTCAACGAGCGATTTTTGCGACACAAAGCGACCGCTTCGTTGCACGGAAAGGCCTTAGTTTGAAACAAGTTTCAAACTAACAAATATATATAGTGTCGTCACAAGTGTTCAGCCGTCCGATTTTGGCAATTTATGACGACACTATCTAAAATCAATAATGCTCTTATCATTCCTTGTGCTTCGCATGATAAGAGTCACATATTTCATTAAATTTTGTACCAATGCGAAGCGACGGAATGGAGCCTTATTATGTACTGTAGCCGTTGTGGCCAGCGCCTTGAGCAGAATATCAGTATTTGCGCAAAATGCGGTGCGGACATGTCCCGCCCGGGCAGCCCTATTGTAAAAAAGCCCGAGCAGGATGCGCCGATGACCGAGAGCGAAAAAAAGACCGCCGCAATGCTCAAAGACTATGACGAGCCGCACGCCGCTCCTAAAAAAAGCACCTCAAAAAAGGTGGAAAAGCCCCCTGCCGATGCAAAAATCGCAAGCAGCTCTGTGCAGGGCAGCGCACCCGCCACACAGCACAAATATCCCATGATGGGCGAGCGCACACCGCCTCCCCTAAAGAAAAAGCGCCGAAAATGGCCCGCTTTTTTGTGCATTGTGCTGGCGGTGATAATAGGCCTGTACCAGCTGTGGGTGCTTTTGCCCTACAGCATGGAGTTTTTAGCAAACTACGATGCGTATGTTGCCGCAGGCGCCGCAAGCGACACCATGCTGAACTCAATCTCCTATGCACTGTCTTTTATCTGCTGTGCGATTTTGGCGATGGCAGGCATGAACTGCCTGCGCCGCCTTAGCGCACGCAGGCTGGGTGTTGTCGCAGGGGCGATTTCCTCACTCTGCTTTTTGTGGAACTTCACGTTTGCCACCGTCTACTTTGCGAATATCATCCAGCTGGGCATTCCGCTGCAAGACCATCTAAACGCTCTACTTTATGCTGTAATTTCGATGATACTGTGTGTTTTTTCATGGCTTGTCGCCACGTTTTTGGACGGCGCCTGTTTCAAACAGCAAAAAAATAACAGGTAACATCGCACATTTATATCGCTGAAAATTTCACTTTTTTCGCCACTATTTGCACCGACATCGGGAGGCTTACGCTATGTTTTTCAAAAAAAAGTTTGGGCCTGTGCAATGGATAGTGGCAGGGCTGGGCAACCCCGGCAAAAAGTATGAGGGCACACGCCACAACGTGGGTTTTGAGGCGCTGGACCATATGGCAGATGCGTTTTCCGTTTCGGTGCGCCGCTCCCGCTTTGACGCACTGTGCGGCGAGGGAGAGGTTCAGGGGCACAAGGTGCTGTTCGTAAAGCCGCAAACTTTCATGAACCTCTCGGGCGGCAGCCTGCTAAAGGCGGCGGATTATTACAACCTCACTGCGACGAACATCATTGTTTTGTACGATGATGTGGCACTTTCCCCCGGGATATTGCGCATACGCACCAAAGGCTCGGCAGGTGGGCACAACGGCCTAAAAAGTATCATCACCTTTTTGGGGGAGGACTTCCCACGGGTGCGCCTTGGCGTGGGCGACAAGCCACACGAGGACTACGACATGGCAAAGTGGGTGCTCAGCCGCATGAGCGCCACCGAGCAAAGCGCTGTGTACCACCGCTATGACGACGTTAAAAACGCGGTGCTTCTCCTCATGGAGGGCGAGCCTGAAAAGGCGATGGCACTGTACAACGGCGAGGGGCGACCCAAGCAATAGACGTGCTTGTCATACAACACGACGCAATGCTTTAGCCACGTATATACGCAGTTTTACTTGTGTTTTAGTTGCCATGTTTCGACATTGTTCTATGTCTTATGTGTTAGGTGTGATGTCACATGTCAGACATGATACCATGACTATATTGTCGCATCAGCTTTTGCTTTCGGTGGCTTTGTGCGGCTATTTCGAGTGCAGGCAATGGCACTGCCTCATTTTCGTGCGCATCTCTCACTTAGCCGTTAGGGAGAAATCCGAACACGCCTATTACGGCAAATTTATGCGCTATACTTCGTTCAATTAAGGGCTTGCCCCGTATGGGGCGTGGCAATAGCGGCTTTTAAGCCGCTGTAAATCAGCTGTGTGTCTGCTGATTTACAGGATGTTCCCCGCCACTTGTGAAAGCGGTGGACATCCTGCCCTAAGTTATCCTCTCACCCACGACATTCCAAAAAAATCCACCACAAAGGTATATCACTATGCTAAGCCAATCAATAAAAAGAAGCACCGAATATCAGCGTTTGCTTGCCGCCATCGGGGGCACTGCCCGTGGCGGCACGGCGCTTTTCGGCCTGCCTGCCGCCGCAAGAGCCATGGCGCTGTGCGCACTGTGCGAGGACACTCGCCTGCCCATGCTTGTCGTCACCGCAAGCGAGGCGGAGGCCACAAGACTTGCGGCGGACGTGCAGGCGCTGGGCATCCCCTGTGCCATTTACCCCACGAGAGATTTTATGTTCCGCAACATCGAAGGGCAAAGCCGAGAGTACGAGTACAGGCGGCTGGATGTTTTGGGCAAGCTGGTGAGCGGCCGTGTACAGCTGGTGGCCGCACCCATCGAGGCGGTGCTCCAGCGCACACTGCCAAAGGAAGAGTTTTTGTCGGGCACGCTCACCATAAAGCCGGGCATGAATATCCCACAAAAAGAGCTTATCAGCACGCTTTTTTCCGCAGGGTACGCAAAGCGAGAGCAGATAGACGGCCCCGGTCAGTTCAGCGTACGAGGGGGCATTGTGGACATTTTTGCGCCGGACATGCCCGCCCCGGCACGCCTTGAGTACTGGGGCGACGAGGTGGATTCGCTGCACAGCTTTGAGCTAATCAGCCAGCGCAGGGATGCAAAACTGCAAAAAATATACATCTCCCCTGCCCGTGAGGTGCTGTTTGGCGATGTGTCCACAGCGGCGGACTTTTTGCGTGACAAGCTTGCCACCTGCACCCCTGCGCAAAAAAAGCAGCTGAAGGAAATCATTCAGGCGGACATTGACGCTCTTGAGGCAGGTGTTTTGCCCGAGGGGCTGGATAAATATTTCGCACTTAGGTATGACACTTTTGCGAGCGTGCTTGATTACATGGACGACGCTGTTGTGTTTATGGACGAGCTTTGCGCCATCCGTGAGGAGGCAAGCGGAGTAGAGTTTCGCACACAGCAGGAGCAGGCCTCCCTTTTGGAGGAGGGGGTGCTTTGCCCCTGCATGATGAGCTTTTATGCGGACATCACCGAGCTTATGCGCAGGGCAGAGACCTGCCGCACCATATATGCCGAGAGCTTCCCTCGCAAAATGGACGTGCCTGCGCTTAATGACAGCATCACGCTCACGGCGCACGCACTGCCGCCGTGGTCGGGCAGTATAGCAAGCCTTGCAGAGGAGGTTTCCCCACTGCTTTCGCAGGGATATTTTTGTGCGGTGCTGGCAGGTACGCCACGTGCCGCCGCCGCCCTTGCAAAGGACTTGCAGGCGAGCGGCCTGCGTGCTGTTGCGCTAAAAGAAACCGACGACCCACAGCCGATTTTTGGCAGTGTGGCGGTGCTTAGCGGACGGCTGAGTGCAGGCGCACAGCTACCCTTCGCAAAGTTTGCGCTGTTCACCTCACGCAGGCAGGACAGCACCCTAACCCAAAAGCCAAAGCGCAAAAAAAATGCGCTCGCCTCCCTTTCGGACATCTCCGAGGGGGATTATGTGGTGCACCACAGCCACGGCATAGGGCTTTACTCGGGCATACAGCGGCTGGACATGCAGGGTGTTGTTAAGGATTATTTGAAGATTTTGTACGATAAAAAGGATGTTTTGTACGTGCCCGTCACCCAGCTGGACCTGCTTAGCCGATACACCGCCCCGGGCGATGGCGAAAAGGTGAAGCTTGCACGGCTTGGAGGCGAGCAGTGGACAAAAACCAAGGCGAGGGTGCGCAGTGCCACACGAGAGATTGCGCAGGAGCTTGTGAAACTTTATGCCCTGCGCACGAATGCGAGCGGCTTTGCCTTTTCGGAGGACGACGAGTGGCAGCGGGATTTTGAGACCCGCTTTGAGCATGAGGAAACGCCCGAACAGCTACAAGCCGCATACGAAATAAAGCAGGATTTACAGCGCCCCTACCCCATGGATAGGCTGCTTTCGGGGGACGTGGGCGTGGGCAAGACGGAGGTTGCGCTGCGTGCCGCCTTCAAGTGCATAATGGGTGGCAAGCAGTGCGCCATTTTGGTGCCCACCACCCTTTTGGCATTGCAACACTACAACACCATCCTCTCACGCATGGAGGCCTTCGCCGTAAAGGCGGAAATGCTCAGCCGTTTTCGCACACCAAAGCAGATACGGGATGCGGTAAAGGGCCTTGCCGACGGCACTGTGGATATTGTGGTGGGCACGCATCGCTTGCTTCAAAAGGATATAAAATTTCACGATTTAGGGCTACTTATCATAGATGAAGAGCAGCGCTTTGGCGTGCGTCACAAGGAAAAACTGAAAGAAACCTTCATAGGCGTGGACACGCTCACCCTCTCCGCAACACCCATACCACGCACGCTGAGCATGGCGCTTTCGGGCATACGTGACATGAGCAGTATCGAGGAGCCACCCACCGAGCGTCACCCTGTCGAAACCTATGTGATGGAGTACGACGAGGGGCTTATTTACTCCGCCATAAAAAAAGAGCTGGACCGTGACGGGCAGGTGTACTACCTACACAACCGCATAGAATCCATAGAGTACACGGCGCAAAAGCTCGCCAAAATGCTGCCAAACGCGCGCATTGCCATCTCGCACGGGCGCATGGAGGAGCAGGCACTCTCCCGCACGTGGCAGGCACTTTTGAACGGCGAAATAGACATTCTTGTGTGCACAACGCTTATAGAAACAGGCGTGGACGTGCGCAACGTAAACACGCTTATCATTGAGGATGCGGACCGCATGGGTCTTGCCCAGCTTTACCAAATAAGGGGACGTGTGGGGCGCAGTGGGCGCAAAGCGTACGCCTACTGCACCTTCCGCAGGGACAAGGTGCTCACGGATGTTGCGGCGAAACGCCTTTCCGCCATTCGGGAGTTTACCGCTTTTGGCAGTGGGTTTCGCATAGCCATGCGAGATTTGCAAATTCGAGGCGCAGGCAACCTCTTGGGGCAAAGCCAGAGCGGCCACATGGAGGCGGTGGGCTACGACTTGTACGTAAAGCTACTAAACCAAGCGGTGGCGCTGGCAAAGGGCGAGGAGCTTGCCCCCGACAAAAGCGAGAGCAAAATAGACATAACGGTGGACGCATACATCCCCGAAAGCTACATCCCTTCCGCCGCCGGCAGAATACAAGCGTACAAGCAGATTGCCGCCATACAAAGCACGCAGGACGCACAGGAGGTCTTAGCGGAGCTGTGCGACAGGTACGGCGCTCTTACACAGTCGGTAAGGGGGCTTGTGGACATCAGCTTGCTTCGGGTGCTGTGCGCACAGCTGGGCATATACGAGGTGAGCCAGCAGAAGGATACGCTGATTTTGTACAGCGACGCGCTAAAGCCGCAGGACATAAAGCAGGCACTTTCGGACAAAGCCTTGCGCATAATGTTTAGCGCAAGCTCAAAGCCGTACCTTTCCTGCCGCATAGCAAAGGACAAGCGCCCGCTGGATGTATTAAACAGCGTGATAAATGCCCTGATTTCGGCGGTGGAGGCGGAGAAAAGTAGGGTAAGCTCTTAATTGAATAAAAATCCATTACGAAAGGAAAGCTTGTTTTGAATTTGTATATTGATGAATCAGGCTCTATAAATAATCATTCACAACATCAAAAACCTTTTGTCATAGCAATCATCCACCCACACGACACCGCGAAACTAAAAAAAGTATACAAAAGGTTCGTTTCTAAACATTTGAAAACATTGCAAGAATTAGATGCCCCTAAAGTAAATACCTCAAGCGGCAAAATACTCAGAGCAGGCAACAAAATGTTCTCAAGCGGTAAGTTTGTAGAGTTAAAAGGTAGCATGATGAACAGGGAGATGAAGTTTCATTTCTTGGAATATTTTACAAAATCTCATCTTTTCGATGTGTATTTTATTCATTTGGACAATCCGAAACTCACTGACATTTTTTGCAAGAATACCGCACGTGCATTTAATTTTTCGCTTAAACTCGCATTACAGTGCTTTTTCAAACAAAGGCTTTTACCCGATGAAAATTGCCACATTCAATTAGACGAGAGAAACGAAAAAACCGGACTTAAACATAACTTGCAGGAATACTTGAACACCGAATTAAATATGAATGGAATAGCGCAAAGCGAGTTCTTTGTAGAATATTTCGATTCATCCTGCAACAACATCATTCAGGTTGCTGATGTATTCGCAAATATTTTCTACTCAAACTTGCTGAATGGCGCATACACAGAGCAGCTGGCCAAATTGAAAGCTGACGGAATATTAAGGTTCATATTCAAATTTCCAATGTAATCTACGACAATTCAGACGATTGACAAATCATGCTACTTATGGTATTATGATGACACTGACAGTAAGTCCTGTCGCAGTGCCATTATCGAGGTAAGCGCTATGCGTTAGCGTCACTAACAGGCAATTAGTGCTATTGTATCGCTGAGGTAGCCAATCGAAAGATTGGCTACCTCTTTTTTTCCAATTAAGGTGTTTTCCGCCAAACGCTTATAGCTAAACCGATAGCCCCACACTTTCATTCTTTTTTCACTTGTATGTGATTTACTTAGTACCACCATCACTGCTATTTTTATTAAAATATCAGTATTGCACATGTGTACTAAAAAATTCACACCGCTTTTACACACCTGCGCTATTGCATAGAGTGTGCAAACATAGTATAATCCTATTTGTGTCTGTGTCGGCAGGGTATGTTTTGTTTTGGCACTGCACTTTGTCTTTCAATTTTCGGGGTGCACAGGGCAACTTTTTTACGCTTTGTGTGCATATAACTATTTGTACTGGAGGGTTCTACTTGAAAAGGAAAGTACTGAAGCTTGCTTCACTTGTAATGTGTTTTGGCCTTATGCTGGGCATGACGGGCTGTATCGGCAATTTTTACGAGAATGCAGGTACTATTGACGACTACGAAATCTCGGGCGGGCTGTACATGATGGCTCTGCTCAACGGCTACACGCAGGCAAAGGCGGAGCTTGGCCAAAACGACCCCGAGGCGCAAAACGATGCCCACACGCAGACCATCGACGGCGTAAACGGTAGCGAGTGGATAGAGGACAAGGCGGAGGAACTACTGCGCAGGTATGTTGCTGTACAGCGCCTTGCGAGAGAAAATGACATAATTCTATCGGATGCGAGCATAGCCGCAGTGGAGCAGCAGCTTGTTTACTGGGATGTCACCGCACAGTACTATGAAGAAAACGGCATCGCGCGTGAATCTGTGGTACGTTACTACAACAACCAAGAGCTGGGCAACCAGCTGTTCCTTGAGCTGTACGGCCCCGAGGGCGAGCGTGCCATTTCGGACGAGGAGCTTATAGCGCAGTACACCGACCAATATGCGCACCTGCGCTACATCAGCATCCCCGCCACCTCCGCCGACGAGAGCGCAGATGTATCCGCTGAGGTGGACGCACTTGTGGCGGACATACAGGAAAAGCTGAACGACGGCATGAGCTTTGATGATATGGTAGCAAACGAGCTTGCCGCTATATACGAGCTGACAGGCCACGACTACGACCCTGCCACCCTCAGCGAGACGGTGCAGACCTCCTACATGGGTTACGTGCAGGAAGCATCGGAGATTTACACCCCCGAGTACCTCGCCTCGCTCAAAGAGCTTGAGGTTGGCGGCTTTGGCAGCATCAAGACAGGCTCGCTCATAATGCTGTACGAAAAAATCCCTATGTTTGAGTCGGATGCGGAGCTTGAGGAAAACCGCTCTGCCATTCTTCACGCAATCATGGGCGAGGACTTTGAAGAGTACCTAAGCTCCGTATACAGCGAGTACGAGGCCGACTGGATTTTGGGCGCGCGCTGGTTCTACCGCCCCGATAAGGTTATTCTTTAGATTTGGGCATATTTAATTAACTGCTAAAACCACAGGCAGGCGGCGAGCACAAAAGCCGCCTGCCTGTATTCACGAAACATTCACTTTTTTTACAGTGTTTGACATGCAAAAATATGTACTATATACATATAGCCCTTTAAGCTGAAAATCTTGCCCGAATTTCTTGACTTAAATCCCATCACATATTATGCAACAAGGAGAGCCACCTAAATGAACAGCAACCTCAAAGGCAACCCTCAAAAGACGTTTTTTATCTACCTTGGTATAGCACTTTTGGCGATGCTTGCGTTTTACACCTTTGTGATGCCGCAAATCACATCCTCCCGTACCGAGCAGGTAAGCTACGACCAATTTTTGGACATGGCGCTGGAGGAGGGCACGGTGAGCGCCGTGGATGTGGACAATGTCACCTCCATCATCACCTTCCAAACGCTGGACGGCAAAAGCTACTACACAGGCCTTTTTGATGACCCCGAGCTTGTGGACCGCCTTCGTGCGGCCGAGACCACCGACGGAAACGCCATAGAGTTTAACCAGATTATCCCCCAGCAGCAGAGCGCTCTAAGTAGCCTGCTCACCATGCTGCTGCCCACGCTCCTGCTTGTGGGTGTTAGCTACTTTTTGTTCCGCAGTATCACAAAGCGCATGGGCGGCGATGCCATGAGCTTTGGCAAATCCAACGCCAAGGTGTATGTTCAGGCGCAAACGGGCATCACCTTTGCGGACGTGGCAGGCCAGAGCGAGGCAAAGGAGGCCGTCAGCGAAATTGTGGACTTTTTGCACAGCCCCGCAAAGTACAAGAGCGTCGGTGCTGAAATGCCCAAGGGCGCACTGCTCGTGGGCCCTCCCGGCACGGGCAAAACGCTTTTGGCAAAGGCCGTGGCAGGCGAGGCGGGTGTGCCGTTTTTCTCCATCGCAGGCAGTGAGTTTGTGGAGATGTTCGTGGGTAGAGGCGCTGCAAGGGTGCGTGATTTGTTCAAGCAGGCAAAGGAAAAATCTCCCTGTATCGTGTTTATTGATGAGCTGGACACCGTGGGCAAAAAGCGTGACAACAGCGGCATGGGCGGCAACGACGAGCGTGAGCAAACGCTCAACCAGCTTTTGAGCGAGATGGACGGCTTCGACGGCTCTTCGGGCGTTGTTATTCTTGCGGCGACAAACCGCCCCGAAACGCTGGATGCGGCACTGCTACGTCCCGGCCGCTTTGACCGCCGCATCCCGGTGGAGCTGCCCGACCTTGCAGGCAGGGAGGCAATACTAAAGGTGCACGCCAAAAAAGTGATGATGGACTCGGACATCGACTACGGCATCATCGCGCGCTCCACCTCCGGCGCATCGGGCGCAGACCTTGCGAACATTATCAACGAGGCGGCACTGCTCGCCGTCAAGAGTAACCGCCGCATCGTAATGCAGGAAGACCTAATGGAGAGCGTGGAGACGGTGCTTGCAGGTATGCAGCGCAAAACCAAGGTGATAAACCCCAAGGAAAAGCGCATTGTCGCCTACCACGAGATAGGCCACGCACTTGTGGCGGCAAAGCAGACACACTCCGCACCCGTCACAAAGATTACCATCGTGCCACGCACCTCGGGTGCGCTGGGCTACACCATGCAGGTGGAGGAGGAGGAACAAAACCTACTCTCCAAGGAGGAGGCGTTCAACCGCATAGTGACGCTGACAGGCGGCCGCAGTGCGGAGGAGGTGGTGTTCGGCACGTTCACCACCGGCGCTTCAAACGATATTGAGAAGATAACAAAGCTTGCACGCGCTATGGTGACACGCTACGGCATGAGCGATGAATTTGACATGATGGCGCTGGAAACACAGCACAACGCATACCTTGGCGGCGACGGACAGCTGAGCTGTGGCTCGGAGACTGCCGCAAAAATAGATGCCGAAGTGCTGGACATAATTCGCCGTGCGCACAAAAAGGCCATCGGCATTTTGAGTGAAAACCGTGTTAAAATGGACGAGCTTGCGCAGTATCTCTTGGATAAGGAGACGATAACGGGCGAGGAGTTCATGCAGATTTTGGACAGGGAAACAGCGGATAGCTCCCCTGCCGTTTCAAACACCTCCGATGTAATCATCCTCGGGGCATCCTCTGCCACAGAGGGCGAAAAGACACAGGCGGACACCCCCGATGCCCAAGCGGAGCAGAATAAGCCCTCTGCTGAAGAGTAGGCACAAGAGCATATATGTAGGGAGTTCTCAAATGCGGTGATTTAGTTTTTTGGTATATTCTCGCACTTAACGTATTCTAAATCACTTCTATGTACCCACTGCCTTTTTTGTATTCGGTTTGTGCTTCAAGAAAGGCGCACCGCCCACATCATCCACCCTATGCTTTTTTGCCTTTTGTGGTGAAAAGTCGCATCAAGCTGCTATTTTTCTTTATCACATACACAAGTAACAGCCCCAAAACGCCACAGCTTATCACCTGGCCTGCGCCCACGCTTAGGATGTTCAGCACCCACGCCGCAGGGGCCGAGCCTTGCGGCAGATACAGGTAGCTCAGCGTTATGCCCACCGCAAATGCGTTGATAATAATAGGCGGCAGAGCGGAGAGCAGGGGCAACCCCTTAAAGCATATATTGCGCAGCCTGTAGGTAGCAAGCGCCGAGACAAGCGTTGCAAGCGAGCCCACCACCACATCCAATATGTGAAGCGAGGGGGAAAACAGGTTCGCCAAAAGACACCCCACAGCGACACCCGGCACGGCCTCTGCGCACAAAACGGGCAGTAGCGTCAGCGCCTCCGACACACGCACCTGCACAGGCCCATAGGAAAACGGCATTAACATATAGCTTATGGCAACGTACAGCGCCGCAATAATCGCCGCACGCACAAGCTGGGTTACTCTCATGTGAATTAAATGTCCTTTTTGCTTATTTTCTGACCTATATGTAAATTACACCGATGTAGGGCAGGGGCTCTGCTCTTAGCCTATTTGCAGTCTTTTTTATAGTCTTTTGTAATCTTTTTTATAGTCTTTCAAGTCGGAAAGCGCAACAAAATTTTCCGCTTGAAAAACTATTTTATTAGTACGCCTTACCCCACAGCACCATCTGCTCCGCCGCTTTTCCGCATATGGGGCAGGTGTCCGCAATTTTGCGCTGTGCAAAGGGAACGCACTGGCTGGAGTAGCCGTATTTTTCCTTCATTGTGTCCTCGCACGCTTCCTCGCCGCACCACATGGTGTACATAAAGCCGGTGCGCTCGGCTGTGGTCTGCTCCACCTGCTCAAGGCTTGCGCAGTCCCAGCTGCGCTTTGTCATGTTGGCGGCGGCTTTTTCATAGATGGCAGCGGCAAGCTCGCCCAGTAGCTTTGGTATTTTCTCCTCCAGCTCGGACAACGGACAGAATATCTTCTCACGTGTGTCCCTGCGCACAAGCACGCACTGCTCTTTCTCTATGTCCTTAGGCCCTATCTCAAGGCGAAGCGGCACGCCCTTCATCTCCCACTGGCTGAACTTCCAGCCGGGCGAGTTGTCGCTGTCGTCTGTTTTCACACGGCAAATTTTCGCAAGGCGCTCCTTCAGCTGTGCCGCCTTTTCCAAAACGCCCGGCTTGTGCTGTGCCACCGGCACTATGATGACCTGCACAGGCGCAACAGCCGGCGGTAGCACCAGTCCCTCGTTGTCGCCGTGTGTCATTATGATGCCGCCGATAAGCCGGGTGGACACGCCCCAGGAGGTCTCAAAGGGATATTGCAGTGTGTTGTCCCGCCCTGTGAACGTCACGTCAAACGCACGGGAGAAGCCGTCCCCGAAAAAGTGGCTTGTGCCCGCCTGCAACGCCTTGCCGTCGTGCATCATCGCCTGAATGCCGTATGTGGCCTCTGCCCCTGCGAACTTGTCACTCTCCGTCTTGGGCCCACACACCAGCGGCATCATCAGGTGCTTTTCACACAGCTCTATGTACGCCTCAAGCTGCTGCTTTGTCTCCTTTTGTGCCTCCTCGCTCGTCTCGTGTATCGTGTGCCCCTCCTGCCACCAAAACTCTCTTGTGCGCAAAAACGGGCGGGTGGTCTTTTCCCAGCGCACAACACTGCACCACTGGTTGTACAGCATGGGCAGCTGCCTCCAGCTGTGTAGCACCCGTGAAAAGTGGTCGCAAAAAAGCGTCTCGCTGGTGGGGCGCACGCACATAGGCTCCTCCAGCGGCTCGCTACCGCCACGTGTCACCCACGCAACTTCCGGCGCAAAGCCCACCACATGGTCCTTCTCCTTTTGCAAAAGGCTCTCGGGTATGAGCATGGGCATCGCCACGTTCTCATGCCCCGTGGCCTTGAACATATCGTCCAGTATTCGGGTGATATTCTCCCAGATAGCCTGCCCGTACGGCCTTAGTATTGTAAAACCCTTGGCGCAAGAATAGTCCACAAGCTCCGCCTTTAAGCAAATATCCGTGTACCACTGCGCAAAATCCGAATCTATAGGTGTAATTGCCTCTACCAATTTTTTGTCGTTACCCTGTGCCATACAACATTTCCTCCTCAAAATACATCCGCTTTCGCTATACATCGTGCCTCAAAACAAAGGCCGTTCAAACATGATTTTTCAGCACACTCTATAATAACACACAAAGGTGCGCCGTAGCAAGGCACTGACAAACAAAGGTTTGACAACGCTTACTGCAAACGGCACACCTTAAAAAACACATCTTTTGCGCTTTACTTATATAGTGTCGGCAATAGCTGAAACTATACAACACCTATTAGGTGTTTTCCTCAATATAACGCACAACATCCCCCACGGTGGTAAACTTTTCTATCTGGTCGTCCGGCACTTCCACGCCGTACTCGTCCTCAATGGTCATCACAAGGTCAACCACATCAAGGCTGTCGGCCTCCAAATCTGCCACTATGTCCGACTCCATCGTTATCTTGTCCTCTTCCAAATCCAGCTGGTCCATCAAAATCTGACGAATGCGCTCAAAAGCCATATCACCCACGCCTCATTTCTCCTGTAAAATCACGTATTTAAGAACATTTTCATTTGCCTATTGGCACAATAAATCCTACTAACTTTATAGCCTGTTTTTGCCACCTTGTCAAGGCATTTTTCCAAAATAAAAAAACACTTTCTCATATTCTACTCATCCATTTTCATTTTCAGCATCCCAAGAAATTTTGCTAAAAAAACTATGTTTTTTTGTGCATTTTTTGAGTCGTACCATTTTTTTACAAAAACCAAACACACTGTTACTCCTCTTTTGCCACATTTCACCCCATCTTTTACCCAAAAATAGCAAATATATGCGGCTTATCGGGCGCAATTCTCATCACATATTTGGCTTTGACGCACTTACGGTATTGTGGTGTGTGGCTGTGTATGTTACAATAATATGGCAGTATGGGTATCGTGTTATCGTTTACTAAAATCAGTGCATGGAGGAGATACATGCTTACAGCAATTACCGGCATAAACTGGGGCGACGAGGGCAAGGGCCGTATGGTTGACCTTCTCAGCCAAAACTACGATATTGTAGTGAGGTATCAGGGTGGCAACAACGCCGGCCATACCGTCATAAACGAGAAAGGCAAGTTTGTTTTGAACCTTTTGCCCAGCGGCGTTTTGAGCGAGGGTGTTGTGTGCGTAATGGGCAACGGCATGACGATTGACTTGGAGCATCTTTCAAAGGAGCTTTCAAGCCTTACGGAGCGAGGCATTCCCATTTCCCCCGACACGCTGAAAATAAGCGAGCGTGCCACTATATGTATGCCTTTTCACCCGCTTTTCGACCAAATGGAGGAGGACCGCCTTGGCGGCAGTGCACAGGGCACTACACGCAGGGGCATTGCGCCCGCTTATGCGGACAGGTACATGCGCAAGGCTCTGCGCATGGGCGACCTTTTGTCCCTTTCAAGCCTAAAGGACAGGGTGAAAGATTTAGTAAGCTATAAAAGCATGACTTTGGAGCGCCTTTACGGTGCAAGCCCACTTAATTTCGACGAAGTGTGGGATTACCTGCACAAAATGGCCGAAACATTTACAGATTACCTGTGCGACACGGGCATTTACCTTGAAAAAGCCGCTTCGGAGGACAAGAACATCCTTTTTGAGGCACAGCTGGGTGCTCTTCGTGATATAGACTTTGGCATTTACCCCTATACCACCTCCTCCAACACCATCGCCGCCTACGCTCCTATCGGCGCAGGTGTCCCCCACCGCCGTTTGGACAAGAGCATCGGCGTTACAAAGGCGTACTCCTCCAGCGTGGGCGGTGGGCCGTTTGTGGCGGAGTTCTTTGGCTCTGAGGCAACAGAGCTGCGTGAGGCGGGTGGCGAATACGGTGCGGCAACAGGCCGTCCTCGCCGTGTGGGTGCTTTTGATGTGGTTGCCAGCCGCTACGGCCGCCGCTTGCAGGCCGCAGACGAGGTGGCGCTCACCATGCTGGATGTGCTAAGCTACCGGGATGAAATCCCCGTGTGCGTCGCATACGAAATCGACGGCGAGGAGTGCCTCGACTTCCCCTACGGCGAGCGCCTTGAAAACGCAAAGCCCGTGCTGAAAACACTTCCCGGCTGGAAAAAGGACATCACTGGCGTTCGTGATAAAAAAGATTTGCCAAGCGAAGCGCTTGCGTACATCGAGTTTATTCAGTCTTCGCTGGAATGCCCCGTATCCTACGTCTCGGTAGGTCCCGAGAGAGATGCATACTTCAGAATGGACTAAGCCTTATTCTTTCGGTTTTGTCCTCGCCTGTGACACATGCTTGTTTTACATGCGGTTTTCGTGTGCCGGGGCAGCAGGTCTGCTCCGGCACATTACGTTGTTTTAAGGGATATTTTTGCTTCTTTTTTTACCGCATGTTTCGCATATTCACATTGCTATTTTACCACAATTTTGTTTTTACCGCACTTTACATGCGCAGTGAAGTTTTGCATCACTGTGTGCTTTAGGGTGTTTCACACCGCACAAGGGAGGTATTTTGTGAAACTTTACGTAACACGCCACGGCGAAACCGAGTGGAACCTTCAGCGCAAGCTGTGCGGCACCACCGACATTCCGCTCACTAAAATGGGCGAGGAGCAAGCGCAGGAGCTTGCCCAAAAGCTCTTGGGCAAGGGTGTTGAGATTATTTTCACCTCTCCTTTACAGCGTGCGGTGCGCACCGCACAAATTGTGGGGGATACGCTTGGGCTTTCTGCGCAGGTAGAGCCCCGCATTATAGAGCGCAGCTTTGGCGAGCGTGAGGGCAGTGCCTACAACGACGTTCAGGTGCAGCGTGAGTGGCCTCATTTTGCACGCAGTGCCTACGGTGGGGAGACTCTTTTGCGTGTTTCCGCACGCATCTACCCTTTCCTTGACGAAATCCGCAAAACATGCGCCGACAAAACAGTCTTGCTTGTGTCGCACGGTGCGGCAATTCGTGTGATACACAGCTACTTCAACAGCATGGACAACAATGAATTTTCCGCATTTCGCACCAAAAATTGCGAGCTGCGTGAGTATGATATTTAAGCTATATTTCTAAACCTCATTAAAGCAGTATGCACAATATAATTTTTATTTTATCGCTATTTTAATCTCTAATTGTATATTGCATTTTTTGTTTAGTGCAGGATTCACAATTCACTCCACCTTGACTTCAGGATGTACTTTGCACTTTTTCTTGATTTTTTAGAGATTTTCCAAGATAAAATCCCACTGTTAAATTCTGCTTGAAATTAGGAGCACGCTATGAAACTTACAATGAACCTCGGCACACGTAGCTACCCCATAATTATTCAGCGTGGCGGGCTAAAGCAGGTATCCCACCTGACAAACCTCACCGGCAAGGTGATGATTGTCAGCGATGAGGGTGTGCCTTCGCAGTACGTCAAGGCGCTTATGGCTCAGTGCTCACATCCCTTCTGCTGTGTACTGCCCCAGGGCGAGCAGAGCAAAAGCGTGGGCGCATGGCAACATGTGCTTGGCGAGATGCTAAAGGCAGGCTTTGGCCGTGGGGATGTTGTTGCGGCGGTGGGCGGCGGCGTTGTGGGCGACCTTGCAGGGTTTGTTGCGGCAAGCTACATGCGAGGGGTTTCTTTCATACAGTTCCCCACCACAACACTCTCTCAAATAGACTCTTCCATAGGCGGCAAAACTGCTATAAACCTCGATGGCACAAAAAATATTGTAGGTGCTTTTCATCAGCCTTCGCTCGTGCTTATCGACCCAAACACGCTAAGCACCCTGCCGCCTCGCCACTATTCAAACGGCCTTGCGGAGGCGCTGAAAACGGCGCTTATAGGAGAGCCGGAGCTGTTTGAAATAATGGAGCGAGGCTCTATTGATGAGGACATAGAGCGCATCCTGTTTTTGGCCTTGCAGTACAAAAAAGGCGTGGTGGAGCGGGATGAAACCGAAAAAGGCGAGCGCAAGCTGCTAAATTTCGGGCACACGATAGGCCATGGCATCGAGTCCGCCTGCGGCATGGGCGGCCTTTTGCACGGCGAATGTGTGGCACTGGGTATGCTACCCATGATAGAAAATTCTTCGCTCGCACAGCGCACAAAAGCAATTATGAAAACGCTGTCACTTCCCGAAAAATCCCAGTGCAATGCGGAAGATATTTTGCGCACCATCCCAAGCGACAAAAAGCGCCATGATGATTTTTATACGATTGTGCGTGTAAAAACACTGGGTGAAGGCTATCTTGAAAATGTCACTTTTGAAGAAATCAAGTCTTTGGTGTACAAGGATTTGCTCTAATTTTCATACATTTTTTGCACATCGCAAGATGTGATTTATGCTCACATCATCTACATGTCAGGGGAGTTTTTAGGTGAAAAACAGCTACGGAACAGCCTTGAGCCTTAGTATTTTCGGCGAAAGCCACGGCAGTGCAATAGGCGCAGTGCTGGACGGTCTTGCGCCAGGAATACCGATAAACCGTGATTTTATCGCAGGTGAAATGGACAAACGGCGAGCACGAGGTGCTACCTCCACCGCAAGGCGCGAGGCGGACGAGGTGGAGTTTTTGTCAGGCGTGCATGAACATCACACCACGGGTGCACCGCTCTGCCTCATCATAAAAAACAGCGACACAAAGAGCGAGCACTACCTCGCCACAAAGGCTCTTCCCCGCCCGGGGCACGCAGATTACGCCGCCTTTCACAAGTACTTTGGCCTTAATGATATTCGTGGCGGTGGGCATTTTTCGGGGCGAATCACTGCGGCGTTTGTGGCGGCAGGCGCTATCTGCCACAGCATTCTTATGCACCATGGCATCCTTGTGGGCAGCCACATCGCACGCTGTGCCGGCATTGCAGACATCCCGCTTCCCACGGATGAAGCTTCCTTAAAAACAGCGATTCAGCAATTAAATTCTAAAACTTTTGCCGTGCTAAACGAGGATGCAGGCGAGCGCATGCAGGGTGAAATACTGCGTGCAAAAGAGGACGGCGACAGCGTAGGAGGCATTTTGGAGACGGCGGTTGTGGGGCTTTGCCCCGGTGTCGGCGAGCCGTTTTTCGAGAGCGTTGAGAGCGTGCTGTCCGCGCTTTTGTTCAGCATACCTGCCGTGAAAGGCGTGGAGTTTGGGCTTGGCTTTGGCTTTGCGGACGAACGAGGGAGCAGCGTTTGCGATGAGCTTGTTCCAAGTACTCAAAAGGGCGGTGCAACCACCCTGACGAACTGCAACGGCGGCATCACAGGCGGCATCACCACGGGAATGCCCATTGTCGTCCGCTGTGTGGTGAAGCCTACTCCCAGCATTTCCCGTCCGCTTCGCACGGTGGATTTTGAGCGTGGTACCGCTGAAACTTTGGCCACAAAGGGCAGGCACGACCCCTGCATTGTGCACCGTGCAAGGGCTGTGGCAGATGCCGCCGTGGCGTTTGGAATTTTGGACCTTTTTTGCCAGCGATATGGGACATTATGGCAAAACCCCGAGCTAAAGTAAAAATTGTTCAAGTTTCACGTTTTAATATTCCCCAAGCAAATCACATACTATCGTATAAAGGATGCCTGAAATGACAGTAAATATTCACCCAAGCACCATCTGCGGCACAATCACCGCACCCCCCAGCAAAAGCATGGCTCACCGCCTGCTAATCTGCGCCGCACTCGCCGAAGAGGAAAGCACCATCTCAAATCTTGCTCACTCGGTTGACATCAACGCCACCGCCGAGGCGATGCGCACACTGGGCGCCACGGTAAGCTGGGAGGGTAGCTGCGCCCGTGTGAAGGGTGTAAGTTTATTTGCGAAGCGCCACGAGTGCTTGCAGGTAAATTGCTTTGAGAGTGGCTCTACGTTAAGGTTTTTAATTCCGATGTTTACGCATCCTCAGCAATCCACGAAGTTTATCGGTGCTACAAGGCTTTTTCAGCGTCCACTCGCACCTTATGCGGAAATATACTCGGCGCTCGGCCTTACATTTTTGCCACAGGAGGACGGCCTCACCGTGCAGGGCAGCCTATCTTCAGGTCGTTATGAGCTCGCAGGGAATATTTCCAGCCAGTTTATTTCGGGGCTACTGTTTGTGCTTCCGCTTTTTGAGGGCGACAGCGAAATCATCATCACACCTCCCTTTGAAAGCCGTGGCTATGTCGAAATGACACGCCATGCGCAGGCGATGTTCGGTGTGAAAAGCCATTGGAAGGACGAGCACACGCTCTCAATTTCAGGCGGCCAGCGCTATGTAGGAGCAAGCGCCGCCGTGGAGGGCGACTGGAGCCAGGCGGCAGTGCCCGCCGTGATGGCGGCCGTTTGCGGCAACATTATCATTGAGGGGCTAAGCGAAATCACCGCCCAAGCGGACAGTGTTATATTAGATGTACTGCGGCGGGCAGGTGCAAGTGTCAGGTGGGAAAATAGTCGCCTTATCGTAACACCTGCATCCAATGGCCTGCACGGGGCGGGCGAAATTGACATGTCCGACTGCCCCGACCTCGGTCCCATACTCTGTGCCTTGGGGTTATTTTGCAAGGGTGAAACACGCCTTATAAACGCCGCCCGCCTTCGCATTAAAGAGAGCGACCGCATCGCAAGCGTGGAGCAGGAGCTGTCCAAAATGGGCGGCAGTCTACATAGCGGTGAAAGTTGGGTTTCCATCAATGGTAATGGCACACTTTGTGGCGGTGGCACTTTCAGCTCACACAATGACCACCGTGTTGTCATGTCTTTAACAGCCGCCGCTGCCTGCGGAAATATACCTATAACCATAGAAAATGCGCAGGCTGTGCAAAAAAGCTGGCCAAATTTCTTTGAAGATATGCGAAAACTGTCCTTAAATGTGGACAGTGACTTGTAAGCTTTTACGCATTTCACACAACATACTTATTTATTTGTATTATTATACATATTATCTCTACCCTTGGAGGCAGTGAGCCCATGACTACTGAACACAAAATTTTAATCGTTGGCCTTGGTATGATGGGCGGAAGCTACGCAAAAGCTTTAAGCAATAACGGCTACGAAGTGTATGCCATAGACTGCAACCAAGAGAGCATCGACTGGGCTGTGGAAAACAAGCTTATCAAGGCCGGATATGTGATGCCACACCCCGAGAACGGCTCTTGCGGAGACTTATGCGCCTGTGTTTGCGATGAGGCACAGCTGATGGTAAAGTCCGCCAACATAATTATTTTTGCGCTGTACCCCACGGGATTTTTGCCATGGCTTAGGGCTTATCACACACTTATAAAGCCGGGTGCACTTGTCACGGATATGCTGGGCGTGAAGGGTGCGTTTGTGTCTGCCGCACAGGATTTGCTCTGCGACAAGTGCGAGTTTATAGCGTCTCACCCCATGGCAGGCAGTGAAAAAAGCGGCGTACAATATGCGAACGAGCGTATTTTTCAGGGCGCAAACTTTATTATCACCCCCACAGAGCGCAACACTGCTGAGGGTGTACAGTTTGTAAGGCAACTTGCCGATATTTTAGGCTTTTCACGCACTACAACACTTTCTGTGCCCGAGCACGATGCACTTATTTCATATGTCAGCCAGCTAACGCACGTGATTGCGGTGTGCCTAATGAACGCAGGTAGCCACGGGCTTGAGCGTGTCACAGGAGATAGCTTCCGTGATTTGACACGCATTGCGGACATCAACACAGAGCTTTGGAGTGAGCTTATGCTCAGCAACGCACCCGCACTGCTAAAGAGCATGGACTCGTTCATGCAGAGTATGCAAACGTTCAGCACCTGCCTTTCCATAGGCGATGCGGAGGGCCTTAAAACCCTGCTTGGTAGCGCAGGTGTTCGCCGGCGACAATTCAACAAAAAGAGTGATTAACATATTTTTTCAGGAATTTATACTCTATTTTTTTCTTATTTTTTAGTGAATTTTTATTCATGTTCTTTGTATCTTTATTTGCCTAAAATCACTTTCACGCGAGGTATGCCATGGATATTACCTTTCGCCCTGCGACATTAGCGGACTTGCCCGATATTTTAGACATCATTGCTCAAGCTCGCGATTTTATACACAGCCAAGGCCTACGGCAGTGGATGAACGGCTACCCCTCAAAGGAGCTTTTGCAAAACGATATAGAAACTTCTTGTAGCTATTTGCTGTGTATTGATGGCGAAATCGCACTTACCTGTGCACTTTGTTTTCACGAAGAGCCAGACTACTCTCAGATACACGAAGGAGCTTGGCAGAGCGATGCCCCATATGGCGCCATCCATCGAATGGCTGTAAACCCACAGTTCCAAGGTCACGGGCTTGGTCTGCACATGGTCCGTGAGGTTGAGGTGGTTTGTCGCAGTAGGGGAATTAACTATTTACGGGTGGACACCCACCCACAAAACACCCCCATGATACGCAACCTTACAAAGTGTGGTTTTACATATAGAGGCATTATTTATCTAACGGGCGAGGACACTCCCGGAGATGTGCGTTCTGCATACGACAAAGTTTTTATATAATCATTATTCACATATTTTATATTACAAATACTTTTATTTTGTTTTTACTGCATATTTAATTTTATTTATATAAGCAGTATTCACATTCACAAAAGGAGAGTTTTAATTTGAAGCTTTTTAAGTTAGACGTAGAAAAGCCGGGCCCTGGCGTACCCAAAAACGCACCTCGGAAAAAGGGAATCGGGCGAGTTTTCGAGATTTTAGGCCGAGATATGGGCAATCTTTTTAAGCTCAATCTCATCTATTACGTTTGTGTGCTACCCAGCATATCATTTTTGGTTTTGTCTATCATAAACTTTTTATACTCAAACCTTCCCATGATGCTTTTGTTCGGCGGGCTTGCGCTTGCTTTCAGCATTCTTGTGGGGCCTGCGAGCGTCGCCATGAACTACCTGATTACCAAAATGATGCGGGATGAGCCGGGGTACATTTTTTATGATTTCAGGCAGGTTTTCAAAAAGAATTTTAAGGTAGCCGCCATTCCCGGCATGATATATTCTCTCATTTTGGGTGCACAGATTTTCGGCATGGTTTACTTTTATCTTTTCGCCACTACTGAAGAAATAAACTTCATATTTGTGTCTATTTTCATGCTTTCACTCATCATATTTTGGATGGCCTCCCCCTACTTTTTCTTGCAGCTCGGCTACCTAAAGATACCCACGCTCAGCCTTGTGAGAAACAGCCTGCTGCTCGCACTCGGTTATCTTCCTCGCAGTTTTTTGGGCACGCTGTTCGGCGCAGGCCTGCTACTGGTACAGCTGATACTCTTCCCCTACTCCTCCTTTTTCACCATCATCGGCGGGTACGTGCTGCCTGCTTTTCTTAACATGGCATGGATATGGCCTGTGGTAAATGACCTGTTTAAGATTGAAAAAACGATGAAAAAACGTCTTGATGAGCAAGAATTTTCAGGCGATGCCTCGGACGATGCACCTGCATTTGAGCCACCTACTTTCCCCCGTGTGCCCTCCCCTGGTGAGGTTGCTATCGCCGAGCCACAAAAGGCGGAAGATTTTGCCGAAACACCGAATGAGCAAAAAGCATAATTCACTTTGCAAAAACATGCATTTTTAACAATATTTATTCTTTTTTACACTATTATTCGCCTTATAATGCTTTAACTTAAAATCGCAAAGCCTTCTCGACACACTGTCGATGAACAGGCTTTGCGATTTTTTTGTTATTTTTGCATATTTTAAAGCATTTTTTGTCTTTACTGCTGATTAAGCTTGTTTTCCTCTGCGCATCTGCTTTAACAAGCCGCTACTGCTCAGCCCCGCTTGCAAAATAGGCGCAAGCACCACACACGCCACCACGGCGATAATTCCGTTTATGGAAGATACCACAGCCTTTGTGCCCACCACTACCCATGCGCCTTGCAGTGGAACACCGTACACAAAGTGCTGCATTATGAGTGTTTTTAGTAGATACAACGCTATATATGCGCCCTGTCCGCACAGGCCGGCACCTACATACCGCAGGGCGGCGGGGCTGTTTTTCAAAAGGTAGTGCGCCACAAACCCCGCCAAAAATCCCATGGCGAACTTTGTGAGAAACGTAATCCAAAACTCGCTGATATAAAGAGGGTTAATCAAATCGTACACCATAGAGCCTATTCCTGCGGACAGCCCACCCACAAGCGGCCCAAAAAGAACACCCGCCAAAAGGCACATCACATTGCCAAGGTGAAGCCTTGTTTGGTCCGCCACTGCCAACGGAATGCGAATCTCCAAAAGTGACAGCGCAAACACCAGTGCCGAAAGCATTCCCACCAGCACCATCACTCTCAAGTTTAGTCTTTTGCTCATTTCACGCTACCTCATTTCTTTTCTGCTTGACGTTTACGCGCATATGCTGTAGCATTATATTACACCGATTTTGGCACCTATTAAATAGCCAAAATATAACTTTTTTATGGTATCAATTTCACTTGCTTTTGGAGGAGCTATGGACTTTCTCACGGTTTTTTTACAAAAAAAAAGCGACTATCCGCTATATTATCAGCTATACAATCACCTTATAGGGGAAATAAGCGAGGGGCGTATTGCAGGTGGCGAGCGCCTTCCCTCCAAGCGCACCGCCGCTTCTCAGCTAAGTGTGAGCATAAACACGGTGAACGAGGCCTACCAAATGCTTGCCGCCGAGGGGTATGTTGAGGCAAAGCCACGCAGTGGATTTGTAGTAAAGCGGCTGCATCAGCTACCTGTGCAAAATCGACAAAGGGAGCATATTTCCACCGTGCCTTTGCTTAAAAGTAGCTTTGTCCAACAAAATTCTCACAATGATACGTGGCTTTACTCATTTTCGAGCGGAGGAATGGAGCTAAGCCTTTTTCCACACAAAACGTGGAACCGCATATTTAAGGAGGTGCTCACAGAAAACACCGCACTGATGGAGCGTGGCACTGCCGCAGGAGATGCGCCACTTCGCACAGCTATTGCAAGCTACCTGCGAGAATGGCGAGCGGTGCGCTGTACCCCAGAGCAAATTGTGGTAGGTGCAGGCCTTGAGGTGCTGTGCGGAATGTTAGCTCGCCTGTTTTCCTCCTCGCTTTTTGCGGTGGAAAGCCCCGGCTATCCTAAAATTTCCCACATACTGCACAATATGGGCACTCGCATGTACCCCGTTGCGGTGGACGAGTGGGGAATGCCCTGCGACACACTGCGAAAAAGCGGCGCAGATATTGCATATTTAACGCCCAGCCATCAGTTTCCCACCGGAAGCGTAATGCCGGTGGGGCGGCGCACCGAGCTACTCTCGTGGGCGTCCGAGGGAGGCCTTATAATAGAGGATGACTACGACAGCGAGTTCCGCTTTGACGGCAGGCCACTGCCCAGCCTTCAGGGGCTGGATAAGCTTGGCCGGGTGGTGTACGCCGGCACATTTTCCCGTAGCCTTGCCCCCGGGCTTCGCGCGGCGTACCTTGTGCTACCCGAGGATATACTGCAAAAATGGAACAAGGCGTACGGCGATTATGCTTGCACTGTCTCCCGCCCCGAACAGCACACACTCGCCCATTTGATGCGTGACGGCCACTTTGCTCGCCACCTAAACCGTGCACGCATTTTTTACCGTAGGCGCAGGGACGCATTGATTGACGCACTCACACATATGCTACCACAGGGCAATTTTCACATAGAAAATGCCCATACAGGGCTTTATTTTGTCTTAAAACTGCATAATCACCATGACGCTGTGGACATTGCCGCAAAGGCACGGGATGCCAAAATCCGCCTGCACGCACTAAATGAATATTATATCTCACCCTCTGACAATGCCTCCACCACCGATGCGCTTATTATCGGCTACGGCGGTCTTTCGGACGAGGACATCCCTGCGGCGGCAAAGGCACTTGCGCACATTATTTCGCCGTAACACACCACACATTGCCAAGGGTGCATCACCCCTGCGCAAAGTGAGCAGGATACACAAAAAACTTTTGCACACACCCTCATGCCCGGGAGTGGACACATAGAGGTGATTTAGAATACGCCGGGCGCAAGAAGAAGGCGCTATATCCCCCGCCGCAGGCGGGGGATATAGCAAATAAATCACCGCATTTGAACACTCCCCATGCCCAAAAATATTGCATCGCGCCACAATAATCACTATAATAATAAGGCTTCACAAAAAATGGGTGTGGACAAAAGCGATGATTTAGTTTTTTGGTATATGCTCCCCCCTAAATATAGTGTCAGCGGAGAGGAAGCTCGGATGAACGTAGCATCGGAAGAATACATAATAAACGTAAGAGCGCTAAAGAGAAGAGGGCGCAGAGCAGTGCGCTCGCACTACCTGATTTTTTTAATTACCTGCCTGTTTGCGGCGTTTGTGGGCAGTGAGTTTACGGACACTTTGGCATTCTCCGAGATTAACACGGATGCTCTGTTCAGCCTGCTTCATCTGCCAAGCACCGTTATCGAGGGAGCGCATCAAGTTTTTTCGCTCGAGGGCGGCGTTTTCGCAGGACTGATAACAGGCTTTTCCTCCGGCACAATCTACGATTCTGTTTTCAGCGCAATACTTTCAGTCCTCGGCTCACAAGCACTTGCCTCCGTAATATTTATTCTGCTAAGCCTGTTTGCGGCTCTTGCGTTTTGGGCACTTGTGGCAAACATGTTCGCCGTTGTATCAAGGCGCATCTTTTTGGAGGGGCACATATACCGAAAAGTGCCCCCGCAGCGCTACCTATTTTTATTTTATGTGAAAAAATGGACGCACGTGGCGTGGGTAATGTTCGTAAAATTCACCTACAACTTTTTTTGGTTCTGCCTTTTTATTGTGGGCGGAGTCATCAAGCATTATTCCTACTTCATGGTGCCCTACATCATGGCGGAAAACCCCTCGCTTTCGGCACGCCAGGCGCTCACGCTATCCCGCAGGATGATGAAAGGCCACAAATGGGAGTGCTTTTTGCTCGACTTTTCCTTTCTCGGTTGGACTTTACTGCGCATACTCACACTTGGTCTATCGGGGCTTTTTTACTCAAATGCCTATCAAATATCCGCCTACACCGAATATTATGTGGAACTCAGACAGCTTGCAAAGCAAGAGGGCATCGAGGGCGCAGAGCTTTTGTGCGACACCTACCTGTACGAAAGGGCAAGCACCGAAACGCTAACGCAAAAATATGCGGATGCCGCACAAATTTTAAGCTCCTCCCCCGCAAAAAGCACACGGCGCATAGGCCGCTTTGAGGCATTTTTGAACTTTTTCGGCATTGCACTGCGCAGGGACAAAAGCGACGAACAAAGAGAGCTTTGGGAGATAAAGGACAGCTACGCGCGAATATTCGAGCACATATTGCGAGCGGAACAGTACCCAAACAGGCTGTGCTTTTTGCCCGAGCGCACAAAACATCAAAAGCCCGAAAGCTCCAACTACATGAAAAAATACACCCTACCCACGCTAATTTTGATGTTCTTCATTTTCAGCTTTGTAGGGTGGGTGTGGGAGGTGGCGCTACAATTTATAAACACAGGTGTTTTTGTAAACAGGGGCACCCTGCACGGCCCGTGGCTACCCATATACGGCAGTGGCGGTGCGCTTATTTTAACCCTGCTGTACGCCTTCCGAAAAAACGGCCTGATGCAGTTTTTCTCCGCCGTTGTGCTGTGCGGCATCATTGAATATTTCACGGCATATGCGCTGGAAGTGATTCATGACGGCGCAAAATGGTGGGATTACAGCGGATACTTTTTGAACATTCACGGCAGGGTGTGTGCCGAGGGGCTTTTGGTATTTGGGCTTGGGGGCATCGCCGTTGTGTACCTGCTTGCGCCGCTGCTGGACGGCCTTATCAGCCAAATAAACAACAGAGTGCTTGTGATTACCGCCTGCGTTTTACTGGCCGTTTTCCTCGCAGATGTGATATATTCTTCCCGGCACCCCAACGCAGGCGAGGGCATCACCAACACGAACGATACGCAGGCAGTTAGTACACTTCACGCAGAAAGCACCCCTGCGCCACCACACATTGAGCTTTACTACACCCCTTTCTAACAGCAAAAAACCACACAAAAAAACAGCCTCTCACAGTATGCGCACACGCTGTGTTAGGCTGTTTTTATTTTGGGAAGTGGACATATAACGGTGATTTAGAATATCTTAAGCGCAAGAAGAAGGCGCTATATTCCCCGCCTGCGGCGGGGAATATAGCAAATAAACCACCGCATTTGGACACTTCCTTGTTTTGCCATATCGCTCTATTTTAGGGGTTCTCAGGCTATACCTTAGCCTTTGTCTTTTTTTTCGTTTTCACCTTTTGCCGTGCAGCAGCCTTTGCCCTAAGCCGGCGGCTGTCCTGCTGCTCGAGCACTTGCTCCTCCTGCGGTTCCTGCTCCATGCGCTCCTTTGCCACCGCAATCATCAGCTTTATGCGGTTTTCCTGGTTTACACGTGTTGCGGAGGGGTCATAATCTATGGGGGTTATGTTCGCCTGGGGGTACACCGAGCGTATTTGCGAAATCATCGCCTTGCCCACCACGTGGTTTGGCAGGCATCCAAACGGCTGTGCACACACAATATTCGGAAAGCCACTTTTTACAAGCTCCACCATCTCGCTGGTAAGCAGCCAGCCCTCGCCCATCTTCGCCCCAAGACCCACAAATCCCTTGTGCAGTTCCTGCGTGTGCTTAAAAAGACAGGGTGCATGCAGATGCTTATGCCGTGCAATGGCGGCAATCATCATTTTTTCACGTGTGGTGATGAAATCCATCACCATCTCATACACCTTTTTTTTCAAAATAGAGCCGCCGTACAGCCCCACATCCACACTGCCGTTGACAATGCAGTACTGCATGAAGCCCATAAGCCCCGGCATGTTCACCTCGCACCCCTCTGCGGCGAGCATCTCCTCAAGGTAGCTGTTGCCCAAGGGAGAGTATTTCACGTATATCTCCCCCACAATGCCTACCTTCACACGGGGCACACGCTTTGTGCGCACTGCGGCAAAGTCTGCCGCAATGGCCTCAAAGTTCATGCGCATATGCCGCTTAGACATGCCCTTGCCACGAGCAAATTGCTCGCCTATCACGCCCTGCCACTTCGCCACCAGCGCATCCGCCTCGCCCTTTTTCACCTCGTACGGGCGAATTTGGTTCACCAGCGACATCATCTCATCCCCATAAAATATAGCGGCCAGCGCCTTGCGCACCATGGGAATGCTAAACTTCATGCTGTACTCTTTTTCAAGCCCCGAAACATTTAGGCTAAGCACCGGCACCTGCGGAAATCCCGCCTTGCGCAGAGCCTTGCGCAAAAGGTGTATGTAGTTGGACGCTCTGCATCCGCCGCCCGTCTGGCTGATAAGCAGTGCGGTGCGCTCAAGGTCGTACTTGCCGCTTCGCAGTGCGTCCAAAAACTGCCCTATCACGAGCAGTGCGGGGTAGCAGGTGTCGTTGTGCACATACTTCAGCCCCTCGTGCACCACATGAGGCCCACCGTTTGTCAAAATCTCGACGTTGTAGCCCTCCTGCCTGAAGATGTGCGCAAACATCTCAAAGTGGATGGGCGCCATCTGCGGAAAAAGCACCTTGTGCGTCTTTTTCATTTCATCGGTGAACTTAGGGTATGGCACCGAAACTTTTTCGGGCTCACCCAAGTGCTCTCCCGTCTTAAATGCGGCATATTTGTCGCTCATGCTTTTTTCTCTCCCCATCTTTGTACAAAAGGCACATCATATGCGCCGCATCACTGCTGTTTTAACAAATATAATGGCATATATATGACACTGTATGCGATAAAATCTTATTTTTTTACCTAAATTCACTTTTTGTGTTCAATATCAACATCGCATTTATCACAAATAAATCGCTATGTTTTGCCGAAATTATGCAAAAATGGCCACGTACAAAATTTTGCAATTACCTGCACTTTTATGTGAATTATGCACTATTTTTCCAGCGCCGCAAAAAGACTGCGCAGGCGTATATTCACAGCGCCAAGGTTTGCTATTTCGTCTATCTTTATCTGCGTGTACAGCTTGCCGCCCTTGTGCAGTATCTCCTGCACCTCGTCCGTGGTCACGGCGTCCAGCCCACAGCCAAAGCTCACCATCTGCACAAGGTTCATGTCCGTCCACTTGGTGACATAATTTGCGGCGGTGTACAGCCGCGCGTGGTATGTCCACTGGTTGAGCACGTTGGAGGGAGGCCGCCTGCCCAGGTGCGACACGGAATCCTCGCTCACAACAGCCGCCCCAAGGCTCACCAGCAGCCTGTCTATGCCATGGTTCACCTCGCTGTCCACATGGTACGGCCGCCCTGCCAGCACAATGATGGGCATTCCGTTTTCCCTCGCCTGTGCGATAATTTGTGCGCCTTTTTTGCGCACACGCTCCAAATACACGGCGTATTGTGCATAGGCGGCCTTTGCGGCATTTTTCACCTGCTTTTGTGTGATTTCAGGGTAATGCTTCGCCAAAATCTTGCTGAACTTTTTCACAAAGTCGCTCGGGCGGTGTATGCCCACATAGTCGTAGATAAAGCGCTTGCCCGAAAGCTCCTTGCAGCTTGTTTTTATCACCTCGGGGTAGTACGCCACCACGGGGCAGTTGTAGCAGTTTTGGCTTTTGCCCTCGTCTATATTGTAGCTCATGCAGGGGTAAAATATCGTGTCTACGCCCTCTGTGTTACATAGGGCGTTTATATGCCCGTGCATCAGCTTTGCAGGATAGCACACAGTATCGCTGGGAATTGTCGCCTGACCCTTAAAGTACAGCTTGCGTGAGGAGGGTGGGCTTTGCACCACCTCAAAGCCCAGCTGTGTAAACAGCGTGTGCCAAAACGGCAACGTCTCAAAAAAGTTCAGCCCCATGGGTATGCCTATTTTGCCCATGTAGCTGCGCCCTTGCGCCATATGCTCCGCCTTATTCACAGGCGCATAGCCCTCAAACAGTTTCAGCTTGTAGTCGTAGATGTTAAGGTTATTTTCCGCAGTGCGCTTTGTGATGGGGCGCTCGCACCTGTTGCCCGAGATGTAGCGCCGCCCGTCCGAAAATGTGTTCACCGTGAGCGCACAGTGGTTTGTGCAAATGCCACATGTGGAGGTTTTCACGCTGTGCGAAAACTCTTGCAGTTCCTGCAAAGAAAGCACGTTCGAGCGTTTGTTTTTCGCCGACTTGCGCATTCCGTACAGCGCCGCACCAAACGCACCCATAAGCCCCGCAATGGACGGGCGTATCACGTTCATGCCCATCTCCTGCTCAAAGGCACGAAGCACGGCATCGTTGTAAAATGTGCCGCCCTGTACCACCACATACTTGCCCAGCTCCTCGGGGCTTGCGGCACGTATCACCTTGTAAATTGCGTTTTTCACAACACTCACGGCAAGCCCTGCCGAGATATTTTGTATCGAAGCACCGTCCTTTTGCGCCTGCTTAACGGAGGAGTTCATAAAGACGGTGCACCTGCTGCCCAGCTCTACCGGCGCATCCGCAAAAAGCCCCAGCTTCGCAAACTCCCGCACGTCCTGCCCAAGCGCCTGCGCAAATGTTTGCAGAAAGCTTCCGCACCCCGAGGAACATGCCTCATTCAAAAAAATATCCGACACAGCGGAATCTTTTACCCTAAAGCACTTCATATCCTGGCCGCCGATGTCTATGATAAAGTCCACATTCGGCTCAAAATGCTTTGCCGCGGCAAAGTGCGCCATCGTCTCCACCACGCCATGGTCCGCCTTGAACGCCGCCTTGCACAGCGCCTCGCCGTAACCTGTGGTGGTCACGCTGACAAGTGTCATATCGGGGCAGGCGGTGTACATTTGCACAAGGGCATCCCGCACCAGCGGCACGGGGTTTGCGCTGTTGGGCTGGTAGGAGGTGTTGAGCACCTCACCCTCCTCGCTTATGAGCACCATTTTCAGCGTGGTGCTTCCTGCGTCTATGCCAAGGTGCGCCCTGCCGCAAAAGCCCTCCATGCGCCCCACCCGAACACTCGCCTTTTCGTGCCTTTTTAGAAACTCAGCGTACTCTTTGTCGTTTTTGAAAAGCGGCTCGCTGTGCTTAAAGCTACCGCTATTTGTATCCGCATTCGCCAGCCTGTCCATGATTTGGTCAAGCGTAAAACTCTCCTGCGCGTACAGCGCCGCACCCATGGACACATAATAAAGGCTGTTTTGGGGCAGGGTGCCGCTTAGCTTCAGCACCTTGTCAAACGCAACACGCAGCTCGCTCATGAAGGTGAGCGGACCGCCAAGGTACAGCACATTTCCATCAATGCGCCGCCCCTGCGCAAGCCCTGCTATGGTTTGGTTCACCACCGAATAAAGTATCGACGCAGAGACATCCTCCGTGCGTGCCCCCTGATTTATTAGCGGTTGTACGTCTGTTTTTGCAAAAACTCCACAGCGTGAAGCTATTGTGTATATCTTCTCCTGCTCTTTCGCCTTCAGGTTCATCTCGTCCGGCGTCATCTTCAAAAGGGTGGCCATCTGGTCTATAAAAGCGCCCGTGCCGCCTGCGCAGCTGCCGTTCATGCGCACCTCAATGCCGTTTGTCATGAACAAAATCTTGGCATCCTCACCGCCAAGCTCTATAATCACATCCGCATTTGGGAAAAATGTCTGCGCCGCCACACGTGTGGCAAAAACCTCCTGCACAAACGGCACGCCGCACGCCTGCGCAAAGCCCATGCCCGCACTGCCCGAAATAGCCGTCAAAAAGGAAACGTCCTCAAACTTTTCCCTCAGCGCTTCCAAAAGCTCGGACGCTTTCTCCACAATGTGCGAATAATGGCGCTCGTAGCTCTCATATATTAGCTTGTTATCATCATTTATCACCACACATTTTATGGTGGTAGAACCTATGTCCAGCCCAAGCCTCATGTAAAGTATCCTTTCAAGTCAGTGCAGTATACTATAATACCATATTTTCACAAAAAATACCACCTCGCAGCTGTGCAAAAACACCACTTCTTGCAAGGGGAATTCACCGGCACAAAGCACTTGTCGGACGGGGTGTTCTCAAGCATACCTTTTTTGTGGTATACTTTCCGTGTTGCAGCAGTTTCACCACTACTTTTCGGGAGGAATCCCCTTTGATAAGACGACGTATTCGCCACCGCACCGGCTTTGCGCTGGGAATGGCAGGGGCCGCCATGTGCATCGTGGGCGGATTATTCATACTTTTGGGATACGGAAATGCACGCTACCTGCACCTTGCTTCATTTGCGCTTAGCGGTGCTATGCTTCTTGTGCTGGGCATGGTGGAGCGTGGTGCGGAAAATCGCCCACTTCGCATAAAGCTACTTTTGCTGTTTTTTGCGCTTTTCATCGCATATTTTCGCCTGCCGCTTTTGGACATAATCGAGCTTATCGTCTTTCCGGCCACCGCTATGCTATACTACAAGCGCCTTGGCAAAAGCCGCTTTCCGATTCTTGCGTTGCTCCTTGCGGAGGTGCTGTTTGCGGCGGTGCGCACGGTAATGCTGGGCGGAGTCTTCGGGAGCTTTGCGCATGTTTATCTCGGCATCGCCACCATCCTTGTGGGCGTGGCACGTGGTGCGTTCATGACACTGCTGTACCAAAGCTACGCAAACGAGGGCGACTAAGCGCCTATATCACATATTCTTAACATCTTAGTTTTACCCTAAAATTGGGGTAAAAAAGTGAAAAAACGAGGTTTTATGCAAAGTAATTCTAAAAAAAGCAAAACAAAAATTATTTTAGCCTGCCTGCTTTTGCTTGCGCTTGTTTTTGGCGCAGTCAGCGGCAACCTTTTGGCACGCTTTGTCAGCGGTAGAGCGCCTTTTTCCGCACCTGTGGCATCCTCCGTTGCGCAGACACAGGGCACTGCATCACAGCCCGATACCTCCCAAAGCACCACTGCACAAAATTCAGGCGACTACCTCTCCGAAATTGACCTGTCTGCCGTCACGCCAAGAGACTACGCCGCCATGCCGCTACCTGACGAGATGCGTGCGATGTGGGTTTCATTTTTGGAGTTTGAGCGGATGGATTTGTCCACCGAGGCGCTCGCACGTGAGGCCTTTACGCAGGTGTTCAGCGAATGTGCACAGCTTGGGCTAAACACCGTCATCCTGCATGTGCGCCCAATGGGGGATGCTTTGTACGAAAGTACGCTGTTTCCGTACAGTCATTTTCTCACCGGCACGCAGGGGCAAGACCCGGGGTACGACCCCCTTGCGCTGATGATTGAGGCGGCGCACTCGCTCGGCCTGCGCTTTGAGGCGTGGATAAACCCTTACAGAGTGCAGCACGCCGTGGCAGGGCCCGAGACGCTCAGCGAAAACAGCCCCGCCGTCATGCACCCCGAGTGGGCGAGGGAGGTGAGCGGCTACATGTGGCTGGACCCCGGCCTGCCCGAAGTGCGGCAATTTTTGGCGCAGGGCATTGTGGAAATTGTACAAAATTATGACGTAGACGGCATACACTTCGACGATTATTTTTACCCCGAATTTTTGGGAGACGATGCGGCAGACACAGCATTTGACGCAGACAGCTACGCGCAGTACGGCGGCAACATGGGGCTCGCCGAGTGGCGCAGGGACAATATCAATCGCATGATGAGCCAGAGCTACGCCGCTGTCAAGGCGGCAAATCCCTCTGTGAGCTTTGGCGTCAGCGTGCAGGGCAACAACGAAAACAACTATGCTACGATGTATGCGGATGTTCAGCACTGGATGTCCACAGACGGCTACACCGACTACGTAATGCCACAGCTCTACTGGGGTTTTGGCCACGAGACGCAGAGCGGCCGCACCGACTACGCTTTTGACAACATCTCCGCCACCTGGGCCTCCTTTGTACGAAGCGAAAATGTGCGCTTGTACGCAGGGCTTGCCACCTATCGCATAGGTATGTTGCAGGCAGACGGCACACGCACCGACTTTGGCGGCAACGGCTACGGCGACAACAGCGAATGGGAAAGCGGCGAAACTATGGCACAGCAGGTAAGCCACCTGCGAGGTGTCCCCGGATTTTCGGGCTTTGCGCTGTTCCGCCACGACTACTTATTCCAGCAGGACGACCCCGTAAGCGAATCAGAGCAATCTGCTTTATCGGCAGTTTTAACAAACAGTTAGCTCTTTTTACAAGCTGTGTGTACCCTAATATTTCTTTTTATATGTCGCATTATTCACACTATAATCTTTACTATTTTTTATTATTTGTTATTTCATCAGTATTTTGCACCATATTTCACAGAGCATCCATTTTGTGCATCCTGCAATATTTTTTATTTTCTAAGTATTTTATTCGTTTTTTCTTCCTTTTATTTGCATAAATTATACACAAAAACCTTCGGCGCACATTCACCGAAGGTTTTTGTATTCATTATAAGTTACTCTTATGCCTTGCGCTCATTCAGCGGAATGTACGCCCTGCGCTTTGATACACTCTTGTACGCAGGACGTATTATTTTGCTGTTCCCGGCAAGCTCCTCTATGCGGTGTGCGCTCCATCCTGCTATGCGAGAAATCGCAAAGATAGGTGTGTACAGCTCCTTGGGCAGAGCCAGCATGTCATACACAAAGCCGCTATAAAAATCAATGTTAGCAGACACACCCTTGTACATTTTACGTTCTTTCGCAATAATTTCAGGCGCAAGGCGAGCAACGGCGGCATACACCTCGTACTCGTCTTGCCTTCCTTTTTCCTTGCTCAGCTGCTGCACAAAGCTTTCAAACACCCTCGCACGTGGGTCAGACAACGAGTAAACCGCATGTCCCACACCGTAAATCAGGCCGCTTTTGTCAAACGCCTGCTTGTGCAATAGCTTTTTGAGATAATCCGCAACCTGTCCGTCATCGGTGGGATTTTTGACATTTTGCTGTAAATCTTCCATCATGTTGCACACACGAATATTCGCACCACCGTGCTTTGGCCCCTTTAAGCTACCCAGCGCCGCCGCTATGGCGCTGTAAGTATCCGTACCAGAAGAGGAAACCACATGCGCCGTGAAGGAAGAGTTGTTTCCGCCGCCATGCTCCGCATGTAGCACCATCGAAAGGTCCAGTATTTGCGCTTCAAGGCTCGTGTACTGCTGGTCTGGCCGCAAAATATGCAAAAGATTTTCCGCCATGGAAAGTTTCGCATCCGGCTGGTGGATAATCAGGCTCATGTCCTTTTCGTAGTAGCTGTGTGTCTGGTAGCCGTACACAGCAAGTAGCGGAAACTGCGCAATTAGCTGTAAACACTGCCGCAAAACATTCGGAATAGCCGTATCATCGGGATTTTCATCATAATGATACAGTGTCAGCACACTGCGTGCCAGCGTGTTCATCATATCCTTGCTGGGCGCTTTCATAATTATGTCACGGGTGAATTTCGGAGGCAAGCTCATAAATCCACGCAAAAGCGCTGTAAATTCCTTCAGTTGCTGCTCGTTCGGCATCTCACCAAAGAGCAACAGATACACCGTCTCCTCGTACCCAAACCTATCTTCCTTCAAAAATCCCGCCACAATTTCCTCAACGTCAATTCCTTGGTAGTACAGCTTTCCATCCATGGGAACCTCGACGCCGTCTACCATCTTTTTCGCCGTCACCTCGGAGGTGGTGGTGAGCCCCGCCCGCACACCGTTTCCGTTCAAGTCGCGAAGCCCGCGAAACACCTTGTACTCCGTGTAAAGCTCACTCGGTATCACCTGAGCTATACACTTCCTTGCCAAATCTTCTATTTGGCGTTCTATCGCAGAATAATTCTTCTCACCAGCCACGATTCCACCCTTTCTCTTTCCAAATTCTACTATTTGACGAATATTTATATGCAACCCATATACGCCTGTCCCCGCAAAAATCTCTGTAATTACACAAAAAGTTTGTATGGTAGCACAAAAAGCGCAAAGAACCCTTTGCGTACAAAAAACACAACTATTGCTTTCCGATATTCCATTTTTATGTCATTTCAGCGCATATACATCAAAAGACACTGCCATACCCACAAAACAAAGCAACATTAACCATGTGTATATAGTAGCGCAAATTTGGCACGAAAACAAGCCAAATTTGCGCTATGCTACATTGAGATATATTTTACAAACTTATATTTGTCTACTTATTTTTTGTTTTGTACTGCTGTGGCGATATTCCAAACTCTTTTACAAATGCACGATAAAATCCGGCATAATCACCAAAACCACAGTTTTGGTACGCCTCTTTAACAGGCACCCCGTTCAGCATTGCTTCCCTGCCAATTTGTAGACGGCGCAAAAGTACATAGTGGTAAAGTGACGTTCCTATTTGCTTTTTGAAGCTATGCGCAAGGTGAGACGAGCTGTAGCCAAACTTTTCCGCCAGCTCGTCTACCACAAGACTGCCAGTGCAATTTTGGTGAATATGCGTAAGCACCGGCGAAAGCCGGCTGTCTACACCGGGCAAAAGCACCGCCTCTCCAAGCTTTTGAACAGTGCGATTTATCCGGGCGCAAAGCATCGCCAACATCGCTTTAGTTGACAGCTCAGCGTTAATTTTTTCAGATGCACACTCCTGTGCCAACTCAGCAAACTGCTCGCTCACGTTCTCAAAAATTTCCTTTGGCAGTCGCAACAAATAGCGCCCCGTCATCTCCGCAAGGCGAAAAGCAAAGTCCGCCTCATCATCCTGAAGTTTCAAAAATGTCATGTATCGGCGGCTCGTCCACACGCCGTACCGCCCAAAAGGACAGCCCCGCTGCTTCAAAGTAGCACCCACCATCACGCCTACCGGTACAATTAGTATGTCTCCGGCGAGCAATTTATAGTACTGGTCTTCAATCCAGTACTCGGCACCGCCCTGCGTCACGCATATCATCTCGTACACTTCACGTGCAACACTGGGTATTTGCCCCGCGGCATCATCACGTGTTGTGCCCGCCTCATAATCTTCACCACGCACCAACATAGCTGTTGCCATTTCACATCTCCTCCTTGTACAAGTTCAGCATCATATCTTGCTCATCATGATTATAACGCCATTTTGTGAAAATTGCAACATTTCTTTTTTTTTCAACTTTACTCACTGCTGTATTAACATACTTTGCGCCTGAATTCACTATTATTTGTCAAAACCACTACTGCAATTTCACTATCAAGCTATCGCCACCCCTGTAATAACACACAGCGCAAAATTGCATATCCATGCTTGACGTCAAAAATCGCCTTAATCTCTCAACAACTTGCGCCTTAACTTATAGTCCGGCATAAGCTTTGCCATTTCCGCATGAAACGGCGGCTGATGATTCGGATGCAAAAAGTGGACGTATTCGTGCAGTACCACATACTCTTGCGCCTCTTTTGGCTTTTCTGCAAGGCGCATATTAAGCGTAATTGTGTGATTTTTTATGTTGCAAACGCCCCAACGTGTCTTCATATCACGCACTTTTATTTGCGGCTTTCTTCCTCTTAATATTTCCTCAAATATCGGCCATATCATGTCGCTAATAGCTATAAATCTTTCAAGGCACTCTTCCTTTGTATATTCAAGTGGCATTTGCGGTAATTTATTCAGCTGTATTCGCCTATTTTTTTGTATCCACGCCTCTTTACTTTGCAAAAAATTCTCTATTTCAGCCTTTGTCGTACGCATGGGAACACTGAGTGTTACCGCACCCCCCTCCCCTATGCGAAGATTTATGTTGCGTATTTTTTTTCGCCACAGGCTATACTTTATCACTTCACCCAAAAGTACAATTTCTTCTGTTGTGCTTTTGCCTACATTTTTGCTTGCCATTCCCCACTCACCTCACCGCAAAAAGTTGGGCCGTTGTAAAGCAATACGCCTTACAACAGCCCTTCTTTTATACTCTCAGCTACACAACTTCCTCATAGCTCTCCATGCCAGCTGCACCACATACCGGACACGGATCGGGAGGAGTATCTCCCTCAAACTCAGCACCACAAACGATACAACGCCACTTTTTCATAATACTACCTCCTGTACATCTTCATTTATTACACTCCGCCATCATGCTCATACATCCAGCATTTTGTACGGTTGTGCGCTATTTATCCTCACACGTTCCCATCATTTCTTTTGCAAAGTCCTCACCAAACTTTTGCGCTTGAGCCAGCTGGTCCTCGGTGGGCTTCAGGCGAACACGCATTCCCGGAAGCGGCAGATTGAAACGCAAATCCTGCAAGCGTGTGGTGATGTTATGCACAGCCTCACCGCTCCACCCGTAACTGCCGAACGCCGCTGCAAATTTGCCACGATGCACAACCGGATTCAGCCCAATCATCACCTCATAAATCGGGGGTAGTGCATCGCCCACAAGCGTGGGACTCCCCAATAAAAACCCGTCCGAACGTAAAATTGCCGTCCTCGCTTCGTCCATAGAGTCGGTCACAAGGTCGTACATCAGCACTTCCTCGATTCCGCCCTCTTTTAGCCCCTTTTCAATTTCACGTGCAAGCGCTGCTGTGTATCCATATGCCGAAACATAAACAATCGTCACCTGCTTTGCGCACGTCTGCACCGGCTTTGACCAATTTTCATACATCTCTATGTACTTTGGAATATCCGAGCGCAATACAGGGCCGTGGCCGTTGCCGATAAATTCAATGGGCAGGCTCTTTATTTTAGCAAGTGCTTTATCAAGGTGCGGATGCACATATGGCCCTAAAATATTGTCAAAGTAATATTTGTACGCCGGCAAAAAGTCTGAGCCCATGTCCATCTTGTCGTTGAAAACGTTATCATCCGCATAATGACACCCAAAAACATCGCAGCTAAACAGTGCCTTTATTTCCGGAACATACGTAAACATCGTATCCGGCCAGTGCAGCATTGGCATATACATGAACTGTAATGTCATGCCTCCTATGTCAATACTGTCGCCATCTGCCATTGCCTTATGCGGGAACGGCTCATTTATAATTTCCTTCAAAAATGTTATTGCGGTACCACTCGCCAAAACCACTGCTTTTGTCGCTCGCTTGAGAACACGCTGAAGGCACCCGCTGTGGTCCGGTTCTGTGTGGCTACACACGATGTAGTCAATATCCTCAAGTGGACAAATTTCTTCTATGTTCTTAAAATACTCCTCGCAAAATTTGTCCTTAGATGTTTCCACCAGCACAGTCTTTTCGCTGCCTCGTATTATGTAGGAATTATATGTCGTTCCATACTCTGTTTGCATTACTATATCGAACACACGTATTTTTTTATCCAATACACCTACATAATATACATTATCAATAGCCTTTAGCGCACCCACATCATCCACATCCTTCCACTAATTTTCCCAAAGTAATCGTCTTAAAAGCATTAAATTCGCCATATTTTCGGATACAACACGCTGCGTGATTTGCAATATCCACACTTACTTAAGCCAAATATTCACAGCTAATCTTTCTCCGAAAGCCTTAATTATACTTTTTTAGTATAGTTTACCTCTACAGTATATCGCACTTTTTGCAAAAGCGCAAGATAAAGTTTCAATTTAGTGAAAGTTTGTAAAAACATGTACCGTTAATATAATTTAATAATTTTCATTTTAGGAAGTTTTATCCATTTTTCAAAAGGCGCTCTCTACACATTTCTGTCAAAGCAATTCCCCACGCCAAGCATATCACCAGTGCCACACAAAAAATGGTGAAGAGTGTCTCTATAATTGCAGGTTTTGCCACCGGCCACAGCAATGCCGCAAAATACAAGCACCCGCATCCCAGTGCACACACCAAAAAAATCGCAAGGTACACCCTGCGACCCACTTCGCCCACTACAGCTTTCAATGTCGAAGCAAGTCCGCAAAATAGTACTATATACAGCACCAATTCCAAAATACCACGTATCAACATCACAAAAAAGAGCATTGTCCCGTATACAAACAGTTGCGCCAATGCCACCACTGTAAGTATTCCGGCAATGACATCCCCACCTGCAAAGCGATGTTGTATTTTTTTCAAGGCACGTAGCGCATTAAAAACGAGCAAATAACCCACCGCATCTATCAGCAAGTCTACTCCATTGAACAACAGCCCAAAATATGCAAAGCCAAGCCCCACACACATCATGCCAAGCGCAATGCTCTGAACACGCAGAACTTCGCTATTTAATTCAACATTTATCTGATGTGTCATTTTTCGCACTCCATCGACTATAAAAAGCTCCCATTAGACAGACTCACCACTTAGTGGTCTTTTAGATAGTCCTCAAAGTTTGCGTACTTTGCCTCCGTGTTGCTCTTTTGCTTTACTCCGCTTATCAGCTTGAGGGACTTATCCTCCGCAAGCTCCTCCTCCGTAAAGTCAAAAACTCCTCGCTCATTTTTAGGAATGCTTACAGCTTTTCCCGCAGGATGTGTTGGCAAAGCTTGTGGTTTTACGCTTTTTTTGCGCCTGCTGTTTCTCCCCGCCTCACTTTCAGGCTCTGATGCTCTTTGTATAGGCTCTACATCACTGCGCATTTTGCTTTTTCCCGCTTCATCCCCCCACGAAAATCGCTTTGTTACGACATTTTGTGCACCTACACCGCTCTCTGCATTTCCCCTTGGCGGCTTTTTTCCCTGTTTTGGCGGCGCTTGAAACTGCTTGCCTTTGGAGTGCTTTGCACTTTTATATCGCTCACCTATCTCATCGCCTTGCGACTTGCCTTTGCTTATTGGCTTTTCCTCTCTCACTGCCGCACCATCTTGTTTTCCTGTAATTTTCTCTTTTTTCTGCATTTTAGTATTTTTTTCCTCTTTATTTTTGTTTTTATTATGTTTTTTCTGCACATTTTCTGCAATTTCAATTTCCTGCATAGGCCACGGGTGATTTTCCTCGCACTTTATCGAAAATCCTATGAGCTTTTCAATATCCAAAAGATACTCAACCTCTTGAGCATCACAAAAACTCATTGCAATACCCGAATTTCCCGCACGACCTGTACGCCCGATGCGGTGCACATATGTCTCCGGCACATTCGGAAGTTCGTAGTTTATCACACATCTAAGCTCGTTAATATCAATGCCACGTGCCGCAATATCTGTGGCAACGAGCACTTTCACATCACCATCCTTGAAGCGTTTTAGTGCGTTCTGTCGTGAATTTTGGCTTTTATCCCCATGGATTGCCACCGCTCCTATTCCCCCACGTGACAACTCCTTTACTACCCTGTCAGCCCCATGTTTTGTTCGGGTGAATACCAGCACAGAGCTCTTGACTCGCTCCTTCAGAATTTTTGCGAGCAGTCGGCGCTTGTTCGCCTTATCCACCTTGTATACACATTGCTCTATACGCTGAACCGTGGTGGATGGCGGAGTGACAAACACACGGGCAGGCTCCGCCAAAAGCTTGTCTGCCAACGATACAATTTCATCCGGCATCGTCGCAGAAAAAAGCATTGTTTGCCTATTTCGTGGTATAATTTTAATTATTTTTTGCACATCCTGCACAAATCCCATGTCCAACATACGGTCTGCTTCATCCAACACAAATACACAAAGCGAGCCGAGCTTAATGTAGCCTTGAGCAATCAGGTCGTTCAGGCGACCCGGGGTTGCCACCAAAATATCCACGCCTTTTCTAAGCTTTGCCACCTGCGGATTTTGCGGAACTCCCCCAAAAATCACCGCACAACTAAGCTGCAAATGCTTGCCATATGCCTCAAAACTTTCAAATATTTGCAGGGCAAGCTCCCTTGTCGGCGTGAGCACAAGTGCACGTATGTGCGGCTTTCCCGAGCGCCGTTCTTTGGTTTCCGACAGGCGTTGCAGTATAGGAAGCGCAAACGCAGCTGTTTTTCCCGTACCCGTCTGTGCGCACCCCAACAAATCCCTGCCCAAGAGCAATGGCGGAATCGCTTGCTCCTGTATCGGGCTTGGGTTTGTGTAGCCTTGCGTTTCAACAGCGCGCAATAACGGCTCCGACAAATTTAAGTCGCTAAAATTCATTTATGCGTTACTCCAAAATATTTCATTTTATTTTGCCTTCTTGTCCATCGAAGGAATTCTTCCTATCATCGCTCTCAATTTCAACCCAAACTCACATTCACTCTACATCCGCATTTAAGGCTCCGTACTAATAAATCAGTCACTTTCTCGCCAAATAAAAAAGAGGCTTTTTTCACAATAAAATCATTTTTCACAATTTAATTGTTGTTATTCATGCTTATTTATGGCTTTTACATCTATCAGCAAGCACACTCCACCCATATGCTTTCACACTATCTTCGCCATACTCACATTTGCCACTTTGCCCCTCAAAATACATCTTGCTCATATCTTCCAAACCTAAATATCGCACTATACTCCCCTCTAAGTATAGTAAAAAATCGCACAATAGTAAAGTTATATCCTCTGCTTTTTCTTGTCTCAAAAAGTTTGCTATGTTACAATGTTACCATACAATGTAAGCAGAGGAGATTAGAAGGCTATGCTGTACAGCGAAATGGAACTGCCCGTCGAAATTCATCGTGCGGTGGAACGAATGGGATTTTCTACACTCACCGAAATACAAGAAAAGTCTATACCACATATGATGCAGGGCAAAGATATTATCGCAAAGGCCCCCACAGGAACAGGAAAAACCTGTGCTTTCGGTATACCTCTTTTGTGCGACCTCAACCGCAACATCGACAAAGTTCAGTCGCTCATTTTGGCCCCCACTCGTGAATTGGCTCAGCAAATCACTGATGACCTACGCAACCTTTCCCACTTTATGCCTACTGTAAACATCGCATGTCTTTATGGCGGGCAAGCAATTCAAAAGCAAATTGACCATCTGAAAAAAAAGCCTCAAATAATCGTTGCCACACCCGGTCGCCTGCTCGACCATATTCAGCGTCGTACCGTCAATCTCCAGAGCGTCACCCGCATTGTTCTGGATGAGGCAGACGAAATGCTTGACATGGGCTTTTACAAAGATGTGCGCAAAATTTTAGATTCACTAAAAAACAAAAAGCAACTTGGCATGTTCAGTGCTACCATCAGCCGTGAAGTGATGGACATAGGGTGGCTATATCAACGGGATGCTGTGGAGATAACTGTACAGCCTGTGCAGGAGTCCATGCCAAAGATTACCCAGTATTCAATTTTGAGTACTGGCCGTAATAAACTTTCCGACACAGCGTCTATTATAGTGAATTACGGCTACGAGCGTGCTATGGTTTTTTGTAACACCAAGTATACTACTGCTATGGTTGCAAATCAGCTGGCCCGTCTTAACTTTAATGTGGACTGCCTGCATGGAGACCTCTCCCAAGCGGAGCGCAACAAAATAATGGGGCGCTTCAAAGATGGCAAATTGCCTCTACTCATAAGCACGGACGTGGCTGCACGTGGCATTGATGTGGAAAATGTAGATGCTGTAATAAACTACGATTTACCGCAATCTAACGAATATTATACTCACCGAATCGGACGTACCGGGCGTGCCAAAAGAGAGGGCGTCGCATACATTCTTTACACGCCTGACGAGAAAAAGCAGTTGCGAGACATGCTGCGTCTCACACGCAACACCGCCATAGAGCTACACTTTGACCAAGATGGCAAACTTGTTCAAAGCACACACGAAGAATTGTAGCACACAATTATTTCTTCCACCTTACAAAACAGTTCCTTAAAACAAGCTCCCCAAAAGGCTCATCATCCGGCCTTTTAGGGAGCTTGTTCTTTTGCCTTCAAGGCCTTTTTTCGCGTAATACTAACCCACTCTATTACCTTTACAGGTCAAACTACTTGAATCAACTCTATCCTGCTACTTCCTAAATAATTTCATAGCACACTGCATTTTTTTGCTTCACGCAACGGAAGAACTCTTTTTCACACTTTCCGCATTTATCATTCTCAAAGAGGGCACACTCTCCCTACACTCGGCATTTTTTCCACGGCAAATCGCAACTTTAACACGTCTACGTGGCTTACGCACCGAAAGCTTAAACATTTTACCAGTTATGAAAACTCCTATTGGAAGAAGTAGCATTGCATAGGCCGCTGACAGCTCCCCCGCCAGAAAGCCTTCCAATATCAACGACGTTGCAATAGCCATAAGAATAGCAAGCATCTTTAGTATGAACATCATCATTTTATCAGCTCCTTAAACAACTTTTTGTTGTATTTACATAATAATACAATTATTTATTGTTGTCAACTAATTTTCACAACTTTTTGTGTTTACATTTACAATTAAATATTGTATAATGTGTTCAAGAAAAACTTTTCCATCTACTCTTGCCGCTTCCCACCTTTACTTCACCCTTCCAAAGGAGGCTTCCCATGTTAGGCAATCAGCTTAAATCACTTCGCAAGCAAAAAAAAATCACTCAGGCCGAGCTTGCGCAGCGCCTTGGAATCACACAGCAGGCAGTGGGGCGCTGGGAGACATCCGCCTCATCTCCCGACCCCGACACACTTGTGCGCATAGCTGAAATTTTCGAGGTCAGTGTGGACTCTTTGCTTGGGCGTGAGCAGACATTTGCCCGCAACGTGCACCCCTACATTCCTGCAGCAGAGTGCATGGTTCCGGTGATAGGTAGCGTGCGTGCGGGATATAACGCACTCGCCTTCGAGGAGGACTACGGCAGCGAGCCCGCAACTGTCCGAGACCCCGAAAACTATTTTTACCTGGTTGTCAAGGGTGAGTCTATGGAGCCTCGGATTAGTGACGGTGACTTGGCTTTAGTCCGTCGCCAGCAAACTTTGGATAATGGCGATTTAGGCGTAGTGGTATATGGCGAGGGTGATGGCACGCTAAAACGATTTTTTAGGCGTGGAAGCACTATTATTTTGCAGCCTTTCAACCCAGATTATGAAACTCTTACCATCACAGGCGAAGCACTTGAAGATTTGTATATCGCAGGAAAAGTCGTAGAAACAAAAACTCGCTGGTAGCGGCCAGCCTCGTATTGCAGTTTGTTCATAATTTTTTTATTCATTTCAGCCTCTTTTACTGCTTTGGCTAACTTTTTCGCCATAGGCTTGGTTTTTTATACTCATTTTCACTTCGGGTGTTCCCTTTTTCCCTCACAATGAAGCAAGCGCTTACGTTCCTCGACACTTCGCAGGCATATTTCCGACTTCATTGCTTACTTAGGTGGTGGTCTAATTTTGGACATCTTTTCAAAGCTAAAAATTTTGGCCGATAGTGCCAAGTACGACGCCAGCTGCAGCTCTTCGGGTGCGTCTTCTTCAAATAGCGGAAGGGTAGGCAGTACAATGCCTGCGGGGTGTTGTCACTCTTTTTCAGCAGATGGACGCTGTATTTCTCTTTTGAAGGTTCTGATGAGCAACGTATGTAGCTACGACTGCAGATACTGTGTAAATAGACACAGCAACGATGTTCCAAGAGCCACTTTCACGCCGGAAGAGCTGGCTGAGCTGACGCTTGAATTTTACAGGCGTAACTATATCGAAGGGCTTTTTTTGTCGAGCGGAGTGCTGAAAAGCCCTGATTATACAAGCGAGCTTATGCTTCGCTCGCTTGAGTTACTTCGCCACACTCATCACTTTGGAGGATATATCCACACCAAGGTTATCCCCGGCACATCACCCGAGCTTGTTTGGCGCATCGGCCTTGTTTCTGATAGGCTCAGCGTAAACATTGAGCTTCCCAGCGAAAACAGTCTTTCGCAGTTGGCGCCTGCCAAAACCCGCAAAAGCATTTTACTACCCATGGGGCAAATAGCCACAGCAGCTACTCAAAGCAAGCAGGAGCTATCCCATTTCAGGTATGCACCAAAATTCGCCACTGCAGGGCAGTCAACCCAGATGATTGTCGGTGCTTCGAGCGAAAGTGACTACCACATTTTGCGCTTGTCTTCTGCATTGTACGAAAAGTACAACCTTAAACGTGTCTTTTATTCTGCCTACATTCCCATGCTGCAGGACACTTTACTGCCGAGCACGCAAACAAAGCCCCCGCTATTGCGAGAGCATCGACTTTACCAAGCTGATTTCCTAATGCGCAAATACCACTTTGCCGCAGAGGAAATTTTAAGCGAACAAACGCCAAATTTTAACCCTTATTTAGACCCTAAATGCAACTGGGCAATCCACAACATGCACTATTTTCCGGTGGATGTGAACACCGCCGAGCTTTGTGAGCTACTGCGCGTACCGGGAATCGGACCCACGAGTGCACGCCGTATCCTTAAGGCTCGCAAAGGCACTCGCTTGGAGCTTACCCACCTCAAACGCATAGGCGTAGTGCTCAAGCGTGCACGCCATTTTATTGTTGCCGCAGACCTTCCTGTAGGGTTTTCTGCTACTCGCGAAAGCATTGTCCGTGCACTTATTTCCCCCGACGTTTTCTCACACGGCACAGAACAGCTCAATTTTTTTGACTATGTAGCGAACAATTCTTCGATTTGCCTGCTTGAAAAAAACATTTCTGTTGCGCAGGCTGCCAACGAAGCTGTGCAGCATTTGAGCCATGCCATGTAAAGTGGCAAATCATTTCATCTTTTTTTACACCTGCATGGAGGCGCATAAATCACTTATGAACCACTTAAACACCTCTAACATACAAGAGAATTTCTCCTCTCATTTTTCTTCTTACTCTACTTCAGCGTTTTATTATCCTTCCCACAATCAGCCACGCAAAAAGCCGCTTGCACACCCCAAAAATGTTGTTTTTTTGTATGATGGTACGTTTTTTGGCTTTTTGTGCTGTGTTCACAAGAGTGTTTATTCCGCCACAATTCCGATGGCCATTATGTGCGAAGAGGATGCACTGCCTACTTTATTCGACACCCATTCCGTGTGCACCGACCAACAAAAAGCTATAGCTGTTGCCGATTCCATTCCCACAAAAATTTCCCGTTCAGCCTTGCAAATTGTTCACACCGTTTTTCTTTCCTGCCTAAAGGATAAAGAACTAAAGCTTTTGCGTTTTTTATTGCTTGGCTATCACCAAGGTGGTGGCGTCTCTCGGATGCAGGCGCATCCTGACGTGGCGGTTGTTCTTGCGGCACAGAGGCATCTTCTACATGAAGCTCACCTTCTCAAAGGCTTTATCCGTTTCTCGGATACAGGGGGTGTGCTAAGCTCCACAATTTCTCCAAAAAATTTTATACTCCCATTTTTACAAAACCATTTCACGTCACGCTTTCCTAATGAAAATTTCATTATTTACGATAAAACACACCATGCAGCGCTTATTTACGAGCACCATGAGTGCCACATACTCCCCGTTGAGCATATAAATTTTTCACAGGGTGATGAGCGAGATAAACACTATCAAAACCTATGGAAACTTTTTTATGACACCATCGCCATTTCCGAAAGGGAAAACCCTAAATGTCGCATGTCTCACATGCCAAAGCGCTATTGGGAAAACATGCTGGAGGTTCAGCATCTGCTATAAAATATTTTTATCTTTTTGCCTTTTTCACCAATAATATTTGGAGAACATCACAAAAAAACAAAGCCACATCATCCGCTTTTGAATATCCAAAACGGATGCCATGGCTTTGCTCCCAATCAGTTTGTACATTTTGCAACGATGAACTTACACTTTTTACTTTGTTCAGAACAAATTTTATGAGTATCCACAAACTTCAAGAAACAAACTTGTACACCCACGGATATTTTTGTAACATGCGACAAAATTTCCCCGTTAAATTTTACGCTCTTTTATCTCGGACAAAATCATCTCCACAAAGTCGTCCACTGCCATCACTCCACCGTTTTCCTGCTTGCGTGCGCGCACTGCAAGGCTGCCACTCTGCATTTCCTTATCGCCGACTACGGGCATGTACGGTATCTTTTTAAGCTGTGCTTCGCGTATTTTATAGTTCATCTTTTCGTTGCGCATGTCCGCCTGTGCACGTATGCCATGACTTTGAAGCTTTTTCAAAACCTCCTCGGCGTATGCGTGGTGTGCCTCGCTTATGGGCACCAGCATCACCTGCACCGGCGCAATCCACGTGGGGAATGCACCCGCAAAGTGCTCTATTAAAATGCCGATAAATCGTTCAATCGAGCCGAGTATTGCCCTATGTATCATCACGGGGCGGTGGCGCTGGCCGTCCTCGCCCACGTACTCCAGCTCAAAGCGCTCGGGCATTTGAAAGTCCAGCTGGATGGTGGCGCACTGCCATGTACGGCCGATGGCATCCACGAGGTGGAAGTCCAGCTTGGGGCCGTAAAATGCGCCGTCGCCCTCGTTCACCGTGTAGTCAATGCCCATCTCCTCTATCGCCGCACGCAGTACCTCTGTGGCTTCGTTCCAGTCCGCCACATCGCCCATGTGGTCCTCCGGCATAGTGGACAGCTCGATGTTGTACTTGAATCCAAAACGGCTATAAATTTCGTCCGTAAGTTTAATTACCCCCATGACCTCCTGTTTCATCTGCTCTTTTGTCATGAAGATGTGCGCATCGTCCTGCGTGAAGGAGCGCACACGCATAAGACCGTGCAATGCACCGCTAAGCTCGTGCCGATGCACAAGCCCCAGCTCCGCCACACGCATGGGAAGCTCACGGTAGCTGTGCTGTGCTATCTTGTACACCAGCATTCCGCCGGGGCAGTTCATGGGCTTTACCGCAAAGGGCGTTTCGTCAATTTGCGTCGTGTACATGTTGTTTTTGTAGTGGTCCCAGTGCCCACTGCGCAGCCACAAGTCCTGATTCAACGCAATGGGCGTGGCTATTTCACTATACTCATACTTGCGGTGCACCTCTCGCCAGTAGTTTATCAGCTCGTTTTTCAGCACCATGCCGTTTGGCAAAAAGAACGGAAATCCCGGGCCCTCATCCAGCATCGCAAACAGCCCAAGCTCCTTGCCCAGCTTGCGGTGGTCCCTCTTTTTCGCCTCCTCCAGCATTTGCAGGTAAGCCTCCAGCTCACTCTGCTTTGGGTACGCCGTGCCGTAAATACGGCTGAGCATCTGCAAGTTTGAGTCGCCGTGCCAGTATGCGCCTGTGGCGCTCGTCAGCTTGATTGCCTTTAGCGGCGCTGTGCTCATAAGGTGCGGCCCTGCGCATAGGTCCGCAAAATCCCCCTGCCCATACACGCTAATCAGCTGCCCGTCTGCGCTGTGTTTTTTGATAAGCTCTAACTTGTACGGCTGGTCCTTAAACATCTCGTTCGCCTCATCCACAGATATTTCTCTGCGCTCAAGCGTTAAGTTTTCCTTTACAATTTTGCGCATCTCGCCCTCAATGCCCGCAAGGTTTTCTGCCGTAAACGCAGGCTGTACGTCAAAATCGTAATAAAAGCCGTTGCTCACCGCAGGGCCTATTGCAAACTTTGCACTTGGGTAAAGGCGCAAAACAGCCTGCGCAAGCACATGGCTTGCAGTATGCCAAAACGCACCCTTGCCCTCTTCGCTCTCAAACGTGCATATCTCAACGGCACAGTCTTTTTGCAGCTCTGTGCGCAAATCACACGCTTCACCATCTATTTTTCCCGCACATGCCGCCTTGGCAAGCCCTGCACCAAGGCTCTTTGCCACGTCGTACAGCGTAGTTTTCGCCTCGTACTCTTTTTGTGTGCCGTCCTTTAGTGTCACAGTAATCATAATGTCTATTTTAACTCCTTTTTTCTTGATGTCATCTTGGGATTTTCTACATACAAATGCTTTTTTTGTACAAAAAAACCGACCCTCCATAAAGGAAGGTCGGGGTGAGAGATAACTTTTCAAGCTCCCACGGTTCCACCCGATTTGCGCAAAGCGCCACTCAAAGTGCATCCGCAAAAATCATACACGGACACCTGCGCTGTAACGGGCACACCCGTCCAAGGTTCACCTCGGCGCTCCGCGGTGGTAAGCGGCGGTGCGGGCACAGGCGGCTTTCAGCAGTATGCCACCCTCTCTTGTGGGTGTGCTTTCGTTCGGCATTTCTGCCGCCGCATTCACTCCCTTGTGCCGCTACTCACAGCTGTTGTCCGCTTCTTTGCTTTCACATGCCTAAATATTAGCATTCCGCCCACGCACTGTCAAGTGAATATATTGTGTGGGGAGTGTCCAAACGCAGTGATTTAGTTTTTTGGTATATCCTCCCCCCGCCTACGGCGGGGGGAGGATATACCGCCTTCTTCTCTCACTTAACGTATTCTAAATCACCTTTATTTGTCCGCTCCCTATTGTGTAGGTGTGGACAAAAGCGGTGGTTTAACTTTTCGGCAAATCTTTCCATGCTTTCGGCAAGGGGGGATATGCCTCTTTTTTCACGCTTAACGTATAGCACTTATTACCTGATGTGTTTTTTGCCTCTCGCAAGACACTTTAAGCTCACACACGGTCGGTGGCATTGCGCTATCGGCTGTTTTTTGCATTTTACTGTAAGGGTTAATAGTTTCTTTTGCAAAATCAAAACTTTCAAGTATCAACAGGTATAATTTAATATTTTTTTTTATAAATTTTAATATTTATTTTCTATAATGTAGTTAATTAAGAAATCATGCTATATTATGTTGATTTTTCTGTCATCAAAGTATATATTTTTAGGTATGCTTTTTGCGCATTATGCCTACATCCCACATAATCAATGCAAAAATGACTTTGGAGGTGTCTCATGAAAAAAAGCACAAAACAACGAACGCTTAAAAAAAGTATTTTCAAAAAGACAGTGCTATCCTTTGCCATACCCATTTCCATCGGCATGATAATTATCATGGCAATAACCTACATAAATATTTCAGCGGACAAGCAGCGTGAGATTGACGACAAAAACGACATGATTGCGGAAAACTTGAGCGAAAGAATTGACAAGTATTCGCTTGCGGTGGAGCTGAATGCGCAAAACCCCGAAATTGCTTCGCTAAATCATAGCAGAGTGGAGCCGCACATTCAGGCGTTTATGCAGCAGGAGGGCGAAGTGTGGTCGCACTTTCTTGTGACGGATGAGACAGGGGTGAACGTGGCGCACTCGGAGGGCGAGGGCAGCCGAGGTGTGTCCATTGCGGACAAGTCTTACTTTACCGTTCCGTGGAACGAGGGTGTGACGCATGTTTCCAGCCCCACCTTTTCAAACAGCACAGGCAGGCGCATTTTGGGCATTGGCGCTCCCACATACGATGAACAGGGCAACAAATCGGGTGTGCTTGTGGGGTTTGTTCGCCTTGAGTATCTCTCGGAGGTGGTGAACGCCCACACCGTGACGCAAAACAGCTACACATTTATGCTGAACGAGGACGGCACGCTTTCCAGCCACCCAAACGATGAGATTGTTCTTCAGCAAAACTGGCTGAGCGCCCCGCAGGGAGACACCGCCTCCGCCCAGTACATCAGCTCCATGAGCAGCGGCTTTAAGGACGTTGTGGCGGCGATGACCTCCGGGCAATCGGGCACTGCCATCACCACCGTAGACGGCCAGCTGTCCGTCGTCACCTACCGTCCCGTTGGGGTGGGCGGGCTTTCCATCGCCACCGTAGCACCATTTTTCGAGCTTTACAGCGTGCTAATTATTCTGCTTATCTCCATCGTCGCAGTTATTTTGGCTGCGTGCATCATCAATGTTTTCACCTCCTCCAAAATTGCGGACGGAATCACCCTGCCCATCGTGGGGCTTACAAACTGGGGCAAAAAGCTTGCCATCGGCGATGTATCCCACAAAAAGGATGACTTTTTGCAAAGCTCCTGTGTAAAAGAGGTGGAGATTGTCCAGCTTGTGGAATCCTTCGAGCAAACGAGCAACGGCATACAGCAAAACGTCGATATTATGTCCGAAGTTGCGGCAGGCAACTTGACGGTGGACATCGTGGTGCGGGACGAAAACGACATGCTCTCAAAGGCGCTGTTCAGCCTTGTGCAGCAGCTGAATACCATACTGCAAAACATAAAGCTTGCCGCATTGCAGGTGACCTCCGGCTCGGAGCAGATTGCCGAAAGCTCCCAGTCTCTTGCGGAGGGCTCCATGTCCCAGTCCAGCGCTATAGAGCAGCTGAACTCCTCTGCCGGCACCATGAAGGAGCAGTTTGAGATAACCAGTGTCAGCGTCACCGACATCACCCAAAAGCTGAGCGTCACGCAGAGCGAGCTTGAGAGCACGCTTTCCCAGCTGAACGTCTTTATAGACGAAATTGGCATTGTAAACACAAAGTCCTCCGAAATAAGCAACATTGTCAAGACGATAGAGGACATTTCCTTCCAAACAAACATACTGGCGCTAAACGCCGCCGTGGAGGCCGCCCGTGCGGGTGCCGCCGGCAAGGGCTTTGCGGTGGTGGCGGATGAGGTGCGCAACCTCGCCTCCAAGTCCGCACAGGCCGCAAAGGAAACCTCCGTGCTCATCGAGGAGACGGTGAGCTCCATCTCCAAGGTGAACTCCAACGCACAGGGCACTATTGTGTTCATGGACAACCTAAAGGATATGATGTCCCAAACCATGTCCGGCATCACCGAAATATCCGGCACTATCGAGCAGGAGCTACAGCTTGTCACCGAAATTGCGGGTAGCATCGACAAGATAACCAGCGTTGTGCACCTAAATTCCGCCACCAGCGAGGAGACCGCCGCAGGCAGCGAGGAGCTTTCCTCCCAGTCGAACCACATGCAAAGCCTCATAGCAGGCTTTACCATAAAGGAGGGTAGCACCACAGCCGCACTCCCCCCAAGAGGACAGACCACGCAGTGGTAGCTTTCAGCACAAAGTAGCCCTGACACCTACGCAGGCACTGTTTGCTTTTTAAGCGTATCTACCCAAAAATTGAACGTATACACCCCAAAATTGTTGTTGCCGAAAATTTTTGTCAATTTTGACAGTAATTTTCGGCAACACTTGCTTATGCACAAAATATGCGCTTTTTCGAGTGTTTTATTTTTTATCCCCCCCACAGCATCTTGACAATACCCTGCGCCTGCCTTACAATGATTTGAGGATATATTGCACACTGGGCGTATTGTATCACTCGTGTGCGCTGGGATTTTCCCGCCTATTTTGATATTTTTTGCGTATATACGCTTTTTATTGTGTGTAAACCGCATACACTTAAATGGTGAGAACTTCCCACCATAGGGTGCGCACCTGTGCACTCTACCCACAGGGCAGGTGGCCCTGCATGTTTCACCCCATTTTATTCATCGAAGGAGTTGACCCGAATTGTCAGTACCACTTTGGGTTCCCATCGTGGTGGCAATCGTGGGCATTTTAGCAACTATCGTTTCATTCCGCGCCGGCGCTGTATATCGTCGGCGCACTGCCGAGAGCGCACTTGGCTCTGCGGAAGAGGAAGCTAAAAAAATTGTCAACGATGCTATCAAGAATGCGGAACAAAAACTAAAAGCCGCCTCGGTAGAGGCAAAGGACCAGGCGTACCAGCTGAGGCACGACGCCGAAAAGGAAATTAAAGAACGTAGGAGCGAGCTTAACCGGCAAGAACGACGCATAGAGCAAAAAGAGGAGGCAGTGGACAAAAAGACCTCTGCCATGGAACAAAAAGAGGACGACCTGCGCCAAAAGGCTACTTTGGCGGACGCACGCCTTGCGGAGATAGAGCAAATTCGTGAGCGTGAGATGCAAAAATTGGAAAGCGTTGCCGCACTCACACAGGAGGAGGCACGCAACGTGCTACTCTCCAAGGTGGACGAGGGACTTGCACACGAAAAGGCGCTGAAAATCTCCGCATTCGAGCTGAACTTAAAGGATGAGGCGGATAATATGGCACGTGAGCTCATCGGGCAGGCCATCGCCCGCTGTGCCGCAGACCATTCGTCCGAGGCGACCGTCTCGGTAGTAAACCTTCCCTCGGACGAGATGAAGGGGCGCATTATCGGCCGTGAGGGGCGCAACATTCGTGCGCTGGAAACCGCCACAGGTGTTGACCTCATTATAGACGACACGCCCGAGGCAATCACGCTGTCCAGCTTCGACCCCGTGCGCCGTGAGGTGGCACGTCAGACGCTCGAAAAGCTCATTTCGGATGGGCGCATTCACCCTGCACGCATTGAGGAGATGGTGGAAAAGAGCCGCCGTGACCTTGAGCTTGTGATGAAGCGTGAGGGCGAGCGTGCCGTTATGGATGTTGGCCTGCCCAATGTTCACCCCGACCTTGTGAAGCTTATCGGCCGCCTGCGCTACCGCACCAGCTACGGCCAAAATGTGCTGAACCACAGCTTGGAAGTTGCGTATCTTTCGGGCATCATGGCGGCGGAGCTGGGGCTGAATGTTTCGCAGGCAAAGCGTGCCGGACTTTTGCACGATATCGGCAAGGCGCTGGACCATGAGATAGAGGGAAGCCATACCCAAATAGGTGTGGACATCGCCAAAAAGTACAAGGAGAGCGCCGCTGTTGCTCACGCAGTGGAGGCTCACCACGGGGATGTAGAGCCAAAAACGACGCTGGCGTTTATCGTTATGGCGGCGGATGCCATCTCGGCGGCACGCCCCGGCGCACGCAGGGAAAACCTCGAGAGCTACATAAAGCGGCTTGAGAACCTTGAGGAAATCGCCAAGAGCTTCAGCGGCGTGGAAAGCAGCTTTGCTATTCAGGCAGGGCGTGAGGTGCGCATACTCGTAAAGCCGGAGCAGGTGAGCGACGATGCACTTGTGCTACTGGCACACGACATCAGCCAGAAAATCGAGAGCGAGCTTGACTACCCGGGACAAATCAAGGTGAACGTGGTGCGTGAGAGCCGTGCCATCGACTACGCAAAGTAAGGCAGTGGACACATACAAGTGATTTAGAATACGTCAAGTGGGATATACCAAAAGACTAAACCATCACTCTTGTTCACACCCATGTTTCACATATTTAAGCTTTTAACTTGTACGGCAGGCAGAGCCTTCTGCCTGCCGTATGCTGTGTGTAACGCACCTGTTCTTTTGCATATCGGAGGTACTGCTGTATGAATGTTTTGTGCATAGGGGACGTTGTGGGCGAGGCAGGAGTGGATTTTTTTGCCTCTCGCCTGCCCTCGCTAAAGCGTGAGCTTTTTGCGGACTTTGTAATCGTAAACGGCGAAAACAGCGACAAAAGCGGCATAGGCCTAAACAAGCACACCGCCGAAACACTTTTGCAGTATGCGGATGTTGTAACAGGGGGCAACCACAGCCTGCGCCGCGCGTCGCTTGGCCTTTACGCCGAAAACGAATGCCTGCTGTTGCCGGCAAACCAGCCCTGCACCTCCGACGACATGGGCTGCTGTGTGCTGAACACGGGGCGCTTGGGCGACATATGCGTGATAAACCTTGCAGGCTGTGCGTGGATGGAGCCGCTTTGCAACCCATTTTTGCGCGCGGAGGAGCTTTTGGCAAAGCACAGCGCAAGGTTTATAATAGTGGACTTTCACGCCGAGTCCACCGCCGAGAAAAAGGCGCTCGCCTATCATTTGGATGGACGTGTGAGCGCAGTTTTCGGCACGCACACCCACGTGCAAACGGCGGACGAGCAGCTACTGCCAAGCGGCACAGGCTACATCTCAGACATTGGCATGTGCGGCCCGTCAAACAGCGTGATAGGCGTAGAGCCGCACCTCGCCGTAAAAAGACAGCGTGAGCATCTCCCCGTGCGCTTTGAGGTAGCACAAGGCCCGTGTGAAATGCGCGGTGCTTTGTTTATTTTGGATGATGACACAGGGCTTTGCCTTGATGTACAACGAGTGTGTGTGACATAAGACATCACACATGTGTGATGACACATATGACATGATACATATATATTTTGGAGTGGACACATAGCGTTTATTTTTGGCAGGTAAAATTCTACCCGTTAAGCGCAGAGAGGGCGGCATATCCCATCCTGCGGCGGGGGATATGCCAAAAATCCAAACGGACGCTTTTGTCTGCACCCATATTTTTGGAGGCCTTTTTCGTGACAACTGAACAGGAAATACAAAGACGGCGTACCTTCGCCATTATCAGCCACCCCGACGCAGGCAAGACCACCCTTACCGAAAAGCTGCTTTTGTACGGCGGCGCAATAGGGCTGGCCGGCAGTGTCAAGGGTAAAAAGAGCACACGCCATGCCGTTTCGGACTGGATGGACATAGAGAAACAGCGTGGCATCTCGGTGACCTCCAGCGTATTGCAGTTTGAATACGACGGCTTTTGCGTGAACATTTTGGACACACCCGGCCACCAAGACTTTTCGGAGGACACCTACCGCACGCTCATGGCGGCGGACTGCGCCGTAATGGTGATAGATGCGGCAAAGGGCGTAGAGATGCAGACCAAAAAGCTGTTTAAGGTGTGCGTCATGCGTGGCATACCCATCTTCACCTTTATAAACAAGATGGACCGTGAGGCAAAAGCGCCGCTGGAGCTTTTGGAGGACATCGAGGAAGTTTTGGGCATTGAGACATATGCGGTGAACTGGCCCATAGGCAGCGGCAAGCAGTTTAAGGGTGTTTACGACCGTGAAAACGAGGAAATCCTTGCGTTTGAGCCGACGCTGCACGGCACAAAGCAGGTGGCCGCCACCAAGGCAAAGCCGGGCGACGCACAGCTAAACACACTGCTGGGCGAGGGTGCACACGCCGCACTTTTGGAGGACATCGAGCTTTTGGACGTGGCCGGAACAAGCTTTGATGTGGATGCAATGCTAAAGGGCAAGCTCACTCCCGTGTTTTTCGGCTCGGCGCTCACAAACTTCGGTGTAGAGCCATTTTTAAGCGCATTTTTGCGCCTTACGCCGCCGCCGCTCGCTCGCAACTCCTCCGCAGGTATTGTGCCCCCCACCTCGGAGGATTTTTCCGCCTTTGTGTTTAAGATACAGGCGAACATGAACCCCGCCCACCGTGACCGCATCGCATTTTTGCGCATATGCTCGGGGCGCTTTGAAAAGGGCATGGAGGTGCTTCATGTTCAGGCGCAAAAGCCGGTGCGGCTTTCACAGCCTCAGCAGATGATGGCAGAGGAGCGCCAGACGGTGGAAAACGCATACGCAGGCGATATTTTAGGCGTGTTCGACCCCGGAATTTTCGCCATAGGGGACACGCTCACAAGCGCAAAGCCACCGTTTACCTTTGACGGCATCCCCACCTTTGCACCCGAATATTTTTCGCTGCTTCGCCACAACGACACCATGAAGCGCAAGCAGTTTATCAAGGGCATCTCCCAGATAGCGCAGGAGGGCGGCATCCAAATTTTCAAAGAGCCGGGCGGCGGCCTTGAGGAGGTAATTGTTGGTGCTGTGGGCGTCTTGCAGTTTGAGGTGCTGGAGCACCGCCTAAAGCAGGAGTACGGGCTTAGCATCCGCCTGCAGTCGCTGGGATACCGCCACATCCGCTGGATTTCCCACAGTGAAGCGCCACTTTCTTCGCTGGACATCACCGCAGACTCAAAGCTTGTGGAGGACTTAAAAGGCAGTCCGCTACTGCTTTTTGCGAGCGAGTGGAACATAAACTGGGCGCAGGAGCACAACAAGGGCCTTGTGCTGTCCGAGTTCGGCCGATAGTTTCAAGCTTGTGCGAACACTATCCATTCACACATCACAAAAAAATCACTTATTGCGTGTACAATCGTAGTTCTTTAAGCAGTGTCTACACAGGTGTTCAATCTTCTGGTTTTGGCAATTTTTCCGCCATACTTTGCCCTCAAGCCTCGCATTCCACAAAAGTGTGCATCGCTTTTCCTCCGTGTCTTGCGAAAAAATTGCTTAAAGTCATATAGTTTCAACTCGTGTAGTCACCGCCTATATACGGAGGGGTTCTTTCTATGCGCAGGATGCTGCTTATTTTCAATCCCGTCACGGGCGGCGGACGCATCAAAAACAAGCTTGCCGAGATACTCTGCCTTTTTTCGCAGGCGGGCTATCACCTGCAGGTTTTCCCCACAAAAGGGCCAAAGCACGCCATCGAAATCACGCAGAATTACGGCGGCGATGTGGATGCTTTGGTGTGCTGTGGCGGCGACGGCACGCTCAGCGAAGTGGTGCAGGGCATGATGAGCCTTGAAAAAAGGCCGATGCTCGGCTACATTCCCTGCGGCACTACCAACGATTTTTCAAGTGCACTGCGCCTTCCCAAGGGCAGGCTTTTAAGCGCAGCACAGCGCATTATCACGCCACGCAAGCTACTGCATCTCGACATAGGCCGCTTTAACGAAAGCTTTTTCACCTATGTTGCCGCCTTTGGCTCTTTTGCGGACATCCCCTACAAAACCTCCCAGAGCAACAAGAACCTTTTCGGCCACATGGCGTATCTTTTTGAGGCGGTTTTCAGCATTGGGAACATGCGCCCCACACGTGTGAAGCTGAGCTGTGAGGAGGGTGTTTATGAGGACGACTTTCTTTTCGGTGTAATTTCAAACGCCGTGTCTGTGGCAGGCTTTAGCTTTCCACAATGGAAAAATGTGCGTTTAGACGACGGGTATTTCGAAGTTGTTCTGGCAAAATTCCCCAAAAACCCTGTGCAAATGGGCGAAATATCCGCCGCTGTTTTAAGCGGAAACACCGCCTGCCCACTGCTTACTTTTTTGAAAGCAAAAGAATTAAAGGTAGAGTGCGCCACACCGCTGGGCTGGACACTGGACGGCGAATACGGTGGCGCACACAAGGTGTCGAACATTCAGGTGAAGCACAAGGCTTTGGATATTTGCATATAGCTTGTATGTCGCTTTCACCCTATCCCACTGCCTAAAACCACAAAGGAGCTCCACATGCAAAAAAACGGTGATAACCATCAGGATAACAAGCTGGGCGGCCATACTTACCGCCCGTCCTCAAGGCCGCCTCGCCCGGGGGAAGGCGGCACACCTGCCACACCAAAGCCACCGCCTACCCAAAGCGAGCAGGGCGCAAAGGAAAAGCGCTATCTCTCTTTGGAGGAGCAGCTCATGGCGCAGACAGGCGAGCTGCCTGCACAGCGCCCTACTGCGGCCAAATCATACGATGCGCACGCTTGTTCGAACAAAAAAGACGGCGCTGTCATCAGCATTTTCGGGGTGGATTTCACACGGCTTCATGTCATTTTGGGCAGTGGTATTGTAGTGCTTTTACTCGCCGTTATTTTAGTTTTGCTCATTCCCTCCTGCATGAGCGGTGCGGCCACTGCGCAAAGTTCCTCCTCCGTCTCCCACTCGGCTTCCGCCTCTCACGACAGCAACTACGACAAGGACGCAAACGTCCTGCCCACGGGTGAGTTTGAGGGCACGGTACTGCCCGAAACAGAACCGCTAAGCGATGCGGAAATGGAGGAATACCTCGCCGACACGCTGTTTTTGGGCGACTCTAACACCGAGCGTATGCACGCATTCAGGGACGAGACCGGCCTTACCCGACAAAACGCCATCGGCGTGGAGGGTATGCACGTGTCCGAGTTCACCACAAAGTCCTGCGTGACGTTCCGCGGTGACTACGCCACATACACCATGCCGCAGGCAGTGGAGATGCTACAGCCTTTGCGAGTGGTCATCACCTTTGGCACAAACGACGCCGCCAGCTACAACGTCGAGACATTCCGCGAAAACTACAAAGAGGCCATCGAGGCGATTGAAGAGGCGTACCCCTATGCTGAAATCATCATAGGCTCGGTGTTTCCCATAGAGCACAACCGTAGCTATTCCTCCGTGTCCATGACCCGCATAGACGAATTTAACGTGGAGCTTCTCTCACTCGCAGAGGAGATGGACGCAAAATTCCTAAACTGGAGCGAGGCGCTGAGAGACGACAACAGCGGCTACGCCGAAAGCGGCCAGATGCTAAGCGACGGCATACACCTAAACGCAAACGGTATGCAGAACATATTCGATTACTTTGCCACCCACCTTTTGCACAACGAGGACACCCGCCCAATGCCGCTGAATGACATCCCCACCGTGTCGGGCGCGGTACAGCCTGTGCGCCCCGTGACATCTACGCCTGAAAGTTCCAGCTCGCAAGTGTCCTCCACATCATCTTCTGTGCCTACGTCTGTGCCAAGCTCCTCTGTGCCGCAGTCTGTGCCTGCGCCAAGCTCTACCTCCGTGCCCGAGCCTGCACCAGACTCTACACCTGCACCAGACTCCACCCCTGCACCAGACTCCACACCTGCGCCAGACTCCACGCCTGCGCCAGACTCCACGCCTGCGCCAGACTCCACACCTGTGCCCGACTCCGTACCCTCCACCCCCGAGGTAGCGCCCGCCGCAGATACCGTCACAGCCTCCGAAACCGCATAGGGCATGGGCATGATGTTTACTTTTTTTCGGGTGCTCGAAAGTGACGGCTTTATCTACCCCATGCTTTCGGAAAGTGCGCCCACCGAGACACCAATACTAAACCTAAGCGCACTTTTTATTGTTGTGCCGCTCGTTTTGGGCATATTGCTCTTTGGCAAATACTTTGCCTCCCGCACAAAAAAGCGCCCACAAAAGCAGGGCACACTGCTTACATACGAAGTGCAAGGCCGCACCGCCACCGAGTGCAGGGGTATTCTTTCAGCACCTGATGATGCGGACATTTTCGCCTACACGCTGCAAACAAGCGAGCAAGCAAGCTATTTGCACATCACACAGCACAGGCCCACATCTCAGCCGCTGGACAGCCTTTACACGTTGAGCTTTGAGCAGGAGCGCCCTGCCGTGTTTTCGCTGAAGTTTGTGCGTGAGGCTTTTGGCATGAGAGAGCCTATAATAAACAGCGCACTTATGGATGATTTTTTCGCCCAAAAGCTAAACGCACACCCCCTACCCAAGCCGCAAGACACGCCTTCTGAGGGACCTTTTCAGGGCGAACATTCCGCCGATGAAAGTAGCGGGTAATTGTGCGTGCTTGTACATATTACACAAACATTTTGCGCATCTGCCACTTTACTTGACAAACGTATATTATATTGAGTATACTTGTGTGGCACGACACCCTCATGGAATGAGTGTGCACCGTTTTTTATTTTTACATCACACCATCATGTTTTTTCGGCGTCATAGCTACTTCTATGACATTCTCGCCAAGGAAAGGATTTTGTTTTCACGATGGACGACGACGGCAGTCGACCTTGTTGTTTATCCTGCGCAAAACTTAATACATTCCATAATAATATCGTTGTTTAGGCACAGTCTGCACCTTTGCGTGTGAGGCTGTGCCTTGTTTTATTTTTTCATATATTCTTGCATACTATCGTGCAAAACAACTTCGGAGGTATTTACCGTGCCTGCTATATCCGTAGAGCCGCTCACACTCAGTAGCGTGCTTATCATGCTGTCTATTCAGCTTGTGCTTATTGCGCTGAATGCGTTTTTTGCGTCCACCGAGCTTGCCGTGATGCAGCTGTCCGCAAACAAGCTGCGCCTTATGGCGGAGGAGGGGGACAAGGCCGCCCCCCGTATGCTGAAAATGGTGGAAAGCCCCTCCGGCTTTTTGTCCACCATACAAGTGGGCATCACGCTTGCCGGCTTTTTGGCCTCCGCATTTGCGGCGGACAACTTTGCGGGCCCTCTCACCGCATGGATGTACAACGACCTCGGCTTCACCGCATGGGGCTGGCAGGCGCTGAACACCGTTGCCATCATCACCATCACCATACTGCTTTCCTACTTTACGCTGGTGTTTGGCGAGCTTGTGCCAAAGCAGCTGGCACTGCACAATCCCTACAAGCTCGCCCGTGCCACCACCGGCATCATCTCGGGGCTTTCGGTGGTGCTAAAGCCGCTGGTAAAGCTACTTAGCGTCTCCACCTCGGGGGTGCTTCGCATTTTTGGCATAAAGGCGGAGCGAGGCGAGCAGGCTGTCACGGAGGATGAAATACGCATGCTGGTGGATGCCGGTCACGAAAACGGCACTATTGAAGCGGAAGAAATGACCATGATAAACAACATCTTCGAGCTGGACAAGACCATTGCACGGGATGTAATGACCCACCGTGTGGATGTGGTGGCGGTGGAGGCAGACTGCCCCGTAGATGAAATAGTGCGCACCATAGCGGAATCGGGCATGTCACGTTTCCCCGTGTACGACGACGGCTACGACGACATTTTGGGCATACTTTCCTCCCGTGCGTATCTTTTGAACCTGCGTAGTGAAAAACCCAAAAGCGTGCGAGAGCTTTTGCGCCCTGCACGGTTTGTGCCCGAAACTGTGCGTGCGGACATCCTTTTGAGGGACATGCAGCAGTGCAAGGACCACATGGCGATAGTGCTGGACGAGTACGGCGGCTTTTCGGGGCTTGTGACGCTGGAGGACCTTATAGAGGAGATTGTGGGCAACATCTACGATGAGTTTGATGCGCCGGAGGACGAGAGCATACACCGCCTTGAGGACAACCTGTGGCGCATTGCGGGCGAGACGGAAATAGAGCTTATAGAAGAGGAGCTGGGCATAAAGCTACCCGAAGAGCGAGAGTACGACTCGCTCGGTGGGCTTGTGTTCAGCCAGCTTTCCGCCATACCAAACGACGGCGAGGTGGTGGCTGTGGACGTGGAGGGCCTGCACATATGCACAGAGCCGGTGGTGGACCACCACGTGGCGTGGGCTAAGGTGAGCATAATTGCCCCTGTTTGCGAAGAAGAGCCGCAGAACGATGCCCGTGAGGAGCGCCGCTCCAAAAGGGCAGAGCGTACAGAGAAAAAAGAGGCTGTTTAGTAGCATCTGCTTGCGGCAAAGGGGCTTTGCCTACAGCGTAGCGCAACTGTGTTTTTTGCCCCAAGTGTATTTGAAGCAACACCGCACAATTAACGGCGAATAGCTTAACTCTGCCTAATTTTGTGCTATACTGTTTATATGCTATATCCCCAAATAAATACTGTTAAAAGGAGCACTACATGAACACAGAGGCATTGGCACAAGAGTGTAATTTCAAAGTATTAAATGCGGGCGATTGCCGAGAAGTGACGGGTGTTTTTTGTGGCGATTTGCTCTCTTGGGCTATGGGAAAAGCACAAGAGGGGGACGCATGGTGCACCGTTATGGGCAATGTAAATACCGTTGCGGTGGCTGTATTGGCAGATTGCGCATGTATAGTGCTGTGCCACGGCAGTGCGGCGGATGAGGCCATGCTTGCAAAGGCAAAGCAGCAGGATGTTTGTATTTTGAGCACAGATTTGCCCGAATTTGAGGCGTGTGTACTTTTGAGGGATACATTAAAATTATAACTTTATTTTCCGCAAGAGGGGAAAATTATGCTGTACGATTTACACATTCACTCATGTTTGTCTCCCTGTGCAAACGATGATATGACCCCTGCAACCATTGCAGGGCTGGCAAAGCTTGAGGGAGCACAACTGATAGCCGTAACAGACCACAACTCTGCGCTTAATTTGCCTGCCGTAAAAAAAGCATGTGATGAATATGACATAAAGCTTTTGCCCGGCATAGAGGTCACCACGCAGGAAGAAATACATATTTTATGCTATTTCAAGGCTGTGCAAACAGCGCTTGAATTTGGCGAGCTGCTCTACCGTTTATTGCTTGATGTACCCTATGACGAAAAAATATGGGGCAAGCAGTTGATTGTAAATGAACACGACGAAATCACGGGAACGGTGGAAAAGTTGCTCACCGTCCCCGTTAATTTGAATTTGTACGAAGTTAAGCTAAAGTGCGAAGAGCTGGGCGGCATTGCGGTGCCTGCGCACATAGAAAAAGACTCCGACTCCATTACGTCGATGCTTGGCTTTATGCCCGATGATTTACACTTTGACATAATAGAGGGCAAGAACACAGACAAGCTGCAAGGCTACATACAAAAGGGCATATTGCCTGCGGACAAGGAGATTATAACCTCCTCCGATGCACATTTTTTAGATGATATAGCGTGCAATTTACGAGAGTTAAGCCCAACAAGCCCACTGCTTGGCTTGATTGAATAATAGCTTGCCGCAAAAGCGACATATAGCAAAAAACGAGAGTGGACACATAGAGGTGATTAAGTTTTTTGCTATATCCTCCCCTCATATGGATGTTTAACTTTAATATCACATCCATATCAAGGTTCTGACAAGGCTATTAAGAGTGGAGATTTGCGGAGCAAATACTACTCGTGCCTTGTCAGGTTCTTCCGAAAAAGGGAGGATATAGCGCCTTCTTCTCGCACCTAACGTATTATAAATCACCGCGTTTGGACACTCCCCAAAAAGCAAAACAGACACTATTTACTATGGTAGTAAATAGTGTCTGTTTATTTATAAAGTAATATTTACGGACATAAAGCCGCCCCTGCCAAAAGCACAAATAGCACCCGCTATTTGCCCAGCGCTTTTAGCACCGCCTCCATTTTTTGGCGCATAAGCACCGTGCAGTCGTCTATGCTTGCCGTGCCCCTGACAATATCCTCGGCCATGGTTGCACAGGTGGGCGCACCGCAGCTTCCGCAGTCAAGGCCGGGCAAGTCCTCTAAAATCTCCTGCATTTGCGCATACTTCATAAAGCGCTCTTTGCGTGTTGTTCCCAGCTCCATCACGGGCACGTAGGTCAAGTCCGTATCCCACAGCAGCTGTGTCGGCATGGCGCCGTCTATATGGTTTTTGCTCACAGGCATAAGCCTGCTTATTTTTTTCAGCTTGTTTCTTGCTATATATGGGTTTTCCACCTGCAAAATACCGCCGACACATCCACCCGGGCAGGAGTTCAGCTCCACAAAATCAATGTCGTGATATTTTTCGTCCTCTAAATCCTCCAGCACCTTTATCACGTTTTCAATTCCATCTGCCGCAAGGTAGCTCTCGGTGGATATTAGCCCTGCGCTCTCGCCGCCGCTTCCTGCCCACGCCACGCCTATTCTGCCCGACTCGGACATTTTTTGCGGGGTGTCTATATCCTTCATCGCACTTAAAAGCTTTGGGTATATCTCCTTAACGGCAAGCGCCCCGTCCACCTCGCTTTTTTCGCTGCCTATGGGTGTCTTTGTTGCGGTCACTTTGGCAGGACATGGCGTAATGAAAAAGCACCCTATCTCATGGCGTTCATAATCTGTGTTTTCAACGGCAATGTCCTTTGCAAGGCGCGCCGCCGCCTCCATAGGTGCCACAATGGGTAGCACATGGTCTATCAGCTGGGGAAACCTAACCCTTATCAATTTTAGCACTGCGGGGCACGCACTGCTTATTGCGGGCTTTGTAAACTTGCTTGTGCTCATCATCTTTCTTGTGGCATCGCTCACCAGCTCTGCCGCTTTTGCAACCTCATACACTTCGTCAAAGCCAATTTTCAAAAATGCGTTTATTACAGCGTCCGGCTCCTCCAAATTGTTGAACTGTGCGTACAAGCTGGGCGCAGGCAGCGCAATTTTGTACTTAAAATTATCCATAACAGACATTGGGTCGTACAAAGCCAGCTTTGCGTGGTGTGGGCACACCCTTATACATTCGGCGCAATCTATACATTTTTTCGGCAAAATATGCGCCTTGCCGTCTCTCACCCTTATGGCCTCTGTAGGACAGCGCTTTATGCAGTTTATGCAGCCCTTGCATGCATCCTTATCCAGCGTAACCGAATGGTGATATACCTGCTGTTCCGTGTTTTCCAAAGCGCCCTTCGCCCCCTTTTGCTGCGCTTAAAGTTAAGATGTGTCGGCACTATCTAAATATAATTAACCTTCATCTTTAGTGTGGTGCCTTTTCCCACTTCCGAGCTTATCTCAAACTCATCCGAATATTTTTTCATGTTGGGCAGGCCCATTCCTGCGCCAAAGCCCACGCTTCTCACCTCTGCTGTCGCCGTTGAATATCCCTCCTGCATCGCAAGGTTTATGTCGGGTATTCCGGGGCCCTCGTCCTCCAAAAGCATGTCCACGTAATCGTCATATATTGTCACTGTAATTTCGCCACCGCCTGCGTGAATGGCCAGGTTTATTTCGCCCTCATACAGCGCTATTGCCACCTTGCGCACGGCATCCTTTGGCAATCCCAGCTTTTTCAGCCTTGCTTTCAGGTCACTGCTCGCCTCGCCCGCACGCGTGAAGTCATCGCCCGGCACAGTATAACTTAAAACTATTTTCTCCATTATACGGCACTCCCTCCACGCAAACCTTTTTCGTACAAAAGCCCGCATGCGGCAAACATTGTTTCATCCGTGCTCAAAACCACTATGTCACGCTCCTGCGCTAATTTCAGCACTGTTTCATCGGGGCACTTTCCCCTTACAAAGACTATGCAAACTATATCCATCATTTCCGCAGTGCGCACAACTTGTGGGTTGTTCAGCCCTGTTATAAGCACACCCTGGTCCTTTACATAAGCCAAAACATCGCTCATCATGTCGCTACCACATGCCGCATTTACGTCCGCATTTAGGTCGCTGCCCTGCGTAAGCACCCTTGCGCCCAGCGTTTGCTTAATCACTTCAATAGTCATTTCAAATCTCCTCACATAATTGATGAATTATGGCTTACACTCAAATTATAAAGGATAGCATTCAAAAGAGCAAGTGGGCTTTGAAGGTGTACAGGAACAGTTTTCTTGGTATCCCCTGCCTTTTTTCTAAGCATACACCCTCATTGTGTACTTGTTGTGTTTATGCACAGTTTTTGTTTGTTTTTTTCTGCATATTTCAGAAGTAAAAAAATCAAATAAAAATGTCGTTTTTTTTGCCGGTGTGTTATAATGTTGCCATATGCTTTCGAGTAGGTTTTTCGGTGTTTAGGCGTGTTTGCGGTTAAACATTGCTAACTCACACTATTACAATATAATGGAGGATGTACTATTATGAAGCGTTTTTCTACTGTGCCTTTTAATGGCACTAACGAGCAAGAAGCGCAGTTGCTAAGTTGGCTTACGGCAAACAAAGACATGCCCGGCGTAGCAATGTCCGCACTTCAAGAGGCTCAGGAAATTTACGGCTATTTGCCCATTGAAGTTCAGCGCATAATCTCCAAAAAGCTCGGTATGCCGCTTGCGGAAATTTACGGCATTGCAACGTTTTATTCCCAGTTCAGCCTTGTGCCCAAGGGCAAGTACAAAATCAGCGTATGTCTTGGCACCGCATGTTATGTTAAGGGCAGCGGCAAGATTTTTGAGGACCTTGAAACCAAGCTCAAAATCAAAGGCGGCGATTGCACCCCCGACGGCAAGTTCAGCCTTGACGCATGTCGTTGCATAGGTGCTTGTGGCCTTGCACCTGTTTTGACAGTTAACGATGACGTTTACGGACGTTTGGCGGGCGATGAGCTGGACGAGATTTTGGCCAAATATTGATATACATAAATTTGGTTTTTTTGCCAAAATAGCAAGGGTGTTATGATGCAGGAACTTTCCATGAACGTGCTTGACATTGCGCAAAACTCAGTTAAGGCAAATGCGACACTTATTTGCATAACCTTGGATTTTGACATTAAAAAGAGCAAACTTTGTATCACTGTGCAGGACAACGGCACGGGCATGAGCCAAGAAGTGCTGCAAAATGTGACAGACCCATTTACAACCTCCAGGACAACACGCAAAGTAGGCCTTGGCCTGCCCTTTATCAAAATGGCGGCGGAGCTGACAGGCGGCAGCCTTGATATAACCTCTTTACAGGGGCATGGCACAACGGTTGTTGCGGTTTTCACAACAGGGCATATAGATTTAGCCCCTCTTGGGGACATGGCAGGCAGCATCGGCGCTTTGATACAGTGCAATCCCCACATTGACTTTATGTACACAGTTAAATGCGATGGCGAAGAATTTTGTGTTGACACAAGAGAGCTAAAGGAAGTTTTAGGCGATGTTTCGCTTAGCGAGCCCAGCGTAGCGCTGTGGGTTAAGGACTATATTGCAGAAAACACCGAACCAATTATTAAAAGGAGCAACGCTATATGAAAAGTTTACAGGAACTTTCCGCACTGCGCGACAAAATGAAAAAAACCGTAAGCACAAGAGAGGCAAACTCTGAGACAACACGTGTTGTTGTTGGCATGGCAACATGCGGAATTGCCGCAGGCGCACGCCCCGTGCTAAGCGAGTTTACACAGCAAGTTGCGGATAGCGATTTGAGCAATGTTGTGGTTACTCAAACAGGTTGCATCGGCATTTGCCAGTACGAGCCTGTTGTGGAAATTTTTGAGCCGGGCAAAGAGAAGACAACTTATGTTAAAATGACACCCGATAAGGTGGCACGAATTGTTAAGGAGCACCTTGGAAAAGGCTTCCCCGTAACAGAGTACACCATCGGTGCTATAAAGATTAAATAGGAGGAAGATATAATGTTTAGAAGCCATGTTATGATATGCGGCGGCACGGGATGTACTTCTTCCGGCAGTACTAAAATTATCCAAGCATTTGAAAAAGAGCTTTTGGCGGCAGACCTAAACGAAGAGGTAAAGATTGTTACCACCGGTTGTTTTGGTCTATGTGCGCTTGGCCCTATTGTTGTAATTTACCCCGAGGCGAGCTTTTACAGCAATGTAACTGTTGAGGATGTAAACGAGATTGTAAACGAGCACCTTCTTAAAGGGCGTCCCGTTACACGCCTTTTGTATGATGAAACAGTAAACCCCGACAACACCGTAAAAAGCCTTGAGGAAACAGCCTTTTACAAAAAGCAGGTTAGGATTGCGCTTCGCAACTGTGGTGTAATTAACCCCGAAAGCATTGACGAGTACATTGCTTTTGATGGCTATCAGGCTTTGGGCAAGGCTTTAACCACCATGCAGCCGGGCGAAGTTATTCAAACCATGCTGGATTCCGGCCTAAGAGGCCGTGGCGGCGCAGGCTTCCCCACCGGCCTGAAGTGGAAGTTTGCCGCAGACAACGCCAGCGACCAAAAGTATGTTTGCTGTAACGCCGACGAGGGCGACCCGGGCGCATTTATGGACCGTAGCGTTTTGGAGGGCGACCCGCATGTGCTTATTGAGGCTATGGCCATTGCAGGCTACGCAATCGGCGCAAGCAAGGGCTATGTTTATGTGCGTGCGGAGTACCCCATTGCGGTTACACGTTTGCAAATTGCAATAGACCAAGCCAAGGAATACGGCCTTCTCGGCGATGATATTCTCGGCACAGGCTTTAGCTTTGATTTGGCTATTAAGCTTGGCGCAGGCGCTTTCGTTTGCGGCGAGGAAACAGCGCTTTTGACCTCCATAGAGGGCAACCGCGGCGAGCCCCGTCCGCGTCCTCCCTTCCCCGCAGTTAAGGGTCTATTTGGCAAACCCACAATACTTAACAATGTTGAAACCTATGCAAACGTGCCCCGCATCATCCTGAACGGTGCAGAGTGGTTTGCCTCCATGGGCACAGAAAAAAGCAAGGGCACTAAGGTTTTTGCACTGGGTGGCAAAATCAACAACACAGGCCTTGTTGAGGTACCCATGGGCACAACACTGCGCACCATCATTGAGGAAATCGGCGGCGGCATCCCCGACGGCAAGAAGTTCAAAGCTGCGCAGACAGGTGGCCCTTCCGGCGGATGTATTCCTGCTTCTTTGATAGACACACCCATCGACTACGACAACCTGCTTGCCATCGGCAGCATGATGGGCTCGGGCGGTCTTATCGTTATGGATGAAACCACCTGTATGGTTGATATTGCTAAGTTCTTCCTTGATTTCACCGTGGAAGAGACTTGTGGCAAATGTGTACCCTGCCGTATCGGTACAAAGCGCCTGATGGAGCTTTTGGAAAAGGTTACCGAGGGCAAGGGCACACTGGAGGACCTTGACAAAATCACCGAGCTGTCTGAGTTTATTAAGCAGAACAGCCTTTGCGGCTTGGGACAAACAGCCCCCAACCCCGTTCTCTCCACCATGCGTTATTTCCGCGATGAGTATCTCGCTCACATCAATGACAAAAAATGCCCCGCAGGCGTATGTAAAGCACTGCTGAACTACGTTATTCTTGAGAACAAGTGCAAGGGCTGCACGCTTTGCACCAAGGTGTGTCCGACAGGCGCTATTACCGGAGATGTTCGCAAACCACATGTTATTGATTTGAGCAAATGCGTTAAGTGCGGGGCTTGCATGGAAAAATGCAAATTCTCTGCAATTATCACAGCTTAGGGAGGATTGCCAAAATGGATTTTATTACTGTTAATATAAACGGTGCAGACTACAGTGTGCCGGCCGGCAGCACTATTTTGGAGGCTGCTCGCAGTGTTGGCATACACATCCCAACACTTTGCTACCTAAAGGAAATCAACGAAATAGGCGCATGTCGCATTTGTGTTGTGGAGGTTGAGGGCGCAAGAAGCTTGGTTACTGCCTGTGTTCACCCTGCCAGCGAGGGCATGGTTATCCGCACAAACTCGGCCAAGGTTCAAAAGAGCCGCAAAATGAACCTGGAGCTTGTTCTGTCCACACACAAGCAGGAATGTCTCGGCTGTGTAAAGAGCCGCGATTGCGAGCTTTTGAACCTGTGCCACGATTACAATGTTACAACCAACCGCTTTAAGGGCGAGGTGGAGAAATACCCCATCGACGGCAGCGCACTGCACCTTGTGCGTGACAACGAAAAGTGCATTTTGTGCCGTCGCTGTGTTGCGGCTTGCTCCATGAGGCAAAAAGTTGGGGTTATCGGCGCACAAGAGCGTGGCTTCTCCACGCACATCGGCTGCGCATTCGAGGCTGACCTTGGCGAAAGCTCCTGCGTATCCTGTGGGCAGTGTATCGTTGTTTGCCCAACAGGCGCACTTACCGAAAAGGATTGCACAGGCGATGTATGGGAAGTGCTGAACGACAAGACAAAGCATGTTATTGTACACACCGCACCGAGCGTTCGTGCAACTTTGGGCGAGGCATTTGGTATGCCCATTGGCACAAATGTTGAGGGCAAAATGGTGGCCGCACTTCGCCGTTTGGGCTTTGCGCAGGTTTTCGACACAGACACCGCAGCCGACTTCACCATCATGGAGGAAGCCACAGAGTTCTTGCACCGTGTAAACAACGGTGGCGTTATGCCCATGATAACAAGCTGTAGCCCCGGCTGGATTAAGTTCTGCGAGACATTCCACCCCGAGTTCATACCGAATCTGTCGAGCTGTAAGTCTCCTCAGGGTATGCTTGGCGCACTTGCAAAAACATACTATGCCGAGAAAATAGGCATTAAGCCCGAGGATATAGTTGTTGTGTCCATTATGCCCTGCACAGCCAAGAAATTTGAGATTGAGCGCGCCGATATGAGCGCTGCCGGCGGCGGCATTCCCGACAACGACATCGCACTTACCACACGTGAGCTTGCCCGCATGATTGACAAAGCAGGCATCGACTTTAAGGCAATGCCTGACGAGGATTTCGACCCGATGCTGGGCGATAGCACCGGTGCGTCCACAATCTTTGGTGCAACAGGCGGTGTTATGGAAGCTGCGCTTCGCACAGCGGCCGAAGTGGTAACAGGCAAGCCCCTTGAGAGCGTTGAGTTCCACGAAGTTCGTGGCACACAGGGCATTAAGGAAGCAACATACACGCTTGGCGATGTTACACTTCGTGTTTGCGTTGCAAGCGGCCTTTCCAACTGCGATAAGGTTTTGAACTCCATCAAAAGCGGCGAAAAGCAGTATGACTTTATCGAGTTTATGGCCTGCCCCGGTGGCTGTGTAAACGGCGGTGGTCAGCCCACACACAGCGGCGACATTTTGAACTTTGTGGACCTTAAAGGTCTGCGTGCAGGCGCACTGTATGGCGAGGACGAAGGCAAGGTCCTGCGCAAGAGCCACGAAAACCCCCTTGTTAAAAACATCTATGATGAGTTCTTGGAGGGCAAGCCCGGCTCGCACAAGGCACACAAAATTTTGCACACCTCCTACAACAAGCGTGAGATTAAGTTCTAATATATCGCCTGCTACACACCCAAGTACTACGCTATATTTTACGGGAGCGGACACATAGAGGTGATTTAGAATACGCTGGGCGCAAGAAGAAGGCGCTATATCCCCCGCCGCAGGCTGGGGATATAGCAAATAAATCACCGCATTTGGACACTCCCTATTTTACAAAGCAACAAGCCACCCACACGGGCACATCGCCTGTGGTGGGTGGCTTTTTTATGCTTTGCTGTTGTCGGTTTTTATCGCAATTCACATTTTGTTATTTATGTGACTTGGCTCACATCTTAGCTTTTGCATTGTTTTTGTGGGTGGCGCACACGTCTTTGCATCCTTGCGACATTTTACGCTTTGTTTGTATGCGCCACTGCCTTAAAATATCCACAAGGCATCTTTATATTTTTGGAAACATCCGCATTGCTCCTGAGCAAAGGAGCATTACCGTGTGGCAAACACTAAGGAGTGATTTTATTGCATCTTTACTATGAAAAAGAGCTGGACTATGCAGGCTGGAACAATCGCCTCATAAAGCTGAGCCGCCGCTTTGTGCTGCTGGTGTTCGGCGCAGAGCTGCTTATATACCTTTTGTACGAGGTGGATAACAACGTGGGCGACCGCCTTGATTATCTGTTTCGCTATGTCATACTGCCCACTGCCGCAAGCGCCATTCTTGTGCTGATAATGTCGCTCATCTGTCGCTATCTGCTTCGCAGGGGGCTTGTGTCGATTCAGGCGTATTTTTACATTGCGGGGATTGTTGTTTTTGCGTATATGCTGTGCTGGGCGCACCATAATGTGCCCACAATGCAGACGGTGTTTTTGCTGCCCTCTGTAATAGCACTTACCTACGTGGACCGTCGCCTTTTGTTTTATTCAGCCTTAACTTCGCTTTCAGGATATGCACTTTTCACGCTTTGCATACGATGGTACGCACTATATGTCCCCGTGGAGGTTCCGGGGCTCACCTCCATCGTCGCGACGGTATCGCTCATGCTCGTGAATTTTTGGATTTGCCGCATGGTGCTAAAGCACCAAACACAGCTGGTTACGCAAATATTGCACAGCCGCAAGCTTGCACGCCAGGATTCGCTCACAGGCCTTATGAACCACGCCAGCTTTTATGAGGTGCTGGATACACGCTTGCAGCAACTAAAGAAAAACAAGCATAGTTTGGGGCTTATCCTTATGGATATAGACAACTTCAAGTCGGTAAACGACAGCGTGGGGCACGCTGTGGGCGACGATGTGATTTTGGCGCTCGCCGAGTGTTTGCGGGAGCACACAAAGGGCGATGAGGTGGCATTTCGCTACGGTGGAGAGGAGTTCGCCATACTGACATGGCACAACGAAGCAGACTGCATGGCGCTAAGCGAGCAAATTCGAGTGGCGTTTGAACAAAAGACAAAAAAGTTCACCCCAAAGGCGCAAGTGACCGTAAGCGCAGGCGTGTGCATTTACAGCACGCACCGCTTTGGCGCAAAGCGAGAGTTTTTTGCGGCGGCGGACTCGGCGCTGTACTTTGCAAAGCGCAACGGCAAAAACAGGAGTGTTTTGTGGGATGAAAGTATGTTGCCTTAAATTTTTGCAGTGGCGTAATATGCTATGCTGTCGGGAATGAACACATAGAGGTGATTTAGAATACGTTAAGCACAAGAAGAAGGCGCTATATCCCCCCCGCCTGCGGCGGGGGGATATAGCGAAAAATCAAACCCACGCTTTTGCCACACCACTGCTGTCTGCAAGTTTTCGCAGAGTGTCCTGCATAATTTTCTCGGTGGTGGTCTCCTCGTTTTCCACCACCTTTGCTATTCCCTCGTAAAATGCGTACAGGTTGTCTTCTATCTTATAGGCAGTGTCTACACAAGTGTTCAGACGGCATATTTTGGCAATTTTTCCGCTCTGCTGCGTCCTTAAAACTCACATTCCACCAAGGAGTGTATCGTTTTTCCTCCTTGCATAACAAAAAAATTGCTCAAAATCTGCTCGTTTCAACTCGTGTAGACACTACCCAATATTACTATTTTCATTTTACTCTCCTCACTTTAAGTTTTATGCACTTAATATTAGTGCAACAACCTTGTTATAGCATAATCTGCACTTAAAATAAATCTATACAAAGTGCATGTTGCGGAAAGTGGGGCTATTCTATCGTGAAAAACCAAAAACATATAAGCATCCGCATAGAGGACGAAGTTCTCAAAAAATTTCATTACGTCGCAAAGTATGAGGACCGTTCTGCCAGCGGACAGATTATGTACCTCATAAACAACTGCATCCGAGAGTTTGAAAAAGCTCACGGCGAGATTGAGCTTTCGAGCAAAACCACCGATTAAGTAGGTGGTTTTTTCTTGTATTTGTGTGTATACTCTAAAGTGTGTAAACAGGGGGGCTGAATACCTTATGATTTCCTATGCGCCCTTATGGGAGACGATGAAAAAGCGCGGTGTGACGACATATGCTTTGCGCAACAAGCACAATATTGGCGGAGGCACTATTCAGCGCCTGCGCAAAAATTTGTCGGTGTCCACCAATACACTGGACGACTTGTGCATAATACTACACTGCACCCTACCCGACATTGCAAAATTTGTGGACGCTTGCTGCGAAGAGGAACAAGCGTAGAGCCGTATAGGGCTTTGCGCTGTTTTTTTGCAGATATTCAGAAGTAGTTTATAAAAGCAAGTGGACTTATTTCAGTCCCATTATAGCGCTATTCTCCGATAAAATCAAGAAAAAAGGACTTATTTCAGTCCTTACGGAGAGCGCACATGAAAGAGCAAAAAATCAAGCAGGACGCTATCTTTATAGGAGAAAATATCCGCAAAATTCGCCTGCAACGCAACATGGGGCAGACGGAGCTTGTGCGCCTTTTACAGCTAAACGGCACAGACATCACCCGTGAAACACTCGTGAAAATCGAGCGTGGTATACAGCACATAAAAGCTACCCAGCTGCGTGCTTTGCGTGATGCGCTAAGCACAAACTACGAGGAACTACTTAGATAGTATCAACACTATCCATGTAAAAAAAAGGGGGTCACACATGAAAAACTTGCAAAAAGAACTGCTCGACTTTGCGTGCACGCTTCCGATAATTGACGTTCACGAGCACATTGTCAGGGATGAGATGCGCCTGAAAATTTACCCCGACTATATCGCCCTATCCATCGCAAACTATATGCGCACCGCCGTGATTTCCTCCGGAGTGCCGGAGGACACCGTTGCATTTTTGCAAGGGTGTGCCCCTGTAAAGGAAAAGCATCCCGTGTTTTTGACAGCGACAAAAAACATCCGCAACACATATATTTTCAAGGCGATGGATGCGGCGTTTACGCACATATACGGCATCTCGCTACTGGATAGCGACTACGAAAGAATAAATGCTATTTATGCGGCGGCAAACAAGCTCGGCATCACCCAAAAAATAGCCGAGGCGTGCAACATTAAAGCGGCGGTAAACGATGTGTTCATTCCCGGAATGCAGGAGTGCGACTACACCATGGGCTGTGACGTGCTTAAAAGCTCCGCCCGATGCGACCGCTTTATCATGGTGCAAACTTACCTTGAGGACGTGCAGGCGGAGTGCGGCGCAAAGCTCCCCACGCTAAGCGACTTTATCGCACAGTGGCGTGCGTACATAAAAACGCAGGTGGAACAGCACGGCGCAGTGGCCATAAAAATAGGCACAGCGTACGAGCGCAGCTTGCATTTTTGCGACACCCCCTTTGAGCAGGCGAATGCCATATATGCCGAAATATACGCCGCTGCCCAAAAGGGCGAAAGCCTGCCCGCTGAAAAAATCACACCGCTTGAGGATTTTATGGCGCATCAAATTTTACAGGATGTGCAGCAGTACAAGCTGATTGTGCAAATTCACACCGGCATACACGAGGGCAACGACAACTTTTTGCAGGACTCGCACCCCCTTTTGCTGAACAATCTTTTCAGCAAATTTAAGAATGTAAAGTTTGACATCTTTCACATTGCGTACCCCTTCGCACGAGAAGTAGGCGTATTGGTGCGCACCTTTCCAAATGTTTACACAAACTTTTCGTGGGCGTACATAATTGCCCCCGAGTATGCAAACGACATTTTGGAGGAATACATAGGCATTTTGCCTGCAAACAAGTTCAGCGTTTTCGGCGGCGACTTTATGCACATCGAGGGCTCTGTGGGCCAGCTAATTATACTAAGGCAGTTTGTGACAAAACGCCTTGCGCAGATGGTAGAGCAGGAAAAAATCACCACAGAGGATGCAAAAGAGATACTGCAAAATATTTTTCATAAAAACGGAGCAGAACTGTACGGCGTGTAGCGGCATATTTTGGATACCAAAAACTTTTACACCCCTATTTTCTCACCATGAAATATGCTAAAATTGCAGTATAGAGGATTTCACCTACTCTTTTATCCACTTCCGAGGAAAGGGGCACACCATGCCGTTAATTTTGCCAAAGGACCTGCCCGCCTACAAGGCATTGCAGGACGAAAACATATTTGTAATGAGCGGAGCAAGGGCGCAGGCGCAGGACATCCGCCCCTTGGAAATTTTGATAGTAAACCTAATGCCCGAAAAAATAAGCGCAGAAATACAGCTGGCACGTGTGCTTGCCAACAGCCCCTTGCAGGTGCGGCTTACACTTTTGCGCACGGGCAGCCACACCTCCACCCACACCTCCACCGAGCACATCGCCGCCTTTTACCAGACGCTTGAGCAGGTGAGGCCACACCGCTTTGACGGCATGATTATCACAGGTGCGCCGGTGGAGCACCTTGAGTATTCGCAGGTGGACTACTGGGAGGAGATGTGCGCGCTTATCGACTTTGCACGCACAAACGTATATTCCACCATATTTTTGTGCTGGGCGGCAATGGCGGCGCTTCACCACCTGCACGACATCCCAAAGTACCTTTTACAAAAGCGCATACACGGCGTGTTCGAGCACAGGGTGGAGCGTGCCGACAATCCACTTGTGCGTGGCTTTGACGAAATATTCTACGTACCGCACTCCCGCAGTGCCGGCATAGAGCGAAAGCATATAGAACGCTCGGAGGAGCTTCGCATTTTGGTGGACAGCCGCGAGGCAGGTGTGCACATTATGAGCACCGAAAACGGCAGAGAAATTTACGTGATGGGCCACATGGAGTACGACAAGGAAACGCTGTGGAACGAGTACCGCAGAGACGTGAAAAGAGGGCTGAACCCCCCACTGCCCCAAAACTATTTTATAGACGACGACCCCGAAAAGGGCGTTTTGTTCCGCTGGCGCAGCCACGGCAACCTCATGTTTTCAAACTGGCTGAACTACTACGTCTACCAAGGCACACCGTACGACCTTAGTAAGTTGTAGTACCTTGTGTAATCTAAAAGTTTACACAAGGTAGTAGCGTGTGGTTCTGTGCGAATGTTACAGCGGTTCAACCCCATCATACGGCTACTCTGTTTTAACAAAAATTAAAGCCTGCCACGCTATCCCCAAAAGGGACAAAGCTCGGCAGGCTATTTTATTTGTATATATCCAAATTTGTGCTATCGCTAAAGCTGTGCTCTCAACCACTTATAGCTTTCTTCGCCCACATGCTTCACACAGCCCTCCTCAAAGGGTGTTTGCAGGCCTGCCGCTTGCACAAGGCCTGTGTAGGTGCTCGTGCCCGCCTTTTGCACCAGCGCAAGGTAACGCTCCCACGCATCCTTTTTGTCCTCGTTGTGCGCCAGCAGAAACTGCAGCGCCACTATCTGCGCAAGCACGTAATCTATATAGTAAAAGGGGCTTACGTATATATGCAGCTGCCTTTGCCAGCCTGCGCCCCTGCTGTAAAAGGGCAGTGCGTCAAAGTCCGCCCAGGGGCGATATTTTTTTTCAAGGCTCAGCCATGCCGCACACCGCTCCTCCTCGCTCATCTCGGGCGCTTCGTACACCATTTGCTGGAATTCATCCACCATGCACCCATACGGCAAAAAGCAGAGCGCATCCTGCAGGTGTGCAATGGTGTATTTTTTTGTGTCCTGCCCGAAAAACAGGTGGTGGTGCTCGCCTGTCAAAAACTCCATCGCCGTTGAGTGAATCTCGCACGACTCAAGCCCCGGGGAGCGTAGCTCGCTCACAAGGCCGCTTTGCGCCGCAAGGTATGCCGCAAAGGCGTGCCCTGCCTCGTGTGTCAGCACATCCACATCGCCCAGCGTCCCGTTGAAGTTTGAGAACACAAAGGGGCTTTTGTTCCCCGAAATATAGGTGCAGTATCCACCCGGCGCCTTGCCCGGCTTTGCCAGCACATCAAACAGCTCGTTTTGCATCATAAAGTCTATAAACTCGGCGCTTTGGGGCGACATCTGCCTGTACATCTCCTGCCCCGCTTGCAAAAGGCGCTGTGCCTCGCCGTGCGGCCGTGGATTGCCATCGCCGAACAGCAGTAGCTCATCCCAATATTTTAGCGCATCTTCGCCTATTCTCTCGGCCTGCTCCTGCTTTAGCTTTTGCGCAATGGGCACAATGTACTTCGCCACATCCTGCCTGCACCGCTCAATGTCCGCACGTGTGTAGCCCATGCGCTCCATGCGAATATCCCCAAGCGGCACAAAGTTCTCATACCCCAGCATCTTTGCCTGTGCGGTGCGGTTTCGCACAAGGCGGCTGAAAATCCCGTTCAGCTCCTCCTTGTTCTGCTCGAAAAAGCCGCCCTCCGCCTCAAATGCTTCTTTGCGTACATCTCGGCTCACATCCTGCTTGTGCGGGCCCAGCTGTGCCACCGTCAGCACCTCGCCCCTAAACGGAATGCGTGCGGAAGCGTACAGCTTTTCGTACAGCGTGCACAGTGCATTTTCCTCCTGTTGCAGCTGTATCAGGCGCTCGTCGCTCCCCTTTATGGCCAGCGCCATCTTTTGCGGCAGTATCTCACCGTATTTTTTGCCCAAGGCATCGCTGTGCTCGCTTGCCAAAAGTGAACGGTACAGCAAAAGCCGCTTGTCCTCCAAAACAGGCCCCTGCTCATCGAAGTAGTCGTTTTCATCATTATAGTAGGCATCCCGTGTGTCCACAGTGTGGCGCACCGACGCAACCGTCCCCGCCGTTCCCACCTGCTCAAAAATCACGCTCGCCTGCTCGTAACAGGCCAAAAGCTCCTGCTCGCTCTTAGCACTCTTTGCGCTTTGCGCAAGCTGTGTGAGCACATCCGCCGCCTTTTCAATATTCGGACGCTCGTAGGGCATTTCGCTGAATTTCATGGCACTCTCCTATTTTAGATATTATTGACATGTAACGTTGATTTAGAAGTAAAGTTAAACGTGAAGATGGGGCGGTATATCCCCCGCTTTTTTTACACCCATATAGTGTTTGCACTTGTAATTTATCGCATTATTGTATTATTATATCATAAACAGATTATGTAGTGTTGCCGTAGCCAAAATATGCCGTCTGAACACCTACGCCGGCACTATCTAAAGGAGATTTTACAATGCAAAAACTTACCCAAGAGCGAGCACAAGAGCTCATTTTAACCACCACAAGCCAGCCGCACCTTTTACAGCACTCTTTAGCGGTAAGTGCCGCCATGGGCGCTTTGGCAGAGCATTTCGGGCAGGACGTAGCCTACTGGCAGGCAGTGGGCACACTGCACGACTACGACTACGAGCAGCACCCCACCGAGCACCTGCAGCACACGAAGGAGCCACTGCTTGCCGCAGGCGTAGACGAGCAGGCTGTGCGTGCTATTTTAGCACACGGGTGGGGCATTTGCTGTGACGTCGAGCCGCAGAGCGAGCTTGAAAAAAGCCTGTATGCTGTGGACGAGCTAACGGGGCTTATCTCCGCCACCGCACGTATGCGCCCAAGCGGCATAGCAGACCTTGAGACAAAGAGTGTAAAGAAAAAATTCAAGGACAAAGCGTTTGCCGCAAAGGTGGACAGAGCCGTCATCCAAAATGGTGCGGACATGCTAAACCTTGAGCTTTCACAGCTGATAGAGCTGTGCATAAAGGGAATGAAGCCGCACGCAGAGCAGCTGGGGATTTCAGGCACAGCAAGTGCATAAGCTTTATATTTATTTTGTATAGGGGCGCCCCTGTGTGGTCGCCCTTTTTCATTTTATTGTAGATTATCAAAGTAAAATATATTTATTCCAAAATTCCAACAACCAATATTATTCGGGCGAGCGCATAGGCTCTCCCCTACTTTGTATGGTATCAAATCCTAAAAATTTGTAAAAACTTATTTTTCCCCTTGACATATTTTGAAAATGCGTTAAAATAATATTAGCACTCAAAGCTTGTGAGTGCTAACGCCTACAAAGAAAGGGGCGCACACCACACATGGACAACCGCAAACAGCGCATTATGATGGCGATTGTTTCGCTGTATGGGGCGCAGGGCGAGCCCGTCGGCAGCAACCTGCTTTGCAAGCACCTTGATATATCGGTATCCTCCGCCACACTGCGCAACGAAATGGCGGCGCTAACACGGCTGGGCATGTTGGAGCAGCCGCACACCTCCGCAGGGCGTGTGCCCACCGCAAAGGGATACCGCTATTATGTGGACAACCTTTTGGACCGCACGGTGCGTCTTTCGGCGCAGGAAAAGGCACTCTTGGACAGTGCGTTTCGCACGCTGGACTACGACCCCGAGCAGATGGTGCAGGGCGCGGCACGCCTGCTTTCGGAGCACCTTGGCTACGCAGTGATTGCCACCACCCCACGTGCGGAGGACATCACCATGGCGCACTTTGAGGTGTTGCAGGTGGGCAGGCACGCCGTGGCGGTGCTGGGCGTAACACGTGCAGGCGGCGTGCGCACACGTGTAGTAAAGGTAGACTGCGAGCTTAGCCCCTCGTTGATTTCGCAGGTTGCACAGCAGCTGAACCGCCACCTATGCTTTGTGGCAAGTGCAGATGTGCACCCAAAACTACTTCAGGGCATATTTGAGGCTTTGGGCAGTGAGCGCCTTGTGGGAACGGCCATTGTTTCGGCGGCGCTCACACTACTTGCGGAGGCAGGACGGCCGAAAGTTTACTTTGAGGGACAAAAAAACCTACTGCACCGCCCCGAAATGGAAAACGCTCTGCGTACACTCATAGAGCTTGCGGACGCACCCGAGCGTGTGGAGCGGCTTTTGAAGCCCAAGACAAACCACACCCAAATTCTCTTTGGGGACGAAATGCCCCACTCCCCCATGCACAGCATCTGCCTTGTTTCACGCAGGTATCTCGCAGGGGGCGGCCTTACGGGTGTGCTTTCGGTGGCAGGGCCTATCCGTATGCCCTACCGCAGTGTAATCCCCGACCTTGAGTACTTCAGCGCCCTGCTGGGACAGGGACTAAGCGGCAACATGGCAGGGTAGCTACCGTAGGCTTATATATAAAAGATACAGCAATGTTTTTTTAAGGGAGGTCGTCAGCATGGCAGAAAACGAAAAGCCGCAGACGCAAAAGGACGCTTCATCCGATACCGTAAAAGAGGAAAAAAAGACCGCAAAGTCCGCGCAGGCGGAAAAAAAGACAAAGAGCCGCTCCAAGGCAAGCGGCGAGGCAAGCCTTGCCGCCGCAGAGGAAAAGCTTGAGGCGGCAAACGCAAAAGCGGACGAAATACAGCAGCAGCTTTTGCGCACCACCGCAGAGTACGACAACTACCGCAAGCGTAGCCAAAAGGAAAACGATGCCGCCTTTGGCAACGGCATTTCCCACGCGGCAGGAATGCTAATTCCCGTTTTGGACACACTGGAGGCCGCCGCAGGTGCCCCCACCGCAGACGAGGAGTACAAAAAGGGCGTACTTATGACACTTGCAAAGGCAAAGGATGTCTTTGAAAAGCTGGGCATCACCGAGATAGAGTGCGAGGGCAAGCCGTTTGACCCACAGCTGCACAACGCCTGTGTGCAGGAGGAAAAAGAGGGTGTCGAAAGCGGCAACATCACACGTGTACTGCAAAAGGGCTACATGCTCCACGGACGTGTTGTTCGCCACGCAGTGGTGGCCGTAGCGCCATAGTGTACGCTTTTTGCAGGGCAATCACACAAAAGCAATTTAGAGGTAAAAAAAGGCGGTATATCCCCCGCTTTTTTTCGCACTAACTTTTTGCGGCAAATCGCATGTTTCGGCTTTTTTCAGTATTATCTAACGTTATAATTTTACCTGTAATCCACATGTAACATAGCCAACAACACACATAAGACATACAACATCACACAACACCCAACCGTTTGCACCACTCAAAGCAGGGGATAAACCGTGTTTCCTCCCCGCCTACGGCGGGGAGGAAACACAAAACTAATTTTTCCTTACATTAACTTTACACAGACAAATCATTACAAAGGAGACTTTTACTATGAGCAAAATTGTAGGTATAGACCTTGGCACAACAAACAGCTGTATCGCCGTAATGGAGGGCGGAGACGCTGTTGTCATTCCAAACGCAGAGGGCGCACGCACCACCCCCAGCGTCATCGGCTTCACCAAAACAGCGGAGCGCCTTGTGGGCCAGGTGGCAAAGCGCCAGGCTATCACAAACCCCGACCGCACCATCGCCTCCATCAAGCGTGAGATGGGCACAAACTATAAGGTGGAGGTTGACGACAAAAAGTACACTCCGCAGGAAATTTCCGCAATGGTGCTGGCAAAGCTGAAGGCGGATGCGGAAAGCTACCTCGGTGAAAAGGTGACGGACGCTGTTATCACCGTGCCTGCGTATTTTTCAGACAGCCAGCGCCAGGCCACAAAGGACGCCGGCGCTATTGCCGGGCTTAACGTAAAGCGTATTATCAACGAGCCCACCGCCGCCGCACTTGCGTACGGCATGGACAAGCAGGCAGAGCAGAAAATCATGGTGTACGACCTTGGTGGTGGCACGTTTGACGTGTCCGTAATCGAGATGGGCGACGGCGTAACGGAGGTGCTCTCCACCGCAGGCGACACTCGCCTTGGCGGCGACGACTTTGACGAGCGTGTTATCAACTGGCTTGCGGATGAGTTCAAGCGTGAAAACGGCATAGACCTGCGTAACGACAAAATGGCGGCACAGCGCCTAAAAGAGGCAGCAGAAAAGGCAAAGATAGAGCTGTCGGGCGTGGCCTCCACCCAGATTAACCTGCCCTTTATCACTGCGGATGCCTCAGGCCCTAAGCACCTTGACTGCACACTCACCCGTGCAAAGTTCAACGAGCTCACACAGGACCTTGTGGAAAGAACCATGGGCCCCATCAAGCGTGCGCTCAAGGACGCAGGCCTAAACCCGAGCGACCTAAAGCGTGTACTTTTGGTGGGCGGCTCCACACGTATTCCTGCCGTGCAGGATGCCGTTAAGAGCTTCATGGGCGTAGAGCCTTCCAAGGACATCAACCCCGACGAGTGCGTGGCGCTGGGCGCTGCCATTCAGGGCGGTGTTTTGGGCGGCGACGTAAAAGGACTGCTGCTTTTGGACGTTACACCGCTGAGCCTTGGCATCGAGACAATGGGCGGCGTTTCCACAAAAATCATCGAGCGCAACACCACCATCCCCACAAAGAAGAGCCAAATTTTCTCCACAGCCGCCGACAGCCAGCCCAGCGTTGAGGTAAACGTGCTTCAGGGCGAGCGTGAGATGGCAAAGGACAACAAAAAGCTTGGCACTTTCCACCTGGACGGCATTCCTGCCGCACCCCGTGGCGTGCCCCAAATCGAGGTTACGTTCGACATCGACGCAAACGGCATTGTAAACGTATCTGCGAAAGATTTGGGCACAAGCAAGGAGCAAAACATCACCATCACCGCCTCCACCAACATGAGCAAGGAGGATGTGGAGAAGGCGGTGAAGGATGCGGAGCAGTACGCCGAAGAGGACCGCAAAATCAAGGAGAAAATCGAAACACGCAACGCCGCAGACAGCCTTGTGTACCAGACCGAAAAGACGATAGCCGACCTTGGCGACAAAGTAAGCGATGCGGAGCGCACCGAGCTGAACGAGAAGAAGGATGCGCTGAAAAATGCGCTGAACGCAGACAACCTTGAGGACATCAAGGAAAAGCAGGAGACACTGCAAAAGGCGCTGTACGAGGTGAGCAGCAAGGCATACAGCGAGGCGCAACAGGCAGGCGCAGAGCAGGATGCAGGTGCACCTCCCCCGCAGGACGACGTGATAGACGCAGACTTTACCGAGATTGACGGCGAGGAAAAGTAGGATAATACAGCCTGCCCACACGGGGGCAGACCGCAGCAAGCATATTCCCGGTCGATGTGGCACAGTATCGCATCGGCTGGGGGTTTGCCTTGTGAGGAATGTTTTATACACGCTATATATAGCGTATATACGATATTTTTACCCAAAGTTAATTTTATCCATATCATTTAGGTGCGTTTTTAGATAGTGTGGACATGAGTTGAATCGCAGGGATTTTGAGCAATTTTTTTGCAAGACGCGGCGGAAAAACGATGCACTCCTTTGTGGAATGCGAGTTTTGACAACAAAGTATGGCGAAAAAATTGCCAAAATAACTCGACTGAACACTCGTGTCCATACTATCTAATGGACCTAAAATACATTTGCACCCTCAAAGCGACGAGGCTTTCGGCACAGGCTTCGCAGGCATGTTTTGCAGGGTAGCTATCAGCGACACAAATTGGAGGTGAGGCGATTGGCTGAAAAGCGGGACTATTATGAGGTTCTGGGTGTGGCCAAGGACGCCGGCGAGGGCGACATTAAAAACGCTTACAGAAAAAAGGCGAAAAAGTATCACCCGGACCTAAACCCGGGCGACAAGGAAGCGGAAGCCAAGTTCAAGGAAGCGGGCGAAGCGTACGAGGTGCTTAGCAACAAGGAGAAAAAGGCACGCTACGACCAATTCGGCCACGCAGGTGTGGACCCCAGCTACGGCGCAGGCACACAAAGCGGCGGCTTTGGCGGCGGCTTTGGCAATGTGGACTTTGGGGACATATTCGAGACATTTTTCGGCGGTGGCTTTGGGGGCGGCGGCTTTGGCCGCAAGCAGCAAAACCCCAACGCACCCAAAAGAGGTGCGGACGTGCGTGTGAGCCTTGTGCTTAGCTTCATGGAGGCGGTGCACGGCACCACAAAGACCATAAACATCACAAAGCAGGACACCTGCGATGAATGCTACGGCAGTGGCGCCGAAAAGGGCACCACGCCCGAAAGCTGCCCCGAGTGCGGCGGCAGTGGCTTTGTGGTCACCTCCAAGCGCACCGCCTTTGGCATGATGCAGGAAAACCGCCCCTGCCCACGCTGTGGCGGCAAGGGCAAGATAATAAAAAGCCCCTGCCACAAGTGCCACGGTAGCGGACGTGTGGGCACGCCCAAAACGCTGGAGATAAAAATACCCGCAGGTGTGGACGACGACCAAAACATCGTACAGCGTGGCAAGGGCGATGCAGGCCTAAACGGCGGCCCTGCGGGCGACCTTATCGCCATCATCACCGTGCGGCCGGACCCCATGTTCGAGCGCCAGCGCTACGACGTGCTTGTAAACATACCCATCACCTACGCACAGGCGGTGCTGGGCGCAAAGCTCACCGTGCCCACCATCGACGGCAAGGTGGAGCTTTCGGTGCCGGAGGGCACACAGGCAGGCATGGAGTTCCGCCTAAAAAACAAGGGCATCCCCTACGTGAACGGCAGAGGCCGTGGCGACCAGTATGTAAAGGTGACGGTGGAGATACCCAAAAAGCTCACAAAGACCCAGCGTGATGCACTGAACAAGTTTGAAAACCTACTGCGTGAGGACAACTACGAACAGCGCAAGGGCTTTTTGAAGGGCATGAAGGATAGGTTTAGTTAGGCTGCACTATTCAGATAGTGATAACACCCCATAAAAGAATATCCGGAATAATATAAAACAAAAAGGATGTCTCCGCCAAAAGTGCAGGGGCATCCTTTTTATATTACTCTACGTATAATTTCTACACCATCACCTTCTAAAAAGCCCGTCACGCTTCATCATGTAGTATGCAAGCCCTAAAAATGTGCTTGATATAATCACCCAGAATGTAGGCCTTATGCCCCGAGCCTTGCAGTCCTTATACACAAAGCGCAGTACGTGCACAAATATTGTCACGGCGGCAAACAGCATAAACACCATTGCACCTATCATGACATAAAGTATAGTTTGCCTGCTGTGCGCTTTTGTTATGTCTGCGTACACGCCAAACGCAAATAGCCCCAAAAAAATCACAAGCGATGCAAGCACAGCCACCTTGAGCTGCTTTGACATTTTAATGCTCACATCTATTTTTGGCGCTGTACCTCCTCGTGTGCCGCACACATCCTCAACGCTTAACTTTGCGTTTCGCATATCTCCCACCGACACGCCAAAAACTTCTGCGAGCTTTGCCATCTTCTCATGCGATGGCTCTGCCGCACCATTCTCCCATTTGGACACCGACTGTCTGCTTACGTCCATTTGCTCTGCCAGCTGCTCCTGCGACATGCCCCGCATTTTGCGCAGCTCTCGTATTTTTTCCCCCAGTATTATAGTCACCCTGCATCACCTCCATGGCTAAATTATACCAATTTAGCGAAAAATCGTCCATAAACCGCACCGCAACTTCGCTTTACATTTGGTTGCGTTTTCTTGTTTTACGGAAAATCGCCCCACTTCACAGATTGAAAAGAACATTTATTTTGCTTTTCTCATTTTACTCTCCCCTAAATTTAAGGTACAATTAAGTTTCATAGTATATTGTATCCTACGAGGTGAAACCAAATGAGACTACTGCTGTGCGAGGACGAACGGGAGCTTTCAAACGCTCTTGTGAAGATATTAAAGCATTTCAACTATTCCGTGGATGCCGTCTACGATGGCGAAGCGGCGCTTGAATTTATTGCGTCGGAAAACTATGATGCCGTGATTTTGGACATCATGATGCCAAAGCTAAACGGCCTTGACGTTTTGAAGCGTGTGCGCCAAAGCGGCAACCTTATCCCCGTCATCATGCTCACCGCAAAGTCGCAGGTGGACGACAGGGTGGCGGGGCTTGATTTGGGCGCAAACGATTACCTGCCAAAGCCGTTTGACACGAAAGAGCTTCTCGCTCGCATTCGTGCGATTACACGCAAGGACACGGACAGCGGCTCCTCCGTTTTAAGCGCAGGGGATGTGTGCCTAAACCGAAAGACGTTCGAATTATACACCGACAAAAGCTCCTTTAAGCTTGCAAGCAAGGAGTTTCAGCTGATGGAAATGCTTATGATTAACAAAGGGCATGTCATACCCACAGAGCGCTTTATGGAAAAGGTGTGGGGCTACGACTCGGACACCGAGATGAGTGTTGTGTGGGTGTATATTTCCTATCTTCGCAAAAAGCTGATGCTCCTTGAAAGCACTGTCAAAATAAAGGCCACACGGGGCACAGGCTACTCGCTGGAGGTATAACATGCTTAAAAAGTTGCGGCGCAAGTTTGTCCTGCTCACCACCTCCATCGCTGTTATTGTGCTAATTGTTATTGCCCTGCTGCTCAATGTCATAAACTACAACTCTATAGTCAGCTACTCGGACAGGGTGCTTCAGCTGCTTGTGGCAAGCAACCTACGGCTGGGCGATACCTTTTTCGAGCGAGATGTATTTTCGGAGGAACATGCGTACGCCGCACGTTTTTTTGCGGTTCACCTTGACGATGAGGGCGCTATTGATTTTGTGGACACAAAAAACATGGATGCCATCTCGCCACAGCAGGCCGTTGAGTACTCACACATCGCAAGCAAGCTTGGCATCCCCACCGGCATAATAGACAACTACATGTTTATTCAGGCGGACACCCCCGAGGGCAGCTCCTATTTCTTTTTGGATATAACGCAGGAACTTGTGCGCTTTAACGACTACCGAAACTACTCCGTTTTGATAGCCTTTGGTGCGATTGCGCTGGTGTTCACACTGTCTGTCATATTTTCCAAAAGAGCCGTCTCGCCCATCGCCGAAAGCTACGAGCGGCAAAAACGCTTTATCACCGACGTGAGCCACGAGCTTAAAACACCGCTTTCAATCATAAAGGCGGACTGCGATGTGCTGGAGCTGGACGGTGGCGGTGGCGAGTGGACGGATAGCATCAAGTCGCAAATTAACCGCCTTAACCTACTTGTGGAAAATTTGGTCTCTCTCACAAAATTGGACGAGGAACAGCGCCGGCTAATGCGAACGGACTTTTCACTAAGCAATATTGTACAAAGCACCTCAAAGGAATTTTCCACCAGGATGCAAAGCCGCAAGCTCTCGCTCAAGGAGAACATTTCGGAAAATGTGCGCATTTACGCAGATGAAAACTTAATGCACAACCTGCTCTCGATTCTTTTTGAAAACGCCTGCAAATACGCACCTGTGGGTAGCGAAATATCCGTTTCGTTGCACGAAAAGTCGGGCAAAAAAGTGCTTACCGTGAAAAATGCCTGCGAGCCTATCGGCGTGGGCAAGCACAACGACTGGTTCGATAGGTTTTACAGGGGCGATGCCTCCCGCAACAGCGCAAACAAGGGCTTTGGCATAGGGCTGTCCATCGCAAAGGCGATATGCGATTCCCACGGTGCAAAGATAAGCGCTGTGAGCAAAACGGGGCGCGAGATTACTTTTACGGTTACTTTTTAGGCAGTGCTGACGACGTGTTCAGCAGGTATATTTTGCGAGCGTGAACAAAAGCAGTGGTTTGTTTTTGGTATATCCCCCCGCCGTAGGCGAGGGGGGTATACCGCCTTCTTTCCACGTTTGACTTTACTTCTAAAGTGGCACTATATGTCCACTTCCAATTTTGCGAGGTGATTTTTTTGAGGGAAGAACAGCTAAATGCGGCATTTTATGGCGAATATTACAACAAGCTTGTAAGGGCACAGCATATACTCGAAGAGCTATTGCTATTTGAGTGCCACGAGAGTACCGAGCACTTTAAGACACGTATCAAGTCCAAGCACAGTGCGCTTGCAAAGCTTGAAAAATTGCAGCTTGCCGCCACAGCAGACAACGCCCTTGGCCACCTTAAGGACCTGCTTGGCATACGTATTGTGTGCAGATTTTTAAGTGATGTGTACGACGTTGCGCAAAAAATAGAAAACAGCCCGGCTACCCTGCATATTTTGAGCAAGGACTATATAAAACGGCCAAAGGGCAACGGCTACCGCAGCTACCACATAATTTTAGAGGTGGAGCTAAACGGCTGCCGCATCCCTGCCGAAATCCAGATACGCACCATCTCGCAGGACTCTTGGGCGAGCCTTGAGCACCGCATGAAGTACAAAAAAGATATTGCAAACACAGGCATGATTACGTCCGAGCTAAAGCGCCTTGCGGACGAGATGGCCTCCGCCGATGTGTGTATGCAAACGCTGAAAGAGCTGATAAGCGAGAGCGGAGTGGACACATAAAAGTGACTTAGAATACGTTAAGCGCAACAAGAAAGCTATATCCCCCCGCCTGCGGCGTGGGGATATAGCAAAAACCAAACCATCATGTTTGCCAACACCCAGCGAGAGCGAGGGCGAGGTGGCGCAGGGGTATGATATATAATACAGCTTTTGTGTGACACCCTTATCTTTCACCTCACTCTAAAACACGCATAGCTTAGCCCTGCACACAAACTCTAACCACACAGCAAAGCGCCCTTCTGCTGTGTGGTTTTTTGCCACACAAAAAAACGCCGCAAACCTTTCGGTTTACAGCGATGTGGTGGGGCTTCGGGGACTCGAACCCGGGACCGTCCGGTTATGAGCCGGATGCTCTAACCAACTGAGCTAAAGCCCCACGTAAACGTGGTGCGCACAGCGCCCACAAAAACATTGTGGCACTTAACGCTCAGATAATTATATCAGAACTACTGCGCAAATGCAATGCCTATTTTTGAAAAACACTTCACTTTACGAAAAAAATCGCACACGCTCTGCAAAGACAGAAGTGTGGGCAAACACAGTGATTTAGTTCTTTGCTATGTCCATCACCCAAAACAGGGCGTGCACAAAAGCGCTCGTTTGTCTTTTGGGGCATATCGCCCACCTTCATCGGGGGCGTGCGATATGCCCCCGATGCTTATTTTCAAGAAGAGCCACACTATCTCTACTTTGAAAACATCGCCTTAAAGCGGCTGATACCCGGCGCTTTCTTTTGGTCCTGCTCGGGTATCCACTCGTTCTTACCATCGTCAAATAGCAGCGATGCGCCGCTTGTGCCTATCAGCTTGTGCGGGGCGGCCTGCTCCTTCTTGCTGTACTCGCACGCATCCCAGCCCCACGCTATCAGCCCGTCGGCATCGGCGCTTTTGGCGAACAGCTCACACACCAGCCCTGCCGCCTCGCCATAGTTGAAGCGCTGAAAATACAGCTGCCCGTCCATGCGCACCGTCAGCAAATCCCGAAAGCGTCCGCCACTTTTTTGGTATCTGCGTGCCGCAAGCTTGTGCGTTTTAATATCCGCAATAATATCCGAAAAATCCATAAAAAATATTTTCTCCCGATTTTTTTTGCATTTTAATCTTATTTTTTGCTTATTTTCCGCCTATTTATCCACATTGTATTTTTTACACAATATTATACGTACAGGTGTTTTGTTTGGGTAATTCTCGCTACATTTACACCGCTTTTCCTCGCTATATTCCCTCCGCTATCTCTCCATCACGGTATGCGCACAAAAGCTTTCGCAGGTTTTCAATATCACCCCGAAGCCGAACACCCGTGTCGGTGTCGCTCACTGTCACCCTGCGGGCAAAGCGCTCCACAATCTGCACGGTGGGCGCATCCCCAAAGTTCATCTTGCGCACCTGCTCAAACGGCCTGTGCTGTGCCAGCGCAAGATAGTGGGAATTCGCAATAAGTGTATAGCCGCCTATTCCCGTGCGGCTGTGGTAGGCCTTGGAGATGCCGCCGTCTATCACAAACAGCAGGCCCTCCCCCTTTATGGGGCTTTCGCCGTCCGTCTGGCGCACCGGCACATGGCCGTTTATTATACGGCTTGTAGTAGGGTCCAGCGAAAATTCCCGCAGTATACGCTCGCACGCCCTGCGGCTGTCCACATGCTTGTAGTAGGGGTTTTGCTCCTCCTGCCAGGTGCTTTTGTCCTCCACAAAGTACCGCTCGAATGTAGTAAGGCGGCTTTTGGCAAAGATGGGCGAGCCCTTGCCACACCACAGATACCACATGAAGTCCTGCGCGTTTTTGCGCTCCTCGCTGTCCTGCGGCGCATAGTAGGCACTGCGGATGATTTCGTCTATTTTGTCAAGATACGCCCTGCCGTAAAGCGGCTTTCCCAAAACGTTTATCTTTGCAAACTCGCCCTCCTCGTCCATGGGAATGCACCCGTGGTACAAAAGGTTACCGTTGGCAATTTTGTACACACTGCCGTTGTTGTAAAGGTATCTTATGTGTTTTTGCAGGTGCTGGCTGTGCGTAAAGCTGCGCGTGAGCGTGTGCACCAGCTGTGCCTCGTCCTCCGTCAGCTCAAACGGATTTTCAGCGCTCACCGTGGGGAAAAGCGTGTCCCTCAGCGGATAGCTCTTTCCCGCTATTTTTATGCTTCCTGCCGAGTGGTCTATGTGCTGTAGCAGTGCACGCTGTGCCATGTCGTACTCGGGGTGGCGAGCGTACAGCTGCCCCTCCAGCTTAAACTGTATAATCGCAATCGCCTTGTGCATCTTTGCGGCAAGCTGTGCGTCTATGGGGTCGTATATGTTTTCATCCAAAAGATGCGGCTTAAAGGGCAGGCAGGGGTCGTCCTTGTAGACCTGTGCGGCAAACATGGACAGCGGCCGCAGGTTTATGCCGTAGGCATCCTCCAAAAGGTCGAAGTTGTTGTAGCTTATGGCAAGGCGCACCACACACGCCACGCACACTTCACTGCCTGCGGCGGCACCCATCCAGTGTATGTCGTGGTTGCCCCACTGAATGTCCACATTGGCAAACTGCGAAAGCTCCTCCATCACAACATCCGCATGTGGGCCTCTGTCGAAAATATCCCCTATGATGTGCAGCTGGTCTATGGTGCACTGGCGAATAAGGCGGCACAGCGCCTCGATAAAATGCTCTGCCATGCCTGTGTTTTCTATGGCGGAGATGATGGCGGTGTAGTAGTCTTCTTTATTTTCCTCCGTGTCTGCGTGTAAAAGCTCGTCCAATATATACGCAAAGTTTTGCGGCATTTTTTTGCGCACCTTGCTTCGTGTGTACTTGCTGGACATGCTCTTACACACCTTCACAAGGCGGAATATGGACACCCTGCACCAGTCCGAAAAGCCCACCGTCCTGCACTGCCTGCGCAGAATTTCCTTGGGGCGGTAGATAAGCTCGCCCAGTATCATGCGCTCATGCTCGGGCAGTGAGTTTTGAAAAAGCGTCTCTATGCGGCTACGTATCACGCCCGAGGCGGTGCCCAAAAGGTACGCAAACGCATCCGCCTCGCCGTGAATGTCCGAAAAAAAGTATTCCGTGCCCTTGGGAAGCTGGCATATGGCGGAAAGGTTTATAATTTCTGCGCTTGCGGCCGCTATGCTCGGATATTCTTTGGAAAGTAGTTCAAGGTAGTTTTGCTCGGTCATATGTGTGATACTCTCCCGTTTTGATGAATTTTGCATACTTTCGGACATGGAAAGACAGCACCTGCGCATCCTTTTGCTCGGCGCATCCTCTGCCGAAAAAACGCACAAATGCCACTGTTGCACTGCACATGCCGCCTAAAAAAACAGGGCAACAAGAAAGTGCTCAGTGCAAGGAAGAAAGAAATGCCGCAAAGGCGCATACATGATATATGTAACCGCAGCGGCGTTTTGCATCCGACACCGCAACGGGTGCTTTATTGCCGCCCTGTGGTATCAAAGCGGCTTTTCAAACACAAAGTCGTCCATTATATATCCGCCGCCTATGTCCACCTGCTGCTCGCGCACCACCTCAAAGCCGCCTGCGTGGTATATGGATATGGCCCTGCGGTTGTGGCGGTTCACCGTGAGCCACACGCCCGTAGCGCCCTTCTCTCTGCCCAGCTCCTCCACAAACTCAATGACGGTGGGGCTGTAGTTTTTGCCCCTGTGCTCCGCCAAAAAGTAGAGCTTGCTTAGCAGTAGCTTGTCCTCCGTCCTTTGCACGCCTATGTATCCGCCCGGTGTTTCCTCACCCGAAAAGTACAAAAGATAGTAGCTATAGTTTTCCTGGCGAATCTGCTTTGTCATGGCAGGGGCGCTTTGCATGTTTGTCACCATGTACTCAATCTGCTTTTCCGAAAGAATCTTCGCAAAGCACTCGTGCCAAATAACCTTGGCAAGCTTCGCCGTTATCTCAATTTGCTCGTCCGTCTCTACCCTCTCAAAGCGAATGTCCGCTTTTGCGGCAGTCTCGTTTGCTTGCATACTTCGCACCTCTCTTTCAAACCGCTTTAATGGCTATGCTATCTGTGTGAAGTCTAACACAGGCGCTTTGTGCCTGTCAACGCAAAACGTGAAATGAGATGTAAATTCACACTTTACTATACAAAAAGCGGCCGATGCTAAAACGCACCGACCGCTTTGGGCTTGCTTTACTCAATTAAGAGTAGTGGACACATAGGGCGATTTAGAACACGTTAAGTGTGAGAAAAAACGGTATCCCCCCGCCTGCGGCGGGGGGATACCGAGAAAACTGCTATTTTGTCCACACCCCAAATTAAGAGGCTCGCCCTAAATTATATGATTATGGGCAGGAACACCAGCGAAACAATAGTCATGAGCTTTATGAGAATGTTGATGGAGGGGCCGGAAGTGTCCTTGAAGGGGTCGCCCACTGTATCGCCGATAACAGCCGCCTTGTGCGCCTCGCTACCCTTGCCGCCAAACTTGCCGCTCTCTATGTACTTTTTAGCGTTATCCCATGCGCCGCCTGCGTTGCTCATAGTAATAGCCAGCACAACGCCCGTCACAAGTGCGCCGCCCAAAAGGCCGCCCAGCGCTTCCACACCGATGAAGTAGCCCACCAGCAACGGCACAGCCACCGCCAAAAGCCCGGGCAGAATCATCTCTTTAAGCGCGGCGGAGGTGCTTATATCCACGCAACGTGCGTAGTCGGGGTCTGCTTTACCCTCCATAAGGCCGGGGGTGGACTTAAACTGCCTGCGCACTTCCTCAATCATCTTAAATGCGGCACGGCCCACGCTTTGCATGGTGAGTGCGGAGAAGAGGAAGGGCATCATAGCGCCTATGAGCATACCTACAACAACAGGGGTTGTCATAATGTCAATACTGTCGATGCCTGCTGTTTGTGCGTAGGATACGAACAGTGCAAGTGCGGTGAGCGCCGCAGAGCCGATGGCAAAGCCCTTGCCGATAGCGGCTGTTGTGTTGCCCACGCTGTCAAGACGGTCGGTAATTTCACGAACTTCCTCGGGAAGCTCAGACATCTGTGCGATGCCGCCTGCGTTGTCCGAGATGGGGCCGTAGGTATCCACCGCTACCACAACGCCAACTGTGGAGAGCATACCCACCGCCGCAATGGCGATGCCGTAAAGGCCTGCCGCCCAGTAAGCCGCCATAATGCCACCCGCAATAAGCAGGATGGGCCACACTGTGGAGAACATGCCCACCGCAAAGCCTGTGGTCACGGTGATGGCAGGGCCCGACTGGCTTTGCTCTGCTATGTTCTTTACCGAGCGGTAGGAGTCGGAGGTGTATATCTCGGTGAAAAGACCGATGGCAACACCCACTACAAGCCCCACACCAACAGCTACAAAAAGCCTGTATGTGTTAAACATCCAGTAGCTCATGCCAAGGCTTGCCAGCAGTACCACCGCACTACTTATATATGTAGCGCCGTTTAGCACACGTGCGGGGTTTTTAGCCTTTACAAGGCCTACGAGTAAAACAGAGAGGATGGCCGCAACAATGCCCACACCTGCCAAAATCAGGGGGAACATCACGCCGGTTGTAGCGTTAAAGCCCTCCAGCGGAAAGGTGTTTGCGGCGGCGGTGCTGGCGAGGATAATCGCCGAAACGAGCGAGCCGACATAGCTCTCGAAAAGGTCGCTGCCCATGCCCGCAACGTCGCCCACGTTATCGCCCACGTTATCTGCAATAACAGCGGGGTTTCTCGGGTCGTCTTCGGGAATGCCCGACTCAACCTTGCCCACAAGGTCTGCGCCCATGTCTGCGGCCTTTGTAAAGATACCGCCGCCCACACGGCCAAACAATGCAATGGAGGAAGCACCAAGGCTAAAGCCTGTGAGCACGTGGGTGTTTTCCACGCCCATGATGAGCAGTAGCGCCGCAAGGCCGATGATGCCAAGACCCACAACGCAAAGACCCATTACGCTACCGCCACGGAAGGCAACCCTAAGCGCCTTGTCCATGCCAAAGGAGCGAGCGGCCTCCGCTGTGCGAACATTTGCGTGTGTTGCGGTGCGCATACCTATAAAGCCGGCAAACACGCTGAACACAGCACCCATCAAAAACCCAAATGCAGATGTCCAGTTAATCAAAAAGCCCAAAAGTGCAAACATAAGTACAACAAACACCAAAATTATGCGATACTCTCGCATAAGGAACGCCATAGCACCCTTTTGTATGTGCCCGGCTATCTCCTTCATTCTGTCCGTACCCGAGCTTTGTTTTTTCACCCAAAAAAACATTAGCCCCGCCACAATAAGTGCCAACACACCTGCGGCGAGGACAATAGCGTAAATCTCGCTACCCAATTTGCCCCACTCCTTTTCACCCTATATTTTCGTATTCCCACAATGTCTTTCGGCAATGGGCGCAGAAAGACTAATAGTATATGTATTATAATAAGATGAGTGTGTTTTGTCTACTTTTTGAGAATGTTCATTCCGTTTTTCGCCACATTTACTTTATATATCGCACATATACTCATCTTTTTTCACCTTTTGCACAAACTCTTGCCCCTGTGCCATCTCGCAAAAAGCTATGTGTGCGCATATTGGGCACGCCACTGCAAGCGCATATTGCTCCACAAAAAAGCAAAAGCACCTGCGCTTTGTGTGTGGAGTGGACACATAGAGGTGGTTAAGTTTTTTGCTATATCCCTCCCCGCCTGCGGCGGGGGAGGGATATAGCGCCTTCTTCTCTCACCTAACGTATTCTAAATCACTGCTTTTGTCCACACCCTTGTGTGTGCAGGTGCTTGTCATATTATATATTCGGGAAAAGCAGGGCGGCATATCCCCTCTTTGTCCTCACCCCATATTCACTTTGTCAACTTATCCTTCGCAGTGTCACCTCAACTTATCCTTTGCAGCGTCACGTCTCCCTCTTCGCTGCGCACCACCATCAGCATTGCATCGTTTATAATATCATCCTCGTTTTCAAAAAGAGGGCGATAGTAGGTGGTAAAGTAGCCGTCGATGTTGTGCAGGTACACATAGTCGTACTGCTCCGCAAGCACCTCGCCCCACTCTTCGGGCGAGTAAATCGCACCGGAAAGGTATTCGCCTTCGCCGTAGTGGTTTGCGGTGGCGATACTGCTTTGCTGGCCCGGGTTGGAAAGCCCTATGGGCACAAGCTCGTATATGAGTCGCATCAGTGCCCATCTGTCGTCGTTGATTGACACAAAGTACACCCTCGGCTCCTGCTGCCCGAGCGAGGCTACCCTTTGCGCCGAGTGCTGTGAAATCACACGCTCCTGCTGTGTGCGTGCAGCGTTTGTGGGGGCGCTTATAAGGCTTTGCACAAAGCCGCCCGCCTGCGTGAACAGCAGTAGCGACACCATGGTGCCGGCACACCCCAGCATACGCACACTCAGGCGGTGCTGTGCCGCTCTCAGCAGTAGCAGGGCGAAATTCACAAGCAGGCAGGCCGTCACCACCGTGCCCTCGTAGCGGTAAAAGGACGCAAGGCTCACCGCTTCACTTTGGCTGAACACGAACATATAGTTGAACATGCTGCCCACCAAAAACAGCGCATGTACACACGCTGCGCCGCTTAGCAACAGCATGTCCGCCGCCCTCTGTCCCTTTTTGTTCAGCAGGTACACCGCCGCACCCAGCGCCGCATAAATCAAAAACCAGCCTGCGGACGGAAAGTGCACATATCCGCCGTTTTCGCTCAGCACAAAGACATTTTGCACAAAGTTGTCCAAGACCTCATAGCGGTACGCAGGTGCTGTGCCCGAAAACAGCTCCCCCAGCCCCTCAAGCGTGAGCGCACCCGTATCCCACACTTCACTCACCGCAAACATCGCCTTGTGCACCGCCCAGCTCGCCCAGCCTGCCACCACCGCAAGCATAGGCCCTGCAAGGCACAGCAGGCCAAGAAGGCGGCTTTGCTTTAGGCGCTCTTTTGTCTGCTTGCGATGCAAAAACAGCATGTCTATCAAAATTATCACGCACGCCATCAGCGCAAGGCCTATGCCGCTCGCCTTTGTTATGCTCAGCACAAAGCACCCAAGCGCCGCACACGCTATACCGTATTTGCCCCCTTTGCCCAAAAAGTACGCCAAAAGCACAAACGCAAGCAGTACGCCCAAAAGCCCGTCCGTCAAAAGTCGGGTGTAGTAGTCGGAGTTTATAGCGGCAGGTAGCACAAACAGCGCAAACGCACACACTGCGCCCACCCCTATTTTTTTGCGGCTAAAGCCACTTAGCGGATACACCAAAAGGCTCATGGTGAAAATGCCCTGCGCATACATCGCAAGGTCCTCCCTAAAGCCGAGCGGCACAGCCTTCAAAAGGGTGTACACCCATATTGTTGCGGCGGGCGGATAGTCGCTGTAGGTGCTGGCAAACGCAGAGGGAAGCGTGTACAAGTCGTTTAGGTAGTACATGTTTTTCGCCGCAAGCGCCCAGTGGGAAAAGTCGTCCCAAAACACAAACATATGCCCACGGCACAGCCACCACAGTGCCATGCCCATCGCCACAAACGCCACAAGCCCAACGCTTAAAAGCCCCGTAAGCGGCACCCGCTTTTTCAAAAGCACCGCATACACTAAGTACGCACACCCGCCCGCAAAGAGCAGGTACATCACCCACGGCGCAAGCCACACCAGCCCCAAAAGGGACAGCGCATACGCCACTGCTATAACGCTTAGCACAAGCGGTGCCGCACACTGCGCAAACGGACGCTTCAGCCACACCGAAAGCGCAAGCATCGGCGGCACAACAAGCGCCAGCATCAAAATAAAACCCATCCGCTCCTCCTATTTATAGTGTGGACACGAGTGTTCGCACTATCTAAATCAAGCGCTCAATTCACCTGTCACCAATCAGGTGTGCGGTCTTACATAGTTATGTAGGGGTGTGGGTAAACACAGTGCTTTGATTTTTTATATATCCTCTCCCCGCCGTAGGCGGGGAGAGGATATATAACCTTCTTCCTCACGTTTAGCTTTGCTTATAAATCAGCGCTGCGTATCCACTGCCGGCTTTAGCCACACACTATATCTTCCCACCGCTCCCAAAAAAGCTCTCTATCTCCTGCGCAGTGGGGGCGCTTTGCCGTGCGCCCACACCCCTGCACTTTATTGCGGCGGCGGCGCTGGCGTAGCGTGCGGCCGTGGTATCGTCCATGCCCTTTAGCGTTGCCGCCAAAAAAGCGCCGTGAAACACATCCCCTGCGCCGTTTGTGTCCACCGCTTTCACCGAAAACGCATCGTACTGTTTAGGCTCGCCATCCTCAAAAACCACACCGCCCAAAGGCCCCATCGTCACCGCAAGCGTGCGTGGGCGGTATCGCCTGTACAGCTCCTTTGCCGCCTCCCGCACATCCGCACATCCCGTAAAGCGCAGCGCAAAGTTTTCGCACGGGATTAAAACATCCACCAGCGGCAACAGCTTTTCTATGCCCTCGTAGGGTGTGCCTGCATCAAGGCTCACCAGCACCCCTGCCTGCCTTGCCCTTTCGGCCGCCCATATGGCGGTGTCCATCATGTGCGCATCAAGGTGCAGTATCTTCGCACTGCGCAGGACACTCAGCGGCACGTCCTCCTTTGCGGTGCGAGCCACACTGCCGTACGTCCACAGGCAGGTGCGCTTGCCGTTTTGCACATTCACAATCACGGTGGAGCAGGCGGAGGCCGCCCCTTCCTGCACCCTTATATAGTCGGTGCACACGCCGTACCGCTCAAAGTCGCTCAGCGTCGCACGCGCCGCATCGTCCTGCCCCACAACACCCACAAACGCCGCAGTAGCCCCAAGCTTGCACGCTGTCGCAAGCGCCGTTGCGCAGGGGCCGCCCCCCTGCGTCATCACGCCCTTTGCGGGTATCTTCACATCCTCCAAGGGAAAGCCGTCGCACAGCACCACCCAGTCGAGCACCGAAAAGCCCACGCCCAGTATATCGTATGTATTTGCCATCTTCTCTTCCTTTCAGCTGTGCGATAAGGCCGTCACACCCTCGCCGTAGGAGGTTTGCACTATATGCTTAATAGGGAGTGGACATATAGAGGTGATTTAGAATACCTTAAGCGCGAGAAGAAGGCGCTATATCCTCCCTCCTCCTTTGGCGGAGGGAGGATATAGCAAAAAACCAAATCACCGCATTTGCCTACACCCAATTTTTCAGCCCTACTACCTTGTGTAATCTAAAAGTTTACAAAGTACTACTTCACACCTATATATAGGCTATGGTAGCTGCTGCCCAAAAGGCTCTCCTCCTCGCACACCGCAAAGTGGTAGCGGCACCATCTCTCAAACGCCGCAGGCTCTATCATCTCTGCTGTGTGCATCAAAAAGTACGTCATGCCGTCCAGCGCCACATGATATCGCTTTTGCAGGCCACACTGCCGCATGAGTGTCTCCACTTCGCTTGCCACATCGGCGTAAAAGCACCCCTCCGTGCCGCTTTTTGCAAAGTTCAGCATGTCCTCAATGTTGCCGACATCCTTCTGCAAGTTGTTCATTATCACGGCATGGCGGCTCATGCTGCTTGCCACAAAAAGCCCACCCGGCGCCAAAAGCCTTAGGCTCTCGCTCACCACACGGCGGCGCTCGCTCTCTTCTTGCAGGTGATACAGCGCACCCATGCACAAGACCGCATCAAAGCTCTCCGCCTCAAATCGGGATAAATTTAGCGCATCGCCCTCGTAAACCTCTTTAAGTATCGGCTCTTCTTTCTGCCTTTGTCGCATGATGTCCACGTTGCGTGGCACTATGTCCCCTGCGCTCACTTCGTGCCCCTTTTGCGCAAGATAAAACGAATAAACCCCCGTGCCGGCACAGCTGTCCAGCACCCTGCTTTTTGGGGATAGGCATTTATCAAGGTAGCGTGTGGCGGTGAGGAACTCTATATGCTGCACGCTGTTTTTTTGCAGGCGCATTTCCTCCGGCGCTTGTGCTTCGTAGTAGTGGCGCATCTGAGCCGTATAATCCATATAGCACCTACTCACAAAAATGTTTTTTAATTGCTTAATTGTATATTTAATTTGTATTTTTTGCAACTTTTTCACAACTTTATCGAAACGCTTGTGTAGCACACCCTGCTCACTTCACAATTTGTACATAGCAGTGCAAAAAAATCGGCGTTATGTAAAGATTAGCACACAATATTTCGTATAAAACAACGAATAAAAGCCAAAAAACTTTTGAATGTTACATTTATTGTGATATATTTCAGTGTAACATGCCAAAAAACAGGCAAAATATTGCATGTTACTGTTTTTTACGCTATAATTAAGACACAAAAAGAAAGCGCAGTTTGCGGCAGTTGTTCGGCATATTCGGCGCACTTTTTCAAGGGCTCGGGTGGTATCGTCATCGGTCTTGGAGCAGCATATTTTATTCTAATTTCACATTGCTGTTTCCTCAAAGTTTGCATCCTGCACAGTGGAGCATCTTCGCCACCTTGCACTTTGCAAAAGGATTACCTATTCGCATCCGTTTTCACCATCGATGACTGTATTCAGGAAGGAGTGCATATGACTAAATCTCAGTTGATAGCTAAGTTGGCTCGTCAAACAGGCTTGTCCTCCGCACAGGTAGAAAATGTTCTCACCACCATGGTAGACAACATCATTGAGTCCCTAAAGCAGGGCGATAAGGTCACTATAGCGGGCTTTGGCCGCTTCGAGATGCGCGAGCGCAAAACAAAGGCGTACACAAACCCCAAAACAAAGGTGGCCAGCCAGCTGAACCCTACCAGTATCCCCGGCTTTAAGGCAAGCGGTCTGATGAAACAGCGCATTGCCGGGGACGACGCATAGCATGTTTATGGGTATGCCGTTTGTGCACATACACCTAAATGATGTTTGTTGCTACATATTTGTCGGCCTGTAAAAAGCTCTCTGCTCTTGCAAAACGCAAGCTCAGGGGGCTTTTTTGTATACAAAGGCATTCTATTGTTAAGCCCACATTAAATATACGTAATTTCCGCTTATAAATCGAACAAAAGGCTATTCGCTGTGGTATACTCGTACCATCCGCTCTTGCTTTTAGATAGTGTCGTCACAAGTGTTCAGCCGTCCGATTTTGGCAATTTTCCGCTAAAGCCAACTCTATGCAATCCAAGCCGTTTTTAATTTGGCCAAAACCACCGTAACTGTGTCAGTGCGCCTTATAATGCACAAAGCATTATGTGCGGCACACTTCCTTGTTACGAAGCTTTTGGCTGTATTAAAAATTTTGTGAACCTATCGCAAACAAATTTTTGTGGTAGGCACGGCAGACGACAGAGCAATACTTTGTGTATTGCGA
>CAYJGZ010000006.1:0-109647 GCA_964370045.1 uncultured Oscillospiraceae bacterium
GCCGATGCCGGCGCCGCCGTCGTTGCCCGTGGCCGTCACGGTGCCGCCCGAAATGGTGATGTTGCCGCCGTCGCCATTTTCGCCGCCGCCGATGCCGGCTGCTTGATTGCCCGTGGCTGTCACGGTGCCGCCCGAGATGCTGATGTTGCCGCCGTCGCCATTTTCGCCGCCGCCGATGCCGGCGCCGCCGATGCCGCCCGTGGCCGAGAGAGAGCCTGTGCCGCCTATGCTTAGCGTGGCACCGCTTTGCACCTGCAAGCCGGCGCTGCCTACATTGCTTCTTAGGGTGTTGGTGCTACCGTCTGCCAGCGTGATGTTCGCCGTGGCGTTGCCTGCAATTTCAAAGGCGCAAAAATCTGTCGCGCTTGACTGTATGTCTACGCCGTTTAGGGTAATGGAATGCTCGCCGCTTTGCACCTGCACAACGTTTGTGGTGGTGGTGGTGCTGGTAATGGTGATGGAGCCTGTGTAGGTTGTCCAAATAGTGCCATTTATAGAGTATTGTAGGTTGCCATCGTTGTGAACCTTCAAAAGAACGCCGCTATCTGAAACATTCAGTGTGGGATTTATTTCTGCGCTTGCCAGCTGTGGCCCGTGCGAAAGTGCCTCGCCCACCTGCACCTTTTGGCTGGGCAAAATAGCCTCGCCCGAAAGCGTGTAGCCCGCCGCAAGTGTTGGCTCGTAGTAAAACTCGGCTTGTGCAGAGGCAGAGAAAGCGCCGTCCGCCGTGCTGGCGTACACCAAGCTCCACTCGGTCACGGGCACGCTCTCGCCTGCCGTGCCGTTTACGGTGGCGGACACAGCATCGGGAAAGCTGTCCATAATTTCCGCCTCGGTGCGTTCGTCGCCTATGGCCACCTCAATTACATCAGGCTCAATGAATGCGGAGATGAGCGATATTTGGGGCGAAGCGCCGCCGTCATCGCCACCGCTGGCAAGAACGCTAAGTGGTGAGATGCCAAGGAGCATTGCAAGTGTTAAAAATAGTGCTGCAAATCTTTTGGTTTTCATGAAAAGTCCTCTTTTCGGGGTGTTTATGCGCAGGTGGGTAGTGTATACATTATAGATTGTAGCATATTGGGTGGAGGAAGGGAACTGCTATAGTGCACAAAAAGTGCTACTTTATCAACAAAAGCGACCTCTCTCGTTTTCGGGGAGAGGTCGCTTTGGGCATGTGTTTTTTAAGAAGTGGAGATGTAATATAGGCAAAGGAAGAAAAAACAGTAAATTGTTCAAGAGCGAACGTACTTGCAAGTAGTGTATATCCGAGGATTTTAAGGCTAATTGTGACACCGCTGAAATCGAGAGTATCGGCAGGATTGACACTTTTTGAATTCAAACCCTAAATCAATTCCACATTTCTACGCCAAAAACCTATTTATCGGCGGTGCTGCTAAAAATCAACATCAAGGTCATAGTAGCAGCACTTTAAGAGCTTTTCCATCTCCTCTTGGGTGGGCTGTCTGGGGTTGGAGCCGGTGCAAGCATCGCCCAAAGCGTTGGCGGCAATGTCCGAGAGTTTCTCAAGGAATACCTCTTCCGGAACAAATCCCTTTTCCGCATACAGGCTGTCTGCGCCATAATGCTGAATGCACTGCGGAATGTCAAGCTCATCATTCATTTTACGAAGCATGGCGATAAGCGAGGCCACTTTTTCGTCGTCGGTGTTGCCGCTTAGCCCAAGGAAATCTGCCAGCTGTCCGTAACGCACCTTTGCCTCGGGGTTCTTTGCGTTAAACGCAATAACCTTAGGCAGGTACATGGCATTTGCCGAGCCGTGAACGATGTGCGCCCCATATTTTTCAAAAGCCGCACCCGTTTTGTGAGCCATGGAGTGTACTATTCCGAGCAAGCCGTTGGAAAATGCCATGCCTGCCATACACTGAGCATTGTGTACAGCCTCACGCTTTGTGAAGTCCTCATTGTAGGAGGCCACCAAATTTTCCGCAACCATCTTTGCCGAGCAAAGTGCAAGAGGGTCTGTGAAATTGGAGTGGGCGGTAGAGGCATACGCTTCAATACTGTGAGTAATTGCGTCCATGCCTGTTTGTGCTGTCAATTTTTTGGGCATGGTTTTTGCTATTTCAGGGTCGAGTATCGCAATGTCCGGTGTTATTTCAAAGTCGGCGATGGGGTACTTAATGCCCTTTGAATAGTCGGTTATTATGGAAAATGCGGTAACCTCGGTTGCCGTGCCGGAAGTGGAGGGAACGGCCACAAATTTTGCCTTTTTGCGCAGCTGGGGAATCCCGAATATCTTGCACATCTCTTCAAAGGTAATGTCGGGGTACTCGTACTTAATCCACATTGCCTTAGCGGCATCAATGGGCGAGCCGCCGCCGATTGCGACAATCCAGTCCGGCTCAAAGTCCAGCATTTTTGCGGCTCCGCTCATCACTGTTTCCACCGAGGGGTCCGGCTCGATAGCGTCAATTACGGCTACTTCCATGCCCGCCTCTTTGAGGTATGCAACGGCTTTGTCCAAAAATCCGAATTTTTGCATGGAGGAGCCGCCCGTGCAAACCATCGCCTTCTTACCCTTTAGTGTTTTCAATACTTCCAAGGAGTTTTCGCCGTGATAAAGGTCTCTGGGGATTGTGAATCGTGTCATTTTTTTCTCCTTTTTGCTATGTGTATTTTGAATAAAAAGCAAATTTGTTCGTTTCGCGAATTTGCGAGGAGCACACCTATTGCAAAATGCCACAATAAATCCCTGCGCAATTCTTGTGGAGGCGAACAACAGCTAACCGTCTTTGTTAATTTTATCACAATGCAATTTCGCTGTCAATATGCAAAAAGAATATCGCTAAAAACTATATGATTGAACAAAAATTACTTGATTGGTTAAAAAAATAACACCCGCTTGCTTTGCGAGACTGCCCCTTCACTAACGCAAAGCAGACGGTGCCCATTTCAGAAGTTATTGGCACATACGGAGCATTTGCGCTCACCGAAAAAGTTTGCAAAGGCAATGCACCCAGCTCAGCGCATCCACCTCTACTTGAGCGAGGCAATGTTTTTGCAGAACTGCCGCTTAGCAATCAACTAAGTTTTATCAGTAAAAAAATATCCCCCGCCTATTGAACAGCCCCGTTAAAAACGGTTCTGTTCATGTTTAAGACGAGGGATATTTTTTTACTTGTTTTTACTTACCACGGCTCATACTCTTTGCCAAAAAATGGCTTTACAAGCGGCGTGGCTTGCTCGATGCTGTTTATACTTCCTGCGGCCATAAGCTGTGCAAGCGCATTTCCCAGCGTGGTGGCCTCCGCAGGCCCTACGCTCACGGGTACTCCCACAGCCCTTGCCACTCGTGATACAAACCACTCGCTTTGTGTCGCACCGCCCACCATAGTAAGCCGCTCATGCTCCATGCCCAAAATACGGCCCATGTCCGAATACGCCTGCCCATAGCCCGCCGCAATGGAGTTCAGCAGGGTGAGTGCCGTCTGCGCCATGTCTTGCGGCACACGCTGAGCCGTCATTTTACAGTAGGTCTTTATCGCCTCGTTCACCCGCTGTGTCGTGCGAAAAAGCGGATGCTGTAAATCCACAATTGTGCCAAAATCAGACAGGGCGGCCGCCTGCTCATACAGCTGTGGCCAGCTTATCTGCTGCCCCTGCTCTTTCCACTCACGCACACACGCCTCCATCACGGACATGCTGGGTGTGTTGTGCACAAACTTTATGCGCCCAAAAGCTGCACCCTCGTTTGCAAAGCCGTATTTTCGAGCTTCGGGCGTGAGTATAGGCTCTTCTAAAAGACAGCCCACCATGCCCCACGTGCCCGAGCTGATAAATGCCGGCTTTTTGCCCGGGTGTGGCAGGCACATCAGCGCCGAGGCCGTATCGTGTGCCGCACAGCTGACAAGCTGTGTGCTACAAAGGTTTGAATGTCCTTGCACAAACTCAGGCAGTAGCTTTGCCACATTTTCACCCGCCTGCATAATAGGCGGAAATGATTCATTTTTCATTCCCACAAGCTCAATCAGCCTATGCGACCAGCCTTTCGCCGAGACATCCATCATATTGGAGGTGGAAGCGGCGGTATATTCACACCCCACCACACCCGTGAGCATGTATCCCAAAAGGGAGGACATCATAATCACGCAGTGGGTATCCTGCAATATTTGGGGGTTCTTTTTGTTGTACTCGTACAAAAAGTACAGCGTGTTCAGCTTTTGCTGTTCCATCCCTGTCAGGGCGTACAGCTCCTGCTTTCCCACCACGCCCAAAATTTCCTCCAAAAGCTGTGGGCTCTGCGCAATGCGGGTGTATGGCGGCGGACAAAGCAGCTTGCCATCTTTTCCCAAAAGCCCAAAGGCTATGCCCATGCAGTCTATTGCAACGCTACGCACAGCACCCTCTGCCGCCACTGCGGCGGCCAAAAGTCCCTGCTTAATTCCATTTAGCATACCGTATATATCCCAGCACCACACACCATCCTGCAAAATAGGCGCAGTGGAAAAGCTGTGCACAGGACACAGCGATATGCTTTTTTCATCGTAGCTCACAAGTATGCAGCGGCCGCGCGAGCCGCCTATATCCACCGACAGGTAGTTTTCCATCATGGCTATATCAGCGACGGCTTGCCCAAAACAAGCATTTTGTAGTACACCTCGCACACATCACGCAGAGCAATAGTTCTGTCAAAGGCGTGCTCCGCATCGTCGCCCACCACAAAAGCGCCGTGGTTGCGAATAACCACCGCAACATTATCCTTTAGGTGCGGCAGGAGAATTTGCGCCATCTCCTCCGTGCCGTTTTCGATAAAAGGAATTACGGGAACAGGCTTTTTCAAAAGACGGCGGCCGGTGGGCGTGAGCTTGCACTGGATTTCCTCTTGGGAAGCCGCCAGCACAATAGCCTCGTTTATGTGCGTGTGCAATATGCCGCCTACGTTTGGGTAGGTTCTGTAAATCGCAAGATGCGAGGGTGTCTCAAAGCTGGACTTTTGCCCCGGCTTCACCGAGAGCACCTCTCCCGTAGGACTTAGCACAACAAAATCGTCCAGCTCCATTTTACGGTAGGGAACGCCCGAGCTTTTAATTATTATGTTGCCCGTCTTTTCGTCCCTTGCGCTGATGTTGCCGGTGCTGCCGCTGGCAATGTTGTTTTCAGGTAAGGCTCTGCTTAGCTCCAATAAAGTTTCACGTATCGCTTTGTACTCCATCATGTTTTCCTCCTCAAAGTGTTGCCCACATGTTTTGGGAATTTCCTAAGCCCACTTATGCGAGCGATATAGTTTTACCCTATGATAATAGCATAGCTACATGTACGTGTCAAAGCGATGTGGTGTTGTTTTTTGGCTAAAATCGCACCTATTTGGTCTCTTTTTTTTCTCTGCAATATTTCATGCGATGTCCTCGTTTTTCCCCCCTGTAAAAACCGGCACTTTTTTCCACCCTACTGTGTTAATTTCACACTACCCTTTAGCGCATTCTTGGCGAGAATATTTTGTGCACAAAAATAGCACACAAAAAAACACTTCTTAAAAATAAAATATATTTTTTGCAAAACTTGCCATTTCATACGCTTTTTTTGCCCAAAATATGGTATACTGTCAGTACTACATGCCTTGTACTTTTGATGCAATTTTGAGAAAGTACTGCTTGGCGTGGTTTTTTGCGTGAGCATCCTCAATGGGTATTTCAGCAAGATTTTATATTATCATTTTTTCAGCAGGGATGGTCAATTTATGGCTTTGAACAAAAAAAAGCATGAACAAGTAGAGCGACTTTTAAGCGGTATTTTGAACACTCTGGATACCGATGTGCTTGTATTACACGAACGTGGAATGCGGGCGGTTTTTCACAACGCCACTGCGGGTGCACGCATCGGCGGCGCTGCATCGGAGGATGCGTACATAGAGATGTTCCCCCAGCTGCGCACTCAGCTTAGGGAGCACGCTTTGGATGCCTCTGCCACCTTTGAAACAGAACATTCGGACGGCACTGTGTTTTCGGTGCATATGGCAAAAATACACTGGATGGATGATGAGCCTGCGCTTATTCTGCACCTGCGGGACGTGAGCGAGGAGCGCAATATACAGCAGCGTCTTTTCAACCTTGCGTATGTGGACCAGCTTACATGCGTTTTTAACCGTCAGCGCCTGCGGGAGGACTTTGCGCAGGTGAGCGAGCTGATTGAAAACCGAAAGCTGTGCGGAATTGTAGCCATGTTCGACATGGACAACTTCAAAACCATAAATGACACCTACGGCCACAACGCAGGCGATGTGATGCTTCGCCGCCTTGCGGATTACCTCAACACAGACCCCCGCTATGCAGGGCATCTTTACCGCCTTGGCGGAGATGAGTTTGTATTTTTCTTTCACGAGCCCATCAATAAGTTTTCCTCCCAAACAGAGCTTGTAACATACTACGAGGAGCTTTTGCAGGGTGCGTTTTTGAACTACACCATGCCCAACATAGACGATGGCTGTACGCTCAGTATGGGGCTTTCCGCATTTCCATACCACGGCTATACCATATCCGAGCTACTTCGCAAGGCGGATATTTCGCTGTACAAAGCAAAGCAATCCGGCCGCAACAAGCTGGTGACCTTTGAGGACAAGTACGACACCGCCAAAAAGTTCAAAGATTTGTACATAAACATTCAGCCCATCCTCACCGAAAACGGTAGTACGTGGGGGTATGAGCTTGTTGATAGGGGCACCGAGGGCGCAGAGACCGAAAGCGCATTGAACCTTTCGGAGCTGAACCGCACCATGGATGCACTGGGGCTTACGGACATACAGAACGACACATTTTATATGATTGCGTTTACAAACCAGCTGCTCAACGCCACCGTGCTGAACAATCTGCGCAAGGAAAAGTTTATCGTTCAAATTCATGTCGGGGAAAAGCTGACTGTACAGCAGATGCAAAAGTACCGTGAGCTACAGCAAAACGGCTATTCCATCGCTCTTTTGGATGTGCCTGCCGGTGGTGTAAGCCCTCTGCTTATGGAGATTGCGGACTATGTAAAGTTTGCCGATGACGTAGACATACAGGAGCAGAGAAAGCTTGTGCTTGCAAACCCACGCAAGCGTTTTATCGCAACAAACGTGGATACGGATGTGGCATTTGAGCAGGCTCGGCAAGCGGGATTTGTGCTGTACCAAGGCTTTTACTTCAGCTATCCCCCTGCAGTGGTGAAAAAGACAAAGGACATAGACCCGCTAAAGCTCAACTATATACGGCTTTTGCGGCTCACCGCCACCGACGACTATGTAAACTTTTCCGAGATAAGCCACATTATCTCCTCGGATGTTGCGCTTAGCTACAAGTTGCTTCGCCTTTTGCGCTCTGCGGCGCTGGGCCTTCGCAATCCCATTTACTCCATAGATACTGCGCTTGCATATTTGGGTGAGGAAAACCTAAAGCAGTGGATAGCAATGCTTGCGCTAAGAGGTGTTGCCGCAGATAAGCCCTTAGAGCTTGTGCGCATGTCGCTGATACGTGCTCGCTTTGGCGAGCTACTCACGCCCTACATGTTCCCCAAAAGGGACCCACGCCATGTGTTCTTGGTGGGCATGTTTTCGCTGGTGCACATTGCGCTGGAAAAGAGCAAAGAAGAGGCGCTGGATGAAATCGCAGTGGGCGATGACATACGGCTGTCCATCCTCGGTGATAACGGCCCTCACTCGGACCTTGTGCGCTTTTTAAGCGACTACGAGTACTCTAACTGGGATGATGTGACAACATTCGCCCGTGCAAACAAGCTTAACGACAAGCTGATTACGGACAGCTACATGTCCGCCACCAAGTGGTACAACAGCCTCACTGCGGAATAGCTTGTCCTACTTGCAAACAACATATTAAAATCCCCCATGAACAAAACATGTTCATGGGGGATTTTTGTTTCGACTATTGCATATTTTTTCGCCGTCGTTATGCGCCTGCCGGCTCTACTACCCTGTGAAACCTAAACCTTTACATATCTGTCGGCTGTTTTGCCCAAAACCACAAGGTACTATCCCAAAAACGCACCTATAATAATCTGCTCCGCCTCTTCCTCTTCCATACCCAGCGTCTTCAGCTTTATAAGTTGCTCGTTGTTTATGCGCCCAATGGCCGCCTCGTGCACTATCTGCGCCTCGGGATGGTTTGCCTCAATAGCGGGCACACTGCGCACGGACGCCGCATCCATAATAATAGAGTCACACTGTATGTGCGCACGACATCCCGCATTGCCTATGGCAACAGGCGCAAACTCCTGCTTTGAGTTATCCTTTGCCACACTTCGGGATATAATCTGTGCGGAGGAACCATCTCCATCAAGGTGTATGTCTATGTTGGACACCGCCTTCTGGTTGTCGTGGGTAAGTAGCTTTTCCACCACGCTGAGGCGTGCGTTTTTGCCAAGGTACGCCTTTGTGTCACGCACAGTGGAGGACACACCCTCTATCTGGGTCATCTCCATTTCACAAAAGCTTCCCTCTGCCATGTGCACCACCGTCGTGGGGTTCAGCACCCTTTCGCCTGTGCCCTCACCCTCGCCGTAGTGCTTTTCGGCGTAGCGCACCGACGCATTTTTCCCTATGTTAAAGGTGTGCACACCGTCGTGCTCGCTCTTGTCGCCGCTACAGTTGTGTATAGCGCAGCCTGCGATGATGTTCACGCTCGCACCATCGCCTATTATAAAGTCGTTGTACACAAGCTCATTTAGCCCAGCCTGCGTGAGTATAACAGGAATGTGCACACTCTCGTTTTGCACCCCCGGCTTTACCACCACATCAATGCCCGGCTTTCCGTCGGTGCGTGGGCGTATTTCAATGTTTTCTGTGGAAAAGCGCTGTACCGTATCGCCGTCTCTGCGCAGGTTAAATGCGCCCTCTACGTTTGTGTCTATTCCCGCAACAGCCTGCAAAAGACGGTCTGAAAGCTTTTGTATATCCGCTGTTTGTGCGGATGTTTGTACTTCACTCATATTTTAATATCCTCCGTTCAGCATCATGTACCATGACCTTGACACGTATTACATTCTGCTCCATCCGACAGGCGCAGGACATCCATCGTCCTCTGCGTCCATGTGCAGGGCAGGCAGTACCTCATCCCGTGGGGCGTACTGCTTTATTTTTCCGTCCGCAATCAGCATAATATCGTCCGCCAGCTGCAGTATGCGCTCCTGGTGAGAGATAATAACAATGCTCTGCTCTGTGGTCTGCTTTAGGTTCTTAAATGTCTCCACCAGCATGGAAAAGCTCCAAAGGTCAATGCCCGCCTCCGGCTCATCATATATTGAAAGCTGTGGCTTTCGTGCAAGCAGTGTAGCAATCTCCACACGCTTTAGCTCGCCCCCCGAGAGAGAGGCGTCCACATCACGGTCTATGTAGTCCTGCGCACATAGCCCCACCTTGGACAGGTACGCACAGCACTCAAGCTCGCTCATGCCCTGCTGGCCCGCCGCAAGCTCAAGCAGCCTGCGGATTTTTATACCCTTGAACTTGGCAGGTGCCTGAAACGCATACCCAATGCCCAGCTTTGCACGCTGTGTGATGGACACATCCGTAATGTCCTGCCCCTGCCAGTATATTTTGCCGCCGGTGGGCTGCTCGATACCCATGATTACCCTTGCAAGGGTGGACTTTCCTCCCCCGTTTGGCCCTGTAATCACCAAAATTCTGCCACTGCCCAGCTCAAAGCTGACATCCTCTAAAATTCGGTTCTCCCCATCGGCATTTACAGCCGAAAAGGAGACATTTTCAAGTTTTAGCATGAAAAAGACCCCCAATATGCTATCTGCTACTAATTTAGTATAGTTTGTATCTCTACTATACCATTTACCGAGCAAATTTACAAGAGAACTTTGCTAACTAAAAGCGAAATATCTTTATAATTAGCGCGCCTGCCCTATCATTCAACGTACTTTTAAGGCGCTGTGAGAGCGCCCTGCCTACGGTGTGAAAGATACAACAAAGAGGCAAACCAAAGTTTTTGTCCGCACCCTGCTAAATAATTCTTTTGAAATAAACTGCCACTTAATGTATAATCTACATGTATGAACATATTGAATGCGAACCACACAAAGGAGGAACCATCATGGATTACAGGCAGTTTGGCAGTACGTATCTTGTTCGGATAGACCTTGGGGAGGATTTGGTAGGCAGTATTTTGAGCGTATGTAAAAAGGAGGATATTCAGCTTGCGATTGTGGACGGCTTTGGTGCGCTCACAGACTTTAAGGTAGGTGTGTGGGATTTGGCGACAAAGTCCTTTTTGGGCAATGACTTCAGCGGCAAATACGAGATGGCGGCGCTGGCCGGCAACATCACCCTAAAAGAGGGCGAGCCTTACCTGCACGCACACATGTCCGCAGGGGATGAGACGGGCAAGGCGGTGGGCGGCCACCTGATAAGCGCAACGGTGGGCGCTACTGCTGAAATATCCATAACACGCCTTGAGGGCGGCAGTGTAGGCCGCCGCCAAAGCGAAGTGTCGGGTGTATTTATAATGGACTTTTAGGCGAAAATAGATACCCAAAATGCCGATGTGGCTTTTTTGCACATCGGCATTTTGGCTGCTCCACAAAAAAAACAGCCCTCGGATTGCCGAGAGCTGTTTTTTATGTATGCTATTTTTTCGCTATCGCTTAAACAAGCTCGATAATAGCCATAGGGGCCGCATCGCCACGGCGCACTCCTATTTTCACAATACGAGTGTAGCCGCCCGAACGGTCGGAATACTTGGGCGCAGTCTCGTCGATAACCTTCTTCGCCACCGTCTCTTTTGTGATGTAGGAGAAGATTTGGCGCTTTGCGTGCAGGTCGTCACGCTTGCCAAGAGTTATCATTTTTTCCGCCATGCTACGCACTTCCTTTGCGCGCACTTCGGTAGTCTCAATCTTACCGTTCTCAAACAGGTACGTAACCATTGCACGCAACATCGCCCTGCGATGGTCGCTGGTCCTGCCTAACTTTCTGGTTCCCGGCATGGATTTTCCTCCTTCCAAAACCCGCTCTGTGCGGGCTTTCGGTTTTACTCGTCTTCGCTTGTGAGCGAAAAGCCCAGCGAGTGCAATTTTTCAATTACCTCTTCAAGACTCTTGCGCCCAAGGTTACGCACCTTCATCATTTCTTCCTCGGTTTTGAACACAAGGTCCTCCACCGTGTTGATGCCGGCACGTTTAAGGCAGTTGAAGCTGCGCACCGAAAGGTCCAGCTCCTCAATGGTCATCTCCAGCGCCTTTTCCTTGCTCTTTTCGTCCTTTTCCACCATGATTTCGGCATCCATCGTCTCCTCCGAGAGGGTGACGAACAGGTTCAGGTGCTCTATCATGATGCGGGAAGCAAGGCTCATCGCCTCTTTTGCGGAGAGTGTCCCATCTGTCCACACTTCGATGGACAGCTTATCATAGTCTGTAATTTGGCCCACACGGGTGTTTTCCACCGTGTAGTTCACCCTTTGCACCGGCGTGTAGATGCTGTCTATGGGAATAGCACCAAGGCCTGCCTCCTCCGCAATCTGCTTGTTGCGGTCGGAGGGCACATAGCCCCTGCCACGGTCAAACGTAAGCTCCATAATAAGCCTGCCGTTTGTGGCAATGTGTGCAATGTGATGCTCGGGGTTTAGTATTTCTATGTCGGCATCCTGCTGAATGCTGCCCGCAGTTACCTCGCCCTCGCCTATCGCCTCGATGCGAACCGTCTTTGGTGTGTCGCAAAACAGCTTTGCGCTCACGCCCTTAACGTTCAGCACCATCTCGGTGACATCCTCTTTTACGCCTTCCACCGTGGAAAACTCGTGCAACACACCATCAATCTTGATGCTGGTGGCCGCAACGCCCGGCAGAGAGGACAAAAGAATACGACGCAGGCTATTGCCTAATGTTGTTCCAAAACCACGCTCCAAAGGCTCCACCACGAAAACGCCGTGACGCCCATCCGGAGAAATTTCGGCCGTTTCGATTCTCGGACGTTCTATCTCCATCATAAAGTAACCCTCCATCTTATCTTTTTTGGGTAGTGCCACACAAAAGTTTCCATATATAGAAGCTGTGCGACAAAGAGCGGGTTATTTAGAGTAGAGCTCTACGATAAGATGCTCTTGAATGTCAAAGTCTATGTCCTCACGGGTGGGCATTGCCGACACAGAGCCTTGCAGGGCGCTTTGGCCGCGCTGTAGCCACTGGGGTGTTGTCACCAGCGGGGCATCATCCCCTGTGAGAGCCTTAAACTTAACGCTTGCACGGCTCTTTTCCGCCACTGCAACGGTGTCCTCTGCCTTCACAAGGAAGGAGGGAATGTTCACGCGCTTGCCGTTTACGGTGAAGTGGCCGTGGCTCACCAGCTGGCGTGCCTCGCGGCGTGTCTTGGCAAAGCCCAGACGGAACACCACGTTGTCAAGGCGACGCTCGATGAGAACAAGCAGGTTTTCACCCGTCTTGCCTGCCATGCGGGCGGCCTTCTCGTAGTACATGCGGAACTGCTTTTCCATGATGCCGTAAACGAACTTTACCTTTTGCTTTTCGTTCACCTGTATGGCATACTCGCTCTGCTTTTTCCGCATCTGCCCCTTGGGGTTGCGGTTTGTTATCTTTTTGGCATAACCCATCACCGCGGGGGAAATATTCAAGGCTTTGCAGCGCTTGGCAATAGGTTGCATATTTTTAGCCATGTTCTTAAATCCTCCTTTATGTTAAATGCGGCGACGCTTGGGAGGACGGCAACCGTTGTGGGGCACGGGTGTGACGTCCTTAATCATGTTTACCTCAAGTCCTGTGGCCTGCAGGGCACGAATGGCTGCCTCACGCCCGGATCCGGGACCTTTCACGTACACCTCCACCGACTTCATGCCGTGCTCCATAGCGCCCTTTGCGGCGGTTTCGGCGGCAGTTTGTGCGGCGTAGGGGGTGCTTTTGCGGCTTCCGCGGAAACCAAGGCCACCTGCGGATGCCCAAGAAATGGCATTGCCCTTCACGTCTGTGATGGTGACAATGGTGTTGTTGAATGTAGACTGAATGTGTGCAGCGCCACGCTCGATGTTCTTGCGCTCACGACGCTTTGTGCGAGCGGCGCCTTTTTTGGCATTAGCTTTTGTTGCCATGCTTTCCTCCTACTTTTTCTTATTCGCTACGGTGCGCTTAGGCCCTTTGCGAGTGCGTGCGTTTGTCTTTGTGCGCTGGCCTCTTACGGGCAGGCCCTTGCGATGGCGCACACCACGGTAGCTTTGAATCTCCACAAGGCGCTTAATTTCCAGCGCCACTGTGCGCCTAAGGTCGCCCTCTACGGACAGGTTCTTCTCGATATACTCACGGATTTTGCCCTCCTCGTCCTGGGTCAAATCCTTCACGCGTGTATCGGGCGAGATGCCTGTTGAGGCGAGAATCTTGCTAGCGGTGGTACGGCCGACTCCATAAATATAGGTCAGGCCGATTTCAATACGCTTTTCGCGCGGCAGGTCAATACCGGCAATACGTGCCATGCTGTCTCCTCCTTGTTTTTATCAGCCCTGACGCTGTTTGTGTTTTGGGTTTTGGCAAATAACCATCACACGGCCTTTGCGCTTAATAACCTTGCATTTTTCGCACATCGGCTTTACCGAAGGCTTCACTTTCATTTTTAGTACCTCCCTTGTCAGTACATATTAGTCCTTAGTTGTCCGTCCTCAGTTGTTGTTTTCATGTGCCCGAATAGCCTTTTTTGCAAAACGCTCCCCGTTTAAGTAACTAACAACTAAGGGCTAATCCATTCGTTCTCAGCTAAACAAAACCTCGCACTTGCGATTATTTTGTTCTCCATGTGATACGACCTTTGGATAAATCATAAGGGGACAGCTCCACCGTCACCTTATCACCGGGCAGGATGCGAATAAAGTTCATCCTTAGCTTGCCCGATATATGAGCATCAATCTGGTGGCCGTTTTCCAGCTCTACCTTAAAGGTAGCGTTGGGCAGGGACTCAATAACAACGCCCTCTATCTCAATGACATCCTCTTTCGACAAGCTACTATCCTCCTCGTTGTTCTGCGCCCCTATTTTTGCAGTACTCTGCAAGGGCTGTGTTGATTTTTTCGTCCGTTTGCATCTCGGCATCCGCTAAGATGTGGGAAGTGGGTTGCAGATGCTTTGGGTTTTTGTGCTTTGGCTGTGCAAGCGTCCACTTAAAGCCATTTACCAAAACAGCCCTCTGTTTTCCACTGCGTGCATCGCCCTGCACGCTTAGCACCACATACGCCCGTGTCACATCCCTGCCGCTGCGGCTGGTGACTACCTGTCCTCTCACGAGTTCCATACATCCACCTGCCACGGTGTCATGACGAGCGGCTCGCCCTTTGTCACCAGCACCGTATGCTCAAAATGAGCAGACAGCCCGCCGTCACGGGTCTTTACCGTCCATCCGTCGGCTAAAATATCCACCGCCGCACCCTTTTGGTTAATCATCGGCTCAATAGCCAGCGTCATGCCCGGCGTAAGGCGTGCGCCGTGCCCCGCCTTGCCAAAGTTTGGCACCTCGGGCGACTCGTGTAGCTGTGCGCCCACACCGTGCCCTACAAATTCCCTCACCACGCTGTAGCCAAAGCCCTCTACATAGTTTTGCACCGCAAAGCCTATGTCGCCCACTCTGCCGCCCGGCTTTACCGCCTCAATAGCCAGCAGTAACGCCTTGCGAGTTGTGCGCAAAAGATGCTCTGCCTCCTCGCTGATTTTGCCACAGGGGAAGGTGTAGGCGTTGTCGCCGTGAAAGCCTTCCCACATAGCACCCACGTCGATGGAGACAATGTCCCCCTCACGTATCACGTGGTTTTTGGCAGGGATACCGTGTATAACAGTATCCCCCACCGACACGCAGGTAGAAGCGGGAAAGCCGTTGTAGCCCTTAAAGCTGGGCTTTGCACCCTTGGAGAGAATATACCGCTGAACCGCCGCATCCACATCCGCCGTGGTTGCCCCCGGCTTCACCGCCATGCCCCCTGCGCTCAGAGCGCCTGCGGCTATTGCGCACGCTTTTTTCATCTTTTCCAGCTCAGCGGCACTCTTTACTCGAATCACTTAAAGAGCCTCCAATACTTCAAACACACGTGCTTTTGTCTTTTCCACAAGGTAGGAGCTTTCCACCTGGGCCAGCTTGCCCCGCTCTTTGTAAAAATCAATGAGCGGCTCTGTCAGCCTGTAGTACTCCTTCAGGCGTGCACGAATAGTTTCCGGCTCATCATCCTTGCGGATAATCAGCTTTCCACCACAACGGTCGCACACGCCCGCAACCTCGCTGGGCTTGTACAGTGTGTGGTAGCTTGCGCCGCACTTTTCGCAAATTCTGCGCCCCGAAAGACGCTCTATGACATTTTCTTCGCTTATGTAGATGTACACAGCAAGGTCAATGTCCACGCCCATATCCTCCAGCGCCTTTGCCTGTGTCAGCGTGCGAGGCACACCGTCCAGCACAAACCCATTCTTTGCGTCGGGCTGCTGCAAACGCTCGCGAACCACGTTCAGTATAATCTCGTCCGACACAAGCTGGCCTGCGTCCATGCACGCCTTTGCGGCAAGGCCTGTGGGAGTGCCATCTTTCACCGCCTGCCTTAGCACGTTGCCGGTGGAAAGACTGGGAATGTTGTACTTATCGCTTATAAATTCAGCCTGTGTGCCCTTTCCCGCTCCGGGCACACCCAGTAAAATCAATTTCATATCCGCATCCCTCGCATTAGGTGCCTTGAGCTTTTGCACCGATACATCGGCCGTGCGACATTTGCCGGGGCAAGTGCCACTGCCGACATACCATCTTGTGCATTACTCTGCGCCTTTTTTATTCCAAGAAACCTTTGTGGTGACGCATCAACATGAAACTTTCCAAGCTACGGGAAGTATCCAGCGCAACACCCACCACGATGAGCAGCGATGTACCGCCCAGCTGAATGCTTACGTTTGTGAGGTTGCCCAAAAGGATAGGGCCTACCGCCACAATCACAAGGAACGCCGCACCGATGAGTGTTACCTTGCGAATAACCTTCTGAACAAAATCGGACGTGGGCTTGCCCGGGCGAATGCCGGGGATAGCACCGTTGTTCTTTTTAAGGTTGTTTGCAATCTCGATGGGGTTGTAGGTGATGGCCACATAAAAGTAGTTGAATGCGATAATAAGCAGTGCGTAGATAATCGCATACACATAGCCCTCCGTAGAGAACCAGCCCATAACCATGCCGAGAATGGAATCTGCGGCGGGGTTGAAAAGGCGCATTATTGTGGCCGGAATGCTGGTGAGTGCCGTAGCGAAGATGATGGGCATAACGCCGGACATGTTCACCTTGATGGGTATATGGGTGTTTTGTCCGCCGTACATTTTGCGGCCTACCATCTTTTTTGCGTACTGCACGGGTATTCTGCGCTCGGCGCTATTTAGCACGATAACCATGACAATAGCGGCCACAGCAAGCAGGAATATCAGCGGCAGATAGATGTAGTACTGCACGTCGCCCGCCGCCGCAAGCCCAAGGTACTCGCTCACTGCGGTGGCAATGCTCTGCCAGCCGGAAATAATACCCGCAAAAATCAGGATGGAGATACCGTTGCCGATACCCTTGCGGTCAATCTGCTCTCCCAGCCACATAAGGAACATAGCGCCCGCCACAAAGGCGAAAATAATGACCACTGCGCTGAAAAACTGGGTAAGCCCCGAGTGGTATGTGCCGTCGGCCATGGGGAATGCGCCGTATTTCAGGCCGTTTCCGTTGCGCAAAAGGAAATAGTACCCTATTCCCAAGACAAGTGCCAGCACAGCGCCCGCCGCACGGGTGATTTTGTTGTACTTCTTTTGCCCCTCAGGGCCTTCCTTGCGCATACGGTCCAGCGCAGGAATGGCCACCGCCAGCAGCTGCATGATGATGGATGCGTTAATGTAGGGCTGTACACCCAGCGCAAACAGCGAAGCGGAAGAGAAAGCACCGCCGGTGATAAAGTCCACAAAACCGAACATATCGCCGGAGTTTTGGTTCACCATGTTGCGCATGACCTCGGGGTCAATGAAGGGAACCTTCAGCGCTATGCCAAAGCGAAATATCACTATGACAAACAGGGTGAACAGAATGCGCTTGCGCAGCTCTGCAATTTTCCAGGCATTGCGGAATGTATTGAACAATTATACCACCTCTGCCTTCCCGCCTGCCTTTTCTATTTTTTCTTTGGCCGACGCAGAGTAGGCGGCAAGCTGAACGGTAACAGCTTTGGTAATTTCGCCACTGCCCAAAACCTTTACACCGTCAAGAGGCTTTTTGATGATGCCTGCCTCAATAAGAGCATCGGTGGTTACAACAGCGCCCGCCTCAAACTTTTCAAGGTCGCTTAGCTTGATAATGGCATAGTGTGTGGCAAAAATGTTGTTAAAGCCACGCTTAGGCAGGCGGCGTTGCAGGGGAATCTGGCCACCCTCAAAGCCTGCCTTCTTGCTACCGCTACGTGCCTTTTGGCCTTTGTGGCCATATCCTGCGGTCTTGCCGTTTCCACTTCCGTGGCCACGGCCTTTGCGCTTTGCCGACTTGTTGCTGCCGGCTACAGGGCTAAGTTCATGAAGTTCCAATGTAATTGCACCTCCTTCGGCTGTGCTTTATTAGGCCTTTTTAACATCAATCAGAAAAGAAATTTTGGTGATTTTTCCTGCGGTAGCCGCATTATCCGGCTGAATGCTCACATCACCCATACGGCGCAAGCCCAGCGATGTTGCCACTGCGATTTGCTCCTTTTTGCGCCCGATAAGTGCACGGCGCAGTGTGATTTGCACACTGCCTGCACTAAGCTGGGGCGCTGCCTTGCAGGCTTTTTGTGCCACCTGCACGGTTTTGCCCGAAGGCTTCTTTGCCTCAGAGGTTTTTTCCTCCTTAGCTTTTACTGTCTTTTTTTCCTCTGCCATGGGGAGTACCTCCTTTTAAGAAAAGATTTCCTTAACGCTCTTGCCCCTCTTTTTCGCAACATTCTCTGCGCTGACAAGGCCTTTAAGGCCGTTTATCGTAGCTGTTACAACGTTGATGGGGTTGTTTGAGCGCACACACTTTGTGCGGATGTCCTTAATGCCGGCTGCCTCTACAACAGCACGAACGGCACCGCCGGCGATAACACCGGTACCGGGAGCAGCAGGACGAAGCAGTACATGCCCTGCACCAAAGCGCCCTATTGTCTCGTGGGGGATAGTAGTACCCTTTAGGTTAACGCGGATAAGGTTCTTCTTTGCGTCCTCTATGCCCTTGCGAATAGCCTCGGGCACCTCGCCCGCCTTGCCAAGGCCAAAGCCCACAACACCCTCGCCGTCTCCCACAACTACCAGCGCCGAAAACTTGAAGATGCGTCCGCCCTTTACCGTCTTTGATACACGGTTAATGTGCACTATCTTTTCGGTCAAATCCATGGTGGAAGCGTCTAAATACTCCATGCTCATCCTCCTTACAGCTGAAGGCCGCCCTCGCGGGCACCCTCGGCCAAAGCTTTTACTCGGCCGTGATATACAAAGCCGCCTCTGTCAAACACCACCTGCGTGATTCCCTTTTCCAGCGCCTTTTTGGCGATGGCCTTGCCCACTTGGGTGGCCGCTTCCACATTTCCGCCGTAGCCGGAAAAATCCTTATCTAAGCTACAAGCGGATACCAGCGTGTTGCCGGTAACGTCGTCAATAATCTGTGCATAGATGTGCTTTGAGGAGCGGAACACATCCAGTCTCGGCTTTTCAGCCGTGCCCGAAACTTTTCCCCGCACTCGGCGGTGACGGCGCAGGCGCGCCACATTTCTGTCAAGTTTTTTGACCATGGTTTCTCACTCCTTCCTTTAGCCCTTGCCGGACTTGCCCTCTTTTTGGGCTACATATTCGCCAGCGTAGCGGATGCCTTTACCCTTGTAAGGCTCGGGCGGACGCTTCTCGCGAACTTCAGCGGCAAACTGGCCAACCTTTTGCTTGTCTATGCCGTTTATGACAATCTTTGTAGGCTCGGGCACTTCCACTGTCACGCCGTACTTTTCGGGCATGATAACCTGGTGCGAGTAGCCTATGTTCATCACAAGGTCTGTGCCCTGCTTTTGCGCCCTGTAGCCGATGCCGTGTATTTCCAGGTTCTTTTTGAAACCTTCCGAAACACCCGTAATCATGTTTGCAATAAGCGTGCGGGACAGCCCGTGCAGGCTGCGAGCCTGCTTGTCATCGTTTGGGCGGCTCACTATAACCTCTCCGTCCTTCATTTCCACTTTCATAAGGGGATGGATGGTGGAATTGAGTGTGCCCTTGGGGCCCTTCACAGTGACGGTGTTTCCCTCAATGCTGAGCTCCACACCCTGCGGAACGACGATGGGTTTTCTTCCTATTCTCGACATTGTCTAAAAGCCCCCTTTCTTACCACACAAAGGCCAAGACCTCGCCGCCCACCTTTTGGGTGCGAGCAGTCTTATCGGTCATTATGCCTTTGGATGTGGAGATAATTGCGGTACCAAGGCCACGCATAACCTTGGGCATGTCTTCATAGTTCGAGTAGATTCGCAGGCCGGGCTTTGACACCCTGCGTAGGCCCGCAAGAACGGGGGAGCCGTTTTCCTGATACTTCAGGGTTACACGGATAAGCCCCTGCTTTTTGTCCTCTATCACCTGCATGTTGCGCACATAGCCCTCGTCCACCAAGATTTTGCAAATTGCTTTTTTCATGTTGGAAGCAGGGATGTCTACATTTGGATGCTTTGCGTTGCTCGCATTGCGAATGCGGGTGAGCAGGTCAGCGATAGGATCGGTGATATGCATTCATAGACCTCCTGTTTAGTCATTAGGAATCAGGAATTAGGAATTAGTTGTTGTCGGCCGGTTTCGCCCAAAGGGACCCTGCCACTCAACTAATAGCCAATCGCTAATGCCTTAGTATTGTTCATCGGGATTGCGCCGCAGAGAGCGGTGTGCCCCTGCGCTTTCCTTTGATGGTGCTTGCACCATCTAATCCCTAATCACCAACTTGCTTTGCGCACACCGGGAATTTCGCCCTTGTAGGCAAGTTCCCTAAAGCAGATACGGCACACGCCGTACTTGCGAAGGTAAGCATGCGGGCGGCCGCAGATTTTGCAGCGTGTGTAAGCTCTTGTAGAGAACTTCGCCGGACGTGCCTGGCGTATTTTTTGGCTGGTTTTTGCCACGCTTCTTCCCTCCTTTTAATTTGCGAAAGGTGCGCCCATAAGGGTCAGCAGCTCTTTTGCCTCTTCATCGGTTTTTGCGGTGGTAACAAACGCAATGTCCATACCACGCACAGTGTCTATCTTGTCGTAGTCAATCTCGGGGAATATCAGCTGCTCGCGCACGCCAACCGAGTAGTTGCCACGGCCGTCGAAGGAGTTTCCGGATATTCCGCGGAAGTCACGCACACGGGGGAAGGCGATGGAAAACAGCCTGTCCACAAACTCGTACATGCGCTCGCCCCTCAAAGTAACCTTTGCGCCTATGGGCATTCCCTCACGAAGCTTAAAGTTTGCAACGCTCTTTTTAGCTTTGCACACAACCGCCTTTTGGCCTGTGATAATGCCAAGGTCGCTCATGATAGCTTCCATGATTTTCGGGTTGTCACGTGCATCGCCCGCCGCAACGTTCACTACCACTTTGTCAAGCTTTGGTATTTGCATCACGCTCTTGTAGCTGAACTTTTTCATAAGAGCGGGAGCTATTTCGCTTTGGTATCTGTCTTTCAGTCTTGCCATTATGTTGCTCCCTCCCCTTAAAATTCTGCGCTGCATTTTTTGCAGATGCGTGTTTTCTTGCCGTCCTTGTCTACGCTGTGGCCCACACGGGTGGGCTTTGAGCACTTGGGGCAAACGGGCATTACCTTGCAGGCGTACATCGCGCTCTCCGCCTTTATAATGCCACCCTGCTCGCCTTGACGACGGGGCTTCACATGCTTTTTCACCATGGCTCTGCCCTCAACAATTACCTTTTTCTCCTTGGGAGAAACGGCGAGAACCTTGCCCTTTTGGCCCTTGTCCTTACCGCTGATAATCATCACGGTGTCGCCGGTTTTCACATGCACTTTATTTGCTTTTGTATCCACTCTGCGGCACCTCCTTACAAGCTCTCGGGGGCAAGCGACAGAATCTTCAGGTATCCGTTCTCACGCAATTCACGTGCAACGGGTCCAAAGATACGTGTGCCCCTGGGGTTTTTGTCGTCTTTGATAAGCACTGCGGCGTTCTCGTCAAAGTGGATGTAGCTGCCGTCATCACGGCGCACACCATGCTTTGAGCGCACTATAACCGCACGCACCACTTCACCCTTTTTTACGCCCGAGTTTGGGGCGGCTTTTTTCACACTGGCCACTATCACATCACCAATGCTTGCATAGCGCTTGCGGCTGCCGCCTAAAACGCGAATGCACATCAGCTCTTTTGCGCCGGTGTTGTCTGCAACCTTCAGACGGGTTTGCATTTGAACCATTCTCTTGGCTCCTCCTTTTTGTGACCTGCCCCTTTTGGGGATGCTCCCCGCATTACGCCGGCTTGTGCGTGCTGGCAGGTCCTACTACCGATGGTTCGAAGTAAAGCTTAATGGGCAAGCTTTACTTCGCCTTCTCGACGATTTTTACAAGCCTCCAACGTTTGTCCTTCGAGATGGGACGTGTCTCCATAATGGAAACACGGTCGCCTATGCTGCACTCGTTATTTTCGTCATGTGCCTTGAACTTAACGGTGCGCTTAACAATTTTCTTGTAGAGGGGATGCTTGACGCTGTCCTTTACCGCAACGACAATGGTTTTGTCCATCTTGTCGCTAACCACGGTGCCTACCCTCGTTTTTCTCAGGTTGCGCTCGGTGCTCATGCTCTTCCCTCCTCCTATTTATCCTCGGCGGATGCGGCTTTTTCCTCATCCGTCTTTTTTGTGCGAGTGCGCTTTGGCTTTGCGGGCTTTTCTTCCGCTGCACCCTCTTCGTCCTTCTTCGCCTTGCGTGTGCGCTTGGGCTTTTCTTCCTTCTTCTCCGGCTTTGCCTCTACCTGCTCCACCTTCAGGACAATCTCCTGCAGGTTTTGCTCGTGCATCACCGTCTTAACTCTGGCGATTTCCTTCTTCACCACCACAATGCGCTGGGGGTTTTCCAGCTGGTTGATGGCGTGCTGAAAACGCAGGTTGAAAAGCTCTTGCTTCAGCTCATTCAGGCGCTTGTTCAGCTCTAAAGGCTGCATGTCACGCATTTCGGTTGCTTTCATTATGCTTCACCCTCCTTTTCCACAGAGGGCTGTGCATCGCCCTTAGCTTCGGAAGCCTCTTGTGTAGCAGGGGCATCCTCACGCTTTTGGAACTTTGTCTTTATGGGCAACTTGTGGCTTGCAAGGCGCAGCGCCTCACGTGCGATTGGCTCGGGCACGTCCGCAAGCTCGAACAACACACGGCCCGGCTTTACAACAGCCACCCAATACTCGGGGCTACCCTTACCGCTACCCATGCGGGTCTCGGCGGGCTTTTCTGTAACGGGCTTATCGGGGAAAATCTTAATCCACACCTTGCCACCACGCTTGATGTAGCGTGTCATGGCAATACGAGCGGCCTCGATTTGGTTGGAGGTAATCCAGCCGGGCTCTAAAGCCACAATGCCGTATTGACCTTGGTTTACCTCGTTTCCGCTCATGGCCTTGCCCTTCATGCGGCCACGGTGAACACGACGGTATTTAACACGTTTTGGCATCAACATCAGCGATTGCCTCCTTCCTTGCGCTGCGGCCTATCCCCTCTTGGGGGCCTGCGGTCGCCACGGCGCTCCTGCGGCGGGCGAGGAATGTCCTCCACCGGCTTTGAGCCTTTGAGCACTTCGCCCTTGTACACCCATACTTTAATGCCTATCTTGCCGTAGGTGGTGTTTGCCTCGGCAAAGCCGTAGTCGATGTCCGCACGCAGTGTCTGCAGTGGGATAGTGCCCTCGTGGTAGTGCTCGCTACGGGCAATGTCCGCACCGTTCAGGCGGCCACCCACCTGAATCTTGATGCCCTTTGCGCCAAAGCGCATGGCCCTGCCGATAGCCTGCTTCATTGCACGACGGAACGCAATGCGGCGCTCCAGCTGCTGTGCGATGTTCTCCGCCACAAGAGTTGCGTTTGTGTCGGCGTTGCGAATCTCAACGATGTTGAGGTTTACGCTCTTGCCGATTATCTTCTCAATCTCCATGCGAATCTTGTCTATCTCGGTGCCGCCACGGCCGATAACCATGCCCGGCTTTGCGCAAAAGATATTGATTTTCACACGGGGTGCGCCGCTCTGTGCTTCAAAGGTGCGCTCAATCTCAATTTTGGGAATGCCCGCTGAGTACAGCTTCTTTTTAAGATGTTTGCGGATGTTATAGTCCTCCACCAGTGTGTCACCGAAATGCTTTTTGTCCACATACCAGCGGCTGTTCCAGTCACGGATGACACCCACACGCAAACCGTTGGGATTAACTTTTTGACCCATTTTTCACACTCCTCCTTACGCCTGCATCTCTTTGAGCACCACCGTGATGTGGCTGGTGCGCTTGAGGATTCTGAATGCCTTGCCGTGGTCCTTTGGCTGAATGCGTTTGAGTGTGGGGCCCGGTGTTACATAACACTCTGCCACATAAAGGCTGTTTTTGTCCATGTTGTGGTTATTCTCTGCGTTTGCCGCAGCGCTGTTCACCAGCTTAATCAGCAGCTCACACGCGGACTTTGGGGTGTACTGCAGTATTGCCAGTGCCTTGTCCAGCGGCTGCTTGCGGATGAGGTCGAGAACAACCGATACCTTGCGAGGCGAAATGCGTGCGTAGCTCAGCTTCGCCTTTGCCATGCTTTCATCCATATTTTTCTCTCCTCTCCTCTATCGGCCGGTCTTGCTGCCGGCGTGTCCTTTGTAGGTACGTGTGGGTGCAAATTCACCCAGCTTGTGGCCAACCATATCCTCGGTGACATACACCGGCACATGCTTGCGGCCGTCGTGCACTGCGAATGTGTGTCCCACAAAATCGGGGAAGATGGTAGAGGCTCTGCTCCATGTTTTCAGCACACGCTTTTCGCCATTGTCGTTCATGCCCTGCACTCGCTTTAGGAGTGCCGGCTGGACGTAAGGTCCTTTTTTAACACTTCTGCCCATTGTGCTCTCCTTTCTTATTTGCGCCGCTTGACAATCATCTTGTCCGAAGCTTTATGGTTTTTACGGGTTTTGTAGCCCAGTGTAGGCTTGCCCCAAGGTGTAACAGGTCCGGGACGTCCGATGGGGCTTTTGCCCTCACCACCGCCGTGGGGGTGGTCTACCGGGTTCATGACAGAGCCGCGAACCGTAGGCCTCCAGCCCATGTGACGCTTACGACCGGCTTTACCGATGTTCACGTTTTCGTGGGTGATGTTGCCCACCTGGCCGATGGAGGCCACACAGTCGATGGGCAGGTTGCGCATCTCGCCCGACGGCAGACGTACAAGAGCGTATTTGCCCTCTTTAGCCATGAGCTGTGCGGAGGTGCCTGCGCCACGCACCAGCTGTGCGCCCTTGCCTGGGTACATCTCGATGTTGTGGATAACAGTACCTACGGGAATTGCCGCAAAGGGCAATGTGTTGCCCGGCTTAATGTCGGCGTTAGGGCCGTTCATAATGGTGTCGCCCACCTTCAGCCCCTCGGCTGCGATGATGTAGGACACTTCACCATCCTCGTACTTTATCAGCGCAATGTGTGCAGAGCGGTTGGGGTCGTACTCCAGTGTCTGCACCGTTGCGGGCACGTCGAACTTGCGACGCTTGAAATCAATAACACGGTACTTCCTGCGGTTTCCACCGCCGTGGTGACGCACGGTGATGCGGCCGTAGCTGTTGCGGCCGGCGTGCTTTTTCATAGGCTCAAGCAGGCTGCGCTCAGGGCCGGTTTTGGACAGCCCGGAATAATCCGTAACCGTCATGCCGCGGCGGCCGGGCGTAGTCGGCTTGTACTTCTTTATCGCCATGGGTTCTCACTCCTTGTTTTTGTTTGCGAAGACTGTTCAGATAGTTTTGACACAAGTGTTCAAGCGGCATATTTTGGTTATTTTTTCGCTCTACTGTGTCCTCAAAACTCACATTCCACAAAGGAGTGTATCGTTTTTTCTCCTTGTAGAACAAAAAAATTCCTCAAAATCTGCTCGTTTCAACTTATGCCAACACTATCTAAGTCTCCATACTTGAAAGGGCGGTAATTTTACACAGAGCGCATATTTGCGCCTCGCCCTTTATTGCTATTGCGTTAGGCCTTGTTCAAGTCATTAGGCCTTGTTTAGGTCATGCTCTCAAAAAACTCGATGCCCTTGCTCTTCTCGCTCAGCGTGACAATCGCTTTTTTGTAGCTGGGAGTGTAGCCCCCGTGGTAGCCCTGACGGCGATAGCGGCCACGCACCGAAATGGTGTTTACCTTGGCTACGTTCACGCCGAAAAGCTCCTCCACTGCCTGTGCAATGCTGATTTTTGTTGCATCCTTTGCAACTTTGAAGGTGTATTTCTTCATGGGGATGCCCTGCATGGAGTTCTCCGTGATGATGGGCCCCAGCACTATATCCTGCGGTGCTGTTCTCATTATGCAAACACCTCCTCAATCTTTTTGGCTGCATCCACGCTCATGATGAACGTGCCGCCGTTTAGTATGTCGTATACGTTGATAAGGCTTGCTGTGGTTGTCTTTACGCCGGGGATGTTGGAGGCACTTTTCACAATCATGCCGTTCACAACATCTGTTACGATAAGCGCCTTTTTGGCAGCGCCCACGTCCGAAAGCATCTTTATCATCGTTTTGGTCTTGTACTCTTCCATCTTGATGGCATCCACCACCACAATTTCGCCTGCGGCCGCCTTTGCGGACAGTGCGCTAAGCAGCGCAATGCGCTTTAGCTTTTTGTTCAGGCTGTAGCTGTAGTCACGGGGCTTTGGGCCCAGCGCCACGCCGCCGCCCGTCCACTGCGGGCTGCGAATGGAGCCCTGACGTGCATGGCCCGTTCCCTTTTGACGCCACGGCTTTCTGCCGCCGCCTCTTACCTCTGCACGAGTCTTTGTGCTCTGTGTACCCTGGCGCTTGTTCGCCAGATGGTTTACCACTACGGCGTGCATGGCGCTACGGTTTGGTTCAATTCCGAAAACGGCATCCGACAGCTCGATGTCCTTACCTGTTTTCTTGCCGCTCATATCCACAATGTCAAACTTAGCCATTCTTACTCCTCCTTCACGCCTTCGCAGCGTCCGAGATAAGCACAACACTGCCCTTTGCGCCCGGAAGCGCACCCTTGATGGCAATGAGGTTGTTCTCGGCGTCCACCTTGGCCACGGTCAGATTTTGTACCGTCACCCGCTCCGCACCCATGTGTCCGGGCAGCTTTTTGCCCTTCATTACACGAGAGGGAGTGGAGCAAGCGCCGAGCGAGCCGGCATGGCGGTGGATGGGGCCGCCACCGTGTGTGGCACGCATCATGTGTCCGCCAAAGCGCTTGATAGTACCTGCGTAGCCCTTACCCTTGCTTGTGCCCACTACGTCTATCTTTTCGCCCTCGGCGAAAATGTCCGCCTTGAGGATGTCGCCCACGTTCAGGCTGTCAATCTCCTCCAGCTTGAACTCACGCAGTGTGCGCTTGGGTGCAACGTCTGCCTTGTCGAAGTGACCCTTGGCGGGCTTTGTGATGCGCTTGATGTTTACGTCGCCGTAGCCCATCTGCACCGCCTCGTAGCCGTCGCTTTCCTTTGTTTTCTTCTGAACGATGACGCAAGGACCTGCCTGTACCACCGTCACCGGAACCACTTTACCGGCCTCATTGAATATCTGCGTCATGCCGATTTTCTTGCCGATGATTCCCTTTTTCATTGCTTGTGCCTCCTTCATGTGCAGGCGATATTATCGCCGTGCAGGTTATTGGTTGACAGCGCACAACTTGTGTAAGCTCGCACCCCGCCAACATGACCCGGCTGCCGACCGTGGCCGACATATCAGGTATCGCAAAGGCTTTCGCCCCTACGCTTTACAACTTAATTTCTATCTCCACGCCTGCGGGCAACTGCAAAGATGTCAGCGCCTCCACCGTCTTGTTGGAAGGACGAAGAATGTCCACAAGACGCTTGTGTGTGCGTGTTTCAAACTGCTCGCGAGAGTCTTTGTACTTGTGCACCGCACGCAGAATGGTGACAATTTCCTTGTCTGTGGGTAGCGGCACAGGGCCCGAAATGCGAGCGCCGGTGCGGCGTGCTGTCTCCACAATCTTCTCCGCCGCAGCGTCCACAAGCCCTGCGTCGTAGCTTTTGAGCCTTACTCTGATTTTTTCCTTGACTGCCAAAATAATCGCCTCCGTTTTGTTGTTTGACTGTGATGTAGGCGGTATTGTCACACTGAGCGCAAGAGCGTACATTGTTTCTCACACCGTGCCGGGTGTTTCATCCCTTTACATGAGAAAAACCGGTGAACCGCCCTGTCATCTTACGATGCCTTGCAGTTCGCCCGGACACACCCTACGGCAAATTCGTTTTGTGCATATTTCAGCAAAACGGTGGAAATTGGTTCGCCTTACTATATATAATAAGGTGAACATAGCCTTTGCCCTCAGTATCATTCGCCCGGTTCATGACCCGACATACTCCGCGGAAAAACCGTGGCGCACCATTCGCTCTATTGAGCCTTGCACGCCCCGCAACCTCCCGCTTCATCGCACATCATGCACCGTACTAACACACGGTGCACTTGCAGTCGCCTAATTACTTTAACAGATATAGGGCAATAATGCAAGTGTTTTTCAGCCAAAAATCAAATTTTTTTCAGCAAGTTCAAGCAGTGGCACAAGCAGGCACAGCCACACTTTTCCCGCCCCTTCTCTGCGCAAAATACTTGTGCACAATATATCGACACAAATGCCGAAACATGCTACTATTATAGCGTATATTAAAGGCACTGCGCAAGAAACGTGCTTATATATACATTATATATAGTATATATAATAGCTCAACAGCTTGTGCTTATCATTCGCAGGTGCAGGCTGTGTCAAAATAACCGACAAAAGGGTGTGTGCATGGCATCATTATTTTTTAAGATATTGGGAGCACGAGGCTCCATGCCCAAGACGGGCGAAAACTTTCTGAAATACGGCGGCAATACCTCCTGCATTTTTTTGCGCATGGGTGGGCAGAACATTCTGCTGGATGCAGGCAGTGGCCTTTTGAACTTTGAGCGGGAGCTTTTGCAAGGAGACAACAAGCTTCATCTGCTCTTTTCGCACACGCATATGGACCATTTAATGGGGCTTCCGTTTGCGGACATTATGTTTGATGATACGCTTAATATTGACATCTACGGCGAGAGTCGCAGTGGCCTTGACATAAAGGAGCAGATAAGCCGCCTCGTCAGCCCTCCGCTTTGGCCCATCTCCTTTGATGATTTTTGCGCAAACGTGCGGTGCTATCCACTCAAAAGTGAGTTCTTTTTAGGGGATGTTCGTGTGCGCACCATGCACGCAAACCACCCCGGAGGCTGCTGCATAATTCGGCTGGACTGCGAGGACAAAAGCGTTGTGTACGCCACCGACAACGAGATGGCCGCCGCGCCGAGCGAGGAGTTTATCCGCTTTACCAAGGGGTGCACGCTACTTGTGTGCGACGGGCAGTACTCGAAGGAGGAGTACCCCCAAAAAAGGGGATTTGGGCACACAGGCAGAAACGTTGCGCTTAAAGCGGCCGCACAAACAGAGTGCGAGCAGTTTATAATTTTCCACCACGACCCCTTGAGTACGGATGATATTTTAGACGCTGTACAGCGTAAAATTTCAAATTCTAACCCACAGTGTTTCCTTGCGAAGGAAGGGATGGAAATATCGCTATGACAAACGACTACACCGAAAAACTACTGGAAATAAGCATTGCGCTGGCGGCGGAAAAGGACCGAGAGCTGCTTTTGGAGCGCATATTGACCGCCGCAATGGACCTGACGAATTGCGACGGCGGCACGCTGTACATAAAAAACGAGAGCGAGCTTGTTTTCAAGGTGATGATAACAAAGTCGCAAAACGTACTGCAAGGGGGCACCCACGGCAAAATTGAGCTGCCGCCCGTGCCACTGCAAAGGGGCAACGTGTGCGCATATTCCGTATTGGAAAACAAGCTCATAAACATCCCCGATGTGTACGACAGCGACCTTTTCGACTTTGCGGGGCCTTTACGCTACGATGCGCTAACAGGCTACAAGACAACGTCCATGATGGTTGTGCCCATGGAGAATAACCACGGCGAAATCATCGGTGTGATGCAGCTTATTAACGCACAAAATGAAAATGGCGACATTATAGCCTTTAAGGAATCCTCAAAGGTAATTGTGCAGGCGCTCGCCTCACAAGCGGCCATCTGCCTTACAAACATGAACTACACAATGCAGGTGGAGGACCTTATGGAGTCCATCGTGCGCACCATATCCACCGCCATTCACCTGCGCTCGCCCTACAACGTCACACACACGCACGCCATGGTAATTTACGCAAAGGCGTTTATCGAATGGCTCAACAGCAACAAGGACGAGCCGTGGAAGTTTTCACAGCTAAACGAGCGGCTGTTTATACTGAGCATCTGGCTGCATGATATAGGCAAGCTTATAACTCCGCTGGAAATAATGAACAAGGCCACAAGGCTGGACTTTAGGTATGATGAGCTTATGGCAAAGCTCGACTATATCTCGCTCTCGCAGGAGGTAAACTGCCTGCGCAAGGGGGAGGATGCCACCCCATTCATGGAGGAGGTGGAGCGTGTAAGGGAGTTTGTGCGCAGGGTAAACACCATGGGCTATTTAGATGATGACACCTATGCGCAGGTGCGCATTTTAGCGGGCAAAACGTACACTACGCGCACCGGTGAAACACGACTGTGGTTTTCAAAGGACGAAATTGAGGCGCTTTCCATTCGCAATGGAACGCTTACGGACAAAGAGCGCTCCATAATGCAGGAGCATGTGGTTATCACCGAAAAAATCCTCAGCAACATGAGCTTTTGGGGCGAATATGCAAAAATCCCAAGGTGGGCCTCCAAGCACCACGAGCTACTGGACGGCTCGGGATACCCAAAACAGCTTTCCTCAGAGGGCATAGACAAAGAGGCTCGCTTACTCACCGTTTTGGATATTTTCGACGGGCTTTCCTCCAGCGACAGACCGTACAAAAAGGCCATACCTTTGGACAAAACACTCGCAATAATGCAGGAAATGGCACAGGAGAACAAGCTGGACAAGTATATTTTCGAGCTTTTTGTGCAAAGCCGTGCGTGGGAGAAAAAGGACGACATTGAAATTGCACATATCTTAGAGGGTATGTTTTAGATAGTGTAGGCACTATCTAATCTGTAGGCACACTTTTTCGGCAACTTTTTATGCCGTGCATATTTTGGCACAAGCAGATGCTCCGAAAACCTCGGGAAGGAATGACACACGTTTGTCCATGCTAAAAAAGAAGATTTTCAAATCCCTGCCGCTTGCGCTTGCAGGCGGCATTGCCATGGTACTGCTAAGCACCTCACAGATATTTTCAGGCCTTGCAAATACCGCCTCGGATGCGCTGTACCAAACGCCCTCCGCCGCAAGCTCTGACATTATAATAGTGGGCATGGACGAGGCCTCGATAGAGGCTTACGGCTCCATGCCTTGGTCACGTGATGTCATCGCATCTGCGGTGGAATACCTAAACGCAGACCCTCAGCGCCGCCCCGCAGTGATAGGGCTGGATGCACTATTTGTGGGCGAAAGCTCCTCACCACAGGCGGATGCGTATCTTGCAGAGGTCTGCGGCGAATACGGCAACGTCGTCACCGCCACCTCCGCCACCTTCGGCTCACAGCTCATCACCGACGCATCGGGTGGCTTTCACACGGATGAGTATTCTGTCCTGCTTTACGAAGAGCCGTACGAGGCGCTAAGAGAAGCCACTACGCAGGGACAGGTAAACGCAATGATTGATGACGACGGCATACTGCGCCACGCCATTTGGCAGATAGAGCTGCCCGACGGCAGGACGATACCCTCCTTTCATCAGGCCATTTACAAGCTTTACGCAGAGCAAAAGGGCCTTGATACTACGCTTGTGCCCCCGATGGACTCCCTTTACCGCTGGTATCTTCCTTTCCAGTCTGCACCGCTCGGGTTCGACGATGGCTTTTCGGTAACACAGCTTGTAGACGGCACGCTCGACCCGGATATTTTCGCAGACAAAATCGTGCTTATCGGGCCGTTTGCGCAGGGAATGTTTGACGAATACACCACCGCCATAGACCATGCCGTGAAAATGTACGGCGTGGAATATCAGGCAAACGCACTTTCCGCACTGCTACGAGGCGAAGTAAAAACCGAGGTGTTACCCCTGCCCCAAAATATTTTGCTTTTTCTCATCGCTATATTTTGCTTTTTATGGTTTTATGAGCGCAAAATTCTGCCATCTACTATCATGTGGCTGGGCATCTCGGTGGGCTGGGTACTATTATGCCTGCTTTTGTGGAATTTAGGCTATGTAGTGCACGTATTTTATGTGCCGGCGGCAGTGACGCTCAGCTACATTTTCTCCATCGCCGCAAACTACACCCGTGCCGCACTCGAAAAGCGCAATGTTATAAAAACATTTAGTCGATACGTTGCGCCGCAGGTGGTGACAGAGCTACTAAACGGCGAGCCCAAGGCGCTGCAACTGGGCGGAAAGCTTGCGGACATAGTGGTGCTTTTTGTGGATATTCGAGGCTTTACCACCATGTCCGAAAAGCTCGCTCCCGAGACCGTAGTGGAGATTGTAAACAAATATTTAACGCTAACCAGCCGCTGTGTTTTCGATAACAACGGCACACTGGACAAGTATGTGGGCGACTGCACCATGGCGTTTTGGGGCGCCCCCCTGCCGCAGGAGGACAGCATTTTCAAGGCAGTGAAGGCGGCGATGGACATGGTAAGCGGCGCGCAGGAGCTGGGCGAGGAGCTTTTGGCGCAGTACGGCCACACCGTGCAGTTTGGGGTGGGCGTGCACTATGGGCCTGCCGTCGTGGGGAATATCGGCTCGCCCGTGCGCATGGACTACACTGCCATAGGCGACACCGTAAACACCGCCGCACGCCTTGAAAGCAACGCCCCCGCAGGGTGCATATACGTAAGCCGAGATGTTGCGGATGCCCTGCAAGGGCGTGTGGAGTTTGTTTCGCTTGGCACACAAATAAAGCTAAAGGGCAAAAGCGACAACTTTGAGATTTTCAAGGTGGAGGGCATGTGCGTGCCTGCGACAGAGGCCGAAAGGTAAGTTTCATCCTTCGTTTATACTATGTGCAACATAATACAGCACGCAACAAAAGCACTGCTAAGCTTTAACGGCTTAAGCAGTGCTTTTTGTTTGTCTGTTGCAACACACCTGCAAGCGGTGCTTGTCATAATTTTTAAGTAAGCACTATTATATTATGCAGTAGTAGCTACCCTCCTGCATTTTACTGCTCTTTTTCAGCAGCGCAATATCCCGTGAAAACTCATCCGCACTGCTGTATCTCTTGCCCTTGCTCGTAACACCCGCAACCGAAAGGCTCGCAAGCGCAAAATTCTCGGTCACGCCGCTTCTGTTTTTTGACACTATGTACCCTTTTTGTATATCCTCGTCCCTATACAGTTTTTTTACCTGCTCATCAAACTTTCGTATCACTCTCTCGCAAAAAAGCTTGCACTGCTCATGCCCATAATTTGCAATCACAATAAAATCATCGCCGCCTATGTGCCCCACAAACTCCCCCTTTTCGGCGCATTCCACCAGCAAGTCCGAAAGCAGTATCAGCATCAAGTCGCCGTTGTCAAAGCCGTACGCATCATTGTACGCCTTAAAATTATCCAAGTCGTAATAGGTGATTGCGTAGTCGTCGCCTCCGAATATTCGCTGCTCTATTTCTTTTTCAATAATGAGATTGCCCGGCAGCTTTGTAAGCGGGCTTGCGTGTGTTGCCACATTTACCTCTATTTTTGTGCACAAATCAAGCAGGTCCTTTATGGTGACAACGCCGAAATACTTTTCATCTTTCAGCACCACCACGGGATTGTACAGGCTGTCTGTGTCTCTTTGCATCGCAAGGCGGGACACCTTGTCCACCGTCATGTCCGCAGGCACGCTCAAAAAGTTTTCTTTCAGCAGGCAGGATATATTTTTCTTGGAAAAAAGGCTGTAGCCAAACCTTCCGCTCAGCTTGCCGTTTAGGTCCTGCCTTGTCATGAACCCAACCGCCTTTTCATTATCCAAAACGGTAAACTCGGTGATGGCCGGGTTTTCCGAAAGCATAAAGTAAATGTCCTCCGCCTTTGTGTCCATTGTGAAGGTACACCCCTTGCGGCAGTAGTCCTTTATCACGGGGTATATGGAGGTTTTCGTTTTCTTTATGTAGTTTTTTTTGCTTTGCTTTAGTATAAATTCCTTTTTTTGCGCCTCTATTTCTTTCAGCTTTTCGCCCGGGTAGGACAAAAAGAAGCCCTGCCCATAGTCCACCCCGAGCGAAATCAGCTCCTCCAGCTCCTCCTCACGCTCTATGCCCTCCGCTATTATTTTTATGTTTGCGCTCTTGCAAAAGTCGGCGAGTGCACGGCACATCACACGCTTTGTCTCGTCCTCATCTATGTTGCGCACAAGGTGCATATCTAGCTTTATGAAGCTGGGCTTTACGTCCACTATTACATTAAGCCCCGAAAACCCCGAGCCGACATCATCAATAGCAATGGCAAAGTTTTGCGCCTTGTAGTGCTCTATTGTCTTAAAAAAAAGCGCCTTGTCCAAAATAGCAACACGCTCTGTTATTTCAAACGCAATCTTATCCTTAGAAATCCCAAGCTTGTCAAGGCTGTTTTTTGTGAAGCCGTTTTTGAAATCATCGTCGTAAATTATATTTGGGTCAACATTCAAAAACAGCCGCTTGTCCGAGGCCTGCTTCGCAAACTGCTCCAGCGCTTTTTTGCGGCAAATAGTATCTATTTCCCATGAGCGTCCATTTTTTTCAGCCATCTTAAAAACATCTTCTATGCCGATGTCAAAATTTTCCAAGTTTATTCGGCTGAGCGCCTCATATGCGTATATTTCGCCGTCCTGCAGCGATACAATCGGCTGATACACAGGATATACGCAGTCGCTTTGTAGCACCCTTGTAAGTACAGATGCGCTCATATCCTCCGCAGAACTCATCACTCTCATAGCGTTGTCTGCTCCCGCCTGCTTTGTTGCATCCGACACATAAAAGTCGCATACTTTTTTCTCTTTTCGAGCTACTTCAAGCACGTCCGCCGTGCATGTTCCCACTTGATACATGTTTCAACCTCCACTTTGTTGTGCAAAGCTTATCACAGCAAAGTAAAATTCGAGTATGTGCTTTGTGAAATACATGCAAAATTTCGGCTTTTCGACGAAATATCGCACTATATCCAAAGCCAATTTGCTGTATATCACAAAAAACAAGCACCATGTGAATTAAATACAAGCGAACACGCCTAATAAATATTGCCTATTATTTTTACGCATACAAAAATTGTGAAGTCAACGAATAAAAATTCACACTTAGCGCATTGCTCAAAGCATAAAATCCATCCTGTGCGCAAAAAAGAACCTCAAGGCAGCTTTGCTACCTTGAGGTTCTTTGGTGGGAGAAGATGGATTCGAACCATCGAAGCGAAACGCAACAGATTTACAGTCTGCCCCCTTTGGCCACTCGGGAATTCTCCCCCTTGCAGTGCTTTATGATTATATCAAATGCGCACATAAAATGCAAGCACAAATTTCAAAAAAATTCACATTGTGCCGCAAATCGTGCCACAAAAAGCCTACAAGCGTCATTTATCACTGCTGTTTTTCCCTGCTCGCACCTTCGTTCAGCCTTAGTATCTCATCCTTGCGCTCTTCGCTTATGGGCAAAATATCAAACGACGGCTTTGCTGTATAGTACCCTTGTACATAGTCCACATCCAGCCGCACAAGCTCCGCTAAGTCTTTTTCGTCCTCCACGCCCTCCGCCACAAGCTGTATGCCCTTGGGGTGGCAGAAGGACACCACATTAGACACAAGCTTTTGCTTGTCGGGGCTGTCGTGTATCCCATTTATCATGCCCATATCTATCTTAACGATGTTCATGTTTATGGACAAAATACGCAGCTCATTTGAATAGCCACTGCCAAAATCATCCAGCGCAATTTGCATACCCATGTTCTGGATATACTCCACCTTGTGCTGCATCTCCTGCTGTGTGACATTCTCCACCTCGGTGATTTCCACCACAAGGTTTTTGAACAAATGCTTGTACTTGCGGCGCAGTGTCTTCCAGTCTTTCTCGCTCAGCATCTGGCTTGGTATGCTATTTATAAACACTTTTGAGCTGCCAAACTTTTTCACATTGTCATCTATAGTTTTCAGCACGGTGAAAAACACGGTACGCTCCAGCTGACTGAGCTTAGACTGCGCAGCGGCCACCGTCAATATCTCCATGGGAGACTTAAAGTTTTCCAAAAGCGGACGCATCAGCGCCTCGTATGCAAATATCTCTCCCGTTTTGAGGCAAACAATAGGCTGGAACGCAAAGCGTATAAGGCTTTCGTCCAAAAGACGGTTTATCGCCTCTGTGTTTTCCAAGATGTATGCGCTCTGCTTGTAAGACACTTCGTTATACTCAAATATCGTGCCCTTTTCCTTATGTTTTGCCTCGTACATCGCAAAGTCGGATAGCTTCAAAAGGTCCGAAACATCATCCGAATCATCAGGATACCACGCCATGCCCGAGGAGCAACGTATGCGCTGGTGCTCGCCGTTTGGCGTAATAATCGTCACGCTTTCGTTTTTGCGATACTGCTCCTCAATTACCTCTCTCGCCTGCTGCTTATCCTCAAAGCCGTGCAGGTACACCGCAAACTCATCCCCCGAAATACGTGCAACCACACCGCCATGCGCAGAGAATGCGCCGAACATATCCCCCGCACCCATAATAAGCTTATCACCCATATCATGACCAAAAGTGTCGTTTATGTATTTCAGGTTATCAAGGTCCGCAAATATCATCACGCCTATTTTGTCCGGCTGTTTGTTCATCCTCCTGTACGCCTTGCGCTTAAACGCAGTGCGGTTGTACAGCCCTGTCAGCGCATCATGGTCCAGCTCTTGTGCAAGGCGTATGTTTTCCTCAATGTCTCGTGTCACATCCAGCACCACGCCCACCGTGCCCGTAGCAGTTTTGTTTTGCAAAATCCGCAACCATTGCTGCTTATCGCTGTTTACTTGTTTATACTTGTATATATTCTCATGCTCTTGTGATGGCTCGGCGGTAAGCTGTGCAAGGTACTCTGCCCATCTACCCTTTGTGAGCTTGTCTGTTTGCTCTATGCCCAAAAGCGTATGCACGTACTCTGTCAAAACAACATACTCTTCGGCATTTTTCACCTCAAAGCCGCCAATGGGAAGTAGCGTCATTTCCAGTATTTTGGAGGTGGTTTCGGAGGCGTTTATCACGCTTTCGTTAAGGCGTTCCACCGCCGAGGTAAGCTCGTCAATTTCACGCATACCCGTTTTTTGAAAGTGGATGCCTCTGTGCGGCGCAAGCCCACTTACATACTTTGAAAGGCCCGAAATTTTGCGTGTGGATATGTACGCCACCAAGAACACCGCCACAAAGCACACTGCGGTGATAATGACAATACTTGCCAAAACCACCATTCCAACACCCGAAGAGCTTTCGTGTAGCATATCCTGCGGAACAAAGCCCACAAGCGACCAGCTCTCATTAACAAACGGGGAATTGTCGCTGTACATTCTCAGTTCATGAGTCGAGCAGTACATCTCACCCAATCCCTCAAGCTCGGCACTGTAAAAACCCTCCTGCCGTACATCCTCAAGCTGTAGGTTTTGCCCCTGCTTTAGGTACACCTGTGCAATAGGGCCGCTTGGGATGGTCCAGTCCAGCAGTAGCTCATCGTTTCGCACCGCCGCAATAGCATAAAAGCTGTTGTTATAAGGCAGGTCAACATTGGGCAAATATACCTGTGTGAAATGCGCAAGAGAAATCTCCACGCCCAAAATGCCATACGGCACATTGTCCTCTCCTATGAGCGGCATTGTATAGTATATTAGTTGCTGGTCCTCCCCCGGAAGCGACTCGGGCGAAGACCAGTAGCCATAGCGCTCGATTTCAGCATTTTGAATTTCGTTCGCCGCACTCATTGGCTTTTCATAAAAATCATATATTTCGGGGGTCTGCTCATCAAACACAATATCAAGGTCCCAGCTTACCCCGGTGGTGATGGCGTATTCCTGCGATACAGAGATAGGTCCTGTTTGCAGGCTGTACTGTCTTTCGGTGACAGAAGAACCCGGAGCGGAGTCTCTTATGTACACAGCAGAATGTGCCATCTCGTTTTGCTTGTCCGAATTGGAGCGGTTGAGCGCAAAAAACGCACCGCTTATGCTATTGTCCTCCAAAAGGCTTATAATAGTCTGCGCACTTAACAGCGCCACTACATCATACACTTCGTCCTGCTCATATATTTCAAGTGCATCCACACCGCTTTGCTGTGCTAACTCGTTTATGGCGTTTGTAAGGCCCTCCGTATGTAGCGCCATGCTCCCCACAAGGCTACCCACCTGCGTATTAAAGGCCTGCACGCGAGTGTTCACCGTGTTGCCAAAAAGGCGAAAAGACTCTGCGTCCAGCATGGTGAACACCTGCGAAATAAACAAAGACGCAACCAAAACAAGGCTTTGCAACAGCACAAGCAAAGCCATGGAAGCAGCAAGCTGCGTTCTCAGCGAAATCGAATTTTTCATAGTTGAAATTACCCCTGACGCCCAAGGTAGTAGCGCATCCACAAACATGCCGTCTGCGCAAATCCCCCGAATTTAACACGTATCATTCCTGCAAGCGGCGTGCATCTTAGCTATAGGCTATTTCCCGCTCGCTCAGCTGTGTTTGTATCTGCGCAATCCACCCTTCAAACCGTGCGTCCATATCCAGTGCGTCCAGTATCTGCTCCTCGCTAAGGCCCTGTGCCTTCAGCTCGTCCGCCGCTTGCTGTGCACTTTGGGTTTCTTCTATAAGCGTGTTTTGCAAAATAAAGCGAACATCGTAGCTACCCTCAAACGCCTTTGCGGCATATGTTTGTGCATCCAATATCTGATGCAGTGCAATCTCATACACCTTGGCTACATTGCTGTGTTCCACATCGCCCTGCCTTAGTTGCTCCAGCGAAGCATCAAAATCCTCGCTTTCGTAGGTGGCTGTTTGCACGGGAAGATAGCCCGTGGTCATGGCAAAGTCGATATTTTGCGCCGTTTGGGTAAACCACTTCAAAAACAGCGCCGCACCCTCCTGCCGCTGTGGGGTGGACTTGGACACGCACATGCCTGCGCCTTGCTGTATGGCATAAGGCTGTGCGCCCTCAAATACAGGATACGCAAACGCCTCAAAATCTATATCCACACGCTCATTATCACGCTCTATCCATGTGGGAAAGTATGCCGCACCGGAGGAGGAGCCTATAAACGACACAAGCTCACCCGACTTTATGTCGTCCGAGCGGAAGCCCTCTCCCGCGTAAAAATACCCAAGGCTCATGCCACCGCAATAAATATCAAATATCCTGCGCAAAACCTCCTCATCAAGGCTCGCACCCTCGATTTGTGCATCAATAACATCCAGCCCCAGCTGCTTGCTACCTATAATGATAAAGTTTGCCAGCGAATCAAAGCCAACAAAGCCGGTGCCATCCCACGCCGTATCGGGTGTTTGCTCATCCGTCCACATGTAGTAGCTTTTTGCCGTCTCGTACAGCGTTTCCCATGTTGCCAAATTTTCTGCGCTCGCTCCCTCACTTTGGGCAAACTCCTCCCATTCGGTAGCGTTTAGATAAAGAAGCTCGGTGCTCTTTACTATAGGCACCATCAGCAGGCGTCCATCGGAGGAGGCGCCGTCCTGCATAAAGCTGTCTACATACATCGCCCTTTCTTCTTCAGTGAAATACTCGTTTAGGTCGCTTATCATGCCAAGCGCATCTATCTCTATCGCTTTGTCGGGATAGGATGAAAACATATCGGGCATTTCTTGTGAATTTATAACACCCATGGCGGAGTTTGTCACTTCCTCCTCCAGCTGGGATATGCTTCCTTTGGACACCGCCTGCACAATAACCCCACGCTCAATGCCCAGCGTTTGGTTGAATTCATCCACCGCAGCCTCCAGCGCCTGCTGGTTTTGCCCGGCGTAGTAGTGCCACAGCGTAATGGTTACCGGCTCTTGTGGGTTTAGCTGTGTATTTGGGTGGGGGGCAATTTCTTGTGTCATTGCTGTGCTTTGAGGCACAGCACCACCTGTGGATACCTCCGAGGACGCACCCTGCTGCTGTGCACCACAAGCGCTTAGCAACATTAGCGCCGCAAGTGCCGATGACAACAATATTTTAGCTTTCATAAAAAACACTCCTTTCAACGACCCATAAAAGACCATATTGTTTGACGTATTCCCTACTTTTAATACACAAGTAAAGCTACCTATTATGTCACATTATACACTTTTTTGCCCAAAGCAACAACCACACGGCATATTATGTGTTAATTTATGTCGAACTATGCTTGTGCAATGTTGTTTGCGCAAGTGTGGGCATATATATGTGTGTGATTAAGAATATATTAAATGTGAAAAGAGGGCGGCATACCAAGAAAACTACACTTTTGTCCACTATCATTTATGAGGGAGTGGACACATAGAGGTGATTTAGAATACGCTGGGCGCAAGAAGAAGGCGCTCAATTAAGGGGCTTGCCCCGTATTCAATGTGGCAACAGCGGATTTCAAGCCGCCGAATATTTAGTGGGCGATTGTACGCTCACTAAATATTCAGGATGACCCTCGTCGCCTATGGAAGCGAGGGTCATCCTGCCTTACGCTATATCCCCCGCCTGCGGCGGGGAATATAGCAAATAAATCATCGCACTTGGACACACCCATTTATGCTCTCTGCTTGAATTGTGTGTGTGCAAAGGGTATACTTAACATGCTGTCGCTCTTAGGCAGTCACTTTTTTTACAAAGGGGACAAATATATGAAAATGTGGCAGGGACGCTTTGAAAAGGAGCTGGATGCGGGCATTAACGACTTTAACTCCTCCATTTCCTTTGACAACGTAATGTACAAGCAGGACATAAAGGGTAGCATAGCCCACGCAAACATGCTGGCAGGGTGCGGCATTATTCCGCAGGAGGATGCACAAAAAATAACGGATGGGCTGTGCGGCATCCTCAGCGATATTACGAGCGGCGCACTGGCAATAGACCCTGCCGCCGAGGACATACACATGTTTGTGGAGCAGGAGCTGACGGCACGCATAGGCGATGCGGGCAAGCGCCTGCACACCGCACGCAGCCGCAACGACCAAGTGGCCACCGACATGCGCCTATATCTAAAGGAAAAGACGGATGAAATACACGCCGCGGTGAAGGGGCTTGCGCTTATTTTGGCAGAGCTTGCAGGGGATAACACTCACACCGTGATGCCCGGCTACACCCACCTGCAGGTGGCACAGCCGGTGAGCTTTGCGCACCATATTATGGCGTATGCGCAGATGCTATACAGGGACATGGGCCGCCTGTGCGACTGCAAGCGCCGCATGGACGAAAGCCCCCTTGGCGCATGTGCGCTGGCCGGCACTACCTACCCCATAGACCGCACCGCAACAGCAAGCGAAATGGGCTTTGCCGCCGTGTGCCAAAACAGCATGGACGCAGTGAGCGACCGTGACTTTTGCGTGGAGCTTGTGAGTGCGTGCAGCCTCATCATGATGCACTTATCTCGCCTGTCGGAGGAGGTTATCCTGTGGTGCTCCTCCGAGTTTCGCTTTGTGGAGCTGGACGACGCATTCGCCACCGGCTCCTCCATAATGCCCCAAAAGAAAAACCCCGACATCACAGAGCTTGTGCGTGGAAAAACGGGCAGGGTGTACGGAGACCTTAACACACTGCTTGTGATGCTAAAGGGACTGCCGCTCGCCTACAACAAGGACATGCAGGAGGACAAGCCCGCAACATTCGACGCCGTGCAGACGGTACTGTCCTGCCTTTCGGCGGTGAGCCCCATGATGCAGACACTCAAAGTACGCGCGGACAACATGCGTGCGGCGGCGGCGAGGGGCTTTATAAACGCCACCGACTGTGCGGACTATCTAACGAAAAAAGGCGTGCCATTTCGGGATGCGTATAAAATAACCGGCCAGCTTGTAGCGCTTTGCATAAAGCAAAGCACCACGCTTGAAAATTTGCCGCTGAGCGACTACCAAAGCGCCTGCTCGCTTTTTGAGCAGGATATATACGCCGCAATCGACATTGACAGCTGTATGAGCCAGCGCAAAAGCGAGGGTGGCCCTGCGCCCGAGGCGGTGGCAACGCAGATTGAGCGTTTGATAAAAAAGCTTAAAGCGTAGGAATTTCTACGGAGGCTAAGTTTTATGTCAGAAAACAAATTAGGGGTAAAAACAGAGGTGGAACTTGCCTTAGCGGAAGAGCGTATCAGCAAAATCAAAGCATATGAGCTGTTTGAAAAAAACCTATTTGCCACATTGGAAATAGGCAAATTTTCGTCGCTATCATACATTCATAAATGTTTGTTTAGTGAAATATACTATTTTGCGGGTAAAATTCGCACAGTAAACATTGCAAAAGGCAATTTTCGCTTTGCGCCTTTAATATATCTTGATGCCATTCACTGTGTTTTCGCCCCTTAAATTAAAAGGCGAAAACAAAAGTGCAAGGTTTTTGTGTGAAAAACGAAAAAAACCTTGCACTTTCTCAAACAATAAATGATATTTATAATATGTAGATGTCATTTTTTGTTTGTTCAGTGGGCATTACTTTAGGACAAGATGTGCATTCCTCAAACCTCAAAAAACCTGCGCCCTCACTTATCACAGGGCGCAGGTTTTTGTGTTTGACATGGGTAAAATATGCTTTGTACGCACGATGGCGTTGCGGCTATATTTTCTGCTCTGCCGCTTGTAGCGTGCTCTTGTTTTGCATTTTTCGCTCAAGGTAAAAGTAAAACGCAAGGCACATAATAATAGATGCTACGTTTGATATAGGCGATGCAAAGCCTATTATGTACAAATCGCCCGTAGGTATCTGCGCCAAAAGCCACGCCAGCGGTATGCGCAGTACCACTGCGGTTACTATACTGCGCAAAAGGCTGAACCAAGACTTTCCGTGGCTACAGAAGTACCCGTTTAGACAAAACACAAAGCAGGACAGTATCACATCGAATACGTAAGAGCGCAGATAGGTTGCGCCAAGGCTCAGCACGAGTGGGTCACTGCTCATAAGTGAAAGCATCTCCACACCAAAAAATTGACATACAATCGTGACTATCACAGAAGGAACCAGCGCAATGGAAATGCCCATCCACAGGCTTTTTTTCGCACGCTGGGGCAGGTTCGCCCCAAGGTTTTGGGATGCGGCCGCACTTATGGAGCTGCTCATTGAGGAAGCAGGCAGCAGCAAAAATGTCTGCCACTTTCCCACAATGCCCGCAGCGGCGGCGGCGGCCACCCCAAGCTGGTTGATGATAGCCATGATAAACAGCGTGGCAAAGCCTATCAGGCTGTACTGCACCGCTATGGGAGAGCCTATTTTCAAAATTTGCTTTGTTTCCTCTTTGTCAAACTTTATATGCTTAAAGCTCAGCGGATAGCCAAAGCCTTTGCGCTTTATGTACAAAAGCGCAAATGTAAAGCTTCCCGCCTGTGCAACGGTGGTGGCGATGGCCGTTCCGAATGCTCCCATTTGAAAAAAGTAAACAAAGACAATATCCAAAACAACGTTGATGCCGCACGCCACCAGCACAAACAAAAAGGGAGTGCGAGAATTTCCAAGCCCGGCAAGCACACCATTGAGAACATTATATCCCGCAATAAATATAATGCCCAAGCCGCATACCAAAAGATATTCCTCAGCCTTTGCCGCCGCATCGGCAGGGGTTTGCATCATGTCCACCATAGCGCCGTGAAACAACAAAAATATAGCCACAAGAGCAAGCGCCAAAGCGGCGAATATTGTAATAGCCGTGCCGGTTGCACATGAAAGCCGCTTTGTGTTTTGTGCGCCGAAGTGCCAGCCTATGCGCACCGTGACGCCCACCGACAGCCCCATGAGAAGATAAGTGGGAACGCTCATCACCTGGCTACCTATGGACACCGCCGCGGCGTCGGAGGTGCTCGCAAAATAGCTTACCACCGCCAAATCCACAGTGCCGTAAAGGTTTTGTATCAGCTCGCCCAGCAAAAAAGGCCATGCGAACATCAGCATGGAGCGCAAAAGGCTACCCTGTGTAAAGTTCAGCTTTTTGACAGTATGCTGCTTTGTGCTTGCGCTTTGCTGTTGTGACATTTCGGTTCTCCTTTTTGCCGAAAAAAATCGATGTGCAAAAACCACAGTGCTTTAAGTCTGTGCTACTTTTGGCACAAGCGTATCTTGCCTTAAGCAGTGTCTACACAAGTGTTCAATCTCCTGATTTTGGCAATTTTTCCGCCATACTTTGTTGTCAAAACTCGCATTCCACAAAGGAGTGCATCGCTTTTCCGCCGCGTCTTGCGAAAAAATTGCTTAAAATCATATAGTTTCAACTCGTGCAGACACTGCTTAGATATGTACGCTTTAGGTAGAAAAAGAATGCAACACACATAAACAACGAGACAAAATTTGAAGCGGGAGCGGCAAGACCTATTAGGTATAGGTTGTCCGATGGAATTTGCGCCATAAGCCAGGACACGGGAATTCGAACTCCAAACGTGGTGAGAATACTGCGCAAAAGACTGAACCAAGACTTGCCACAGCTACTAAAAAATGTGTTCATGCAAAAGACAAAGCATACCAAAACAACATCCAGCGAGAAAGAACGAAGATAGCTCGCCGCCAAGTCCAACACTGCGGGGTCGTTGTTTATGATAGACAGCATTTCTCTGGCAAAAAATTGACACACTATCGTAAATATTACAGAAGGTACAAGCGCTATAAACACGCCGCACCACAGGCTTTGCCCAGCGCGCCTTTTAAGGCCCGCACCAAGATTTTGGGAAGCGGCGGCACTCACGGCGGAGCTCATGGCGATGGCAGGCACAAACAAAAATGTTTGCAACTTTTCCACAACACCTGCGGCGGCGGAGGCATTTACCCCGAAAGAGTTGATAATTGCCATAATGAACAAAAACGAAACGCCTATCAGCACGTTTTGCACAGCTACGGGTGCGCTGATGATAAAAATACTTTTCGCCTGTTCTTTGTCTATGCGGACATCCTTAAAGCTGAGCGGATAGCCCAGCCCTTTACGCCGCAGGTATATAAGCGCAAATATAAAGCTTCCTGCTTGCGCAATAGTTGTGGCCAGCGCCGCCCCCAGTGCACCCATGTGAAAGTACCGCACAAAAATTATATCCAACACAATGTTGATGCCGCACGCTACCAAGATAAACAAAAACGGCGTGCGAGAGTTTCCAAGGCCTGTGAGTATACCGTTTAGCACGTTGTATCCCGCCACGAAGATAACGCCCACCGAGCACACCACAATATACTGCCGTGCAGGCTCTATCGCCTCACCGGGCGTTTGCATTGCCTCCACCATAGCACCATGGAAAATGAGGTATATTAGCACCAGCGCCGATATAAAAATGGCTACTATAGCAATGGATGTGCCCGTGACGCAGGAAAGCTTTTTCATGTTTTTTGCGCCGAAATACCACCCTATGCGCACCGTAACGCCGGTGGATATGCCCACAATAAGGTAGGTGGCAATGGTCATCATTTGGCTGCCTATGGACACCGCCGCAACGTCGGCTGTGCCCGCAAAATAGCTTACTATCAGCAAATCCACCGTGCCGTACAGCGTTTGCACCAGCACACCCAGCATGAACGGCACCGCAAATATTAGCATGGAGCGCACAAGACTCCCCTGTGTGAAGTCTATCTTTTTCACTGCACGCTCTTGTGGCTTCATACGTGTGGCTCTCCTCGTGTGTTGGTGGCTATTCATGCTACTATAGCACAAAAAAGACAACTGCGCTTTTATGGTAATTTTTGGCTTGAATTGTCATAAAAACGTAAAATTTATACGCCTAATGTGCGCAGTATATCACGCTGAAATGCGGATGTCAACACACATGTGTGAAAGGGCATACGCTGTGTCTCACCCACAGAAAAACTACGTAAAAACGTCAAAAACACCCACAGCGAAAAGCTTCGGGTAAGCACAAAGGCTTTGAGGGAAGCTTTTCACTGCGGGCAAAAGTTCAAAGTATTTAACAGATATGTCCTACTGTCGGAATTATGCGGTTTCGCCTACCTCGATGTTGTGGCTTTTTGCATAGCCGGTAACTACATCCAAAATAAGCTCTTCGGGGTTTTCAAATTCCGCAACAGAGTCTATAATAGAGGACATGCGGTAGAAGTTTTTCACCGCAAGGAAAAACGCATCAATGTTTTTCCAGTCGGTTTTCGGGGGGATGTCACAGCCGGAGGAGATGATGAAGTTCGGGTGGACACAGCACTTTGCCATAAGTTTTTGTGTCTCACGATAAACGGAGGTTGGCGTGCCGTTTCTGAACTGACGTGCGGGGTCGATGTTGCCCATGACAAGCACGTTTTTAGGCATAAGCTCCAGCGCCTGCTTAATGTCTATTGCATTGCCGAAATGATATGCGGCACAGCCCGTGCGCATAATCGACGCTATAATGCTTATTACAGTGTTGCCACAGTTGTGGTATACCACAATAAAGTTCTCGTCCTGCACCTCATCCACAATGCGCTTTACGTACGACTCGGAGAATGCCTTTGCAAGCTTGGGCGAGAGAAGCCCCACCAAAGGCTCGGACATAACAATACCGTTTGCACCCACCGCCTTAAATGCCTTGGCGTACTCCACCAAAAAGTCGGTAACCTTCTCAAGGATGGTGTGCACAGTCTCCGGCTCACGGATGCACTTCATCATGGCGATGCTCACATCCAGCATACGCCCTGCGAGCGAGAAGGGGCCTATCATGCCGCCAAACACGGGGCGGTCGTTGATGCTCTCCACCGCTTTTGCCACAGCCTGCACATATTTTCCGGTACGCCCGTTGTGAACAGGTGGAACGACAAGCGCTTTTGCATCATCCAATGTCTTAACTAATGTGTCCACAACGGAAGGCACTTCGCCGTCCATGTAGCGTATTTTGGAGCCGAAGGCCTCCGCCTCTACGGACAAGTCCATCACGCTAAGGCTGGCTGCCATGTTTGTGCTGGCGGCGATAAGCTTCATGCCGGCCGCTTGCATATCGCTGTTGTTTATAAACTCATCCACCGTAACGCCCATGAGGGTTGTTGACGGAAAAGACAGGATAGGAAGCGGGTTTTTGACCTTTGCCTCGATTTGTTCTTGTACCCATTTTTGCATATTCATAATATAATCCTTCTTTCATTTTAAGGGGGAAAATCGGCGAAGTCGCAACCGCTCGGCGCCGTAGCATCGGTTGCTGTGTGCCACTTTCTTGTATCTTTAGTATACTACATTTTTTCACACATCCAATACCGCAGTGTGCTTTGTTTATATAGCTGGTGTGCCCAAAATGAGAAGAATATGCTATGCTGTTAGCGAGAATAAGTATCAAAAATTTTTGCAGATTGAGAATATATGTACTAAAAACAAAGAGAACTCATCTTAAAGTATATTTAAGGTGCATGTAGCTGCCTTTAAGGCACGAAAACACAAGTTAGGAGAATGCAGCATGAGAAGTGAGCGAAAGGGTGTTTTGCCCGAGTCGTACTATCATATTGCGCCAAAAGTTCGTCTAAATCAAAGCCTACACTATTATCTTGCGATAAGTGGTCATTTTTGGTGCGAGAAAGGCTATTTTATCAAGCGCCACTACTATAAGTACATGCTCCTTACATATATATTAAAGGGCGAGATGAAGTTGGAGTATCAAAACAAGCAGTATGTGGCAAAAGAGGGGGATGCGGTATTTATCGACTGCCACAACCTGCACCACTACTCTACGGACAACGAGGTGGAGTTCTACTTTGTGTACATTGGCGGCGGACAAAGCCGCCTAATTTTTGAGGATTTGTACGCAAAATACGGCCCTGTTTTGCGGGGACTGAACCGCAATAAGATAAAAAACAGCCTTCACTATATTTTATACTGCCAAAACAACGATAAGTTTCCCCTGCCGATGGAAATGTCCAATAGAGTCTATGGCCTTTTGTGCGACCTATACCCATATGAGGAAATAGATGACGAGCGCAAGCTGTATCAGGCGATTTCCCCCGTGTTTGAGCATATAAGATACAATCTTTCCACGCCACTCACCACCGAAGAGATGGCGGAGTCGGTGCACATGAGCCGCAGCTACTTTTCACGCTCGTTTAGAAAAATCACGGGGCAATCTCCACATGATTATCTCATTAAGCTACGCATGGAGCTGGCAAAGCAACTTTTGGCCGACACAAACATGACAATAAAAGAAATAGCCAGAACAGTGGGGTACGAAAGCGAGGTAGGCTTTATTGCGGCATTCACAAAAAAGGTGCTCACCACCCCCACACGCTACCGAAAGGCCCCGTGGTAACAAAAGAATCAGCATCAAAATATACGTCTGTACGCTTTTTGCGCCATCTGCCACAGCGGATGTAATTTTTGCTGTATAAAATTTCAAAGTAACTGTTGCATTTTTATTATGTTTGAGATATAATTATTGTCACGCTGAAGTTTGCGCTTTCAATCGGTGCATTGCATAGCATATGCTTTAGCAGACAATATTATACGTTAATTCGACTGTGGAGAAGTACTCAAGAGGTCGAAGAGGCTCCCCTGCTAAGGGAGTAGGGCGTGAAAGCGTCGCGAGGGTTCGAATCCCTCCTTCTCCGCCAACAGAAAAGCACCCCTTTGGGGTGCTTTTCTGTTGGCGGAGATAACCGGAGGATTCGAAAGGCGGCTCTTGAAAACAGCCTGAATGGCTGTTTTAACCGCCGTGGCTTTTCCGCAGAAAAGCGAATCCCGTGTTTGCAATTTTCTTGCACCCCTTTGGGGTGCTTTTCTGTTGGCGGAGATAATGCCGAGGATTTGAGCCCGAGCGTCGCAGGTGACGAAGCCGACCGCTACCTGTAGCAGGAAAAGGGAGGCGGAGGAAGGGAAATTTGGAGTTTTATATAAAATTTTTTTCCTTTTTTGGTATGTAAAATATTGGGGTATAAATACTGTGAAACAAAACCCTTAGCAGTTTATGTATAATTATGTTATACTATACTTGCGGATATTATCAAAAAGAGGTATTTTGTTTCATCCTTCGGTGCAGCCACTGTAGGAGTTTGTTTTTCGCCCACTTTGTGTATTATAGAAGATTTTTCAGAACGAGCAAGCAGTTCTCGGCAAAATTTAAGGAGGTGGCTTCAATGGCTAAAGGTTATTCCAATTGGGCAAACAATGCAGAGCTAAAAAAGAGGTTTATTCCCGTACAGGCGATTATTTCGGTGATTGTGCTTATTTTAATGGGCACATCTCTTGCGGCGATTTTTCTTGTAAACTCCAGCTTCTCAACTATCATGACTGCGAACGTAGGAAGGCAAATCGCAGTGTATGAAATGATAGAAAACATGTACTTGTGTCGTGTTTTGGGGCGTGATATTCTTCTGCAAGAGGACGAAACTGCACGCATGGAGCTGTACGACAGGTACATTGATGCGTTTGACTCTCTCGATGAGAAGATGGACACCTACCACGCAGGGCTAAGCGGACAAGATGCCACCGACTTTGCCACCATTATCACATGGAAAGACGAGTACAAGCGTGCCATGATTCAATCGGCAGACTACAAAAACATGGGCGGAATGGATGTTGAAGCGCTTGAAGCTTTGCGCAGCGTAACCCCCGTGGCAACCGACTTTTTCGGAAGCATGGAGGAGCTTTTCGAGACGGAAAGCATCAAAGCCGAGGAAGCTTTGACGAGAAAAGACGGCCTTGTGATGTCCACGATTATTTTCAACGTAGTATTTGCACTGGCCATCATCTTATCCATCTTTATAATGATTCGCACTTTGGCAAAGTCCATCGGTAAAAAGCTGGCGCTTGTGGAGCATACCGTTACGCATATTGCGGATACGGGCGACATGGAGGTGGATATTCCACAAGAATACCTCACGCAGGATGAGGTGGGCAAAATCTTTGCCTCCACCAAAAAACTGCAGGCTCGGCTGAATGAATACTCTACGGTTGTTTCCAAAATGGCGAGCAAGGACTACACCGCAAGCATCCGCCCACTGTCCGAAAAGGACAAGCTTGCGCACAGCATTTTAGATGTTCTGCAAGCAACAAGCGGTGTTGTTTTCCAAATCCAAAAAGCATCTTCGGAGGTGGACTCGGGCGCACGGCATATGCAAGATTTTTCAAGCGGCCTAATAGATGGAGCACAGATGCAAACAGCAGCGCTTAACACACTCACAGGCGAGGTTGCGTCCATTACAGAGCAGGTAAACTCCAGCAAAGAAATTGTTTGGGAGACAAATAGAGTAAATGCGCTCACAGCAGAGCAGCTAATAGAGGGACGCCAGCAGATAGAGGAATTGCTCAAAGAAATGCAGGAGACGCAAAAAATCTCGGAGCAAATCCAAAATATTGTTACAACTATTGACGGCATTGCTTTCCAAACAAATATTTTGGCGCTTAACGCATCCGTAGAAGCAGCAAGAGCAGGCCAGGCAGGACAAGGGTTTGCCGTTGTGGCGGGCGAGGTTCGCACCTTGGCCGAAAACAGCGCAAGGGCGGCACACGATACGTCCAACTTAATCGAAACTGTTGTTGTGTCCATACGAAACGGTCTACAAAAGGCAGAATCAGCAACAACCATGATGCAGCAAATCTCCGAAAACTCTCAAAAGCTAAACGAACTGATGTCGGATGTGGTAACATCTTCGGATGAGCAATCGCAGATGATTGAGCGTGTATCCGAGGAACTTGTGAGCATCACAAGAATCGTGGATGAAAACACAAATGTTTCCGGTCAGGGTAGCAATCTAAGTGCCCAGCTGTCCTTGCAGGCAAGCGAGCTACAAGGCACACTAAGTCAATTCAACTTGCCACAGCAGGCTATCTCGCCTACATCGGAGCAGCTGTATCTGCCAAATTAGTTTTATCGTTGTATCAAAGAACAATCTCACACAGGCAACGCAATCAAATGCACATCTCCTTGCAACAATCAAAGAGCATGGCGCATAAGTAAAAACGGCTTTTCAAGCGGAGGCATCTCCATTTGAAAGGCCGTTTTTGTGCTTTACTATGTTAACGAAATCCTTTTACTATCCTGCTACTTTTCGCTCTGCCCTACCCCCCATCCGACAACCCCGGGGTACTTGGGTCAACAAACACCCCAAGGCCTGCGAGCAGTACGCCTGCAAGCGTTGCAGGGTTTAGTGCAGTGTTTAGCAGCATCCGCCCCACTGCCTCCCACGAGGTAAGCTGTGCAAGCGATGTTCCGGTAGCGGCGAGCAATACACCCACAAGCCCTATCCAAAACCACGGATTTTTAATGCGCTTTTTTAGTCCTTCTTTCATTGTTGATAGCCTCCTTTTGTGTTTTGATGCTCTTTTTGTGCGTTTTTTGCGTCCATACCATCCAGCCGCTTGTGCGCCTGTTTACTGGATGCCTCCACCGCCGTCAGACGTGTGAGTATCTCGATGTTAATTTTCGCTTGCTCTCGTTGTTCACGCTTTATGTCGTCAATTCCGCTTTTCACATATCCCATCTCCGCAAATAATGTACCGTCCCTCTCGGCGCTTTGGGTAACAGCGTAAGCAGTGTGCCTGCGCAGTGCCAAAAATGAAACCAAAAATCCCCCCACAGCGCAGAAAATCGAGATAAGTAACGTAAGCTCCACCGTCATGTCAAACACCCTCCGTATTCGGTATGCTTATGTTTCCCGCCTGCCTCCACACCTTTGTATTAAGCTCGGGGCTGTGCACGTTTGCACCGGGGTCCTGAACCGCCTCGTAAATCACGTCCTCCAACATTCTTAAATAGCCCACCTCACAGTATTCGCCCGACACCCACGGGTGCATACCCTCGCCTTGGTGCAGCCGAAAAATGTCGCTCGCCCCTGACACCAACGGCCTATTCTGCACCGTAAGCATTGTGTCTTGCATCACCATGTACTTTTTGCCGTCACACTGTAGAATAGCGCCTCTTTGCACACTTTTTCCGATTAGCTCATCAAAGTCTGTACAAAAATTTTGGGGTATTTCAGACAGGATAGCCTGCCTGTTTTCTGCCGACACAAAAAGCGTTAATACTCGTATTTGTGTCAATTTTTCCTCAACTGTCAAAAGTTTCATCTGTATTCACCTCCTGCTTGTATGTCCATTGCCTCGGGGTCAACACCTAAATTTGTCAGCTGGAGCATCTGCGCTTGCTTCGTCATCTCAGGCAGTACTCCCAGCGCCAAAAGCGCCTGCACCTCGGGGCTATTCTGCGCACGAATAAACGTACCTTCAAAGCTTGTCTGTTCCTCTGTCAACGCCCAGTGTTCCCCTACAAACACCTGTGCGTCCGCAGGCACTCTTGAAAAAACTTTTTCAAAAGCTGCTATATTGCGTGTGTCAATGTTTGAAATGTCTATATATCGCAAATTAGTACAGTTTGCAAACATTCTGCTGATGTCCGTAAGCGATGGCGCTGAAAAATAAATCATTGCGCTTTCAAGCACAGGGCAAACGTTAAACATGTCCGCCGTGCTTGTAAGAAACTTTAGCTCCCCACCAGGCGACTTAAACCGCTTAAGTGCGTAACATTCTAAAAACGCATATCTAAACGAGGTTAATGCGCTAAAGTCCAGCGACGACAAATCAACATCTGTAAGTGATGTAGCCCTTGCAAAGCCTGCGTATGCAGTAGTTACGTTGCTCATGTCGCTATCTTCGCTTATTTCAATGCTTACAATGTTAGAGTTGTTTTTTACCAAAGTATCAATGCTTGTCAGCCGTCCATCCTGAGAAAAAATCCGTGCGGCGGTGATGTCAATTTGTATTCCTGCTATGTTCGAGCCAAACCCCACAGAACTACCCGAAATATCCGCCCTGCGCCACTCGTCCTCCTGCGTAATAGTGGCAATATCAACACCTGCAGGAATGTTATTTCCCTGCCACAGTACACAGTTTTCGTGTGTGAACATTCTCCAAAAGTTTGCGCCACCTTTCGCCATACCTGCGAGTTTTTCCCCCTCTATCATAAAGCCTGAAACACCCTTGCCACCGATGGATGCCCCCATGAAATCACTCCCCCCACCAGTAGATATTTGCAGGGTCTTGCGCCGAGAGCGCCAGCGCATCCGCCTCGTTCAGCGCCTTTATGACAGCCGTGCCCTGCGGCAGGCGCACCACCTCCTCACCACGGCTGTTTTTCACCGAAATGTAGCCCTCACCTTGTGAATATTCACCGTACCACGCATTTTCTAAGAGGTTCTCGGTTGGTGTTGGCAATGGCTCAGGCTCGGGTGCACCTGATACAAGGCTGTCCCTGAAACCAAGCGTCACAAGCTGTGTGTGCTCGATTTGCCCGTCTGTGCTCGTAAAAGCTACCTGCATTTTTAGCACCGTCCACTGCGTAAGCATGTTAGGCAGCGTGTAGCTATTTTGCGTGCCGATGTCTATTTCAAACGAATTGCCCATGCCGTAAAAATACAGCGTCAACCTGCTGTTTTCAAAGCCGAGCGGCCGCACAAAGCTGAGCTGTTGCGCCATGTGGTCGTACCTTGAGCCGACGGTCAGCTCGGAGGGGCTGATGCTCAAAATCCCTTCGTTTTGTTCGATGGTAAAGCTAAAAATATCCGTGCCTGCCATAATTCCTCCTTTTTGTTTGGTAAGTTACCAACAAGTTAAATATGCACGGTATACCGATATATTCACGTATACTTGCATGTTTTTTTGCCTTTCGGGCAAGTTAAACCCCCAGCATACCGCCCGCACGCTTCAGAAGGCTCTCCGCTTGCTCAAAGTATGTCGAGACACTCGCAAGGCGATTTTCCGCCGCATCCTTTGCAGCTTTTTGTGCCTCAATTTCCTGCAAGGCCTGCTCGTAGTCCGCACGGCTTACTTCACCCCCTGCGCCCTCGCACAGCGGCGCATAGGGTATGTTGCCTAAATCTCTCGCAAGTTGCATCAGCGGCACTTGGTCGCCTGCCGACACCGCTACGTTCGTCTTGATAACACCGCCACTTTCGTTGTAGGGTATTCCTTTTTGGCTTAGCATCGTTCTGAACTGCGCCGCATCCCCCTGCGACATTGCACCGAACTGCATTTTTGTGGGGCTTGTGCTCATGGGCATAGTTTCTCCTCCTTCGCTCTCGTTAAGTTTGTTTGCCTCGTCTGTAATGTACTGCATCCTGCTTAAAAGATACGGCCCCGGGCAGGCGGTGGCGGCGTACATGCTGTGCCATGTGAGCGTTTCGCCGCATATCAGCGGATGCAAACCGCACCGCTTTGCGATGTCCGCCACAAGTTGGATGAGTGTTTGCAGCGTTGCGTCCGACACAGGCCAGTCGGGTTCGCCGCCGCTGTTCGCCGTCTCGATGGTGACCGACGTGCAGTTGGATGCCCAGTTGCTATCTGTCCACGCTATGTCGTTTTCGGCGACATACTGCCCCACCTGTGTGCCGTTTACCCCATAGTGGGACGAGCCCTGCCGCCCCGGCGTTTGCCACAGCCAGCCCAGCTGTTCCACAGACAGGTTCCCCGCCATGTGGTGTATGGTGATTTTTCCGATTTCGCCGTATTTTGCACGTCCTGCCGTGTAATTACCCACATATGCAGGCATAAGGCAAGTAGCAAGCCGTGAATCACTCATGCGCTTTTTCCTCCTTTTGCTCACTCTTTCCCTCGGTGTAAATCGCCTCTTTTGGGATGTCTTTTCCTGCGCCGGCGCAAGGGTCAGCGTCGAACTGCTGTAGGGTACTATTTTGGGTCTTGTCCATTTTAACTACCTCCGTTTTTTTGCTGACTTTACTTTAGGCTGAAACGGACAAAATATAGTGGCATACTTGTCACATGTCATAAAATATTCCCCAAAAAAGGCGTTGCAAATGCGGCGATTTAGTTTTTTACTATGTCCTGCGCTTACCGTATTCTAAATCATTTTTATGTGTCCACTCCTCAAAAAAAATAGTGTACAAAACAAAAAAACACCCTCTCGGGTGTTTTTTGTTAAGGTTCACTTGTCAGCTTGAGATTCAAAATCTTAGTAAATATATTTACTTGCCTGTTTTCATAATATCTGAAGCCACTGTAAAAAAGTCCTCTTTACCGAAATTTCCCGATTTAAGCACTATGCGCACACCGCTGTTTGTGGTGGGTATCATAATAGGAACGCCCTCCTCCACCGACTCGCCCACAAAAAAGCTGTCGTAGCCCAGCGCCTGCGTCACTGCGCCGGAGGTTTCCCCGCCCGCAACAGTAATGCGGCTGATGCCTATTTTCAGAGCGAAAGCCGCAACCCGTGCAACAACACCCTCAATAAGGCCAAGCACCTTTTCAATGCCAAGCTCCTGGTTTTTGCGCACGGCGCTCGGCGTGTCTGTACTGTACAAAAGAATATCACGCTGGCGGTTGTCCTCAACAAACTGCATGAAATCCCCGATGGTTTGCTCGCCACTCGCCAGCATTTCGGGCACAATTTTCAGCGAAGCACCGCCACGATTTATAAAGTGAGCCACCTGCGCATTTGTGACCTCGGAGCAGCTTCCCGAAAGAGTGAGGCATCCCATTTTGTCCTGTGTCAGCGGAGGGAGGGGTTTTTGCTCGCCCGATGCGAGTGTATCCTTTGTCCACATTTCAGCAAGCGCCCAGCCAAGGCCGGAGCCGCCCGTCAAAAATGGCAAATGCCCGAATATTTCCACAATTCTTTGTGCATCTTCTTCAAACTCATAGTCCGGCACAACATAAAAATAGGGGTGCCTTTTTTGCACATCGGCCATATAATCGGTGATGCTGCTTGCATCTTTTTGCATATCCTGCCGGCTTATAGGCATACACATCCAGGAGCTTTGCATCTGCATCAGCTTGCACACATCGCTGTCCCTCATGGGGGTGAGCGGGTGCTCGCCCATGGGGCTTTCGTGCAGCGGCACACCATCCACATACAGGTGCCCACCTCGCACTATACGGCCGTTCACAGGCAGGGAGGGGCAGAGGACAGTATACGGTATATCGTACTTTTCCAGCACTGCATCCGCCACAGGGCCTATGTTGCCCTCGGCGGTGGAGTTAAAGGTGGAGCAGTACTTAAAGTACATTTGCTTTACACCCTGCTTTTTCAGCCAGTCCAGTGCCGCAAGGCTTTGCGATACCGCTTCTTTTGGTGAAAGTGCACGTGTTTTCAGCGCTATCACCATCACACCGGGCATGTCGCCTTCGTGGTTTTTGCTCGGTATGCCGTTGTAAATCGCAGTAGAAAGCCCACCCTTCGCAAAAAAGGAGGCAATGTCGCTTGCGCCTGTAAAGTCGTCCGCAATGCAGCCGATAATGGGATACTTTTGTTCAGACAATATTTTCACTACCTTAGATGTAAATTTTTGTCACAGAATAATACTTTTGCCCTGCATTTCGCTCGGCGTGGGAAGCTCTAGAAGTTTTAGCATAGTAGGGGCAATATCCGCCAAAACTCCGCCCTCTCGTAGATTTACATCCCCCGCTCCCATAACAATTAGTGGCACGGGATTTGTGGTGTGCGCAGTAAAAGGCGCTTTATTTTCGGCATACATTTTTTCAGCATTGCCGTGGTCCGCCGTGAGTAGCACAACACCGCCCTGCTGTAAAACGGCGCTCACCACCTGCCCAACGGCGCTGTCCACCGCCTGCACAGCCTGCACAGCCGCATCAAAAATGCCCGTGTGCCCCACCATGTCGCCATTGGCAAAGTTCAGGATAATAACGTCATATTTCCCCGAGTTTATACAGGTGACACACTCGTGCGCAACCTTTGCCGCGCTCATTTCGGGCATAAGGTCGTAGGTGGGCACTTTGGGGCTGTTCACCAGCACTCTGTCCTCATTTGGGAAAGTTTTTTCCACACCACCGTTGAAAAAGAAGGTAACATGCGCATACTTTTCCGTCTCCGCAATGCGTAGCTGTGTCTTATCACACTCCGCAAGATATGCTCCCAAAACATTGTCAAGGTTTTGCGGTGAGAACGCAACACGTACGTTTGGCATGGTGGCATCGTACTGTGTGAGACACACGTAGTTGAGCGCAAAGCGCCCAAATTTACGCTCAAATCCTGTAAAGGCATCATCCACAAGCGCACGTGTTATCTCCCGTGCACGGTCGGGGCGGAAGTTAAAAAATATCAGCGAGTCCCCCTCGGAGAGTCTGCCGCCCTCGCACGTAACCGCCGGAATGACAAACTCATCTGTCACGCCTGCGTCATAAGAGCGGCGCATCACCTCGAGCGGCTCGCCCTTGTCCCCCTCGCCGTACACAAAGGCGGCATACGCTTTTTGCACCCTATCCCAGCGGTTGTCCCTGTCCATAGCGTAGTAGCGGCCCGTTATGGTGGCAATCTTGCCCACGCCTATCCTTTGCATCTCATCCAAAAGGTTTTGTATATGCTGAATGCCGCTGTCCGGCGCAACATCCCGCCCGTCCATTATTGCGTGCACAAAAACTTCCGCAAGGCCAATATTTTTCGCCATTTCAAGCAGTGCGTACAGGTGTGTATTGTGGCTGTGCACTCCGCCGTCACTCACAAGCCCCATAAGGTGCAGTGCCTTGCCTGCGCTTTTTACGGCGCTCATTGCCTCGCACAAGGCGGCGTTTTCAAAAAAGTCGCCGTCCTTTATGGACTTTGTTATGCGTGTTAGGTCCTGGTAGACAATGCGCCCTGCGCCGATGTTTGTGTGCCCCACCTCGCTGTTGCCCATTTGGCCGTCGGGCAGGCCCACATCAAGGCCGCTCGCCCCCACCAGTGTGTGTGGGTACTGCTCAAAGTAGCTGTCGATGTTTGGTGTTTTTGCCGCTGTAATGGCATTTCCATAGCTTTCGGGGCTGTAGCCGTAGCCATCCATAATGCACAATAAAACAGGTTTCATATGTATCTCCTATATTCTCATGAAAAACGACACCGCACACACTTCCACCCGTGCGGTGTCGCATGTCATTCCTTGGGCGAATATTAAACGCTTGCCGCCTTGATGATAGCCGCAAAGTCGGCAGGCTTTAGGCTTGCGCCACCAATAAGCCCCCCGTCCACATCCGGCTGGGAAAGAAGCTCTTCGGCGTTTGCCGCATTCATGCTGCCGCCGTACTGTATGCTCACGCTGTCCGCCACATCCTGCCCGTACAGCTCCGCCAAAAGGTTACGTATTGCACAGCACACATCCTGTGCCTGCTGTGCTGTGGCGGTGCGCCCTGTGCCTATCGCCCACACAGGCTCGTATGCGATAATCACGCTTTGCATCTCCTGTGCGCTGAAGCCCTGCAACGCCACCTTTGTTTGCAGGCGCACCACTTCCTCGGTTATGCCCTGCTCACGCTGTTGTAGCAGCTCGCCCACGCACACAATGGCGCAAAGCCCTGCCGCCACCGCCGCCTTTGCACGAAGGTTTACGGTCTCGTCCGTCTCGGCAAAGTACTGCCTGCGCTCCGAGTGCCCCACGATAGCGTACTTCACGCCCATCTCCGCCAGCATGTCGGCAGAGATTTCCCCCGTGTAAGCGCCGCTTTTTTCAAAATGCACGTTTTGTGCACCAACCGAGACACAGCTGTCCTTTGTGTTTTCCAGCGCTGTGCAAAGGCTCACGTATGTGGGGCAAATCACCACATCACAGGTGGCATCCTTTGCGATTTGTGCAATCTCTTTGGCAAGTGCTCCTGCCTCGGCAGGTGTTTTGTTCATCTTCCAGTTGCCTGCGATAACCGCCTTGCGCTTTGACTTATCCATGTATATTTATCCCCCTGATTTATGTTTAGTTTGTGGACACTATATAAGTGACATTACTCGTCCGCAATAGCCGCAATGCCGGGAAGCGCCTTACCCTCAAGGTACTCAAGGCTTGCGCCGCCACCTGTGGAAATGTGCGTCATCTTATCCGCAAGGCCCAGCTGTACCACTGCGGCGGCGGAGTCGCCCCCTCCGATAATGGTGCTTGCGCTGGAGTCCGCCATCGCCTTTGCAACGGCAAGCGTGCCCTTATTTAAGAGTGAGTTTTCAAAAACGCCCATAGGCCCGTTCCACACCACCGTCTTTGCGTCCTTTACGGCATTTGCGTAAATTTCGCTCGTCTTAGCGCCTATATCAAGGCCGATGCCCTCCTTGGGCATAGCGGTGGCATCCACGTTTTGCACGGGTATTTGCGCATCAATGGGGTTTGGGAAAGCGTCCGCCACCACAGTGTCCACCGGCAAAAGCAGGCTTACATTCTTTTCCTTCGCCTTTTTAATCATGTCGGCACAGTAGCTCAGCTTTTCCTCGTCCACAAGGCTCTTGCCCACCTCAAGCCCCTGCGCTTTCAAAAAGGTAAACGCCATGCCGCCGCCGATGATAAGCGTGTCCACCTTGTTCAGCAGGTTGTCTATTACCAGCAGCTTGTCCGCTATTTTTGCGCCGCCGAGTATTGCAACAAAGGGGCGCTGTGGGCTGTTCACTGCGTTGCCAAGGTACTCAATCTCCTTGCCCATAAGGTAGCCCACCGCCGTCTCGCTGACAAATTCTGTAACGCCCACTGTGGAGCAGTGTGCACGGTGTGCCGAGCCGAACGCATCGTTTACATACGCATCGCACAAAGAGGCAAGCTCTTTGCTGAATTCGGGCAGGTTTTTTGTCTCCTCCGCACGAAAACGGGTGTTTTGCAAAAGCACCACATCGCCCGCATTCATGGCGTCCACCGCTTTTTTTGCGTTTTCGCCCACAACGGTATCATCATCCGCAAACACCACATCCTTGCCCAAAAGCTGGCCAAGGCGCACAGCGCAGGGCAAAAGGGAAAACTTTGCGTCGGGTGCTTTGGGCTTGCCCAAATGACTGCACAGAATAAGCTTTGCATCCTTCTCTATCAGCTTTCTAATTGTCGGAAGCGCCGCCACAATACGGTTGTCGTTTGTGATAGCGCCATCTTTCATAGGCACGTTAAAGTCCACCCGAACCAAAACACGCTTGTTTGCAACGTCGATGTTGTCCACTGTTTTTTTGCCAAGTCCCATTTCAAACACCCTTTCAAATAAAGTTTGTGTTGTTTGCTGTGTAACACAGCAAAATCATACCGTATATTTTACCTTAATTATTATACCCAATTTACGCACCCCCCGCAAGGAAAAAAAGCGCCTACACCAAATATATCCCTCCAAAAAAGCACAGAGTGACAATGTTTGACACTTTGTGGCGACTGTGTTATTATATTCAGCGTGATGCCTTGTATAAAAGTTACAGCTTGTGTTCTTTTTATTCAAATTTTTCCAAAGCAGGGTGGTAATATAATGAAATACGAGCTAACCCCCGACCTATTCACAGGCCATGCGATGATTGACTCACAGCACAAGGAACTTTTCAAGGCCATAGATAACCTTATGCAGGCATGTGCCACAGGCAAGGGCAGAGCCTCCATAGAGAGCACGTTCAAGTTTTTGCAAAGCTACACCGTAAAGCACTTCGCGGACGAGGAAAAATTGCAGCAGTCGGTGCATTTCCCCGACTATACAAGACATGTAAAGCTACATGTAGCCTACAAAACGCTAAGCCAAAAGGTAGGCGACACACTGATAAAGGAAGGCCCCACAATCAAGGCATTGGCCGACCTCAACAGCGCCGTATCCGTTTTGATTAACCATGTCAAGATGGAGGACAAAAAGATAGCCGACTTTATTAAGTCCTCAAAGTAAGATAGGTTTGCCACTCGGTCTTTTGGGAGGTTTTTTGCACAAAAGACCGATGAAAATTACACACGGAGACGTACCGAAGTGGTCATAACGGGGCGGTCTTGAAAACCGTTAGGGTGCAAGCCCACAAGAGTTCGAATCTCTTCGTCTCCGCCACGCACGCATATTTGCGTTAGCAAAAACAGCCTTGCTTTTGCAAGGCTGTTTTTGCTTATCCGAAACGCAGTGAAGGACGACGCCGGCTAAAATTTGCCTTTTGTGCCGAATAGGCGCTAAAAAGGTGAATTGTAGCCAAGGAGCGCAGCTCGAAATTTATATGGCACACAATCACTTTTTCACAGCGACTGCTTGTACAACATACTCAAAAAAGAATACTTTCGCCAAAAGTGCGCCACATAACAAAAAATACATATTTTTTACTTTATAAAAAGCATTTTATATGATAGAATATGATGTCACTACATAGGAACACACGGCGAGTATTATCCAGTATATTTTTTACTGAGAGTATGGTGCAACGCTATTCTATCCAAGGCAGTGCGCACAAAAAACTATCTATGGGATGGTTTGAAACTTTATGAGCTATACTTTTTTGGAGCTTGATTATAATCTTATGGCGGAGATTTCCGCACTGCTTATCATCACTGTGTCGATGACAAGCTTCCTTTTGGATGAAAAAACAGTCTCTTCACGGCATCGGATATTCGGGGTGCTGTATTACGCAACATTTGCATCTATCTTAGTTACGCTGGCATCCATTATCACCGCAGAAAACTTCACGGCATTTCCGCTATGGCTCACCGACTTATTTAAGCTTTTGTATTTTCTCACTTCGCCTATCGCTGCGCCCATTGCACTTTTTTACGCCATATCGCTCGGCTATCGCAAAGGGTTTAAGATTAGCTTTATAAAAAAATATGTGTGGGCATGGCTTCCGTATGCGGTGTACTGCCTTATTGTGCTGACAAACTTCCTGCATCATGCCGTATTTGTAATTTCACCCACACAGGGCTACGGCAGGGGGCCGCTTGTTCGTATATCCTATATAATAGCCATCTTATACGCTGTGCTTATTTTGGCATACACCATAATGAATATACGAAGGCCCCAGCGCACAAGCCTGCTCATAATATGCCTTAATCTGCTTATATCCTCTGTTGTTTTCGGCCTGCAGCTGTTTTTTCCACCCATACAGCTTTCAGGGCTTGCAAGCGTTTCGGGCATTTTGGTTATTCATTTTTACCTGCAAAGCGTCACCAAGGTTACCGACCCACTCACCGAGCTCAAAAACCGACAGGCTCTCACCATACAGCTCACACGGCTGTGCGATGCCGGCACCCCCTTTTCATTGATAGTGTGTAGCCTGCGAAACTTCAAAGGCATAAACGAACGCTTGGGGCTTGAGTTTGGAGACACCCTGCTTGAGTCTTTAGCAATACGCTTCAAAAAAATCTTGCCTCCGAACGAAATTTACCGCTATTCGGGAGATGAGTTTGCGTGGCTTACCACACACAGGCAGGATATAGCCGAAATACACAACGTTGAGAAGATTGCAGACAGGGTAGAAATGCCATTTAGCATAGATGGCACATCAATCATGCTGGACATGACATACGCCCGTGTGGACTATCCCGAATTTGGCACAGGGGTAAAGGAGATAATCTCCACCATGGACTATTCGCTGTCTATGGTGAAGAAAAACTCGGGCGAGACAAACTACATTTACGATTTGGCCGTGTGCGAAAAAATGCGGCGAAGAAGCCATATAATAGAACGGCTCAAAGCCGCCATTGCAAACAACGGCTTCGAGGCACACTACCAGCCGATATATGCGGGAAGTAGCAAAAGTTTTCAAATGGCAGAGGCGCTCATCCGCATGAAAAAGACGCAGGAAGAGCCGATTTATCCGGGCGAGTTCATCCCCATTGCGGAGGAAACCGGCCTTATTGTAAAAATAACGCTCATGATGCTGGAGATGGTATGTTCCGATTACCGCGACCTGCTGAACAAGCATGAGGATGCGCTGGGCTTGCGCACCATATCCATAAACTTTCCGTATGTGCAGTTTTCTCTGCCGAATACTGCGCAGGAAGTTACGGACATTTTGCGCAAGTATGACATCCCCTCCGACCGAATACGAATAGAGCTTACCGAGCGAACACTCGCCTCTGACCTACACACCACAAAAAACACCATTGACGAGCTTGTGCGCCGAGGGTTTTCCTTTGAGCTGGACGACTTTGGCGTGGAATACTCAAACCTCACCATGTTCCTCAGTATGCCTGTGGATACCATCAAGTTTGACAGAAGCCTTGTGCTGTCCGCCACTGAAACCGAAGTGCGCCGTGTGTTTTTCTTGCGCTTTTTGCAGGCTGTCAAGGTGGTGGGCATCGAGGTTGTTATGGAGGGCGTGGAGGACGAGGAGCTGCTAAATTTCCTGCTTGAGTGCGGCAGCGACTACATACAGGGCTACATCTTCTCAAAGCCTTTGCCACAAGATGAGTTTGTGCACTTTTTAGAGGAGCACCGATAGCTCCCCCCCTGCAGGGTAAATTTCACACAATAGAAAGCGCCTACACCAAGAAAGTTTGGTGTAGGCGTTTTTCTTTTATAGGTGTGGTTTTCACCTCGCTAATTATTCAGCGGAATCCATGTATAAATGCCACTGTTCGACGTTATAGCTTTTTTGGGACAGTCGGTCATGGCGGTGATTGCACATTCCTCGTTATCCTTGTTAGTCTCGCCCAAAACATGGGCCTTTTGGTCATCTCCCATTTCAAAAGTCTGTGCGCAGATACTTGCACAAATGCCACACCCGTTGCACTTGGAGCGTTTTACCTCAAAAGTCATAGCTCATCGTCCTTTCTTTTTTGCACGTATTGGAATACAATCATGCGTTTGTACTCAGCCTAAACGCCTGCGTGCGATAAAAAAAGAAATATGTGTCGAGCAAGGTTTGCACAGGCAAAAAAAATCCCCCGCCGAAAACTTACATCGGCGAGAGCATTTATTTTATTTCACAAGTTTTTACACTTTCTTCTTTTCGGCCTTCATGCGCATGTCGTGGTTTAGGATTTTTTTGCGGATGCGGATGTTTTTGGGCGTTACTTCCACCAGCTCATCCTCCCGAACAAACTCCAGCGCCTGCTCAAGGCTCATCTTGTTCACAGGCACAAGGCGCAGTGCGTCGTCACTGCCCGAGGCACGGATGTTTGTGAGGTGCTTTTGCTTGCATATATTTACGGTGATGTTTTCACTCTTTGGCGATACGCCCACCACCATGCCCGCATACACCTTTTCGCCCGGCGTTATTATCAGCCTGCCCCTTGACTGTGCGGCGTGCAGGCCGTACGCCACCGCATCGCCCGTCTCGTAGCTGATAAGGCTGCCGCTGCTGCGTGTGGGCAAATCGCCCTTCCATGGGGCGTAGCCGTCAAATATGGTGTTCAAAATGCCCTCGCCGTGCGTGTCGGTCAAAAACTCGCTCCTGTAGCCGAAAAGCCCTCGGCTGGGTATCTTGAACTCAATGCGCATACGGCTTGCCTGCGGCGCCATCTGTATCATCTCGCCCTTGCGCAGGCTCAGCTTTTGTATCACAGCGCCTTGGTACAGCTCGGGCACGTCCACCACCACGTACTCCATCGGCTCCATCATCTGGCCGTCCTCCTCACGCAACAGCACCTTGGGGGGAGACACCTGAAACTCATACCCCTCCCTGCGCATGTTTTCAATGAGGATGGACAGGTGCATTTCGCCACGGCCCATTACCTTAAAGGAATCGGTGGAGGAGCTATCCGCCACCTTCAGTGCCACATCCCGCAAAAGCTCCCTGAAAAGGCGGTCTCTCAGCTGACGGCTGGTGACAAACTTGCCCTCCTTGCCTGCAAAGGGGGAGTCGTTTACCGAAAATGTCATCTCCACGGTGGGCTCGGTAATTTTCAAAAATGGCAACGCTTTCACCGCAGTCACATCGCACAGCGTGTTGCCTATGGTAACGCCCTCAATGCCCGAAAACGCCACAATGTCCCCCGCCGATGCGCTCTCCACAGGCACTCTCTCTACACCCTCAAAGCTGTAAAGCGCAGTTATGCGGCCCCTTTTCATCAGCGACGGCTCGTTGCTATCGCACAGCATGATGTCCATATTTTGCTTTACAACGCCGCTCTCCACCCTGCCAATACCTATGCGACCCACATACTCGCTATAGTCCACGGAGGAACATAGCATACTCAAAGGCTCGCTCACCTCACACTTGGGCGCACGAACATACTCAAGTATGGTGGAAAACAGCGGCTTTAGGTCCTCGCCCTGCACATCGGGCGAGTAGCTGGCGGTGCCGTGTCTGCCCGAGGTGAACACCATGGGCGAATCCAGCTGCTCGTCCGTTGCGCCAAGGTCCATGAGCAGCAGCAAAATCTCGTCGATGACCTCTTTTATGCGTGCATCCGGCCTGTCCACCTTGTTCACAACGATTACAAGGTTGAGGTCCTGCGCCAGCGCCTTTTGCAGCACAAAGCGTGTCTGGGGCATACATCCCTCGGCGGCATCCACCAAAAGAAGCACGCCGCTCACCATCTTGAGCACACGCTCCACCTCGCCGCCAAAGTCGGCGTGCCCTGGGGTGTCCACAATGTTTACCTTGACACCCTCGTAGGTGAGGCTTGCGTTTTTCGCGAGGATGGTGATGCCCCTTTCCCTCTCGATGTCGCCCGAGTCCATCACACGCTCGGCCACCTGCTGGTTTTCCCTAAATGTGCCGCTCTGCTTGAGCATCTCGTCCACAAGGGTGGTCTTGCCGTGGTCAACGTGTGCGATAATTGCGATGTTACGAATGTTTGATGTCTCCATAATTCTCCTTACACAATGTCGGTGCACACGCATACCGTGCGCACCATGCGATATATTTGCACTATGCCGAAATGGCAATATAGTCCTTTAAGCTACAGCCCATGTAGGCTACCTCTGTGAAAATGTGTCCTATAAAACCAACAAATCCGCAGACTTATTAAGTATAGCACGTACAGATACCTCGTGTCAAAAAATCCTACTATTTTGCACCGCTTGGCAAAACACATTTTACACAAAACAAGCTGCTACGTTTTTTGGAAGTGTCCAAATGCGGTGATTTTGCTATATCCCCGCCGCAGGCGGGGGATATAGCGCCTTCTTCTTGCACCCAGCGTATTCCAAATCACCTCTATGTGTCCACTCCCCGTTTTTGTAACGGCATTGTAATGTGCTTTTTGTTGATGTACGGGGTGTGTAATGGTAGAATTAAATTAAAGAAATCAAGTGGTAAAGAAATCAAGTGGTGTTTTTTTTGGTGCTTTGTGCTGTTGATGCACAGGGCAATTTTGGAATTATGCGGTAATATATCCAAGCTATGGGAGGTGGTGCAAAGTGAGCGTATTCAAGAAAACTTTGATATTTATGCTAACAGTACTTGTGCCGATGGCGCTTGTGCTTGCCTCCTGCGGTAGCACCACCCAAACTGTTTCCCTAAGCGCACCAGCTCCCGCCGTTTCGGGCATGGAGCCGCCCAGTGCAGGTGCCGAAATTGCGCTCATCACCACCGAGGCCTGCCTTGAGGATACCACAGGCCAGCAGCTGCAAGCGGACATTGGCACGTTTGCGGGGCAGGCGGGGCACACCATCGCCACCTACAAAACGGAGGAGGAAAACCCACAGGCGGCCGTTGCCACGTTAGAGCTTGCGGTTACGGGCGGTGCGGATGTGGTGGTGGTGCTGGGAGATACCCAAAGTGCCGCAATAAGCGAGGTGAGCGGACAGTACCACGCACAAAGCTTTATCTTGGTGGGTGCGCCACCCAGCGCCGAGCTTTCCTCCAACACGGTGTCGGTTCAGTTTGCAACAGAGCAGGCTGGCTGGCTACTGGGACACTTTGCGATGTACGAGGCCGCAGGGGATTTAGCGGTGGCGTGGGATGGCAGCGACACCTCCCTACAATATGTTTTAGGTTTTTTGATGGGTGCACAGGCCGCCGCACAAGAGAGAGAACAGTCCCCTCCCGCAAGGGTGCTGGACATTAGAGTATCGCCTGATGAAGCTTTGCCCGAAAGCGAAATTTTAGCACGCTTTGAGGAGGCGTACGCAAGTGGGGTAAACCTAATCTTTGCCGCCTGCACAGAAATGCAGGAATATGCACTCACGGCATCTCGTGTAGCGGAAAAAAAGCTGGTGAGCATAGGCACAGACCTTGCTATAGCGGGCGCAACTGCGCTTGCAAGCGTGCAGATGTCCCCCACACACATGGTGAGCACACTACTTAGCGAATGGGACAAGGGCATGTTTGTGGGTGGCAGAGTAGTTACAGGCACCGTCGCACAGGGTGATATTGTTTTTGAGGCGGACAGCAGTCGGCTGGAAAATGTCGGCACAGCAAGGCTGAACCGCCTGCACGGCTACTTCGAGGACACTGCCCTGCAAACACAGCTTGAAAACACCATATTCCCCCAAGGGGAAAGCGCACTTGCAACACCGCAGGAACTGCCGCTGGAGGACATTATCTTTATACCTGCCGAGGGTGCGCAGGCAGATGACGCTTCAAATTAGGGAGCTGCTCGCACAAAATAGATTTCACAAAAAAAGGCTCAAACCAAGCTATCAGGCAAGGTTTGGCCTTTTTTTGTTAATTTGGCAGATAATCTTTGGCAGGGCAAAAAGCTCGCAGTGGGAGTGTCCTAAAAAGTGTGCAAACTCCAATAATATAGTTGTTTTATTTACTCCAAAGCAATACGCTACCTTCTAACGCATGTGTAATTTCCTCGTCATTGAGCTCTTCAAGTCCCTCAAAATCACCTGTGTAGTAATAAACCTTATCAATTTCCTCTGCTCCTTTGTCCGCATAGGCAAGGGTAAACTCCGTAAAAGAGTTGTTGTTTGAAATTAAATTATCCCACTCATTATGAATTAAACAAAAGACAATATAGGTTTCAGTTATTCCGTTATTCTCTATTTCAACTGTTTTCACCCTAACCTGTTCCCAGACACTGCCTTTTAATCTCCCGACTAAATCGTCATCTATCGTATGAACGGATATATTATTATCATTGTATGGTACAATACCGCGATTGTTTTTCAAGACCGTCGTTACAACAAAGGAAATAATAACGAGCGAGAGTATACAAACAGCGGATATGATAAACTGTTTTTTGCGAAGTTTTTTCTTTATCTCCTTAAATGATTTTGCTTTTTCAAGTTCTTTGCGCTCATCAAAAGCAGAGGAAGCTATTTTATCCGCGTCACATAGCATCGTATAGTATTCGTCACAAGAGGTGCATTCAGATAAATGCTTTTTGATAATTTCCGCACTTTCTTCGCTACACACACCGTCATAATAAAGTGGCAACAAATCCTTAATCACAGTACAGTCTGTTTTCATTGGATTTCCTCCTTGATTTTCATCTTTGCTCTATGATAAGTGACACGAGCCCAAGTTTCCGTTTTGGAGAAAAGTTGCCCGATTTCCTTAAAGGAGAGCTCCGCAAATGTGCGCATCCAAAATATCTCTTTATATGGCTCGCCTAATAAATGTAAAACTTTATGAACGCTAAATGCGATGTCCTTATTTATCAGGTTTTGTTCTAAGTCTTCATCTGACGGTATTGTTTCTAAAGGATAATCAACCTTGCGGTTTATACGCTTCACAGAAGTTGAAAATTTATTCTTCGCTATTTGACATAGCCATACACTTAGCTTGCACTCACCACGAAAGCTGTTGATATTTTTCATTGCTTCAAAAAAGGCGTCTTGAGTGATTTCTTCCGCAAGTTCTTTGTTTCCACATAATTTCATCACATACATAAAAACCACATCATAGTAATCTGCGTATATTTTTTCGAAATCATTCACAGGCTCACCTCTCTTCCTGATATTTTATTATTAAACTCGCTGTCTATATATTAAGACTATCTAAAAGCCAAAACGTTACAAATTTTTGCTTTTATTTTTAAGTGAGAATTTTCTTTGATTACTTTTGTGCATCTGTCTCTTTTGCATTTTTTGGAAAAGGCCGAGCTTTGCCTGCTTTCCCCGGCCCCAAACGCAGTGGGGATATTGCCGCAAGCCCGAGCGACGCAAGTGCTATGTATATGGGTATCTGGTTCACCAGCTGGCGCTGGTTGCTCTCCCAAAACAGCATAAACAGGAAAAAGCCGAGCAGTGCCAAAAACATTGCGTCGGCTTTGTTGTTTCGCCGCCTCAGCGAAGCCGTCGCCCCCACAACACCCAGCACGCACAAAAGCACATACACACTTTGGTTCAGATGGAAAAATTCCGTGTAAAACCGCCCCTCTGGCAAAATGAGCGAATAGATAAAGTTGTCCTCGTTTACAGGCCCACGTGAAAGCATGTAGCTTATGTCGCCGTCACCACTGCCGAAGGTGTAGTTTAGCTTGCGTGCAAAAAACTCTAAGTTTTCACTCGCAGAGCGGCTTTGCAGACGCTCTGTGATAAGCTGCCATGTGTAATCCTGTTTACCCTGCTGGTTGTCTATGGACAAAACGCTGTCGTAGTCGAGCTGCTCATAAGCGCCGTTTTGTCCCCCAAGGCCCATCGCCACCCAAAATGTTGCGGGCATTTGGAACTGCTCCAGCGATTCCTCGCTTAAAACAGTGCTCATCTCTATTTGTGTAAGCCCTAAGCTTAGCACAAAAAACACAGCCGCAGACACGGCGGAAATAATCAGCGTCTTTTTCACTTTTTTGGAGATAAGCCCCACTAAAAACAGCGCTATAAACACAAAAAGTACAGTGCTTTTCATCGCATATCCGCAAAAAAGCACCAGCGCAGTGAGCAGCGTAAATACCCAAAAGCTTTTTTTGGAGGTGGCGCTTTTGGCACGCTCGAACAAATAAAGAATAGCAGGCACAAACGCAAGCGAATACGTGTCGGTGTAAAACACCGAGCCTTGCAGGTAGACAAGCGGAAATATCAGCCAAAAAACAAGGCTGATATAAGCGGCAACGATGCCCGCAATGCGCCGCAGGTACAAAAACGTGAGGCATATTGCCGCGGTGAACACAAGCTGTGCGATTACGACGGCGACGGCGTAGTAGGCCTCGTAGCTTGCTGCCCCCAGCGCATCCACCACCGACATCATGCCCACAAAAAACAGGAAAATAGGCACGTTGTTCGGCCAGATGTTGAAATATCGGATGTACTGATAGTAGTCGTCCCTGCCTGCGTCGTGCAGATAATAGCCTGCGCCGTTAAACACACGCCCAATATCGTGGTCCAGCGACTGAAAAGTAGCGATGCTCACAAAGCTTTGGACGATAAACACAGCCCCCACGGTTACGATAAGCGCAACAACCGCAAAGCGCTTTAGCTGTGCAACGCTCACAAACCTTTTGCCCAGGTAGCAAAGCCCAAGCACAAACGCAAACAGCACCGCCACAAGTGCCAGTATGACGGGTGCGCTGTAGGAATATTCCGAGCCAAAAAATATCGTCTGTATTGTAAGCGAGCCAAATATGACGATAAAAGCTATTTTTATTGCGCTGTGCGCAGTCTTGCAAACAGTTTTCATAGTATGACGTGTCCTTTAATATTGTAAGTGTTTCGTTATTTAGTGTAGCAATTTTTTCCCAAAAGTGCAATTAGTACAAAAAAGCAATCAATCATCAAAAACACTTGAAATCATGCAAAAATTATACTATAATACCTAACATGCTACAAAAAATCCATACGGAAGCTTAGCTCAGCTGGTAGAGCACCTGCTTGACGTGCAGGGGGTCAGGGATTCGAGTTCCTTAGCTTCCACCAAGAAAAGGCCATAGTTCAGCGCTGTGAAAGGCGCTGGGTTGTGGCTCTTTTTATTGCGCAAATGCGCACCTGCTTATGATTATATCTGCGTTTTGCTCCGAAAAATCTCACAAGCTTTGAGGCAGACATGTTGTATGAAATTTGGCATTTTCACCATTGACACACAATATGTAGTGTAGTAAAATAACACTTGCACCCAAATGGTATATCTTTTGAAATGTGAAAGGGGCTTTCGATGCCAAAATCTCAGGTGAGGACAATTACAAAGCGGGACGGGCGCATTGTGCCGTATGACGAGAGCAAGATTGCGCAGGCTATTTTGAAGGCGCTTGCCGCAAGCGGCGAGGAGGATGCCACAGTTGCGATGCGGCTTGCCGCCGAGGTGGGCGAGGCGATGTCCGTGAACGAGGGCGACTGCTGCCAAATCGAGGACATACAGGACGAGGCGGAAAAGGCGCTGATGCGCGCAGGCTTTGAGCAGGCGGCGAAAGCGTATATTTTGTATCGTGACGCTCGCACACGTGTGAGGGAGAGCAATACCTCGCTAATGCGTGCGTTTGATGAGATTATTAGGGCGGATGCCCGTGCGTCCGACCTAAAAAGAGACAACGCAAACGTGGACGGAAACACCGCCATGGGCAGTATGCTTCAGATAGGTGCGGCGGCATCCAAGGCATACGGCGCAAGCTACCTGCTCACAAAGGAGCAGCTTGCCGCATATAACGAGGGCTGGATTCACATTCACGATTTCGATTTTTACTCGCTGACAACCACCTGTTGCCAAACGGACATAGAGAAGCTGTTTGAGGGTGGGTTTTCCACCGGGCACGGCTACCTGCGCAGTCCGCAGGATATTCAGAGCTATGCTGCGCTTGCGTGCATTGCTATTCAAAGTTGCCAAAACGACCAGCACGGCGGGCAGAGCATTGCAAACTTTGACTACGGCCTTGGCAAGGGTGTCGCAAAGACATATGAGCGGCTGTTCGCCGAAAATCTGGGCAAAGCGCTGCAGCTTTTAGCGCCCGAAAGCGGCGAGTGGACACGTGAAGAGCTGCGCACATGGTGCGCCGAAATTAAAAAGCAGAGCGGCACTGCGCCAAAGCTTTCCCAATCGGCGGAGGAGCTGCTGCCCTACAAGCAGGCGCTTTGCAAAAAAGTGAGCGAGGATGTGGCGCAAAAGGCGCTCGACTTTGCGGCAAAGTCGGCCGAAAAGGAGACCGACCGCCGTTGCTACCAGGCAATGGAGGCACTGGTGCACAACCTAAACTCCATGCACTCACGTGCAGGGGCACAAACACCCTTCTCCTCCATAAACTACGGCACGGACACCTCCCCCGAGGGGCGCATGGTCATTCGCAACGTACTGCTTGTGACGCTGGCAGGCCTTGGCCACGGCGAAACGCCCATATTCCCCATTCAGATTTTCAAGCTGAAAGAGGGCGTAAACTATAGCCCCGAGGACCCGAACTACGACCTGTTTGAGCTGGCGTGCAAGTGCAGTGCAAAGCGCTTGTTCCCGAACTTCAGCAACTTGGATGCGCCGTTCAACCTGCAATACTACGTAAAAGGCCGCCCCGAAACGGAGATAGCCACCATGGGGTGCCGCACACGTGTGATGGCAAACAACTACGACCCCACCCGCCAAACGGCATACGGCAGGGGCAACCTTTCCTTTACGTCCATCAACCTGCCCCGCCTTGCCATACAGGCAAAGGGCGACGAGGCTGTATTTTACAAAAACCTTGATGCGGCGATGGAATTTGTGGTGCAGCAGCTGCTGGACCGCTACGAAATCCAAGCGAAAAAGAAGGTGCGAAACTTCCCCTTCCTCATGGGGCAGGGTGTGTGGCTGGACTCGGATACGCTCTCTCCCGACGATGAAATCCGTGAGGTAATAAAGCACGGCACGCTGTCCATGGGCTTTATCGGCCTTGCGGAGACGCTCGTGTCGCTGTACGGGCATCACCACGGCGAAAGCGAGGAGATGCAAAAGAAGGGGCTGGAAATTATCGGCCGCATGAACGCCTTTAACGTGCAAAAGGGCAAAGAGACGGGCATGAACTTCACACTGCTCGCCACCCCTGCGGAGGGGCTTTCGGGACGCTTTGTGCGCATGGATAGGGAGCGCTACGGCAGTATCCCCGGCGTGACGGACAAGGAATACTACACCAACAGCTTTCACGTGCCTGTGTACTATCCCATCTCGGCGCATGAGAAAATCCAAATCGAAGCGCCCTACCACGCGCTCACGCCGGCGGGGCACATCACCTACGTGGAGCTGAACGGTGACACCGCCCAAAACACCGAGGCGTTTATGTCCATCGTAAAGTGTATGCACGATGCAGGCGTGGGCTACGGCAGCATAAACCACCCCGTGGACAGAGACCCGGTGTGCGGATATGTGGGTGTTATAGGGGAAGTTTGCCCACGTTGCGGCCGAAAAGCAGGCGAGGCGATACCCGCAGAAAAGCTTGAGCAGTTGCGCAAGATGTACCCCGAAATAGGCAGATTTTGCGCAAAATCTTAGTATAAACACAATAAAGTGCGAAATACATAACACGAAAGAGAGGCAATGTTATGAATACATCACAAAACACATCGGTGGGTAGCGGCGTTGAGTTCGAGCGCATACGCAGAATCACGGGCTATCTTGTGGGCACAATGGACAAGTGGAACGACGCAAAGAAAGTGGAAGAAAAGGACCGCATCAAGCATGAGCTTCAGCGCTGATAGCCTTTCGGGCGAGGCGCTCGCCGCCACGATAATACTGGCGGAGGGTGGCTTTGTGGGCGACTCCATAGTGGACGGGCCGGGCCTGCGCTGTACTGTGTTTGTGCAGGGCTGTCCCCACCACTGCCCCGGCTGTCACAACCCAGCCACCCACCCTTTTGAGGGCGGCGTTTCCACCACGGTGGGTGAGCTTGTGCAAATGATAAAGCGCTACCCCCTATGCCGTGGGGTAACGCTTTCGGGTGGCGAGCCGTTTTCGCAGGCCGCACCGCTTACGCTACTTGCACAGCTGTTGCGTGCGGAGGGATACGAGGTGGCGGCGTACAGCGGCTATACTTTTGAGCAGCTGCATGTTGGTAGCGAGCAACAAAAGGCACTTTTGGCACAGCTGAATATTTTGGTGGACGGCAGATACATAAGCGCCCAAAGAAATTTGACACTGCGCTTTAGGGGCAGTACCAACCAGCGGATTTTGGATGTACCCAAGAGCCTTTCGTGCAAAGCCGCACACATCACCGAGCAGGAACGCTGGGTGGGGTAGCGCAGATTTACAGCACATAATTTTGCCAAAAATAATGCACCGCAACAAAGCCAAAAGCACCGAAGGTACGCCGTGTTTCAAGCGGATACCCTCGGTGCTTTTTTGCTTTTTAATGGTGTGAAAACCACCTATGCGGTAATAGATAGTATCCACACTATCTACATAGCCTCAACACTATCTAATCCTTTTCCAGCGCCCAAGACTGAATCTTGTCGCTCGCCACAATCCACTCGCCCGTAATCATCCATTTGCCGTTTACCCGCTCCACAAGGCACTCGCACATGTTCATGTGGTTGTCCTCACACAGCTTTTTGCCGGTGGGGCCGTCCTTCATGTTGGGGCCCGTCATGGTGACGTTGCGGGAGGTGATTTGAATAAACTTAAACGTGTTATCGTCCACCTTGTGTGCCATGAAGTCCAAGAACAAAATTTCAAGGTCAGGTGAAGCGTTCAAGCACCAGATGGTAGCGTTTACCTCGTCCTCCACGCCCACAAGGTCTCCTGCGGAGTGGTGAACCACTATGTCCTCGGGGTAGCAGTCGTATATTGCACCCAGCATCTTATAGTCGTGGATATACAGCGTGTAGGCGATAAAAAACTCCTTAACATCCTCCTCGGTGTTCAGCTCGGCACGCTCCACAATCTCTTTATAACGAAGAAACTCTTCGTGTGTTCTCGTTTTAGCCACAGATGCACCTCTTTTCTCATGTTTTCAGCTTTTAGTGGAAAATAAAACCATTCGCTAATAGAAAAACAGCACTGCCCATAATTATGGCATATAAGAGCACATCGCAATGTGGGTCAGTGCTAAAATTTCAGCGCAAAACAAGCTCTACTTTTCCAGCGCCCAAGACTGAATCTTGTCGCTCGCCACAATCCACTCGCCCGTAATCATCCATTTGCCGTTTACCCGCTCCACAAGGCACTCGCACATGTTCATGTGGTTGTCCTCACACAGCTTTTTGCCGGTGGGGCCGTCCTTCATGTTGGGGCCCGTCATGGTGACGTTGCGGGAGGTGATTTGAATAAACTTAAACGTGTTATCGTCCACCTTGTGTGCCATGAAGTCCAAGAACAAAATTTCAAGGTCAGGTGAAGCGTTCAAGCACCAGATGGTAGCGTTTACCTCGTCCTCCACGCCCACAAGGTCTCCTGCGGAGTGGTGAACCACTATGTCCTCGGGGTAGCAGTCGTATATTGCACCCAGCATCTTATAGTCGTGGATATACAGCGTGTAGGCGATAAAAAACTCCTTAACATCCTCCTCGGTGTTCAGCTCGGCACGCTCCACAATCTCTTTATAACGAAGAAACTCTTCGTGTGTTCTCGCCTTAGCCATTACTATGCCTCCTCATTGAGTTCTTGCTTTAACTCTTGCATAGATACCTGCTGTGGCTCTTGTGGTGTCTTTTGGTTTTCACGTATCAATTTTTCAACGGCGAAGTTGCTGCGGATGGTGTATTCAATGGCAACTTTCCAGCGGCCGTCCAGCTTGCGGAACACAAACAGCGACTCGCCTGCGCAGTTGGACTCGTCTATTTTCTTGTATGTAGGTGCGCCGTATATGCTGGGGCCGTCGTTTGTGCCCGTGCAGTAGTAGCGCTGATATGCCTTAAACTCGCTCTCGAAATCACCCGAGGCAAATGTTTCCACGATGTTTATGCTGAAATCGGTAAACGCCGAAATCCAGCTAAGTGCTTCTTTCGTGACATCCTCTTTGTTTGTTATTTTGCGTCCGTCCGCTGTTTTGTAAACAATATTGTCCGCATAGTACTCATAAATCAGGCCAACCATCTTATAATCGAAAATGAGTTTTGTAAGCGCACGGGCGTACTCTACCGCCTCGTCTCTGTCCTTCACCTGGGAGTAGCGCTCTAGCATTTGCTCATAAACCGCACGGTCCTGTACAATTTTTGCCGACTTGTCCATTTTCAACCTCCGATAATTTTAATGAGATACCATATATTTCTAAAGACCACATTATGCACCCTCTGTGCACAAAGCGAGCACAAGAAAACAAGTACTTTTACGCTATTTAACCATCACCATCGTCGCCATCGTCGTCGTCACCGCCATCATCACCGTCGTCATCGCCATCATCGTCGTCATCGTCATTGACCGGTACCACGGTGGGTGCAGGCGTTGTGGGAGCAGGAGCTGCAGGGGCGGGCGTTGCCGTGGCCGTGGCCGCAGGAGCAGGAGTTGTGGTCGCCACAATCACATCTTCACCGCCACCCTCATTTCCTGTGGGCGCATCATCACCGTCGTCACCTGTATTTGCAGGTGTTGCAGGGGCATCATCCTCATCGTCACCATCATCTGTATTTGTGGGTGCTCTGCCACCCGTGGCCACACTGCTCACATCACTATCGTCCTCATCATCGGATGTATCGCTGTCGTCCGCATCATTGGAGGTGTCGCTGTCGTCCGCATCATCGGGGGTGTCGCTGTCGTCTTTATCGTCCTCATCCGTGCGCTCGGACAGTACCGCTATTTCTCCGGCCAAATCCATGCCACTTTGCTGTGTGATTTCGCTGAGTAAAGCGTCGTTATCCTGAATGTGCTCAAGCACAAAGTTTGGCACATCCTCGGGGGAGATGCTCGCTTGCTCCACTATAGGCGGCGCATCATCCTGCGCTGTGGTAATAAGCACACTCTGCCCCGCAGTGAGCGAAACAAGCTGCTCTTCTCCCGTGGCATTATCTGTGTAGGTAATGTCCACCTTGCCTGTGAGCAGGGTATAGCGAGAGGTGTGCTCATCTATGTTTTGAATATATCCCGAAGTTCCTCGGATGCTTGTAACAGCATTGGAGGTGCGAATTTCAAACAGCTCATTTTCCGCAAGCGGTGCGGTAACCTCAAAAAACAAGTCCCCTGCCAGCAAATCCACCTGCAACTGCTCGCCGTTCTCTGTCAGCGTGCAGCTGGAGGAAGCATCCAGCTTTACCGACTTTTCATCGTCCAAGCTGATAAATGCGGCGCTATCTGTCTTTGTTTCAAGCGAGTTTCCGCTAAAAAGCCGCATTCCCTGTGTGATGTCCAGCGTCTTTTCCTCATCATCTGTCAGTGTGACACTGCCCTGCGTTTGCACAAGGCGCATGGTGGTAGCCACCGCCCCTGCGGAACTTCCCAGTATAAAACCAAGTATGGCAATTCCCACAGCAAGGCCTATCAGCACATATATATGCTTTACCATCCATTTTTTTGCCATATCCAAAAATTCTTTAGTGCTGCTCACAAACATTCTCCTTAAATAGGTGCCCAAAATTAAAAACCACGAAAAACAGCGAAACAAAATGCGCTCCTTTTGGCGCAAAATGACACAAATAAATGTGCCAAATATGCCCTCATACCACCAACCAGTATGACACCTTTAATATAAAAAGTAAATAGTGCTACCGATTGTTTTCATGCTTAAAAGTGACGAAATTTTAGATGCAAAATTGGTTGTTTTTCAGGGTGTATACGCATCACCGTTCGACACCCTCCCAAAGCATATTTATGGGTATGACTTTGTGGCGTTTTACTCACACTTTTCGTTTTGAACAAAAAAAGAAAGCACAAAGCTTTTACACAAAGCCTTGTGCCCCCATATCGCTTTTATTCGTCCTCCTGCATGCCTTCAACCACCATGGCGTCCACCTGCTGTGCCGTCAGCTGCTGAGTGCTGCCCGTTCTTATATTTTGCAGGCTCAGCGTGCCGCCCTGTGTGTCCTCTATCAGCTCAAAGTTTCCTGCCGTGTATGTTCTTACACCGTTTTGCTCCTCGTAAAGAGTGGGCATCTCGGGGTAGCTGTCCGCCCTATCCGCAATTATTCCCTCGCTGTCCGCCTTAGCTCTGCCCGTAACGGACAAAACAAGCGTGCGAATATACGTTTCTTCACCATTTGGATAGCTCATAAACGCCGCAACATCCCCATCCTCAAGCTCCCAAAACAAAATATCCTTCGCATAAACCTCCTGGCCGTTCAGCTCTATCTGCGCACCCTCCTCAAACACAATCACCTGCCGCTCGTTTGTGCTTAAATCAAACCCAAAAAAGGTTTTAACCTCCCCCGTGTTCTCCTGCCGTGCATAAAACATGTGATTCTTCAGCGGCCTTGTGAGCGTAGCGCTGTGAATATCCCGCAAAAAATATGTGTACGCATCCGAGGTGGGGTTGTATATTCCCACATCGGTGGGCACAGGCCCCTCGTGTTCCTCGGTCGCGCCGCCGTCATACAGCGCAATAAGGTATATGCCCTCGGCGTTTGCGCCTGCGATGTTCACAACATCCTGCAAAAGCAGCTCGTATGTCTCGCCGTCCGAGTAAAAAAGCTTTTGCCTGTATATAAAGTACATGTCCTCCTCGCTGTACAATACACCCCCCACATCCTGCTGCTGTGTTACGGCAGCAGGCAAAAGCGTGTAGCTTTCGTAGTCAAAAGGCACAATCTCCTCGGGCTGTAGCGGCGTGACTAACGAGTCTCCCCCACCACACCCTGCGAGCGTGACACACACAAGTGTGAACGTCAAAATCAGCGCAGTAATCCTCTTCATATATAAAGTTCTCCCCTCGGTTTGGGCTTTGTTCTTTTTTCATTGCATACTGTAGAGTATAGCAAAAAATCACCCCGCTTGCCAGTTTTCACACTCAAAAGGTATGCACAAAAGCAATTATTTGGCTTTTTGGCATACCCTCCCCCGCCTTTTTATTAACCCGACACTTCCACACACAGCCAAAACCCCCAACACCTTGGGCAGGCATTGGGGGTTTTTGATAGTGTCGTCATGAGCCCGAACGAGCAGATTTTGAGCAATTTTTTCGTCAGACAAGGAGAAAAAACGATGCACTCCTTTGTGGAATGCGAGTTTTGACAACGCCGTATGGCGGAAAAATTGCCAAAATCGGCCGGCTGAACACTCGTGACGACACTATCTGGGGGAGAATACGGAAAATGTTCATTTCATCAAGCGACGTTAGTGCTTATTTTTATGGCTTGAGCAAGCATCCTTTGTGGCCTGGTCACACTCGCCGCCACACCCGTGGCATCCGCCGCCGCTCTTCTTTTTGCGCACCATGTTCCACACAGCAAGGCACACGAGTGCAATAAATACCACCAGCACTATAATTGATGCAGCATTCATTTTTCGAGCACCTCTCTTTCGCAGCCTTTGTAATTTATGCACAGTGCAATTTTAAGCGACCGTTTTATTCACCGAGTGGCGCACAGCTCCTGTTGTCCTATGCAGTGCGCCACTCCAATGTTTGCTTGTAGATGATTTTACCAAAACTCTACTTGCTAATTTTTGGTGTAGGACGGAACAGCAGGAATATAAACCCTATCAGCACGATAAACGCCGCCACCGTACCTGCGCCGAAGCTTCCGCCGAGGAACAGGCTGCCGAACTGGTACACCATGAGCGAAATGCAATAAGCGTAAACAACCTGGTAGCAAATCGCAAATGCTGTCCACTTTCCGCTGTTCATCTGCTTGCGCATAGCGCCCATCGCCGCAAAGCAGGGGGGGTTCACCATGTTGAACAAAAGGAAGGAAAGGCCTGCCGCCATGTTGGGGATAAGCGTCTGCAGGTGTCCCCACAGCGCCGATGTGTCGTCCAGTATAGCGTCGGTGGCCTCTGCGGAGAGGTTTGCCACAATAGCCATGGTGGCAACGAGGTTTTCCTTTGCCACAAAGCCGGCGATGACGCCCACAACGGCCTCCCAGTTACCAAAGCCGAGCGGAGCAAACAGCACTGCGATAGCACTGCCCAAGGATGCCATAAGGCTGTTGTTGATGTCGTCCACAAGGCCGAAGCTGCCGTCCGTGAAACCAAGGCTAAGCAGCAGCCACATTGCGATGCTGGACAGGAAGATGATAGTGCCTGCTTTCACGAAGAAGCTTGCCACACGCTCCCACACCTGCATGAACACCGTCTTAAAGGTGGGCAGGTGATACTGCGGAAGCTCCATAACGAAGGGAGCGGGGTCGCCCGCAAAGAGCTTTGTTTTCTTAAGTATAATGCCCGAGATGATAACAGAGCCAACACCCGCAAAGTACACAACGGGAGAAACCCACCAACCATCGTTCAAAAGTGCGCCACCGATAAGTGCGATGATGGGCAGCTTTGCGCCGCAGGGAATGAACGAGGTGGTCATGGAGGTCATGCGACGGTCTTTCTCGTTTTCGATAGTCTTTGTGGCCATGATTCCCGGAACTGCACAGCCGGAGGAAATGAGCATGGGGATAAAGCTCTTGCCCGAAAGACCGAACTTACGGAAGATGCGGTCCATGATAAACGCAACACGAGCCATGTAGCCGATACCCTCAAGGAAGGAGAGCATTATGTACAAGATTGCCATCTGCGGCAAAAAGCCCAAAACGCCACCGACGCCCGCAATAGCTCCGTCCACAATAAGGCCTATCAGCCACTCGGGTGCTGCAATACCCTCAAGGAAAGAGGTGGCAGCAGGCATAATCCACTCGCCCACAAACACATCGTTTGTCCAGCCTGTTACGGTGTCACCTATCGTCATGATGGCGATGTAGTAAACGGCGGTCATCACAAGCGCAAATATGGGAAGCGCCAGCCAACGGTTTGTCACAATACGGTCAATTTTGTCCGAGCGTGTCATGGTGCGGGGCTTTTTAGTTACGCAAGCGGCGATTATGCCGGTGATTTGCGCATAGCGCTCGCTTGTTACAATGCCCTCCGCATCGTCGTCCATCTCCGCTTCAAGCGGCTTTATCAGCTCCTCAATCTCCGCAATAAGCGCAGGCGAGAGCGACAGCTCTTTTTGCACCAGCTCATCCCGCTCAAACAGCTTTATGCTGTACCAGCGCAGGCGCTTTTCGGATACCTTTTCCGCAATTTTGCCCGCAATTCCTGCAAGCGCCGCCTCAAGGCTTTCGGAAAATGTAATGTACTTGGGTGCTGTGCCCGCATCAGCCAGCTGTGCTGTAAGCTTTGCGGCTTCCATTGTGCCCTTACCCCTCAGTGCGCTTATCTCCACTACAGCGCATCCAATGCTCTCACTCAGCTTTTTTACGTTTATTTTATCGCCGTTCTTTTGCAAAAGGTCTGTCATGTTCAGCGCAAGCACCATGGGCAGGCCAAGCTCCAAAAGCTGGGTTGTCAAAAACAGGTTGCGCTCGATGTTTGTGCTGTCCACAAGGTTTAGGATAGAGCCTGCCTCGCCCGAAAGCAAAAAGTCTCGGCTGACAACCTCCTCCGGGGTGTAGGGCGACAACGAGTATATGCCGGGCAGGTCAACTACACTCACCTGCTTGTCGCCTCGCAGCTTGCCCTCCTTTTTTTCCACCGTAACGCCCGGCCAGTTGCCCACATACTGTGTTGCACCCGTCAGGTTATTAAATATAGTAGTTTTGCCGCTATTGGGGTTACCCGCCAATGTAATTACCTTACTCATGAAACATCTCCTCATAAAATACTGTTTTGCATAAAGTTCTTGTTGTTTTTTTTGCAAGCTAATGCGCAGTCGTCAATTAGTTTGTGCTAATTAGTTTTCGCTAACCACTCGGCGCATCCGCCTGAAAATGAACATGCTGTTATGACACTGCCATTTCATTCGCCACTCTTGCTGCGCGCTACACATTCTCATAAAAAAGCAAGGTGCGTATTAGCTTTCGCTAACAAGCCGACGCACCCCTGCGCACTTTTAGCTTGCGGCACACTACGGCATCACTTACCCAATCACAATGCTCTCTGCCTCGCTCTTGCGCAGTGTCAGCTCAAATCCACGCACCGTAATCTCAATAGGGTCACCCAGTGGTGCCACCTTTCGCACGCTTACCTCTGTTCCGCGGGTAAGGCCCATGTCCATTATGCGCCTTCTGATAGCTCCCTCACCGTTCAGCTTTTCCACCCGCACTGTCTCGCCGGTTCTGGCATCTTTCAAAGTTCTCATTCGCAAAATTCCCCCCATCACTATAATCTTTGCTTATTCAAAAAGGCAAAAAATACCTATTTAACCATTACATTGCAGGCCATCTCACGGCTCAGCGCAACCCTTGTGCCCTTTACGTTCACTATAAGGTTGCCGCCATTTTCGCACACCACCGTAACCTCGCTTCCCTCTACAAACCCAAGGTTGTTCAGAAATGAGCGTGCCTCACTTTTTCCTTTTACTTTAATTACACTCATCACACCATCTGTCCGCACAAGCGACAGCGGCATTGCCCCTTGCGATGCCGCTTTTGCCATATTTACATCGGCAACTTGGGCCTGCTCATCGCTTTCCCCGAATCCGTGCTTTAATTGTTGCGAGTTCAAAGGCATACTGTAACTCATAGTTCCTCCCAAAATATCGCACCATATATATAATGTACTTCACGAAATGCTATGCAAACGGTAAAATACATTGCGTCAGATAAAATCACACGATAGACAGCAATATATTAGCTCTTGCTAACCAAGTTGTAAAAAAATATTCCAGAAAAGCGCATAGTTAGCAGATACTAATCTTTAGTTAAAGGTTAGCACATGCTATATTGTTCTGTCAAGCAGATTGCTTGAATCCTAAAATTTTCGGCAAATTTGTCATATTTTCAGGGATTGCTGCATCTTTTTTTCACAAAAAATAAACCGGGCGTGTACACACAAAAGCATTGTGAAGTCGCATTTTACAGCGATACCGCCCCTATAAGCCCTGCGTCATTTCCCAGCGCCGCCCTTATTATAGGCGGTGTGTATCCGCGCTCAGCCGCAAACACACGTGGGCGCACATACTCATTCAGCGGAACAAAAAGCCCGTCACCCTCGTTGGACACGCCACCACCCAGCAAAAATTTTTCAGGTCTCCAGATATTTATGAAGTTTATAATGCCCTCGCCAAGGTGCTTTATGTAGCTTTGCACCACATATTTTGCGGCCTCATCTCCATTATTTGCAGCCTCAAACGGAATTTTACCGTTCATGTTGGCAGGCTCTCCCTTGCAAAGCTCCGCCATCAGGCTTTCGGGATGCTTTTGCATTGCAGCACGCGCATTACTTTTCAGCGCATTTGCAGAGGCATACGCCTCAAGGCACCCCTTGCGGCCGCAGGTACATTCCTCGCCATCCACAACAAGCAGCGTGTGCCCAAGCTCCAGCCCGCCCGCACTACCGCCATGCTGTAAAACGCCGCCCGTAACAACTCCACCGCCGACACCCGTACCCAGTGTGAGCATCACCACATCATGCGCACCCTTTGCCGCACCTGCCACCGCCTCGCCCAGCACTGCACAGTTTGCATCGTTTGCGATGCGCATGGGCAGCTCAAAATAACGCCGCAACTCGGTGATAAGCGGAATATCCTCCCAGCCAAAGTTGCCCGCAAACACCACCACGCCCGCCTGATAGTCTATCATGCCGGGACTGCCCACGCCTATTTTTTCACACTGCTCAATCTCAACACCGGCCTCGGGCAATAGTTCCCACACAAGGTCCGCCATAGCGGCAATGACCTCCTGCCACGTCCTCTCCATCGCCAGTGTTTTACAGGATTTTTTAGCAACAATGACATTGTTTTTGTCAACAACACCTACTTTTATGTTAGTGCCGCCCAAATCAATGCCTATGCGGTATGGTTTTTGTGTCATAAGATACCTCTCGATTGTACGGATAGGTACTAAATCAAAAATAATTTTAGCATTCCACCAAACAATCAAGATACATGACAAGACACGTGCATCGTCATGTATCTTGATTGCAGTTTTGTGCTATTTTTCAGCTGATGTCATACATAATTTTGTACTTTCTGCTCTTACATGCCATTCACTCTTTACTTGCTACTCTTCATCTTTCATTCCACAACACTTTTTATACTTTTTACCACTTCCGCAGGGGCACACATCATTGCGGCCTACCTTTACCTCTTTGCTTCGCACAGGTTGCTTTTTTATCGGCTGTCCGCTTGCACCACCCGCAGATTGACCCGTTACCTTTGCCACCGGCTCACGCCTAGGTGCATCTTCCGCACGGCGTATCTCCACGGTCAGTAGCATTTTTGTGGTGTCCTCACGAATAGAATCCACCATAGCATCGAACATTTCGAAGCCCTCGATGCGGTATTCCACCACGGGGTCACGCTGTGCCATTCCTCGTAGGTAAATGCCTCTGCGTAGCTCATCCATCGCATCAATGTGGTCCATCCATTTGGTATCCACGTTGCGCAAAAGCACCGCACGCTCCAGCTCTCTCATCGTATTATCGCCGTATTTTTCCTCTTTTGCATCCAAAATCTTCGTGGCACGCTCTGTGAGCAACTTTACTATATCCTCACGGCTCACTTCGTCCAGCTCGCCTGTCTTGTACTCAAAGTCATCCTCTTTTGTCAGCCACTTGAGGTAGTGGGCACGCAGCGCAGTCAGATTCCACTCGTCCTGCTCCTCACCCGCACAGTAGGTAGCCACGTTGCCCTGGATGCTTTCCTTCAACATGTTGTGCACGCTGTCCGTCACGTTGTCTCCGCTCAGCACTTTTTGGCGCTGGCCGTAGATAATCTCACGCTGGCTGTTCATAACATCGTCAAATCGGAGCACATTTTTACGAGCTTCAAAGTTGCGACCCTCTATTTTGCGCTGAGCGCTCTCGATAGAGCCGGTGATGATGCGGTTTTCGATGGGGGTATCCTCGTCCACGCCGAGAGAATCCATCATATTTTGGATGCGCTCCCCACCAAAAAGGCGCATGAGGTCATCCTCAAGACTTAGGTAAAAGCGTGTCTCGCCCTCATCACCCTGACGACCCGCACGTCCACGCAGCTGGTTGTCAATACGCCTGCTTTCGTGGCGCTCTGTGCCTATGATGAAAAGGCCTCCGGCCTGCTTCACCTGCTCTGCCTCTACGTCAATGTCCTTCTTTTTTTCTTGATACAGCGCATTATATGCCCTGCGTGCCTCGATGATGCCTTCATCTTCCGTCTCGGCGTGGCCTGTGGCCTCCACCAGCTGCTCGGGCGTAAAGCCACGCTTTGCCATCTCTATTTTTGCAGAAAACTCAGCGTTGCCCCCCAGCATAATATCCGTACCACGGCCCGCCATGTTCGTCGCAATGGTAACAGCACCCTTGCGGCCTGCCTGCGCTACAATCAGCGCCTCTTTTTCGTGAAACTTTGCGTTTAGCACCTCATGCTTTATGCCCTTTTTCTTGAGCATTTTGGACAAAAGCTCGCTTCGTTCTATATTTATTGTGCCCACAAGCACCGGCTGTCCTTTTTCGTGGCACTCCTCCACCTGCTCTATGACGGCACGGTACTTACCCGCCACTGTTTTGTACACCGCATCCGAGTTGTCCTTACGTACCATCGGCTTATTTGTGGGAACTTCCACCACTTGTAGCCCGTAAATTTCGTTAAACTCGCTCTCCTCCGTCTTTGCAGTACCCGTCATGCCGGAAAGCTTTTTATACATACGGAAGAAGTTTTGGAAGGTAATTGTGGCAAGCGTCTTGCTCTCACGCTCCACTTTTACACCCTCTTTTGCCTCTATCGCTTGGTGCAAGCCCTCATTATAACGGCGCCCCATCATGAGACGACCGGTAAACTCATCAACGATGATAACCTCGCCGTCACGCACCACATAGTCAACGTCCCGCTTCATCACGCCACGTGCCTTGATAGCCTGGTTAATGTGGTGGGATATTTCCATGTTGTTTGCGTCCGAAAGGTTTTCGATGTTAAAGTAGCTTTCCGCCTTTTGAATGCCGCTCTTGGTCAGCGTTGCATTTTTGGCCTTTTCGTCCACAATATAGTCGCCGTCAATCTCCTCAACCTCATCGTGGTCAACCTTGTCATCCAGCTGAGTGACACGAGATACTTTGAGTGTTTTAACAAAAGAATCCGCTCTATTATACATTTCTGTGCTTTTATTGCCCTGTCCTGAAATTATTAGCGGCGTGCGAGCCTCGTCCACCAAGATGGAGTCCACCTCATCAACAATGGCATACGCCTGCCCTCTCTGCACCATGTTTTCCTTATAAGTCACCATATTGTCACGCAGGTAATCAAAGCCAAACTCATTGTTTGTGCCGTAGGTGATGTCCGCCGCATACGCCTTTTTGCGCCCTGCGTTGTCCACCCCGTGAATTACCAGCCCCACCGACAGCCCCAAAAAGCGGTATAGTTTACCCATCCACTCGCTGTCACGCTTTGCGAGGTAGTCGTTCACCGTGATGACGTGAACGCCGTTTCCGCTAAGCGCATTAAGGTACACAGGCAACGTAGCAACGAGTGTTTTACCCTCACCAGTCCTCATTTCGGCTATCATACCACGGTGAAGCACCATGCCGCCTATCAGCTGTACGGGGAAGTGCGTCATGCCCAAAACGCGGGTGGATGCCTCCCTACACACCGCAAAGGCCTCGGGCAGGATGTCGTCCAGCGTTTCCCCCTTTTCAAGGCGCTCCTTAAATGCAGGTGTCATCGCCTGAAGCTCTGCATCGCTCATTTTTTCAAAGCGAGACTGCATACCCAAAATAGCCTCGCTTATGGGGCGAATGCGCTTTAGCTCCTTATCGGAAAATGTTCCGAAAATTTTATCAAAAATACCCAAAATTATCTCCTCAAATACATAGTTGCATTTTTATACTAAAATTATAAAATTACCATATATATATTGTCAAATCTGCTGTGTTATGAATATATAACACAGCAGTTATAACACAAAATTGTTTTATACAAAGCACAATATGCTTATTCTGCTCATCACACTTTTGCTTTACTCCACGCCAATCATGTAATAGTACACCGGCTGGCTGCCGTTTATCAGCGTTACCTCTATGCTGTCGGATATTTTTTCACGCAACACATCCGCTGTGCGCTGTGCATCCTCCTCGCTCACGTCCTCGCCGTAGATGAGCGTTACAAAGCTCGTGTTTTTGGAGCACATGCTGCGTGCCAAGCGGTATGTGGTTTTGGCTATGTCGGTGCCCACGAGCGAGAGCTTGCCGTTCTCTATGCCCAAAATCTCACCCTTGGTGATTTTGCGCCCCTCAAAGTTTGAGTCACGTGCCGCAAAGGTAACCTGACCTGTGTCCACCTTCGCCGCCTCACGGTTCATCGCTATTGTGTTGGCATCCACGTCTGCGTCCGGGTCCATCGCCAGCATGGCGCTCATGCCCTGCGGAATGGTGCTGGTGGGCAGTACCACCATGCGCCTGTCTGCCATTTTCACCGCCTGCTCCGCCGCCATAATGATGTTTTTGTTGTTGGGCAGTACAAAAACCGTCTGTGCGGGCACGCTGTGCACCGCTTTTAGTATGTCGTCGGTAGAGGGGTTCATCGTCTGGCCGCCCGTCACCACGGCGTTCACCCCAAGGTCGCAAAACACATCCTTTATGCCCTGCCCTGCGGCCACCGCCACAAAGCCATACTTTTGCTCCTCGTCCACCGCCATGTATGCGAACTCATCCTCCGGCTGTGCCGCCGCCTGCTTTTCAAGCCCCTGTGCCTGCTGCTGACGCTGTGCAAACTGCTCGTGCATGTTCTCTATTTTTAGGCTACTTAGGTAGCCGTGGGCTATCGCCTCGCTCAAAATCTTGCCCGGGTCTTGCGTGTGTACGTGGCATTTTATAATTTCATCATCCTCTACCACCACCACGCTGTCGCCACTCGATTCCAAAAACGCGCGCAACTTTTCCGCCGAAGCATCCTTTTGCTTATTCACCAAAAATTCCGTGCAGTATCCGTTGGTGATGTCGGGGTTCAGCTCCTGCGAAAAGACTCCCTTACCAAGGGTTGCGCCCATCGGCAATGGCTGGCTTTGAGCAGGTGCACCCTGCTCCTGTTCAATAATCGCGCCGCCCGAAATAACAGCACCCATGCCCTCCAAAATATAGCAAAAGCCCATGCCGCCCGCGTCCACAACACCCGCCTTTTTAAGAACAGGGAGCTGCTCGGGCGTTTGCGCCAGGGCCTCTCTTGCGCTTTTCAGCGCAATATCCCACAGCTGTATCACATCATCTGTCGCAGCCTCGCTCGCACACTCGGACATAACACGCGCCACCGTGAGCATAGTGCCCTCGGTGGGCTTCATCACAGCTTTGTACGCCGCCTGCACACCATTGTCGAAAGCCTCCCGTATATCCTGCGCATCTGCGTCTTTTTTATCCGCAAGCGCCGTGGAAAACCCACGGAACAAAAGGGAGGTAATAACACCCGAGTTGCCCCGTGCGCCCCTTAGCATAGCGGAGGCCGCCGTATGCGATGCCTCTGCTACGGTGCAGCTATCCGAAAGCCGAAGAAGCTCTGTGCGTGCAACGCCCGTCGTCATGCTCATGTTTGTACCCGTGTCGCCGTCCGGCACGGGGAACACGTTCAGCTCGTCCACCTCTGCACGATGCAACGTAATATTGTTCGCACCCGAAATAATTGCATCCCGCAAAGTTTTTCCATCTATCATTCTAAGTCCACCTCAAAAATTTTCCGCTTGTGCGGATGTTTCTTTACTTATATCTACTGCAAAAAGCTATTTTGCCATGTGAACGTGTCCGCTTAGGGCACATTCACACCCGGGCATAGCTTATATCACCACGTCGTCCACCGTCACATCTATCTTTGAAACTTTAAGCCCCGTGGCTTCCTCCACCACGTACTTCACCTTGTGCGTGATACTCTTTACCGCCTGTGCAATGTTTAGCCCATACGTAACCACAATGCGCAACGCTATCACAAGCTCGCCGTTTTCCTCACGCACCTGCACGCCCTGCTCGGAGCTTCCTTTTTTCACCAGCATACGTAGGCCGTCCTTTGCCTTGCGGCTTGTCATGCCGGCCACTCCAAAACCGCTTTGAGTCACTGCGCAAACAAGCTGTGTAAAATAAGCGCTTGTCATGCTGACTTTTCCGGATGTGTTGTAAAAAGAAATCATAGCCGCAATCCTCCTTTTGGTACAGCAATAACACTAATAAGCTAATGTGCTGCATTTATCTTTTGACGCCACGAATGGGTTTCACCAAAATGCTACCCACACGAGCAACGTGACAAACACTACTTTGCCTATGCTACCGAAATATTATACAATAATTTGCCTTAGTTGTACAGAAAAACCGCTCGTAGGCGCAGACAAAAGCGCTTGTTCATCTTTTTAACACACATTCCGCTACCCACTCATAGCAAATCATCCGCCTTTATTTGCTCCACAGCGGTGTTGGGTACTGCCCTGCCTCATGCTTTTGCGCAATGGCATTCACAACGCTCGGCTTGTCCTCTTTGTACGTAACACCGTGCCAAACGTCGGTACTTTGCAGTACTTTCACGTCCGCTTTGCCCTCTGTTATAAGCTCGCCCACAAAATTCGGCAGTAACGCCTCGCACTTTTCGGGATTTTTAGCAAGGCTTTCCCTTAAAAACTCCTCAAAGTTTTTCTCCGCCATTTGCAGTAGGCCTTTTTGGAAGCCCCAAAAGTTCATCGAGACAAGCGCATCGGCCGAAATGTCCGTCCAGCTCTGCCCCTCATCCTCCGTAAACCTTGCGCCGCTCTCGGTCTTTTCTATCTTGGTGCGCTCCACAATTTTTGTAAGGTAGCCGCTTTCGTCCTGCTCGCACACACCACGTGCCACACTGCCGTGGTCGGTTACAGTGTTGCCCAGATGGTAGCCCACCATGGCGTAGCTTTGCGCATCACCCGAAGTTTGCGAAAGAAAATCATACAGCTCCTTGTATGCGCAAGGCCCGTAATAGTCGTCCGCATTTATCACCGCAAAGGGGCCGTTTATCAGCTGCTTTGCCGCCAGTATTGCATGTGTTGTGCCCCACGGCTTCACCCTGCCGTCTGGCACGCTAAAGCCTTCGGGCAGCTGCTCCAGCTCCTGAAAAGCGTACTCCACCTTGATGTGGTCTTTCACTCTTTCGCCTATTATATTGCGGAAATCTTCCTCTATCGCACGCTTTATTATGAATATTACCCTCTCAAAGCCCGCCTTTGCCGCATCGTATATGGAGTAGTCCATGATGACCTCGCCCGAGGGACCTACCGGGTCCATCTGCTTTAGCCCACCGTAGCGGCTTCCCATTCCCGCCGCAAGCACAACCAGTACAGGTTTATCCATGATGTTCTCCTTTGTATAACAAATTTATTTAAGTGAAAATTTACACAGGGCAAAAGCTTTGTGCCATATTCGCCCAAATATTCGTTTGTTATTCGGTGTATCCGTCGGGGTTTTGGCTTTGCCAGCGCCAGCTGTCGGCACACATGCGCTCAATGCCAAACTGCGCCTTCCACGAAAGTTCCCTTTCCGCCTTGCTCGTCTCGGCGTACACCTGCGCAATATCCCCTGCTCTGCGTCCCTCTATCACGTAGGGAATTTCCTTTCCGCACGCCTTTTCAAACGCCTTTATTACCTCCAAAACGCTGTAGCCCCTACCCGTGCCGAGGTTGCACACAAACAGCCCACACTTTTCGCTCAGCTTTGCCAGCGCCGATACATGCCCCTTTGCCAAGTCCACCACGTGTATGTAGTCTCTCACGCCTGTGCCGTCGGGGGTGGGGTAGTCGTCTCCAAACACATACACCCTTTCCCTTTTGCCCACAGCCACCTGCGCAATGTAGGGCATCAGGTTGTTTGGTATGCCTGCAGGGTCCTCCCCTATAAGGCCGCTCTCGTGCGCCCCGATAGGGTTAAAATAACGCAAAAGCGCTATGTTTAGCGACGTATCCGCCGCCGCATAGTCCATCAAAATGCGCTCTATAAACAGCTTTGTGCTGCCGTATGGGTTTGTAGCGGCGGAGATGGGCGATGTCTCGGTAACGGGCACAACATCCGGCTGGCCGTACACCGTGGCGGAGGAGGAAAACACAAAGTCCTTCACCCCCGCTTTGCGCATGGCGTTTAGTAGCAGTAGCGTAGTGGAAAGGTTGTTCGTATAGTACTCAAGCGGCTTTTGCACGCTCTCGCCCACCGCTTTCAGCGCCGCAAAGTGTATCACCGCCGTTATGTCGGGGTGCTTTTGAAACAGCTCGTCCACTGCACTTTCATCGCACAGCTCAATCTCGCAAAACGAAAGTGTCTTGCCCGTGATTTGCTCCACACGCTTTAGCGACTGCCTTGAGGAATTCGACAGGTTGTCCGCCACCACAACATCATATCCACTTTGCAAAAGCTCTACGCAGGTGTGGCTGCCTATATATCCTGCACCGCCCGAAACCAATATTGACATAGCTTAATACTCCTTTTTAGCTCAGCATTTTGCACCAAATTTTATTTCAAACCACATCACACCCACAGGTGTGTACAAAAACGGTGATTTGGATTTTTGGTATATTCTCTCGCTTGACGTATTCTAAATCAACTCTATGTGTCTACTCCTCGCACCCACTTACACAGACGCACTCTCCAGCATACGCCTGCGCTCGTCCCACAGCGCCTGCGAAAGGTCCACGTAGTACCTGTGCGGATACTCAAAGCGCTTTACCTCATCCCACAGCTTGTCCACCTGCTCTTTGCAGTGCTCTCGCACTTCGCTAAGCGGCGGCGGGCTGTACACCAGCTTGCCCCCCTCAAAAATGGGCACGCTCAAAAGATGTGCGCTACACCCCGTAAAGGTTTTGCGCTTCCATGTTTGCAGTGGGTCAAACAGCGTAATGCCGTCTTTTGTGTCGGGTATTTCGTCGCAAAGCGTCACGTAATCCGCCATAGCCATGCCGCTCTCGTCGTCATATATGCGCCACAGCTTTTTAAGGCAGGGAGTTGTCAGCTTGTCCGCCGTCTCGCTCACCTTTATTTTGGGTATATACTCGCCGCCACGCTTCACCGCCGCCAGCTTGTACACTCCTCCAAACACGGGGTCGCTTTTGGAGGTTATCAGGTTTTCCCCCACGCCGAACATGTCAATCTCCGCATTTTGTAAAAACAAATCACGCACGATATACTCGTCCAGCGCATTTGAGGCGCATATGGGCACATCGCCGTAGCCTGCCTCTTTCAGCATGGCACGTGCTTTTTTGGATAGATACGCTATATCGCCCGAATCTATGCGAATGCCGGCAGGCTTTTTGCCCATGGGCTTCAAAATTTCATCAAACACACGTATGGCGTTTGGCACGCCGCTTTTGAGCGTGTTGTATGTGTCCACCAACAGCATACAGCTGTCCGAATACCTGCGCGCATACTGCGCAAATGCCTCGTATTCGCTGTCGAACATCTGCACCCAGCTGTGCGCCATAGTGCCTGCCGAGGGAATGCCGAAAAGCCGCTCCGCCATCACGTTGCTGGTGGCGGCACAGCCTGCAATGTATGCCGCACGTGCGCCGTACACCGCCGCATCGTAACCCTGCGCACGCCTTGCGCCAAACTCTAAAACGGGCCGCCCTGCACACGCACGCACAATGCGGCTTGCCTTTGTGGCTATGAGGCTTTGGTGGTTTATTGTAAGCAGCAGCAGCGTCTCTATTAGCTGTGCCTCTATGCAGGGGCCCTCCACCGTCACTATCGGCTCGCCCGGGAATATGGGCGTGCCCTCCTTCACCGCCCACACGTTGCAGTGAAACTCAAAGCTTTCAAGGTAGGCTAAAAACTCCTGCGAAAATATTCCCTTCGCACGCAGGCAGGCTATATCCTCCTGCGTAAAGTGAAAGTTTTGCATCGCCTGTATAAACTGATGAAGCCCTGCCATAATGGCAAAGCCGCCGTCGTCCGGAATGCGGCGAAAAAACATATCGAACACCGCTATCTCGTCCTTGTGCCCCATGGAGTAGTAGCCGTCGCCCATGGTAAGCTCGTACAAATCCATCAGCATGGCGAGGTTTCTGCCGTTTTGCTCTGTTTGCGTATTGTGCGCGAATGTTTCACCCATTATCTTTCAGCGTCCTTTCCTCGGCGAGAGTTTTGCACGGTTGATGCCGAACGTGGCTTTCTTGTTTGCGAGGGGTTTTTTTTGGGTCTTGCGCTTTTGCTTTGCCTTTGAATATTCTCCTGCTTTTGTGTGCCACCCACACCGCTTTGCCTTTGCACAGGGCGAGAGCCACCCTGCGTGGCGGCCGCCTTTTTCCTGCGACGGTGCGCGTAATACACCAGCGCCGCATACGCCCCTGCCGCCAGCATCACCACCAGCAAAACAATCACAAAGTAGCCGGAGGTAAAAAAGTCCTGCACCTTTTGCACCGCAAACATTGTTGTGTTGCGCTCAACGTCGCTTTCCGCCACAAGGCTCACCGTGCCAATCTCTTTATCGGACAAAATCAGCGTGACACTGCCTATTTCCTGCCCCTGCTCCACCGGAGCTTCCACCTCATCCGGCAGCTCGTACCTGCGCTGCACCACCGAAAGCTCCGCATCTTTAGGAATAAGCACACCTATGTCCGAAAGCGGCAAAAGGCGCACGTTGTCCTGCTGGGAGGAGTACAAAACACGCATCTCGGTGACAGGCTCGCTTACATCCAAAGCAGAGCTAACCATAAGCTCGCTAAACGCCCAGTCGTACAGCTGTGCCGCCTCGTAAATGGCGGGCCTGCTTTGCACGGGGTCCATCTCTGCGCCCAGCGCATCCGCACCTGTGGGGCTGTTCAGCACCACACATATGTAGTTTTCGCCCTCTTTGCTCGCTTTGGAGGCGTAGTTTTGCCATGTTTCAAGGCTGCCCGTCTTGCCCGCCACAACGCTTGCGCCTATGCCCGAAAACGCCTGATAATACGGGCTTGTCTGCACGATAAGTCGGTTTGTGGTGTGTATGAGGTAGGGCGCAGAGTGCGCCTCGTGTGCGGCTATCTCGTAGGTGGGCGCCTGCGCAATCTCCACAAGCTCCTCCACCTGCATAAACGCCTGCGTTATCAGCGTCATATCCCTTGCGGTGGTGATGTTCCCGGGCGAAAGGCCGCTCACATCCACAAACGTTGTGTTCGTACAGCCCAGCGACTGCGCACGGGCGTTCATCATGTGCAAAAAGTTTGGCAGATGCCCACCGCTCACGTAGTCTGCCAGTATCATCGCCGCCTCGTTGCCGCTGGGCAGTAGCGTCGCATACAAAAGCTCCCGTGCGCTCAGCGTCTCCCCCTGGCGAATATCCGCATGGGAGGGCATGTAGCCTGTCTCCTCCCTATAAAGCGCAAGCTCGTCAAATATCCAGCTTTGGTCCGCTGTTATCATCGTGCCGTCCAAGTCGGGGATGTTTTCCGCCGCCAGTATGCTTGTCATCATTTTCACAAGGCTTGCCGCCGAAAGCGGCTCGTCCGCATTTTTTTCGTACGCCACAAGTCCCGTATCCTCGTTCAGCAGGCACACCGCCTGCGCCTGCGGCTCAAACTCGCTGGGTACATACAGCCCAAGGCCCTGCGGCTCGCTTTGGGACGGTGCGGCATCGCTTGCCGCAGAGGCATCGCCTGCGCCGCTTGCATCGGAGGTGCTATCCTGCGATGTGTCACTTGCGTCTGCGTCTGCGCCCACGCTCGTTTGCAGTGCCACATTTGTTCCAAAGGCATCACCACTCGCAAACGCCGCCGGAATAGGCGCTAAAAACAGGAAAAACAGCACACTCGCAAGACACAGTGCGCTGTATTTTAGACCTGCTTTATGCCTTGCCATCTGCTTTACCTCCGAAATTTTTGGGGACTATGTAAAGGTAACACCGCACAAGTATACCAAATGCACGCAAAAAAACCAAGCGGTGCGATGCTTTGGGAGTGTCCAAACACGCAGTGATTTGGTTTTTTGGTATATCCCCCCGCCGTAGGCGGGGGGATATACCGCCTTCTTCTCTCACTTAACGTATTCTAAATCATCTCTATTTGTCCACTCCCGATGCTTTGGATACGGAAATCAATTTTGCCGAAAAGCCCTGTTTCCTGCACGGTCGTTGTAGGCTCATGGCTTGTCATGGCCGCAAAGTGTCAATAGGCCCCTATTGCAAAAAATTGCACAAAACCTTTGTAGGGACGGTCCTGTGTGACCGCCCGCAAGGGGCATTTTTTGTCACAAAATTTCCCTAAAGTCTAAGCGTTTCATTTTTCGTTCACCCCTGCGTGACGCTCCACCTCCGCACGCACCATGTCCTCAATTTGCTGTGGCAGTGCCTTTTGCGCCGCACGGTCCAGCCCCTGTGTTTGCACCTGCGGCAGTATGGACACCACCACCTTGCTTTTGCGCAGGCGCTTGCCGTTTTGCTCCAGCGCATAGCCTGTGCCCTGCACCGCCACCGGCACAATGTTCACGCCTGTTCTGTACGCTATTCTTATCGCACCCGCCTTGAATTCTGCCACCTCGCCCATCTTTGAGCGTGTGCCCTCGGGGAATATCGTGAGCGAGTGTCCGCTTTTCAGCAGCTCCTCGCCCTCTTTCAGCGCATCCATGGCGGCACGTGCGTCATCCCGCTCTATAAGTATACAACGCAGCTGCTCCATCCATCCTCTAAGCAAAGGCACCTTGCCTATCTCTTTACGCGCCATTAGCGCATGGGGCTTGTCCAAAGAGGCAAACATCACCGGAATATCCAAAAAGCTTTGATGGTTGGAGGTAAACACCACCGTTTGCCCCTCTTTGGGCAGGTTTTCACGTCCCAGCACCTGCACATCCATCTTTATGTGCTTCAAAAGTGTTTTCGTCCATTTTTCCGCAAGCCCCCTCACGTACGCATCACGCTCTGCAATTAGCCCCTTTTTTACCATCCTCTTAGCCTTTATATTTTTGGGAATATACCCTATAAAATAAAACATTATCCAAATCGCCCATCCCAAAGTCCTTAGCAATGCCTGCCTCCTTTTTGTGCACCGTAGTACCTTGTGTAATCTAAAAGTTTACAAAGGTAGTAGGGTGGTGCGCCCCCTTTTGCATAGCATTTTCAGTGTTATCTATACATTATAGCAAAATTTGCCGTCCTTTGCGAGTGGTGATGCCCGAAAAACACGAAAATCAATTTTCGTGTTTTTCGATGTCAATGTCATACGCAAAAAGAGAGTGTCCAAACGCAGTGATTTAGGTTTTTGGTATATCCTCCCCCCGCAAAAAAACATCACACAGAAACACGCAAGTTACACACCGCCGCTTTCGCTTAACACCTCTGCCATCTGCCACAGCCCTTCGTAGACAAAATCCGGCTTTATGTCGCTGTTTTCAAGCATAGCCCTGTCCGTCTCGCCGCTGAGCACCAGCGCCGTTGACAGCCCTGCCTTGCCCATGGCAATGTCCGTATACAGCCTGTCGCCCACCATGCACACATCACACAGCGACACCCCTGCCCGCTGCGACGCCGCCATCGCTATGAATTTGTTGGGTTTGCCCACCACAACGTCGGGCAGTCTGCCCGCAGAGGCCTCTACGTAGGCTATCGTAGCGCCTATGTCGGGGATGTATCCGCCCTCAACAGGGCAGTTAAAGTCGGGGTGGGTGGCTATGTAGGGCACACCGCTTCGCACGGTATCGCACAGCGCACACAGCTTTTCGTAGTTTAGCGTTGTGTCAAAGCCCAGCACCACCGCCTTTGGCTCTTGTGCCGCTGTTTCGTACCCACTTTGCTCGAATTCATCCTCAAGGCTCTGCGTGCCTATGAGCAAAATTTCCTTAGAGATTCCGTTTTGCTCAAGATATTGCAGCGTCGCACTGCCTGAGGTAATCATCTGCCGCTCGCTTATTTGCACGCCCATTGCCGCAAGCTTTAGGATATAATCTTGTGCGCTTTTGGAGGAGTTGTTTGTCAAAAACATATAGGGTATGCCACACTCATCGCACCGCCTTAAAAACTCCACAGCACCTCGCAGCAGTGCCCCTCCGAGGTAAAACGTGCCGTCCATATCGAGCAAAAAAAGCTTTGTATCGAGCAAGTTTTTCATATAAACCACCGCTTTCAAATTATGTCTTTTGCACACAATAGGAGTGAACACACAAAGGTGATTTAGAATACCTTGAGCGCAAAAGAAGGCGCTATATTCCCCGCCTGCGGCGGGGAATATAGCAAAAAACCACATCACTGCGTTTGTCCACACCACACACAATTTACACTCTTTTCAAACTAACTAAAAATGTGTATAATTATGATATGTACCCTTATGGGGTTCAATTTTCAAGCGAAACGAGGGATGCTCGCTGAAAGTTAGCATTGTTTTGCCCAACTTAAACGGCGCAGGGTGGCTAAACGAAAGCCTGCAAAGCCTTTTTGCCCAAACCGAACAGGATTTTGAGCTTATTGTGGTGGACAACGGCTCCACCGACGAAAGCCTGAACATCGCCCGCAGCTACTGCGAGCGGCCACGCTACACCTTAGTGGAAAATAACAGCAACACGGGGTTTTCGGCGGCGGTGAACGAGGGCATACGCCTTGCGAAAGCGCCGTATGTTTTGCTGTTTAACAACGATGCGTTTGCCGCACCCGATATGCTTTGCCATATGCTGGCAGAGATGGAAACTTCGCCCGATATTTTCTCGGTGCAGTGCCTCATGCTACGCCACAGCGAGCCTGAGCGTACGGATGACGCAGGGGATTTTGTCACGCTGTTTGGCTGGGCTTTTAAGCGTGGGGACGGCCTTTTCGCCGCAAAGTATCAAAAAAAGCCAAAGCGCATTTTCTCCTCCTGCGGCGGTGCGGCGCTTTACCGAAAGAGCGTATTTGACGCCATAGGTGGCCCCTTTGAGGAGGCGTTTTTCGCCTATCTCGAGGATGTGGACGTGAGCTGGCGAGCCAACAGCTGCGGCTATAAAAACAGGCTGTGCCCCGCCGCAACCTGCACGCACATAGGCAGTGCCACCACCAGCGGTAGCTCGGGCGGCCGCTACAATGCCTTCAAAAGCATCCAAAGCGGCCGCAACAGCCTGCTGCTACCATACAAAAACATGCCCATAGGTATGTTTATTCTAAACTTTCCTTTTTTATTGCTCGGCTATCTCGTTAAAACGCTGGTTTTCCACCTGCGAGGCTACGGCAAGCCATGGCGACAGGGCATGAAGGAAGCTTTCGCGCTGATAGGCAAGCTGAAAAAACCAAAATTTCGTTTTCGCAACATACCCAGCTATTTTTGGGTTCAGGGAAGCCTCATTCTCTCCTCGTTCCGCTTTATCGGCTGGCGTATTCACCGTCTTTTTGCAGGCAGATAATCTTTTTGCCCAATCACTTTTGTACGCCACACGTATTTAATCACCAAAACACGCCACTATCACTTAAATTCTACTAAATTTATCGTGCTTTCGTCAAGCCATAGTGTGTGGCTTGGTATAGTTGCAAACAACATGGGGGATGAACAATGGAAAAACATTTGCAGTATGTCGAGATGAAGCGACTGGAGCGTATAAAGCTGGCGCTTGAAAAAAACAATGTTGATGCGTTTATTGTGCAAACAACCTCGGAGGTAGTGCCGCTGGTGCGCTCGCTACTGCCAAAAGGCGGTGTCGTCTCCAGCGGAGGAAGTGTTACGCTCTCCCAGTGCGGCGTGATAGAGCTTTTGAAGAGCGGCGAATATGATTACTTAGACCGCACTGCCCCCGACGCAGACGTGCACACCCTTTTGCGCAGGGTGTTTTCCGCCGACGCTTACCTCGCTTCTGCAAACGCACTCACCGAACAGGGCGAAATATACTTTATGGACGGCACGGCAAACCGTGTCTCGGCTATTGCTTTTGGCCCTGCAAGCGTCATTTTAGTGGTAGGCCGCAACAAAATTGTGGAGGACCTTGAGCAGGCACGTCTGCGCAACGAGCGTGTATCCGCCCCGGCAAACTGCCGCCGTCTTTCATGTAAGACGCCATGTGCCACCAGCGGCACATGCGCAAACTGTGCAAGTCCCGAGCGTATTTGTTGTAGCGAGATGGTGTTGTATCAGCAACGTGTGCGTGGGCGCATTAAGGTCGTTTTGGTAAACGAGCCGCTGGGTTATTGATAGCTGTTTTTATTGTGATATTTGCTTACTATTACGGCTAATTTGACTTATAACTCAACACTAACGGCAAAATTATAGCATATTTTCAATCAAATTATGTTATTGTTGCATAATTTATCATATGGCAGTTTTGACAATTATGCATTTTATTTCTCACATTATTTTGTCATAATATCACTTAATTAAAAACCACCCGAGGCAAGCAAAAGCTCCTCGGGTGGTTTTTAATTAAGTGTCTTTGCCCCGCATAGGGCGTGGCATCTTGCCTTGCGCTAATTTTAACATATATCCATTCTGCGCACCAAATCACAGTAAAGCTTATCCGTTCTTAATAACATCCTGCGCACTAACAGTACAGGTGTGAGCTATTGCATCCCATGTTTTTACCCTTTTGAAAAAGCTGATAAGACCTATCAGCGCCCAAGACGCAAGAAAAACCGCAAAGTAGCCGACACCTTTCACATAGTTGCGCAGGCCTTTCCTGCGGTTCATTTTTACCACAAACGCCGCCAGCACCGCCAGCGCAATATATGCGAGCACCCCAACACCCGTGAGTATTCCCAGTGCATACGAAATGGGCATGATGTTGAGAGTTTGTATCCTCCACGCACCTAAAATCATCGATGGTATGCTTATAGCAAGCGATATGACCTGCGTAATAGGCATGAGAAAAGTAAGCGCCACATCCATGCACGTCCAGCTCCGCTTTTTTATAGCGCTGCGTATCAGCGGCAAAGAATAAAGCTGCATCCCCTGCACCGTGCCTGTGGTCCAGCGGCGGCGCTGCTTCCAGCTTTGCTTAAAAGTCGTCGGCTGTTCGTCATAAAATATAGCACCCGGCACATAATGCACCTTCTCGCCCAGCATCACGCATTGCGCCGTCACTTCATAGTCCTCCGTCATGGTGCAGGTGTTCCAGCCGCCCAAACGCTTTAGCATGTCCACCGACATCATAAAGCCACTGCCGTTCACAAGGCTGGACAGCTTTAACGACTGCCTTGCCGAATTGTAAAAACTATTTTGCATCCAGTAGCACACCGAGTAGCTGGTGGACACCGCCGTTTGGTCGGGGTTTTTGCTGTCTCTAAAGCCCTGCGCCACATGCACGCCCGTAGCATACACATCGTTCATTTTCTGCAAAAATTCAGGGTGTATAAGGTTGTCAGCATCAAAAACACACATGGCATCGTATTTTTCGCCATCCATAAGATACTGCGCAACCTGGCGCAAAACATCCCCTTTACTGCTTATTTTTCCCTCAACATCAAATATTTGTGCCCCGTGAGCAAGCGCCACCTCTTTGGTGTTATCTGTGCAGTTGTTGGGCGCTACAAATACAGTATACAGCTCCTTCGGGTAGTTTTGTTCGTTCAGGCTATCCACCAGCTGGCCTATTACCGCCGCCTCATTCCTTGCCGCTATCACCAGCGCAAAGCGTGTTTTGGCAGGTGCCTTCTCCGCCTGCTTTTGTTTTCTGAAGCTGAAAAAGGCCATGACAAAAAAATACAGGCCGTACAGCGTAAATATACCACCCACTATTATAAGCACATTGAGCAGTACAGACAAAATCATTGAGGCCATTTCATTGTCTCCTTTATTATGGAAGCCACAGCATTTAAGCTATATCAACAAACAAACATGTTGTAATTTGTAATTTAGTGTTAAATCATCGATGCTATTATGTGTTATAAATATATAACTCGGCGCGAATTGCATATTTTTTTGTTGAAAAGATATGTTTTTTGTGTTTATTGCACTTACGCACCGCTTTGTCAATAATGCAATATTTTCATCCAAATAATTTCCGCAAAACACACTCCATAAACATCATGTATATCGTCTATTATGCTAATCCTGCAGTGTTTTCTTTACTTTTGCGGGTTGTTCTTCCTATAGTTTAGGTAGCTTTCCAAAAGAACAACCGCCGCCACCGAGTCCAGTATGCTTTTGCGCTTTTTGCCAAAAGTACCCGCATCACAGAGCAGTGCCTGGGCGCTCTTTGTTGTGTTGCGCTCGTCCCAATACTCTATAGAAATGTCCGTCAGCTTTCGCAACATATCGCCCAGCTTTCGGCTTTTTTGCGCACGTGCTCCCTCACTGCCATCCATGTTCAGCGGCAGGCCCAGCAGTATCAGCTGTGCACCTCGCTCCGCCGCCGCATCCGCTACGCCCTGCGCCACCTTCGCCATGCTTTTTTGCACTAACATGTCCATGGGGCTTGCGAGCGTTTCGGTGGCATCGCACACCGCAAGCCCCGTGCGTGCGTCGCCATAGTCCACCGCCAAGATTTTCATGCGTTACTCTTTTTCCTCTTTGGCAGGCTTTGCAGCAATGGGCCGCATGGTGGGGAACAGCAGTACGTCACGTATGGAGGTCTGCCCCGTGAGCAACATAACAAACCTATCTACGCCAACTCCTATGCCGCCGGTGGGGGGCATACCGTAGCTGAGCGCATTCAGGAAATCCTCATCCACGCCGCTCGCTTCCTCGTCACCCTGCTGCTTTAGCAGCTCCTGATGCTCAAAGCGCACACGCTGGTCGATGGGGTCGTTTAGCTCGCTAAATGCGTTTGCGTACTCCTTGCCCGCCACAAACAGCTCAAAGCGAAGCGTATATCCGGGGTTCTCCGGGTCACGCTTGGCAAGTGGGGATATTTCCACCGGGTGCCCCGTGACAAAGGTGGGCTGGCGCAGCTTATCCTCGCAAAACTGCTCAAAGAAAAGGTTTAGAATATCACCCTTGGCATGGCGGCTTTCGTACTCCACGCCGTGCTCATCCGCCACCTTTTTCGCCTGTGCATCGTCATTTATTTGTTCAAAGTCCACGCCCGTTTTCTCACGCACAATCTCCTTCATGGACACACGCACAAACGGCTTTTCAAGGTCTATCTCCTCGCCGTCAAACATCACAACAGCCTTGTCGTTCAGCACCTTTCGTGCCACGGTGCGCATCATGTCCTCGCACAGGTCCATCATGCCGTGATAGTCCGTGTAGGCTTGGTACAGCTCCATCATGGTGAACTCGGGGTTGTGGCTTTTGTCCATGCCCTCGTTGCGGAACACCCGCCCAATCTCATACACACGGTCAAAGCCGCCCACGATAAGGCGCTTTAGGTGAAGCTCCAGCGCAATGCGCATATACATGTCTATGTCCAGCGCATTGTGGTGGGTGATAAACGGGCGTGCCGCCGCACCGCCTGCCTCCGAGTGAAGCACCGGTGTCTCCACCTCGATAAAGCCGTTGCCGTCAAAATACCTGCGCATCTCGCTGATAATTTTACTGCGCATGGCAAATATTTTTTTGACATCCGGGCTTACGATAAGGTCCAAATAGCGCTGGCGGTAGCGCATTTCCACATCTTTCAGGCCGTGCCATTTTTCGGGCAGTGGCAAAAGGCTCTTGGCAAGCATTTGAATATTGCTCGCTTTAACGCTTATTTCGCCAGCTTTTGTGCGAAACACCTCGCCTTTCACACACACTATATCGCCTATGTCAAACTTTTTGAATTCAGCGTACACGTCCTCGCCCACGCCATCCTTGCGCACATACATCTGTATGTTTCCGCTCGCGTCCCGCAGGTCCGCAAAGGCGGCCTTGCCCATAACACGCTTGGACATCATGCGGCCTGCCATGCACACGGTGCGGGGCGGCTCCTGCTCATCGCAAAAGGAAGCTTTCACCTCATCTGCGTACGCATCCACCGGTGCGCTTGTGGCAACAAACGGGTCTTTGCCCGCATCTTGAAGCTCTTTCAGCTTTTCACGGCGCACACGCACCTGCTCGCTGTAGTTTTCCTCCTGTGGCAGCTTATTTTGCGCCGCCTCATCCGACATTACTGCATTCTCACGTTCTTTCATCTATATTACTCCCCCAAGGCATTACAGGCTCACCTGTGTATCCTAATGTAATTATCACATATTTTCTTGCATTATATCACATTAGATGTACATTCGTCTATCCCACGCCATTCGTCTTTGCTGCACATCATCAAAGCTATGCAAGCATATTTCGCCAAGAGCCTGCATATTTTGAGCCGCTCACCCATCACATTTTGACGATTATCTCGGTCAATTATCTCTATTTGTGAAATATTTCTTTCAAATATTTCACAAATAGGGGAGTGGACACATGAAGGTGATTAAGTTTTTTGCTATATTCTTCCCGCACTTAACGTATTCTAAATCGCCGCATTTGGACACTCCCACAAATAGGCAGCTTAAATAAACGCAAAAAGGGCGCACAGCTTGAAAAGCCATGCCCCCATAATTTTGCACAAGCCCCGCTAAGGGTGTGTTGACACACCCTAAATATCACTCTTGGTAATTTCGAGTATCTCGTAGCTTATCACATTGCCGTTTGGCAACGAGACATCCACCACATCGCCCACACCATGCCCTATCAGCGCCGCACCAACAGGCGATTCGTCGCTTATCTTGCCCTCGACGGGGTTGGCCTCGGTAAAGCCCACTATATCGTAGGTTTCCTCATCGCCGTCCGAGTCTTTCAGCTTTGCACGGCTGCCCACCATAATACGGTCGGTGCTCAGCTCGTCCTCGTCTATCACTCGTATGTGCTTTAGCATTTCTTTCAGCTCTGCAATGCGGCTTTCAACGATAGCTTGCTCATTTTTAGCCTCGTCATACTCGCTGTTTTCGGACAAATCCCCATAGCCTCTGGCTACTTTTATCTTCTCCGCCACATCCTTGCGGCGCACAGTCTTCAGCTGCTCCAGCTCGTACTCAAGCTTTGTCAGCCCTGTGTAGGTAACAACGATTTCTTTGTTTGTCATTTGTTACGGCTCCTCTATTTTCAAAACACTACGCACCCCACCCAGTGGCAAGCACAGCCCTTGGTGAGGTGTGGCATATTTACTTAATACCCCATGCGCATAGCATAAAGTATGTTCACCACAAATATCACAATAGCATCAAACGAACAAAAGATACACCTTGTCGTCTTTTTAGCCCCACTAATATATTTGTTATGCGCCATTATAGTACAAAACACATCCCCTGTCAACAGCGCGACAAAAAATAACATTTTTCACATATTATCGCAATAACTCTGACATTTGCGCCCTCTCAAAAAACCACCCTGTCACAACAATTTTTTAGTGTTTCCCCACATTGGCGCCCTCTTTGCACAAAACTATAAGGATGGCGGACAACTTCGCCCGCCATCCTCTATAATTCCCAAAATTAGTCTTCCTCGTCCTTGTCCACAAATATCTTCTTGGCCTCTTCCACAACCTTTGCCTCCAGTATCTGGGGCAGTGGCTCGTAACGCACGAACTCAAAGCTGTAGTGCCCACGTCCCTGTGTAAGCTGGCGCATGTAGGTGGTGAAGTCGTGCATTTCGCTCTGCGGCACCTCCGCCTCCACCATCTGCAGGCCGTCCTCGCCGGGGTTCATGCCTATTACACGCCCCCTGCGCTTGTTCACTTCGCCCATCATGTCGCCCGTGTTGGAGTCGGGCACGTATGCTTTCAGCGTTCCTATCGGCTCAAGCAGTACGGGGCTTGCCTCGGGCAATGCCGCTTTGTACGCAATCTTCGCCGCCATCTTAAACGCCATCTCGGAGGAATCCACCGGGTGGTAGCTACCGTCCAGCAGTGTCGCCTTCAGCCCCACCACGGGGTAGCCCGCCACAACGCCGTGCTCTGTCGCCTCACGCAGTCCTTTTTCCACCGCAGGGAAAAAGTTCTTGGGTACGCTTCCGCCAAACACTGCCTCCGCAAACACAAGCTCATCGCCATCCGTAGGCTCAAACTCTATCACAACATCGCCAAACTGCCCGTGGCCGCCCGTCTGCTTTTTGTGACGGCCCTGCTTTTTCACCTTTTTGCGCAGTGTCTCACGGTAGGGCATACGCGGCTGGCTCAGCTCCACATCCACGCCAAACTTCGCCTTCAGTTTTGCCACCATCACATCAAGATGCTGCTCGCCCAGGCCACTTACAAGCTGCTGTACCGTCTCGGAGTCCACACGGTAGTCAAGCGTGCAGTCCTCCTCCAAAAGGCGGTGTATCGCCCCCGATATTTTCGCCTCGTCCCCCTTTTTGGTAGTGCGCAACGCCATAGTGTAGGTGGGGTTTGGGAAAGTGCACGGCTCAAAGCTTACTATATGCCCCGGAGCGCACAGCGAGTCGCCCGTCTTTGTGTTTTGCAGCTTGGTGATAGCGCCTATGTCGCCACAGCTTATTTCGGGTGCGTCCGTCTGCTTTTTACCCTTGGTAAACAGCATCTTGCCCAGCTTTTCCGCCTCTCCCGTGCGGCTGTTTACAACAGCGCTGTCCGGCTTTAGGTCGCCCTGCACCACCTTCACATACGAAAGCTTGCCCACAAAGGGGTCCGCCACCGTCTTGAACACATACGCCGCCAAGGGCGCCGTAGCATCGCACGCAATCTCCACCTCTTTGCCGTCCTGCACGGCCCTTGTTGCGCCACGGTGTGCGCCGGGCATCAGCTCTCTCATGTTGCGCAGTAGCATGTCGGTGGCGGCCATCTCGGTGGACACACCGCACAAAACAGGCGAAATTGTGCCCGCCTTTGTTCCCCTGCGAAGGCCTGTTATAAGCTCATCAATGGTGAACTCTACCCCATCGAAAAACTTTTGCATCAGTGCATCGTCCGTCTCCGCCACAGCCTCAAACATTGCGTTGCGCATTTCGGCATATTTTTCGCCTATGTCGGGCACTTGCACCTGCGTGGGCTTGCCCTCCTCGTAGGTAAACGCCTTTTCGGAAATGAGGTTAATGTAGGTGATTTTGTCGCCGTCCGTATGCGGCACAATAATCGGGCAGAGCGATGGGCCAAACTCCTCCTTCATCTCGTCAAACATCTTGTAAAAGTCGGCGTTTTCCACATCCAGCTTGCTTATGTAAAACATGCGAGCTTTCTTTTCCTTCACGGCCAGCTTGTACGCCTTTTGCGCACCCACGGGCAGGCCGCCGCGCGCCTCCACGCAAATCAAAACGCCGCCCACTGCGCCTATACCCTCGTACAGCCCCAGCTCAAAATCAAAAAGCCCCGGCACGTCCACAAGGTTTATTTTGCAATCCTCCGACTGCGCATACGCCACCGCCGCTCCCAGTGACATGCCCCTCTTTTGCTCCTCGGGGTCAAAGTCCATGGTTGAGTTTTTGTCCTCCACACGCCCAAAGCGCTCCACACCCTTTGTAAAAAACAGCAGAGCCTCTGCCAGTGTAGTCTTTCCGGCGCCGGAGTGTCCGGCAATCATAACGTTGCGAATTTTTTCAGGTGTCCAACTCATATGCTGTCTATTCCCCTTTTTATGCCCTACTTGCGTGCACATCTGCGCCTGTATGAAAATTTTTCGGCACATTCGCCCACAGCGAGCAATAAATTATTTTTGCAATACCTAAAAATATTACCATATTTACGCCACTTAATGCAACAAAAAATGTATTTTTCCACGGTTTTTTATACCCAAAAAGATTGATAAAAGTTTGTCTATTTTGACGAAACACTTTTGTTTGCCCTTTTGTAGTATGCTGAGAGCTCGCATTATATCCGCTCGCCTGCACAAAACACAAAAAGGCGCTTTGCAGGCCATGCGCCCACAAAGCACCTTTTGATTATTTTCACATTATTGGTGCGCTTACGCCTTGCCCACCACGCCGAACATCTCGAACTTGTTGCGAACTGTCTCCTTTATCCCCTTCACGCCGGGCGCAAGCAGCTTGCGTGGGTCAAAGCCCTTGCCCTGCCTGTCCTTGCCCTGCTCGATGTACTCACGTGTTGCGGCCGCAAACGCCAGCTGACACTCGGTGTTCACGTTGATTTTGGAAACGCCTAAGCTTATCGCCCTTTTTATCATGTCGGCGGGTATGCCCGTGCCGCCGTGCAGCACAAGGGGAATGCCGCTCGTTGCATCGTTTATTTTTTCCAGTGCATCAAATGCAAGGCCCTGCCAGTTGTCGGGGTATACGCCGTGGATGTTGCCTATGCCGGCCGCCAAAAAGTCTATGCCCAGCTCTGCAATGCGGCGGCACTCGTCCGCATCGGCCACCTCGCCCATGCCCACAACGCCGTCCTCTTCGCCGCCGATGCTTCCTACCTCTGCTTCGATGGAAATGCCCTTATCGTGGGAAATTTTCACAAGCTCGGAAGTTTTGCTCACGTTTTCCGCTATGTCGTAGTGGCTTCCGTCGAACATCACGGAGGTAAAGCCCGCCTCAATGCACGCAAGGCATCCGTCGTAGCTGCCATGGTCCAGATGCAGTGCCACAGGCACCGTGATGCCAAGGCTCTTATCCAGCGCTTTTACCATAGCTGTCACGGTGGCAAAGCCGCCCATATACTTGCCTGCGCCCTCCGACACGCCCAAAATCACGGGGCTTTTCAGCTCCTCGGACATCTCCAAAACAGCCTTTGTCCACTCAAGGTTGTTTATGTTGATTTGCGCTACTGCGTATTTTTCCCGCCTTGCCTTTTTTAGCATCTCCTGTGCATTAACAAGCATACTTAATCCCTCCGTCAGTTTATTGTGGTGCGCACATCTCCCACAACAGTGAGCTATGTGCATTTTGCACTGTCTTTCTTGTATTCCACCACATAGTATACACTGCCGCATGTGCAAAATCAACCAAAAAAGCCGCTTACTGCGCAACTATTTTGCCTATTCCTCGCCTATTCCTTTACTATTCCTTGGGCATATGCGTGCGTGCCCAGTGAAAAACATACTGCTGTGCAATGCCCTCACTGCCCTGCGCACAGGGCGGCATCTCGCCCCCAAATACATTTTGCATCGCACGTTTCATCCACACATCCATGGGCACTATATTTTTTCGCCCAAGGCCGTACAGCAGCACACAGTCCGCCACCTTTGGCCCCACGCCCACAATTTGCATAAGCATTTTTCTCGCTTCATCGTCAGATGCACGGCGCAGCTCCTCCTCGTTCACCTGCCCGCTTGCCACCTTCCTCGCCGCATCCAAAAGGTACTTCGCCCGAAAGCCTGCCCTCAGCGGCGCAAGCTCTTCAATTTCTCTTTCAGCCAGCTGCTTTGCTGTAGGGAATGCGTACAGCCCGCTTTGCATCCGAGTGCCAAACTGCTCTCTTAGGCGCTGTGCAATGCCCATAATTCTCGGTATATTGTTATTTTGGCTTAGGATAAAGCTGAGCACCACCTCAAAAAAAGGCTGGTTAAACACCCGTATGCCACCTGCACACGCCACACATTCGGCAAGCTTTTCGTCCTGCTTAAAGCGCTCCTCCAAGGCTGCATAGTCCTCGTTCAGCGCAAAATAATGCCGCCAAAAGTCCACGCTCTCGCTTGTCATTTGCTGCTCAAAATCCCACAGCAGTAGCTCCTCCCCCTGCTGCTTCACCCGCAGTGAGCGGCCGTCTGCCACCCCCTCAAACCATCCGTCCTGTGCCTCTTGCCAGCTAAATGTCTGCCCGCAGTTTATGCTCAGCTCAAGGTTCATGCCCTGCGCACAAAGTTTTACTACGTTGTTTGTGTAAACTGCCATATTTTTCCCACTTTCATGCTTTTGTAGTATACTTTTTAATCGCCTGTCACGTCCGCCCACAACCTATCATTTTGTACGTTTTTGAGAAAACAAGGGCTTTTAGGCGGCTTTTTTCTCCATAAATCCCCTATTGACAACGGCACTTAAACGTCTTGTTTTGTTGAAAACTTTGCACATTCTGTGGAAAACTCTGCGTTTTTCAGCTTTTCCACATCCGCATACGCCCAATTCAAGCGGTTTTTTAACACTTTCAACAGCATTTTCAACACACCTGACGCATCCGCCGTGCTCTACGCTTAGTATAATGCACTTTTGCCCCCAAATACAAGGCAGGATTTGCAATGTCTTTACACCTCGGGCAGGTATGCTTTTTTGTTTTGGGCAGAATTCATACGTGAAAGTTTGATTTTTTCACAAATGCAGGTAGAAAAACAGCCGTTATTTTGCTATACTAAATATGTATGTACTGTAATATGTAACGACTAATTTGTTTTTTGAAAGGTGCTATATGGCTGAATATGAAGCTCAAGCGCCCGTATACGGCAAAAATGCCGTGGTGGAGCTGCTAAAAAGTGGCGGAGATGTGGACACTGTTTTGCTCTCCGGCACAATGCAGGAAAAGCAGGCGGCTTTTTTGATAGCGCTTGCACGAAAGGCAGGCGCTGTGGTAAAGCAGGTGCCCACCGAAAAGCTGAACACACTGTGCCCGCACAGCCACCAAGGGGTGCTTGCGTATGCGGCGCAGGTGGAGTATGTTGCGCCGGAGGATTTACTGCAAATCGCACAGGACAAGGGCGAAGAGCCTTTTTTACTGCTTGCGGACGGCATAGAGGACCCCCACAACTTAGGTGCGCTCATGCGCAGTGCGCTTTTGTGCGGCGTGCACGGCATTATTATCCCAAAGCGAGGCGCTGTCTCGGTGACACCCACTGTGCTCAAAGCCTCCGCAGGGGCGGCGGCTGTTTTGCCGGTGGCTCGTGTGCCCAACCTCGGCGAAGCCGTTCGTAAATTAAAACGGCTCGGTGTCTTTGTGTGGTGTGCCGACATGCGAGGGGGAGACTTTCATGCACAGGAGCTGTCAGGGCCCATTGCACTGGTGGTGGGCGCAGAGGGCAAGGGAGTATCCTCCCTTATAAAGAAAACGTGCGACGGCACACTTTGTATTCCCATGGCCGCAAAGGGCGGTGTGGACAGCCTGAACGTATCGGTGGCGGGCGGCATTTTGATGTATGATATATTCCGCAAGCGCCTTACCCAAAATAACAAAGGCATATAGCTTAAAACTACTAAAATATATAAACATCGGCGTATTATCGCCATAAAATGGAGATGACACACTTGGATAATCGAAACAAGCATAGCAGTGGCGATGAGCGTTTAGATAACATCCTTGAGCAAGCAAAACACCGCGGTGCACCCGATGCAAAGCGAGATTCTCTGGATACCATATTGGCTGGGATTACCGCAAAAAACCGCAAGGAAGCAGCCAAAAATTCACAGGGCAGTGCGGCTCAAAAAAAGCCTGCCCCCTCTTTCGAGAGCAAAGATTTAAGTGCTGTGCAAAATGTAGCGAAAGAGGATAGCTCTCCAAAAAAACAGCCTGTACAAAACATTTCACAGCAGGAGCCTACGCAAAAAAAGCCCCCTGCATCCCTGTTCGGCGAGGATACCCCCACCAAAAGCGGCACGGACGCTTTTGCACAAAGCACAGCAAAGCCGCCTGTTGACCTTTTTGCGGATGCTTTTCCAAAGCAGAGCGACACAAAGCCCTCCACAACACAAAGCACTCGCATTGTACCCACCGTGAAACCCAAAAAGAGCGATGATGCCCTAAGCTCGCTGTGGCAGGCAAACGACAGCCACACACGCAGTATTCCCCGCCTTGGCAAGGCGGCGGCGCTGGACAAGGTATCCCCCGATAAGTACGCAGGGGACGAGGAGTTGCTAAGCTGGTTTTCAGGGCAGGAAGAGCTTAGCCGTAAGGAGCAAAAAAGAGCGGATAGGCAGGATAAAAAGCTCCAAAACGCACAGCGCAAGGAGGACAAAAGGCGCTCTAAGCAAGGCTTTGATGTGCCGGATGCGCCTTTGCAGGACAAAAAACACTCCTCCGAAGCCAACGATATTTTCGACACCAAGTCGTCTAATTTTGGGCGATTTTCCCTTTCGGAAGAGCCTATGTCCGCACCCGAGAAACAGCACATACAAGACTTTCTCGGCGTAGCGCCGAACACCCCTCCACAAAACCCTTTCTTTGATATAGAAAAAGAGGGCGATGAGGCTTCCTCCTCAAGAAAACGCAAAAAACCACGGAAATCTTCCGCAAAACAAACGGGAGTGCCACCCGATGAGACATTTCTTTTTGAGAACATGCCCCCAAGGACAAAGGGTGCTGTGGGTGTGTCTGTACCCATCACCACCGCAGTAAAGGGCGCTTCCCTCTTTGGTGAGAGCGCACCAAGCGCACCCAAAAGTAGCGCACCTGCCCAAAAGCCGCTGTTCGGCGAGACACCCTCTGCCGACACCGCAGTGTTTAAGCC
>CAYJGZ010000007.1:0-106548 GCA_964370045.1 uncultured Oscillospiraceae bacterium
CGTCGGAAAACCTTATATTCGGCAAACCATACGACACAAACTACACCCTGCGCTCGCTATCTGCAGGAAGTGATACGAACACACCAAACCCCGGCGGTGACCCCACAAACAACGAGTGGGATGTGATATTGGGTAAAAATGCTGGGTATATACAAAATTGGAGTGGTATCTTTTCGTGGGGGCAGGATACCTATAGAGACGATTCTCGGGCGGCCCGTGGTTCCTCGTCTGCCAGCGCTTGGATTAATACCTATAGCTTTAATTTTCGGCCTGACTTAGGCTTTCGACCTGCGCTTGAAGTTCTAAACCCTACTACACTGGGTATTGACGGACTAAGAGCAATAAGCCTTAACCTAAACGGCGGTAGTTTTAATTCTGAAAACAGCATCAATATCGTATCGGCAGGCGATAACTACACCGCCCCACCCGCCGAGGGTTTAACTCGCCCGGCGGACAACACCGAAACATTTTTTGCATGGAACACACAGGCAGACGGTAGCGGAACAGCTTATGCACCGGGTGCAAGCGTTCCAAGCACAGTAACTATGCTTTATGCACAGTGGATAGAGCCTATCATAAGCCTAAGCCCAAATACAAACCATACTTTCCCTACAGTAGAAATGGGGTACGGTGAACAGCCTGCTTACAGTGTGACTGTATCGAATACGGGCAAGGTGTCCACGGGCGATTTGACAGTAGCGCTAAGCGGCACAAACGCAAGCAGTTTCACCTTGAGTGCAACAAACATTACAAGTTTAACAACAAGCGGAACAGGCGCTTTTACCGTAAAGCCGAATACCAATCTTACGGTAGGCACATACACGGCTACGGTAACGGTGAGCGGCGCTAACAACATTTCGCACAGCTTTAATGTGAGCTTTACGGTAAATCCTGTGCCGACTTACGACATAAGCCTAACCCCAAACACCAACTATACTTTTACTTCAGCAGCGGTAGGCTACGGCGAGCAGACTGCTCACGGTGTACTAATAACGAATACCGGCAATGAGCCCACGGGGGATTTGAGCATTGCACTAAGTGGCACAAGCAAAGACGCCTTTACGGTGGATAAAGCAGAGATTTCATCAATAGCTGCGGCAGGCGACACAGCTACGTTCACCGTAAAGCCGAATGTAGGGCTTGCCGGGGGCACGTATACGGCTACGGTAACGGTGAGCGGCGCAAACAACATTTCACGCAGTTTTGAGGTAAGCTTTACGGTAAGCGCAGCTACCCCAACACCCACAGACCCTCTGCCGCTTGAGCCAAACGGCACTTTGGACACGGAAAGCTCCCTTGTGCCCAGTGGCAACACACTGCACATCACTCCGCAAAGTGAGGCAGAGCAGCAGAAAGATTTGGAAATACTGCGCGATTACGCACAGCAAAACGGCATCACAGGCACAGTACACTTCCTTGCGGACATCACCATGACCGACGCAAACGGAGGTGAGGTACAGCCCCAAGACGGCAACACACGCATACGCATAAACGTGCCGGGGCTTACTACCGCAGACACCGTCACCGTACTGCACATAAAGGACGACGGCAGTGTGGAGGAGATAACCCCCGTGTACGTGTACAATGGGTATGTGGAGTTCTTCCCCACAAGCTTCTCGGTGTACAGCGTGATTGTGCACAGGGCAGGCACAGGCACTACCACGGCGCTTAGCCCACAGACGGGCGTGTACGCATAGCATAGCGTAGGTAGTTCAAAATTTAGGCATACCCCTCCGCCGCAGGCGGGGGGTATTTTTTCGTCCTTTGCCTTAATTGCATCTGCACTTCTTAAAGAACACAAACAAAAGCGACCTCTCCCGAAAATGGAAGAGGCCGCTTTTACCATACAAAAATAGTGTAGCAACTTTCGTTGCCACACTATCAAATTCTACTTTCGGCAGTCACTGCAAAACAGCCGCTCTTTCACTTTGAACACACACTTAGGCTACGCCGCAAGGCCGTCCTTGATGTTTTGCATCACTGTGGCGGCATCCTCGCACATCACCAGCACCACCTCGCCCGTGGGCATAGTTTCCACAAGTGCGGCTTTGGTTATCTCGTATTGGTCCTGCAGGTAGTTTTGCATAGCATCCTGCTGGCTTTGCACAAAGGCATTTATGTTGTCTACCACTGCGGCCTCACGCCCTGCCTTTGGCAGTATGATAGCCACTGCGTACGCAATAGTGATGATGCCGGGGCTACACACGGCATAGCGCTGCATGTCCTCCTGCACAAAAAGGCTACCATCGTAGAATATCAGCTCGTGGTTTGCGTCGCTCGGGCTTGTGACAATATTGTACAGCTCAATTTCGTTCAGCTCGGGGTTGCGCGCCTGCTCTATGACAGCGGCATAGTCGGCGGCAGAGCCTTGGGGTGCGCTTGTGGGTGCGGCGGCAGATGAACTCTGCGCAGAGGAGGATGCGGCCTCGGAGGCTGTGCCGCCCGAAGAAGAGACTATGCCTGCCACCGAGGCAGATTCAGAAGCGCCACAGGCAGCCATCATGCTAAAAAGCAGTAGAAAGCACAAAAGTAAAGCGATTTTTTTCATTTAGTTTACATCTCCGTTTGTGTGGTATTTAGCGCCGCGCAGTGCGACGAAGGGCTCAATCATCGGTATTGTAACATGTAAATAGGAGTTGTGGCAAATTTTGTTACAACATTTCAGCGCTCCCAATACTACACATGCGACAGCCCACCCCTGTGGAAGGTGGAAAGGATAATCTCGGTGTTTGTCTGCCCCAGCTTTTGTATACGGTTTAGCAGTGTGTCCAGCGCAGGGATGTCACGGCAACACACCCGCACCATGTGGCTGTTTTGCCCCGTCACCTGAAAGCACTCCTCCACCGATGACTCTTCATCCAAAATTTGGTGAAAGGCCGGCCTATCCTTTGGGTGGATGTAAACGGAGATTATAGCGTTGATGTAGTTTGAATGTTGCTGTGGGTGTATGCGCACGGTGTATCCTGCGATTACCCCACTGCGCTCCATGCGGCGAATGCGCTCTGCCACCGCAGGGGAGGTGAGCGAAACCCTGCCCGCCATCTCCTTCAGCGTCATGCGTGCGTTTTCGTTTAACAGGGATAATATTTTTTTGTCCAGCTCATCCATGTGTAGCGTATCCTCTCTGTGGGATTTGAGCACAGCTTTTTGCTCAGCGACTTGTGTGTATCTTCTTAATTATAGTAAGCTTTCTTTATATTGTAAAGACTTTTTGTAAAAAGGGGTGTCCAAGTGCGATGATTTATTTGCTATATCCCCGGGGATATAGCGTAAGGCAAGATGACCCTCGCCTCCACAGGCGACGGGGGACATCTTGAATATTTAGTGGGCGATTGTACGCCCACTAAATATTCGGCGGCTTGAAAGCCGCTGTTGCCATGTTGAATACGGGGCAAGCCCCTTAATTGAGCGCCTTCTTCTTGCGCCCAGCGTATTCTAAATCACCTCTATGTGTCCACTCCCTAAAAAGGTGGCACCTAACTCCTATGTCCCCGGTTACATAAAGCATCATTTTGGCTTGTGAAGTGGTGTAGCGGTGGTGTATAATAAAAAAAGATGTTCAGTTTTTTTTACACAACTGCATGGGGAGGTCTCGGTGAATGAAACGAGAGGATTACATATCATGGACAGAGTACTTTATGGGCATTGCACTGCTTAGTGCCCAGCGTTCTAAGGACAACGGCACACAGGTGGGTGCGTGTATTGTAAGCAGGGACCACAAGATTTTGTCGCTGGGCTACAACGGAATGCCCACAGGGTGCATGGACGACAGTATGCCCTGGGGCAGAGAGGGCGCACCGCTGAACACAAAGTACATGTACGTGTGCCATGCGGAGCTAAACGCAATACTCAACAGCACGGGCGGAGACCTGCGAGGGGCGCAAATTTACTCGACGCTTTTCCCCTGCAACGAGTGCGCCAAGGCTATTATACAAAGCGGAATCACCGAGGTAATATACCTTTCGGATAAATACGCCGACTCGGAGGCGTGCATTGCGAGCAAAAAGATGTTTGACATGGTGGGCATAAAGTACACGCCCTACCAGATGAGCGGCAGAAAGATTGTGCTGGAGCTTTAGCTACAATCTTGTGGTACATGGCAATGGGCACACATCTTTGTGAGAGCACCTTTTTTTAGGCAGTGCTACACCCTTTCACACACACAAATAATCCCCCTAAGCGGCGCACATAAGGCGTAGCTTAGGGGGATTTTTATGCTATATGATATTTGCGGTGCGGATATAGTCGGTGGTTTACATCACCACAGCTTCATAATACGCTTATACATGTCAAGATACTGCTTTGCGGAGGCATCCCAGCTGAAGTCGCACTGCATGGCACGCTCACGAAGCATTGCCCAGCCGCTCGTGTCAAGGTAGCCCTCCTTTGCACGCATAAGCGCACCGTACACATCCTCCTCGCTGTAGCCTGCAAAGGAAAAGCCGTTGCCCTGCCCATCGCCCGAGTCGTGTATTGTGTCCTTTAGCCCGCCCGTCTCACGCACCACCGGGATGCTGCCGTAGCGCAGCGCTATAATTTGCGCAAGGCCGCACGGCTCGCTCTTACTGGGCATGAGGAAAATGTCCGAGCCTGCATAAATCTTGCGTGCAAGCTGTGGGATAAATCCGATGCACACGCCCACATTTTCACGCTGTGTAAACGAAAGCTCCCTGAAAAAGTCCTCGTATTCCTCCTCGCCGCTACCCAAAAGCACCAGCTGCATTCCAGCATCTATCAGCCTTTGCGCTATGCCCTGCACCAGCTGTATACCCTTGTGGCTAACAAGGCGGCTCACCATGCCCACAAGCGGTGCGTCGCTCTTTTTTATGCCAAACTCCGCCTGCAGGTCCGCCTTACAGGCGGCTTTGCCCTGCTGTGCGGTTAATACATCATAGTTTTGGGCGATGCTTTTGTCCGTTTTGGGGTTGTACACCTCGGTGTCTATGCCGTTTAGGATGCCGCACAGCTTGTACTGCTTTTGGCGCAGAAAATCATCCAGCCCATGGCTGAACCACGGGTCCAAAATCTCCTGTGCGTAGGTGGGCGAGACGGTGTTCACCGCATCCGCACACTCAATAGCACCCTTCATGTAGTTTACAAGCTTATCATACTCCACAATGTGGACGTTCTTTTGCCCTATGGCTATGGTATCCTCCAGAATTTCCCTGCCGTACTTGCCTTGGTACTGGATGTTGTGAATAGTGAATACGGTTTTTATGGCGGAGTACTTCGGGATGTGGCGGTAGTAAAGGTTTAGGTACACCGGCACAAGCGCCGTTTGCCAGTCGTGGCAGTGGATTACATCCGGCGCAAAGCTGATGTGAAACAGCGTCTCGGTCACCGCACGTGAAAAAAAAGCGTAGCGCTCGCCGTCGTCGTAAAAGCCGTAAAGGCCGTCCCGCTTAAAGTAGTACTCGTTGTCCAAAAAGTAGCACACAACGCCCCCGTGCGACAGCTCGAACAGGCCGCAGTACTGGTTTCGCCAGCCCACAGGAACAGTGAAGTTTGTTATATATTTCAGCTTGCTTCGCCACTCGTCCGAAAGATTGCCGTACAGTGGCAGTATCATGCGCACCTGCGCCTTGCGGCGGCGCAGAGCCAGCGGCAGGCTACCCGCCACATCGCCAAGGCCGCCCGAGGTGAAAAAGGGGTACGCTTCACTTGCCGCAAACAAGACTTTCATAATAATGCTCCATTCCTGCTTGTATGTGATGATTGCAACCTTATGTGGAATATCGGGTGCGGATATATCGCCTTTTTATCACGCTTTTCTAAATCAATGTTATATTAAAATATACGGCTATCCTTTGCGATAAACACGGGGAAGTTTGCCGCACCCCTCAGGTGCTCGCCCGGGCCTATCACCACGTTTTTGTCGGTGACTACGTTTTCCAAAACAGCGTCCTCGCCGATGATACTGCCCTGCATGATGACACAGTTTTTCAGCTTTGCGCCCTTTGCCACGCTGACACCTCGGAACAAAACGCAGTGCTCGACACTTCCGCCTACCACACAGCCGTCCGCCACAAGGCAGTCGGACACATCAGCGCCTATGCCATAGCGCACGGGTGCCTCGTCCCGAACCTTTGTGTACACGGGGCGCTCGTCGGGGAAAAGCTTTGCTAAATTGCCAAGGTCCAAAAGGCGCAGATGCTCCTTAAAGTAGCTTTGCATGTTGTATATGTGCGCACGGTACCCCGAAAACTCGTAGCCGTACAGCTTTATGTCGTTAAGGCGGTCTATCATCACGTGGTTTTCAAGATGCTTCACCCCCCGCACAGAGGCCTCGTGAAGCATGTTCATCAGGTACTCACGCCCTATAACATACACGTTCATGCACAGGTTGTGCGTGCCCTTTTTGTACTCGTTTATGCGCACCCCTGTGGCAAAGCCTTTGCCATCAAAGGAAAACACAGTGTTGTCGTGTGTCATGTCCTCCCACAGCTCATCCTTTGCGTAGACGGCGGTGATGTCCGCCTCCGACTTTATGTGCTGTGCTAAAAGGTCGCTGTAATCCATGTTGAACGCCGAGGCGCAGTCGTGGATAATGACAAGCTCCTCCTTTTGGTGCTCGAGGTAATCCATCACCGAGAGCAGGCCGTTCATGCGCCCCTGCTGTGACTCGCCTACCTTTTGCGCATCGGGTGGGAACATCACAAGGCCGCCACGCTTGCGGGATAAATCCCACTCACGGCCGTTGCCCAAATGGTCCATAAGGCTTTTGTAGTTTTTACGGGCGATTACACCTATGTTTTTTATGCCCGCACGGGTCATGCCCGAAAGCGCAAAGTCTATAATGCGGTATCGCCCGGCAAAGGGAATGGACGCCATGGTGCGCCTTGCCACAAGCTCGGGTACGTTTTCGCCGTGCATGTTTGAAAAAATAATGCCGAGGGCCTTTGCGTTAATCATATTTCGTCGCCCTCCTTTACATCGTTTTCCACCATTGCCTTGGGCGGCACCTTTGCGCCGGGCGCTACCCTCACGCCCTCCGCCACGACGGTCACGCCCCACTTGGATACATCCTCCATGTGCTCCGGCCGTGCGCCCACAACAGCGCCCTTGCCTATCACCACATCCTCCGCAATGATGGCATAGTTTACCCGTGCGCCCGCCTGCACAATAGCGCCCGGCATCAGTATAGAGTCTCGCACCTCTGCGCCGTGGCCCACATAAGCGCCCGAAAACAGCACGGCAGAGTCCAGCTTGCCCTCCACCGAGCAGCCCTCCGTAACAAGCGAGTTTTCCACCTGCGATTCTTTTGAAATGTAGTGCGGCGGCCGTGCGGCCGTGCGGGAGTATATGCGCCAGTCGCTGTCCCACACATCCAAAAGCTGGTTTTGGTTTATGAGGTCCATGTTGGCCTCCCACAGCGCCTCGATAGTGCCCACATCCTTCCAGTATCCCTCAAACGGATAGGCAAACATCTGCCTGTTGTCCGCGAGCATCTTGGGGATGATGTCATTGCCAAAGTCGTTGCTGGAGGAGGTATCTTGCGCATCCTGCTCAAGGTAAGAACGCAGCTTGCTCCACTCAAAAATATAAATACCCATAGACGCCAAGGTGGACCTTGTCTTTTTGGGCTTTTCCTCAAACTTTGTTATGCGGCCGTTGTCGTCCGCCGTCATTATTCCAAAGCGGTGTGTCTCGTGCTGGGGCACATTTAGCACCGCAATACTGCACTCCGCCTTTTTGCTCTTGTGAAAGGCGAGCATCTTTGCGTAGTCCATCTTGTATATGTGGTCGCCCGATAAAATAAGCACGTACATGGGGTCGTACCGCTCGATAAAGCGGATGTTTTGGTAAATGGCGTTTGCAGTGCCCTTGTACCAGTCACTGCCGGAGGCCTTTTGATAGGGGGGCAGCATGTGCACGCCGCCGTGCAGGCGGTCCAAGTCCCACGGGTGGCCGTTGCCTATGTAGTCGTTCAGCTCCAGCGGCTGATACTGCGTGAGCACGCCCACAGTATCTATGCCGGAATTTACGCAGTTGGACAGGGGAAAATCAATAATGCGATATTTCCCCCCAAAAGGTACAGCGGGCTTTGCCAAATTTCTGGTAAGTGCATACAGGCGGCTTCCCTGTCCGCCTGCCAATAGCATCGCAACCATCTCTTTCACACCGAGCACTTCCCTTCTGCTTTAGGATATACGGTATCTATAAAAACGGAAATCTTCCGCTTGGTCGACTTAAGGCGCCTACTATCTCCCGAACAAACTCGTCAAAAGATTATTCGGTGGCACCGCTTTGCTCTTTTTTTCTTTTTTGGGCGGCTTTGCGCTTTTATTTTCGGTCGTCTTTTTTTCGGCCACCTTTTTGGTAGTGCGGCGAGGGGTTACGCTGAATATCAGCGTGGAGAGAGGGGGAATTGTCACGCTTATGTGATTGTCAAAGTCGTGCATTTTGCCCGCCTTGCTACGCACGGTGCCGTTTGAAAGGCCACTGCCGCCGTATTTTAGGGCATCACTGCTCAAAATTTCCTTGTACTGCCCTGCCACAGGAACGCCAAAGCGGTAATCCTCTCGCAGTACCGGCGCAAAGTTGCAACAAATCACCAGCATGTTGCCGCTCGCATCCTTGCGCATAAACACGATGACATTTTGCGCCGAGTCGTCCGCAACAATCCACGAAAAGCCCTCCCACGAGTAATCCCGCTCCCACAGGATGGGGCTTTCAAGATAAAGGTGGTTTAGGTCCTTGTTCCACTGCTGCAGCGTGCGGTGGCTGTCGTAGTCGAGTAGGCCCCAGCTTAGCTCGTACGCCTCGCTCCACTCGTCAAACTGGCCAAACTCCTGCCCCATGAACAATAGCTTTTTGCCCGGGTGGGTCATCATGTAGCCCGAAAAAACACGCATGTGGGCAAACTTTTGCTCGTAATCGCCCGGCATCTTGCCGATGAGGCTGCACTTGCCGTGCACTACCTCGTCGTGGCTTATGGGCAGTATGAAATTTTCTGAAAATGCGTAAAAAAAGCTGAAAGTCACCTTGTTGTGGTTGCCCGAGCGAAAGTACGGGTCGGTGCTGATATAGGAGAGCATGTCGTTCATCCAGCCCATGTTCCACTTGAAGTTAAAGCCCAGCCCGCCGTCCGTCACGGGCGCAGAGACGAGCGGCCAGGAGGTGCTCTCCTCCGCAATCATCAAAACGCCGGGAAAGCGCTTGAAAGCGGCGGTGTTTACCCTGCGCAAAAAGTCCATCGCTTCAAGGTTACCGTTGCCGCCGTGTATGTTTTGCTCCCACTCGTTGCCCTCTCGGTTGTAGTCGAGGTACAGCATACTTGCAACAGCATCAAAGCGCAGGCCGTCCACGTGATACATGCTAAGCCAAAACAGCGCCGAGGAAATTAAAAAGCACTGCACCTCCGTCCTGCCAAAGTCGAACACCATAGTGCCCCACTCACGGTGCTCCGCCCTGCGTGGGTTTGGGTCCTCATAGCAGGGCGTGCCGTCAAAGCGGTACAGCCCGAACTCATCCTTTGGAAAGTGGGCAGGAACCCAGTCCACAATAACGCCGATGCCGGCCTTGTGGCAGCTGTCTACAAAGTACATAAAGTCTTGCGGTGTGCCGTAGCGAGAGGTGGGCGCAAAGTATCCCGTAACCTGATATCCCCAGCTGCCATCAAAGGGATACTCTGTGATGGGCATAAGCTCCACGTGAGTGTAGCCCATCTCCTTTAGGTAGGGGATGAGCGCATCTGCAAGGTCTTTATAGCTGTATGGGTTGCCGTCCTCGTGCACGCGCCAGCTGCCTGCGTGTATCTCGTAAATGTTCATGGGGCGGTTTATGGGGCTTGTGCGGTGCTTTGCGCGCTCCCACGCATCATCCCCCCACTCGTAGCCCGAAATATCCACAAGCTTGCTGCAGTTGCCCGGGCGAGTCTCTGCGTGAAATGCGTAGGGGTCCGCCTTAAACACCATTTCATCGCTCTGCGTGGTGATGCAGTATTTGTACATGGTAAATTCGGCAAGCCCTGCAATAAAGCACTGCCACACGCCTGTTTTCGAGACATTTTGCATGGGATGTACGCCGGGAGTCCAGCTGTTGAACTCGCCCACCACGCTGACAGCACGTGCGTTTGGCGCCCACACACGAAACCATGCGCCCTTTTGCCCGCCCACCTCGCACAGTCGGCCGCCCAAAAACTTCCAACACTCGTAGTTTGTACCCTTTTTGAAGCTGTAAATCTCGGTGTCCGCTTTCAGGTTAGACAACTTTTGCATCCTCATCCTCCGGCTGTTAATAGAGTGCTATCTCGTACTGCCGAGCAAGTATTGACAAAGTGCATTTTTGAGGATATTTTAGGCAAATAACCATCCCAAAATATCGGCGATGAACCGCATTGCGGCATTTTGTGCATACCCTTATTATTCTACAGACTTATGCAAAAAAAAGCAACAAAAAGCGAAAAAATCACACAATGTGCATAATGACATCATATAGCAGAGTGCACAAACAGAAAGCACACAATAAAAAAGCGCCAAAGGCACATACCATGGCGCTTTTTGCATAGATATTATGCTATATTGGCTTAGCTCTTGGAGGAAAGCTCCTTCACGCTGGTGATAAGCCCTGCAAGATTTTGTATTTCACTTGGGATAATAATTTTTGTGGCGTTGCCGTCCGCTACCACCTGCAATGCCTCAAGGCTCTTGAGCGTGAGCACCTTTTCGGTGGGGTTTGACTCGTTCAAAAGGCGAATGGCCGCCGCCTGCGCATTTTGCACGGTGAGAATAGCCTGCGCCTCGCCGTCTGCCTCACGAATGCGCTGTTCACGCACAGCGTCCGCACGCAGGATGGCGCTTTCCTTTTCGCCCTCCGCCACCAAAATAGCACTGCGCTTTTCGCCCTCCGCACGCAGGATGGCCTCGCGGCGCTGACGCTCCGCCTTCATCTGCTTTTCCATCGCATCCTGAATCTCGGCAGGCGGCAGAATGTTTTTCAGCTCCACACGGTTCACCTTGATGCCCCACTTGTCGGTGGCCTCGTCCAGCGTGGTGGTGATTTTGGTGTTTATCACGTCACGGCTGGTGAGCGTGTGGTCCAGCTCCAGCTCGCCGATGATGTTGCGCAGGGTGGTGGCGGTGAGGTTCTCAATGGCGGAGATGGGACGCTCCACGCCGTATGTGTACAGCTTTGCGTCGGTTACCTGAAAAAACACCACCGTATCAATCTGCATTGTTACGTTGTCACGTGTAATTACGGGCTGTGGTGTAAAGTCCACCACCTGCTCTTTAAGCGAAACTTTTTTGGAGATGCGCTCGATAAAAGGAAGCTTCATGTGTAGCCCTGCCTCCCACGAGGCGTGGTACACGCCCATGCGCTCCACCACATAGCAGGCCGCCTGCGGCACCACCTTAATGCTTGAAATAATCACGAGCAAAATTATAAATGCCGCCGAGCCCAAAACAATCCACGTTATCATGCTGAACTTCCTCCTCGATACTTTGTTTTTCTCACTGATTTTTTTCACGCTTGTCCTGCAGTATCTTTACCTCAAAACCAATTCTACACGTCTGCTTGCTCGTTTTCGCCCCTGTCCAAAGGGCCGCTTGCGGGCACTACCAAAAGCGTCACGCCTTCAATACCCTGCACACGGCACCACCTACCTATGGGTATTTCGGCATCACTGCGCGCGCTCCACACCTGGCCGTTTAGCTTTACCTTGCCGCTTTGCCCCGGGCAAATAAACGCCGTCACCTGCCCTACCTTGCCTATGTTTGCGTCCGCATTTGTGTGCACACGCTTTGGGTGCACAAGCTTTCGTGTGAGCGGGCGCAGTGCAAGCAAACATGCGGCGCTCACTATAAAGAACGCAAGCACCTGCACAAAAACAGCCGCAGGCCAAAACGCCGCAATGAGCAAAGCCACAAGCGCACCCGCACAAAACCAAATGCTGACGAGTGCTGCGGTGACCGCCTCCAAAACCACAAACACAACCATGAGCGCAAGCCATACAATTTGCGTAGTTTCCATTACGGACACTCCTTTCAAGCAGTGCTACGGCAGAAAACAGGGCAGTACAAGCAATATTTTCCGTACAATTAAGTATACCAAATACAAATCTAAATTGCAAAATAAATATACAACGAATTTATGTCAAAAAATTGAAAAACTCTCTTTTGTAAAAAAAAATCAGGCACACAATGTTATAAATATATATCTCTCCGATAGGATAATGTTATGTATTTATCACTTAAAACGGGCAAACAACACAGCGCAAGGGGGGGCGTTTAGTGTCGTAATATCTGCCACATTGTGGTATAATTAAAACGTATATGGAAATATATTCGCGCACATTGGCTCTACACAATGTATGAGTGTGCGCTGAGAAAAACATAAAGTTTTTTCAAGAGAGGGGCGTTGCGTTTTTGGGAGCGGTGAGGACGCTTGCATCGGGGTTTTACACAGGATGCAGTCGGCTAAAAACAGCACTGGCCGCCGCCGTGGTGCTTATATACATAATGCTGGTAATTTACGGCGGTGGCAGGCTGTGGGAGATGGTGGTGTTTTGGGTGGCGGCGGTGATGTACATCGTCCTGCCCGGATTTTTGGCGGCAAAGCTACTGAACACAAAAAAGTTTTTGCCCGGCTTTAGTGCGCCGCTTGCCATTATTTTGGGCAGTGGATTTTTGGCGGTGCTCTACTGCTTTTGTATGTACTTGGGTTTGCTACCCATTTTGTACGTGTTGCCGCCTGTTTTGTCCTTTGTGTTTGTGGGCATGGCGTACAAGGATTTACTGCGCAGGCCGAGGAAAAGCTTTTTTAAGCTGCCCACGCTCACCCCACAGCAGTGGATGATGGTGATGCTTTTTTGCGCACTGCTGCTGGTGTACACCTTCGCACAGCCGGTGAAAAACGCACTGCCCATGCAGGTGGGCGACACGCTTTTGAACCACGACCTGCTTTGGAACGCAGGTAACGCAAACAGCTTTAAGCTCGCCTTTCCGCCCATAGATATACGCTACTTTGACGTGCGGCTTTCCTACCACTACTTCACCGAGATGATAGCAGGGGTGCTCAGCCTTGTCAGCGGCGCAGATGCCTACCGCATATTGGCGTTTTACTTACAGCCGCTCGTGCTTGGGGCGATGTTGCTCTGCCTTTGGCGGTTTGCAAAGGTGCTGTGGCCGAGCAGTGCCGTAAAACAGCTGCTTTTTCCCTATGCTATGTTTCTTTTCAGCTGTGCGAGCCTTTGGAAAATACTGCCCGACGGCAGGAGCGTTTTTTGGAACCAAAACATTACGCACTTAGTCACCAACATAAACAGCCAAGCCAGCGCCGTCCTGGTGCTCAGCGTATTTTTAGGGCTGTTTGTCACGGCGGCAAGGGTGCGATACCGCATAGGCTTTGTGCATTTTGCGCTCACCACCTGCACGTTTGCGCTTTTGTGCGTGACAAAGGGGCCCATGGCGGCCATTGTGGCGGCGGCGCTGGTGGTCTGCTTTGTAGTGGGGCTGTTTTTGGGCAAAACGGGACTGCGTGGCGTACTGCTAAGTGTGGCGCTTTTGGCAACGTTTGCGGTGTTTTACTTCATGCTGTTCAGTAGCGGCGCAAACAGCAGCACCACCTTTAACCTAACCGAGACGCTAAACAGAGGCTATTTCACCAACATTTTAGCACTGCTGGAAAGTAGCGGCGGCCTTGTTTGGGCTGTGGGCGTGGGGGTGCTTTATGTGGCGCAAACGGTGCTCATGATGCCTGCGCAAATTGTGCTGTTTTTGCGGGGCGTGTTTTACGACCTGCGCCATTTTAAGCATATCCCTGCTGAGCGCCTGCTGTTTTATGCGGCAGGTGTGGGCGGCACGCTCGCCTACCTTGTGGTGAACCATCCGCACCTAAGCCAAATGTATTTTTTGTATGTGGGCATTTATTTCATGACCATTTTGGCGGTGGACAACATAGACTTTTTGTGTGCGAAAAAGGCTGTGGGGGGCGGTGTGCCCACAAGTGAATGTGTCGCCGGCGATAAAGGGGAGGGCGCTGGGCCGCAAAAGGCGAGCGCCGTGCAAAGCGAGGCTTTTGCGGCGGCCTTGGGCGAAGAAAATAGTTGTTCTACGGCGCAGTCGCCAAAAGAGGCTAACCTAAAATTACCACTCACACAAAATTCACCTGCGGATGTTACAATTTCCAAAGAAGCCCCACGTGTGCCCTTTAAGCGCAGGTGGATGCGGCGTGTGTTTATCGCCGTTGTTGCGTGTTTTGCGGCGGTGGGCATGATAACGTCCGCATTTTTGTACATAAACCTCTTGGGAAGCGGCGCACGACGCCTTGCGACAAACCTCGGCATTTTGGAAAAGTATCCCTACGACACAGTGATGACGGCGGACGAAGAGGCAGGCATGATATGGCTTGCACAAAACACACCGCCGGACATGATGTTCGCCACCAACCGCATACACACGGGCGCAAACGCCGAAGGAATAAGCAACCTTTACTCGGGGCTTTCGGGGCGGCAGGGCTTTATGGAAGGCTTTCAGTACGCCGTGACAAACATGGGCGTACCACAGCAGTCGGTAGACGAGCGCCGTATAGCGAACGACCTGCTGTTCAGCGAGGATAGCTTCCCCGAGCTTGTGATAATTTTGTGCAGGCAGTGGGGCATAACGCACATTGTCTACTCCACCCAGTTCGACGGCGGTGAATCCCAGCTTTCCTCCCTCACAAAGGTGTTCGATTCGCCCACTCTGCGCATTTACGAAGTACCACAATAATGATGTAGGGCAAGCTCCCTGCCGCATTGTAGGGGCGACCCTTGCGGTTGTCCGAAACCCCCTGCGGTTGTTCGAGGGTTTCATCGTAGGGGCGACCCTTGCGGTCGCCCTCTGCCCCAGCCTATTATAAAAGGAGATAGCCATGCACAAGTACAACCCACGCCCTCGCCCTGTGCGGCGCTCTCGCCCCGAAGAAACGGGGGCGATGTCCCTGCGCTTTAAGATACTGTTTGCGTGCGCCCTGCTTTTTGTGTTTGTGGCATCGCTCGCGGGCTCTTTTGTGCTGTCGGGGGGCTTTGGCGGCACGGTGCCGCTAAAAGAGGGCTACCAAAGCGCGAGCGAAAATGATGTCACAGCGCTTAGGGTGCAAACACCCTCTGCCGACAGCGATGTGTCCACACTGCGAGGATATTTTGCGGGTGCGGTGGAGTTTGCACAGCAAAATGGCTTTAACACGCTTATTTTTGAGGCAAACGAGGGCAGCGCCGTGTGGTGGCGGGACGATATTTTCCCCGTGATGCCCGAAATATCACAGCAGGACGGCTTTTTTTACAAGGTAGACCCACTGCGCATACTGTGCGAGGAGATGGGAAATGCACCGCTGGAGCTTTGGGTTGATATAAGCCCGTTTGAAGCGGACACCACACAGCTTAGCGGTGGTGCTGTACAAAAGGCGCTTGAAAAAAGCGGCGGCGCACCCTCGGCGGAAAACACCGACTATACCTCCCTGCTTGTGCAAAGCCTTGTGGGTGTTGCGGCGAACTATTCCGTCTCGGGCATCCTGCTTTCGGGCTTTTCAGCAGGTGATGCGCCGCCGAGCGACAGCTACACCACTGCGCTTGAGACCACCCTGAAAGCACTTGAGCTGGGGCTTTCGCAGGGTGGCAGGGGTGTTTCGCTTGCGCTGTCCTTTGATGCGGCCGCAAACAGCCTTCCCATGCAGCTTTTGCAAGAGCTCACCTCGCAAAAAACCGTGCAGTATCTGCTTCCCCAAACCTCCGACGCACAGCTTTTGAAAAGCTACAGCTTTGAGGGCACAGGGCTTATTGCCACACAGCCACAGCAGTACGATTTTGGGCTGTTTCTGTTTGATGTGCACAAAATCAAGGGTGAAGTGCAAAGCTATTCGGGAACAGTAGTCGCAAGCTATCCGCAGGATGTAGCCAATGCGGCAGAGATAGGCATACTGCGCAGTACGTTTGCGGACGTAGACGCACCGCTTCCGGGCGGCTTCACACTGCCAAGTCAGCTTGCGGTTACATGGCCACAGCAGGGCGAGGTCATCACCGAGGCCACCTCCGACACGGGCGAGGTGTTTGTGATGGGGGTGAGCGACGGCGCACAGCCGCTTTATTTGGACGGCGAAGAGGTGCAAAATCGCTCCGCAGGTGGGCTGTTTGGGGTGGCTGTCAGCCTTGAAGCAGGTGAAAACACCTACACGTTTACACAGGGTGACGATAGCTTTGTTTTAACGCTCACACGCCAATATGCAGGGGATGAGCTACCCGAAGAAGAGCCTGATGAGGGCGAGGATGCACCCGATGAGGGCGAGGATGCACCCGATGAGGGCGAGGACGCACCCGATGAGGGCGAGGATGAGCCGAGCGAGCCGACCGAAAGCACACCGCAGGCAGAGCCGGGGCAGGCGGTACAGGTCACTTCCCCCATTGCGAGCGTTCTCATAGACCCACACAACGACTTTGCCCCAAGCCTTAACGAAACACTGCAAAACGGCGCAAGCTTTGTTGTGCAGGACAGCGTGCAGACCAGCCGCTGGAGCTCTACGCTTGGGCGCAACGAGACGGTGTGGGCGTACCAAATGAAGAGCGGCGAGTATGTACTAAGCACCAACTGTACCTTTGTGGACAGTGCAAACGCTGAGTTTTCAGCGCTTAACGCACAGGCGGAGGAGGGCGGCGAGCGGCTTTTGTTTGAGGGTGTCGGCACACCTGCCGCATATGTAAGCTACGAGGACGAAAGCGGCCTGCTCACGCTGACATTTTACGATACAGTGTTCACCCTGCCCGAGGGCTTTACGAGCGAGCTTGTCTCGCAGGCGAGTGTTACCACCGAGGATGATGCTACAATTCTTACACTTCAGACACAGGACCTATGGGGCTATCTCTTGGAGTATAAGGACGGCACTACCTCGCTGTACCTCAAAAAGCCGCCCACGATAGGACAAGACCCCACACTGCCCTTAGAGGGCGTTAGCATCATGCTGGACGCAGGCCACGGCGCAGAGGACAGGGGAGCGCTGGGTGTTATGGGAATAACCGGCCCCAACGAAAAAGACGTAAACCTTGTGCTGACGCAGGTAATCTCCTACCGCCTGCAACAGCTGGGTGCTACTGTCTTGATGACACGGCAGGGGGATACATTCCCCACCTTGCAGGAGCGCCTGCTTGCGCAGTTTGAGCAAAAGCCGGACTTCTTTCTTTCGGTGCACCACAACTCCATTGCGCTAAACGCAGACAGAAACGACGTGGCGGGCATTGAGGCCTACTATTATCATCCATACAACGTACCTTCGTCGCAAAACTTTGCACAAAATCTTTTGGACACGCTCGCCGTAGCCACAGGGCGCACCGCACGCTGGGAGGGTAGTGCCGCATGGAGCGCATTTTATGTCACACGCAGTACGGTGTGCCCCTCGGTGCTTTTTGAATACGGCTTTATGGCAAACCCCACAGAGCTGGAGAGCCTCCTCAGTGAGGAGGGCATTTACACTGCGGCGCTCGCCACCGTGGACGCTATTTTGCAAAGTATGCCCTCGTAGGGTGTAGGAAATGTTGCGATGTGTGCAAAACCTCAAACTTAAATTTTATGTCGGAGATACGCTTTTTACTTGTTTATAGTACATGCGGGGTGCTATATTTGTACTACTCGATACGAACAATGGCGAGATACTTTCCAAATGGCTATATGATAAAAACCCCGACTTCCGCTATGCGAAATTCGGGGTTTTTGAAAGCTTGAAAAAAACTTGTGAGTGAGAGGGTTCTGAAAAATGGAAACATTAAAACCTTGCCCCTTTTGCGCAGGGGCGGCCGTATTCTCCCGTATACCGCAGCAGGGCTTTTCGGTGCTGTGCAATGACTGTGGCGCTATTGTGCTGCATTGCGGGAGCAGCGACCGAAATACGCTTGGCGCACAGTGGAACACACGTGTTTTTCGCCCAAACTTTTCACAGCAAAACGCCCCTGTGCCCTGTCCGTTTTGCGCTTCAAGGGCAAGCGTTAAAAATCTTGCGAAGGATGCGTCTGTTTTGCAATGTGAAAGGTGTGGCATGATGGTGAGCTTTGCCCAAAGCGCAAGCCTTGCGGATACTGTTGCGAAGTGGAACAAGCGCAAATAGCCTTCTTCGCTTTCGGCTCGGTGTACAAATAGCCCACCGCTCTGCAAAAACTGCCCAACGTAATTAAAGTATCATTCCTGCCACATTCAACACCATCTGCATCAAGCACACATTCGGCGTAGCCACTTTCGCCGCATCCCGTGAGCATGTTAAAGTACACATACTCGGTGATTACACGGCGGTTTTGAAGCGTAAGCTTTAGCCGATGCGCAAGGCTTTGGCCGCCTTCATGCTCTGTTCTCGTCATGCGAAAAACACGCCTGCAACTCGGACATGCGTTTTTTCTTTCTTCTGCACCGAAAAAGCACCTGCCACTGTATAAAGGCTGTATCCCGCTATATGTTGTGTGCATTGGAGGGCTTTCACATGTAGCATATCGGGAAGGAAATACAATAGTGTACCCACCGGCAAGCTCCTCAAACTTGCCAAAATTCAGCGCTAATACGTAATCATCCGCAGTGGAAATACACGCATAGGCGAGGCTTGGGCTTTTGCCTATCATCAATTCATCTACGGTCATTTTTCACAAGTCACCCTTCTCAACAAATTGTAATCCGCACAATAGCTAAAATCTCGGTAGTAGGCTTTTATAAACGCTCTTACAGAAAATTTTTTGTTTCTGAAATCCATTCAAGTGCACCCTGCGCCTTTATACAGTCACTGCACCCGGCCACCTCACCATTTAGGCGCAGGATGTAAATTTGGTCGTAAAACCCCAGCGGTTGCCTACATTCAGGGCAGTGTTTTTCTGCCTCACCTTTGGTGGGAAGCTGCCAAAATTCATGCTCGCACATCGTTTGCTCCTCTGCACACAAAAAACTGAAACATGCTTATCTCCTCACTTGACAAGTACTAAAGTAAGTACTATACTTAGGTTTACATCGAGCAATGCACTAAATAACGAACAACTACACTTATATTAGTACCAAATAACGAACATGTCAAGCCTGTTTTACTTGCATTGTACTTAAATTAGTGCTTTTTGTAGTCCTGCACAAAAGGAGAAAGCTAAAATGAACATATTGTACGAACGTATTCATTTTTTGTGTTCCGAGCGAGGCATAACTGTTGCTACTATGTGCAAAGAGGTTAGCATCAGTCGCGGCAACATAAGTGACCTAAAGGCAGAACGCATTAAGTCATTATCTGCCGAGTCGCTGAATAAAATCGCAAAATATTTTGATATTACGCTTGATTTCCTGTTGACCGGCAATGAGTTTGGCGTTAGAATGGTAGATGACTGGCCTGACGAAGTGCAGAGGATGTGGCAGGACGCCGCCGATGATAGCGAGCGCAGGAAAATACTAAAAAATTACGGTGTTACACCATTTAATATGGGGTCACTGCCGTCACTCTTTGGCGAACGACACACACAAGAGCAGGTGAGCACCCCTGCGGATGAGTTTAGGCGTAAGCTTAACGAGGAAATAGATAAACTGGGCAAAGAGGAGCAACGGGCGCTTTTAGAAATGGTATACATTTTGAGGCGAAGTAGCCAAAGGCTTACACAGGGCGAGCTTGATGGTTGAACTTTAGCGCTAAACGACAAGCTTTTGCTATCAAATACTTTACTTGTGGACGCACACAAAAAAAGCAAATCCCCGCTGTGAGGCTCTGCTTGCTTATGTCAAAACTCGCCATAAAAATTCACGACACTATGGCAATTCTCCCTTGTCAGGGTGTGGCACGCCACTGCGCAACATCACCACACGCTCCGCCTTATCATACAACATATCGTTTAGCTGCTCAAGCTTTCGTATGTAGTTATTTGTCGGCTCATCGTAGCTTTCATCCTCCTTTAGCCCATAAAATGATACGGCTATAAGGTTTTCACAGCTCTCACTTAGCTTCATTATCTCGTTGTAAACCGCATCAATATCGCCTGTGTCCGAAGAATCAAATAAGGTGTTCGCCAAAAGATTGGACACATCTTCCAGCAGTATTGTATCATTTTTTTCTGTTTTGACAGCATGAATATGTCTTGGCTGCTCAATAGTGACAAACCCCAGCCCCTCACGCTGCGCTCTGTGACGTGCTATACAGGCAGCGCCCTCTTCCCCCTCACCCACAGGAATCATTGTTGCGATATATAGCATACCGCCATTGCAAATGCGAGCGGATAATTGCTCGGCATATCGGCTTTTTCCGCTTTTGCTATGCCCTATAACAAATATAAACATGCTTTCAGCCCTCCATAATACCTCCATCCTAACAAATCAGCTTTTAATTGTCAAATAGTAGCTGTTTCAACAATATAAAAGGATTTTTACTATGAAACATTGCATTAACTTGGCATCAGACCCATGGAGCTTGGCCGAATTTGACACGGCAGGTGATTTGCGTGCATTTTACGAGCGATTCGGCTGTGACGGCATAGAAATAATTTTGTGCGGTGACGGGTATGAGGATAAAATTTTGTCCGGAATGGTGCGGGGACTGCATTTTGTGTTTTATCCCGAGTGGATAGCACTGTGGCAGGATGACTATGCTTATTTGGACCGTGTGTTCGGCTCAAGAACCGCATGGCAGGAATTTTACAGCGCAAAAAGCGGCGCAGAGCTACTTGAAATATATAAAAAAGAGCTTTTAACGGCGGAAAAGTTGGGCGCTGAGTATGTGGTATTTCATATCGGAGACAATCCTCTCGAGGAGTTCTACACGCTAAAGCAACGACGAAGTGATGCGGAAATTATTCGACATAGTGCCGATTTTTTGAATTGCTTGTTCGATGGCAAAACAGCAACGTGCAAGTTGCTACTTGAAAACATGTGGCTTGGCGCAATGAACCTCACAAACCCCGACACCACGCATGAGATGCTAAGTGCAGTAAAGTATGAGAACACCGGGCTTATGCTGGACACAGGGCATCTCATGGTGACAAACCCGCACCTGCGCGATGCAGAGCAGGCATGTGGCTATATTCACAAAATATTAGATATGCACACCGATATTTTAAGCAAAATCTGCGGTGTTCATCTGCATCAGTCGCTTTCGGGTGAGTATTTCTCAAGCTTTGAGCGCACATGTGGTCATCTGCGTGGAACTTACATAGAAAAGTACATGTGTACGGGAAAACACCTGAGCAAAATAGACCCACACAACCCATTCATTGCAAAAGGATTGCCCGCACTTATTGAGCGAATTTCACCTGAATTTTTGGTGTATGAGTTGTCACGCCGTGATATGCAAAGTTGGGAAGAGCGCCTGCTTGCTCAAAAGGCAGTTTTTGATAAATTTTAGCTTATTGCACGATTGTTTTGTCAAAACTGTATCTTTTATTTTTATAAGTGCCTTTGACTTACTGTGAAAAAGGGGAAGTTGCCGATATGTATGATGCTATTTTTGGACTGAATTCAAGAATCCCTGTGATAGATGCAACCGCAGAATACCGTAGCCGCTCCCGATGGGATGCCATCGCAAAGCCTTTGGGAAGTCTTGGGCTTTTGGAGAAAGCTGTTATAAAAATTTCCGCACTCACCGCAAGTGCCGACTATACAATTAAAAAGCGTGCGGTTATGGTGATGTGTGCGGACAACGGTGTAGTAGCACAAAATGTCACACAGACAGGCAGCGAAGTGACGGCAATAGTAGCGCGAAATATGACAACAGGGGATGCTTCCGTCTGCCGCATGGCTCAAGTTGCAAAGGCGGATGTTGTGCCTGTGGATATGGGAATGTTGCAGGATTTGCAGCTACCTCAGCTATTAAGCAGACGGATTGCTGCAGGCACACAGGACATATCATGCGCCCCGGCAATGACGCCACAACAAGCAATTTCCGCAGTAGAAGTAGGAATTGAGCTTGTGAAAAAAATGAAGGCCGATGGGTATCGCATTTTGCTACTTGGCGAAATGGGAATCGGAAATACAACTACCAGCAGTGCCATGGCATCGGCTCTACTGGGGGTAGACCCGCAGAAAGTCACAGGGCGCGGAGCAGGTCTTTCGGGCGAAGGAGTTAAGCACAAAACGGACATTGTCCGAAAGGCGATTGAGCACAACTGCCCTGACGCAGGAAACGCCATGGATGTTTTGGCAAAGCTCGGCGGGTTCGATATTGCAGGGCTTGTGGGAATAATTATCGGTGGAGCGATGTACCGAGTACCCATTTTGCTGGATGGACTCATCAGCGGGGTGGCGGCGCTGTGTGCGGTGCGCATCTGCCCAAATGCAATAAATGCGCTTATTGCAAGCCACATTTCAGCGGAGCCTGCGGGCAAAATGCTACTTGATGCACTTGGGTTAGAGCCGATAATTTGCGCAGGTATGTACCTTGGAGAGGGTAGTGGAGCTGTGGCCGCACTTCCGCTTTTGGACATGGCCTACGCAGTATATGGCGAGATGCGCACATTTGGCGAGATAAATATAGAAAGCTACGTACCCTTAGATTGAGGTTTTTGATATGCAAATTATAAGGTCTTTTGTCATTGCGATGACTATGTTTTCCCGCTTACCTATGCCACAATTTGAGTGGGATGCCAAAAGTATGCGCTACAGCATGGCTATGTTTCCGCTTGTTGGGGTGTTTGTGGGCGCTGTTGTGGTTTTGTGGGGATGGTTCTGCGGCTGGATGGGGCTAAACGCTTTTTTTAGCGGTGTGGGCTTTGCACTGCTACCTGTGCTTGTCACCGGAGGGGTACACATGGATGGATTTTGCGACACTACCGATGCTATTTCCAGCAGAGCCACACGCGAGCGCCGCCTTGAAATAATGCATGATTCACATATTGGAACCTTTGCAGTGCTTGGAGTTGTGTCATATTTTCTCATATATGTTGCGCTGGCCTCTGAAATAATGTGGGACATGCCTTTGCTGATTTCTTTTGCATTTTCTTTTGTATTTATCCGAAGTCTTAGTGGAATTTCTGTGGTGATTTTTCCCACTGCGAGAAATTCGGGGCTGGCAAAAACATTTGCGGACTGCTCATCACGCAAAGTATCCACCGTGATTCTTTTTACACTTATGCTTATATCTATCGCAGGTATGATGCTATTCAGCCCACTTGCAGGGGCAGCCATGCTGGTGATGGCAGGCATAATGTTTTTGGTATACTATCTTGTTTCGGTGCTTAGCTTTGGCGGGATAACGGGTGACTTAGCGGGGTGGTTCTTACAGCTTTGCGAGCTGCTTGTGCTGGCAGGTGTAGTAATAGTGCAGCTTTTGCAAAGAAAAGGCATTGTATAATGAAAATTACGTTAATTAGGCATGCTCCAACGCTTGGAAATATGCTGAGCCAATACATCGGCAGCACCGACTTGCCTCTATGTGAAGATGGAATCACGCTACTGCACACGCAGGTGCAGTGCCCTACCGTAAAAAAAGTTTACACTAGCGGCATGTTGCGATGTGTGCAGACTGCGCAATATTTATACCCGAATGCGGCGCAGTGCGAAGCACCTGAGCTTGCCGAGATGCACTTCGGGATATTTGAAGGACGTAATTACGAACAAATGCGAAACGATGAGCAGTATTCGCAGTGGCTTGAGTCGCAGTGTGAGGACACCTGCCCGGGCGGTGAAAAGAAATCGGATTTTGTGGTGCGTTGTACCGAAGGATTTGTACAAATTTTGAAAAAGGAATTCGCGCAGGAAGCCGACGAATTATTTTTTGTGCTGCATGGTGGAACAATTATGGCGATACTTAGTGCGCTCGCACTTCCCATCAAAGATTATTTTAGCTGGAAAAGCAAATTTTGTGGGGGATATGAGACTTTATTTGTTAAAGATGCAGATAATCGCGAGCGATTCCTACGTGTAGTGAATACCATCGAGGGCTTTGCGGCCGTGAAAAAGTAAGTGCGCAGTACTTGCTTGCTTTTCACAGCCTCTGTAGAGCAACTAATTTAGAAAAGCAAAAAACCACGCATACCAGCGTGGTTTTTTATGTGTACTATTAGCTTGCCACCTCAACATCAAGCTCCTGCAAAACACGTGGAATCATCGCACGAGCGTTGAGCATAAAAGCTTCCTCCGGCTGGGTCTTTATAAGCTCACCGCAGTATCGCCATTTTTTGTAGCTTTGCACAATGTCCTCAAGGCAAAGCCCCTCCGACGCCCTTTTAGCAAGAAAATCCGCCGTCTCCTTGTTCACGGCGTAGGCGATGTCCCAGTAGCCACGTGCCTCGTCACCCCAAAGCGCCTTGTAGTGGGAAACCAACACACCTTCGGCATTTAGTGCCTGTAGGCGGCGCACCGCATCCTGCGCCATTTTGTAGCTGATAACAAAACACGGCTCTATGCTGTCGGGCGGAAGGCCAACCCCCGTTGTCTCGCACGCAAGCACAAGGCTGTCCTCTTTGAAGTAATAGCTGACACAGCAGCGAGTATGCCCCGGTGTTTCTATTACTTGTATCGTGGTATCGCCATATTTTAGCACATCGCCCTCAGTTACGGTGATGTCCACCGCAAGCAAATCTGCAAAAGGCTCGCTGCAAGGCTTGCCAACACGCTCTGCGGCAACACCATCAAGCTGCTCCATCAAAGCACGTGCTTTCTCTTTTGTGAATATGTTTTTTACAAGCTCGTGTGCCACAATTTTAGCGTTGGGATAGCGTTTTTTTGCGGCAACGCTACCCCCAACATGGTCGTAATGGGAGTGTGTCAAAAGAATGTAGTCAAGCTCCCGCTCGCCAAGGATGTCCTCAATATTCTGCACGACAGTGCCTGCACAAAATGCAAAGCCCGAATCAAGCAAAAATGTAGTGTCCTCCTTTACGAGTAAAAAGCACTCGCCGCCCTGTGTGCCACCTACGGAATATGTGTTTAACAATGGGATGTGTTCGCTCCTTTGCGTAGTAGTTGTGTGTGTTAATACTGCACTACTTAAATGCGGTATTAACAAATTAAAAAACAAATATTAGATTTAATATGTGCAAACTCGGTTGACTAAGTGTGAAAACTGTGCATAAATTAAAATTGGGTAAAAAATGCGAAAAAATCAGCTTAAAATAAAAGCTACATGCTTTCGGGTGCCGCTACTTTCAGGATGCTGAGTGCATTTGCAATGCTGTTTTTTGTGGCAATGGCCAGCGCAAGGCGTGCTTGCAAAAGGCTCTCGTTCTCTCCTTTTATACGGCAGGCCGTATAAAATTTGTGGAAAAGCGTGGCAAGCTCTATCAGCCAGCGTGTTATGCGCGCGGGGTTACGCCCGTGTGCCGCCCCCACTATTTCACCCGGGAAAACAGCGATATGACGTATTAACTCACGCTCTTCGGGTGCAGTGAGCAGCTGTAAGCTCTCAAAGGCAAGCTGTGCATTTGGCAGTACACCCTCGCCCTTTAGGTTTTGCAGGATGGAGCATATGCGTGCGTGTGCGTACTGAACATAGTACACGGGGTTTTCGCTGTCCTGCGAGACGGCAAGCCCTAAGTCGAACTCGATGGTGCTGCCCGGCTCACGCATGTTGAAGAAAAAGCGTGCGGAATCTATGGGCACTTCGTCCAAAAGGTCGGTGAGGGTGATGGCCTTGCCTGTGCGCTTGCTCATGCGGACGGGCTGGCCGTCACGCACGAGGTTTACAAACTGCATTAGCACAATATCCAGCGCATTACCGTCTTTTCCTACGGCGTTCATGGCGCCTTTCATGCGTGCGACGTGGCCGTGATGGTCCGCACCCCAGACATTTATCAAGTGTGTAAAGCCACGCTCGAACTTGTCCATGTGGTATGCGATGTCCGCCGCAAAGTAGGTGGGTATGCCGTTTGCACGCAGTAGCACCTCGTCCTTTTCGCCGCCAAAGTCGGTGGCCTTATACCATGTAGCACCGTCTTTTTCGTACGTTGCGCCACGCTGCGAAAGCAGCTGTATCGCGCGCTTTACAGCGCCCGAGGTGTGCAGGTCCGACTCGTGAAACCACACGTCGTAATCTATGCGGTACTTTGCAAGGTCGTCCTTTAGGCTTTGAATGTTACGGGGCAGTGCATACTGCACCAAAAGTGCCTCAAGCTCGGCTGTCGGCTTTGAGGCGGGCGCATCCCCGTGTAGCGTGTAAAATTCGTGGGCACGCTCCTTTATGTCCTCGCCATGGTAGCCGTCCTCGGGGAACTCCACGGCGTCCTCGCCACGGATAATTTGCAGGTAGCGTGCGGCAAGGCTTTTGCCGAACTTTTCCACCTGGTTGCCTGCGTCGTTTATGTAAAATTCACGTGTGACGTCATACCCTGCCCACTGCAAAACGGCGGCAAGGCAGTCGCCCAGTGCGCCACCTCGGGCGTTGCCCAGGTGCATGGGGCCTGTGGGGTTTGCGGAGACAAATTCCACGTTGACACGCTTCATATCGCCGTGCTTGGTGCGGCCGTAGTCGCCGCCTGTACAGCAGGCGGCACGCACAACATCGCAAAACCATGCGGGGGACAAAAACAGATTGATAAAGCCGGGGCCTGCTATCTCCACACGCTCGAACATATCGCTCGCTTCAAGGTGCTCTGCCACCGCCGCCGCAATGTTTCGGGGTGATGTGCCAAACGCCTTTGCGGACACCATGGCGAGGTTCGAGGCAAAGTCGCCGTGGGAAGTGTCTGCCGGAATTTCCACCACGAACGGCGGCACCTCCGCCTGCTTTAGCGCACCTTTGGCCATCGCCGCATTAAGGCCGCAAAGCAGGTAGCTCTCTGCCGCACGCTTTGCGTCCTTGCACAGGTCTGCATACAAAAATTTATCATGTAGCGCAGTAAATGCGCTGCCCTGCTCATAATATGACTGTATCTCCGACATAATAATGCTCCATTCCGCCGCTTCGCATCGGCACAAAATTTAATTAAATATGCGGCACTTATCATGCGAAGCACAAGGAATGATAAGAGCATTATTGATTTTAGGGTAATACCGCACAATTATTGTACTTAGATTGCGCCGAGAAAATTTTTGTCAGATAAAACAAAAACCACAGGCAATACTTTGTGTATTAACGTAAGGCACGATGTCCTCCGCCTCTATCGTCGGAGGACATCTTCAATATTTAGTGGGCGATTACACGCCCACCAAATATTCAGCGACTTAAAAGTCGCTGTTGCCACGTTGAATACGGGGCAAGCCCTTAATTGAACGAGGATTTTTGTAAAATATGACGGAAATTTTCGGCGCAAGATGAATGCAAAGGCATTCGCCGCTAATTGTGCGGTATTGCCTTAGATTTGTTTAGTTTGAAACTTGTTTCAAACTAAACCTCCGAATATTGTGCTGTACTGTAGCGCATTGCTTCAAGAAAATAAACCGTAACCCCACAAATTATGGGCATTGCGGTTGTGTTTGCCGCACCGTGATTTTCACCCTGTTGTAGGATATTTGCGAGTTGCCGCTGTCCAGCGTGTAGCTGAATGTAATGTCGCCGCCGCTCTCGCTTAGGTTGCTGTCCACCTCGTCCGCCGATACCCCAAGGCTGAGCGAGCCGTAGCCGCTGTCGTAGTGGCACACGTGCCGCTTGCCCGGCTCTATCACAAGCTCGCTGGGCGCACTGCCACTGCGTAGCATGGATACCTTGCCGCCCTCTTCCACCTTCACGGTGGTGATATTTCCCTCGTAGCCTGTTGCTTGCGTCTCGTGGTAGCGGATATAGTATTTTCCCTGCTTAAAGGTAAAGCTTCCCTTTGTCATCAGCTGTACGCTGTCCACATCGCCCTGCTGTTCCATCGTGCCTTCGATATTTATAAGAAAGTCTTCCCTCATCTTGTTGCCCCTCTCGGCGTGCGGTACACCCCGTACGGATACTGTGTAAGGGCGTGTGGCATATGCTGAATTTTTTGTGGCAAATGTGACTTTTCGCATGTTAAAGCGTGTACCTTTCTATATCTATGCGGCTGACGTTCCACTCCGCGTCCTCCCGCAAAAAAATGCGGGCAAGCCTATCAAAACGCTGTGGGTCATCTGTTACATAATATTCTATCGCCCCTGTGATATGTGGGGCGGTGCTTAGCATATTTTTTTGTAGGAGCGTTTGTTTTAGCGCAATGGCCGCCTCGCACCCGGTGTCCACCAGCGTGGTAAAGCCGCCCATATATGCGGCGATAGCCTCGCTCAAAAGCGGATAGTGCGTGCAGGCCAAAATAAGCGTGTCCACTTCGGCGGCTTTCAGCGGTGCTAAGTACTCTTTCACCACAAGGCGCACAAGCTCATCGCTCTGCTCAAAGCGTCCGTTTTCCACCAGCGGAACAAAAAGCGGACAGGCTACCGCCATTACCTGTGAGGTGGGGCACAGCGCCTTAACCATATTTTCAAGGCTTGCCGCGGCGATGGTAGCCTGCGTGCCTATTATGCCCACCCTGCCGTTTTTTGTGAGGCTCGCCGCCTTTTGCGCCGCCGCAAAAAGCACACCCATATAGTCTACGCCAAGGTTTTGCGTCACCTGCTGTGGCAGCGTACTGCTCACCGTGCCGCACGCCGCAAGGATGATTTTCACATTTTTTGAGAGCAAAAACGCAATGTCCTGCTTTGCGTAGCTTATTATGGTGTCCTCGCCTCTGGTGCCGTAGGGAACACGCCCCGTATCACCAAAGTAGATGATGCGCTCGTTTGGCAGTATTTCACGCAGCTGCCTCACAGCGCTAAGGCCGCCCAGCCCCGAGTCAAACACGCCGATGGGGCGACTTTGTACTTGCATTTCGGAAAATATATCGTTTTGCCCTGCGCTCATACCTCCGCCCTCTCCAGCGCCAAGCCGATAAGACGCTCCAAAAGCGTTCCAAAGGATACGCCCATGTGCTCCATGAGCTTTGGGTACATGCTGATGGCAGTGAAGCCGGGCAGCGTGTTTACCTCGTTCAGCAGCACACAGCCGTCCTCTTCACGCACAAAAAAGTCCACCCGTGCAAGCCCCTCGCAGCTTAGCGAACGGTACGCACACAGCGCCATGTCCTGTATCTGCCGCTGTGTTTTCTCATCAAGGCGCGCAGGGATGTACAGCTTGCTCGCATCGCCGCTCTCGTACTTTGCCTCGTAGTCGTAGGTTTCCTTGCAGGATACAATCTCCCCCGGCACCGACACCAAAAGCTCCCCACATCCCAAAACCGCACACTCCACCTCTGCGCCCTTTACGGCCTTTTCCAGCAGAATGGTCTTGTCGTGCGCCATGGCAAGCTGTATTGACGAGCGCAGCTCCTCATCGTCGTTTACAAGGCTCACGCCAATGCTCGAGCCACCCACCGCCGGCTTTACCACCACAGGGTAGTCCATCACCTCACGCATACGAAACAGTATGCTCTCAAAGTCGGCCGTACTGCGGCGGTCTATGGCCATCCACGGGGTGTGCGGCAGGCTGTGCGCCTCAAAAATAAGGTTTGCAAACGCCTTGTCCATTGCAACAGCACTGCACAAAACATTGCACCCCACATACGGAATGCCCGAAAGCGCAAGCAGTCCTTGCACCGTGCCGTCCTCGCCCCAGCGCCCGTGCAGTGCGGGGAAGGCGACATCTATTTTCACCACGTCAAAGCGCCCGTCGTGGTTTGCCACAATGCCGTGGGTGGTGCGGTCGGGCGAAATAAAGGCGGGCACACAGTCCGCAAATCTCTCCCAGCTACCGTCACGCATACCCTGTGTATCGCCCGGGTACATCAGCCAGTTTCCCTTTTTTGTGATGCCCAGCTTAAGCACCTCGAACTGCTCGCAGTCGAGATGCTCCACAATAGCCGCCGCCGAAAGGCAGCTTATGGCATGTTCGCTCGACATACCGCCAAAAATAACGGCCACACGCAACTTTGCCACACACAGCACATCCTTTCTGATACGCATACTTTCATCGCAACACATCATAGTATAACACATGGCCGCCCAAAAGAAAAGGCGGCCGAGAGGGTGGGGGCAACAGCCGATAAAATGGGGTGCGGACAACTCAATTCGCTTGTCCTTAGCCCTTAGTTGAAAAAAAGCGCCGCTTACTGTATACTATTCAGTGCGATATTCTTACAATATATTCTAAATATTCTAACACAAAATATTTAGCGTTAGAAAAAAAACAAGACGAAAGTGAGTGCCATATGTCTAAAAAAGTGATGGTGACAGGTGCGGACGGCTTCATAGGTAGCCACCTTACGGAGGCGCTGGTGCGCAGTGGTGCGCAGGTGAGTGCGTTTTGCTGCTACAATTCGTTTGGCACGTGGGGCTGGCTGGACACCTCGCCGCCCGAAATAAAAAGCGAAATAGACGTAGTTATGGGCGATGTGCGTGACCCAAACGGTGTGGCCACCGCCATGAAGGGCATGGACGTGGTGTATCATTTGGCGGCGCTTATAGCCATTCCGTTTTCCTACCACAGCCCCGACAGCTATGTGGACACAAACATAAAAGGCACGCTTAACGTGCTGAACGCCGCACGTGCGCTTGGCACAGAGCGCCTTTTGGTGACGAGCACGAGCGAGGTGTACGGCACAGCGCAGTACGTGCCCATTGACGAAAAGCACCCCTACCAGGGGCAAAGCCCCTACTCCGCCACAAAGATAGGCGCGGACAGGCTGGCCGAAAGCTACTGGCGCAGTTTTGGCACGCCGCTGTCCATTGTGCGGCCGTTTAATACCTTTGGCCCTCGGCAGAGCGCACGGGCTGTTATCCCCACCATCATCACCCAGCTTTTGACGGGCAGTGACAAAATACAGCTGGGCAGCCTGCACCCCACACGGGACTTCAACTATGTAAAGGACGTTGCGGCGGCGTTTATGGCCATTGCGGCGTGCGAGGAAGCCATCGGGCAGGAGATAAACATCGCCACAGGGCAGGAGATTTCCATAGGCCAGCTTGCAAGCGAGCTTATTCGGCAGATAAACCCCAGCGCCGAGATAGTGTGCGACGCCGCCCGTCTGCGCCCCGAAAAGAGCGAGGTGGAGCGTCTTTTGGGCGACAGCACAAAGCTTCGCACGCTCACCGGCTGGGCGCCTAAGTACACGTTTGAAGATGGTATCGCCGAGAGCATCGCCTTTTGCAAGGAGAACCTTGAGCGGTACAAGCCGGACAGGTACAACGTGTAAGAGCGCAGGGGCGTGAGCGAAAGCTCTCGTTTGGGTTTTTGCCCATACTGTAAGGGTGCAGGGCGCACCCACAACAAACTATGGAATTTTCGGGGTACATCATGCGACAAGAGCAAACCGCCGCTTCGCTAAAAAAGTTTTCACTTCCCTTATACGCTCGCTTGCTCATCGGCTGGGTGGTGCTGATGGGTGCGGCGGCCGTGTTAATGTACTGCTGGCGTGTGGTATTTTCGCTGGAGGCACTACCTGCGATACCCGCCACCGCCGCCGTAATGGGCGTGTTTAGCCTGCTTTATGCCGCAGTGGTGGCGCTTTGCTTTTTGAAGGGGGACAAGTTCTGCCTAAAGGCGGCACTTGTGATTTTTTTGGCAGGGCTACTGTTTTGCTTTGCGGTAGCGCCCATGCAGGTGCCGGACGAGGCCACCCACTACCTGCGTGCGGTAAGCATGTCTATGGGCGACTTTAGCTACAACTATGCCGCAAGCTACCCCGAGGATGTGCGTGCGCTAATGGCGGCGTTCCCCCCTTACATGAACCACGAGGTGCTGTACAGTGGCGGACAGCTCGCCCCTGCGGCGTTTTCGCAGTATGATGCGCTCGTAGCTTCGGGCAGTGCGGATGCCGTGGCCTCTCCCATAATGTTCATGTGGCTTCCTTTTTTGCCGCAGGCGCTTTTTATGTGGGTGGTGCGGCTTTTCGGCGGCTCGGCGATGGCGCTTATGTACGCAGGGCGCATTGCAAACCTTTTGGTGTACGCAGTCGGCTGCTACTTTGCACTGCGTGGATGCAAGCGCTACCGCAGTGTGTTTTTGGTGCTGATGCTACTGCCTCTGTCCCTCTTTATGGCGGCGTCTTGCAGCTACGACAGCCTGATGCTGACAGGGTGCTTTTTCCTATTAAGCTATTTTTGCAGGGATGAAATACACCTGCGCCACCTTGTGGTGTTTGGGCTTGTGCTTGCGTTTTGCACCTACATAAAGCCGATGAACATCATTTTGGGTGCGGTGCTGTTTTTTGTTCCGAGGGAAAGGTGGCGGCTTCGCTACAACCCTAAGCTCTTAATATTTGCGGTGCTAACATTTGCGTTTGCGGCGTGGTACATCGGCGGAAACATAGACCTGCTTTTGCGCACCGGCGGCTGGCCGCAAGCCCTGCCCCGAGGCGGCGGCGAGGGGGCAGAGCCTGCGGCACAGCTTGCGTTTGTGTTTTCCAACATTCCCCGCTTTTTTGCGGTGACGCTGCAAAGCGTATACGAGGCGGACGGCTTTTTGTTTTCGCTTGCCACCTTCGGCTGGACGGACATGCACATTCCCCTTGTGGGGGGGCTTTCGCTGTGTAGCTTGTTTTTGGGCTCGGCGATGGGCATCGGGCGCAGAGAGCGCACAAAGAGCGCTGTGCTCATCGGGCTTGCCTGCGTGATGCTGTTGTACGCCGCCTCTATCCTTGCAGGCATGTACGTGCTGGACACCGACCTTATGTCCATTCGCATTTCGGGGCTACAGTCTCGCTATTTCCTGCCTGCGTTTTTACTGCTGTTTTTGTGCGTGAGCATTCTTTTGGGCAAAACGCTCGCCCCACGCAGTGCGCTGCCTGCCGCAGACGCTCGCAGGCAGGGCATCGCCCTGTGGGCAGGGGCAGGCGTTGCCGCCTTTTCGGCGGTGCTTATTTTCCAAAACACGTTTATAGGCCAGTGGATACCCAAGGCGGAGGGCGGCTTTAAGCTGATAAACATGTTCGGCTGGGCTGTTACCTAGATAGTGTCGTCACAAGTGTTCAGCCGTCATATTTTGGCAATTTTTCCGCCATACGGTGTTGTCAAAACTCGCATTCCGCAAAGGAGTGCATCGTTTTTCCGCCTTGTCTTGCGAAAAAATTGCTCAAAATCTGCTCGGTTCAACTTATGACGACACTATCTAATAGGCAACACCGCAGATGCGCAAAACGTCATCGCATCACGTAGGCGCATGGCTTGCCATGGACGTAGGGCTACCACAATTCGGCAAAATTGATTTCCGTGATTAACTGCTGTGCCGCCAAAAATTTTACACAAGCAAAACCGTACGACAATTCTTGAAAGGTGGGGTGCGCATGGGCGTTTTTGCAGGGCTGTTATCGCTTGTATGCCTTTCGCTGGGGCTTGCGCACTTTTTGCGCCGCTCCGCCTCGCTCATGCCGCTTTTGAGCATTGCGCTGGCCATGGTGTTCTTTATGCTCATGGGCACTGTGGGGCTTTTGCAGGTGGCGGCGTGGGTGTGGTACGCCCTGTGCGCCGCCGCACTTGTGTTTGTCATAATAAAGCTACGCAGTAAGGTTTTGCAGCTTTTCACGCCCGGGCTTGTGATGTTTTTTGCGCTGGGTGCATTTTTTATACTGATATTTTTGATGACACAGCCCATGCTCACCTTTTGGGACGAGTTCACCTTTTGGGGCACAGCAGGCAAGGTGACCAGCGAAAACCACCAGCTGTACACCCTTGCGCAAAGCAGCCTTATCGCACGTAGCTATCCGCCGGGGCTTATAGTATACACCTATATGATGCAGTTTTTCGGCGGCTTTTCGGAGGCCGGGTTCATCGCCGCCTTCGCTATATTTCCGCTGGCGGGCTTTTGTGCGGCAAGCACGTTTTTTGACAAGAACAAATCCGCCTGCATTTTGCTCTTTACGGCGCTTGCGGTATTGCCCATGTTTTTTGAGCTTGGCGCACGCTCTCAGCTGCCCATGCTCTCCTACCTCTTGTGCATGGCAGACGTGCCCATGGGGGTGTTTTTTGGCGGTGCGTTGTGCTTTTACTTTGCAGGTGGCGAAAAAGGCCTGCGCCTTATCCTGCCGCTTTGCGCCATCCTTGCAGCGCTTGTGAGCATAAAGGACATGGGGCTTGCGCTGGCGCTTATTGCGCTGTTTATCATGGGGATGGACATGCTACTGTGCCAAAGGAAAAGCCTCGGCTTTTACAGGCTGAAGGGCTTTGCCGCATGGGGCGTGAGCGTGGTGTGCCTTTTGGCGGCGACGGTGGGTGCGTACCTTATATGGGCGCTTCATTTGAGCGCCTCGCAGGGCATAGACCGCTTTGATTTGGGCAGCGACGGCACAGCTCTTTCGATGCCTGCCATGCTGATAGCAGGCGTAAAAGCGCTGTTTGGCATTGATGTATCACAGCAGTTCAGCGATGTGTTTTCCATGATGGTAAACGCATTTTTCACCCGCCCTGTCTCGCTTTTGGGCAGTGGCGCAGTGGTGCTTTTTATCATCATCGCCATTGCTGTGGTGGCGTTTTTGCTGTGCGAAACCTCCCGTGGCAAAAAGCGCATAGCTGTGTTTTCGCTTGGGATGGTGCTCTGCTTTGGCGCATTTTACATATTTAATATCTTCACATATGCGTACATCTTCCAGTGGGCGGAGGCCTCGGTGCTAAAGGACTACGAGCGATACATCTCCCCCTTCTGGATGGGGTGGCTCATGGCCTCGCTGATGATTTTAAGCGCCGTGGCGACCAATGCAGACATGAAGTACTCCCGTAAGCGCATTGCACGGGCGGCCTCGGGCATTTTTGCGCTGGGCATAATATCCTCGGTGGCGCTGTTTGCGAACTGGGACGCAACCTTCCTAAACCGCTCGCCCTCCCACCACACCTACCGCACGCTTTTGCAGGACACCGCAGACGAAGCACGTGCCCAAGGCATGGAAAAGGACGACGTTGTGTACATAATAAGCCAGTATGACGACGCCACACGCTTTTACATTTATGGCTTTGAGCTGGAAGCGACAAGGGTGCCGCTCTACCTTGAAAGCACCCAAAACGAGCAGGGCGAAACGCTGTACAAAGGTACCGCAAGCAGTACGCTGAGTGCCCCTAACAAGGCGGAATACTCGGGGTACGAAGTGCCCTGCACGCCCGAAGAGTTTTGCGAGTATTTGCGACATGTGGGGGCGACGCACGTATTTTTGGACGTGGTGGACGAGTATATCATCGCCGAGTTCGGCCCGCTTTTCAGCGATGAGCTACAGGGCTGGGAGGACGACTTTACCTCTCAGGGCAACCGCTACTATGAAATACAGTGGAACGCCGACGGAAGCTGCACCTTCTTAGCACCCGAAGAGGGGAGGGTGGCCTCATGAAAAAAAAGAGCAAGCGCATAGGCCTGCCTTTGCTTGTGTTTTATGCCGCCGCCCTTGCGTTTTGGCTTGTTATGTGCACCGTCCGCTTTGCGACAGATATGGCATACTCACGAAGCGGCGTGCTTTACGAGGACGAGCTAAACTTGCAGATGAATGCCGCATTTTCCTCCGGCATAAGATATTACACCGACTTTTGGCAGAGCGGAGAGTTCGTCACGCTGGACCCCGACCCCTTCATAATATTTGCGTGGCCAGACGGACGGTATGTAACGCAGGTGAAGCTGCACTCGGAAACGATAAGCCGCCCCTCGGGCGCTGTGTCGGTGCTGTACACAAACGAGCAGGGCGAGGCGTTCACCCCACAAAAGCAGGTGTGGGCGGATACCTTGCCCGACGGAAGCTATGTGTTTGACCTTGGCGGACAGACTATATACAACCTTCGGCTGGACACGGGCGACCGCGCGGGTGTTTTGTGGGTGGCACATTCACTCATAGTAAACCCTCCCATCCCGTTTGTGGAATACTACCTGCCCGATGCGCAAAGCTTTGCGGCACTTTTGTTTTTGCCGCTGATTGCGTGGGCTGTCATGCGGGAGATTGTGCTGTTTGTAAAGCCTTTGCTCGACCGCCGCCGCTTTGAGCGACGGCATTTGCAGGAGGCACAGCAGAGCGAGCAGACTTAGGGCAACACCTTAGCAAACGCACACTGCGCCGCCTTTTCAACGTGTGTGATGCCATCGCACACAATCACTCACCCTACTAAAAAGGAGTACAGTACCTTGCTAAATGCACTCATTTGCCTTTTGGCGGTAATGTCGCTAAGCGTGTTTTTTACGCAATATGTAGGCAAAAACAGCGCCTTTGCGCCACTGCTTTCGCTCAGCGCCGCCATGCTTTACTTTATGCTTGCGGGTGTGCTGGGCGTGCTCGCCGCCGCTGCGTGGCTGTTTTATGCGGCGTGCTTTGGCCTTGGTGCGTTTGCGTTTTTTAGGGGCAGGCTGCGCCTGCTGAAAAGCCTTGTAAGCCCTGGGTTTTTGCTGTTTGCCTTGCTATCGCTTTTTCTGCTTTTTTACCTTGCGGCAAAGCAGCCCACCTTCACCGAGTGGGATGAGTTCAGCCTGTGGGGCACTGCGCCAAAGCTTATGCTGTCCAGTGGCGAGCTGTACACCACCGCCGACATAGGCTGGCCCGTGACACAAACGCAAAGCCCTGCGCTTATGCTGTTAAGCTACATGTGCCAGTTTTTCGGGGCGCAGTTTGCGCCGTGGCAGGTGTTTTGGATACTGGATGTTTTGATGATTGCGTGCGTGGCGGCGCTAATATCCCCCTTTGGCTTTCGCCGCTGGCGCACCGCCCTGCCGCTTGCCATAGCCGGCCTGCTTGCGCCCTTTTTCTTTGGCGTTATAAATGGCACTGTCACGCTGTCCACCGTGTGGATGAGCGCATATGCGGACATCCCCGCAGGTATGCTGATGGCAGGCACCATGGCGGTGTACTTTGCCGGCCGTCACACAAAAAACGGCAGGGCGATACTCGCCGTACTGCCGCTTGCGGCGCTTAGCCTTACAAAGGACAACGTAATGCCCGTGGCGCTGGTGTGTGCGGCTGTGATGGCAATAGACTGCCTGTTTTTTTCGCAGTACAGCGTGCCCTATCAGAAGATGGGCGCACGCATAGAGCGCTTTGCCACAAAGCACCGCAGAATTACGGGGCTTTTTGTGGGGCTTTGCAGGGGCGGCGTTTGGTTTTTAGCAGTGGGCGCACCTTATCTTTTTTGGCGTGGGTATTCCGCCGCTGTGCTGGCGCAAAGCACCACCGCCGCAGGTGCGCTCACCCAAACGAGCGCCGACATTACCACCTCGGGCGCTTCGGTCACCTCCTCCGTCCTTTCCGCTTTCACCCAGCTGTTTGGCATAACACCCCAAACACCGCAGGCGCAGGCGGCCTTGCAGGAAATGAGCAACTACTTTTTCGGCTGGGTGGGCAGCGGCACGCCCGAGGCATATCAGCTGAACAGCTCCATGGCGGGCAGTGGCATTCAGACGCTGCTGCTCATCGGCATTATATTTGGGGCGGCGGTGCTATTTTCGTCGGGCATGGCAAAAAAAATGCAGAGCTTTTTCACCATGATTATTATGTTCTGCGGCTACATGGGCTATCACTTTATGCTGTTTGTTTTTTACGGCTTTGTGTACAACCTGCGTGAGGTCAGCGCCATTGTGGACTACCCACGGTACATGGCCACCTACTACACGGGCTGGCTGCTCACGGGGCTTTTACTGCTGGCGCTGTGCACGCTGAAAAAGAGGGAGTGCGCACAAAATGCCGCCGAGGATGCACCGCCTTGCACCCCCGAAGATGCCCCCGTTTCCTTTGCGCAAGCATTAGGCGATGCACTGCCGATATTTGCAAAAACAGGCGTGCTTGCGGTGAGCGTATTTATGCTACTGCACTTTTCCATAATGGTATACCCCGGGCACTCGGTGCTGGACTACCCCGATGTCTATATGCAGGAAGACCGACATCGCGAGGAGCTGGCGCAGGGCGTTTCACAGCATCTGCCACAGGACGCACGGGTGTTTTTTGTCAGCCAAAGCGGAAGCGGCGAGAGCTGGTTTAGGTACTCGCAGTATCTATTGCCTGCGGTGCTGGAATATAGCATGTCGGGTGGCTCTGCGCTTTCGCCCGAGGTGCTTGCCGAGCAAAAAGCGGAGCAAGGTGGCCCACAGCAAGCTACACTTAGCGATGAAGAAAGCCTTGCGTTTGTGCAGGACTACCTAAGCGAAAACGGCTGTGAGTATATTTTGGTGGAAAGCACCGACGAGTGGTTCACGCAGGTGTTTGGCGGAATGTTTACGGACGGCCTGCAAAGCGCCCCTTCCCCCGATGCGCCCATACTGTACCGCCTAAACGAAAGCGGCCTTTACGAGCAGGTTACGGCTTAGGGGCGAAACACCCTGCGCTAAGCGGCGGAAAGATATACCAAAAAAGACCTACTCTTTTATCATCACCCTCCAAACAGAAAAGAGCTGAAGCACCCATGCGTTCAAAAATTGCAAGCATTTACAAAAAACATACTGCGGCGGCACTGTTTGTGTCCTTTTACCTTGCGGCTCTTTTGCTGGCTGTGGGCATAGGGCTTGTAAACTTTGCAGGCAACCGCATGGCATACCAAAGCGGCGAGCTACAAACAAGGCAGGTGTACATAGGGGACTTTTTTTTGATGGGTCTTGTACCAACAGGCCCCGACACCATGTACTCTTTCGGCGATGACCCACAGATGATACTGTATGATGCAGGCTTTCTGGTGGAAAACGTACAGATGGACATAAGCTACTCGCACGACCCTGTGCGCATAGAGGTATACTGGGCGGAGGAAGGACAGCCCCACTCTGCCGAAAATGCGGCAAAGGGCACAGCAGACACCGAAATGTACTACCTGCCCTCGGGCGGCGGATACAACCTGCGCATAGACCCTGCCGCCATAACGGACAACTCCATGCAGGTGAACAACATCACGCTGAACACCCCCCGCCCATTTTGGATGTTCTTCAGCCCCACCGCACGACAGCTTGCACTGCTTGCGGTGGTTCCGGGGCTTTTGGCCTGCGCCGCATATACCCTTATAAAGTCTGCTCTGTGGCTGAAACTATTTTACAAAAACGGCGGCAGGCTAAGCGATGTGGGCACTGCTGTGCACAGCACCGCAGATAGCGCAGACACAAAAGGCGGCACAGCTGCGACAGAGGATGCCGAAAAGAGCCGCCCTGTGGCCACGCAGAAGCAGTGCGCCCCCACAGGCGAGGACACCGCCCAAGGCGGCCGTGTACCCTCCCAAAACAAGGAGGGCACGCCGTGATTATGTCGGGTGTATTTGCGATAGCGGCACTTTTCGTGCTGGCACTGCTGTATGTTTCATTGGGGGTAAGCGGCTCGTTTGCGCCGCTGTGCGCAGTGGGTAGCCTTACGCTGTGGCTTACGGTGTTTGGGTGCCTTGGCCTGCTTTCGGTGGGTGCGTGGGCGCTGTATATCCTGTGTGTCGGTGCGGTTTTGTTTTTGTGCTACAAGCATATACTCAAAAAAATGCCACTGCGTGCGCCGGGCTTTGCCTTTTGGCTTTTTGTGGGTGGCAGCGTGCTTTTTTTGGTGGCGCTAAGCATAAAACAGCCCATGTTCTTAACATGGGACGAGTTCAGCTTTTGGGGTACGGCGCACAAGCTTACCACCCTAAACAACGAGCTGTACACCACAGCGCCCGTTGGCTGGGCGTGGCCCGCCACGCAGACACCTGCGCTTATAGTATTCGGCTACTTTTTTCAGTTTTTGGGTGGCGGCTTTTCCGAGTGGGGCGCATACCTTGCAAGCGACGTGTTCATGCTTGCCGCCATATGCGCAGTGCTGTACCCTCTACGCAAAAAGCACTGGAACATAGCGTTTCCCATAGGGCTTTGCGCACTTCTCGTGCCCTTTTTGTTTTCGCACTCGGCACGTATTCTTTTGCCCTCGGCGGCATATGCGGACACGCTTGCGGACATGCCCATGGGGCTGTGGTTTGCGGCGGCGCTGTGCTGTGGGCTGTGCGCACGAAAGCTCAGAGATATGCTACCGCTGTGCATAGCGCTTGCAACGCTTAGCCTCATAAAAGACATGGGCATGTTCCTCTCGCTCACCGCCTCGGTGATAGTGTTTGCGGGGTTTGCATTTTCAAGGCGGAGGGTGTCTTTATCACGCAGGCGGTTTTGGGCCATCGCAGGCGGCCGCTTTGCGCTGTACATCACCTGTGCGCTTGCAAGCTTTATTTTGTGGAGCGTCTACCTTTCGAGTGTCGCAGGCGTAAACCGCCTTGAGGGCGTGGGCGGCACACAAAATATAGGTATGCTTCAAATGCCCTTTGTGTTTTTGGCGGAGCTTTTTTCGGCGGACAAAAGCGAATTATTCCTCACAGTCATGCAGGGAATGCCCCAAATGTTTATGTTCGATGAAATAAACATGTTCGGCTCGGGGGCGGCTGTGTCGGTGCTCATTTTGGGCATAATAGGCTTTGCGGCGTGGGTGTCAAAGCGGCCTGCGTTTCGGCGAAAGTGCCTTGTTTTTGCGGTGGTCTCACTGCTGGGGTGTGTTGCGTATCAGCTGCTTATAAGCATGTGCTACATATATGTGTTCCGCCCCGAGCAGGTGTTTGAGGGATACCGCCGCTACATGAACCCCTACTACATAGGCTGGTTTATAGCGGCGCTGATGCTGCTGGCGCAGGGGGCGGCAGGTGCCCAAAAAAGGTGGCAGACGGTAAGCAGGCTGTGCGTGATAATGCTTTCGGCGGCGCTGTTTGTGCAGACACTGCGCCTTGTGCCGAGCGGATACAGCGTGTTTGGCCTGCACGAGAGCACCTACGGCGAGCGGCGCATTTTTGCCCAAAAGGTGCAGGACTTACAGCAGGGCCTTTCCCCCGAGGACAAAAGCTTTTTGGTGATAAGCGGCGACAGCGGGCTTTCGTGGTTTATGTACTGTTACGAGATGCTGCCCTACCAGGTAGACTACAGCTTTGGCGGCGGCGAGATGGTACAGCGCACGCTGCAAAGCGACGGCACTACGCTAAAGCAGGAGCTTTCGGCGCAGGAGCTTTCTGATTATCTCATATCCTCGGGGTGCACAAAGCTTATTGTGGATACGGCGGATGAGCACTTTGTGGAAATGTACGGCGGGCTTTTTTCGGACGGGCTGTCTGCATACCTGCAAAGCCCCGAAACGCCCACAATATACAATGTCCTAAACGAAAATGGCAGTGCGAGCCTTGTGCCTGCGTAGAAAAAGCTCGACAGTGAAAGATGTGTAATCGACCCAAAACTTTTGCTCTCACAGAAAAATACCGCCCTGCAAAGCGGCGCAGTACAATAGGGGAATTATGAAAAAAAGACTGCTATTTGTAACAAAGTACCTGCTACCCATATCCTATATAATAGCGGCGGTGCTGTGGCTTTGCGGTGGTGTGTTTGGCTTTGCGTTTGACCGTGCGCACGGGCCTGTAAGCCTTGCGCTCGAAGATGCGAGCATCTACGGCCTTACCTCCGCAGTGCCCATCGGCGAGGACGGGCCGCAGGATGCATGGGAGCAGTGGGAGCTAATGTTTGCCCCTCTGCCGCAGAGCATCGTCAGCACCGACGCAGACCCCTACATCATCTTTACCTTCTCACAGCAAAACATTCGCACGTTGCACATGGACGCACAGTTCGCCACGCCGCCTGGCGAGGTGATTTTGTACTACTCCTACCCAGAAAACACCAACCTTTCAGACCCCACTGCGGCGGCGGTTGAGCTTGGCTTTTCCCAAAATAGGCGTGTGAACGGCGAAGTGCAGGCGGACGGAAGCTATATTTTCACACTGCCTGCGGGCGAAATAGCCGCACTGCGGCTGGACCCCGGCAACGTTCCCGGCAACGAAATTTTCCTAAACCAGCTGACACTTAATGTATACAGCGAGCCTCACGAGTACTTTTTGCCAAACGCACGGCAGTGGCTGATGCTGGCGATTTTGCCTGCGTTTGTGTGCTGTGTGATTTATACTATAGCGGAGCTTTTGTCTGCGCTAAAGCGCCTTGCGGTGTCCTTGCGCAAAGTTGACAAACAGAGGTAATTTAGAATACATTAAGTGCGAGAATATGCCAAAACAATAAACCACAGCTTTTGCTCGCGCCCTCCTTGCGCAAAAGCCGTAAAAAAAGAGGTAACGCCGTATGAGTGACGCATTTATTCCGCTGTCAGTGCCCAACTTTTCGGGCAACGAGAAAACATATACACAAAACGCCGTTGTGAGCGAGTGGGTATCCAGCGGCGGTGCGATGGTGGGCGAATTTGAGCAAAAGCTTGCGCAGTATGTGGGCGCAAAGGGCGCTGTCGCCACGGCAAGCGGCACAGCAGGCCTGCACCTTGCGCTGCTGGTGGCAGGCGTAAAGGCCGGGGATGAGGTCATCTGCCCAACGCTCACCTTCATAGCCGCAGTAAACCCCGTGCGCTACGCAAATGCGCACCCCCTCTTTATCGGCTGTGATGACAGCCTTTGCCTGTGCCCAAATGCGCTTGAGCGCTTTTGCGAAGCGCAGTGCGAAATGAGAGGGGGCGTTTTGCACAACAAAAACAGCGGCCGCCCCGTTACGGCGCTGATGGTGGTGCATGTGTTTGGCAACATGGCAAACATGCCCCGCCTTTGCGATATAGCCAAAAAATACAGCCTTGTGCTCATAGAGGACGCCACCGAGGCGCTGGGCAGCAGGTACGAGAGCGGCCGCTTTGCGGGCATGTACGCAGGGTGCATGGGGGATGTGGGCGTTTACAGCTTCAACGGCAACAAGATAATCACCACCGGCTCAGGCGGTATGCTCGTCAGCCGCCATGATGAGTGGCTTTCGCACGCAAAGCACCTGTCCACCCAAGCAAAAAGCGATGAAATACGCTACACCCACGACGAAATAGGCTACAACTACCGCATGACAAACCTGCAAGCGGCGCTGGGGCTTGCGCAATTAGAACAGCTGGAGAGCTTCATCGCCCGAAAAAACGAGATGTACGCCCTGTACCATGAGCGCCTTTGCGGCAAAAAGGGGCTACGCTTGTTGCCGTTTGAAAAGGACGTGCGTAGTAACAGGTGGTTTTACAGCCTATTCACCGAGGGCTTTGCGCTAAGCCGTGAAGCGCTGATGCACGCACTGAGCGAGCAAAGAATACAAACACGCCCCATCTGGGGGCTTATCCACCTGCAAAAGCCGTATTTGGGCAGTGGCGCATACGAGACGGACAAAGCACAAAGCTACCAAGAGCACGTGCTGAACCTGCCCTGCTCCACAAACCTTACAAATGCGGACATACAAAGGGTGTGCGATGCAGTGCTGAAAGCGGCGGAATAATCCTCCTAATTGAGATACAAAAAAACCAACCCGACATCACCACCCATACCAAGTAATTTGGGGAGTGGACACATAGAGGCGATTTGGGATACGCTAAGTGCGAGAATAAGGCGGTATATCCTCCCCCGCCTGCGGCGGGGGAGGATATACAAAAAAACCAAATCGCCGCCTTTATCCACACCCATAATTCACCCCGAAAGGAAACCATGCTGTGTTAATTGAGGAGCTTATCATACAGGGCGATATGCCTGCCATAGATGCCATGCGGCGGCTGGACGAGACGGGGCGACGCATACTTTTCATTGCGCCCGGCGGCATTTTGAAGGCGGTGCTGACCGACAGCGACATACGCAAGTACATTCTGCGTGGGGGCGAGCTTAGCCGCCCTGTGAGCGAGGTGGCAAACTACAGCCCCAAGTACCTACCCACCGAGCGGCGCAGTGAGGCGCGTGAGTTCATGCAAAAGCACATAATAAACGCACTGCCCATCTTGGACGTAAACGGGCGCATTGCGGATGTGGTGTTTTTGAACCTTTTGGAGGGAGTGGGCACGCAAAAGGTGCTGAACATGCCCGTTGTCATAATGGCGGGGGGGCTGGGCACACGGCTGTATCCCTACACAAAAATCCTGCCAAAGCCGCTTATCCCCGTGGGGGACGTGCCCATTGTGGAGCGTGTGATGCAAAAGTTTGCGGCGTTTGGCTGTAGCGAGTTTACCATGATTGTAAACTACCGCAAAAATATGATTAAGAGCTACTTTTTGGACAGCCCGTGCGAGCACGGCATACAGTATGTGGAGGAGGAGCAGCCGCTGGGCACGGGCGGTGGGCTTTCACTCTTGCAGGGGCGCATAAACGAGACGTTTTTTATGTCCAACTGCGACATTTTGGTGGATGCGGACTATGCGGACATTGCAAAGCATCACGCAAAGCAAAAAAACGACATAACGATGGTATGCGCCCTAAAGCAGTTTGTGATACCCTACGGCGTGGTGGAGCTGTGCGAGGACGGCACGCTAAACTGCATACGTGAAAAGCCACAGTCCAATCACCTGACGAACACCGGCATGTATGTGATAGAGCCACATGTGCTAAGCCAGATACCAAAGGACACAAAGCTCGGCTTTACGGACATAATAGCGCAGTGCAAGAGCAGTGGTGGGCGAGTGGGCGTGTACCCCATAGGCGAGGCCGGCTGGATGGACATGGGCCAGATGGAAGAGCTGGACGTGATGCGCCGCCGCTTTGAGAATGGGTAGCTTCGTATTATGGGTGTGGGCAAACGCAGTGAGTTAGGTTTTTGCTATATCCTCCCCCCCCCGCCTGCGGCGGGGGGGAGGATATAGCGCCTTCTTCTTGCACTTAACGTATTCTAAATCACCTTTATATGTCCACTTTCCGTATTATATAGGGCCGGCTAACAAATCCCCCCAAACGGAGGCACTAAATGAAACGCACCGCCGCTTTGAAAGCCGCACAGCCGCTTTTGGGCAAAAGCACCCCCGGCTCGGACACTCGGCGCTACCTGCTTTTAACGCTCATCGCCGCCACCTGCATGGTTCTGCTTGTTTATGCGAACTTAGGTGTGTGGCCCATGGGCGACGGCAGTGTGCTCACGGGCGACCTAAAAGGAATTTATGTAAACCTTTTCTCCCACTTTAAGCGTGCGCTTTTTGAGGAGCAGGGCTTTTTCTACTCGTTTGACAAGGGGCTGGGCGGTGGGCTTATCGGTTTGTTTGCGTATTATGTCGCAAGCCCGTTTAACCTTATTTACCTGCTGTTCCCTGTGCAAAACTTTGCGGTGGCGGCAAGCATTGTGCTTTTGCTAAAAATAGTGCTGTCCTGCGTGTTTTTCTGCCTGTACCTGCGGTACAAGTTCCCACAGCTTGCGCTTTGGAGCGTGACGCTTTCGCTGTGCTATGGCTTTTGCTCTTACAGCATTGCGTATGCGCAAAACATCATGTGGCACGATGTCTTAGTGCTGCTTCCGCTGCTCTGCCTTTGTGTGGAGCGCATACTGCAAAATAAATCCTTTGTGCCGTATGCACTGCTTTTGGCGCTTGCCATATTCGCAAACTTTTACATAGCGTTCATGGCCTGCATCTTCCTTGTGATATACTTTGTGTGGGCACAGCTTATTCGCACAAGGGAAAGCGGCGAAAGGGGCTTTGCCGCCTGGAAAGGCCCTCTTTGGCGCTTTGGGCTTGGCTCACTGCTCGCAGGTGGCGCAAACGCCGCACTGCTACTTCCCGTACTGTCCGGTGTCAGTGCGGCAAAGGGCGAAATACTATCCTACAGCTTTTCGTTTGAGACGCTTTTTTCGTTGGGGCAGCTCATCCCACGCTTTGCGCTGGGCGGCTTTGGCCTTTTTGAAAAAGAGTTTAGTGGCAACCTGCCCTTTATATACTGCGGTGCGCTAATATTTTTGCTGTGCATATGCTACTTTGCGGCGAAGGGCATATCCCTTTACGAAAAGCTTTTGAGCGGCGGCGTTATCCTGATTTTTGCGCTTTCGTTTTGGGTAGAGGGCATAAACAACCTGTGGCACGGCCTTACCGCACCCGTGTGGTTCCCCGCACGCTATTCCTTTATATTCTGCTTTTTCCTCATACTTCTTGCGGCGAGGGTTGTGGCAAAAAGGCTTGTTTCCTCCCGAACGCTCGTTATTTCGGCGGTGCTCTTACTGCTGTTTTACATCGTTTGCTTTGCGGTTATACGGGGGGATATTCAGGGGCGCATCATCATGACAATGGGCTTTGTGCTCATGTACTGCGCCTGCCTTTTGCCCCGAAACACAAACGAGGGCGGCCTTTTGGGGCGCATTTTGGGCGCACGGCTTTCGGGCTATTCCTCTGGTGCGCAGAGCACGGATAAGCCGCACAGCGCCTTTTCCCCTGCGCAGAGCGCTATTCCTGCGGTGGTGCTGTGCGTGGCGGTGATGCTGGAGCTTATCCTCAACGCAAACTACATTTCGGGCGGCCTTGAAAAATATCCGCTAAGCGTCGAGCAAAGCTTCATCTCGGATGCCTCCGCTACAATAGAGCACATCGAGGAGATTGACGAGGGCGGCTATCGCATTGCGGACGGCTTTTTCCACTCGCTGAACGACCCCATGCTTTTGGGCTATCGTGGCACCGCTCACTTCAGCTCCATACAGGACGTTTCTGCACAGTCTGCCCTGCAAACGCTGGGCTACCTCGCATACGACGGCGCAGGGCCATACCTGCACGGCAGTACCGCCTTTGCGGACAGCGTTTTGGGTATGCGCTATCTTGTTTCGGACGGTGTGTGGGATGTGGGCGGCCACTGGGAGGACAAAGGCGCACAAACACCCTACGCAGTGTACGAAAACCCCTACGCTTTCCCCCTGCTTTTTGCTGCTCACATGAACGAGAGCATGTTAAACGTTACGCCTGTGGACGGGGATATATTCGACAGGCAAAATATTGTGTATCAGTCGCTCATGGGCGAGGGGGTAATTTTGCAGGATGTCTCCTCACAAATATACGCCCCAAGCGGCGAAGTCAGCGGCCTGACAGGGGGGCTTTTGCCCATCGGCGCAAGCTACGGAATTACCGCAGAGCAAAGCGGTGTGTATTATGCCTTCCTCTCCTATCCTTACCCGGAGATTGACATTTCGATAAACGGTGGCGAGCAAAGAAAGTACCTCACCTCGCTGGACAAGGGCGTTGTACAGCTGGGCTACCTGCAAGAGGGGCAAAGCGCCGGTATAACCCTGCTCAATAGCATAGAGCTTTCGGCCATACGCTTTGTGATGCTGAACGAGGAAGCGCTGGGCGAAATGTCCGCAAGCGCACAGCAAAACAGCGGCGACTTCACTATAGAGGACGGCTACGTGAGCGGCAGTATCACAGCGCAGCAGGGCATGATGCTCGCCACCTCCATCCCCTATGATGAGGGCTGGCAGGTGAGCATCAACGGCGAAAGCGTACCGCTGCAGCAGTGGGCAGGGGGGCTTATCTGCCTGCCGCTCGCCGAGGGGGAAAACAGGGTGGAGATGCGCTATCACGTAAGCGGCGCATCCGCTGTGGGCGTTGTGATAACCGTAACAAGCATTTTGGGCATCCTGCTTGCGGCGTTTTACGGGCGGCTGCGCAGGGTTTTTGCAAAAAATAAAACACTTCCAAATAAATAGTGGGGTAAAAACATGAGCGTTTTGATAATAGCGGAGGCAGGGGTGAACCACAACGGCTCGCTTTCCTGCGCAAAAGAGATGGCTCTTGCGGCAAAAAATGCGGGTGCGGATGTGGTAAAATACCAAACAGCGATGCCCGAGCTTGTGGTGAGCCGCTTTGCACAAAAGGCAGAGTACCAAAAGGAGACCACGGGCGAGGGCGAAAGCCAGCTTGAGATGATACGCAAGCTACACTTTGGCTTTGAGGCGCACACCGAGCTGAAAGCCTACTGCGACGAGATTGGCATAATGTATCTTTCCTCCGCTTTTGATTTGCCCAGCGTGGATTTTTTGCAGGGGCTGGACATGCCCTACTTCAAAATACCCTCCGGCGAAATAACAAACCTGCCCTACCTTGAGCGGGTATCACGCACCCAAAAGCCGATAATCCTATCCACAGGCATGTGCACCATACCCGAAATAGAGGACGCCGTGGAGGTGCTGGAGCAAAACGGCGCAGGCAAAATAACGCTACTGCACTGCAACACGCAGTACCCCACACCTTTCGAGGACGCAAACCTGCTGGCCATGCTTGAACTACAGCGGGTGTTCGGCTTTGAGGTAGGCTTTTCGGACCACACGCAGGGCTTTGTGTGCGATGTTGCGGCGGTGGCGCTGGGCGCTGTGGTTATCGAAAAGCATTTTACACTGAATAAATCCATGCCCGGCCCCGACCACAAGGCAAGCCTTGATGTGGCGGAGCTTGCGGAAATGGTGAAAGCAATACGAATCACATCCGCCGCACTGGGCAGTGGAAAAAAGCGTGTAACGGCGAGCGAAGCGCAAAATAAAGATATCGCACGCAAGAGCATTGTGGCAGGTGTACCCATAAAAAAAGGGGAGACCTTTTCGGAGGATAACCTCGGCGCAAAGCGGCCGGGCAGCGGCATAAGCCCCATGTGCTGGTATGAGGTGCTGGGCAAGACCGCAAAGAGGGACTTTGCGGCGGACGAGCCGATAGAGCTATAAATTTTGCGTGTGTAAGTTTTTTTGAAATCTACAAAGTGCAAGCCGCAAAAGCCATATGCACATTCCCAAAAGGAGGAATGCCCATGCACAAGGTCTTGGTGCTCACAGGCACACGTGCCGAATACGGCCTGCTTCGCCCTGTTTTGCAAAGGCTGAAGGATGCGCCCGACATAGACTTAGGGCTTATTGTCACGGGCGCACACCTCTCACAGGCGCTGGGCGGCACGGCGAGCGAAATACGTGCGGACGACATGCCCATCTGTGCAGAAATCGACATACTGTCGAGCGAAGTGCAGGGCGGGCGCATGGGCACAGCACAGCGCACAGCACTTGCGCTTAATCTTTATTTAAGCTATCTTGCAAGCGTGCGCCCCGCCCCCGACGCACTGCTGCTCCTTGGCGACCGCTACGAGGCGTTTGCGGCAGGGCAGGCGGCGGCACTGCTGAACATTCCGCTTGTGCACATCAGCGGAGGGGATGTCACGCAGGGTGCGGACGACGACTGGTTTCGCCACTGCCTCACCAAGATGGCAAAGCTGCACTTTACCTCTTGCGAGGCGTACAGGCGGCGTGTCATTCGCATGGGTGAGGCACCCGATAGAGTGTTCAATGTGGGCGGCCTTGGGGATGAAAACATCCGCAGTATGCCGCTTTTGGACAAAGACACGCTAAATAAACAGCTCGGCTTTGCGCTTGAAAGCCCCTATGCGCTGTGCACGTTTCACCCCGAAACGCAGTCGTGCATTTCGCCCAAGGCGCAGGCAGAAACGCTCCTTGCGGCGCTGGACAAATTCTGCGACTTGTTTTGCCTGTTCACCGCCGCAAATGCGGACGCAGGCGGCGAGGAGATAAACGCCATCATCAGCGAGTGGTGTAACACACGCACAAACGCCGCTTTTGTGCCCTCTTTGGGCGTTTTGCGCTACCTCAGCGCCATGAAATATGCCACCCTCGTTGTGGGCAACTCCTCCTCGGGTGTGGTGGAAACCTCCTCGTTCGGCGTGCCCACTGTGGACATCGGCAATCGCCAAAAGGGTCGAGAGCGTGGCGAAAATGTGCTTAGCTGTGCGCTTTGCACGGATGACATTGCGGCGGCTGTTGCAAAGGCGCAAAGCGGCGAGTTCGCCGAAATTGCCAAAAAAACGCACAGCCCCTACCGTGGCAAGGATGCGAGCGGCGACATTGTGAAAACGCTGTGCCGCCTTTTGAAGGAGGGTGCACTGCGTGCTCCAAAGGAATTTTACGACGATATATAGCTGAAAAGAGGGCGGTAAAATGCGACTTTTAATTGTTGGGCTGGGTAGCATGGGCAAGCGCCGTGCACGGCTTTTGCACAGGATAGACCCTGCGTTTCACATTGCGGGGGTGGACAGCTCCCCCCAAAGGTGCGAGCAGGCGAAGGAGCTTGGCATAGCGGCGTTTGACAGCCTGCAAGCCGCCCTCAGTGCAGGGGCGTACGATGCGGCGTTTGTGTGCACTGCGCCGCTGTCCCACGCCGGGATAACACGCCAGCTTTTGTGCGCTGGGGTGTCGGTTTTTTCCGAAATAAACCTTGTGAGCGATGGATATGACGAGCTTGTCGCGCTTGCCGAACAAAAAGGTCTCACGCTGTTTTTGAGCAGTACCATGCTCTACCGCTCCGAGATTGGCTATATTCATGACAGGGTGAAATCTTTCGATAAACCGCTAAATTACAGCTACCACATAGGCCAGTACCTACCCGACTGGCACCCGTGGGAGGCCTACCAAAACTTTTTTGTGGGCGATGCACGCACAAGCGGCGTGAGGGAGATACTCGGCATTGAACTGCCCTGGCTGTTTAGCACATTCGGTGCGGCAGAGGCGATGTTTGTGCACAAAAAACGCCTTAGCACGCTGAATATCGCCTATGAGGACAGCTGTTTTGTGGCGCTGAAGCACGAAAGCGGCGCTACGGGGTACCTTACGGCGGATGTTGTGTGTCCAAAGGCGGTGCGCAACCTTGAGGTTTTTGGCGAAGGAATGCATCTTTTTTGGGAGGGCAGTCCCCACAGCCTGTACGACTTTGACACAGACACAAAGCAAAAACGCCAAATAGAGCTTTACGCAGATGCGGAGCAAAACTCACAGTACAGCGACAATATTGTGGAAAATGCGTACACGGACGAGCTATTGAACTTTTTTGACGTGCTATCAAAAAAAGCCGCACCAAAGTGGGACTTTAGCAGGGACGCAGAGGTAATTACACTCATGGACGCCATTGAGGCAAACGGCGGAAAGGATAACGTATGAACGTATTATTTGCGGGACTGGGCAGCATAGGCTGCCGCCACCTAAAAAACTTGAACGCACTGTGCGTGCGCAAGGGCATCAGCCTTGATGTAACGGCTCTGCGCTTTACGGGCAAGGCGCTCTCGGAGGACGTGCGCTCGCTGGTGGACAAAGAGGTGCGCACACTGCCCGAAAATGAACGCTATGACATTGCTTTTATCACCGTACCCACCCACCTACACGCACTGGTGCTGGAGGGGTTGCGGGATAAGGTGGACTGCTTTTTCATCGAAAAGCCCATCTTTGAGGCGGCGAGCTATGCGCCCGAGCTTTTGGGCCTTTCGCCGGAACAAAAGGCGTACGTGGCCGCCCCCATGCGCCACACTGCGCTTTTCGCCGCACTGAAAAAACGACTGCAAAACACCCGTGTCTACTCCGCAAGGGCCATCTGCTCAAGCTACCTGCCCCAGTGGCGGCCACAGCAGGATTACCGTGAAAATTACTCGGCACATCGTGCAATGGGTGGTGGAGTGGCGCTGGACCTCATACACGAGTGGGACTATATTATAGACCTTTTCGGCTTTCCCACACAGTGTGCCGCTCTGCAGGCAAACGTGTCCCATCTCGAGATTGACTCGGAGGATATTTCGCTTTACATCGCACGTTATCCACAGCTTTTATGCGAAGTTCACCTTGATTATTTCGGGCGCACCTACCGCCGCATTTTGGAGCTGTTTTGCGAGGACGGCACTATTGTCGCAAACTTTGGCAAAAACACACTGTATCTGCTAAACGAGGACGGCACCACCACCGAAACCTACGAGGAAGAGCCAAACCGCCGCTACGAGCGTGAGATGGAGTGGTTCTTGGAGTATGCGCAAGGGGCGCACGCCCAAAGCCTGAACAGCCCTGCACATGCCGTGGAGGTGCTGAAGGTTGCACTTTGCCAAATGGAGGATGCCGACACATGCCAAAGCAAATAATTATAAGCATCTGCGGCAGGGCAGGGAGCAAGGGATTTAAGAACAAAAACCTAAAAACATTCTGCGGAAAGCCGCTGGTTTACTATACGCTTTCGGCGGCGCAGATGCTTATTAAGCGTCACAGCGATATAAATGTGGACATTGTGCTGAACACCGACAGCGAAGAGCTGAAAGAGCTTGTAATGCGTGCCTACCCAGAGGTGCACTATATACAGCGCCCCGAGTACCTGGCTGGGGATGCCGTTGCGAAGATGAAAGTGTTTCAGCACAGCCTTGAAGAGATGGAAAAGCGCACCGCCAAAAGGTACGACTGCCTTTTGGACCTTGACATCACAAGCCCCTTGCGGACGGTGGATGACATGTCTGCCTGCCTGAATACGCTGTTTGAGCGAGATGAGCTGAACCTTGTGATGAGTGCCGTGCACAGCCGCCGAAGCCCTTATATGAACATGGCAAAGCGTGTTGGCACTCAGGTGGAGCAAGTGATAAAGACCGACTTTGTCGCTCGCCAGCAAACACCCCCTTGCTACGACCTTAATGCCTCGATTTATGCGTTTCGACGTGATTTTTTACTCACAAACACCAGCGGGTTTTTGTGGGACGGCGCGTGCGATGTGCACCTTATGGAGGACACGGGCATTTTGGACATAGACTCGGAGGAGGACTTCCACCTGCTAAGTGCTATTGCCGCCCATCTATACGAAACACGCCCCGCCTTTGCGCAGGTGCGGGACAATATAGCGAGCTGTGAATGAACTTATGACGCTTGATTTAGTCAAAGTTATAAATATATAACTTTATGATTGATTTTTGTCTCGTTGTGCGCCAATAAACCAAAGTAATGTTATAAATATATAACTCAATGCTTCTAATTTGACATCCTGACAAGCGGATGCACTTCCTTAAGTTATAAATACATAACTTAAGTTTTTGAGATTTTACATGAAAATTTGTGCCACTCCTGGGAGGAACGCTCACATGCAATACGGCTTATACGTGCACATACCTTTTTGCCGTAGCAAGTGTAACTACTGCGATTTTTATTCATCGCCATGCAAGAGCGGCGTGCCGGAAGAGTATATATCGGCGATATTGCGAGATTTTTTGCTGTATGCACCAAAGGATGATACGGGTGTGCCACACCGCCCATACAGTGTGTACATAGGCGGAGGAACGCCGAGCCTATTAAGCGCAGCTCAGATACACCGAATTTTGCACGCCGTTTTCCCAGCGGATGGCGCAGAGGTAAGCATGGAGGTAAACCCCTGCTGTGCCGATGCGCAAAAACTGCGTGCTTTTCGCCTTGCGGGAGTAAACCGCATTTCGGTGGGGGTGCAGAGCGCAAGCGCTGAAAGCCTTGTGCGTCTTGGGCGCACGCACACGCCCGAGGATGCCGCACGTACCTTTGAGCACGCACGCAGGGCAGGCTTCGAAAATATAAGCGGCGATATTATGCTGGCGTTACCGCATTATAGCAATGCAGAATTTGACGATACATTGCGGCTTTTACGAGATGGTGGCGTGGGGCATGTGTCGGTGTACTTGCTAAAACTTGAAAGTGGCACGCCTATGGGGGATGCTCCACATCCATCTTTGCCGAGCGACGACCAAACGGCGGACTATTACCTACATGCCTGCGATGTTTTAGTGCGTGAGGGCTATGCACAATATGAAATATCCAACTTTGCAAAGGCAGGCTTTGAGTGCAAACACAACCTGCTATACTGGCAGCTTGGCAGCTGGCTGGGGCTGGGGCCTGCGGCGCACAGCTGTCTTTTGGGCGAGCGCTTTTCATTTGAGGCGAGCACCGAGCGATTTTTAAGCGGCACGCTTTCGCCACAGCCGCAGGGCACGCTGTGCGCAGAGGATTTGCTCATGCTGTGCCTTAGGCTTACAGGCGGCCTTGATGAGACGGAGCTAATGCGACGTTTTGGCACAAAGTTATCTTCGCTTCAACGTGATTTTTTTCATAAACTTTGCAAGGAAAGTATGGCTCACAAGACCCCAAAAGGCTACGCACTTACACCCAAAGGGATGCTCCTGCAAAATGAAATTTTAAGTAGCTTGTTTATGCTCGGCTAAGGGCGGCTTACCACGTCAATTAGTTTGCCCTTTCACCCCTTGTAAATGTTGAATAGTGGTAGGTTTTATGGTATTATTTCGGGTGATGGTGTATATTTTTATGCTCTGAGTTTAACGGACACTATCCTCTTAGTCTTAACCTATAGTATTTTTTTGCTATTTTTTAGGTATTTTTCAGGTATTTTTTTACGCGAATAACATGCGATAAAGCGCAATATTTTTTGTGCCATGCAAATTACAAAAATTCACAAGCACACACGAAAGGACGTGTACCATTTTGGGAAACTTTACCTTTATAAACACCGACGTACCCGGCATCATCATCGCAGAGCCTACCGCATTTGGGGATGAGCGGGGATTTTTTTTGGAGTCTTGGCGCAGAGATGAGTTTGTAGCGGCAGGAATTTCGGCGGATTTTGTGCAGGATAACCACAGCCGTAGCCGCAAGGGCGTCCTACGGGGCATACATTTTCAACGTGAGAACGTACAAGCGAAGCTTGTGCGTGTGGTGAAGGGCAGTGTGTTTGACGTAGGGGTGGACCTGCGCCCGAACAGCCCTCACTTTGGCAAGTGGGTAGGTGTGGAGCTGAACGAGGAGAACAAGCGGATGCTTTATGTGCCGGAGGGTTTCGGCCATGCGTTTTTGGTTCTTAGCGATACAGCGGAATTTTTATACAAAAGTGGCGACTACTACAACCACGCCGCCGAGGGTGGTGTGCTATGGGACGATGCGGACATCGGCATAAAGTGGCCCGAGTGCGATGTGCCGGTGGCTTTGAGTGAAAAGGACAAGATTCTGCCCCGTCTTCATGAGCAAGACTTCAGCTTTTTCGAGGGGCTATACGCCGCAAAATAGGCTATACAGCGACGTTTATTCCGGCTTTTGCGTCGCACAGCCCTGCGCCTTGCAATGTTTGCCAAAATTGCAAAACGTGGGGCTTTTGCCATAGGTGGCCTCTCAGCGGCGAAACGCCTTGTGCCCAGCCCCAAATAACGGCGATTTATCGCTAAAAATATTAAGTATTTCTATGTAGCGACACATCCCGAGGAGGATTTTAATGTCAAAAGAGCAAAACACTCATTCGGATGCCACCACCGGCAGGGACTCGCTGGGGAAACTTCTTCGCAGAAACCTCAGCTTTTCACGTGTCAAGGGGCTTTTCAGCCGAGGAGTGCGCACCATAAAGAGGCAAGGATGGCAGGCTTTCTTTCAAAAAATAAACCTGCGCATTCGCCTTGCATTGCACATGCGGCCCGTGTGGTATCACCTGGCGGACATTCCCCTGCGCCACGAGCTGCGAGCACAGCGCAAAAACCCGCCCGCCCCTTCGCCGCTTGTCTCGATAGTAGTGCCGCTATATAATACGCCTATTCGTTATTTTAAGCAGCTGATTGCCTCCGTGCGGGGGCAAAGCTACACAAATTTTCAGCTGGTGCTGGCAGACGGCAGTGATGATGAGCACAAAAAAGTGGGCAAGCTTGCCGCAAGGCTCGCACGCAAGGACGCACGGATATGCTACGTGAAGCTTCGTGAAAACACAGGCATTTCGGGCAACACGAATGAGGGGCTTGCGCACGCAAATGGCGAGTGGATTGTGCTGGCGGACCACGATGATATTTTGCAAAAAAACGCGCTGTATGAGCTTATTTCTGCCGCAAACGCCACGGGGGCGACGCTGATTTTTTCGGATGAAATTGTGGTGGAAGAAAAGCTTAAAAACATGAAAAGCTACCACTTCAAGGGGGACTACGGCCCCGACACGCTACGTGGGGTGAACTACATCGCCCACCTGTGCGGCTTTACGAGCGCACTGCTGAAAGAGGCGGGCGGCGGCGAAAAAAGCGAGTACGACGGCGCACAAGACTACGACCTTATCCTGCGCCTAAGCGAAAAGGCACACAGGGTGCATCACATTCCGAAAGTGCTGTATTTTTGGCGTAGCCACGGTGGTTCTACGGCGCAGGACATCTCTCAAAAGCCGAAGGCGATACATGCAGGGGCAGACGCCGTGCAAAGCCACCTTGAGCGCATCGGGCTAAAGGGTAGCGTATCGCCCATAAAAAATGCCCCGGGTGCGCTTAAAGTGCGCTACGAGGTGGTGGGAAATCCGCTTGTTAGCGTGGTTATTCCCTCCTGCGACCACACGGACGACCTGCGGCGCTGTCTTGCCTCGCTTTATGCAAAGGGCGGCTGGGAAAACATGCAGGTGCTGGTGGTGGACAACAACTCAAAAAAGGGCGAAACGCCTGTTTTTTACGAAGAAGCGAAAAAAACATATCCCACACTGCAAGTGATTCAGTACGAGGGAGAGTTCAATTTTTCCGCCATATGCAACTTTGGCGTGCGGCACGCAAAGGGCGAGCAGCTGCTGCTACTGAACAACGACGTGGAGCTTTTGACCGAGGGCTTTGTGCGGGAGATGCTTAGCTACAGCCAGCGCAGTGACGTGGGTGCGGTGGGCGCAATGCTCTACTACCCCGACGATAAAATACAGCACGCCGGGCTTATTGTGGGCATAACGGGAACGGCAGGCGTGAGCCACAAGGGCTCGCCCAGGGGCACGCTCGGCTCAATCTATCGACTTGCCACCACACAAAACCTAAGCGCTGTCACCGGGGCGGCGCTGATGGTGAAAAGCGATTTGTACACACAGCTAAACGGCCTTGACGAGACAAATTTTGCCGTTGCGTACAACGATGTGGATTTTTGCCTAAGGCTTGCCGAAAAAGGACTGTGGAACGTGTTTACCCCGTTTGCAGAAGCCTACCACTACGAAAGCAAAAGCCGTGGGTACGACACCGAGGGCCCCGCAAAGGCTCGCCTTGAAAAGGAGAGCGCCGCTTTCCGCACACGCTGGGCGGAGTTTTTGCAAAAAGGCGACCCGTTTTACAACCCACACTACACGCTGGACCATGAGCATTTCGGGCACAGAGCGTAATACAAAATATTTATTTTTAGGCGTTGCAAAAGTGAAAATTTAGCTTGCATTATATAAAATTCTTCGGGGGACACAGCACATGGGCGAGAGCAAAAAAATGAAAAAAACGCTCAAAAAAAAGCGCAGAAAAGAGCTGATGGCTTATTTTCGGGAGACTGCGAAAAAGGAGGGCTTTTTTGCGGCAATACGGCGCACACTGCAATATTTTAAGCGGCGCAGGGGCGGCAAAAAGGGCAGGTTTTTGCCCTCCTCTGCGGCACTTGCAAAACAGCGCAGTGCCGACATAACCGGCTGGCCGAGAATAAGCATCTTGGTGCCGGTGTACAACCCACCACGTCAGTTTTTTGATGAGCTTTTGGCAAGTGTGGTGGCGCAAAGCTACCCAAACTGGGAGCTGTGCATCGCAAATGCAAGCGATGAGCAGGAGATTGTGCAGGAGCTTATCGAAAAGTATAACGACGAGCGCATATTGTGTAGGGCGGTGCGCAACGAGGGTATTTCGGTCAACACAAACAATGCGGCACAGCTTGCCAGCGGGCAGTACCTTGCGTTTTTGGACCACGACGACCTGCTCAGCCCAAATGCGCTTTTTGAGGTGGCGAAGTGCGTTACACGCACCGAAGCGCCGCTGATTTACAGCGACGAGGCGCTTTTTGTAAAGGATATGATGCACCCCACCGTGGGGCATTTCAAGCCGGACTATTCCCCCCAGTACCTGCTAAACGTAAACTATATTGGCCACTTTGTGGCGGTAAGGCGTGATATATTTGGCAAGCTAAAGGGACTGCGCAAGGAGTTTGACGGCAGCCAAGACCACGACTTTTTGCTGAGGGTGCTTGCCAAAACGCAAAATGTACAGCATATTCGCAAGGTACTGTACTACTGGCGTCAGCACGAGCAGAGCACCTCCGTAAATGCCGAGGCAAAGCCATACACCGAAGAGGCGGGGCAGAAGGCTATTGCGGAGTATCTGCGTGAGGAGGGCATTCGTGCCACCGTCACCGAGGGGCTTTTCCCCTCCACCTACAAGGTGAACTATGCCATCACCGGCCGCCCGATGGTGTCCATCATCATCCCCAATCACGAGCACGTGACCGACCTCGACCGCTGCATTCGCTCCATATATGCGCACAGCCAGTACCGCACGTTTGAGATAATTGTTGTGGAGAACAACTCCAAAACGGTGGATACCTTCAACTACTACGACGGCCTCACAAGGACACGTGCGGAGTGCAAGGTGGTTATATATGACGAAGGCAAGACGTTTAATTTTTCCAAAATTTGCAACTTTGGCAGAAAGAACGCAAGCGGCAAGTACCTGCTATTTTTGAACAACGACACGGAGGTTATCTCCCCGGGGTGGATAAACGAGATGCTGCAGCTGTGCCAGCTTGAGGATGTGGGCGCAGTGGGTGCGATGCTCTACTACCCCGACGACACGGTGCAGCACGCAGGCGTGATAACCGGCCTTGGCAAGTATGCAGGGCACAGCCACAAGTATGCAAAGCGTGGCAAAAGCGGCTATATGTTCCGTCAGGCATGTGTGCAGGAAGTTTCGGCGGTGACGGGCGCCGCAATAATGGTGGAAAAAAAGGCGTTTGATGAGGTGGGCGGCTTTGACGAAGGCTTTGAGGTGGCGTACAACGACGTGGACCTGTGCCTGCGCCTGCGTAAAAGAAGATACAGCGTGCTTTTCACCCCCTATGCGGAGCTTTACCATTACGAGAGCAAGAGCCGGGGAAGCGATGAGACACCGCAGGCGGCGGAGCGCTTTGCAAAGGAGAAAGAGCGGCTTTTAAGCAGGTACGGCGATGAGCTGATGCACGACCCTTACTATAGCCCATTTTTAACATACGACCGTGAAGATTTTTCCGAAAACGACGTGCTACCCACAGATGAGGACACACTGTAAAGCGGTGCAAGAGCATATCATGCTTTTGCACACAGCCACAGCTCACTAAACAAAAACAGGAGGAAACGCCATATGCTCTGCCGTGTGGAAATGCCAAACAACGAACAAATTTTCGGGAGATTCTGCCGCTGGCGGGTTATGTTTGAAAAAAGTATTTTCACATTTTTGCTACCGCTTATTGTGGTAGGTATGGCCGTTGCGCTGTTTTTCACCAGCGAAGTTCCCGTCATTATTTCGGGCGGTCTTTCGTTATTTGTGGTGGTATGGTACATATACATACTTTTTGTGAGGCCGCACACCCTCTACCAAAAAAAGGCGGGCGCTGCGCTACTGACAGAGGTAACCATCTTCACCGAAAACGGCCTTACACGCAGTGTGCGCAGTGAGGAGGGGGATGAGTACCGCAGTGAAAGTATGCAGTACTCGGTGCTTGCAAAGGTGGTGGAAACCACGCAGGACTTTTATATTTTCACCTCACCCACAAAGGCTTTTTTGATTGATAAGGACTATTTCACAAAGGGTGAAGCGCAGGATTTGAGCAATCTATTGAGTGCAAAGCTGGGCAAAAAGTACATAGGTAAAAAGAAATAGTGCGCTTGCTTTTGATGAGCAGCAAGACATGCGCATGTCAGACAATGGGACAACAGACAGAAGCATGTCTGTTGTCCCACTTGTAGGTTTATCCAAAATATAAAAGGGGGAGGCTTTCACTCTGAAAACACTTATCCTAAACGGCTCACCACGAAAAAACGGCGACACCGCCGCCCTCATAAAAGCAGTGTGTGCTCATTTGCAGGGGGATGTGCGCATTGTGAATGCGTATGACAGCGGCATCTCCCCCTGTGTGGACTGCCGCTTTTGCCAAAAAAACATGGGGTGCGCCATAAAGGACAATATGCAAAGCGTCTACACAGACGTGCAAACATGCGACAACCTTATTATAGCATCGCCCATATTTTTTTCGGAGCTGACAGGGCCGCTACTTTCGCTTGCGAGCAGATTTCAGCCGTGGTGGTGCGCAAAGCGCTTTCGTAGCGAGAGCGTACCATTGAGCAAAAAGAACGGCCTACTGTTACTTACGGGTGGAGGAAGCGGCAAGCCGGACAGAGCTGTAGGCTCTGCAAATATGCTTTTCAAGCTGACAAACACCACCTGTGTTGCAAGCGTATTCTCGCTAAACACAGATGCCGCCCCTGCCTTAGGGGATACCGCCGCACTAAAAGATGCGCAAAACGGCGCACAGCTGCTGAATGAACTGTACAAACAAAAGGGGTAGGCAATCTTTTGCCTAAACATCACTACATAAAAATAAGCCTCCTTCGGAAAACCCGAGGGAGGCTTTTGCATTCAATCCCTAATGTAGGGCAAGGGCTATGTCTTGCCAGCTGAACGCCCTAAAATCACTCCTCCACAAACTCAAGCTCTGTGGTGGCAAACACAACCTCAAGGTTGCTTGGCTCCAAGAATGTAGCGCACTTTTTTTGTATGCGCTCTTTTATTGTTTCGGCGCTGTCCAGCTTTTCCACGCTTAGCATAATAATGTATTGGCTTTTTGAATATCTTGATACTACGTCTGTTTTGCGCAGTAAGCCGCCCAAAATCAGCGCTTTCACCTGTGCCATAGCGCTCGAAATTAACTTTGTAGGCGCTATGCCCTGCCCACACTGTTTTATCGTCAACAGCACTATCATAACACTGCCACCTGCCCGGTTGGAGGAGCGTGCCACCATCTGATAAAGGTACTTGAACACATCGTATGTGCAGTAAAGTGGGCCGTTTACAGGGCCGCTACCCTGCGTTATCTCCCGCAGTTCATCCTTTATAATCATGATGTCCTGCTCGATAAGGTCCACCTTGTCGCCTGCGGCCTTTGCAATATTTTGGATTTCCTCACAAAGTGTTGCGCCCAGCTCCTCCGAAAAAATGCGTGCCGTTTTGTGGTACGCAGGGATGATGGCACGGTACATTTTCAGCTCATACAGTGCCCTGAACATGTAGGTGTAGTAGCTTTCCTCCAGTGGGTCTATGCGGTTTGCGGTGGTGGCCGCCGCCAAAAGCTCGTTATAGCGCCCACTGCTGTACAAAGACTTGCACAGCACCTCGGTGCACTGCTTAAAAAGTTGGCGGTAATACAGCGAAAGCGGCATCACCCACGCTTCGCCATCCAGCTGGGGCAAAAGCTCGCCCTTGTAAAGGTCCACCACATCGCTTAGGGCTTGTGTACACTGCTTGTCGGCGGCATTCTCCTGCTCCTTTGCTTGCGCCAGCGCCTGCGTTGCCCTTTGCTCGAAGTGCTCAGCATCCAGCTCAAAGCGTATGTTAGGGTTGCACAAGTATCCGCCCTTTTCAAACAAAATAGGGCTTTGCCGTGTGTCCTTTGCCGCCTTAAACTCACGGCGTAGCATATATATGGTGTTTTTAAGCACGTTGGCAGGGTCTGTTAGGTCCTCGTCCTGCCACAGGGCAGATATAAGCTTTGTCGCAGGTATCGGCCCTGTGCGGTTCAGCACTAAGTAGCAAAACACCTGCCACGGCTTTGTCACCTTTGCGGCGTTGTCCAGCACAAATGAGCCATCGGCCCACACCGATAGCCCACCGAGCATATCCACCTTTATTGTGGAAATCATGCACAACACCTACTTTTACACACAGTGCAAAAAAAGCCGCGCGTTTGTATGGGTGCGAGGCTTTAATGCTTTTGTGTTAATTAAAAAACGCATATGCGTTTATTTTACTTTAGTCAGACATCACACATCACACATATGTCAAAAGACGTGTGACTTCATACATTGCGCCACAGCGCCCTTACAAGCGCACAGCGTGGCAAAGGGGTGTGTTTATTTTTTTACATGTACCCCCATCAAGCCCCTTCTACCCCAGTCAGGCTACCCACCGCCCAGGCGCTTTCTCATCTCTTCCAAGTTCACGCTGTATTGCAGGGCGGTGTCCGCCGTAATGCGCCCCGCACGGTAGAGCATGAGGATGCTCTGGTCCATCGTAATCATGCCCATAGCTGCGCCCGCAAATATGGCGGAGTCTATCTGGTGCACCTTGCTCTCACGAATCATGTTGCGAATGGCAGGGGTGAGCAGCATAATCTCAAAGGCAGGCACAAGGCTGCCGTCCACCGAGGGGATAAGCTGCTGGCTCACCACCGCACGAAGCACCATGGAAAGCTGAATGCGTATTTGGTGCTGTTGGTTTGGGGGGAAGATGTCCAGTATTCTGTCCACCGTGTTTGCCGCACCTGTGGTGTGCAGTGTGGACAGCACCAGCTGGCCCGTCTCCGCCGCCGTCACCGCTATCTCTATCGTCTCGGCATCACGCATCTCGCCCACCAAGATGGCGTCCGGGCTTTGGCGCAGTACCGCACGCAGAGCGCTTGCGTAGTCCTTGGTGTCGCCGTTTACCTCACGCTGGGACACAATGCTCATCTTGTGGCGGTGGATGTACTCTATGGGGTCCTCCATCGTGATGATGTGGTCCGAGCGCTGGGAGTTTATCTTGTCCACAAGGCAGGCGAGCGTGGTGGATTTGCCACTGCCGGCAGGCCCTGTTATGAGCACAAGCCCCTTTGTAAAGTCGCCAAGGCTCATTATAACGGGCGGTATGGCAAGGCTGTTTGGGTCGGGCAAATCGAACATAACCACACGCACAACAGCCGCAAGCGAGCCGCGCTGGCGGAAGGTATTCGCACGAAAACGCCCAACGCCGGGCGCTGAAAAGGAAAAGTCGTCATCGCCCGTTTGCAACAGCATCTCTATGGAGCGGTTGTTTGTGTATGCGTAAATTTCACGCACCAGCACCTCCACATCCGCAACGCTCAGCGGCACATTGCCGATGCGTGTAACCTTTCCCTCCTTGCGGTAGGCAGGGGGAAAGCCGGCTATAAAAAATATGTCCGACGCACTGGCCACAGTGGCAACGTGCAAAAGCTCATTAAGATTCATAACTAAAAACTCCCCGCATGGCAATTTTGATTTTGTGTGCTATATCTTATATTGAAGGTGCAAAGCCTACCCCGGGAAAAGCTGACCCGCCTCCTCAGGTGCCCAGCCGCCCGAAAGGCGTGTTATCTGCCGCACAAGCGTGTAGCGCAGCTCTGCGCTAAGCTCGTTTATTTCAAGCTCGGTTACAAGCTCGTTTTCATCCGGCATGTCCGTTACGTAATACACGGTGCCCATCTCATCGTCCACTATCCAGCCCAGCTGCTGCGCCTTTTGCGTTGCGGCATCTTGGTAAGGCTGTGCATCCTGCGAGTACTGCCGCTGCAATTCCGCCAGCTGTGCGTCCAGCTCGGCAAGCGTCTGCGCCGCCTGCCCCTTTGCCTGTGCAATCTGCTGTGTGTTCTCTGTGCCGGTTTGTTGCAGGCTTCGGTAGGAGTCCGCCGTGGAAAGGCTTAGCATGGCAAGCGTGGCAAAGCAGAGTATCGTAAATATCATCAAAAGCGAGGTAGTGCCCGTGCCCACGCTTGTGCGCCCTACCTTGAACCTCTTTTTTGCGGTGTTGTTCACGTGGCGTGCTCCTTTCCTAATAGCCTTGAGCGGAAAAATTCCACCGACACTTTAGATAGTGTCATCATGAGCCCGAACGAGCAGATTTTGAGCAATTTTTTCGTCAGACAAGGCGGAAAAACGATGCACTCCTTTGTGGAATGCGAGTTTTGACAACACAGTATGGCGGAAAAATTGCCAAAATCATATGGCTGAACACTTGTGAGGACACTATCTATTTCGGAATATAGTTTGCCGTTTGCAAGCTGTAAATTTCCTCGCCTGCACTGTCTGTTGCGATGGCAGACATGTTTTGCAACGTGCCTGCGCCTGTTTCCTCGGGCGTGATAAGCAGGCGAATGGTGTATGCGGCCTGCTCTGCCCCTTCTATAGGCATCCAGTCCTCATCGTAGGCGCACAGCACGCTGCCGTCCGCCTGCACCACCCCGTGCAGGATACCCTCCTGCCCCTGCGCCTTCACCTGCTCCAGCAGTGCGCTCGCCTCAACACCCGCAAAGCTTTCCCTCTTTGTGTCCTGCGCAATGCGGGAGGCCTCGCCAAACAGCGCCACCAATATAGCACAGCTGATGCTAAACACCAACACATTTATAAGCAGCTCCACCAAAAACGCTACGTTACGGTACTTACTCTTCATGCGCTACCACCTCCCAAAAGGGCAAATGCGGTGCGTGTGGCGTCGCCGTCGGTGCCCACAATCTCTGCGGTAAACAGCCCCGTGTCATCCAGCGAAAAGCTACACTGCGAGAGCTGCGCAATTAAAATATCCGCACCCGAGGGGCTAAAGGGCATGTCCGCAAAGGAGGTGCTCTCCATCAGGCGGCCGTCCGCAAAATAAATGCGTGTTTCGTACGCATCGCCGCCTACTTCGCTGGACAGCACCAACAGCTGTGTGCCGTCCTCCTCACGCACGCTTATGCCGTTTGCCATGTTGTTTTGGCTAAGCTTCGTGCGCAGGTAGGTGGCGGCTATGCTGGAGCCAAAGCTGCTGTCCATGTTGTCTTGAACATTTTTGTACGCTCTGCCGCCCAAAAGCGCCAGCGCCAGCGAGCACAGCGCAAAAAGGCACACAAGGCCTATGGGCAACAAAAAGCCCGCAACAGCGCCGCTTCTTTGCTTGCTACCACGCATTTTGCCACCTCCTAAACTCACAAATTACGAACTACATATGCAGAAAAATTGCTTAACGTGCCACCACCGTCACCACGGGGCGCACGTTGTACGAAAAAATATCGTAGCGCACCGAGTAAAGGCTCTCGTCCACCTGCACGTTGTAGTGCTCCCGAATGTACTCAAGCCCCGGGGGGTAGTACCCTTCCGTGGCGTAGCACAGCACGGCGGCACGCTCTATCGCCTCCCGTGTTGCGGCAACGCCCTCGTCCGTTGCGCCGCTCGAAAAGCTCATCGTTCCCATTAAAAACACCACCAGCACCACCCCGAAAAGCAGTACGGAAAATGCAGTGGATAGCCATCCTCGCTGTTTTGTGCGCATAAGCGCCTCCTTTCGGGGGGGTGTGTTTAGATAGTGTCCTCACGAGTGTTCATTCGTCATATTTTGGCAATTTTTCCGCCATACTGTGTTGTCAAAACTCGCATTTCACAAAGGAGTGCATCGTTTTTCCGCCGCGTCTTGCGAAAAAATTGCTCAAAATCTGCTCGGTCGGGCTCATGACGACACTATCTGTCAGTAAAAGACTATATAGCAAGGCTACACGCCGCTTAGTATGCTGGTAAGCGGCAGCATCACCGACAGCATTATCACGCCGATGGCAACGCTCAAAATACCCACCAGCGCAGGCTCTATCATGCCCAAAAGGCGGTCTATGCCGCTGTTTGCCTCGTTGTCGTATATTTCGGAAAGGTTGCGCATGGCCTGCTCTGTTTGTCCTGCACGGGAGGCGGACAGCAGTATCTTTGCCTCAAAGCCGTCCAAAACGCCGTTTTTCACAAGCGCCTTGCCCAAATCTTCGCCCTCATATACCTGTGCCTGCGCTGCGGGAATAGCCGCCGCAATCTTGCGGTGCTCCACCAGCACAGCCACCTTCTCCAGCGCCTGTGTTACGGAGATGCCGCTGGCCAAAAGCATTGCAAGGCCGTTTGTAAGGCGGGAGGCGGAGATGGCGTAGTATATCTTTTTTGTCATGGGCAGGCGCTCCGCAAGGCGACCCATGCGTTTTTTTCCGCCGGGCATGAGGTATGCCACCAAAACGATAAGCATTACCGCCAGCAAAACACCCACCACAACCATCGCAACACGTGCGGCGAGGAATGCGCCGCCCATACCGCCGCCGTCCACCAAAACACCCAGCTGAAGGAACACATCCTCGAACACGGGCAAAACAAACAGTATAAGGAATATAAGCACGATGCTCATCATCGCCATTAGCAGCACAGGCCCCGATATAGCACTGCGGATGCTCTGCCCCAGCGCCTGCTGACGGCGGTAGTACTCCCCAAGGCTTTCGGCGGTGGTCTCAAGCCTGCCGCTCTCCTCGCCCAGCTGCATCATCTCCACCGCATAGGGGGGGAATGCGCCGCTCATTTGCAGGGCGGTGCTTAAAATAAACACTTCGCCACTGTTCAAAATATCGCTCACCCTGCGAGCCACCTGCTCAAGGCGGCCACCCTCCATGTCGGTAGCTATGATGTCGGGGCATTCGTTTGCCGAAACGCCCGCGCGCAGGAGCATGGTCATGCTCTCAAAAAAGGAGGCAAGGTCTTGTGCAGGCAGAAACTTTTTCCTCTCCGCCTTGGGTGGTGGCTGGGTTTTTCCTGCCGCATTGCCCTGCTGGACGACATGGGAGCTGGTATACACTCTTTTCTCCGACATAGCTCTCCTCCTATGTGTAAGGCACACCAAAAGCATCCTGTGTGCTGATTTGCGTATTTTTTATGACTGACATTTTTAGCTATTGCCATGTAGTGCCTACACTGCGTAAAGCGGCACACACTAATGGTAGGACAAGTCGGTGTAGTTTTCGCCATCACCCACAAACTCGGACATTCCCTGCCCGCCCGTTGCGGCGAAGGTGGTGTCTATACGAGACCAGTCGTTTGCATTTGCGGAGATGCCTGCGGCAATCCAGCCGCTTTCCTCTGTCCACACAAGGTTCCACGCGTGGTACACCGTGCCCTCGTCCCCGTAGGAAACATCACCCTTCACCAGCATGGTGGGAATGCCGTTTGCACGTAGCATCGCCGCCGCAAGGGAGGCAAAGTCGTAGCATATGCCAAGGCCAGTTTGCAGTGTTTCATCGGGGTACGGCTCGTATCCGCTTGCGCCCCGCACCTCTTCCACCTTTGCGTGGTCGTACTGCACGTTCTCCACAATCCACGCATATATCTGCTGTACTACCTCAAGGTCGGTGGAGGCATTTTGGGTGATTTCGTGGGAGGTTGCCACAAGCTCTGATTCGGGCGTGTAGCGCACAATGCGTGTGGGGATGATGTAAGGCGCAAACTCGCTGTTTAGCACCACATCCGCTTCCACCACCACAAGGCGGCTGTACATCTGCTGGCCGTCCCTGTCCTCCGCAAAAAACGAAAGCACAAACGTATAGTGCCCATCGCCCCTTGTCAGCGGAAAATAGTTCACCGTGCCGTCGTTGTCTATGCTGTAGTTGTCCTCAAGTGCGGCGTTGCCAAGGTCCGCTATAGTTCCCTTTATAATGCGCATCCTCGCCTGCTGTGGGGAGGTTATCTGCGCCGCCACATAGCCATCGGACAAAAACGAAATGTCTATCATGCCGCTGTGTTCGTTGTATACTTCATGAATCTGTTGCTCGCCCAGCTGGGGCATCAGCACCTCGGGAGGTGTGCGCACAAATGTGGGGTCGGACAAAATAGGCGTGCCGTCACCCTCAAAGCCGCCGCCGGCAATTTCTGTTTGCGCACCGCCTAAGTTAATTCCGCCAAACTCGGAGGCGGAGCCACAGGCGCTGAGCAATATACTGGACATCAGGCACACAAGGGCAACAGCAAGGCTTGCTATGCGCCCGGCCCGATATTTTCTCATCGGCATTGCCCTCCAGTTGTGATTTTTTTCCGCAAGGCTATGGTATGCCACAGCACAGAGCCCTGCATAAATTTCCACCTACACACTGTTCATTTTACATTACACAGTGCCAAAAATCAATACACAGGGTGAATTGGGTGCGAATAAAAGCGTTACTTCATTTTTTGGTATATGCTTTGCAAATATTTTCGTGCTTATTCAATGGAATTGCCCGTCATTCCGGCTTCTGCCAAATTTCCACACAGCACTATTGAAAATCTCGATATGACGGTTAGTTTGCGCCTTTTCCCAAAACTGCGCAATAAATATTTTACTTTTCACTTGACAAGCTTTGCCTTTGCTTGGTATAATTCTTTGGTCAGCTGTGCGCTCTGTTGTATCGACTTAATGGGGACGCAAAAGCATGACCGCGTAGCTCAGTTGGCAGAGCATCTGCCTTTTAAGCAGAGGGTCCCGCGTTCGAGCCGCGGCGCGGTCACCAGATGTGGCAAGGCGTTAGTGCCTTGCCGCTTTTTTTGTGTTTATGTGGTAATTTTTACCCTGTACAGTAACACCTGCGCAGGGCAGGTGGCTGCCTGAATTTTTTCAAAGCAAGGGGGCGCTGTGGTGAAGCACATCGGCACACGCACGCTAAAAACGCAGCGGCTCATTCTGCGAGCGTTCAAGCGGCGGGACGCAAAGCAGGTTTATCGCAGCTGGGCGAGCGATGCACAGGTGACACGCTACCTGCGCTGGCAGTGCCACGAGAGCGAGGCGCAGACAAAGGCGCTGATGAAACAGTGGGTAAAAAACTACCGCCACAAGGACCATTACCACTGGGCTATTGTGCGCAGGAGCGACAAGGTGCTGATGGGCGCGCTGGGCATCATGCCCAGCACACAGCCACATGGGCCAAACGGATACGAGCCGGGCTATTGCCTTGGGGCGGAATTTTGGGGCAAGGGCTACGCCACCGAGGCGCTGAGCGCCGCCCTTGACTATTTCATCGGTGGCACAGGGGCAAGCACACTGTATTGCTGTCACGCCACCCAAAATGAGGCATCGGGCAGGGTGATGCGCAAGGCAGGGTTTGTTTTCAGCCACGAGGGCAGCTACCCACGCTACGACGGAGCAGAAATACCGGCGCTTTTTTACACGCTGAGCGCAGAGGATTACGCTTCACGAAACACCGATAAAATAGCGATTTTGCGCAAATTTTAGGCGTGCTGAAAATCAGCAAAAAATAACCCGAAAATACAGAATAAATCATTTTGAAACAAGCAAAAAAGCAAAACAGACGCCTATATGCCACCGCCAAACCCATCAAAGGAGGAGCTCATTTTGGACATGGACGACAAGCTGATATATTTTTCGGAAGATGACCGCCAGAGCTTTGAGGATACCTCCGACGCACCGCTGGAGCAGGCGGGATTTTTAACAGAGGTAGACACGCCCAAAAGCGCCCTGATACTTGCGCTGGACTTGGGCAGGTACGATGCGGAAAAGAGCCTTGAGGAGATGCAAGCGCTACTGCAAGCGTGCGGCATACACACGGTGGCGCAGGTACTTCAGCGCCGTGCAAAGCCGGAGCCTGCCACACTTTTGGGCGCTGGGCGCTTGGCAGAGGCAAGGCTTCTCGCAAAGAACCTCGGTGCGGACATAGCCGTGTTTGACGGGGAGCTTTCGGGAAGCCAGCTGCGCAACCTTGAGCAGCTTTTGCAGCTGCCTGTAATCGACCGCACAATGCTGATTTTACAGATATTCAAGAGCCGCGCGGTAAGCGGCGAGGGCAAGACGCAAACCGAGCTTGCCCTGCTGGAGTACCGCCTGCCACGCCTTGCAGGGCACGGCACTTCTCTTTCACGACAGGGTGGCGGCGGCGGTGGCGGCGGCGGTGCACGCCGTGGTGGCGGCGAGACAAAGCTTGAGTACGACCGCCGCTATATAAGAGGGCGCATTGCGGTGCTAAAAAAACGGCTTGCCGCCCTGAAAGCACAGCGTGACGAAAACAGGCGCGCACGCAAAAAAAGCGGTGTACCGCTGATTGCGCTGGTAGGCTACACAAACGTGGGAAAGTCCAGCCTGCTGAATACGCTCACCCAAAGTGACGTGCCTGCGGCGGATATGCTCTTTGCCACGCTGGACCCCACCGCGCGCAAGGCAACGCTCCCCTGTGGGCAGGACATAGTGATGATAGACACGGTAGGCTTTGTCTCACGCCTTCCGCACAGCTTGGTGGAGGCGTTCAAAAGCACGCTGGAGCAGGCTGTTTATGCGGATATTTTGCTTTTGGTGTGTGATGCGTCGGACGCGGACAGCCACCACCAGCTACAGGTAACCGAGACGGTTTTGCGTGAAATCGGGGTGAGCGGGGACGTGCCCCGCATCACGCTTTATAACAAATGTGACCTTGTGTCCGATTTTACATTATGGGACAGCACCGCCATGCTTGTCAGTGCGCACACAGGCAAAGGCCTAAACGAGCTGAACGCCGCACTCTCAAAGCTGCTTAGCGAAAACATGCGTGAGCTACGGCTGCTGCTGCCCTACGACAAGCTAAACCTTGCGGACATTGCACGCAGGCACGGCAAGGTGCTAAATGAAGAGTTTTTAGAGCAGGGCGCATACTACCACGTGCGTGTGCAGGCCTCCGCCACGGGGCCGTTGATACCCTACATCTGCACGGAGGACACAGAGGAGTAGGCCCGCCCACATCCTGCCCCTGTCCAAATATATTTTCCCGCAAAAAATACCTCGCCAAGCGCATCACCGAATTTTTTGAATTTTTTGAATTTTTTGAAAAAAAGACTTTACAAACCCCACTTATATTGATATACTTATATGCGCACTCTATTTTTTGCACAGTGGTAGCGTCGAGCGCCATACTGCACAAAATTTTGCGCATTGTATATGCTGGTGTAGCTCAGTTGGTAGAGCAGCTGATTTGTAATCAGCAGGTCGGGGGTTCAAGTCCGTCCACCAGCTCCAAAATAAAAATACACACCTTTAGGTGTGTATTTTTATTTGGACTTGCACAAGCGACGGACTTGAAAGGCGGCTGTTTTAACCGCCGCAGGTTTTCCGCAGAAAAGCAAGTCCGTGTAGTTTTGTGGTAACGCACACTGTGGATTTTTTGAAGTTGCTCTTGTCACACCTTTGGGTGTGACCTTTTATTTTAGGGTTGTGCACCCGATTAAGAATCCCCCGTGCCTTGATAGGCGCAGGGGATTTTGTGTGTGATGGATTTTGCAAAGTGCTTCAAAAAAGCAAGAAACCACCAAAGCCTAAGCAGTGGCGGTTTCCGTTTCAGCAAAAGCATATAATCAAGCACCATCACACATTGTCGCTATATATAACCCTACCCCTCGCCCTGTGTAGTCTTTGCGGCATTGTTCGGCCTTGGCTTTCTGTGCGGCTTTTGCGCTCTTTGCTCCCTGCCTTCTTTGTGCTTTTTGGCCTCCCTCGGTGGCTTTTGCGCTTTGTGCGCTTCGGGGCGGCTTTGCTCGGGAGGTGCGGCCTGCTCCTCGGGTGTGTCCTGCTCGTCCGGCGCTATGGGCGCACGCTTTCCGCCGCTGATGTACGTGCACTCTTTTTTATCGTAATAACGTGGTGTTATTCCCACCTCGGGGCCAAACCTTACCTTCAGCTTGCCGCTGATAAGGTTTACCTCCGTCACAACGCCCTGCCCATCGGGCGTGGATACCACGCTGTTCACCATGGGGGTGGTTTTGCCCAGGTACTCATACGCAGGCTGTTCATACGCAAGGCAACACATCAGCCGTCCACAGCTGCCCGAAATCTTTGCAGGGTTCAGGCTAAGGCCCTGCTCCTTTGCCATCTTAATTGAAACCGGCTGAAAGTTCTTCAAAAAGCGGGAGCAACAAAACGGCTGGCCGCAAATGCCAAGGCCGCCCACCATCTTGCTCTCGTCACGCACGCCTATCTGCCTAAGCTCTATGCGTGTGCGGAATACCCCCGCAAGGTCCTTTACCAGCTCACGAAAGTCCACCCTGTCGTCCGCAGTGAAGTAAAACATTATTTTATTGCGGCTGTACGTGTATTCTGCGTCTATAAGCTTCATGGGAAGGGCGTGCTTTTCTATGCGCTGTTCGCATATTTCAAACGCCTTTTGCCCGTCCTCACGGTTTTGCCGCATACGGCGCACGTCCGCATCGTCCGCTATGCGCAGTACCGGCTTTAGGTCCTTTGGCACGGTGGCGTCGGGCACGTTGTGCACGCCCTGTGTCACCTGCCCGCACTCGGTGCCTCGGGAGGTTTCCACCATCACGTACGCATCTGTTTGAATATCCATACCCATGGGGTCGAAGTAATAGGTCTTGCCTGTTTGGCGAAAGCGAACGCTGATAATTTTCTTCATGTATATGTCCTTAATGTGTCATCTGCCGATGTGGCAGTATTTTATTTTGTGCGGTGTGCTTGGTTAAGCAGACTGCTCAATGTGTATAACAAGCGATGTAAAGCATAATTTTGGCAGGGCGTTGCGCCGCAGTGCGTCCACAGCCTCCAAAATATGCGGCAGTGCGGCGGCCGCTGTTTTTGCGGCATCGGGTGCAAGGGGCATCTCCTGCCACAGCGTGCGGCCGTTCATTGCGGCGTTTAGCGCACACGCCATGTTTTCAAGCAGGGCTTCTCTGCGCCCACGCTCGCCCTCGCCACGCCCCTCGTAGCGTGAGAGCAATGCCGCAAGCGCATAGCTATCTCCTTTAAGTACCTGCCCTGCGGCGAGGATGGCATCCAGCACGCTTGCAAGTGTTTGCTCGTCCTGTAATGCACGTATACCAAGGCCGCACCGCCCACCGTACAGCGCCGAAAGCTGTGCCGCAAGCTGTGCGTCCTGCCCCTGCGCAAGGTGCGCCGAGAGCATCTCGCCACACTCGGAAAGCGATAGCGGCGAGAGCGTGTACATCGCACAGCGGCTGGCTATGGTGGCAAAAACCTGTGCGGCAGAGGGCGCGGTGAGAACAAACAAAACGTTTGGCGGCGGCTCTTCCAGCACCTTGAGCAGTGCGTTTGCGGCGGCGCTTGTCATGCGGTGGGCATCCCGCACGTGCACCACACGCCCAAATGCGGACAGCGAGGAGCGGAAAATATTCGCTCGTATCTCTCGTATGCGCTCGGCTGAAATCTGGCCGCTTGCCCCCTCGCCCACAGCGGTGAGCACCTCGCCGCTGACTGCCTGCATTACGGCGGATATTGCGGCATCTGAGTGTGCGTCCTTTGCATCGCCCTGCCCAAAAAGATAATCCGCCGCAAGGCATCTTGCCGCAAAGTTGCGCCCACAGCCATCCTGCCCACACAAAAGCACTGCGTGCGAAAGCTTATCGCACAAAAGCGCCTGCTTTAGGGCGTGCAGGGCATCCTCGTTGCCACGTAGTAAATTTAGTTGCATCACATAGTCCTTTAAGCCGAAAAGCGCAGGCAATATTTTCGAGTAGATGTTGTGGCGGGAGTGTCCAAATGCGGTGATTTTTTGCTATATCCCCCGCCGCAGGCGGGGGATATAGTGCCTTCTTCTTGCGCCCGGCGTATTCTAAATCACCTCTATGTGTCCACTCCCTTGTGGTTTTGGTGTGTGTGGGCAAACGAAGTTATTCGGTTTTGAGCCTAAAGGTTACAGCTTCTCAAACCTATCCACATCCATCACAAACACGGTTGCGCCGCCCACCGTTACCTCCAGCGGATAGGCGGTGGTGATGGCAACACCGTAGCTTGCGGAGGAGGGCACCACCTCGGTGCGCTTTCGGGAGTACTTTGAGATAATCTCGATGCACCCCTCCACCTTTTCCTCCTCCGTGCCTATGAGCATGGTGACGTTGCCCGCCATCAAAAAGCCGCCGGTGGTGGCAAGGCGTGTCACCGCAAATCCCTCGTTCACAAGCGCAGAGTTTACAGTTTTGGAGTCCTCCTTATTCACGATAGCAACAACCAATTTCATGCGAAAGCCCCCTTGTGTTTTTTATAGTGAGCACAAATGCCCACGTTGGTATATATGCGAAAACTGCTATATCAAATCAAAATAAATAACTGATATAACAAACTAAAAATATTAAAAAGAAAATACTTTTGTTATAACATCTTGTATAAAAAGCAGTATCAACATATTTATCCTTTTGCAAAATACAGACTGCATAGGACTATCTATACTATTTTAACACACTAAGGCTTAAAATACCACTTTGTGCGTACAGCTGTGCTGTACCTTCGCACAGCACCTCCCCCGGCATTACGGCAGGTACGCCCGGCGGACAGGGCACGGCAAGGCTTGCCATAATGCGCCCGGGCGCATCCTGTGTGCTCACCTGCTCTTTTTTGCCAAATAGGGCGCTGCGCACGCCACACGCCTGCTCTTGTATCTTAGCGGTGTACGCATCCATGAGGGGGGGTGAATGTGGCGCAGCTGCGCCCTCTTCGCGCGGCAGGGTGCGCAGGATGCCTCCCAAAACACAGCTTAGGCGCTCAAAGTCCTGCTCGGTGTTGAAGGGTGTCGCCATCAGCACTATGCGCTCGCCGTCGTAAAACTCGGGCAGTATCTCCTCGCTCAAAAGCCGCAGGTGAAACTCCTGCGCTGAAAACCCTGCCGCCGAGGGGCGCAGTATTAGCCGCAGGGGGTCATCGCAGTTTTCGCATATTTTCGAAAAGTTTTGGCGCAAAGTTTTGATTTTATGCGCTGTTTTTTCAAAGTCGGGAGGGCTTTCGCCGCTAAGCAGGCCCGCCGCAAAGTCTAAGCTAAGCAGTATTGGGTAGCTTGGGCTGGTGGAGCAAAACAGGTTCAGCGCCTGCCGTGCGTCCGCCCTTAGCGTGGCATCCTTTAGGTGGAGCAGTGCCGCACCCGTGAGGCAGGGCAGGCTCTTGTGCGCCGAGTCACAGCAGGCATCCGCCCCTGCGGCAAGCGGATGTGCATCGCCCTTCTTTTGCCCCTTTGCGCTTACAAAGCGCAGGTGTGCGCCGTGGGCGTTGTCCACCAGCAGTACAGCGCCGAGCCTTTGGCACACAGCCGCAATGCCGCTTACGTCCGCCATGCGGCCGTAGTAGTCCACCGAGGTGATGTACACCGCCTTTGCGCCGCTTTTTATAAGGGCGCTTTGTACGTCCTGTGCAGGGGGCACGCCGCCGCTTTGCGCCACCCAGTGGGGCGTTATGTCCAAAAGCGCAAGCCCTCGCACCGCCGCCACATGGCACCCACGCGCAATGACAAGCTGTCCGCCATCCCCCACAAAAAGTGCCAGCATCGCCAAAATGCAGGAGCTTGAGCCAAAAGCGGAGTAAAGGCTTGCGCCGCTTGCGTACAGCCTTGACATGTTTTGCTGGCTTTGCAAAAGCGTGTCTGTGGGGTTTTGCAGGTCATCTGCGCCGTTTACCTCGGTGATGTCGTAGCGCAGCATGTCCGCCAAAAAAGGCAGTGCATCGGCGTTTCCCTTATGCCCGGGCACAAAAAAGCGTGGAGCTTTACCCGCTACACGCTGTATTTTTTGAAAAAACGGTGTGTCCATATGTGTTTGAGCACCGCCCTTGCAGTATCAAAATTGGTGCGGACAAAATAGCAAGTTTAACTTTTTTGTATATCCCCTTGCTTGCGGCAAGGGGATATACCGGCTTCCTCGTATTTGCAGTATGGGGTTTTTACCTCTAAATCAGCTCTGCTATGGCACTTTTGTGCCCTCACAAGTGTACAGACAACGTATTCTGTCTACCTGTTGCGGTTTTGCCAGTTGCGGCGGTTTTTGCGAATACGCATCCAGTCCTTAAAGCTTCGGAAAAGCGTGGGGCCGAAGAATATGAAAAAGTTCACAAGGCTGAAGGCGGTGGTGACAAGGAACGCTACACCATATGTGACGTCTACGGTAAAGGCGTTTATCACGTCGGGCAGCATCAGCGCAAAGTACGCAATAGCAATCCACTTTGCCTTTATTGGCAGGATAAAAAACAGGCGGAAGGTGGTATCGGGCATACTGCACGCAACGGCAAGCATGAGCGTGGAGTTTAGCGCAGAGTTGTTTGCAAAGCCCATCAAGGGGCCAAAGATAAACCCATTTAGAAAGCCTGCCGCAATAGCGCCGATGATGCCCAAAAGGTAGTACACGTTCAGGCGAAAGCCGCCCCACATGTTTTCCAAAAGGTTTCCCATAGCGTAATAGACGTACAGCGTTATAAGCAGTAAAAACGGGCTTTGCGCCCCGCCGCCCGGCGGCACTATCAAAAAGGTGAGAATGCGCCACACCTGTCCCTCGTAGATAAGCGCAGTATTAAAACTGAGCCAGTAGGAAAGGTTCATCGTGAGGGATAAATCCAGCACATACACCGCCGCCATGGCGATGGATATAAACATCATCAGGTTGCGTATGTAGTGGCGACCCATTTTGTACTCAAGCTTGTAAAGCCATCTCATTAGGTAAAGCCTCCAAATTTTTTAAGTGGTGTATATATTATAATAAAATAGTGTAGGTTTTGTGCGCAGAGCAATCAGGCAAACAAACATACCCAAAACGCTCACGAAGTATGCCCTAAAGCTATGCTACCGTATAATTTTAACAGAGCTTTGCGTGCAGTTCAACAATAAGTTGAGGAGACTTTTCTCTTTTTTTGCAAGCCAGGTTAATAAAGCCTTATAAATAGGGATTTTTTAACACTTTCAACAGAGTTTTCAACATGTATGCCGCATTTGGCGGTATACGCACTGTAATTTGCAAGGGGTAACAGGAAAAAATGATGCAGTTATATCTGTGTGAAATTTGTGTAAAGTGCTAAAGTTTTGCGCTTGGCGCAAAAAGCGACAGGCTTTTTAGGGGGAGCAATATTTGCTGTATGGGGTAATGTTGTATGTCTAATGGGCAAATTATGGCATATATTAGGCATGTTATGGGTATATTATGTCAAAATACTATTTCAGACTGTATATCACTTACAAAAGAGACAAGCTTGCACATGGTGGCAGTGCACACATTTGTGGGCGGAGTTATTTGGGCAATATACGCAAAAACTCTTGCAATGTTTTGTGCGTAGCTATAAAATAAAGGGAAGAAATAAACTTTGAAGGAGCTATTTAATGGATATTCGTATCGAGAAAACTACTGCCCCAAAGAGCCGTCCCGACGAGCAAAATTTGGGGTTTGGCAGAACATTCACCGACCATATGTTTTTGATGAAGTACACAGAGGGAAAGGGCTGGCACGATGCGGCGGTGGTGCCGTATGCGCCCTTTATGCTGGACCCTGCCTGCATGGTGTACCACTATGCACAGGAGTGCTTTGAGGGCATGAAGGCGTACCGCACCGAAAGCGGCGATGTGCAGCTGTTTAGGCCCGACCGCAACGCCGCACGCATGGCGAGCACGCACAAAAGGCTGTGCATCCCCGAAATACCGCAGGAGGACTTTGTGCAGGCGGTAAAAACACTGGTGAGCGTGGACAAAGACTGGGTGCCAAGCAGCCCCGGCACAAGCCTGTACATTCGCCCCTTTACCATCGCAACAGAGCCGCACCTTGGCGTAAAGCCGAGCGACAGCTACCTGTTCTGCGTGATACTCTCCCCCTCCGGCGCATATTACAGCAGTGGCTTTGCCCCTGTGAAAATTTACGTGGAGAACGAGCTCACACGCTCCTCGGTGGGTGGCACCGGCTTTATCAAGTGCGGCGGCAACTACGCAAACAGCCTTTACGGACAGGAAAAGGCGCACAAGCTGGGCTACAGCCAGGTGCTGTGGCTGGACAGCGTGCACCGCCGCTATGTGGAGGAAGTGGGCAGCATGAACTGCTTTTTTGTGGTGGAGGACACCATATACACAGCGCCGCTCACACAGGGCACGGTGCTACCCGGCATCACACGGGAGAGCTGCATAGAGCTTTTGCGGGGCAAGGGCTACACCGTAAAGGAGGAGGCGCTCGCCATAGACGACATTTTGCAGTACGCAAAAGAGGGCAAGCTGCGTGAAATCTTCGGCACGGGCACTGCGGCTGTGGTAAGCCCTGTGGGCGAAATACGCTACAAGGATGATGTAATAAAGCTGTGCGAGGAGCCGGGCGAAATAACCATGATGCTTTACGACACACTTACCGGCATACAGTACGGCCGCCTGCCCGACACTAAAGGCTGGATTTGTGCCGTAGAGTAGTGCCGGGTGTGTGTCCAAAGCACAGAGAATAGCACATTGTGAAAGCTGCACACAGTGCAGTAAACGCAAAATAACATCACAAATAGAATGTGGGCAAAAGCGGTGGTTTGATTTTTTTGGTATATCCCCCGCCGCAGGCGGGGGATATACCGCCTTCCTTATCATTTTTAACTTTACTTCTAAAATGGCGCTATGTGTCCACTCCACACAAATAAGGGGGTACTTTTGTGAAAAAAATTGCAATCAGCATTGCAGTAAGCCTCTTGGTATTTTGTATGACGGCGTGCACCGTACCCCTTGGGGCGGGTGGAATAGAGGGCGCACTCACACAGCCAAACGCACAGCAAGCCCCAAGAGTGTACATGCTCACGGGAGTGGAGAGCTTTGGCATTGAGGTAGGGCTGGACTTTTTTGAGATGATTACGGGAATACAGGCGGACGGCATTCAGATAGTGATAGACCCCAGCGGCACCTTTGAGGTAACCGTGCCGGACATTGCGTTTGGCTCGGACATAGAAATATCCACAAAAGGCACGTGGGTGGCGACGAGCGAGGGCTACACGCTCACGGGCGCAGACGGAAACCCTGTGGACGTAGAGCTTCGGGACAGCGGCAGAACGCTTGTGATGGCCTACCCCGATATGGATATGTCGCTGATTTTTGAGATGTAGTGATAGGTTAGTGTGTAAAAACGAAAAAAGGCTCACCCAAAAGGGTGAGCCTTTTACTATACAATAAAACATCCGCTTAAAATAGGTCGCTGTGAGTTCCTGTGCGAGTTAGACAAAGCACAAGCTCGCTACGGCGCACCTCGTAAATCAGTAGCCAGTCGGGGGTGATGTGACACTCTCTAAAGCCAAAGTAGTTGCCCACTAAAGCGTGGTCTTTGTTTTCCGCAGGCAGAGGGGTCTCGCTTGCAAGCAAGGCGATAATATTTTCAAGCTTGCCCACATCAAAACCTCGTTTTTTAATGCGCTTAAAATCCCTTTTGAATGCACTTTGGTATCTAATCCTCAGCATTCAGCTCCTCCATAAGCTCCGAAACGGAGGAAAACTCACGGCTTAATCCGATGCCACCATGGGCGTTTTCGATGGCCTTGATTGTTTCGGCATTATACGCCCTTGATACCGCAAAGGGCAACTTTTGCTCCCGCACGGCCTGCCTTGCAAAAATTGTGAAAGCGGTGGTCAGATTCATGCCCAAGTCTGAAAAAAGCTCCTCGGCCTGTCTTTTCAGCTCTGCATCAATGCGGATGGTTATGTTTGTGTTGGCCACAATATCACCTCTCTTCAATTCTAAGTATAGTGCTATTTATGTGCTGTGTCAATACAATGCACGCAATAAAGGCTCACCCTTTTGGGTGAGCCTTTATTGCGTGCAGAGCGCTTTTTCCAAATTAGAAAAGCTATACTGCATCAGTGGTCCACCACCCACTCGCTAAGCAGCGTGTCGTAGCGGTAGATGATGCCCTCCTCCTGTGTGACGGCATACCTCGCCAGCTGAAGTTGCACCATGCTGTTTTGCATCACCTGATAGCGGCCGAACACATATGCACTTTCCCCGAAAATTTCCTCGTCCGCCTCCCTGCGCAGTATTTCATCCTCGGCGGTTATCTCATACCGCTCCTGCACGGCGGTTTGCGCCACTTCTTCGCTTATCAGCACACCTTCCAAAAGCCACGGGCTGTACGCCTCTCCGTCTTGCATCTGCTGTGTTACCGCCGCAACACCGGGGAATATTTCGTCCCAGTACTCGCCCCTCATGTGAAAGCCGTCATAAAAGCCTTTCTCCGATATGCCCACGATGAGGGGATTGTACGAGCCGTAAAAGGGAATGCCATGCTGCAGGGCATACTGCGTGTAAAAGCGCTCCGACTCAAAAATCGCCGAATACTGCTCGGGGTGCTCAAGCAGGTTAGCATAAACACTGGGGTGGTAGGGCGACATGACAAAAATTACCTGAATGTCCTGCGACAAAAGATACTGTATGTACTCATCAAATATGGCGCACAACTGCTCGTCAAGCTGTAAAAAGCCGTCCGAAAAAAGAATGTTTGTGGCATGATTCACAACGAATGGTTCCCGCTCGCTCGCAGACATGTTGCGGTATGACTCGTTGTAGAGGACACTGCCGTCGGGCATCTTGACGCTTGTGCTTTGGTGCATCAGCTCGCCGACGACGGCAGAGGGCTGGGTGTAGGCACTGCCCCCCTCAAAAAAGGCGCTCAGGTTTCCTTGCAGGTAGGCGGGGCTAAACAGAGCGTCAAGGCGAAAGCGCTCGTTTGCATCGGGCAGGTAGCTTGTGGGTCGGCCGAGGTTTAAGCTGAGAAACTCGCCGTACAGGTTTTTGTCACTGCGCTCATGTGCGCCGTAGTACTTTGTGCTAAGCCACCAGTGATCGGGCGAAATTATGACGGTGTTTGGCTTTTTGCCCGCCTTCTCAAAGACATAGTAAAGCCCCACGGCATCCACAAAGTTGCCTCCGGACACGCCCGCATTAAAAAAGCTACCGCCGTCTGCTATGTCCTCGTTTATCATTAGCACACGTGAAGAGCCAAGCGCAATCGTGTCAAAGCCGCCCTGTGCATTTTCCGCCACTGCCGCAATCACCCTGCGCTCGTCCATGCTGTCGTAGTTGTCCACGGGGTGGCCGCTCAGCAGTAGCGAGGAAATTTCCTCTGCGCCCTGTGCACCGTGAAAAACGCCGCTTGCATCCACGGTGTAGTTTACGTAGGCCATCGCCGCAAATATGGGCAACAGAAGTAGCCCCCTTGCCAAAACGGCAAGCGCAAGGGGCAAGCGCCGTTTTTTGTGCCTTTTTTGCATTGTGGCAGGCCTCCTTACATTTTTTAATTATGCTTGTGCATAAAAATCAGTGGATGTTTCTAAGGGTCTCGGACAACCGCAAGGCTCGCCCCTACACGAAATATTCGTGGATTATCAAAAGAGGTCATGGCAAGCGCAGGGGTTTTTCTTGGTTTTGTTCGTGAACCTAAAACTGCTGATAAATAAAGGCGGACTGCCCAAATGCCCCTGCCAAAAGCAGCAGAAGAATAAGCGCATAGTAAAGCGGCCATCGGGCAAACCACCGCAGGGTGCGCACCCATTCGGCGATGGTGCCCTGCTGTTTTAGGGCGGTGCGCTCCACAAGCATCACAAACAGTGCGCTAAGCGGCAAAACCGCAAGAGCCACACCCGAAAAGCTAATGCCCGAAAGCGGCACTAAAAGCCCCTGCCCTGTGCCCCAGCCCAAAGTGAGCTGTGTGAAAAAGTCAGATGGGGGCACATCGTACAGCGCAAACACAAAGGGAACAAGCGCCACCGAAAAAATGAGGTACAGCCAAATGCGCTGAAATACCCCACGCACGGTGGGTATGCGGTAGAGGGGCAGGTGCGCTATCAGCCTTTCCTTGGGGGAGCGCAGCAGTGTTGCCAGTGAGACAAAAAGCCCGATTGAAAGCAGGCAGATGATATACCAAAAGCCCTCGCCGCCGCCACTGCCGTGCCACAGCGCCGATACCGCAAACACTGCCATTATGTTTATAACATGGCGAAAGCGGCGCACACGGCCGCCGCCCAGCGGAAAGTAGACGTAATCCCTCAAAAATTCGGTGAGCGAGATGTGCCAGCGCCGCCAAAAGGCGGTGTAGGTCTTTGCGGCAAAGGGACGGTTAAAGTTTTCTTTAAGCGTAAAGCCGAGCATCCTTGCCGCACCGATGGCGATGTCGCAGCTGCCCGAAAAGTCCATGTACAGCTGATACGCAAACAGCAAAATTCCCAGCAGCAAAACAGGGCCTGCCTGCCCTGTGGTGTCCGAAAAAATATCGGAGGTGACTACGGCTATATTGTCCGCAATAACGAGCTTTTTCACCAGCCCCCACAACATGCGAAACAGCCCGCCCGACACAAAATCCCAGCAAAAAGGCTGTGGCATTTTGTACTGCGGCAGTAGATGCCCCGCCCTGCCTATCGGCCCTGTGATGATGGCGGGGAAAAAGGAGACAAAAAGCGCATAGCGCAGTATGTTGCGCTCGGCGGATATTTTCCCCCTGTAAACGTCGAGCGTGTAGCCTGCCGCTTGCAGCGTGTAGTAGCCCATGCCCAGCGGAAGAATAAGGCTGAAAGCGTCCGAAAGGCCTGTGAGCGCAAAGAACGTGTCGGTGTACTTAAAAAAGGCGAGCATACCCACACTGCTAAGCAGTGACAGCACAAGCAGGAGCACACGCATTCGGCGTGCACTGCTTTTTTGCAGAGCCAGCGCACAAAAATAGCTTATGAGTGTAGCGGAGGCCAAAAGGCACAGCGCAGGCAGGTTTTGGGCAAAGCCGCTCGGGCTGTACAGGTAAAACGCATAGCTTGCGACAAGCAAAAACACATACCTAAAGCGGCGAGGTATGACGTAGGAAAGTGCGCACACTGCGCCCAAAAACAGAACAAACAACCCCGATGTCAAGGACACTTGCGGTACACCTCCCTGCGTGATGCAATGGTTTAATTATATAATTTTATCATTTGTGCCGAAAAATCTCAAGTGGCAGGGGTTTATCGGACAACCGCAAGGCTCGCCCCTACGCCGCAAAAACAAGCCCCCTGCCCTCGGCTTTGCCGATGACAGGGGGCTTAAGCTAAGGGACTGCGCCCTAAGCTATATTACTTGCGTTTGTGCTTAAGTGTAAACTTATGCGTTTGCAGAGGGCTCGTACAGTGCCTTCAGGCGCACAAGGTACTCGTAGCGGTCCTTGCTGGTGTCCACAGCCTCGTCAAACAGCTCTGCCGCACGCTCGGGGAAGGCACGCTCCAGCCTTGTGTAGCGGGTCTCGCTCTTGATAAAGTCGAGGTAGCTTGCGGTGGGGGCTTTGGAGTCCATGGTGAAGGGGTTTTTGCCCTCCTGCTTTTTGCGGGGGTCAAAGCGGAAGTTGAACCAGTAGCCTGCGTCCACAGCCTTCTTCATCTCGCTCTGGCAGTTAATCATGCCGCCCTTGATGCCGTGCATCTCACACGGAGCGTAGCCGATGATGAGGGAGGGGCCGGGATAGCTCTCCGCCTCGATGATAGCGTCGATGGTCTGCTTTTGGGAAGCGCCCATTGCGATTTGCGCAACGTACACATAGCCGTAAGCCATAGCCATCTCCGCAAGGCTCTTCTTGCCGATGGTCTTGCCGGCGGCGGCGAACTGCGCCACCTGGCCAATCTGGCTTGCCTTGGAGGCCTGGCCGCCCGTGTTGGAGTAAACCTCTGTGTCAAACACAAATACGTTTACGTCGTCGCCCGAGGCGAGCACGTGGTCAAGGCCGCCGTAGCCGATGTCGTATGCCCAGCCGTCGCCACCGAAAATCCACACGCTCTTCTTGCGCAGGAACTCCTTGTGGGCGAGGATGTTATCGCACAGCTCGCACGCAGGGCAGCCGCACTTCTCGTTGCCCTCTTCCAGCGCCGCAATGTATGCGTCGGTGGCCTCGGCATTTGCCTTGCCGTCGTTAAAGCTGTCCATCCATGCCTGTGCGGTGCTCTTGATTTCCGCCGTAGCGTAGTCGATAGCAACAAGCTCCTTTGTCAGGCGCTCAAGGCGAGCACGCAGTGCCCTTTGGCCAAGGTACAGGCCGTAGCCGTTTTCTGCGTTGTCCTCAAACAGGCTGTTTACCCATGTGGGGCCGTGGCCTCTTTCGTTGGTGGTGTAGGGGCTGGTAGCGGCAGGGCCACCCCAGATAGAGGAACAACCTGTTGCGTTGGAAATGTACATACGGTCGCCAAACAGCTGTGTAACAAGGCGGGCATATGCGGTTTCCGCACAGCCTGCGCAGCTGCCCGAGAACTCAAGCAGGGGCTTGTTGAACTGGCTGCCCTTTACGGAAGTTTCAGCCATCATGCCCGGCTTTTTGGATACGTTCTCCACAGCCCAGTTGAACACTTCCTGCTGCTCCAGCTGTGTTTCTTGGCCCTTCATCACAAGTGCCTTGCCGGGGGCGGGGCACACCTGTGCGCAAACGCCACAGCCCATGCAGTCGAGGGGGGAGATTGCCTGTGTGAACTTGTAAGCCTCTGCGCCCTTGCCCTTCATGTCTGCGCAACGCATAGCCTTGGGTGCGTTTGCCACGTCCGCATCATCCAGCGCGAAGGGACGAATGGTAGCATGGGGGCAAACATAGGAGCACTGGTTACACTGAATGCACTTTGTGCTGTCCCACTCGGGAACATCCACCGCAACGCCACGCTTTTCGTAGGCGGAAGCACCCTGCTGGAATGTGCCGTCGGCGTGCTGCACAAAAGCAGACACGGGGATGGAGTCGCCATCGTTGAGGTTTACGGGGTTCATGATGTTTTCCACCTGCGCAATAACCTCTGCACGGCCCTCAAGGCTCGGCTTTGCGGCGGTGTTTGTGGCGTCCTTCCAATCGGCGGGAACATCCACTTTTACAAGTGCGTCTGTGCCTGCTTCGATAGCCTTGTAGTTCGCCTCCACAACAGCGTCGCCCTTGGAGGAGTAGCTCTTGTATGCGGCTTCCTTCATGTACTTCACAGCCTCGTCAATGGCGATAACGCCGGCGAGCTTGAAGAATGCGCTTTGCAGGATGGTGTTTGTGCGCTTGCCCATGCCGATTTCACGTGCTTTATCAATAGCGTTGCACAGGTAAACTTCCACGTTGTTGTTTGCGATGTACTTTTTGCTCTCCGCAGGCAGGTGCTCATTCAGCTCTTCAGCTGTCCATTGTGCGTTGATGAGGAACTTGCCGCCCGGCTTTACGTCCTGCACCATCTTAAAGCCCTTTATGATGTAGGAGGGGTTGTGGCAGGCAACAAAGTCCGCCTTGTTTATGTAGTAGGGGGCTTTGATGGCCTTATCGCCAAAGCGCAGGTGGGATACAGTAACGCCGCCTGTCTTTTTGGAGTCGTACTGGAAGTAAGCCTGTACGTACTTGTCGGTGTGGTCGCCGATGATTTTGATGGAGTTTTTGTTTGCGCCCACAGTGCCGTCGCCGCCAAGACCCCAGAACTTGCAGGAGATGGTGCCCTTGGGTGTGGTGTCGGCGCAGTCGCTGCGCTCGGGCAGGGAAAGGTGTGTCACATCGTCCACGATGCCCACGGTGAAGCCGTTTTTGGGTGTGTCCGACTCCATGTTCTCAAACACTGCAAACACGCTGGAGGGTGTGGTGTCCTTGCTGGACAGGCCGTAGCGGCCGCCCACGATGGTGGCGCTGGTCTTGCCGGCAAGCGCTGTGACAACGTCCATGTACAAAGGCTCGCCCAGTGCGCCCGGCTCCTTTGTGCGGTCAAGCACGGTGATTTTCTTTGCGGTGGCGGGAATAGCCTTTACAAAGTGGTCCACGCTGAAAGGACGGTACAGGCGTACCTTTACGACGCCAACTTTTTCGCCTGCGGCCACGAGGTAGTCGATAACCTCCTCCGCCACGTCGCAAAAGCTACCCATACATACTATTACACGCTCTGCATCGGGTGCGCCGTAGTAGTTGAACAGGCCATAGTCTGTGCCGATTTTTGCGTTGACCTGGTTCATGTAGTCTTCCACAATGGCGGGCACTGCATCGTAGAACTTGTTGGAGGCCTCACGGTTTTGGAAGAAGGTGTCGCCGTTTTGGTGGCTACCACGCATGGTGGGGTGCTCGGGGTTGAGCGCGCGTGCACGGAAAGCGGCAAGTGCATCCTTGTCAATCATGCTGCCAAGGTCCTTGAAGTCCCATGCCTCAATCTTCTGCACTTCGTGCGAGGTGCGGAAGCCGTCGAAGAAGTTAATGAAGGGCACACGGCTCTTCAGCGCCGCAAGGTGCGCTACGGGCGTAAGGTCCATAACTTCCTGCGGGTTGGACTCTGCCAGCATGGCGTAGCCCGTCTGACGGCATGCGTACACGTCGCCGTGGTCGCCAAAGATGGACAGCGCATGGCTTGCCACCGTACGTGCGGACACGTGGATAACCGACGGCAAAAGCTCGCCCGCCATCTTGTACATGTTTGGAATCATAAGCAGAAGGCCTTGCGACGCGGTGTAGGTGGTGGTGAGTGCGCCTGCGTTCAGCGAGCCGTGCACAGCGCCGGCGGCGCCGCCCTCACTTTGAAGCTCGATAACGCTCACGGTGTCTCCGAAGGTGTTTTTAAGGCCGGATGCGCTCCATGTGTCGGTAATTTCCGCCATGGGGGAAGATGGTGTGATGGGGTAAATGGCAGCCACCTCGGTGAATGCGTAGCTGGCATGAGCCGCCGCGGTGTTGCCGTCCATCGTTTTTTTGGTTCTTGGCATTTACATGACCTCCTGCGTTTATTATGCCGCCCTTAGCGCCTGTCTATATAGGTGGTGAAAGAGCGGTGGTTTTACCTTATAAATAGCTGTTTGACAAAATGCAGACAAACATATGAAACGTGCGCCACATAAGGACGCTATACGCTACATAATATAGTAACACCACAGCAGTTCAAGTGCAAGGATAAAATCGTAAAATTGTATGTACAAATAACTATAAATAAGAATGTGCGTGATTTGGCTTTTTTTTGTTAAGGCAGCAGGATGAAAATTAAGCGTAAAAAGCACCAGAATTCGCCGCTGAAAATCAGGCGGTGGACAAAGTGGTGCTTGGTGCATTATTATTAAGGCAAGATAATGCTAACCAAGAACAGAAAGGTAAGGGTGCAAAGCTATGCCTCACATAGAGAAAACCATCGAGAGCGAGGAAATATTTGAGGGGCGTGTGTTTCGCATCACGGTGGACAAATCCCGCCTTGAAAACGGCGCAGTGCACACCCGTGAGGTGGTGCACCACATAGGCGGTGCGGGCGTTTTGGCGCTAAGCCGCGAGGGCGAGGTGGCCATGGTGCGGCAGTATCGCTACGGCGCAGGGTGCGAGACGGTAGAGATACCCGCAGGCAAGTTAGAGCCGGGCGAGGCACCCATTGCCACCGCAAGGCGGGAGCTTATGGAGGAGGCAGGCCTGCACGCAGACAAAATAGAGCCGTTTGGCAGCATACTGCCCACCTGCGCATACTGCACCGAGGTGATACATCTTTTCGTAGCCACACAGCTCACACAGGGGCAAAAACGCCCCGACGAGGATGAGTTTGTGGATTTGTTTTGGCTGCCGCTGACGCAGGCGGTGCAGTGGGTGATGGATGGGCGCATCACCGACGCAAAGACATCGGTGGCACTGCTAAAGGCGGACAAGCTTGTACAGGCAGGCGAGCTGAAATATTGAGCGAAAGCAGTGGCAACGGCGAAAATACGGCAGTAATAGCATAATAGCATGCTTAAAAAGGCGATGAAATTGTTTTTTATATCAAAAATGTGTAGTCGCAAAGAAATATGCGCAGCAAAAACATTGTAAAAATTTTTGTTACACATATATATTGTGAAAACAGCACTTTTAACGCCGAAATCGGCGCAAAACCCAATTTGCTTAAAGCAGGATGAAACGGAGAGGCTTATGGATTTTTTCAACCCTAAAAACACCCAAAGGGATAACAATATAGCGAATGTTCCGGCGCTTGCGTTCACACATGCGGGCCGCTTTCATGCGGACGATGTGTTTTGTGCGGCGCTTTTGCGCATGTTGCGTGGGGATATTCGCATATACAGGGGCTTTACTATTCCCAAAAACTTTTCGGGCATTGTGTTCGACATAGGCGAGGGAAAGTATGACCATCACCAAAAGAACAGCGAGCGCCGCCCAAACGGCGTGGCGTATGCGTCTTTCGGCCTGCTTTGGAGGGAGTACGGGCAGGTATTTTTGAGCGAAAAGCAGGCGGCATATTTTGACGAAAAGTTCATACAGCCGCTGGATATAGACGACAACACGGGCACAGGGCACGTGCTGGCGGTGCTTTTGGGCAGCTACAACCCCGTGTGGGACGAGGAGCGAGACTCGGACGAGGCATTTTTTGAGGCGGTGGCGGTGGCGCAGAGCCTTTTGTACAATAGGCTGAGGAGCATCGCCGCAGTGGAGCGTGGCCAAGACGAGGTGAAAAAAGCGCTAACAGAGATGAAAAACGGCGTAGTTGTGCTGAAAAAATACGTTCCGTGGAAGCCTGTGCTCATCCCCTCGGAGGCGGCGTTTGCGGTGTTTCCATCCCCACGGGGCGGCTTTAGCGTGCAGTGTGTGCCGAGGGACTACGCAGGCAAAACGGGCAACAAAATACCCATGCCGCCCGAGTGGCACGCCGCCCCCGCCGCAGAGCTTCAACGCATTACGGGCGTTGTGGATGTGACGTTTTGCCATGCGTCCGGCTTTATGTGCACGGTGGGCAGCATGGAGGGTGCGCTAAAGCTGGCACAGCTTGCCACGCAGTACGCCGAGGAGCAAAAGCAAAAGCGCAAGGAGGAAAAGCAGGCACGCAGGGCAGAGCACCTGCAGAGGATGCAGGCCGACGAAAACGCCGCACAGCAGGGCGAGGATAGCACGGTATGATGTGGGCATACCTTGTGCGCTGTGCGGATGGCAGCCTGTACGCAGGGTGGACGACCGAGCCACAAAAACGCATAGACACGCATAATTCCGGCAAAGGCGCAAAGTACACACGTGCACGCCTGCCGGTGCGGCTGGCATATGCGCAGGGCTACGAAACACGCAGTGAGGCAATGACGCAGGAGGCAAAGCTAAAGCGCATGAGCAAGGCACAAAAGGAGGCGCTGGTGGCACAGTGGGAAAAGGAAAATGCACAAGGCTACGAGCAATGTGCTGACACGCAAAAGCAAAAAACCGCCGAGGATGCGCCCAAAACAGAGGAAGTGAGCGAGCGCCTGCGGACGGAAATATCCGCCGCACTGCAGGAGAATCCGCACAAAATAGTGTTCAGCCTGCCAAGGGGCGAGCGCTTTCGCAGGGCGCATATTGTGCGTGTGGGCGAGGGCTGGCAGATGGAGCGCCTCAGCGAAAAGCAGGCGTTTCACCAGAACTTTGCGCAGGGGGAGTTGCTTGCGCAGGCGGTGCGCCTGATGGAGGATTTTTCACAGCTCACCGCTTTTTCTGCTCAAAAAGAAACACGCATAAAGCTAAGCAAAAAGGGGAAAGTACTGCGCAGTAGCAGTGCCGTAAAGGGCGCAAAAGAGCCAAAGGCGAGCGGTGATAGCGCAGTAAAAAGAGAAACAGCCCCACACGACAGAACAAAGCGAGCGCCGCTTGAGCAGGGCGTGCCCGTGCCTGCGCTGATAGACATGGGCATACTTGCGAAAGACGGCAGACCCATAGCCGCAAAGCGGGATAAACTGCGGCAGGTGAACCGATTTTTGGAGCTGATAGAGGATGCGCTAAAGGACACACTGCCCGAAATAAAAAAGGGGCAGGGGGAGGACTTTGCGCTTAACATCGTGGATTTCGGCTGTGGAAAAAGCGCACTCACCTTTGTTTTGTACCACTACCTGAACGAGGTGAGGGGCACGCCTGTGCACATGACTGGGCTGGACCTCAAAAGTGATGTGGTGGCGAACTGCAACGCCGCCGCAGAGCGATACGGCTACAAAAATCTGCACTTTCAGACGGGCGACATAGCAGGGCACACGGCGCAAGAGCGGGTGCACATGATGGTGAGCCTGCACGCCTGCGATGTGGCAACGGACTATGCGCTGGCAAAGGCGGTAAAGTGGGGTGCGCCGCTGATATTTTCGGTGCCCTGCTGTCAGCACGAGCTGAACGCCGCCATGCAAAGCGAGGAGCTGGCGATTTTAACACGATACGGTGTGGTAAAGGAGCGCACCGCCGCCCTCATGACGGATGCGATAAGGGCAAACCTATTGATGGCGTGCGGCTACAAGGCACAGCTTGTGGAGTTTGTCGGCTTTGAGCACACGCCCAAAAACATAATGATACGCGCGGTCAAAACCTCCCACAGCATAAGCACAAAGCGTCGTGCACTAAGCGAGGTGCTACGGCTGATGCAGGCGTTTGGTGTACAGCCGACGCTGTACAAGCTGCTGTCGCAGGAGGGAGTGCTAAGCGGAATTTAGCGGTGTGTGGGTAAACGTAGTGATTTGTTTTTTTGCTGTATCCTCTCCCCCTCGCCTGCGGCGCAGGGCGGCAAAAGCGGATAAACTGTGCAGAAAAAGCAAACTCCCCTTTGAGAAGCTTCAAAGAGGAGTTTATTTTTTGTGAAAATATTGAGGTGATTTTTGCAAAATAAAAGGTTAAAACATAAAACAATATGCTAAAATTGTTGCTTTGTGTGGGCTTTGCACACAACAAGAACAATATGCAAAAACTGCCTAATCAATCACATGCTTTGTCTGCCACTTGCCGTGCCGCCATCGGATAACGAATATTATCGAGCGCACAATCCAGTCTATTATCATCGCAATCCACACGCCCAAAACCCCAAGCCCCAGCATGTAAGAAAGCGGTATGCTCATCCCCACCCTACATAGCCCCATCGTGAGTATGGAAACGACAAGCGGAAAGCGCACATCCCCCGCCGCACGCAGTGCATTGGGCAGCGCAAAGCTGGTAATCCAGAAAAATGGCATAAATATGCAGTATATTTGCAGGCACACCACGCCTATATCCAGCCCTTCAGCGCTGAGGCTAAACAGCTGTAGTAAGCTGCCCGACGCAAAGAACAGGCCTATATTTATGGGCAGTAGCGTGATGAACGCCGCAATTAGTATTTTACGTGTGATGCGCTTTGCTCCGTCGAACTCCTTTGCGCCCACAAACTGACCTACCACCGTCAAAAGTGACATGCTAAATGCCATGCCCGGAAGCACCGAGTAGGAGCCGATAAGGTTTGCCACGGCGTTGCCCGCAATAGCGGCCGTGCCAAAGGTGGCGACGATGCGCACCACGAGTATTCGCCCCATCTGAAAGAGCGAGTTTTCTATGCCGCTGGGAACAGCCACACGCAAAATTCGGCGTATCATCTCAAAATCTAAGCGCAGCTTGTGTATGCCTATCAGCGTGACGGGCCCGTGCCGAACACGTATGAGTATCACAAACAGCACTATCGCCGCCGTCGCCCTGCTTATCAGTGTGGACAGCGCCGCACCCCCCGTGCCCCAGCCAAAGCCGTAGATAAACAGCGAGTTGCCCAAAATATTGAGGATGTTTACCATCAGCGCCACAAACATGCCTATCTTGCTGTTGCCCATGCTGCGGAAAAGCGGCATGAGGGCGTTGTGCAGGCCGATGAAGGGGTAGCTTATGGCGGAGATGATGAGGTACGGCTGGGCATATCCCATCACGTCGGGGGCGATGTCGCCGTAAATAAGCACCAGTATGTTACTGCGCAAAAGTAGCACTACCGTCGCAAAAATCAGCGTGACAAACATCACCGCATACACCAGCTGACGTGCGGCACACCGTGACTTTTTGTTTTCGCCACGGCCTATGTACTGGCTCACCACCACAGCGCCACCCACCGACAGCGCATAAAACAAATTTATCAGCAGTAGGTTTATCTGGTCCACCAGCGAAACACCGCTGACGGCGCTCTCGCCCACGGTGGAAATCATTACGGTGTCCACCGTGCCCATCGTAATGACGAGCAGCTGCTCTATAAGTAGCGGCCAAATCAAACGGAATAACGCCTTGTTTGTCCATTTTTGTGCAAGCGGTGATGCGTTCACCTTTAGCACCTTCTTTATTTTTTTGTGGGGACAAATACCCTGTGCGCACCTGCCAGATTTTGCAAGGATTCACCTACGGTGCCTAAAGCCAGTATAGTACACCTTGTCGCTAAATACAATAAGCGGGGGGCGATATACTGATGTTTTTTTACTTAATCTAAACAAGCCGATGCGCACTTTTTTTTGCAAAAGGCTTGACAAAGATGCCGAAAATCAATATTATATAACTGCATCATGATATAGTTATATATCTTCGGAGGAGGCGCCCCCATGAGTGAACTGTGCTGTGAAACTCCCGAAAAAGTAATAGAGCTAATCGAAAGCGAAGAGGTTGCCGAAAACCTGTCCTTTTTTTTCAAAACTTTTAGCGAGCCCATTCGTATTAAAATTTTGCTGGCCATGCTACACAACGAAATTTGCGTGAAAGGTTTGGCGACACTATTAAATGTCTCCCAACCGAGAGTGTCAAACCAGCTAAAGCTGCTAAAGCTTAACAACATTGTGAAAACAAGAAAAGAAAAAAATAACATATATTATAGTTTAGACGATAAACATATCCATGACATTTTGGATATAGGCATAAGTCATCTAAACCACAAATAGGAGGGCAAGCTATGGATTACTTGCACAATTTATGGGAGCTATTCGTTGATATGTCATTTTACATTATGATAGGCTTGCTGTTCACGGGTATTTTGCACGCATTTGTCAACAAGGATGCCATTCTCAAGCATGTTGGCAAAAAATCCACCGCCTCGGTGGTGAAGGCCTCTGTGCTGGGGGTGCCATTGCCGCTTTGTTCCTGCGGCGTTGTTCCGACAGCAATGTACCTTGGGAAAAGCGGCGCTTCAAAGGGCGCTGTTGTCAGCTTTTTAACCTCAACACCCCAAACGGGCGTGGACAGCATCATCGCCACATACGGCCTTATGGGTCCGCTGTTTGCGGCGTATAGGGCGGTGGTTGCGTTTATTTCGGGCATCATTTCGGGTATAGTTACCAATATTTTTTGTAAAAATGATGACGTAAATTACGCAAAGCCTCAGTCAAGCTGCGCAGGCAGCTGCACGGGTGAGCCACAGCCGCAGGTGTCCGCCTGTGGATGTGCGCACGAGCCACAGCCGCAGGTATCTGCCTGTGGGTGTGCGAGCACAAGCGAATGTAATGACAAGGTGGCAAAGCCCCTATCCGTAAAGATTAAAAGCGTTTTCACGTATGCCTTTGGCGAATTTTTGGACGAAATAGCGGCTCATTTCGTGATAGGCTTGCTCATTGCGGCTCTTATAAGCACCTTTGTTCCACAGCAATGGCTATCGAACTTTTCAAGCCCTCTTTTGAGCATGTTGGTAATGCTCGTCATAGGCATACCCATGTATATTTGCTCAACAGCATCCATTCCCATTGCCCTCTCGCTTATGATTAAGGGCATTTCCCCCGGTGCCGCATTTGTGTTTTTGTTCGCAGGGCCGGTAACAAACATCGCCTCCTTGGCCATACTCGGCAAAACTTTGGGCAAAAAAGTGCTTGCCATATACATAGGTTGTGCCAGTGTATGCGCCATATCCTTTGGCCTGCTTTTGGACTTTATCATCGGCTTAACAGGCTACAGCGGCATTACAAACATTATAGAGGGCTCTCACGAGCACGAAATTCCCATTTACATGATAGTTGTGGCGGTTATTTTCGGGATTTTGATTTTGAAAAGCCTCCTAAAAAAGATTTTTGCCAAAAAGCAAACAACAACATGCTGCTCACACTCGCATGGCTAATTTTCAGCAAAAAGCAATTTATTGCAAAGCATCTACTTCGGTAGCTGCTTTGTATTTTTTTGGCAAGTTAGCAGGACAACACGCTATTGTATAGGCGCAAAACATAGTTTATAATGAACTGGTACGACATAAAATAGGTAAGGTGTGCCGCTGTGGGTGTACCGACAAGGTAGCCACAGCGCAAAACACCCTTATATAGGAGGTAAGTGTGAAAAACCGAATAACAGCGTGTATTTTGCTTGTGAGTGTTTTTGTGCTGTGCCTTGCGTTTGCAGGCTGTGGGGAGACAGCGCTTGCGGATGTGGGGGTAATCATAGAGGACTGGCGAATAGACTACGATGGTGCGCCGCCACCCGAGCCTTCGGACATCACCCAGGTGGACAGCCCTGCCGTGGGTGAGTACACCGGCTTTGATGTTGTCAGCTGGCCCGATACGCAGGAATTGCAGCTTGAGAGAGTGTTTGCGGTGGACTCATGGTTTGCCCAGATGGAATACGGCACGAACGACGGGGAGCGTTCGCTGGTGGTGCGCATAGCCGAAAGCGACAAGGCGCCCCTTATAGAGCTGTACACAATGACCGAAAGCTACAACGCCACCCTTGAGGATTACGACTTTGAGGGCGTGCAGGTGCGGCTGCAAACAAGCCCTGCGGGCTCTGCTATTGCCACATGGCGCACGGGGGACTTTCAGTACGCAGTACACACAAACTGGCGCTACGACCCACCCAGTGAAGCGGAGATGCAGCTATTTGCCCGAATGTTACGCGCAGAATATGTATAGTAGCCACGCTTTGTAGAACGAGCTTAGCAAGGGACGATATGCTCAAAAGATAAGCGGGAATTTTTGTCCACACCTTACTTTTTTTCAAGTTGTGTTTGTTTGGTGGCAATGGTATACTTGCCATATATGCTGTGCACACAAGCAGTTTTTTTGTAGAAATAGAGGGGATTTATATTATGAGCGTTGATAACAACTTAACACTTAAACGTGGAAGCTCAATAAATTTAGAAAAAGAATTTACTTCTTCTGAGATATTAAAATCCATACTGGGTGCGGCTCCGTTCGGGGTTAATTTGTGGGGCAACAACATGCTCAACATTGTATGCAACGCACATATATTGGACATGTTCAATGTTGAAAGCGGGGAGGAATTTCTTGATAACTTTTACAAGTTTTCCCCACCTATTCAGCCAAACGGGGTGCCCTCCGAAGAGATGTCCCGCATAAATTTTGAAACAGCACTAAAGAACGGCAAACATACGTTCAATTGGATGCACATCACGCCAACTGGAAGCAGGCTTCCTTGCGAAATCACACTAATTAAGCTTGATAACGCATATAGCGAAGACTATGTGGTGGGCTTTATAAAGGATTTGCGTGCGGATTTTTCCTACGCTAAAAACGAAAACGATTATGCCTTTTATTTTGCGGACAAGCTTCCGAAAAGTGTTTTGATGGAAGAAATCTCCGAGTTGTCGGACGAGTGGTTTTACTCGTTGGATTTAAGGACGGGAAGCTTTCACTTTTACGGCAAGCCGTTTTTTAGCGGATTTAGCGAAAACGTCGCCATAACAGAAAGCGACATATTAAGGCTTGAGTTTATTCACGAGGACGACATTGCCACTTACGAAGAAATGATGGATAATGTCAAGAATGGCATACTAAAGTCTTATGAAATACGATTTTTGGATGACAAAAAAAATTACCGCTATCACAAGGTCACCTGCAAGCTTATTTCAGATAGTGCGGGCACGCCTGTTTTTGTTGTGGGTAAGGGCATTGATATTAACGAACAACGAGTATTTGAGGAACGCTCCCAAAAAGATTTGCTCACCGATTGCTACAACAAAATAAGCGCCCAAAACATTATCTCCGAAAAGCTCGCCGCAAACAGCACATCCACCCATGTGTTATTTATTATTGACATAGATAATTTCAAGTCGATAAATGATAACTTGGGTCACTATTTTGGCGATGAGGTTCTAAGGGAAATATCGGCGGGGCTAAAAGCGGCGTTTAGAGACATTGACATTGTTGCAAGAATAGGCGGAGATGAGTTTATTATCTTTGTGGAAAATTTGTTCGACACAAATATAATTTCACAAAAAGCCGAAAAAATACTTGAAGTATACAGAAAGACTTATTCGGGCGAATATAAGGACTACTCCATCTCGGGCAGTGTGGGCATTGCGCTGTACCCTCGCGACGGAAAAACATACGATGAGCTGTACCAAAACGCCGACAAAGCGCTGAGCCACGCAAAAATCCAGGGCAAAAACAGATACATGGTTTATTCCTCCGACCTCAATGTTGGCACTACAAGAAGTATAACCAAAATCGAAAACGCAAACAGAATCGCAAGCTCGTTTTTTGACTACGACCTTATTTCGGCCGTGTTTAATATTCTTTACGAAAAAAACGGCAACAGCGATGCTATTAACCTAACGCTTAGCTACCTTGGCCAAAAGTACAATGTGGACAGAAGCTATATTTTTGAAACGTTGGATGACGGCCTCACATTAACCAATACTTTTGAATATTGCAAAGAGGGCATTAGCAGCGAGATAGCCAACTTGCAGGGTATTCCGTATGAATTGTTTGCGGACTTTCTTAACAAGGCGCACAACGACATTATTTACTCCAACGACTTGCGAGAAACCTTAGAGCAGGACAGAGCTTTTGAAATTATGGACGACCAGGGCATTCTGTCCTTTGTTCATGCACAGATAAAAAGCGACGACAAGATGACCTTTTTCATAGGGCTTGACGACTGCACTAAAACAAGGGTGTGGACAGAAAGAGAGATTAACAGCTTACAATATGTGGGTAAGCTGTTGTCCATAATATTGCAGGGAACACATTTAAGGGAGGAAATGAGCGCACTTGCAATAAGCAACAAAAACTCCGCCGATATTTTAGATACTATTGATAGCGTTGTGTATGTGAGCGACCTAAATACACACGAGCTGCGGTATCTCAACGAAATAGGCAGGCGCACAATAAATGCAACGTCCGAAGATGATTTCATGGGCAAAAAATGCTACAGCGTTTTGCAAAAAAAAGATGCACCCTGCGAGTTTTGCACAAATCATCTGCTAAAAGAGGACGGGTACTACGAGTGGTCCTATTACAATCCCCATTTGGATACAACCTATTTGCTAAAAGACAAGATAATTAGCTACAACGGCAACCCCTCAAGGCTGGAAATTGCGACGGATATATCAAAGCGCATATCGCTTGAAAGGGCTTTAACAGACAGGCTCACCGATGAACATTTCCTAACGACCTGTGTTGAAATGCTACACTCGGGCAACGAGCCTAACGCCTCCACATATTCTCTGCTTAAGGCTGTGACAAATTATTACAACGCAGAGCGAAGCTATATATTTGAAATATCCGCATGTGGCAAGTATATAAGCAACACTTACGAGTATTGCAAGGATGGCAATGAGCCATATAAAGACAAGCTCCAAGACCTGCCCATATCAGAGCTTGGTGTTTTGCTAAACAAATGCGAAGAACAAGGGGCGTTTCACCTAAATATTAACGAGGTGGGCAAAGATTCGCTTGAGTACGAGCTTATGAAGCTTCAAAACCTCACGGATATAACTATCGGTGCAATACGCGTAGATGGGGGAGAGGTAACCGGCTTTGTGGGCGTGGATAACTCGCTTAAAAACAAGAAAAAGGTTTCCATAATACGAACTGTTGCAAAGTTCACCGCTACTTTCCTTGATGAAACAGAGCTTATCACAAACCTTAACAGGCTAAGCTATTACGACACACTCACAGGCATTAAAAACAGGCACAGCTACAGCCTTGCACTAAAAAACATTGATGGCAATATCGACAACCTGGGCGTATTGTATGTTGATGTTGTGGACCTCAGCGCAATAAACGATGCTAAGGGTATAATGTTTGGCGACAACATTTTAATAAAGCTATCCGGGATTTTGCAGGATATTTTTGAGGACACTGTTTTCCGTGTAGGTGGAGATGAATTTGTCGTTATTCTAAAAAACATATCCGAGCTTGATTTTGAAAAACGAGTAACTTTGTTAAAAGAAAGGCTGGCAGGGGAGAGGGATTTTGACACATCAATAGGCTATACATGGAATAGAAACCTCCAAAACACAAACAGCAATTTGACCAACCTGTACGAGGGCGAAAACTATGCACGTATTCTGCGCGAAAACTTGGAAATGGAAATTTCCGACGGCAGGTTTGTTGTGTATATGCAGCCGCAAATGAACCTTGTGTCCGGAAAGGTTGAAAGTGCGGAGGCACTTGTGCGGCGTATTGGTGCGGGCGGCATGTTGCAAGCGCCCATTTACTTCCTGCCATTTTACGAAAAAGAGGGCATCATTTCAAAAATTGACGAATTTGTATTTGAAACGGTGTGCAAAGCCTTAAAATCCTGGAAGGACAGCGGTGTTTCTGCGCTGCCCGCTATATCCGTAAACTGCTCAAGGATAACCATTTCAAAAGAGGGAATTGTTGAAAGGTTTTCAAAAATATGTGACGAGTATGGTGTACAGCGCTCAAAGCTTGTTATTGAAATAACCGAAACAATAAACGGCATCGGCGAAAATGTCTTGGCTCAAATAATCAACAGCTTTTCAGGTGCGGGCTTTTCGGTTTCTCTTGATGATTTTGGCAGTGGTTATTCAAACTTGAGCGCTCTTGTTGTGTCTGATTTTGATGAGATTAAAGTAGACATGAAAATAGTGGGTGGTATACACCAGAACGAAAAGTCCAAGGCTTTGACCCAAGTTGCCATTACTCTTTGCGAGAGTCTCAACGGCCTCACATCGGTGGCTGAGGGTGTGGAAAACAAGCAGCAACACGATATACTGTGCAAGATGGGCTGTAAAATAGGCCAGGGCTACTACTATGCAAGGCCAATGCCCATAGATGATTTTACTGCGGAGCATTTGAACAAATAGCCCACACCCAAATACCCTATAACACAAAAGCAACCCCCTCGGCGGCGCACACAGCGCACTATCGAGGGGGTTGCTTTATTTTGAAGAGTTTATGGCAAGCTCGCACCCACAGGGCACCGCCTTCACCTACTGCTCATCTTCATTGTATACAGCTATTTTCTCTTTGTCTGTCGGCTTTATTTGTCGCAATGCAGTGAGCGACTTTTCGTAAACACTTTCAAATGTGTCGCCATGCTCGGGATACAGTGAAACGCCTATGGCCACAGACAGCTTGATTGACACACCATCTTTTTCGTATGTTTTCCCAATTTCCTCGCACAGGTTGAGCGCCTTTCTCTTTGCAAAGTCCAGCGTTTTATAGTTATTTACAAGCACAAAAAATTTGTCGGTGTTCGAGCGTCCGATAAGGTCGGCGCTTCTGAACATATTCCTTAGGACAGTGCCCACGTCCTTAATGCACTCATCCCCTACACTTGCGCCCAATTCATCGCACATCTGCTCAAAATTGCCAAGCTCTATCACAAAGAAAGCGCCTGTCTTGTTGTCCGGAATGGCAAGCTTTAGATAGTTGCGAATATATCTTTCGGTGGCGCTTTTATTGTAGACATTTGTCAGCAGCTTGCCTTCGGACTTTACTTTCAGTATATCCATCTCTAACTTATGCCCCGCAGCCTCGGTAAGCTTGCCCACAATTTTGTGGCGCCTCTCATCCTCGTTGTACATCGCCTCATAGCTGAACAGATACCATACCGGCTCACCCCCGGGTAGCGAAAGGCACAGCTCACCCTCCGACTTTCCAATGGGCAGCGAGCTTTTGTTTAATTTGCGATTTTCCAGCGCCTGCACACACGCAGAAAACATCCTTTGCCCAAGGTCCGAATCCAAAAAGTTTTCGATTACATCCGGAATGTCAAACCTGCTTGCAAAGTTTTTGGAAAAACGTATGGTGTCGGCTTGCATGTCATAGTCGAAAAATGCGTTGTTCGTAATTCCCGCAATTCGTGCGTTGAAGTTTTGTTCTTCTTTTAGGCGGCGCAGGTTTTCGGAGTGGATAGTCACATCCATGAGCGAGAAATATATGCGGTACTCGCCATTTTCATTTTGCGAGACCTTACAGCTGGTTTGAATGGTTATACATCCCTTATCCTTCGTTATCACCCTACAAGCATACTCCAGCCGCTTTGTAAAGTCAGAGCGCCAGTTGTCGATAAAATATCTTCTTGCAAGGTTCATATCCTCCGGATGGATAAGCGCCATTCCGCTATTTTTGTAAATATCCCGTACCTCTTCCCGTGAATAGCCGATAATATCAAAGTATCCGTCGTTCGCCTCCACAATGGTGAAGTTCTCGTCCATTAGGCTGACCAGTATGCCACAAGGGACGATGGAATTTGCAAATTTAGCATCGTTTATGCTGTGGATAAGCGGCAGCGTCTGCTTGCCATGGTGCAAATCAAGCGCCATATTCCCGCTGTATTTTTGCTCAAACTCGGAAATAGGCATCGGCTTTGCGTAGAAATATCCCTGCACCGCATCACAGTTCATAGAGCGCAATAGCTCTATTTGCTCCTTCGTCTCTATTCCTTCCGCAACAACATACATGCCAAGGTTGTGTGCCAGCTTAACAACACCATCGATAAGCATGTCGTCTCGCCGCGCGGACTTGCCGTCCACAAAAAAGCTTCTGTCCATTTTCAGCGTATCTACATGCAGGTTTTTCAGCATCCCCAGCGAAGAATACCCCGAGCCGAAATCGTCGATGGATATTTTGAAGCCATGCTCACGCAGGCGAGCAAACAGCTCCTGTATGCTGTGCTCGTTGCCGAATGCGGCAGACTCTGTAAGCTCTATCTCAATATACTCATGCGGTACGTTGTATTTGTCTGTGATGGCAACAATGCCCTCCACAAAGTAGGGCGTTACAAGGTTAAGCCTTGAGCAGTTGACCGATACCGTAATCGCACCAAAGCCCATGCTCATCCACTTCTGTATGGTCATGCACACATTTTCAAGGATGTGTTTATCCAGCTCTACAATAAACCCGTTGCGCTCAAACAACGGAACAAAGTCGTTTGGATATATCATGCTGCCGTCCGCCTGTATCCAGCGAACAAGCGCCTCTGCGCCTATAAGCTTGTCCTCGTGCACGCTAAATTTAGGTTGCAAGAACACCTTGAATTCGCCGTTTTCAAGCGCCGCCTTGCGCTTGTTGTTAATTTCGGCATTGTGGCGGATTTCCTGCCTGTACGCATCATCGTAGTCCCATGTTTTTTGGTATCCGTGCGTGCGAGCCATGTTGTGCGCAAGCGTAACCTTGTTTATTATTTCCATTGCGTCCCGCTCGCCCGGCTCGACAAAATAGCGCCCATACCTAAAGCGGAAATCATACCCCAAAAGCTCCGGGATAAGGGAGATAAACTCCTTTTCGCTGTCATACCGCGCGGTGTCCTCATTTTCCAAATATCCGTTTGCGGCAAACATCAAAAAGTCGTCCGCACCCACCCTTGCGCAGATAAATGATTTCTCTGTATTTGCGGATATATCCTTCATCACATCCGCAATGGTTAAAAGAACCTTATTGCCCACCTCTGTTCCATACAGCTCGTTTATAGCGCTGAACTTAGCTATGTCCATTTTCTGCATAGTATACTTTTTTTCAGGGTGTTGCTTCAGCGCCTTTTCCACATCAATTTTGAACTTCTCCATGTTGGAAAGCCCTGTAAGCTGGTCGTAATAGGCCGTTTTTTGCATCTTCTTTAGCAAGTGACGCTGGGAAACCCATATATAAACAATGAGCACAACCAGCACCCAAAAAATCAGCTGGCACATGAATTTCAGCTGGTTCACCGCACCCGAAAGATGGGGGTTTACTGTGCCCGATTCAACATTTAGCGCAAGCGCAAGCTCGGTGTGGGATATGGGCAGGTATACCATCGTTTTGTGCACACCGTAGTAGTCGTAATAAAAGCTGCCGCCCTGCCCGCTCGCAATGTTGCTTTGCGCCATTGCAATATTGTCCTGTCCTATTTCGTCCGCATCGCTTTGGGGAATTTCGGAAACACCTATGTGGTTTTCACCTGTTGAAAAAAACAAGTTCAGGCCGGTGTCCACAACAAAAGCATCGCCACTATCGTAATCAAAGCTTTCCAAAATTTCGTAAAGCGCATCTGTTGATACTTGACCGACAAGAAAAGCTGCGATAGTGCCACCTTTTTCGATAGGTGCGACAACCTCAAAGCCCACTGTGCCGTCAATTTCTGAAATATGCGCATCTACGATTAAATATTCGCCGCTTAGTGCGTCTGCAAATATCTCATGGTCCGAAAAATCAAATTCATCGCCGCTTGCCGACACACCCTTTCCATCAAGGTCTACGTAGTACAATCCGTCAAATTTTTCCGCTTGAAACTGGGTCGACAAAAAGTCCGCCGCTGTATCCTCGCTTACCTCTGCGTCGGAAAAAGCTTTCGCAAGCGAGGATAAATCCTCGCCTCTTTCGGCTAAGCTTTCTTGCATTCTCAGCTCTACCTGCTCAACATTTTTTTCAAGCTCACTGCGTGTAGCGTCTAAAACAGCCTCGTCTGCCGAGTACTGAAACCAGTTCGCCAATGCGGCAATAAGCAGAACAACGGTAATTATACTTATTGTCGCAAATAATTTCGAGCTTAAAATCTTCACAACGGCTCCTCCAAGAGTAACGCAGCAGCGTACAATAATGCCATCTGCCAAAAAAATTATTACAAAGTATATGCAAGCATTGTAGCCTTCAAAACCACAAAGGCGCAAAGGGCGAAATGCCATAAAAACACAAAAAAACACAGGATAAATAACCCATCAAATATGAAATGTGCATACTCGTAATAATTTTATCAAAGTATGTCGAAAAAAGCAATGTTGAAAAAAGCAATTTTTAGAATATTTTTCAAAATAGAAGAAGCATCGTAAATATTTTTTCTTGTATATGTTGATGCAAAAACCCACAAAGGCGTGTATGCCTTTGTGGGTTTTTGTGTAATGTCGTTTAGTTTAATATCTCATCTGCTTGTGCGCAACGAAACTTTACATATTATCGAGCTACACCCCACTCGCCGCCACGGCACACGCAACAGCCCTGCCCACCATGGGGTTGTTGCCCATGCCCAAGGGTAAAAACTCATAGTTCTGATGTGCAGATTGTGCCGACAGAAATTTTGTCAGATTAGGCAAAAATCACAGGCAATACTTTGTGTATTACCTGTGATTTTTGTGACATATGGCGGAATTTATGCGGTGCAAGATGTGCGTCATGAACTATTAGGTTTTGCCCCACCCATCATCTCCACGTGGGCAGGCACGCTACTGCTTGCCGCAAACTGTGCATCCCCGTGCATACGTCCCATGCTGTTCTTGGGGATATGCGCAAACAGGCTATATTCTTATACCCCGCTCGCCGCCACGGCACACGCAACCGTTGCACCCACCATGGGGTTGTTGCCCATGCCCACAAGGCCCATCATCTCCACGTGGGCAGGCACGCTACTGCTTCCGGCAAACTGTGCGTCCCCGTGCATACGTCCCATGCTGTCCGTCAGGCCATAGCTGGCAGGGCCTGCGCCCATGTTGTCGGGGTGCAGTGTGCGGCCTGTGCCGCCGCCGCTGGCAACGCTGAAGTACTTGTTGCCCGTCTCCACCGCCCACTTTTTGTAGGTGCCTGCCACAAGGTGCTGAAAGCGTGTGGGGTTTGTGCTGTTGCCCGTGATGGACACCTGCACGCCCTCCGCCTTCATTATGGCGACACCCTCCAGCACATCGTTTGCGCCGTAGCAGTTCACCGCCGCGCGCTCGCCACTGCTGAAAGCAGTTTTCTCCAAAACAACAAGCTCGCCTTTGGCGAAATCGTAGTCGGTTTTTACGTAGGTAAAGCCGTTTATGCGGCTGATTATATACGCCGCATCCTTGCCAAGGCCGTTTAATATTACACGAAGCGGCTTTGTGCGTGCCTTGTTTGCAGTTCTTGCAATGCCTATTGCGCCCTCGGCGGCGGCAAAGCTCTCGTGCCCGGCAAGAAACGCAAAGCACTCTGTCTCGTCACGCAGTAGCATAGCGCCAAGGTTGCCGTGGCCTATGCCCACCGCACGCTGCTCTGCCACACTGCCCGGAATGGTGAATGCCTCTATGCCCTCGCCAATGGCGGCGGCACACTCGGCGGCGTTTTTCAGCCCTCTGTTCACCGCAATGGCAGTGCCCAGCGTGTACGCCCACACGGCGTTGTCAAAGCATATCTGCTGAACGCCGCGCACAATGGCGTCCACGTCAACGCCCTTGGAAAGAAGAAGCTCCTTGCAGGCGTCCAAACTCTCCAATCCGTTGCTCTTCATGCACGCCTCAATTTTGGGCATACGACTTGCTTGGTTTTCAAAAGTTGCCATTTCGTCACTCCCCCTTTCTTATTCTTCGCGCGGGTCAATGTACTTCACCGCGCCGTCTTCTTGCTTAAATCTTCCGTATGTGCCCTTGTTCTTTTCGTACGCTTCGCCCGGGTCTTTGCCGTGGCGAATGTCCTCCAGCATCTTGCCAAGGCGCACAAACTCATAGCCGATGACCTCGTTCTGCTCGCTCAGCGCCATGCGTGTGATGTAGCCCTCCGTAAGCTCCATGTAGCGCACACCCTTTGCCTGTGTGCTGTAGATAGTGCCCGTCATGCTACGCAGGCCTTTGCCAAGGTCCTCCATGCCTGCGCCGATGGGCAGGCCGTCCTCCGAAAAGGCTGTCTGGCTGCGCCCGTACACAATTTGCAAAAACAGCTCTCGCATTGCCACGTTGATAGCATCGCACACAAGGTCTGTGTTGAGCGCTTCGAGCAGTGTTTTGCCGGGCAGTATCTCGCCTGCCATGGCGGCAGAGTGGGTCATGCCGCTGCAGCCGATGGTCTCCACCAGCGCCTCCTCTATAATGCCCTTTTTGACGTTAAGCGTAAGCTTACATGCGCCCTGCTGGGGTGCACACCAGCCCACGCCGTGTGTAAGGCCGGAAATGTCCGCTATCTCGTACGCCTTTACCCAGCGCCCCTCCTGCGGGATGGGGGCAGGCCCGTGGTTCGCCCCGTTTGCTATGGGGCACATGTGCTCTACTTCGTGCGTATAGCTCATAACACTTTGCTCCTTTACCGTAGTTTTTTGAAGAATCACGAATCACATATACATTCCTATTATAAAGGGTATGCGGCTTGCTTTTCAAGTTAAATAAACGTGTACTTATACAAAACGAAGTAAAATCGGCAAAAAAAATAGCTCATACCGCACAAATGTTTGAAAAACATCGCCAAAAAGATAAAAACATGTTTGATAAAAAGCTTTTTTGTACATATTTCTGTGTAAAAAAAAGAACGCACAAAGCCTGTGCGTCTCTCAAACAAAGCGGCGTATTTGTACACACCCTGCATATTCATATTGTGCAACTTTAATGCTATACTGATAGATAATTATATGTCTTGTAATAAATCAGGGTGAGGTAAGCGAGGATGAATAGCGAAATCATAATGTACCAAACAGACGATGGCACAACCAAGATTGATGTGCATATGCAGGATGAAACTGTGTGGCTGTCACAAGCGCAGATGGCGGAATTGTTTCAGACAACCAAACAAAATGTCAGCCTGCACATCAACAACGCTTTCAAAGAGGGCGAGCTTGATGAAATTTCAGTTGTCAAGGATTACTTGACAACTGCTTCCGACGGAAAAAATTACAGGACAAAATTCTACAACCTCGATGTCGTTATCTCTGTCGGGTACAGGGTAAAAAGTATTCGTGGCACACAGTTCAGAAGATGGGCGCTTGCTGTATTAAAGGAGTATCTCATCAAAGGCTTTACCATGAATGATGAGCTGCTAAAGCAAGCAGGTGGCGGCAACTATTGGAAAGAACTTCTCGAAAGAATACGTGATATTCGCTCAAGCGAAAAGGTATTGTACAGGCAGGTGCTTGACCTTTATGCAACAAGTGTAGACTACAACCCAAATGCGGACGAATCGGTGGAGTTTTTCAAAGCAGTGCAAAACAAGCTTCATTATGCGGCACACGGCAATACTGCGGCAGAAGTTATATTTAGCAGAGCAAACGCAGCGCTTCCGTTTATGGGGCTAACTGCATTTAAGGGTAATAGGCCTGTTAAGAGCGAGGCAAAGGTTGCCAAAAACTATCTTACCGAGGAGGAGCTTGCAACACTAAATCGCATAGTGTCTGCATTTTTCGACTTAGCGGAGCTTCGTGCCATGCGCAGAGAGCCGATGTATATGAAGGACTGGGCTGTGGAGGTGGATGACTTTGCCGAAAGGTACGGCCAAGGTGTTCTGCATGGCAGTGGGAACATCAGCAACAAGCAGGCCATAGCAAAGGCTGAGGCGGAATACGAAAAGTATCGCCGCTCGGAGGAAGATGTTTTATCCCCTGTGGAAAAAGCCTATTTGGACACTGTAAAAAGTACACAGAAAAAATTGGAAAAGAACTAGATAGTGTGGACACGAGTGTTCAGTCGAGTTATTTTGGCAATTTTTTCGCCATACTTTGCCCGCAAAACTCGCATTCCACAAAGGAGTGCATCGTTTTTCCGCCTCGTCTTGCAAAAAAATTGCTCAAAATCCCTGCGATTCAACTCATGTCCACACTATCTAAGGCAAAACCGTAACGTCCTCCGTCACAACACGGTAAAATTCAAGGCCGCCTATCTCCGCCCTTTCAAACGTGCCCACAATCTCGATAATCTCATTCTGTGCAGGATAAGTGGCCGCCCCCTCGGCGACAATCTCTATACCCTGCGGGCAACATCCCGTGGCATCGTTTATTATTATATAGTGCTGCTGGGTTTCTATCTGTTCAAAATATTTGGAGTAGTACTCCCCGTACATCTTAAACACCTTGCCCACATACGCATCGGGGTTCCACATCATGTCCAGCACCTGCGCCGTCACTATGGTGTCGCTCATGGTGGTAAAGTCGAAGTCTATCCCATCCGCAGAGGGTGGCTCATCCGCCTGCAGGTAATCCTCCCGTGTGGGCGCCGCCGGCGGTAGCTCCGCACCCGGCTGTGCGGATATAGCATCGCATCCGCTGAGTGCTATGAGCAAAATGCCGCCCATCAAAATACAAGACAGCTTTTTCATGCAAAAGACCTTACCTTTCCTACTAAACAGCTTAGCCCAAACACAACAATATTCACAACCACAATGCTGGAGCCTGTGGGCGTGCCGAAAACAATGGACACCAAAAGCCCCATCAGCGCGCAAAACACCGCCACCACCGCCGAGGTGAGCGTGACCGCCCTAAAGCTGCGAAACATGCGCATGGCAGACATGGCAGGGAACACCACCAGCGCCGAAACGAGCAGCGAGCCCACAAGGTTCATCGCCAGCACTATGACAGCCGCAATAATTACCGCAATCATAAGGTTGTACGCCTCGGTGTTCATTCCGGTCGCTTTGGAGAATGTCTCATCAAAGGTGACGGAGAATATCCTATTGTAAAAGAGGATAAAAAAGCCCAGGACCAAGGCTGCGAGCGCAAGGCACATCCACACGTCTATGGGTGTCAGCGTAAGTATGGACACCGAGCCGAACAGCGTGATGCACACATCGCTTGAAATGTTGGAGGAGACGGGGAACACGTTCATAATAAGGTAGCCCACCGCCAGCGCCCCCACCGACATCATGGCTATGGCGGCATCGCCCCTTGTTTTTGCGCTTTTGCCCCGCCGCAAAAGCAGTATGGCGCACAACGCCGTCACGGGGAACACCAGCCACATTTCGCCCACTGTTATGTTCAAAACGCTCGCCACCGATATAACGCCGAACGCTATGTGCGACAGCCCGTCGCTTATGTAGGAAAATCGTTTTAGCACCAGCGTAACGCCGAGTAGCGAGGCGCACAACGCTATCAAAATGCCCACTATGAATGCACGCCACACAAATGCGTGCGAAAAGGCGGAGATGAGGTTTTGCAGTATCTGCTCCATGGCTATGCTCCCCCTCTCGCATCGTCCTGTGGGTGTTGCGCACACTGTTCGCCGTACTGCGCCGCTTGGTATGTCGCCCCATGCGGATACTGTGCACCCTGCGCCTGCGCATCGCCTTGTGGGTATTGCGCACACTGTTCGCCGTACTGCGACGCTTGGTATGTCGCCCCATGCGGATACTGTGCACCCTGCGCCTGCGCATCGCCTTGTGGGTATTGCGCACACTGTTCGCCGTACTGCGCCGCTTGGTATGTCGCCCCATGCGGATACTGTGCACCCTGCGCCTGCGCATCGCCT